>CAVRJE010000019.1:0-9853 GCA_963721365.1 uncultured Actinomycetota bacterium
TACAGCCGAGGAGCTCTTGGCCGCGCAGAAAGAGCCCGCGGCGCATAAGGACCTGCTCGTCCGCGTGGGCGGCTACAGTGCCTACTTCGTCGACCTGCCGCCCGAACTCCAGGACGAGATAGTCGAGCGCACGATGCACGAGGTGGGCTGACCGGTAGTGACCGGTACCATCTTCAACATCCAGCGGTACAGCATCGACGACGGTCCGGGTATCCGGACCACCGTCTTCTTCAAAGGCTGCCCGCTCCGATGCGCGTGGTGCTCCAACCCGGAATCGCAGAGCCCCGAGCCCGAACTCATGCATCGCGACTCTGTCTGCAAGCGCTGCTTTCGTTGTGTCGCGGTCTGTCCCGCCGGCGCCGTCTGCGTGGGCGCGAACGGCATCGTGATCGATCGCGAACTGTGTGACTCGTGCGGCGCCTGCGTGGACGCGTGCACTCATGAAGCCATGAACATCTCCGGCAAACACATGTCGGTGGACGATGTCTTTGCCGTTGTCAAGCGCGATTCGGACTACTACCGCGACTCGGGGGGAGGCGTCACCCTGTCGGGCGGCGAGGTGCTGCTCCAGGCCGAGTTCGCGCGCGCCCTGCTCGAGCGGTTCCGGGAGGCCGGCTTTCACACCTGTGTCGACACATCAGGAGACGGCGAAACCGAAGGGCTGCGCGCGCTCATCCCCTACGTGGACCTGTTCTATTTCGACATCAAGCATGTCGATTCGCGAGCGCACCGGACCGAGACGGGGCGCGCGAACGAGCGGATCCTCCAGAACTTCGATCTCGTGGCGGCCTGCGGTGTACCCGTGGTAGTGCGTACCCCGGTGATCCCCGGCTTCAACGACAACGTCGATGCCATCGCCGACATCGCCGATCTGGTGGCCACCCGGCTGCCAGGAGGGACCCTGCACCTTCTGCCGTACCATCGCTACGGGCAGCAGAAGTACGAGATGCTCGGCCTGCAGTACGAGATGGAGACTGTCGACAGACCATCGCAGGAGTTCATGGAAGGCGCGCGCAAGATCGTCGAGTCTCGGGGGCTTGTGTGCGAGGTGGCCGTCTAGCGTCCGGCGCCGCCGGTCGTAATAGCAAGGGAGGGGCGGGAGTGATGGACCACTTGGGTTGTGTCATCACCGGTACGGTCGGCGTCGACGCGCACGTGATCGGGACCAAGATCATCTCCCGGGCTCTGCGGGATGCCGGGTTCAAGGTCGTCGAACTGGGCGCGCAGACGCCGCCCGAGGAGTTCATCATGGCCGCCCAGGAGACCGCGGCCGACGCCATGATGATCAGCTCCCTCTATGGCATGGCCGAGTTGGACCTCGAGGGGTTCCGCGACAAGTGCACCGAGGCCGGACTCGAGGGCATCTCTGCTGTACCTGGGTGGCATCCTTGGGGTATCCCGTCACGACTTCGCCGTAGATGAGGCCAAGTTCAAAGCCAAGGGCTTCGACCGGGTGTACCCGCCGGAAACCGACGTCAGGGGCGCCATCGAAGACCTCAAGGGCGACCTCGGCCGAGCGCGGGCCGGGCGCGAGTAGGGCCGGGCCGGGGGCGGGGCGAGAGGCGGTAGCGGTGGCAGACACTCGGCTCTTCGTCGACTTCGGCAGCACCTTCACCAAGCTGGTGGCCTTCGATCTCGAGGGCGAGGAGCTTCTCGCCCGGGTGCAGGTGCCATCCACCGTGGGCCACGACATCACCGTCGGTCTCGAGCAGGCCTTCTCGCTTCTGTCAGAGACCGTGCCCATCGGAGAGAGCGAGCGGCGGCGGACGGTCGCCTGCAGCAGCGCCGCCGGCGGCCTGCGGGTCGTTTGCGTCGGACTCGTGCCCGAGTACACCACCGAGGCCGGCCGAAGGGCCGCGCTTGGGGCCGGGGCCAAGATCGTCGGCTCGTACTCGTTCGAGCTCTCCGAGGCCGAGACCCGCGAGATCGAGGACATCGCCCCCGATATCGTGCTGCTCACGGGGGGCACCGACGGCGGCAACAAGAAGGTGATCACCCACAACGCGGCTATGCTCGGCCCGGAGCGGCCCAGGGCGTGACCAACATCATCGTCGCCGGCAACAAGTCGGCATACGACGACGTCGCCGCGCTGTTCGCCGGTTCGGGGAAGAACGTCATCTATACCGGCAACGTCATGCCCGAGATCGGCGTGCTCGAGGTAGAGGCGGCCAACGCAAAGATCAGGGACCTGTTCATCGCCCGCATCACCGAAGCGAAGGGCATCGGCCGGGCGAGAAGCATGATCGCCGACGTCATCATGCCCACGCCGGCGGCCGTGCTCGAGGCCGCCAGGCTCCTCGCCGACGGCACCGGCGGAGCAGCCGGGCATCGGCGAACTGCTGCTGGTCGACGTAGGCGGCGCCACCACCGACGTCTACTCCGTGGCCAAAGGAGCGCCGACGGCCGGCTCGGTACACTTCCTCGGCCTGCCCGAACCCTATGCCAAGCGCACCGTCGAGGGCGATCTGGGCTTGTTCCACAACCTGGATACCCTGAAGGCCGTGGCCGAAACAGAGGACCTGCCGCGCGGTTTCGAGGAGGCCGTGGCCGCCATGTGCCGGGAGAACAGCGTGCCCCGGGGGGAGGAGCAGACAGCCTGTCATCTGCTCCTTTCCAGGGTCGCCGTGCGTTCCGCGGTCAATCGCCACGTGGGGTCGCTGAAGACCATGGTCACACCCAACGGAGAGGTCGTGGTGCAGCGGGGCAAGGACCTGACCCAGGTGCGCTGGGTCGTCGGCGCCGGCGGGCCCATCTCGTTCTCGGCCGATCCCGCCGAGGTCCTGGGAGGTGCGCTGTTTGAGGACGACTTCCCCATGGTGCTCAAACCCAAGGCTCCGGAGATGCTGCTGGACGCTCAGTACGTGCTTTTCGCGCTCGGCCTGCTCGCCCAGAGCGAACCCGCGAAGGCGCTGAGGTTGATGCAGAGGTACGTCGTGCCCCTCAGTGCCCGCGATCACCAGACCATCGGAGGACGCAGATGACGGACAAGGGCAGCGAGAAATACTTGGTGAGCAGACCGGCGTACGAGATCGTGCCGGCCTTCGAGGTGCTCGGCCGCATACCGGCTATGACCCTCATGAGCAACAACCTCATCCCCGGATCGAACATGTACGTCGAGGCGGGCTGGATACTGGCCATGCCCGATCCCAACCCGCACATCGGCGAGCACACGCACGACTACGACGAGATCGTGATGCACATAGGGACCGACCCGAGCGATCAGGAGGACCTCGGAGGCGAGATCGAGTTCGTTCTGGACGGCCGACCGCTCACGATCAACAAGACCTCCTCCGTCTTCGTTCCGAAAGGCATGAAACACGGCCCCCTGACCTGGAAGAGCTTCACCAGGCCCCACTTGGAGATGACGCTGATGATCGGAGCCGGCAGTCTGGCCGAGGCCGACCCGGGGGGCCACAGGGAGAGGATGGACGCGGCAAGGAGAGGGAGAATGACCGAATCGAAGTACGGCAAGTACATCGTCACCGAGGACCTCATGCCGCCCCCGGTCGCCCCGTGGGTCAAGGCCATGGAGGATCAGGCGAAGGAAGGCAAGATACTCGACAGGACGATGCTCCTCGGCATCATGAACTCCATCGTCCCCGGCTGCTCGCTCTTCGCGGGTTGCGAGATCCTGTGGGGGCTGCCCGGCGGCCAACCGGTCGATATCGAGATACCGCACAGCCACGATTTCGACGAGGTGATCGGTTTCGGCGGGACGAACAGGAACTACCCCCGGGAACTGGGTGGCGAGATCGAGTTCCTCATGGGAGGAGAGAAACACACCATCACCAAGACCTGCCTGATCTTCGTGCCCAAAGGGGTGGAGCACTGCCCCATCACGCTCAAGAGGATCGACACGCCCATCTTCATGTTCGAAGCCGCGAACGATCCCGAGTACGTGAAGCTCTTCTAGCGACCGGTGCAGAGAGGGGAACAGAGGATGAGGCTGACATATGACCAGCTCGTGCAGTGGATAGGCGAGTATTTCGAGGTATTCAACAAGTACGGCCAGGATCCGAACGAGATCCACCGCATGGATGAGTATTTCGCCAAGGACTTCGTCTTCAACCCGTACATCGCGTACGTCGGCAAGGTCTCTGGCCGGGACAACTGGTACAAAGTGTTGACCTCGCATCCGTCCGGCATCGAAAGGCTCACCCCCGAGGACCTCGTGATCGACGAGAACCGGCAGGTCTTTCGTCGCGCAGATCAAGACCGACCTGATCGACCGCGACACTCAGGAGGTGCTGCTGACCAAGCGCTATCTGGCGCGCTATCCGCTGATAGAAGAGGAAGGCAAGATGAAGATCGAGAGGCTCGATTTCTTCTGGGAGATCCTGCCGGCCGGAGCTCTCGAGATCGACGACGTATTCGAAAGGGACTGGAAGAGACAGGAGGGCCAGGCGTGAGGCGGACGGCCTACGTACGACGAGATCGTGCAGTGGATGAAGGACTATTTCGCCACGTACAACTTGTACGCCCAGGACGCGGCCACCGTCCATCGCATGGACGAGTACTTCGCGCCCGACTTGCGGTTCATGCCCTATATGTACGTGTTCGGCGGGCCTGAGGCCGGCCATTCCACGCAGCGAGGACTTCTACCGGATGCTGACGAGCCATCCCGACGACTACGAGAAGTTCGAAGTACTGGACATCTTCGTGGACGAGGAGCGGTTGGTGGCGGTAGCCTTTCTCATCGCGCGGATCTTCAGCTCGAAGACCGACGAACTGCTCGTGCAGAAGCACTACCTGCCGCTCTACGAGCTGATCGTGGACGACGACGGACAAGCTGAAGATCAAGACCATCCGGTTCTTCTGGGAAGCGTCCCCGCCGGAAGTCGACGCAAGATACTCCGGCGCGGCGAAGGGAAACTGAGAGACGATGAGTTCCAAGTACGAGAAGCTTCTCGAGCCCGGCCGCATCGGCCCGGTCACCACGCGCAACCGCATCCTCAAGACGGGAGCGGGCATGCTCATGTGGCACGAGGACGACGTCCACATGCGACCGGAGATGTTGGCCTTCTACGAGCGCATGGCCCGAGGAGGGACCGGCCTCATCATCGTCGAGTCGCCCACCATCGACTACCCTGCCGGGAGCCCGCTGGCGCCAGCGCTACCGCATCGACGACGACCGCTTCATCGAGGGGCTCAAGGAACTGGTGGACGTCATGCACAAGCATGGCTGCCCCACCTTCATGCAGATGAACCACGACGGCCCCTGGCAGGCCGACCTCCGGCACATCGAGCCGAACCAGGTCTTCGCCGGGCCGCCCCTGGGCGCCTCGCCGGTGTCGGTCCCCTACCCTGCCGACTTCCACAACGAGGTCCCCAGGGAACTGACCATTCCCGAGATCGAGGGCCTGGTGGACAAGTTCGCCTCCGCGGCCGAACGGGCGAAGAAGGCGGGGTTCGACGGCGTGGACGTCAACGCCGCGAGCAGCCACCTGCTGCACAACTTCCTCTCGCCCTTCTGGAACCGGCGCGAGGACATCTACGGAGGAAGCAGCGAGAACCGGACCCGCTTTCCCCTGCCAGGTGATCCAGGAGATCAAGAGGCGCTGCGGCAAGGACTTCGCCTGCACCATGATCATCAACGGGCTCGAGGTCGGTCAGGTCGTGGGCTTCGAGGACAGCATGATGCTCACCCCGCAGATCGCGCGTGAGAACGCCCGCTGGATCGAGAAGGCCGGGGCCGACGCCATCATGGTGAGGAGCCATTGGCTGGGCTACCACGTGCCCGGCTATCTCACCGACCTGCTCTTCTACCCGGAGCCGCCCATCCCGCTGGAGAAGTTCCCCAAGGAGTACTACGCGAAGGAGTTGGGAGCGGGTGCCAACACCCTCCTCGCTGCCGGGATCAAGAAGGAGGTCTCGATACCGGTCACGGTCGTGGGGAGGCTCGACGCCGACATGGGCGAAAAGGTGCTCGAAGCGGGCATGGCCGACTTCATCGGCATGACCAGGCGCCTCCACGCCGATCCTGACTACGTGAACAAGCTGCGCGCGGGCCGTTTGGACGACATCGCCCCCTGCACGGCCTGCGATAACTGCCTCGGTACCAAGCGCTGCCGCATCAACGCGCTTCTGGGCACGCCCTATACCGACATCGAGAAGGCCCCCAAGAAGAAGAAGGTGCTCGTCATCGGCGGCGGCCCCGGCGGGATGGAGGCTGCCCGCGTTTCCGCCCTTCGCGGCCACGACGTGACCCTCTACGAGAAGGGGCCGAAGCTCGGCGGGCTCCTGCCCATCGCCGCCATCGTCAAGGGCCCGCATCCCGAGGACGTGCCGCTGATCGCCGACTACCTCGATCGCCAGATCCGCAAGCTCGGCGTCAAGGTGATCACCGGGAAAGGCGGCGGACATGTCCGTCGTCGACCAGGTCAAGCCCGACGTAGTGTTCCTCGCCACCGGCGCGAGCGCCACCATCCCGCCCATCAAGGGGATCGACCGGTCCAACGTAGTGAGCGGCGCGGCCCTGCACAAGAAGCTCAAGCTCGCCACCCGCTTCGTGCCGCCCTACACCCTTCGGTCGCTCACCAATTTCTACATGCCTCTTGGCAAGAACGTCGTTGTCATCGGCGGCGCGCTGCAGGGGTGCGAGCTGGCCGAGTTCCTGGTCAAGCGGGGCCGGAACGTCACCATCGTGGAGCAGGGTGACATGCTGGGCGACCAGATGATCGACGCCGTCCTCTTCAGCCTCATGATCTGGTTCGGGAAGAAGGGGGTCGAGATGATCCCCGGCGTGAAGGAATACGTGGAGATCACCGACAAGGGCCTTACTATCGTGGACAAGGACGGGGCGACCCGGACCCTCCAGGCCGACACCTTCGTCTCGGCGCTGCCGCTGACGTCCAACGCGGATCTTCTGCCGTCACTGGAGCAGAAGGTGCCCGAGGTCTACGCCATAGGCGACTGCAACCAGCCGGGCCTCATCGCCGACGCCATCGGGACCGGGCTGCGGACGGCGCGGGAGGTGTAGGCGCGATCATGGCCAAGGCGAGATACGGCTATATGGGGAAGCTGCTGTTCGTGGACCTGACGAACGGCAGGTGGCACGAAGAGGAGCTATCGGAGAGATGGCCCGGCAGTTCGTGGGCGGTTACGGCGTCGGCGCCCGGGTGATCATGGAGCGCATGAAGCCCGGCGCATCGATCCCCTCGGGCCCCGACAACATCTTCGGCATCGGCACCGGGCCGCTCACGCTCTCCGGGGTCTACTCCACCTGCCGTTTCGCCACCATGGGCAAGTCGCCGTTGACCGGCTACTGGGGCGACGCCAACAGCGGCGGCGACTTCGCCAACGCGCTCAAGGCGTCCGGCTACGACATCGTCTTCTTCGAGGGCAAGGCGGAGCATCCCGTCTATCTGCTCATCGACGACGGCAAGGTCGAGATCAAGGACGCCCGCCGGTCTGTGGGGCAAAGACACCGCCGTCACCGAAGAACTGATCCGGCGAGGAGAACGGCAACAAGAAGCTCAAGGTGGCGGCCATCGGCCCGGCCGGGGAGCGGCTCTCGCGCATCGCGGCGGTGATCAACGACCGGGGGCGAGCCGCCGCCCGGTCCGGTCTGGGAGCGGTCATGGGCTCCAAGAACCTCAAGGCCGTCGCCTGCACGGGCACCCTCAAGCCGGAGATACTCGACCGGCCCAAGCGTGCAGGCCATGATGAAAGAGATGATCCGGGAGACCAAGGAGAACCCGTCGGGCATGTTCTACGGACTCAGCCACGGCGGCACGCCGGGCGCCCTGATCATGCACATGCACGACCACGACGTGCCCATCAAGAACTGGGGCGGCAACACCGTCGAGGACTTTCCCGAGTCCAAGTGGAGCGCGGTGGCCTGGGACGGCATGGCCAAGTACGCCAAGAAGAACTATGCCTGCGTGGGTTGCCCCATCGCCTGCGGCTCCATCCTCACGGTGGAGGAGGGCAAGTATCCGGTCCGCGACGTGCACAAGCCCGAATACGAGACTCTGGCCGCTTTTGGGCCCATGTGCCTCAACGACAACATGGAATCGCTCATCTACGCCAACGAGCTCTGCAATCTCAACGGGCTGGACACCATATCGGCCGGCGCCACGGTGGCGTTCGCCATCGACTGCTACGAGAACGGCATGCTCACGACCGCCGACACCGACGGTCTGGAGCTCACCTGGGGCAACAGCGACGCGCACGTGGCGGTGCTGGAGAAGATGTGCCTCCGGGAGGGCATCGGCGACGTGCTGGCCGACGGCGCCAAATGGGCGGCGGAGAAGATCGGCCGAGGGGCGGCGAGCCTCGCCATGCACGCCGGCGGGGAGATGCTGGCCATGCACGACCCCCGCTGCTTCCCGGGCTGGGGCGCGACCTACATCTCCGACTCCACGCCGGGCAGGCACACCCGGGGAGGAACGGCCTTCGCCGAGCACGGCGGCGTGAACGAGAGGGCCTACGCGGGCATGGGGATCCCGTTCAAGATGGAACGGTACGACGCCACCGACAAGGGCAAGTACCATGCCATACTCGCGGGCTGGCAACACTGGGTGAACACTTCGGGCGCCTGCCTCTTCGGGGTCGACAGCATGCCCCTGGACTTCGTCGGATGCATGAACGCCATCACCGGCTGGGGCTTGGACTACGAGGAGATCGTGCGAGACCGGAAAGCAGGATCACCACCCTTCTCCACGCCTTCAATCTGCGCGAGGGCTTCAAGCCCGGCGACTTCACGCTGCCCGAGAGGGCGAGGGGCAACCCGCCGCTCGGGGCGGGGGCGCTGGAGGGTGTGACCGTCGATTCGGAGGGTCTCAAGAAGCAGTTCTACGAGGCGATGGGATTTGATGCGCAGACCGGGGCGATCGAGCGGGACCGCATCGTCGCCCTGGGTCTGGACGACGTACTGTAGGGTGAGGACTGACCGGCTGACTCAAGACAGGGAGCAGATCGATGTATCTCGAGAACAAAGTGGCCATCGTTACCGGCGGGGCCAAGGGCATGGGCAGAGGCATCGCCCTCAAGTTCGCCGAAGAGGGAGCCAAGGTCGTGCTGTGCGACCTGGACGCGGCCGGCGCTCAAAGCGTGGCCGAAGAGGTCAAGGCGATGGGTCGGGACGCGCTCGCCTTCGAGATGGACATCACCAAGGGCGCCGAGATCGACCGGATGGTGGCGGGCACCCTCAAGGAGTTCGGGACCATCGACATCCTCATCAACTGCGCGGGCGGAGTGCCGGGCACCCACGGCGCGGGCGCCACTGGGACCATTACTGAGCAAGAATGGGACAGGGTGGTCGGGATCAACCTGAAGGGCCCCTGGTTGGTGACCGAAGCCGTGCTGCCGACCATGAAGGCGAACCGATACGGCAAGATCGTCTATATCTCCTCTACGGGGGCCGTGTCTCCGGTGGTGTCGGTGCTCCACTACCACGCGGCCAAGGCCGGTGTGATCGGCCTGGCCCTCAACCTGGCCTTCGAGCTGGCCCCGCTCAACATCTGCGTGAACACCATAGTCCCGGGTCCCATCGAGACGCCCTTCTGGGATGCCCTCATGCCTGCCGGCCCCGAGCGGGAGACCTTCTTCGCGGCCGTGTCGAAGCACGAGATCCCTCTGGGGCGCATGGGGCAGCCCAAGGACATCGCGGGGGCGTGTCTGTTCCTTTGCCTCCGAGCTTTCGGACTACGTGACGGGTCAGACGATGTGCGTGGCGGGCGGTCAACCTCTGCTGTCGCAGCAGGCTACTTTCAACATCGAAGGCTATCTGAAAGGCAAGGGTCTACTGTGAGCTTCTAGAGGGCGCTTGACGGCAAGGGTCGCACTGGTCACCGGGGCGGCGGCGAAGAGGAGCATGGGGCGCGCCATCGCGGTGCAACTGGCGGCGGAC
>CAVRJE010000020.1:0-175409 GCA_963721365.1 uncultured Actinomycetota bacterium
TTCTGCTGGTCATTTGGATAGGACTTTTCCTCACTTGGTCCATATCCATCTGGGACATCTTCCGGCGGCACGATCTGGGCGGCGGGGCGAAGGCCCTCTGGTTCGTTCTGGTGATCATCATCCCGTTCATCGGGACCGTCATCTACCTCCTGATGTGGCCCAGCAGGATACGCATGAAGTGACCGCTCTCCCCGAGGGCACAGCCGTGTCTCCGCAAACGGCGGCTCAGCAGCTCGAGACGCTTGCCCGCCTGCACGACGCCGGACACCTCACCGACGAGGAATTCGCCCGCCAGAAGGCCAAACTTACCTGAGAGACTGCTGCCGGACAAAGCGCCTGCCACCCGAGCAGTCGGGGCGGCGGCGTCGGTAAGTAGGAAGAAGGGCGAGGTCCACCGGGGACCTCGCCCTTCTCGTTGCCGGCTAAGTCCTTGTCCTAACGCGGCCGGTTCTGTCTTCCCGGAGCCGGGGCCCCCGAGTCCTACTGAATGCCCTCGACGTAGCTGGTCTCGGGCCATTGCGCGGCGTCGGGCTCCAGTCCGGCCTGCCCTTCCTCCGCCATCGATCCGCGAGCCTGCTTCACGGCCTCGGTCGCCCGAGTGCGGACTTCCACGTAGACCTTCTTCGCCTCAGTCGGTACATCTGCGAAGGACTCCGGGAGGCTCTTCTGAGTCTCCTGCGAGGACCGGTAGGCAAGCCAGACCGCACCCGCCAGAACGCCCATGATGAAAGCTCCGAGAACCACAACGATACGCACTTCAGTCTCCTTCCGGTCGTTACTGCTCCGATTCGGCTTACTGCCGGGCGAAAGCTCCCTTCTTTCCCCCTTTGAGGAACTGCTCGGCATCGACACTTCCAAAGAGCTGGATCAGGAAGCCCGAGCCACCAAGCCGGTCCATCCGGTCTGGTGACTGGCTCCAAGACCGGCACCGTTATCGCCGTGGAAATATTCGTAAAACCAGATATAGTCTTTCCAATTAGGGTCGGTCTGGACTTGTTGATTCCCCAACACCGGACGCCGGCCATATTCATCCTCTGGTAAAGATCTTAATCAGACGACTACCTATTTCTTACTTACCTGGTACAGATTCATCATCCTGCCGGAGCCGGTGGGGCATTCAATTTTAAAAGCTGTCCTGGTAATACAGATGAAGTTGGATCAGGGCCCAGAGAATCAGGACATTAGTAGGCATCCAGATCGGGCCTCGCCAGTTGGAGTTACCCCCGAACATGGCTGTTTTGGATTCGGCGGGCTGGTAGTCTATTGAGAACTGCTGTCCACCCAGATCAAAAGTATTAAGGCTCTTTATAGACCTGGGGATAAAGACCGAATCCCATGAGGGCTTAAAAACTCCTTCTCATCCAGCATCCGAGATAAAACTTGCTTTAATTTCTCTAATCCGTCAATATCTATGACAGCATATATTGTCCCCCGGGGGCCTCGACGCCCAGGCCGATTGATGTTGGTGGTCAGTTCCGGAATATTCCCGGCTAAACCTTTGACCTGGGGCAGCGAAATTGGGGAGCTTCTCCATAAGTTCCCCCGGAAAGTGGTGCTGGCACAAAGGGAAAGCAGTCCCACCATGGAGCGTACCTTGATCCGTCTGGCACTGCCGTCCGGCAACCGCAGCAGGTCATAGTAGAAGCCGTCCTCTTCATCCCACATGCTGTCTCGGCCTTTAACCACGCGGTTCATGGAGTTGGCAATCCACAGGAAATGCTCATAAAACTTAATCGCCATTTCTTCATAGATCGGATTATTCAGGGCCAGTTCCGATGCAATCTCCAGCATATTCTGGCAGTACATCGACATCCAGGCGGTACCGTCGGCTTGCTCTAGGTAGCCGCCCATGGGTAACGGCGCGCTGCGGTCAAAGATGCCGATGTTATCCAGTCCCAGGAAGCCGCCTTCAAAGACATTGCTTCCGGTCCGGTCTTTGCGGTTGACCCACCAGGTGAAATTGAAGAGGAGCTTCTGGAAGGCATTTTCGAGGAATTGAATATCTCCTTTTCCATATAGGTCTTTCTCCAATCGGTAATTAAAGATGACTGCCCAGGCATGCACCGGCGGATTTACATCGCTGAAGTTCCATTCATAAGCCGGAAGCTGACCGTTAGGGTGCAGATATTGGGAGTTCAGCATCAGGGTAAGCTGCTGCTTGGCAAAGAAAGGGTCAACCATACTTAAAGCCAGGGTGTGGAAAGCCAGGTCCCAGGCCGCATACCAGGGGTACTCCCATTTATCCGGCATCGAGATAACGTCTTCATTAGCCATGTGGTACCACTGAGCATTTCTTACATTTACATCCTGGCCGGGTTCAGTGACGCCGTGCTTCTGAAGCCATTGCTTAACTTTGTAATCATAATGCTGTTTGCTCCAGAGCATGCCGGCCAGAGCCTGCCGCATCAACCGGGCTTCGTCTTCGGTGACCGAAGCGGGGGTGATCCCGCGGTAGAACTCGTCTGCCTCGCCGCGGCGCTGCTCGAGTAACTCGTCGAAACCCGCGAAGTTCGTCGGCTGACTGAGCCCCTCCCGGGGCGAGATCTGTGAGCCGCAGACGGAGCACGGAGGCGCCGGCCGGCGCGACCGCGACTACGTGGTCCGCAGCGACCTTCGTACCCACGCCGCCGGGGTTGACCGCGTCCTGAAAGCCGTGGACGACACAGTCGTTGATGCCGTCCTTGACGTACGGGCCGGCGTTCGTGGTGCCGAATACCCGCTCGTTGTTTGTCTCGTTCTCGGTGAAGAGCAGTGGCGCGTCTCCCCCTCGAGGATCGCCAGCGGTCGCCCATTCCGGGTGCGAGGCCGAGCACCGCCTTGGTTCCCTTCGGCGCGGCAACCTGCCGCAGTCCCGGCCTGCCTGCCTCGTCTCCATCTGCCCAGCTCCAGGTATTGCGGAACCAGAGCGTGGGCAGGAGATGAAGCGTCGCCACTTCCGGCCCCCGGTTCTCGACCGTGACCCGAATGAGGATGTCCTCAGACGCGGCCTTGGCGTACTCGACGAAAACGTCGAAGTAGCGGTCGTCCGCGAAGATCCCGGTGTCTCGGAGTTCGTACTCCAGTTCCTGTTGGAGCGGCGGCCGTTCGTGGTCACGAGGTCGTCGTAGGGGTAGGCCCGTTGCGGATACTTGTAGAGCCACTTCATGTAGGAGTGCGTGGGGGTGGAGTCGAGATAGAAGTAGTACTCCTTGACGTCCTCCCCATGGTTGCCCTCGGAATTGGCGAGCCCGAACAGCCTCTCTTTGATGATCGAGTCCTCACCGTTCCAAAGCCCGAGCGCAAAACAGAGCCGCTGCTTCTCGTCGGAGAACCCGGCGAGCCCGTCCTCACCCCACCGGTACGCCCGCGACCGGGCCTGATCGTGGGTGAAGTAGTTCCAGGCGTTCCCGTCCGGACTGTAGTCCTCGCGAACAGTCCCCCACTGCCGCTCGCTCAGATAGGGGCCCCACTTGCGCCAGGGGGTGCCGGCAGCGGCCTCAGCCAGGCGTTCTTGCTCCGCGTTCGCCTTCGTCGTGGTCATTCGACATCACCCTTCGCCTTGTGGATGATTCAACGCAATTCGAGGCCGGGGAAGCGGGCTCCGTAGCTCTCGATCACAGTGTTGAACCGGGTCACCAGGCCTTGTACCCGCAGACTCTCGATTGCATTCGCGACCTCATCACGGGGCAGGCCCGAAGCCGCGGAGAGCTGAGTGGCCGTTCTCGCCGTCGCGGATGCGATAAGGACGTCGAGCACAGCTCTTTCTTGGTCGGTGAGTGCAGAAAGGGTCTCGGCCGCCTGCTGCTGGGTCGCCGCCTGCTTGGGGGCGTTTGCCGACGCCGGTTTCGTATCTTCTTGAGGCACCCGTCCACTCCTTTCACCTCGGGGGAGTCGCCGGGCGAGCTCCGCGGTGGTGGCGTGACCTAAGCGCGAACAAGTAGCGTAGCAGAGAGGGCCACAGAGACCCAATGGTGGCGCAAGCTTCTGTCGCGAGCGCTCGTCGGGAGCGCCGCCGGCCGCCGCTGAGCGGCCTGCGCCATGCTTGACCCCTTTGTGATACTTTCAACTTGGTTCGGCGGCGCTTGGACAGAGGACGTGAGCGCAGTACCGCTGATCTTGGGTATTCCGTCGTATACGGGGAGGAATCGAGGTCCGCATGAGCCAGGATGACGCAGCGCCTGTTGTCCCGTCCGCCGAAACGTTCTCGTCGGAACCGGCGGCCGTGACCGCGGAACCGGTGACCGTCCAGATGACGGAGTCCTCGTCCGCGGGACAGGAAGGTGGAACCAAGCGGGAGGCCCTGAGCGGCCCTGTTCGGCTGCTCCTTCCCATCGCCTTGGCGGCGGGCATCATCTACGCGATGAAGTTTTCGGCCGGCATCCTCAACCCGATACTCCTCGCCCTCTTCCTCACCATGGGGGCAAGTCCTGCTCTCGCCTGGATGCGGCGCAGGGGAATGGCTGCCTGGTTGTGCATCGTGATCGTCGCGGTCGTCCTGGTGGCCGCGGTGACGTTGTTCATGCTCATCATGCTGTCCGCCGTCACGCAATTGGACGAAAAGATGCCCGTCTACCAGGAGAACCTCCAGCAGATGGAGGCGAACGCCACCGCCTGGTTCGCCGACAGGGGCATCGACATCAGCGGCCTCACCAGCGGCTCGCTCAGCCCCGACGCCGCCGTCAGCGCGGTCAAGGGACTTCTGTCCAGCATAGTCAACGTCATGGGCAGCATCTTCTGGATAATCCTTCTCCTTCTGTTCATGGTCGCTGAGGCGTACGCGCTCCCGAGGAGACTGGTTGATGACATAAGAACGAACGACCGGGTCACCAGGTCGTTCGCTAATTTCGGCGAGACCGTCAGGATATTCCTGTTCACCAAGGGGTGGCTGAGCGCCTTGGTCGCCGTCATGGTCACCGTCATCTACCTCGCTTTCGGCGTCGACTTTGCTGTGGTCTGGGGACTTCTGTTCTTCGTGCTCAGCTTCATCCCCAATATCGGCTTCATGTTGTCGGTCATCCCCGTGTTCTTCATAACCCTGCTGGAGTTCGGCTTCCCCCGGGCGGCAGTGGTGGTCATCCTCGTCATCGTGATCAACACTATCGTGGACAACTACTTCTCCCCCAAGATCATGGGGAAGAGCGTGGGACTAAGCACCCTCACCGTCTTCCTCTCCGTGTTCTTCTGGGGCTGGGTGCTGGGCGGACTGGGTGCGCTCATGTCGGTGCCCCTCATGCTGGCGGTGAAACTGCTCTTCTTCGATTCCTTCGAGAGCACCCGGACTATCTCCGACCTCATGGGGACGCCGGTGAGGGAACTCGGCAAGCATAAGGAGGGTAAGAAGGGCAAGGGCGAGATCGAACCGGCGCCGGCGGACTAACGGTTATCTCGCACATCGCCGTCGTCGCCGGCGGCAAGCAGGGCTCACAGCAGCAGTTCGGCCCTCTGACGGTCCGGGATGGAACCGTCAGAGGGCCGATGTCTTTCAGGGTTTGGGGTCCGGCTCCGGTGGGAGCCGCTCAGGCTACGCTACTCGCTACGCGCGGGCGCCTTCACGAAGGCCGCCAACACAGCGACGTACACAACGATCATGATGATCGACCAGATGGGGGTGTAGGGGATGGAGAAGAACTCCGACAACGCGGCCAGCGACGCCGCCATTATCCCCACCACGTAGCCCCAGGACTTGCCGTTCAGCGCGGCCATACCGCCAAAGAAGAGGATGGCCCCTATGATCAGCCACCAGATGGCGAGCCCGGTGGCGTCGACGAGCATGTAGCCGCCGCTGGTGCTTTGCACGAGGTACTGGTCCTTAAAAAGCCCGATTATCCCGGCGATCAGCTTGAAACCGCCGACGACCATCATCAGTATCGAGCCCAGGGCCACCCAACTCGACCACTTGTTCCCGCTCATGTTCCCCATCATCTTCCCGATCCTCCTTCGCTCCTCTGCCTAGGATAAGTGCGGCTCCATATTCCCTAGAAACGGGAGTGCGCGCAAGCGGAGAGTTCGAGCTATGTGGAGGAGGACCTTCCGGCGGTCACCGCGGGCTTCGGCTGTCTCCGCCCCTGCAGAAGCATATAGACGGTCATGCCGGCAGCCATGGAGAGGCCGACGAGCCTCACCGCGAGGTTCGGCGCCAGGAACACAGCCGACACCACCGCCGTGCCCCAGCACGACGCAACGAGAGCCAGCTTCACTCGCCACGACAGGGCGTGGCCCTGCACAGCCTGAGCCACATACCGGCCGAAGAGACGATTGGTGGTCAGCCAGGCATGCCAGCGGGTCGAACTACGGGCAAAGCAGTAGGCGGCAAGGAGGATGAAGGGGGTCGTCGGCATCACCGGCAGGACCGCGCCGACCGCCCCCAGGCCAAGCGCCAGGAAACCGGCCCCCAGAAGGGCGATCCGCTTCGCTCCGGCGGCTGCTGGCATGCGGGGGTCCAGGGTCATCCTCGTCGTCCTTGCTCACATCCGCTGTTCATAATCTATTCTCAACCGACGCCCCCCGGCCCCCGGACGGTTCCTGCGCACCCTGCTGAGAACCAAGAGGTCCGCCGTCCCGCGAGGGGCCGGCGGACCATCACTTGCACAGAATGAAAGAGGCCTCTACGCCTCCGGGGGGGCGACCGTTGGTTCCGCCGCGGACACGATCGGCGCCTCCACCGCGGGCGCCACGGGGGGCTCCGGTGCGGCGACGAACGGGTTCTCCTCGGCGACGACGACCGGCTCCGCGCTCGCCGGCCCGACCGGTGGCCCTTCCGCAACGACGACCGGGTCGACGTACTCGGGCTCCAGAGGACCGTCCATGGCGACGAACCCGATCAAGGCAAGCACGTAGAGCGCGAGAAGGACAATGGACCAGATAGGATGGACGGGGAGCATGAAGAGTTGCGAGATGATTGCCAAGGACGCCGCTACCACGCCCACGACGCGCGCCCAAGTCGCTCCTCGCACAACGTACAGGCCACCGAAAAGCAGGACCGCCCCGATGACGATATACCACACTGCAAGACCGGTTACATCGACCAGGAAGTAGCCCGAATAGCCCTGGACTATCCACTGGTCGTTGAAGAGGCCGAAAATCCCTGAGAGTATCTGGAATACTCCGACGACCATCATCAAGATGGCCCCGATCGCGGCCCAACCCCTCCAATTCTTCATGGGCGGCGTCTCCTTTCACGGTGAGCGGTTATTCTCGTCGGCTCCAGTATGAAAGAGCGGGTGCCCACTTGCAAGCCGCCGCGGAAGAAGGTCCGAGCAGTTGCGGCTTGTGTGAGACTAGCGGCTTGTGTGAGACTAGCCGCTTCCTGAGGGCGTCGCCGGCTGATCCGGCCCCGGCGCCCCAACATCCACGTCGGGCAACTCCGTGACCGGCGCGGCATAGTCGTGGAGCACCATAGTCTTGCCCCTCCACAGGTACATCGCCCGGTTGAACCGGACTCCGACCAGGGTGATGATGGCCATGACGTCGACCCAGAAGATGACGCCGACCAAGGCACCGATCGCACCCGCGTATTTCGCGGATCCCGTCCAGGATAGGTACATGCCGAAGAACCGGGTCGCGACGGTCCAGGCCATGGCGACGAGCAGAGTGGGGAACCAACAGTCCAGCACGCGCAGGTGGACGTCCGGCAGGACGACGAAGATCGTGACCAGCGCAAGCCAACTCACGAGGAAGGGGATCACGGCCTGTGCGACGTTTATGACGATGCCCGAGCGGCCTGTAAGGTCCTCGAGCCAGGCGATAGCCGTCCCCAGAACCAGGGAGACCACAAGTAGAACAGTGGGAATGAGAATGAGGCCGAATACAAGGAGTCGAGACATCACCCTGCGAAACGAGAACGCTCTCGAAACGACCCTGACGTCCCACATGATGTTGAACGAGACCTGCAGACGGACGAACAGCCGGGTGGCCCCATAGAGCAGAATCCCCAGGCTGACGATGGCGAAAGTCCTCGAGCCGGTGCTGCTTCGTATCAAGGACGTCGCGACAGTGCTGAGCATGGCGGCCATATCTTCGCCCATGTACCTGCCCAATTCATGGGTCAACCTGGCGTCCGCAGGAGGCAGTCCGCTGCCGAGCAGACGCCCCGTGATCTGGAGCGTGAGCAAGAGGAGGGGCCCCATGGAGAACAGCGCGTAGTAGGCGATGCCGGCGCTCAGAAGGGGACCGTTACGCCGGCTGTAACCCCGATACAGGTTCCAGACAAAACCGACGACAGGCATCTTGTCGATGCGACCCTTGGGATTGGGCACAGAAAGCAGGGAGCCTACCCCGTTCGACCCCTCGGGCGAGGCCTGACCGCCGACTTCGGCCGGGTGTTCGACTGGTTCGCCCTGCTGTGGGCTCTCTTCGTGGGTGCCGCCGATCGCCAAGCCCTATTCCCCCGTTTGTCCCTGGGAAGCCGCCGACTCCAGCAGTCCGTCAAGTGTAATAAATTCTCCGGGGGGAAGCACGACTGTGCGAACGTCGGGGGCGTACTCCGCGGCGTACCGCAGGAAGTCGCGGGGCGGGTCCACCAGATACCGCCCATAGCACCTTCCGATCCCGAGGGGCAGGAACGTGCCCCAGTGGATAGGAATGGCCAGCCGGGGCCGGAGGATCCTCAAGGCTTGAGCGGCCGTCTGCGGCGACATGTGGTCTTCGGGCAACCGGAGACCCCACCCCCAGATGGGGAGCAGAGCCACGTCCAGCCCCTCGCTGAGATCGGCCAGGCCGTCGAAAAGCCCGGTATCGCCGGCAAAATAGATGGTGAGCGAACCGCGGATCATGTAGCCGACGGCTCCCGCCATATGGCCCCAGGGGTAGCGCTTGCCGGTGTGGTTAGCGGGCGTGGCGGTGACCGTGACGCCGCCTATCTGGAGCGCCTCCCCGGGAGCGAGTTCACGAACGTCCCGAAAGCGATATGGACGGAGGATGGCCCGAGCCCCTGGAGGCACAACCAGCGGCACGTCGCGAGGGAGCAGACGCAGGGACCGAGGATTCACGTGATCCAGATGCAGATGGGAGATGAGCACCGCGCCAAGGTCTTGAGTGACGCGCAGGTCGGGCAGGGGGCCGTGACGGGTGAGCACCGGGAATCGCCAACGGAGAACGGGATCGGTCAGGAGGCGCACACCATCGAGTTCGATGAGAAGCGTCTCGTGTCCCAGGTATGTGATGGTCGGTTCCACAGCGGCAAGGTCAAGAACGGCGCGGAGGCCGGCGTTGCCGCCGGCCTCCGCGCGCTCGTCCTATCGTAAGAGCCTCGATGGTGTCAGGCCGCGTACCCCGGCACCTTCTTGCGGCTGCGCCACGCGCCGCCACCGTGGGAGGCGATGTCGAACAGTATGCCTATGACGACCAGGATGTATCCCCAGAAGTAGAGGCTTCCGTCCGCCGTGCCGCCCCACCAGGCTATGGTGTAGAACAGCGTGGTCCACGGAGCAAAGACCACCCCGATTATCGGCCAGAAGGCCGTGTCAAACACCCGGTGGAAGAATGCCGTATCGGCGATCCACCAGATGATGAAGGCCACGCGTGGGCCCAGGGTGCCCATCACAGCGAGCAAACAGCACATATCAGCGCCCCCCTCGGATGAGCTCTCGTCGACTAGGCCATAGCTTTCCGCTTGAGTTCCTGGAACTCGGCGTCGGTGATGGCGCCGCTATCCTTCAAGGCCTGGGCCTTGGCGATCTCCTCAGCCGCCGAGTAGCCGGCCGCCCGCTGTTGACGTGCCTGCGCCTCTTCCATGAGCTGCTTGTCCTGTTCGGTCATCTTCGGCCGGGCGATCATGTAGATCAAGATTCCGAGCAGCGGGAGGAAGATGATGAAGAAGATCCACATGGCCTTCTTGCCGCCGCCGATATCGTTGCGCCGGAAGATGTCGCTGAAGATGGCGATGAACATCCAGATGTAGATCATCCAGAAGAAGAAGATGCACATCGTCCAGATGACGCTGCCCTGGCCCCAGGTGTTACTGCACCCGGTAAGGGTGAGCAACAGGATGCCCATCAGCATGAGCAGGACCAACCACCGTTTTGAGAATTGCTTCATAGACCCCTCCGTTTCGTTCCGGGTTACGACCGACTACAACCGACTACAATCCCAGCAATTTCGCCTTCGCCGCGGCGAACTCTTCATCAGTGAGGATGCCCTGCGCCTTCAGCTCCGCCAGCTTCTGGAGCTGAGCGGTGGTGTCGGGCGCAGCCGGGGCGGCTGCGGGCGCGGCTGCCTGCTGGGCGGCGACCGCCTGAGCCGCGGCTGTAGCGGCCGCCGCTTCCATGGCGGCCTGCTGGTCGGCCGCTTGGTACGCAGCGAGCTCTTGCTGGTCGGCCGCAGCCTGTTGCTGGCCGGCCGCCTTGTTCGCTTGATGGCCTCTCACCGCGCCGGCCGTGCCGGCGACGACGGCGGTGGTAGCAGCCACGCCTATCAAGCTGGGGCCTCGGCGTCTTCTCATCTTATGTGCCTCCCTGTCTTGTTCCCTTTGTCTTACTCGGCCGAATTCTTGGCGGCCGCCATGACGGCCTGGACTGCTTCGTACGGGATATAGTCCCAAGCCATGAGCATTCCGTCCGCGCCCCGAATCGCTTCGGCGAACTTGCGGGCCCACAGGTTTTCCCACACAAGGACGGCGGCCGAGGAGTTGGGTTCGAGGGCCTGGGCGGCGGCCAGCAGGTCGTCCTCGTTGAGTAGATCGCCTATCTGCTTCTCGAAGGCGCCAAAGGGGGCGGCTTCGTCGTCGGCCAGATCCTCGAGTTCCACGATAAGGATGGAGCCGTCGGCATCCTTCTTGACGAAGGCCAGGTCCATCACCCGGATGGTGCCGGCCTTGACGAGGTCCCCCAGCGCGGGAATGATCTCGCCCTTGAACTTGTTGCCCGGGAAGCCCAGAACGATGTACTGGATCGGGCCCAATGATGCCTCCACTGCCATATCCTCCCTTGCTTTCATCTGACGGTGACGCCCCGAGCAACCTCCGGGATCGGACAAACGTGTCGTCTGCCCGAGGGAGCACCCAGCGTACCGATTACAGCGCTATCTCACATTAGGCGACGCGACCGACGAACGCAAGCATACCCAAAAGACTCGATCGTCATGCACGGGCCCCTCTAACCAGCGTTTTGATTCGGTCCGCCGGGGTAGTAGGCTAAGGACACCGGACGGCACTGGAGGCACGGCAAGGGTGGACATGAGCAAGAATCCCTCTCTCTACCAGATCAACGCCCGAGCTTGGCTTACCGAACTCTCCCGGCGCTTGGGTTACGCTGCCGGCCTGGACAACGTCCCCGACGCCGATCTGGACCGCATGGCCGCGAACGGGTTCGAGCTCGTCTATTTGCTGGGCGTTTGGCGGACCGGCGAGGCCGGACGCTCTGTATCGCGGAGCAACGCTCGGTGGCGGGAAGAGTTCCTCCAGGCGGTCCCCGACCTGCGCGAGGACGATATCTGCGGCTCGTGTTTCGCGGTCATCGGGTACGACATGTCGCCGAGGTTCGGCGATGACGAAGCCCTCGCCCGCTTCCGGGCCCGCCTGAATCAACGAGGGCTCAAGCTCATCCTGGACTTCGTGCCCAACCACACGGCTCCCGATCACCCCTGGGTGACCGAGCATCCCGACTACTACATGCACGGGACGGACTCCGACCTGGCCCGCCAGCCCCAGAACTTCTTACGCACGAAGGAGGGGTCGATCCTGGCCTACGGGCGGGACCCGTATTTTGACGGCTGGCCAGACACGCTGCAGCTCGACTACGCCAATCCGGCTCTGCAGCAGGCCATGCTGGGCGAGTTGGCACGGGTGGCGGACCGCTGCGACGGGGTGCGCTGCGACATGGCCATGCTTGTTCTGCCCGACGTGTTCGAGTGGACCTGGGGCAAGACGCCTCAGCCTTTCTGGCCGGGGGCCGTGGCTCGGATCAAGGCTGAGCATCCTGGTTTTCTATTCATGGCCGAGGTCTATTGGGGACGCGAGTGGGAGCTGCAACAGCAGGGCTTCGACTACACCTACGACAAGCGGCTGTATGACCGGCTGATCGAAGGCGATGCCAACAAGGTCCGCGATCATCTGCGCGCCGATACCGATTTTCAACGTCGTTCGGCGCGATTCCTCGAGAACCACGACGAGCCCAGGGCGGCGGCGACCTTCCGGCCGGACAAGCACCGGGCGGCGGCAGTCGTCACGTTTCTCTGCCCCGGCCTGCGGTTCTTCCAGGAGGGCCAAGCGGAAGGGGCGAAGGTCCACCTGCCCATGCACCTCTGCCGCCGGCCGGAGGAGCCGGTCGACGAGGAAATCGGTGCGTTCTACCGATCGCTGGTCGCCTGCCTTCGCACCCCGGCGGTACGGGAAGGCGACTGGCAACTCCTCGAGGCGGGGCCTGCCTGGAACGGCAACTGGACGCACGACTGCTTCGTGGTGCAGGCGTGGCAGGGCGCGAACGGTGACCGGCTGATCGCAGCGGTGAACTTCGCCGACCATCAGAGCCAGTGTTACACGCCCTTGCCCTTCGCCGATCTGGCCGGAAGGCGCTGGATGCTCCGCGACCTGCTGAGCGACACCAGCTATGCGCGCGAGGGAGACATGCTCAACTCCCCGGGCCTCTACCTTGACATGCCGGCGTGGGGTCATCACGTGTTCCGGCTGACGTAGCGCCCCCCATGAGGCCGATGCCTCGGCTCGACGCGAGCGCCGGCGAGGCTTTTCTACCCCTGCCGCGCCCCTGCTATGCTCTGTACCATGAGGCGCCTGCTCCGTAGAGTGTTTCGCCCACTCGCTCCCGTCGGCGGTCTGCTCAAGGACGCGTTCGATGGCGCGTGGGCGCACAACATCAGCCGTATGGCGGGATCGATCGCCTATTTCGGCGCCTTCAGCCTCGCGCCGATGATCGTGATCATGACGGCGCTCGCGTCGCTTGTGTTCGGCAAGAGCGCCACTGAGGGCCTGATAGCCGAGCGACTTACCAGTACGTTCGGCGAGGAGACCGCCCACTTTATCCAGTCGATGCTCGCTGCCATCTACAGCAGCAGCGGGCTCACGGTGGCCACCGTGCTCGCCGTCCTCGCCCTGATTTGGGCCGCGACCCGCATCATAGGCTCGGTCCGCGGGGCTCTCAACGACATCTGGGGAGTGAAGGGGCATGGCGGAGGAGGCATCCTGGGCTTTGTCTTCGGCAAGTTGATCGACGTAGGGATGGTGATCGTCATCGGCTTCATGTTCCTCGCTTCGATGTTCGCCAACACCGCGGTTACAACTCTCACCACCTATTTCTCGAACATCCTTCCTCTGCCCGGCTGGCTACTGCAGGTCTTCGGCATCTTACTGTCGCTCCTGGTGTCGACGGTCTTCTTGACGGTCATCTTCCGGGTGCTCCCGAACATCAAGGTGCGCTGGCTCTACATAGTGGTGGGCGCTTCTATCACCGCGGTGCTTTTCAGCATCGGCAACTACTTCATCGGACGGTATCTGGGGCGCACCAGCCCCGGTTCGGCGTTCGGAGCGGCCGGTTCGCTCGCGGTGATAATGATCTGGATCTACTACGTTGCCTACATCATCATCTTCGGAGCGGAGGTAACGAAGGCGTACGCCCACCGGGCGAGCGTGCGGCAGATGCAGGCCGCGGCCACGGAGGCGGCGGGGTCATCTGATTCAACCGTGGCCGCCGAGCAGCGGGCGACCTTTGACGAGACGGTCCCTTCTTGATTTCCGGTCGAAACAGCCTAAGCTGGGACGAACGAGCGGCCCTCCTACGCGCACCGCGCACTCGATCTGAAGGAGCACGAGATGGCCCGTATCAAGGAAAGTATCCTGATCGACTCCACCCCGGAGAAGGTCTACGCCTACGTGTCGCATGTTGACAAGTGGGCCAACTGGTTCTCCGGCCTGGGAGACATCAAGAGCGTCGAGGGCAACGGGGCCCCAGGGACCGTCATACATCAGAGCTATTCATTGATAGGCAAAGATGTGGACGTTATCACCACCGTCAAGGAGAACGGGCCCAAGCCGGGCGGCGGCTATCTGTGGAGAAACGAGCGCGGAGGCGGCCTGCCGGGATGGCAGACGCTGAACTTCGATCCGCAGGACGGCAAGACCTTGGTCACCAGCGAGGTCGAATACGAGATGCCGGGGGGCATCTTCGGCAAGGCCGCCAACCACCTGGGCGTCAAGACCTCCCTCGAGCATTCCTTGCGCCACTCCCTGGAGAACCTCAAGAACCTCGCCGAGGAGGACTGGTTCATCGGCCGCACAGAGAAGGAAGAGGAGTGGCCGCGGCCCTGCGATAGCTGATCGGAGGCGAGCATGGAACTGGACTACACGGTAAGCACCGGCAAGGGATTCGACCAGGCCGTCGATGCGGTGACGCAGGCGACCGCCGACGCGGGATTCCGCGTGCTCTTCGTCCACGACGTCGCCGCCACCCTGGCCGAGAAGGGCTTCGAGCGCGAGCGGGTGAGCATAGTGGAGGTGTGCAACGCCAAGTACGCGAGCCAGGTGCTGGCGGCCGACGCCAAGATCGGGCTGATGCTGCCCTGCCCCATCATGGTGTACGCAGAGAAGAGTGAGGTGTTCATCACCACCATGCGGCCTAGCCTGATCGCCGACTTCTTCCCCAGCGCCGGCATCGCCGACGTGGCGCTCAAGGTGGAAGAGGCGCTCCTGGGGATCATCGACAAGGCCGCCGCCGGCTGACGGCCGGCGGCGTCAGGCCGGCGCCGCTGAGCCCGGCTGGTGCTTTGGGATCGGCCCCGTGAAGAACAGGGCGATGACTCCCATGATGGCTAGGATGGCTAGGGCCGCGCGAAGACCCTCGATCTGCGAGGCCTCGTTCTGAGCCACGACCTCGGCAGTGAGTTCGGGTGAGGCGCCGGCCGCGGCCATCTGCGACTCGAGGTCGGCCTGCGAGATGAACGGTACGCCCGCGGCCAGGTTCACGTTGGCTTGCGCCTTCACCTCCGGCGGCACGTTGGGGTTCTGTTGGATCCCGGCTAGGAACGACACGGTGAGGGCCGCGATCAGCACCGAGCCGGCAAGCGCGGTCCCGATGGAAGCGCCGAGCTGGCAGCCGGTGTTCTGCAGTCCCCCGACTTCGGGGCTCTTGTCGGCAGGGGCTGCCGAGACGGTCACGGCACCGAGTTGCGACGCGAGCGCCCCCATGCCAAGACCGACGATGAGCAGCGGGACGGTCACGATCGAGGAATCGGCCCCCACGGCGAGGCTCCCGATCAGCGCCAGGATACCGACGATGATCGCCAGCAGACCAGAACGAACCGCCCGCCGAGGCGAGACCCGGGGAAGCAACTTAGGTATGCCAACGGCGGCGAGAAGCATCGTGACCGAGAGAGGCACCAGACGCAGACCGGTGTCGATAGGGGATAGCCCGAGCACGACTGAGAGAAACAGCGGCATGATGAAGAGAATGCCGGATATGATCAGGAATTGAAAAAGGAAGGATGCGAGCCCCGCCGTTAGTTGCGGGATGCGCATCAGCGAAGGCGGGATAAGGGGCTCCTTGCCTGCGCGCTCCAGACGGCGTTGCCAGCGCATGAACACCCAGATCAAGAAGAGCCCGGCGATAATGAACCAGAAGGTGAGCGAAAGCCCGAGCAAGGACGTGGCGCCCGGCTTAGGCCGGATCCAGCCCCACACGGAGGACTTGAGCACGCCCATGACAAAGAGGGCCAGGCCGGCGGTCCAGACCCCTGCGCCAATGAGGTCGAGGTGAGGACGCTTCTCTATAGGCGGGTCGGCGGCGCGCCGGGCCAGCAGCAGTATGATGAGAACGAGGACCACTTCGCCGGCGAACACATAGCGCCACGAGAAGTACGTGGTCATGAATCCCCCGATCACAGGGCCGACGGCGATCGCGATCGCACCGGCGGCAGCCACCAGACCGTAGGCCCGCGGCCGCCCCTCAGGAGGGAAGTTGCCGGCGACCAGCGCGACGATGGCCGGCATGATCAACACGGCCCCGAAGCCTTCCAGGAACGACCAGCCGATGATGAGCACTGTGAGGTTTGGCGCCAAGGCCGTCGTCAACGAGCCGCAGCCGTAGATGATGCAGCCCAGCGAGAAGGCCCGTTTGCGGCCGATGATGCTGCCGAACTTGCCGCCTAGGACCATGAGGCTGGCCATGACCAGCGTGTAGAGCGTGATCGCCGTCTGCACGCCGGTGACCGTCGTGCCTATGTCTGCAGCCACGGTGGCGATCGACACGTTCATCACCGACAAGTCGAGGGCCATGAGGAACTGACCGGCGGCCAAGGTGAAGAGGATGAGACCGGCGCCGGAAGCGGCAGCACCCGCACCTGTCTTGCCGGCGCCCTTCTTCTTGGCCATCAGAATCCCCCTCCTATCGCGCGGTCGCGCCTGTACCGCATCAAACCAGGCCAGATTGTATCCTGGCGCGGCCCTCGGGCGCATCGTGCGGCGCGAGCGATGCATGTCCGTGTTTCGCTCACACCCGTCGTGGGCACATCGGTCTGAACCAGTAGGATCCCCGACCGCCACACCACCCCCGGGAGACTGCAATGAGTCCAACCATGGCACCGAACCCGCTCGATGTCGGCACCGCAGGCCGGCGTACGATCTACAGCATGTGCGGTATGTGTGCGGTCCGCTGCCCGATCGAGGTCACGGTCGAGGACGGGCAGGTAGTCTGGCTGCAGGGCAACCCTCACGACAAGGCCATCGGCGCCAGCCTCTGTGCGAAAGGCGCAGCCGGTCTGGCTTTCGAGCAGGACGACGAACGCCCACAAACGCCTTTGATCCGCTCCGGCCCCCGCGGTGGCGGCCAATGGCGGCGGGCGTCCTGGGACGAAGCCCTCGATTACATCGCCGACAAGCTGCACGAGACGATCGAGCTCTACGATGCGCGCGGCATCGCGCTTTCCGATCGCGGTGGCTTCTTCACCGACCTGACCCGGACCTTCGTGCAGGCGCTCGGCTCGCCGAACTACTTCAACCACGACGCCGGCTGCGGCGGCAACGTCCACAACGCCTCGCGCTCGCTCTACGGCTTTGGCCACGAGGGGCTCATCCCTGATCTCGGGCGCGTGAAGCACATGGTGCTCTACGGCCGCAACGTGGTCCAATCGCTCATGGTCAAAGAGGCCAAGGCCTTCATGGCCGCGGTGGCGAACGGGATGCGGGTCACCTACATCGATCCGCGCGCCACCGTCACCGCCTGCAAGGCCACCCGCTACTGGCAGGTACGCCCTAACAGCGACTACGCGCTGAACCTGGCTATCATCCACGAGGTCCTGAAGCAGGAGGCCTACGACAAAGACTTCGTCGGTAGCTTCGTCTCCGGCATGGACTACCTGCGCGAGGCGGTCAAGGACACGACGCCGGAATGGCAGGAGCCCCACACCGGCCTTCCCGCCGCGCAGATCCGCGCCTTGGTGGACGAGATTTCTGCGGACCGGCCGCAGGTGATCTTCCACCCGGGCTGGATGTCGGCGCGTCACAAGCAGTCGTTCTATGTCAGCCGTTCGGCGTTGATCCTGAACGCCCTGATGGGCAACCTCGAGATCCCCGGCGGCTACATACTGGGCAAGTCGCCCGAGTTCTACGGCCGCAAGGGCCTGAACCATCTGACGGACCGCGCACCCAAGGTCGAGGAGCCACGGGTCGACGGCGCCGGCACCGAGAGGCCGCAGTGGGATCCGGCCATCGGCATGCTGCACCAGGCTTTCGCCGCCATCGAGACGGGGCAGCCTTACGGCATCGGCGCCTACTTCGCCTACCGCCACGATCCTTTCACCGGATTGCCCGATCCGGAAGCGACCCGACGAGCCCTGGACAAGCTGAAGCTGCTCGTCTCCATAGACGTGCGCTACTCGGAGACGGGCTGGTTCGCCGACGTCATCCTGCCCGAATCGACCTATCTCGAGCGGGCCAACATCCTCTGCCAGATGAACGGCCCGGTGCCGGTCTTCGCGATGCGCGACCAGGCGATCGCCCCACGCTTCGACAGCCGCCCGGCCTGGTGGATCTTCCGTGAGATCCTGCATCGCGTGGGCATCAAGGAGGTGCTCGACTTCGAGACCATCGAGGAACTCTGGAACTATCAGCTCGATGGCACCGGCGTGACCATCGCCGAGATCCGCGAGGCGGGGTTCGTCGCCCTGGCCGATGCTCCGAAACTCATGCCACGCGAGGCTCTCAAGTTCCCGACCCCGTCGGGCAAGATCGAGATCGACAGCGAGATCCTGAAGAAGGCAGGGCTGCCCAGCTTGCCGGCCTACACGGCCAAAGAGGCGCCGGCGGATGACCGCTTCGTCCTTCTCTTCGGAAAGACGGCGACGCTGGCGCACGGCCAGTCTCTCAACAACCCGCTACTCAACGAGATCGCGCCCGAACAGGTCCTCTGGATCCACCCCGACCGCGCCAGGCCTCTTGGTATCGCCGATGGCGACACCGTCGAGGTCGACGGGGGCGGGCGCTATGTCGGAAGGCTCAAGGCCATGGTCACGCCCTGGATCCATCCCGAGGCGGTATTCATGCTGCACGGCTACGGCGCCACGGTGCCGCTCGCGACCCGCGCCTTGGGCGTAGGTGTGGCCGATCAGCGCCTCCAGACCGGCAAGCTCTACGAATTCGACCCGGCCGGCGGTGGCTGCGCGCTGACCGAGACCATCGTCCGGGTCAAGCCCGCGGTGAAAAAGGGAGGCGACAGGTGAGCACCTACACCCTCCGCCACGACGAAGCGAACTGCATCGGCTGCCAGGCCTGCGAAGTGCACTGCAAGACCAACAAGGGCCTCGGCCCCGGACCGGCTCCGTGCAAGATCGTCTTTGTCGGCCCGGTGGACGTCGCCGGACAGCCGCGCCTTCGCCTCGTCTTCATGCCCTGCTTCCACTGTGAGGAGCCCTGGTGCGTCAAGGCCTGCCCCACAGGCGCGATGCAACGTCGCGAGAAGGACGGCATCGTGTTTGTGGACTCCAGCATCTGCATCGGATGCAAGAGCTGCATGGCCGCCTGCCCCTGGGGTACCCCCCAGTGGGATCCGGCCACGCGCAAGGTGGTCAAGTGTGACTACTGCAAGGATCGCCTCGAGGCCGGGGGCGAGCCGGCCTGCGTAACGAAGTGCGTAACCGGGTGCCTGTCCTTCGGCGCCAACGAAGAGCCCGATCCGCGCCGCGAGCGTTACGCTCACTACATCGTGGCCGAGCCGCTGGGTAGCGGTTAGGGAGGAGCCATGAGCGACCTCCAGATGCTGCCGGCGTGGCTCGACATCGGCGCCGCTGCCCTGGCCGGCTCCGTGCCGCCGGCGAAGACCATCACCGACGCGCTGCCGGGTTTTGCCCAAGCCCAGTCTCTGACGCCTCTGCAGCGGCTGCAGCGCGTGCAAGAGTCGGGCCTTTCGGAGTGCAGCGGTGCGGGCGAACCGATCTATGTGGCATGGCGCCAATTCCTCCGCAGCCGTGGCTCTTCGGCTCTGGTGATCGACGCGACCGGCCTTGACCCACGGGCGCGGGGAACGGCCGCCGTGCTCGACGGCGCTCCCTGGCTGCTGGCGGAGGGCATTCTGCTCGCGGTCGGCCTGCGCGACAGCCGAACGATCGAGCTGCGGCTTCCGGTCGAACTGAACGGCCACGAGGCAGCCCTTCTGAACGTGGTCGATGCCATTCGTTCGCTCGCGCAGGTCGCAGGCCCAGGCCGGCGGATCGAGGTGCTGCGTAACAGCCGGCCGAGTTGCTGGGGGGAAAGACCTACCGGCGATGGGTCGCGGCTGATACACACGCCGGAGACCTGGTGCCGGATCGCCCTGCTCTTCGCGGGCGCCACGGACCTCGATAGGTCGTTGCTCACGCTTCGGCGGGGCATGAAGCAGCGCGGCCTGGTCGAGCTCGAGCGTCCCGGGAACCTGCGGCACCAGGTCGACGACTGGGGCGGCGGCGTCGAGGTGGAAAGCCAGGACCCGGTGCTCGTCTTCGACGACGGCTTGGGTGGCTTCCTTCCTCTGTCCAAAGCCGACCTCTCATGCGAGCCGCTCTCGTTCGCATTCGCAGGCATCATCCCGGCACCGTCCAGCCTGATGGTGATGGCCGAAGGCGCATGCATGCTCCGGCAGGCCAAGCGTGCTCTCTACCGCCATTGGCTGCTCGCCGACGCCGAAGTGCCGGCGGTCCGCGGTCTGCTGGCGCGCGCCGCGCGCTTGGCGGGCGAGATCACTCTCGGCCGAGGTGAGCCGGCGCATCTCGCCGCGCTCGACGAGATCGCGCTCGATCTCCTCACTCAGGGGCTGGGGGCCGCCTGGCCGCTGGGCAGTTCTCTGCGCTATTACCGCGAGCAGTGGGAGAGTCACGTGCGGCGTGAATCCTGCCCGGAAGGCCTCTGCTTGGTTCGCAATCCCGCGCCTTGCCACTACACGTGTCCGGCCAACATCGACATCCCGAGCTTCATGGCTCACATCGGTCACGGCGACTACGGGTCGGCCATCGAAGTCATCAGGCGCGACAATCCCCTCCCGCTCACCTGCGGCCTGGTCTGTCCGGCGACCTGCGAATCCGCCTGCGTTCGAGGGGGAAGCAACGGTGCGGTGTTCATCCGGCCGATGAAGACTAAAGCGGCCGAACACTGCCTCGCCGACGGCGGATACCCAAAGCCCGAACTGGCGCCCGACACGGGCAAGCGGGTCGGCATCGTCGGATCCGGTCCCGCCGGTCTCACTGCTGCCTACTACCTGCGCCGTCTCGGTCATGAAGTCGAGGTCGTCGAGGCTCAGGAAAAGGCCGGCGGAATGCTGCGCTACGGCATCCCGGCCTACCGTCTGCCGCCGGATCTCCTCGAACAGGAGCTCGACCAGATCCGGGCGCTGGGTGTTACGATCCGCACCGGCTTCAAGGTCGACAGCCTCGATGCCTTCCGCAAAGACTACGACGCCGTGTTTCTCGGCCTAGGCACGCAGCGGTCGCGCCATATCTCGATCGAGGGTGTTGAGCAGTCCTTCGTCCTCGGCGGCATCGACTTCCTCCGGGCCGTTCGTAGCGGCGACCCGGTCCGGGTCGGGCCGCGGGTGGTGGTCGTCGGCGGCGGCAACGTCGCCATCGACGTCGCCCTGACCGCCCTTCGACAGGGCGCGAAGCACGTCGACATGGTCTCCCTCGAGAATCGCCGTGAAATGCCGGCCAGCCCGCACGAGATCGAGACGGCGGTCGCCGAAGGAGTGCAACTGCACCCCGGCTGGGGCCCGGTGAGCGTCGATGAGGACGGCGAGGTCACCTTCCAGTTCTGCGAGCAGACCCGCGACGAGGACGGCCGCTTCGATCCCAAGTTCGACACCTCCCGCCTGCTCAAGCTGGACGCCGATCACGTGATCCTGGCCGTCGGCCAGGGGACGGACTTGAGCATGCTCGAGGGCACCGGGATCGAGAACACGCGGGGCTTCATCGTCACCGACCCGGGAACCCTGATGACCGCGGTACCCGGCGTCTTCGCGGGCGGCGACGTGGAGCACGGCCCCCGAACGGCCGTGGAGGCGATCCGCTCCGGAAAGATCGCCGCGGCCTCCATCGATGCCTGGCTGCGCGGGGTGGAAATGGACGCAGCCATCGGGAAGCCGGAACGCCGCGCTGAGGTAGTGCCCCTTGCCGTCGACGCAGTTGATCGCACTGGTCTCCGCCGCGCTGCGATGCGGGAAAGGAGCGTCGAAGAGACTCTCGGCGAGGGCAGGTACGTTCAGATCGAGGAGGGTCTTTCCGACGAGATGGCGCACGACGAGGCCCGCCGCTGCCTCCGCTGCGACCTTTGCATCGGCTGTGGGCTCTGTATGGCCGCCTGCAGCGAGATGGGTGTCGACGCTCTGCGTATGGCCGACACGCCCGCGGGCCGACTCGCCTACTTCGATTTCACCCGGCCGGCCGAATTGTGCATCGGGTGTGGCGCCTGCACGCAGGTCTGCCCGACAGGCGCGATCTCGCTCGAGGATACGGATGGGATGCGGCGCACGCTCATCACGGGGACCGTCGTGCGCGAACAGCCGCTCTTGGCCTGCAGCGAGTGCGGCGCGCCGACGCGGACGGCGGCTCACCGGGAATTCATCCGCCACCGCCTACCGGACCACATGGCAGCCCCCCTGGATCGCGAGCTCTGCCCATCGTGCGCGCGCCGGCGGGCCGATCGTCCCTCCGTGAACGACTCGCGAAACGTCTCCGCTTCGGAGGGTGAAGATGGCAGAGAAGACTGAGCGAGGCAGCGCGGCGGTCGCCTGCACGACCGAACAGACCCACCTCGGTGAGGGAGTGCGTTGGGATGACCGGCGCTCTGAGCTGTTGCGAGTGGACATCCTCGCCGGGCGGGTCTACCGCGACCAGGTCCAGGACGACGGTGCCCTGGTCGCCGTACGCACGTACGAACTGCCCTGGACTGTCGGGATGATCGCCCCCATCGAGGGGGACGGCGGGTGGCTGCTCGGCGCCGGCCGCGGCTTCGTCTACCTGGCGCCCGACGGCACTCATCGGACCATCGCCGAGGTCTCCCCGGTCGCGACCCGGATGAACGACGGCGCCTGCGATCCGCAGGGCCGGTTCTGGGCCGGGACCCTGGCTGACGATCACCACGCAGGAGGTGGCGCGCTCTACCGGCTGGACCAGGCTGGCCGGACCGAGCAGGTGCTCGACGGCATGACGATTCCCAACGGGGTGGGCTGGAGCCCAGATGGGCAGACCATGTACCTGGTGGACAGTGGTCCGCGAGTCGTCCACGCTTTCACGTTCGACCCCGAACGCGGCACCATCTCCGCTGGACGGATCCTCATCACCGTGGCCGAGGACGTCGGCTCGCCGGATGGCATGACGGTGGACGCCGCCGGTGACCTCTGGGTGGCGATCTATGGCGGAGGGCAGGTGCGGCGCTTCTCCCCCGATGGTGTGCTGATCGAGGTGCTCACCGTCCCGGCCCGGCAAAGCACGTGCTGTGCGTTCGCCGGCTTGGGCCTCCGCCGGCTGTACGTCACCACGGCCACCGAGAACTGGACCGATGAGCAACGCAGGGCCGAACCGGCTGCCGGGCTGGTCTACCGCCTGGACACCGATGCCACCGGCCGCCCGGCCGCTCCCTTCCGCCCCGACCCCACGTGGTGGGAGGAGTTCACGTTGCGAGGAGCTGAGTGAATGCCCCGAGCTGACAAAGAACTCAGTGCCGGCGTCGGCTACGAGCGGGCGCCGGTCCCGCTGCAGATCACGACAGCCCCTGCGGCGCTTTCGACGGACGAGGAGTTGGTGCTGCATGCGCTCCTCGCCTGTGAAACAGGGAGAACCGCTGGGCAACTGGCGGCGGGATCCGGCCTGACCAGAGAACAGGTGGCGAACGCGCTGCAGGACCTGCGCGCCAAAGGTCTGGTCACCTGCCTGAACACCGTGGTGGCGAGCTACGCCGCACGCTTCCCCGGCATCAGAGTTTCGGAGGGTCCGCCTCGAACGGTGCTTACGGATTTCGGAGAGGATCAAGATGGCAACGTCTGACATGAACGCCGAGCAGAAACGACTCGCTGAAGCCCGGACCGGGACACTGTGGAAGAAGTGGGGACCCTATCTCAGCGAGCGCCAGTGGGGCACGGTACGCGAGGACTATAGCGCCGACGGGGATGCGTGGAACTACTTCACGCACGATCAGGCCCGCTCCCGCGCCTACCGTTCCGGCGAGGATGGGCTGGCCGGCTTCTCCGACGAGAACCAGCTGCTTTGTTTTGCCCTAGCGCTGTGGAACGGCCAGGACCCGATCATCAAGGAGAGGCTTTTCGGCCTGACCGGCGCCGAGGGCAACCACGGCGAAGACGTCAAGGAGTACTACTACTACCTGGACTCGACGCCCACCCACTCCTACATGAAGTGGCTCTACAAGTACCCGCAGCTGGCCTACCCCTATGACGATCTGATCCAGACCAACGGCACCCGCTCGAAGCTGGAGCCGGAGTACGAACTGCTCGATACCGGCGTCTTCGCGGAAGACCGCTACTTCGACGTCTTCATGGAGTACGCCAAGGCCGCTCCCGAAGACATACTCATTCGCATCACGGTCGAGAACCGCGGTCCGGAGGCGGCCACCCTGCACGTCCTGCCCACGCTCTGGTTCCGCAACACCTGGAGTTGGTCACCTGACGTGACGAAGCCCGAGCTGCATACAGTCCGCGCCAGGAAGGGCGCGAAGACGGTCGCGGCTTCTCACCCCGTTCTCGGCGCGCGTTGGCTATGCGTTGAAGGAGATGTGCCCCTGCTCTTCACCGAGAACGAGACCAACAACGAGCGGCTCTTCGGCGCCGCGAACTCTGGGGACTTCGTCAAGGACGGCATCAACGACCATGTCGTCCATGGGCGGCAGGAGACGGTCAACCCGGCCGGCACCGGCACCAAGGTGGCCGCTCATCACGCCCTGCAAATTGCGTCCGGAGGGAAAACGGTCCTGCGTCTTCGACTGACCGACTCTGCCCCCGGAGCCTCCAAGGATGTCTTCGCCGGGTTCGAGGAGACGTTCGAATCACGCCGGAGCGAGGCCGACGAGTTCTATCGCGCGCTCACCCCCTCTTCGGTCAGCGAAGACGAAGCCCTGGTCATGCGACAGGCCCTCGCCGGGATGCTGTGGTCCAAGCAGTACTTCCTGTTCGAGGCCGACACGTGGATCAAGGACCACGGCGGTGACCCGTTCTCTCCGGCGAGCGGTCCCACTCGAAACCGCGAATGGGGTCACATGGTCAACAACAACGTCATGTCGATGCCCGACAAGTGGGAGTACCCCTGGTACGCGGCTTGGGACCTGGCCTTCCACGCGGTCGCACTCGCTTCGGTCGACATCGACTTCGCCAAGCAGCAACTCGACCTGATGCTTTCGCAGTGGTACCTGCACCCCAACGGCCAGATCCCCGCCTACGAGTGGAACTTCAGCGACGTGAACCCGCCGGTGCACGCCTGGGCCACACTCTGGGTGTACCGCATGGAGCAGGCAGCGCGGGGCGAGGGGGACCTGGACTTTCTCAAGCGCTCCTTCGGTAGGCTCCTGGCAAACTTCACCTGGTGGGTGAACCGCAAGGACCGGTTCGGGAACAACGTGTTTCAGGGCGGCTTTCTCGGTCTCGACAACATCGGGGTGTTCGATCGATCCGCCCCGCTACCGACCGGGGGATACCTCGACCAGGCCGACGGTACGGCCTGGATGGCGCTCTTTAGCCAAAACATGCTTGAGTTGGCCATCGAGATCGCGGCGTACGACCCGAGCTACGAGACCTTCGCCGAGAAGTTCCTCGACCACTTTCTCTGGATCGGCCACGCCGTGGGTCACGTCGGCTCTGACGGCCTGTGGGACGAGGAGGACGGCTTCTTCTACGATCTATTGATGCTCCCGGATGGCAGTGCGACCCGTCTCAAGGTACGCTCCATGGTCGGCCTCTTGCCGCTCTGCGCCACCACTATGATCGAGCCCTGGCAGCGCGAGCGGGTGCCGAAAGTCATGGAACTATTCGCCGAGCGGATCCGCCGGATGCCGGAGCTCGAAGCCAATGTCTTCAGTGGGCGCGGGCTACGCCGATCGCAGCTTGATGGCCCTGGTGGACCCTGTCCGCCTGCGGCGCATCCTCACGATCATGCTCGATGAGAACGAGTTCCTGAGTCCCCACGGGATCCGGGCGCTTTCGCGCTACCACCTTGATCATCCGTACGTATTTGAGGCCGGTGGCAGGGACTACTCGGTGAACTACGTGCCGGCGGATTCCGACTCGGGGATGTTCGGCGGCAACTCCAATTGGCGCGGTCCAGTGTGGATGCCGGTCAACATGCTTATCGTCCGCGCGCTTGTCAGTCTCTACGGCTTCCATGGAGACGATTTCAAGGTCGAATGCCCCACCGGCTCCGGTCGGCAGATGAACCTCTTCGACGTGGCCAAGGAGATCGCAAGGCGGCTCACGAGCATCTTCTTGCTTGACGAGAACGGGCGAAGGCCTGTGTTCGGCGGCGCAGAGAAGTTCGAGGGCCCGCACTGGCGCGACCACATTCTCTTCTACGAGTACTTCCACGGGGACAACGGGGCCGGCATCGGAGCAAGCCACCAGACCGGCTGGACCGGCTTGGCAGCCACGCTCATCGATCTCTTCGCGACTGTCGACGAATCGAAGTTCCTAGATGTGGGCAAGAAGGCGGCGTTCGACCCGAATGTGGCCTCGCCGCGATAACGCTGAACGAATCAAACAAAGGAGGCATCCGATGAAGGCCATTACCTTGGAACCGATGAAGCTCGAAACCGCGCAACTGGAGGACGTTCCGGAGCCAGACCCTGGCGACGGCTCGGTGCTCGTGGAAGCCATCGCCGTCGGGGTCTGTGGCACTGATGCCGAGATGGTGGAGGGCAAGTATGGCTGGGCGCCTCCTGGGAAGACACGGCTGGTGCTTGGGCATGAGTCTCTCGGGCGCGTGATCGACCCGGGTCCGGCCAAGGGGCTGAAGAAAGGCGATCTCGTGGTGGGCATCGTGCGCCGGCCCGACCCGGTTCCGTGCCCGAATTGCGCCGTAGGCGAGTGGGACATGTGTCAGAACGGTCAGTACACCGAGCGGGGCATCAAACAGATCGACGGCTTCATGTCCGAACGCTGGAGGATCGAGCCCGAGTATGCGATCAAACTAGACCCCTCCCTTGGCATCCTCGGCGTGCTACTCGAACCCACAACCGTGATCACGAAGGCGTGGGAAAGCGCTGCCACCCTCGGGTTGGGCCGGCATTCCTTCTGGGAGCCGCGCAACGTCTTGGTGACGGGCGCCGGGCCGATCGGGCTGCTCGCTGCTCTCAAGGGAGTCCAGCGCGGTTTCAACGTGCATGTGCTTGACCGGGTCGAGTCGGGACCGAAACCGGATCTCGTGCGCGCCCTCGGCGCCACCTACCACGCGGGCAGTGTTGCCGATGTTCATCCGGCGCCCGATGTCATCATCGAATGCACCGGCGTCGGCAAGGTCATTTACGATTCCGTGCTCGGCATTGCGGCCGGTGGCATCGTCTGCCTCACCGGCATCGGAAGCGGCGGGGGCTCACAAGGAACCACTGCCGACGTCGCGGCTGAGATCGTGCTGAAGAACGCCGTGATAGTCGGCAGCGTCAACGCCAACCGGCGGCATTGGTACAAGGCCGGCGAATGCTTGGCCGCCGCAGACCCCAAGTGGCTTGCCCGCCTCATCACCCGTCGGGAGAGGCCGGAGGACTTCAAGCGGGCGCTCGAGCGACAACCCGAAGACATCAAGGTCATCGTCCAGTTCTCTGAAGTCTAGTGAGTGAGGGGAACATGATGGCTTCGCCCCGGATCGGCGTTTCGGCAGCACCCGACATGGGCACTCGTCAGAGACGCGGACAGCTACCCAAAGGGAGGCAAGACAGGCTAATCCAATCGCGCGCTCCGGACATTCTGGTTTCACTGCGCTGATCGAGCCCCCGACAGCGCCCCGCAATAACCGAAGGAGGAACTATGGCTATCGGACCGGTTCAACTGCTGGTGTTCGGATTCAGAGTCCCCGGAATTCAGAGGCGAGGCTCTCGACGAACTCGCGCGGCTCCGGGAGAGCAACGCGGTTAGGGTCATCGACGCGCTTGCGCTTTACAAGGACCCCGAGGGCGTGATGAACGTGATTCGGCTGAGCAACCTGACCGAAGATGAGTCCGTGGAGTTCGGCGCCAAGGTGGGCGCACTCATCGGCCTCGGCGCGGCCGGTGAGGAAGGCTTCGTCGCCGGGGCCGAGTTGGGCGCTCAGGCCGGCGAAGAGGGCATCGAGATCTTCTCCGACCAAACAGCCGCCGATATCCTCGAGGATATCCCCAACGACTCGGCGGTGGCCCTGATGCTTATCGAGCACCACTGGGCGATACCTCTCCGGAACGCGATATGGCGTGCCGGTGGCTTCAACATCGCGAGCGACTTCATCAGGCCGCGGGACCTCATAGCGATCGGTCTTGTCACCCGTGAAGAGGCAGACGAGTTGGCCGCGCTCGAGATGGCTGCTGAGGAAGGCGACGAGGACTAGGCAGAGGCTTGACAAATAGAAAGTGAGGCTCCCGGCCGGGGCGTGCGGGAGGAAAGGATCCACAATGGCAGACAACAAAGACAATGAAGTGACCTTCGTGTACGCGGGCGCCTATGACTCTCTCGACGACGCCGAGCTTGACTTCACCACGCATAAAGGACCTGCACAAGGAGAAATGGGTGGGCAAATACGAAGCCTCCCTGTTTACCAAGCAGGACGACGGATCGGTGAAGATCATCGACACCGACGCCACCTCGCGCAGCAAAGGCCTGAAGATAGGGGCCGCTGCGGGAGCCGTGGTAGGCATCCTCTTCCCGCCCTCTCTTATCGTGGGTGCGATCGCCGGCGGGGGCATCGGGCTTGCGGCGGGGCACTTCTCCCGGGGCCTCAAGCGGAGTGACATCAAAGATCTGGGCGAGTTGCTCGACGAGGGCCAGGCGGGGATCGTCTTCGTAGGGGTGGCCACCCCCGATCAGGGCATCGACCGCTACATGCAGCACGCCGCGAAGACCATGAAGAAGCAGGTGGACGCCGACGCCGAAGAGATGAAGAAGGCCATCGACCAGGCTGTCAAGTAGCCTGTCAAGGTCGTCACCGTTGACCTCGAGGGCGAGGCAGCGGTCGCGGGAATGCGGAGTAGTTGCTCCAGCCGTTCTCCGGAAAAGGCCGGCTGGGGCGCTACCCCGTCCGTGGAACTGCAAACAGACTGTCATGCGTAGGTACATATGGCCCGTAACTACAAGCTTCTGCCCAAGCAGCGCCTCGAGGCGTTCTCCGATGGCGTCCTTGCCATCGTCATCACGCTCTTAGTGCTCGAGCTCAAGGTCCCGGCCGACTCGACGAATCTGGGCGCCGCCTTGCTCGCTGAGTGGCGCATGTATCTCTCCTATCTGGTCAGCTTCGCCTTCGTCGGGGGGTGGTGGATTGCGCACAGCAATCTCACCAGGTTCATGAGGTCGGGTAACGGGGCGTTCTTTCGACTGAATCTGGTCGGCCTTCTCTTCGTCTCGGTCATGCCTTTCACGGCCGCCTTGGCAGGAGAGCACAGTGGCGACGCGGGCGCGCGAGTCGCGACCATCGTCTTCGGCGTCGACCTCCTGCTGGCCTCTGTCGCGCTCAGCGGGCTTGGGTTGTATCTCTCGGGCCACAAAGAAATGACAGAGGACGAGGTCGCCGAAGCTGACCTTCGCGCCTTCGTGCGGGGGCGGTGGTGGTCGGTGGGCCTGCTCGCCTTCGCCATCGCCATCGCCGTAGTCTCGCCGAGGGCCGCTGTCATGCTCTATCTTGCCTGCACGGTCCTCTTGATCGTTGAGCCGCTCGTGCCTCGGCGGTCACGGGGCCCGGCTGCCTCCGGAGAACACGGTGGGGACAAAGAGGAGCCTTCGCACGATGACCAGCCCGAGTAGTGGACTGCGGGGCGGCCTGCTCCGTCCCGAGAGTTCGTTCAATAGGAGGTTCATCATGTGAGTGCGAAAAGCACCGGGCGCGGCAGCCCGCGAAGGCGAAATTGCTGTGATTCTCGTCGGTCGTAACATGAATGAAACGGAGGGATCTATGAAGCAATTCTCGAAACGGTGGTTGGTCCTGCTTATGCTGATGGGCATCCTGCTGCTCAGCCTCACCGGATGCAGCCAAACCTGGGGTACCGGCAGCGTTATCTGGACCATGTGTATATTCTTCTTTTGGATGATCTACTTCTGGATCTTCATCACGGTCTTCGCCGATATCTTTCGCCGGAATGACATCGGCGGTGGTGCCAAGGCCGGCTGGATCATCTTCCTGATCTTCATCCCGCTTATCGGACTTCTGGTCTACATGATCGCCCGGCCGAAGATGACCGAGCAGGACAGGCAACTGATGGAAGAGGCCGACGCAAAGCAGAAGCGTGCGGCCGGTTATTCGGCGGCCGACGAGATCGCCAAGGCTCAGGCGCTCCTTGATAGCGGCGCTGTTACCCAGGCGGAATTCGACGAAATGAAGCGGAAGGCCATGATCTAGCCTTGACTGACGAGACTTGAAGGGTCAGGCATGTGCTGTCTTTACTCACGGTCATGGCCTTTGTTGGGCCGCGGGCCGCTCAAATCATTTGGTGGCTGACGAGCACGACGTTGTTCCATCGGATGTTCGCAGCCGCCTTCTGGCCGGTCTTCGGCGTAATCTTCGCGCCATGGACAACCTTGATGTACGCTCGCCTGGTGGGGTAGCACCCCCCGAGGGCCATTTCAGCGCGTGGGGTTACGTGATAGTCGTGATCGGGATCCTGCTCGACGTCTCGACATACGGTGGCGGTGTTTGGCGCAACCGCCAGCGGGTAGCGGGATACTCGGTCTAACAAGATCGAAGCATTTCGGATCGAACGAGCGCGAGGAGGCTGGCACGGGGCGGCCTCCTCGCGCGAGAGAATAGGCGAGAGGCCCCCAGCCGTTCTAGGTACAAGCCCCTTGGTGAAATCGGACAGTGGCCAGGCGGCCGAGAGATGGACTAGGGCTAGAGTGGAAAGAAGATCCTCCGATTAGAGGAGCCAAACAATGAGGCCGATCAACCTGCCATCAAGAACTGGATGAGATAGTCCAAGAGCTCAAAGCGACGGAAAGGCGGGACCAGTGAGAGGCTCGGTTCGTCGCTGGCGCAACGGCTGGCAGTGGCGTGTTCGGACGCCAGAAGGCCGGTGGATCTCCAAGTCCGGTTACCGGCTGCAGGGCGAGGCCCAGGACGCCCTCACCAAGGAACTCGCCCGGATGGGCGAGGGCCGCTTCGTGGAGCCCGACAAGATAACGGTGGAGCAGTACATCGAGGGCGTCTGGCTGCCAGCCGTCAAGAACTCTGTGGGTCCCGCCCAGTACACGACCTACAAGACAATCCTCGAGCGGCACATCAAGAAGCACATCGGCGAGATCCGGCTGCAGAAGCTCAACGAGCCCCAGGTGATCCGGATGTACCGCGAACTCGAGAAGACCGGCCACCGCGCCAGCACCGACGAGGCGCCTCGAGGTCTAGCTGCCAAGTCGGTGATCCACGTCCATGCCATGCTGCACCGGGCACTGGACGATGCCGTGGAGTGGCGCTACGTGGTCCGCAACGTGGCCGAGAGCAAGAAGACCAAGCCGCCCAAGCCCAAGCGCACGGCTGATCTCAAGGTTTGGACCTCGAACGAGCTGCAGACCTTCCTCGCGGCCGTCCACGGCGACCGGCTCTATCCGTTCTGGCGCTTTCTCGCCCTCACCGGGACGCGCCGCGGCGAAGCGATCGCGGTGGAGTGGTCCGACCTGGACCTCAAGGAAGGCGTCGTCTCGATCGCCAGGGCCCGCACCATCCACGGGACCTCGGCGCCGAAGACCGAGCGTAGCCGGCGCTCGATCGACCTGGACCCGCAGACGGTCTCCGTGCTGAAGGCCTGGCGCAAAGCGCAGCTCGAGGAGCGGGTCAAGTGGGGCGAGCACTGGACCGACACGGGGCTGGTGTTCACCCGCGAAGACGGCAAGGGCTATCACCCGGACGGCGTCACCGGGATCTTCGAACGGCTGCAGCGTCAGTACAACGACGCCAAGACCAAGGAGGCCGAGGAGAAGAAGAAGGCCGGCGACCTGAACGCCCGGCCGGAGCTCCTCCCCCGGCTCAGGCTGCATGACCTTCGCCATACCCACGCCACCCTGCTGCTCGCCAGCGGCGTCAACGCCAAGATCGTCTCAGAGCGCCTCGGGCATGCCTCGGTGGCCTTCACCCTGACCGTCTACGCCCACGTTCTGCCCGGCCAGCAGAAGGAAGCGATCGGGCGCCTAGCGGCCCTGGTCGACAGCTCGGACTGAGTTTTGGTGGAACATTTGTGGAACATCACCCCAACGCGGCCTCTCCCTGGCAAAGAAAAAGGCCCGGAAATCCGGGCCTTTTCTATGGTAGCGGGGACAGGATTTGAACCTGTGACCTTCGGGTTATGAGCCCGACGAGCTACCGGACTGCTCCACCCCGCGCCGCTTGGAGACGGGAGTATAGCACAACTGCAGTTTGGGAAACTGTTGAGGCGGAGGCGGCCCTGCCTTCCTGATGGCTGCAGAACGGCTGCAGCGGCAGACCGTCGCGGGGGCGCCCGCACCACTCTGCGGGCCGCCTCCAACCACGCCGCGCACCGGCTCGCACCACACGGCGCAAGGCGGGCTTCGCGGGTTGTTATACTGCTCTCTGATGGATACTGACACGCCCCGCCGTCCGAGCGGGCAGCGACCACGGCTGCATACGGATAGCCACGCCTCGCGTCGCCGACTGATCGCCCTCATCGTGGCGATCGTGGTCGTCGTGATCCTCGCTCTTGTCATCTTCCTGCGCTACTACGTCGACTGGCTCTGGTTCGGCGAGGTGGCTCTGCGCACGGTCTTCTGGAGGCGGATCACCACCGGCGTCGTCGTCGGGGTGGTCGCTGCCGTCGCCTTCTTCGCCATTGTGTACGGCAACGTCGAGATCGCCCGCCGGTTGGCCCCCAAGTACCGCCCCGTGGAGGGCGTGGACGTCCTCGAGCCGGTGAACGAGAAGGCCACGCGGCGGGTCCGGCAGGTGGGGCTCGTGCTCTCGCTCGTCGTCGCCGTCATCGTCGGATTCTCGGCCGCCGGTTCGTGGCTCACGTTCGCCCAAGCGCTCAACGCCGTCCCGTTCGGGGTCGAGGACCCCATCTTCCATCACGACCTGTCGTTCTACATCCTCGTCATGCCGGCCTGGCAGTCTGTCTACTGGTTCCTGTTCGCCTCGCTGATCGTCGCCCTGGTCGTGTCGGTGGTCGCGCATCTCCAGCTCGGCGGCGTGCAGGTGCAGCAGGGCCCCGTGAGCGAGGTCAGGGGACCGGAGCAGCAGCAGGATCCGATCAAGATGGCGCGTAGCGCGCTGCAGTTGGCCGGGGTGCGCATCGATCGCGGTACCGTGGCTCACGTCTCGGCGCTCCTCGGCGCGCTGTTCATCTTGGCGGGGGCGGGCTACCTGCTCAAGGCCTGGAACCTCCTCTATTCCACCTCCGGCGTGGTCTTCGGCGCCGGTTATACCGACGTGCACGTGCGCCTGCCGCTCATCCGCGCGCTCATGGTGCTGGCTTTCCTGCTCGGCGCGGCGCTCATCTATAACGCCGTCCGGGGCCGGCGCAGGCTGTGGCCACCGCTGGCTATCGGCGTGTGGATCGTCGCCCTTATCGTCCTTCTGGCCGTCGTGCCGGCCATCTGGCAGGCGCTGGCGGTGAACCCGAACCAGCTTACAAAGGAAACTCCCTACATCGCCAACGACATCGCCGCCACCCGCGCGGCCTATAAGCTGACGGAGATCAGCGAGACCCCATACTCGCTGCAAGGCGATCTTTCGGCCGCCAAGCTCCAGGCCAACAACGTGACGATAAGCAACATCCGTCTCTGGGATCCGGAGGTGCTGCTCACGAGCTACGGCCAGCTCCAGGAACTCCGGCCGTACTACTCGTTCGGGAGCGTCAGCGTCGATCGCTACCTTGTCAACGGTGTCTATACCCAGACCATGCTCGCTCCGCGCGAGCTGCGCGTCTCGGGTCTGCCGGCCCAGGCGCAGACCTGGGTGAACCAGCACATCACGTACACGCACGGCTACGGGGTGACCGTGTCGGCGGTGAACCAGGTCGCCTCCGGCGGGTCTCCTGACTTTCTCGTCCAGGATGTCCCGCTGGTGTCGTCGACACCTGCTCTTGCCGTCACCGAGCCGCGCATCTACTACGGGCGCACCGGCACCGACTACCTCCTGGTCAAGACCAAGGACCAGGAGTTCGACTACCCGGGCGCCGACGGCGACGTCTACACTACCTACACGGGCAGCGGCGGCATCCCCGTGGGCTCGTTCCTCAACAAGCTCGCTTTCGCGATGCGCTTCGGCAGTATCAAGTTCTTCACCTCGTCGGCTATCACAGATGAGAGCCGCATCATCATCAAGAACAAGATCACCGAGCGCCTGGCCGCGGCCGCGCCGTTCCTTCGGTTCGATGGCAACCCCTACATGGTGATCGCCGACGGCAAGCTCTACTGGATCGCCGACGCCTACACAACGACCGACCGCTACCCTTACTCGCAGCCGGACGGTGCTATCAACTACATCCGCAATTCGGTGAAGGTCGTCATCGACGCCTACAACGGCACGATGACCTTCTATACCTTTGACCCGAGTGACCCACTTATCCGCACCTACGAGAAGATCTTCCCCGACATGTTCAAGGCCCAGGCCGACATGCCGACCGGCCTCAGCCAGCACGTGCGCTACCCCGAGGATTACTTCATGTCGCAGGCCCGGATGTTCGCCACCTATCACGTGACCGATCCCGCGGTGCTCTACAGCAAGGGCGACCAGTGGGAGATCCCCAGCAATGTCGCGATCTCCAGCGGAGCTCCCATGAGCCCCTACTACATGATCATGCGGCTGCCGGGCCAGACTCACGAGGAGTTCGTCCTCATCCTGCCGTACGTGCCCAACAGCCGCAGCAACATGATCGCCTGGCTCGGAGCCGAGTCCGACGCGCCGAACTACGGCAAGGCGGTGAGCTTCGAGTTCCCCTCCAGCTTGAGCGTCTACGGCCCGGCGCAGGTGGAGGCCGCCATCAACCAGGACCCGGCGATCTCGGCCCAGCGCACGCTCTGGGGCCAGGAGGGTTCGACCGTGATCTTCGGCAACCTGCTCACGGTGCCGATCGGCGACTCGCTCTTGTATGTGCAGCCGCTCTACCTGCAATCCAACCAGACGGAGCTGCCGCAGATCCAGCGCATCATCGTCTTCTATCGGTCGCCGTCGGCGACCCCCAACCTGCCGTCGGGCCAGCAGCAGAACGTGGTGATGGCGCCCACTCTGGGTGAGGCGCTAGCGCAGATCTTCGGCGGTGCAGGGGCTCAGCCCGGGACGGGAACCACTCCGCCGCCCAGCACGGGGCCCACCAACCCCGCCGTGGCGCAATTGATCGCGCAGGCCACTGCGAAATACGCCGACGCGCAGGCGGCACTGCGTGCGGGCGACCTTGCCACTTTCGCTCAGGACATCGAGGCGCTCGGGAAGATACTCGATCAGCTCCGAGCGGCGACCGGGACAAGCGGGTCGTAAGGACTCCTTTCGCTGCTCACCATCTGCGGTGACGGGCCCCTCTCTCGCTCACGTTCTTCACCCCGCGGCGGCAAGCTGCTCCGGCCCGCGGACCAACCCAAGCCAAAAGATTGACAGCTAGGCACGGCGCTTCTTGCGACGCTGGACGGCGAGAATCGCACAAGTCTTCGCCGCTCTCTGCCGATACAAGGAGAGAAACCGGGGAAAGGTCGTGTTCGAGCTGATGGGCCTGTTGCATCGTCTTAGACGGCGGTTGATCCGCCCGGGAAGGCCTCTTGTTCCCGCGCCCGCCCGCCGGCGCGTCCCCCTCCCCACCCTGTTCGCGCTGGTGCTCGGCGCCGGCGTCTTCTGGTGTATAGCCGCGGCCCCCGCACTATGCGGTGCCGGCGACGGCGACCACCGGCTCGACCACCACCACCGTCTTCACCCTCAAGGGAGGAGTCAAGATCCAGGTGGACGACCTCACCGCGCGGGCTCAGGCCGTGCAGGCCGAGATCGACGCCCTCGACGAGGAGTTTCTGCAGAAGACCGAGGAATACAACAGGTGCCTGGAGGACCTCGACAGCGCGAACGCCCGTATGTCGGAACTGCGGCGCATGGTCGCCGACGCCCAGGCCGACAAGGCCCGCCGGCAGGCAATGCTGGACGAGCGGATCAGGTCCGTCTACAAATCCGGAGGGCGCGACCAGCTGCTGCAGCTCTTGCTGCTCGCCGACGGCATGGAGGACCTCTACAACCGGGTGCGCCTGGTTGCCACGCTCGCCGACCAGGACCAACGTCTGGTCTCCGACCTCAAAGACAGCACCACCCGGCTGGATCTGCTCCTGACCGCGGTCGACGATCAGAAGCGCCAGCAACTGGCCCTGCGTGAGGAAACGACCAATCGGGCCTTCGAGATCCAAGCGACGCTGGCCCAGCGCGGAAAGACGCTGGCCGGCCTCGACGCGAAGGTGAAGGCGGTCATCGAGCAGGAGCGCCAGCGCCAGAAGGAGGAGCAGGAGCGGCTCCAGCGGGAGCTCGAGGCAAGGCTTCAGGCAGCTCTGCTGGCCGCCCAGATCGCCGCCCAGAATCATGTCCTGAACGGCGGCCAGGTCTACCACGGCACTCTCCCTCAGACCGAGAACGAGATCCTCAACCAAGTCATCGAGACGGCCGCTTCTTACATGGGCATCCCCTACGTCTGGGGCGGCACCCGGCCGTCGGGCGGCATGGACTGCTCGGGCTTCGTGCGCTACGTATTCAAGCAGCACGGCGTCAACTTGCCGCACTACTCCGGCTATCAGGCTCAGCTGGGCATTCCCGTGGAGCTCGCGGACATACAGCCGGGTGACCTGGTGGCCTTCGGTTACCCGGTGCACCACGTGGGCATCTACATCGGGGACGGTCTGTTCATCCACACGCCCGGCGACTACGTGAAGATCCAGAAGCTGAGCAGCCGCCACAATCTCTCCGCTATCCGGCGCTTTCCTCTGGAGTTGAGGACGGGGCCACCGCTGTTTGGGTAGCGCCCCCATCGCTCGCCTGCGGCGGCATGAAGTTGAAGGCCGGCACTGTTCGCCCATTTTTCCGCTAGAATCGAGCCATGCCACTACCAGCGATCATCCTGATCTGTGTGGGATGTGCCCTCATCCTCGGCGGGCTGGTGTATGTCGCCATCAAGGCGGCCGCGCTCATCAAGGCCGCCCGAAAGGCAGGCATCAATAACATGGCCGACGTGCAGGAAGTGATCGGCCGGGTGCAGCGATTGGAGCCGCGCTTCCGCGAGCTGGAGAAGAACCAAGCGGCCCTGGCCGAGAGCCTGCAGAGACTCGCTGCCGAGGCCGAAGTGTTGAATTACCTGAGAGAAGAGTTGGACCGGTCTTCCGGCGGGCTCTGGAGCCTCAAGTCGTAGGGGCCAATACGTGAAGGCGCCGGCCTCCGGGAGGAGGCCGGCGCCACTTCTCGCCGCTAGACCGGCGCTACTGCTACACCGGCAGCACCTGTTAGACCGGCACTACCTCTTTGACCGCGGGGACCTGCTCCTTGAGCACCCGCTCGACGCCCATGCGCAGGGTCATCTGCGACATGGGGCAGCTACCGCATGCGCCCACGAGCCTGACCTTCACGGTGCCGGTATCTTCGTCCACGTCAACCAGTTCGACGTCGCCGCCGTCGTTCTGGAGGGCCGGACGGATGAGATCCAGTGCCTTTTCGACTTCTTCTTTCACCTGTTACTCCTTGCTTTCAGACCTTGACGATGGTGGCGACGCCCTGGCCGCCGCCCACACACATGGTCGCCAGACCGTACGTGCCGCCCTCCTGCTTGAGCGCATGGATGAGGGTGGTGATGATACGGGCGCCCGAGGCACCGATGGGGTGACCGAGGGCGATGGCGCCACCGTAGGGGTTGACTTTCTTCATGTCGAGGCCGAGTTCCTGGGCGACGGCCCCGGCCTGGGCGGCGAAGGCTTCGTTCGACTCGATGATGTCCATCTGGTCGACCGTCATGCCGGCGATCTCCATGACCTTCCTGGTGGCATAGTACGGGCCCATGCCCATGTAGGCCGGGTCGAGGGCGGCGCTGGCGTAGGCGACGAGCGTGGCCAGCGGCTTGATGCCCCGAGCGTCGGCCCACTCCTTCGACGCGACGACGAAAGCGGCGCCGGCATCATTGATACCGGAGGCGTTGCCGGCGGTTACGGTCCCGTCTTTCTTGAAGGCGGGCTTCAGTTTGGCCAGCCCCTCGAGCGTGGTGTCACCCCGCGGGTGCTCGTCGGTATCGAAGACCTTCGGGTCGCCCTTCCTTTGCGGGATGATGACCGGGACGATCTCGGCCTTGAACTTGCCGGCCTCGATGGCAGCGACGGCCTTCTGCTGGCTCTGGTAGCCGATCTCGTCCTGCACCTCGCGGCTGATGCCGTACTTCTCGGCCACGTTCTCGGCGGTGATGCCCATGTGGATGTCGCACGTGGAGCACCAGAGGCCGTCGAGGATCATCTCGTCCTGAAGGACGCCGTCACCCATGCGGTACCCGGTCCGGGCTTTGGGGATGAGGTAGGGAGCCAGGCTCATGTTCTCCATGCCACCGGCCACCACGACGTCGGCGGCGCCGGCTTTGATGGTGCTGGCGGCCACGTGCAGGGCTTTGGCCCCGGAGGCGCACACCATGTTGAGCGTCCACGCGTGGATGTCCTGCGGGATGCCGGCGATAATGGACGCCTTGCGGGCCGGGTTCTGTCCCTGGCCGGCCTGCAGGACGTTGCCCATGATGACTTCTTCCACCTCGTTCGGCTCGACGCCGGCCCGCTTGAGGGCTTCGGTCATGGCGATAGCGCCGAGCTGGCTCGCCGGTATCTCGGCCAAGGCGCCCAGGTAACGGCCGACGGGGGTACGGGCGGCGCTGAGGATCACAACCTCTCGAGACAACGGGACTCCTTTCTTTTTAGGCTGCTGAAGAACGACGCCTCTGCGGCGAAGCGTCGTTCTTCAGCAGCCTCCTATGGGAGCGCCCTGCGTCGCGATGGTCCCCACGACACCGCTACAGCCGGCACGACCCCGGTACTGACATGCGCTAGAGAAGATACCATTCCAGGGCCCTGTTGACCGCCGCGGGCCCTGGAATGGGCGGTGGCTCTAACCGTTTGCGAGAGCCGCCACACCCTCCGTCTCGTGCGGGCGCCAGCCGGCGCTGAAGAGGAAGAACAGCGCGGAGGTCCTCCCCAGGTGGGTGAACACCTGAGCAAGGCCGTCGGCGGCGACGTCCAGGTCGGTCCCCGCGCCGAGATCTAGGAGGTAGGCGTGGAACGGCGCGTGCCCGTCGTGCGCGCGCCCGTTGAGCCCGGCGATCTGCTCCAGGAACGTGCCGGCATTCTTGATCACCGCCTCGATCTTCCGCCGGTTCCGGATGACCCCGGGGTCGGAGAGCAGCCGGGCCACGTCCTGCTCGTCCATCTGCGTGACCTGCGCCGGGTCGAAGCCGTGGAAGGCCAGGCCCATCTCCTTCCACCGCGACTCCACCACCTTGGGGCCCAGCCCGGCGGAGAAGACCGCCCGCGCCAGCAGGGCGAAGTATTCCTGATCGTTCTGCGGGTACTCACCGGCCCGCTGCATCCAGGGTTGCTTTTCGAACATCGCTCCTCCTTGCCTTCGCACCCGTGTACTGGAGCCGATGCTAGGAGAAAGGAGCGGCTGGGTGACTACACCAGAGGCTGGAACTTGGCGAGCCACTCCCGCGCCACGGCGGCGCGGTCGCTCAGGTCGAGCTCGCGCAGGCTCTTGTCGGGCATCAGCTCGACGATGCGGTCGGCCAACTGCAGCGCTTCGGTCAGATCGTGGGTGACGTAGACCACTGTGGTCGTCCGCTCTTTGAGGATCTGCTGCAGCGTGACCATCAAGGACGACTTGAGGGTGGCGTCCATGTTGCTGAAGGGCTCGTCCATGAGCAGGATGGCCGGCTCCACCGACAGGGCGCGCGCTACCGAGACGCGCTGGGCCATCCCGCCGCTCAGCTCGGCCGGATGGTAGTGCTCGAACCCGGCCAAGTCGACCCTGGCGAGCCAGCGCGCGGCCTTCTCCCGCGCCTCGGCCTTGGCGAGCCCCTGGGCGCGGAGCGGAGCGGCCACGTTATCGAGGGCGGTGCGCCAGGGCAGCAGCCTCGGCTCCTGGAACACGTACCCCATCACGCCGTCGGCGACCTGCACCACTCCCGCGTCCGGGCTCAGGATGCCGGTGATGAGCTTGAGGATGGTGGTCTTCCCCACTCCCGACGGTCCCACTACTCCCAGGATCTGTCCCGACGAGACATGGAACGAGAGATCGTTCAAGACTTCGAGCGAATCGAACGACTTGCTCACGTGCTCGAAGGCGATCATCGCGCGGGCCTCCGCGCGCCGGCGCCGCTCATCGTGCCGCGGCTCACTGCGGGGCCTTCCGCCAGCGCATGGCCCGCCTCTTGACCGGCCGCAGCACGCCGAACTCGATCACCGCCATGAGCACGAGCAGCACCAGGACCCAGGCGAAGAGCTGCGGGGTCTCGAGAAAGCTCATGGCCCGGGAGAAAGCATGTCCGATCCCGTTCGTGGCTGCGAGGACCTCGGCCAGGACCACGGCCCGGACGGCGATGCCGGTGGCCAGGGTGAGCCCCGCGATCGCCGGAGAGGCGACGCCCGGCAGGTAGATCTCCCTGAGCAGGAGGCCGCGCGAGAAGCGGTAGACCCGGCCCATCTCCACCAGCCGCCGGTCGATGGCGAGGACTCCCTCGACCGTGTTCACGTACATGGTCGGGATCACGATGAGCGCGACCACGAACATCACCGTGAAGTCGCCCAGGCCGAACCAGAGCATGGCCAGCACGGCGATGATGACGACGGGGATGGTCATCCCCACCCAACGGAGCGGCTCGAAGAACGCCCGCAACCGCGGCTCCAGGCCGGCCGCCACACCAAGCACCCAGCCGACCGCGGCGCCCACCGCCAGGCCGATGACCAGGCGCTTGAGCGTGATGAGGAGCTGCACCCAGAGGGTGCTGCCCCAGGCCAGATCGGCCAAGGCCCGGATGGTCGCGGCGGGCGAGGCCATGATGACCGGGTTGACGAACAGCGAGAGCAGCTGCCATCCGATGAGGATGGCAGCTGCTCCCGCGAGCGTGTAGAGCAGACGGGTGCGCTCTAGGGGGTGTGGTTGAAGTAGAAGCCATCGTCGGGCACCTTGCCGCCGATCACCTCGGGCGAGAGCTCCGACAGGTCCTGATAGAACGCTTCCAGGCTCGCCCGGGCGTCCACGGCAGTCGTGTACTTCCAGGCGATGCTCTTGAGCGAAGCGGTCATGACGGCGGCTTTCAGACCGAGCTGCGGCAATTGCGTCTCCACCAGCTTGCCGGCTTCTTCGGGATTGTCCAGCATCCACTGCACCGCTGCCTTGTACTCGCGCTCGAAGGCCGCGATGACCTCGGGCTTGTCGAGCACGGACGCAGTGGCGACCGTGCCTGCAATGGGGCTGTCGGTGCCTCCTGACGCCTCGGCCCAGGCCTGGTCGAAGGCGAGAGCCCGGTGCAGCGGCTTGGCGGCCGTCGCGGTCTGCAGGATGACGGCGGTGGCGAGCGCCTCGCTGAGCACCGCGTTCGACCTGGCCCGACAGCAGCAGCTGCGCGGCCTGCGTGGGGTCGGCGGCGTAGCGAAGCTTGAAGTCCTTCTGCGGATCGAGCCCTTCGCGACTTGGCGATGTACTGGAACATCAGGTCGGGCACGCTGCCCTCGAACGGCACCACCAGCGACTGCCCCTTGATGTCGGCGAAGCTCCTGGCTGTGGCGTCGCCAGTGATGAGGTAGGTGATGTTCCACACGGAGATGTCGAGCAGTTGGAGCTTGAGGCCCTTGTTGTAGAAGATGGCCGAGCTGTTGGACGGCATGGTGACGAAGTCGCCCTGTTTGCCGGCCACGTAGGCCTTGAGCTGGTCGGCGTTCTCCCAGATGACCACTTCGGTCTTGTCGGCCACATCGGCGAGCTTGTTGTTGACCGCCATGTACGCCAGCGGGATGGCCATGGGGCCGGGCGGCGCCACCAGGGTGAGCTTGTCCAGCTTGGCGGCCGGGGCCGATGTGGTCGTGGCGGCCTTCGGAGGCGCTGGTGAGGCGCGGTCGTGCGTGGTCGGGGCCGGTCGTGGGCACCTCGGTAGCTGCCGGCGACGACGTGTGGTGTCGGAGCCCGACGAGCCGCAGCCGGCCAGACCGACGGCAAGCGCCAGCACTGCGACCAGTGCAAGCGCCAGGATAAGGCCGGCGACGAGATTCTTCCTGGAGAGCATCATTCGTCGAAGTCCATCCTCTGCAGCTCCGACGCCTTTCAGTTCTCCAAGATCCTTGTAGAACGTCTCTGCCTCGGCACCGAACACGTCGACCAGCACCAGACCGCTCGGGGAGCAGCTGGTCATGTCGGCGTCGTGGATGCCCAAGCCGCGTGCGGATGCTGCACCCGTACTTGGTCAGGACCGCCTGGACCGCCGGCACGTTCTCGGTGCGGTGCGAGATGTGGATGCCGAAGATCGTGTGCTTCATGAGGAATCCCCTTTCTCGTTGGGGCTGCGCTGCGACCCTCTTGCTGTAGTGCGACAGCGAGTCTCCGGTCGAAGCCGATCTGTGAACCCGCCTCCGACTGTTGACTTGCATGGCCTATGGTAGTAGATTGTGAAACGTATAACAACGTTGTTACTGACGTAACGTTGGGGAAAACGTGGCAACGTCCGGAAAACCCGTGGTCTCGCGAAAGACGGTGCAGCGGCTCAGCCGGTATCGCCGTTTGCTCACCGATCTCCAAGAGACCGGCACCACCAGCATCTACTCTCACCAACTCGCCCACCTCGCCGGCGTCAGCGCCGCGCAGGTGCGCAGAGACTTCATGGTGATCGGCTACTCGGGAAGCCCCAACCGCGGCTATCAGCTCGACACTTGCCTGGCCAGCATCGAGAACCTGCTCGACGGCACCACCCGCCAGGACGTAGCTCTGGTCGGACTCGGCCGGCTGGGGCATTCGGTGTTGGCGCACTTCGCCGGCCGGCGCCCGCTGCTGCGCATCGCCGCCGGCTTCGACACCGATCCCGACGCTCATCGGCACCTCGGTGGAGGGTTGCCCGGTGCACGCCATGGCCGACCTCGAGCAGGTGGTCAAGCAGAAGGGCATCCGGGTGGCCATCCTCGCGGTGCCGCCGGAGACCGCCCAAGCGGTCGCCGAGTCGCTGGTGCGGGCCGGCGTGCGGAGCATCGTCGACTTCACCGCCGTGCCCTCTGCGCCTGCCCGAGAACGTCTTCGTGCGGCACATGGACATCACCTCGGCTCTGGAGACCGCGGCCTTCTTCGCCCGCCAGGACGGAGATCCCGAGCCGGATGGCGACGCAGACATCTCCGGAGGCCGAGAACGGCGGCGAGAACGGCGCCGAGGCCGAGATGCGAGCCGATCATCCACACCATCGATTCGCTCTTGGCGGGGGCCGACATGAAGCTGGACGAACTCGCCCGCCGGATCGGCGCGAAGGTGCTGACGCCGGGTCCCGCGGACGCCAAGATAACCAGGATCTACGCCGGCGACCGGGTCAGCGACCTGCTGAACGAGGCCTCGAGCAAGACCCTGCTCGTGACCAACCTGGCCAACCTGCAGATGCTCCGGGTAGCCGAACTCATGGAAGTGCCGGGCGTCTGCTTCGTCGACGGAGTGGAACCCGACCAGGAGGTGGTCGAGCTCGCCTCCCGAACCACACCATGCTGATGGTCTCCCCCGTCGGGGTGTTCGAGACCTGCGGCCTCATCTACCAACTGCTGGCCGGCATGCAGAACGGGACCGGCACGTGAGCACGCGAGGCCGCTGATGGAGTTCGTCTCCTTCGACATCGAGAGCAACGACTTCCGCCGGGCGGGGGCCGCTTCGCGCGCCATCAAGGAGCACCTCAAGCGCATCGGAGCCGATGCGGAGGCCATCCGGCGCACCATGATCGCCGCGTATGAGGCGGAGATGAACGTGGTGATCCACTCGGTCGGAGGGCAGGCTGGAGGCCTCGCTCTCCGATTCGCGCATCGACGTCAACGTCGTCGACGAGGGCCCGGGCATACCGGATATCGACCTCGCCATGAACGAGGGCTACTCCACTGCCAGCGCCGCGGCCCGGGCGCTGGGCTTCGGGGCCGGGATGGGCCTGCCGAACATCAAGCGCAGCAGCGACCGCCTGCGGGTCACCTCGCGGGTCGGCGAAGGCACCCGGGTGAGCTTCACCGTCTACCTCAGCCCGGAGGTCACGGGTGCGGCCCCGAGCATCTCCCTCTACGCTTCCGCGGACCGCTGCCGCGATTGCCGGGCCTGCCTCACGGCTTGTCCGACTCAGGCGCTCCGGGTACGGGATGGCAGACCGAGCGTGCTCGAGCATCTCTGCATCGACTGCAACCAGTGCATCGCGGCCTGCAGCACGGGCGCGTTGACCGTACGGGACGTCCTTCCGTCGGTCGACGACGTGGTCGTCCGGGAGGATGCGGCGTTGGTGGTGCCGCCGGCGCTGCTGGCCGGATGTGGAGCGGACTACCCGCCCGACCGCGTGCTCGCCGCTCTTGGCCGGCTGGGCTTCGCCGAAGTGAACACGGCGACCCCGTTCGAGGAAGCCCTGCGGGAGGCCGCGCTCGAGACCGCCGAGGGCGAGGGGCCCCGGACCGGTGATCGTGCCGGCGTGCCCGGCAGTCGTGAACCTCATCGAGCTCCGGTTCCCGTCGCTCGTGGGCCTGCTCGCGCCTTTCGATTCTCCCTGGGAGGCGGTCGTGGCATCGGGCGGCGGGCGGCCTCTCGCCTGCGTGGTCTCCTGCCCCAGCCAGCGCTCGGTCCTCGCCCAGGAGCAGACGCCGGCAGCGGGAGGCGACGCGGCACCGTCGTCGAATGCCTTTTGCCCGACGCCGTCCGTCAGCCGCTCATGCGGGAGCTGACCGGGCACGCGCCCCTCGACGCGGCTGTGGCCGCAGAGGACGGCCGGCAGACAGCCGGCGGAACGCGGGAGGCCGGCGGACCGAGCACACGGACCCGAATGACGACGGGCTGCTGGTGGTCAGCGGCATCCGCCACGTCATGGCGGTGCTGGAGGAGATCGAGAACGGCCTGCTCGAAGACGTGACGGCGCTGGAGGCCTACGCGTGCGAGGGCGGCTGCTTCGGCTCTCCGCTGCTCTTCGAGGACCATCACGTCGCCCGCCGCCGGTGGAGCCGCGGGAGAGCCGCCGTCGAGGGCGTGGAAGCCGCGGGACCCGCGGCGAAGGCACGTCACGGCGGTGCCCCGGCGCCGGCCCTACGCGGCCCGTCCGGGGATCCGCCTCGACTCCGACATGGGGCGCGCCATCCAGAAGCTCGGCCGCCTCCAGGCCATCACCCATTCGCTGCCGGGACGCGACTGCGGCGCCTGTGGCGCCCCCACCTGTGCCGCTTTGGCGGAAGACGTCGTCATGGAGCGGGCCGGCGTCGAGCTGTGCCCGTATATCGCCGGCGAAAAGGAGGATACGGACTCATGAGACTGCACGAACTGGCCCAGGCTCTGGATCTCCGCGAGTTCACTCCTTCTGTGGACGACGACGCGGAGATCACGCACGGCTACGTGTCGGATCTGCTGAGCGACGTCCTGGCGCATGCTCCTGCCGGCGGCGTCCTGGTGACCCTCCAGGTGAACCCGGCCGTCCTCGCGGTCGCGGGCCTTGCGGGCCTGCGTGCGGTCATCTTCTCGTCCGGCCGAAAGCCCCACGATGACATCGTCGAAAGGTTCACGGCGGATGGGATATCCCTGTTCGGATCGCAGGCGGACAGCTTCGAGGTAGTAGGGCGGCTGTACGATTTGGGACTCCAGGGCAGGCAAGGACCGCAGAGCGGGCGTGCCCCCTCCCTGCGCGGTCGTGGGCGAAGACATCCTGCCGAAGCAGACTGGCCCGGCGCTCTGCCTCTGACCCTTCAGACTGGAGGATAGAAAGTGATGACTCTCAAGGATCTTGCCGAAGTCCTGGATCTCCGTCCCCTTACGGCCCAGGTCGAAGACGATGCCGAGATCACGCACGGCTATGCCTCTGATCTGTTGAGCGACGTCCTGGCGCACGCGCCGGCGGGCGGGGTGCTGATAACCCTCCAGGTGCACTTGAATGTCATCGCGGTGGCGAGCCACGCCGGCTTGCGCGCGGTCATCTTCTCCTGCGGCCGCGTTCCCGATGACGAGATCCTCGAGAGAGCGGCCGGCGAGGGGCTGTCCCTGTTCGGGAGCAAGGCCGACACGTTCGAGATCGTCGGGCGCCTCTACGAGTTGGGACTCCGCGGGAGCCCGGCGTGAAGGCCTGACGGAAGGAAACCATGCTTGAACGACGAGAGCACATCGATGTCCGGCGGCCACCCAGCGAGCGACCCCCCCGCGGGCGGCGCCCCCACGGGGCGCCTCACTCCGGGGCTCAAACGGTTCCGTGCGGATCTGCATATCCACACGGCGCTGTCGCCCTGCGGCTCGGACGAGATGACTCCCGCCGCCATCGTCGCGGCCGCCTCGGCGAGGGGGCTTGACATGATCGCCGTCTGCGACCACAACACCGCGGGCAACGTGTTGGCCGTGCAGCAGGCGGGCGAGGCAGCCGGAGGCGGCCTCGCCGTCATCGCCGGCATGGAGTTGACGAGCGCCGAGGAGGTGCACGTGGTGGGTCTCTTCCCCGACGCCGCCGCGGCCGAGCGCGCGGCCGCTCGGGTGCGCTCCCTCCTCCCCCAGGCCGATCCCGACTACTACTCGTTCTTCGGCGAGCAGCCGCTGCTTGGCGGCGGACGGGCGCGAGGTGGGGTCGGAGACCGCCGCCCTGGCGCTGGCCACTCCTCTGGATCTGACGGAGGCGGTAGCGCTCATCCACAGCGAAGGCGGGCTGGCCGTGGCGGCGCACGTGGACCGGAAATCGTTCGGCGTCTTCTCGCAGCTGGGTTTCTTCCCCGACGACGCCGGCTTCGACGGGCTCGAGGTGTCCAGGTGGCTGCCCGCGGATTCGCCGCGGCTCGCCGAGCTTCGCGGCTCCCGGCCTTCCCCTTGTGAGCTCCTCCGACAGCCATTACCTGGAGGAGATCGGGACGGGCTGCACCGTGCTGTATCTCGCGGAGCCGACTTTCGCCGAACTGGCTCTCGCCCTGGCGAGGGACCGGAGGCCGGAGTGTGGCCCGGGAGGGCGTGGGCCATGCATGACCTCTCCCTGTATCTGCTCGAAGTGCTCGAGAACTCGACGCGCGCCGGAGCGACCCGGGTGGACGTAGAACTGTACGTCGACCATGCGGCCGACGAGTTGCGCCTGGCCGTCGACGACGACGGCCACGGCCTGACGGCCACGCCCGAGCAGACGCTCGACCCCTTCTACACGACTAAGCCAGGCAAAAAGACCGGCCTGGGTCTGAGCCTGCTCAGGGCCGACGCGCAGGCAGCCGGTGGCGACCTGCGGATCGGGCCCTCGCCCAGCCTGGGTGGGGTCAGAGTGGAGGCGTTCATGCAGCTCGGCCACGTGGACCGGCCTCCGCTCGGGGATGTGGCCACCAGCATCATCGTGACGGCGGCCACCAACCCGGCGGTCACCTTTACCGTCAGTCTCGCGGGCGACGAGTTCGATCCTCCTCTCGTCCACGCTCCTCCCCTGGAGGCCGCGACGCGGCTCCAACGACTCACGGAGGAGCTCGTGACTTGACTGGAGAAACAGCCCGGGTGCAGCCCAAAGCGCCCGGCAAGGCGAACAGAGACGGCGATCAGCGACTGGAAGAAAGGAAGTTGTGGGCATGACCGATGACGTGGGGAAAGCGGGCTGCGCGGGCTGTGAGGAAGCCTCCGAAGAGGAGCTTCTCGCCCGCCTGGACGAAGTGATCGAGATGTACAAGGACAAGCCGGGGGCCCTCATCCCGGTGTTGCAGTTGGCCCAGGGCATCTTCGGCTATCTGCCCGAGGTGGCGCTCAAACGTATCGCCAGAGGCATGCACAAGCCCTACAGCGAGGTAGCCGGCGTGGTGGGCTTCTACTCGTTCTTCTCGACGGTCCCGCGGGGGCGCAATCTCGTCCGCGTGTGCCTGGGGACAGCCTGCTACGTGCGCGGCGGGATGGCGGTACTCGAGTCCCTCAAGAAGGAGCTGGGCATCGACGTCGGCGAGACGACCGAGGACCGCGAGTTCTCCCTCGAAGTGGCGCGGTGCTTCGGGGCCTGCGGCCTGGCCCCGGTGATAACCATCAACGACGTGGTGCATCACCGGGTGAAGCCTGCCCGGATTCGCGAGGTGCTGGCTCAATACGCGCCGGAGGCGGTAGCCGCCGGGGCTGGGGAAAGGAACGCCTGATGGCTGACAAGATCAACAGCCCGGCCGACCTGCTGGCGATGGCCGGCAAGGCCAAGGAGGACATCGACCTTCGCTCGGGCGCCAAAGAGATCAAGGTCACTGTCCACATGGGCACCTGCGGCATCGCCGCCGGGGCCCGGGACGTGGTGGTCTCCTTCCTCACCGAGATCGGCGACGCGAAGCTCGACAACGTGACCATCCACCAGTCCGGCTGCGCCGGCCTCTGCGAGATGGAGCCCATGGCGACCGTGCAGTTCGCGGACGGGTCCGTGTACCACTACGGGCATCTGGAGAGCCGCGAGAAGGTGCACCAGATCGTCCAGTCCCACCTGGTCGAGGGCAAACCGGTCACCGAGTACCTTGTCAAGTCGGCGTAGGAGAGTGACTGAGGATATGGATCAGATAAGCAATCACGTGCTCGTGTGCACCGGGGGCGGCTGCATCGCCTCGGGAGCGCTCGAGGTAAGCGCCGCATTCACCAAGGAACTGGAGGACATGGGCATCGCCCCGCAGACGCGGGTCATCGAGACCGGCTGCCTGGGGCCCTGCGCGGTCGGCCCGGTCGTCCTGGTCTACCCCGACGGCGTCTTCTACCAGAACGTCCAGATCGACGACGTCCACGAGATCGTGGAGGAACACCTGCTCAAGGGCCGGATAGTCGACACGGCTGGTGAGCCACGCCCCCGGCACCGACCGCTCCGTCGCCGAGATGGAGGACGTCGAGTTCTTCAACCGGCAGGTCAAGATAGTCCTCCGCAACTCGGGGATCATCGACCCGCTGAAGATCGAGGAGTACATCGCCCGCGAGGGCTATCAGGCCCTGGCCAAGGTCCTGACCGAGATGACGCCCGACCAGGTGGTGAGCGAAGTGCTGCGCAGCGGTCTCCGCGGCCGCGGCGGCGCCGGCTTCCCCACCGGGCTCAAGTGGAAGTTCGCCCGGCAGACCGAGTCGGACGTCAAGTACATCCTCTGCAACGCCGACGAGGGCGACCCCGGAGCCTTCATGGACCGGTCGGTGCTGGAAGGCGACCCGCACAGCCTCATCGAAGGCATGGCCGTCGGCGCCTACGCCATCGGCGCCAAGGAAGGCTTCGTCTACCTGCGGGCCGAATACCCGCTGGCGGTCGAGCGACTCCAGTACGCCATCGACCAGGCCAGGGAGATGGGCCTGCTGGGCAAGGACATCATGGGCACCGGGTTCGAGTTCGACCTCGAGATCCGGATGGGCTCCGGCGCCTTCGTCTGCGGCGAGGAGACCGCCCTCATGCGCTCCATCGAGGGCGGCCGCGGCGAGCCTCGGCCCCGTCCTCCGTTCCCGGCCGTCAAGGGCCTGTGGGACAAGCCGAGCGTGCTCAACAACGTGGAGACGTTCGCCAACATCGCCCCCATCATCCTCAAGGGCGCCGAGTGGTACGCGAGCACCGGCACCGAGAAGAGCAAGGGCACCAAGGTCTTCGCTCTCGGCGGGGCCATCCAGCACGCCGGCCTGGTGGAAGTGCCCATCGGCGTCCAGCTGGGTGAGATCGTCTACGAGATCGGCGGGGGCATCCCCGGGGGCAAGGAACTCAAGGCCGTGCAGCTCGGCGGACCGTCCGGCGGCTGTATCCCCAAAGGCAACCTGAACGTCCCGGTGGACTACGAGACCCTGCAGGAACTGGGCGCCATCATGGGCTCCGGGGGCTGCATCGTCATGGACGACGACAGCTGCATGGTCGACGTGGCCCGCTTCTTCCTCGACTTCATCCAGGACGAGAGCTGCGGCAAGTGCCCGCCCTGCCGGGTAGGCACCAAGCGCATGCTCGAGATGGTCACCCGCATCTGCAACGGTGAGGGCAAGGAAGGCGATATCGAAGCCCTCGAGGATCTGGGCAACATCATCAAGGACACGGCGCTGTGCGGCCTCGGCCAGACGGCCGCCAACCCGGTGCTCTCCACCATCCGCCACTTCCGCCACGAGTACGAGGCCCACATCAAGGATCACTACTGCGAAGCCGGCGTCTGCTCGACGATGTTCACCGCCCGTTGCACCAACGCCTGCCCGGCCAGCGTCAACGTGCCCGGGTTCGTCAGCCTCATCGGCGAGAAGCGCTTCGACGAGGCCCTCGTACTCCACCGGGAACGCAACCCGCTCGCCAGCATCTGCGGCCGGGTCTGCTTCCATCCCTGCGAGAGCAAGTGCCAGCGCGGCTGCCTGGACGAGGCGGTGGCCATCCGCAGCCTCAAGCGGTTCATGACCGAGCAGGAGACCGAGGCGCAGCTGCCCGAGGTCCACGAGAACGCCGAGAACGCGGCGCGCAAGATCGCGGTAGTCGGCAGCGGTCCGGCCGGCCTTTCCTGCGCGTACTTCCTCGCCCGTCTGGGCTACAAGCCCACCGTCTTCGAGAAGGAACCGAGCCCCGGCGGCATGCTGGTACAGGCCATCCCGGCCTACCGGCTGCCACGCGAGGAGCTGGGCCGCGAGATCAGCATGATCGAGGCCATGGGCGTCACCATCAAGACGGACGTGGCTCTGGGCAAGGACTTCACCCTGGCCGGGCTCAAGGACGAGGGCTACGACGCCGTCTTCCTCGGCGTGGGCGCACCTGCCGGCGTCGGCCTTGGGGATCCCCGGCGAACGCGGGACGGGCGTGACCGAGGGCTTGACCTTCCTGCGCGAGTACAACGTGCACGGGACGGCCGAGGTCGGCAAGGAGGTGGCGATCATCGGCGGCGGCAACTCGGCCATCGATGCTGCACGCACCGCTCTCCGCCTCGGCGCCGAGCACGTGAACATCCTCTATCGCCGCCAGCGCGAACAGATGCCGGCGTGGGCGGAAGAGATCCTTGCCGCCGACGAGGAGGGCATCACGGTGCTGCCTCTGACCGCGCCCAAGCAGATCCTCCGCAACGCTGCCGGACAGGTGGTCGGCGTGCTGTGCCAGAAGATGGCCCTCGGTGACTACGACAAGAGCGGCCGGCGCAGCCCGGTGGCCGGACGCAACCCCGACTTCACGGTGGAGTGCGACCAGGTGATCGCGGCCGTCGGGCAGTCGCTCGACGCGAAAGCACTCGTCGGCGACCTGCCGGTGGAACTGAACCGGGGCTGGCTCAAGACCGACCGCAACACCGGCGCGACCAGCGTCGACTGGCTCTTTGCGGGCGGCGACGCCGTCACCGGCCCCGCATCGGTGGTCGAAGCGGTGGGCGCGGGCGAGCGGGCAGCGGTGGCGATCGACCAGCACTTGACCGGCGCCAACCACGCCTTCTGGCGCAGGGACATCGCCGTCGACGTGTTCTTCGATCCCGATGCCGATCCCGTCACGACCCCGCGGGCCGCCGTGGTCTGCCTGGATCCGGAGGCGCGCTCCTGCACCTTCGACGAGGTCGAGCTGTCCTGGAACCTCGACACGGCCTGCGCCGAAGCCAGAGCGCTGCCTGCGCTGCGACTACGGCAAGATCCCGGTGGCGGCCGCTGCTATCCAAGAAGAGGTGAAGTAATGCCAGTCCTGACCGTTGACGACATCAAGGTCGAGGTACCCGAAGGCACCTCCCTGCTTGACGCCTGCCGGCAGGCCGGCGCCAACATCCCCACCCTCTGCTACCTGGAGGGCGTCCAGGCCATCGGCGCCTGCCGGCTCTGCCTGGTAGAAGTCGAGGGCGCGAAGACCCTCATCGCTTCCTGCGTGCAGCCCGCCACCGACGGCATGGTCGTCATGACGGGCTCCCACCGCGCCCGGCGCGGGCGCCGGGCCGTCCTCGAGTTGCTCCTCTCCGAGCACGCGGGCGACTGCCAGACCTGCCTGCGGAGCGCCGACTGCGAGCTCCAGGCCCTGGCCGAGCAGCTCAACGTAGACAAGATCACGTACGAGGGCGAGAAGACGCGCAGGATCATCGACGACTCCACCTTCGCGCTGGTGAGAGACACCGGCAAGTGCGTGTCGTGCCGGCGTTGCGTGACCGTGTGCAACCAGACCCAGGGAGTGGGCGCTCTGTTCCCGCAAGGCCGCGGTTTCGAGACCGTGATCGGGCCGGCCTTCGCCATGAACCTCGCCGACGTGGTCTGCGTGCAGTGCGGCCAGTGCGCCGCCGTCTGTCCGGTGGGCGCCATCACCGAGAACACCGTGGTCGAGCAGGTCTGGGCCGCGCTCGACGATCCCAAGAAGCACGTGATCGTCGAGACCGCGCCCGCCATCCGCGCCGCCTTGGGAGAGGAGTTCGGCTACGAGCCGGGGACGCTGGTCACCGGCAAGATGGTCGCAGCCCTTCGCCGCCTCGGCTTCAACGCGGTGTTCGACACCAACTTCACCGCCGACCTGACCATCATCGAAGAGGGCACCGAGCTGCTCACCCGGCTCAAGAAGGCCCTGGTGGAAGGCGAGGACGTGGCGCTACCCATGTTCACCAGTTGCTCGCCGGGCTGGATCAACTACATGGAGCACTACAACCCCGATATGCTCGCCAACCTGTCCACCTGCAAGTCGCCGCAGCAGATGTTCGGCGCTCTGGCCAAGACCTACTATCCGAAGAAGCTGGGGATCGATCCCAAGAACGTCGTGGTGGTCTCGGTCATGCCCTGCACCGCGAAGAAGTTCGAATGCGCCCGTCCGGAGATGGGACGCGATGGCCTGCAGGACGTGGACATGGTGCTGACCACCCGCGAGCTGGCCAGGATGATCAAGCAGGCCGGCATAGACTTCCGCAGCCTCCCCGAGCAGAAGATGGACAGGCCCCTGGGCATCTCCACCGGTGCGGCCGACATCTTCGCCGCCACCGGCGGCGTGATGGAGGCGGCTCTCCGGACGGCCTACGAGATCGTGACCGGCACGTCCTTCCCCTTCGCCAACCTGCACGTCACGCCCATCGCGGGCCTGGAAGGCATCAAGGAAGCAGCGGTGACCATCGAGGAGACCGTGCCCGAGTGGTCCTTCCTCAAGGGGGCGACGCTCAAGGTCGCGGTCGCTCACGGTCTGGCCAACGCTCAGAAGGTGGTCGACCGCATCCGCAGCGGCGAGGCTTCCTACCACTTCGTGGAAGTGATGACCTGCCCGGGAGGCTGCATCGGTGGCGGCGGGCAGCCCCGGCTGACCTCCGACGCCGTGCGGCAGGCCCGCATCCGCGCCATCTACGCCGAGGACGAAGGCCGCGAATTGCGCAAATCGCACGAGAATCCCGAGATCCTGGCCCTCTACGACGAGTACCTGGGCGAGCCGCTGGGACATCTGTCCCACGAGTTGCTGCACACCAGGTACACCGAGAAGGACAGGGTATAGTTGAGAAACTGTAGTCAGGGACTGTGACTTGGTGAAGGAGCCGTGACCACGGGCGAACAGCCACTCATACTGATCGTCGACGACGATTACGACTTCCTCGAGATCAATCGCATGATCCTCGAGCGGGCGGGCTACCGCGTGGTCACTGCTGCCGAGCCGCAGCAGGCCCTGACCAAGATGGCGAAGGAGAAGCCGGACCTGGTCATCAGCGACCTGATGATGACGTCCCTGGACTCCGGCTTCTCCTTCGCACGCGCCATCAAAGAAGATCCGCGGTACGCGGACGTCCCCGTGATCCTCTCCACCTCGGTCTCGAGCGCCATGGGCCTCGACTTCCGCCCGCGATCGGCCGAGGAGACCGCACAGATGAACGTGGACGCGTATTTCGACAAGCCGCTCGTGCCGGCCAAGCTGCTCGCCAAGATCGAGGAGCTGCTGGCGGCCCGGGGCGGCCGGGCGCCGGCGGGCGGCGCGCAGACCGATACGGGCGCCGCCCCTGCGGGCGGCGCGGAGACCGGCTGATGCCTACCTGGGACAACCCCCTCATCACCATCATCGGCGAGAAGTGCCGCATGTGCTACGCCTGCGTGCGGGAGTGCCCGGCCAAGGCCATCCAGGTGGTCGATGGGCAGGCGAGAGTCATCCAGCCGCGCTGCATCGGCTGCGGCAACTGCCTGCGGGTCTGCAGCCAGAACGCAAAACAGGTCCGGGACGATACGGCGCGTGCCTTTGGTCTGCTGGAGTCGGGGGAAAGGGTGGTCGCGACGGTCGCGCCGAGCTTCCCCGCCGAATTCACCGACATCCCCACCGGGACCCTCGTGGCGATGATCAGAGCGCTCGGCTTCGACTCGGTCCACGAGATCTCGGTCGGCGCCGATCTGGTCGCCCACGCGTATCGCAGACTCCTGGAGGACAACCCGGAGGCGCGGTATATCACCACTCCGTGCCCGGCGTCCGTTTCGTATGTGCGCAAGTACCACCCACGACTCATGCCCTATCTCGCCCCCATCGTGTCGCCCATGGTGGCCATGGCTCGGGTGCTCCGCCGTGATCTGGGCCCCAACATCAAAGTGGTCTTCATGGGCCCCTGCATCGCCAAGAAGCGGGCGTCGATCGATACCACCCATGGCGAGGTGGACGCCGTCCTCACCTTCGCCGAACTGAGGGACATGTTCAGCAGGCGGGGCGTCAGACCCCAAGACTTCGACGGAAACGACCGCTTCGATCCCCCGTATGGCGGACTCGGAGCAGTGTTCCCCATCTCGGGCGGCCTCTTGCAGACGGCAGGGCTCACCGAAGACCTGCTGACCGGAGAACTGGTCGTCGCCGAGGGGCGGGGCGAGTTCACCGATGCTATCAACGAGTTCGACCTCGCCCGTGCCGACACCCGGCTTCTCGACGTCCTCTCGTGCGTGGGGTGCTTCGCCGGCCCGGGAATGACCAGCGACGAGACGATGCTCCAGCGGCGCAGCCGCGTCAGCACCTACGCCCGCAACCGGCTGGCCGGCCTCACCGCCGAGGAGGAGGCCGACGTGGCGAGCGCGGCCGAACGGTATGCCGACCTCGATCTCACGCGCGAATACCTGGCCGACGCTCAGACGCTGGGCGACAACGCCACGCCGGAAGAGCTGGACGAGATCCTGCACCGGATGGGCAAGTTCCGGGCCGAGGACCTGCTCAACTGCGGCGCCTGCGGCTACGACACCTGCATCGACCACGCCCACGCCGTGTACGCCGGGCTGGCCGACTCCGACATGTGCCTCCCCCACACCATCGAACAATTGCAGTCTGCCTACCAGGAGCTGGAGGTATCCCACAAGTCGCTCGAGGAGACGAAAGAGGCCCTGGAGCGCTCGGGCAAGCTCGCGAGCATGGGCCAGCTGGCCGCCGGCATCGCCCACGAGGTGAATAACCCCCTGGGCACGCTGCTCCTGCACGCCAATCTGCTGCTCGAGGAGTGCGAGGGCGATTCCGAGATCAAGACCGACCTGGAGACCATCGTCGACCAAGCCAACCGCTGCAAGCGCATCATCTCGGGGTTGCTCAACTTCGCTCGGCAGAGCCGGGTGGTGCGGCAACCCACCAACGTCTCGGAGGTCGTCGACAAGGTCATCCGCACGGCCCCTACCGCCGACAACGTCACGGTGACCGTGCAGGACCGTCTCTCCGACCCGGTCGCGGAGATCGACGGCGATCAGATCGTACAGGTGCTCACTAATCTGTTCACCAACGCGCAGCAGGCCATGCCCAACGGAGGCACTATGACGATCGGGCTCAGCGACGATCCCGACACGGTGACCATCCGCGTTTCGGACACGGGCACGGGGATCCCCAAGGAACACATGACCCGCCTGTTCGACCCCTTTTTCACCACGAAGCAGGTGGGCATGGGCACCGGCCTCGGGCTGGCCGTCACCCACGGCATCGTCAAGATGCACCGGGGCCAGATCAACGTGGAGTCCAACATCGACCCGGCAGCCGGCCCGACCGGGACGACCTTCACCATCGAACTGCCCCGGCGCGAAATGGGCACGCCGATCATGCCGGCGGTCGCCGGCATGATCGGCGCTTCCGCGTGACCGGTGGCGGCCGCATGACTGGAGCATCGGCGTGAGCAACGACCAGCTGCTCAAGGTCGCCATGGTCGACGACGAGGAGCCGCTCTGCCTCGCCGTGGCGCGCATCCTCAACAAGTACAAGGTACGCGTGGACGATGTAGGCGTCGATGTCGCCTACACCTGCACCCACTTCGGCAGCGGCGAGCAGTTCTTCGAAGAGATCGGCAAGGGAACGGAGTTCGACCTGCTGCTCGTGGACCTGAAGCTGCCGGGCATGAGCGGTCTGGACATCCTCGAGCTCCTGCGAGAGCAGGGACGCGGCATCCTGGCCATCATGATCACCGCCTATGCCACCTTCGAGACCGCCGTGCAGGCGACCAAGCTGGGCGCCTACGACTTCCTTCCCAAGCCGTTCTCGCCCGAGGAGCTCAGGTACGCCGTCCGCAAAGCCACCGACCAGCTGATCATCAGCCGGGAGGCGCGCAGGCTGGCCGAGGAGAAGCGGCAGGTGCGGTTCAACTTCATCTCCGTGCTCTCCCACGAGTTGAAGGCCCCCATCAATGCCATCGAGGGCTATCTCAAGATCCTTCAGACCGACGAGCCGGCGGAGCGGTTGCCCATGATCGAGCGGAGTCTGGTGCGGCTTGACGGCATGAGAAAGCTGATCTTCGACCTCCTGGATCTGACCCGCATCGAATCGGGGCAGAAGCAGCGGCAGTTGGCCCAGGTGGACGTGCGCGCAGCCGCGAAGACGGCCATCGAGACGTTCACGCCGGAAGCGGCCGCGCGCGACATCGGCATCACGCTGCGGGCGCCGGAGCCTGTCGAAATGGTCGCCGATCTGGGCGAGCTGGAGATCATCCTCAACAACCTGGTGTCGAACGCCGTCAAGTACAACAAGGACGGCGGCAGCGTCACGGTCGCGCTGGAGCGAAAGGGCGGCGGCGTCAAGATCCAGGTGGCCGATACCGGCATCGGCATGACCCCGGAAGAGAGCGCCAAGTTGTTTACCGAGTTCATGCGCATCAAGAACGAGGAGACGTACAGGATCCTCGGCAGTGGCCTGGGATTGTCGACGGTGCGCAAGCTCGCCCAGCTCTACGGCGGCGATGCCGTGGTCAAGAGCGAGAAGGGCACGGGCAGCCTCTTCACCGTCACCCTCCAGGACGCCGGTCCGGCGGCGCCTGCCGGGCCCGCGGCCGCTGGGGGCGCTGCCGACTGAACGCGCGGCGCGGCGGGGTGGCGGAACTGCCAAAGCGGGGCTCCAAGGCCGGCTGCGTCCCGCCCAAGACCTTGCGCGCTGAGATATAATTCACAGCACTCGGCGGACGCCCGCCGAGGGTCCGGGGGGGCCGGATCTTCCACCAGTAGTCTATCTAGCGAGGGAGAGCCGTGGCCAAGATACTGATAGTGGACGACGATCCGGACATGGTAGAAGCCGGTCGTTACGTGCTGGAACGGGAGGGGCACGCCGTCACCAGCGCCTCCAACGTCGAGACCGGACTGAAGGCCCTTGACGAGGGGACTCCCGATCTCCTCATCCTAGATGTGATGATGGAGGAGGCGGACGACGGTCTCGTCTTTGCCCGCACGGTGCGCCGTAGGGGCCTCACCATCCCCATCCTCATGCTCACCAGCGTCAACCGGGCGATGGGCCTCAACATCGGAAAAGACGCGGAGATGGTCCCGGTCGACGAGTTCGTGGAGAAGCCGGTGGACCCGGGCGTGCTCCTGGCGAAGGTCAAGAACCTGCTAGCGACCGCGAAAGGGGCGTGATGCGGGTGATCGACTACGAACAGCTCCGCGAGGAAGTCATGGAGGTCGCGGCGCTGACCAACTACAACCGCGCGTCCCTGATCCCCGTGCTCCGCACAGTCAAGGACAAATACCGGGGCGTCGACAGCGAGGCCATGCAGATCATCGCCGATGTGCTCGGGTGCCATCCGGTGGAGGTCAATGCGGTCGCCACCTTCTACACCTACCTGAACCCAGAGACCGAGGGGCGCTTCATATTCCGGTTGTGCCGCACCTACTCGTGCGAGCTGGCCGGCAAGGAAGAGATCGCCCGGCAGCTCGCCCGCGACCTGGGTGTCGACTTCGGCGAGACCTCGGCCGATGGCGCCTTCAGCCTGGAGTGGGCCAACTGCATGGGCATGTGCGATCAGGGCCCGGCCATGCTGGTGAACGAGGACGTCTACACGAAACTCACTCCCAACAGGGTCCACACGATCGTCCAGGACTACAAGAACCGGCCCGAGGCAAGCGCACCGGAGTCGGCCGCGCTGCGCCGATACTCGGCGAGGCGGCAGTGGAGTGTGGGGCATGACCATCGATACCACCATCAAGACCCAGGGCAACCAGCTCACGTTCTCCACGATCGCGGTGGGCGACGGCCTGAGCAAAGCGCTCGCGATGTCCCGCGTCGACGTCATCGACATGATCCGGGACTCCAAGCTGAAGGGCCGGGGCGGGGCAGGCTTCCCCACCGGCATCAAATGGAACTTCGCCGCGGCCGAAAAGCGGATGCCCAAGTACATCATGTGCAACGCCGACGAGGGCGAGCCGGGCACCTTCAAGGACCGGCTCATCCTGAGCGAGCACGCGGACCTCGTCATGGAGGGCATGACTATCGCGGGTCGCGCCATCGGCGCCTCTCTGGCGCTCATCTACCTTCGCGCCGAGTACGGGTATCTGCGCTCCCACCTCGAATCCGTCATCAAAGAGCGCAGGGAAGCAGGTCTTCTCGGCCGGGACATCGGGGGTGTTGAAGGCTTCAACTTCAACATCATGGTCGCCATGGGCGCCGGCGCGTATGTCTGCGGCGAAGAGACAGCTCTCATCGAGTCGCTCGAGGGGTTCCGGGGAGAACCTCGTAACCGTCCCCCGTTCCCCGTGGTGTCGGGCTTTCTGAACCGGCCGTCGGTGATCAACAACGTCGAGACCCTCGCCTGGGTGCCCTGCATCCTTGCCAAAGGGGTCGACTGGTTCAAGAGCATAGGCACCGACGTCTCCACCGGCCACAAGCTGTTCAGCGTGTCCGGCGACTGCGAGAAGCCCGGCGTGTACGAGTTCCCCTTTGGGATCACGGTGGCCGAGTTGCTCAAGGAAGTGGGCGGCAGCGAAGCGAAGGCCGTCCAGATCGGCGGGGCCTCGGGCCGCTGCGTCCCGAAGAAGGACTTCGAGCGCCGGCTGGCCTTCGAAGACATCCCCACCGGCGGATCGATCATCGTGATCGGTCCCGGGCGCGACATGCTCAGCCTCGCCCACAATCTGATGGACTTCTTCGTGGACGAATCATGCGGGCAGTGCACGCCATGCCGCGTGGGCAACGCCAAGTTGCTCGAAGGCGTGGAGATGCTCCAAGAGGGAAGCTGCTCGGACGAGTATTTGGACGAGCTCAAGGGGCTCGCCAACACCATGCAGGTAGCCTCCAAGTGCGGCCTGGGTCAATCCAGTCCGGTGGCGTTGCTTTCCATCCTCGAGCATTTTGGAGACGAGATCCATGGCCGATAACACCTGTCTACCAAGGCGGCGTGCCCCGCTCAGCCAGCTCTTCCAGCCCGATCTCTCGCCCGAAGGGTCGGCTTCGTCCCTCGGCGCAACCGTCCCGGTGACCATCGACGGCATCGAGACCAAAGTGCCGCTTGGCAGCACCATCCTGCAAGCCGCCAAGAGCATCGGGGTCCGCATCCCGACTCTCTGCTATCACCCCGACCTCGAAGTGGCAGGGATCTGCCGCATCTGCGTGGTCGAAGTGGAAGGACAGAGGACCCTGCAGGCGGCCTGCGCGTACCCCATCACCGAGCCCATCAGGATCAAGACCTACTCGAAAGCGGTGCGCATCGCCCGCAGGCACGTCCTCGACCTGCTACTCAGCGAGCATTGCGGCGACTGCTACTCCTGCATCAGGAACGGCATCTGCGAGCTCCAGCAGCTTGCGGAGGAGTACGGGGTCGACAGCTTCCGCTTCGGCCACGTCGAGATCCCGGTGGCCGTTGACGACTCGAGCTACTCGATCGTGCGCGACATGAACAAGTGCATCCGCTGCCGCCGTTGCGTCCGCACCTGCATCGACATGCAGGAAGTGGGTGTGCTCGAGGCGGTGAACCGCTCGAACAAGGTGGAGATCTCCACCTTCTTGCACAAGCCCCTGGCCGATGTGATCTGCATCAACTGCGGGCAGTGCATCAACCGGTGTCCCACCGCCGCGCTCTACGCCAATCCGGCACTCGATCAGGTATGGAAAGCGCTGGACGACCCAACCAAGCACGTAGTCATTCAGACCGCTCCATCGCCAAGGGCCGCCATCGGCGAGGCGTTCGGCCTCGAGCCCGGGACTTCGGTCACCTACGAGATGAACACGGCGCTCCGGCGGATGGGCTTCGACCACGTGTTCGACACCAACTTCACCGCCGACCTCACGATCATCGAGGAAGGCACCGAGCTCATCATCCGGCTCTATAAAGCTCTGGTCGAGGGTGATAAGAGCGTCGCGTTGCCTCAGCTCACCAGTTGCTCGCCGGGATGGGTCAAGTACTGCGAGCACTTCTACCCGGAGTTCATCCCCAACCTCTCCAGCGCCAAGAGCCCGCAACAGATGTTCGGCGCTCTTATCAAGACCTTCTACGCCGACAAGCTGGGCCTCGACCCGGCCAACGTCGTCAGCGTGGCCCTCATGCCGTGCTCGGCCAAGAAGTTCGAGTGCAACCGCCCGGAGATGAACGCGAGCGGCTACCAGGACGTCGACTTCGGACTCACGACTCGTGAGCTCGGCAAGATGTTCCACCAGGCGGGGCTCGACGTGCCCAGCATGCCCAAGTCCGACTTCGACGATCCCTTCGGCGGGGCTACCGGCTCGGGACTGATTTTTGGCGCCACCGGCGGTGTGATGGAATCTGCCCTGCGGACGGTTCTCGAACTGGTGACCGGGCGCAAACTGGAGACCATCTACGAGCACGGCGACATCTTGCCGGTCCGCGGCTTCGAAGGCGTCCGCTACGCCGAGCTGACCATCGACCAGGTCGGTCCCGTACCGGACATCTTGAAGCATCTCGTCCCCAGTTGGGACTGGCTCAGGGGAGCGACGCTCAAGGTGGCGATCGCCCACGGCACGACCAATGCCAAGAAGGTCATGGAGGACATCAAGCACGGCGGCAAGTTCAGCGAGTGCCACTTCATCGAGTTCATGGCCTGCCCAGGCGGTTGCCTCGGCGGCGGCGGCCAGCCCATCCCGACGAACAAGGACATCCGGGCGGCTCGGGCCAAGGCCATCTACACCGAGGACCACGAGTTGGACGTGCGGAAGTCGTACGAGAACCCGGCGGTCCTCCGGGTCTACGGGGAATTCCTCACAGACGGACCGTGCGGCCATAAGAGCCATGAACTGCTGCACACGCACTACGTGGACCGTGGCAAGCACATCGAGTAGGAAGAGCTGACACCACCTGCAGACAAGAAGCCCCGCGAAAGCGGGGCTTCTTGCGGTATCAGCAGATGCGCGGCAGCGTTTCCCCCGGAGGCACGTCGATGATCCTCTCGCCGCCTATCCTGGTAGCGAGCAGTGCCTTGCCCGCCGCCTCCGCCGTCACTTCCCCGATGACGGCGGCCGCACGCCCAAGGGGATGCGCCCTCAGTGTCGCCAGCACACCCGGGGCATCGCCGGCAGGGCAGAAGAGGACCAACTTGCCTTCGTTGGCCACGGCCATGGCTTCGAACCCGAGCAGTTCACAGGCTCCCCGCACCGAGGCGCGGATCGGCAACCGGGTCTCCCTGATCAGCATCCCCAGACCGCTCGCTTCGGCGAGCTCGCACAAGGCACCGGCCAGCCCCCCTCGGGTGAGATCGCGCATCGCGTGTATCTCCGCTCCCGCCGAGAGAACAGTGCTCACCAGGTCCCAGAGAGGGGCACAGTCGCTCGCCAGTTCCGGCGAAAAAGAGATCCCCGAACGCCGGGCCATGATCGCCATCCCGTGGTCGCCGAGGAATCCGTTGACTAGGATGGCGTCGCCCGGCCGGATCATATGGGGGCCAAGAGACGTTTGCACCACGACGCGTCCAATGCCGGCGGTGTTGATATAGAGACCGTCGCAGCGCCCCTTTTCCACCACTTTGGTGTCGCCGGTCACCACCTGGATGCCCGCCTGCGCCGCAGCCGATCCGATCGATCGGATCACTGTCTCGAGATCCGCGATCGGCAACCCTTCCTCCAGCACCAGCCCGAGACTCATCCACAACGGTTCGGCGCCTTTGACCGCCAGGTCGTTGACCGTCCCGCAGACACAGAGCTTTCCGATGTCCCCACCCGGGAAGAACAGCGGCGAGACCACGTAGCTGTCGGTGGTGAAGGCCAGATCTCCGCCGTCGGTCTTGAGGACGGCGGCGTCGTCCAGGGGGTGAAGAAGCGGATTGTCGAGTACCGGCAGGATCACCGACTCGATGAGCTCCCTGGTGAGGAGGCCGCCCCCGCCGTGCGCGAGGAGAATCCTGTCGGACCGGATGCGACCCGAGGTCACGACGCCCGCCTTGTGCCATATCGCCAGAAGGCCGCACACGCCCCCTCACTGGAGACCATGCACGGGCCCTCGGGAGTCAACGGCGTGCATTGTGCGATCGAACAGCGGGCACTCCGGTGGAGTCAGCACGCCCCGAAGCACGTCGCCGCAGCGACACCCGTGCATCGGCTGCCCGGAAGTCACTTCGACGCCGTATCGTCGTGCCGCGTCGTGTTCGCAATAGCGATCGCGAAGGTCGAGACCACTTCCTGCTATGACTCCCAGCCCTCGCCATTCGCTGTCGCAAGCCTCGAAGACCTCGGTCATGATGCGTTGGGCTATCTGGTTGCCCTCCATCCCCACTGCGCGCCCGTATTCGATCTCCACCTCGCTCCGGCCGCCGGCGACTTGGGCCAGGAGCATCGAAACGCCCTCCAGCAGGTCGAGGTCCTCGAAACCGGTGATCACGCAGGGAATGCGGTATTCCTCGCACAAGAAGGAAAAGGCCGAGGCCCCGGTGATCACACTTACGTGACCCGGACAGATGAACCCGTCGATGCCCACCTCTCCGCCACTCGCCAGCGCTCTCATCGGTCCCGGCATGGTCTTGAGAGCACTCAGGATCATGAAGTTGCCGAGCCCCTGCTCTTGGGCGGTGCGGACTGCGACGGCGATGCCCGGGATAGTCGTCTCAAACCCGACGGCCAGGAACACCACCGACCGCGCCGGGTCCTGACGGGCCAACTCCACCGCGTCGATGGGCGAATAGACCACCTCGACTGCCGCTCCGTTGGCCCGCTCCCTTTCCAGAGAAGAAGCGCTTCCCGGTACTCGGACCAGGTCACCGAAGGTGGCGATCGTCACTCCCGCCCGCCGGCTCAACTCGACCGCCGCGTCGACGTAGCCGTTGGGAGTGACGCAGACCGGACAGCCGGGGCCGGAGATCAGAGCGACCGACGGGGGCAGAAGCGAACGAAGGCCGCTTCTGAAGGCGACCATGGTATGCGTTCCGCACACCTCCATGAGCCGCACGTCACGGCCGATACTCCTCGCGGACTCCTCGATCCGCGACACCGAGGACGAGCCGGGAAGGTGTCCGACCCCCGGTTTCACGAAGCGTCGCTCGACCAGGCGTCGCTCGACTGGGCGTCGCTCGACCAGGTCCCGTCGAGCATGGCCTTCCATTCGAGCACGTCCTGCTCGCTCCAGCGCTCGATGGCGAACCCAGCGTGCACCAGAACGTAGGAGCCCACGCTGACGCCGTCTACCAGGGACAGGTCGACCTCGCGCAACGCACCATCCACGGAGACCAGTGCGGTCCTCCCGGCCACTTCGACGACTTCACATGGCACCGCTAGGCACATGGAGCGCCCCTCTGCCGCGGGCCGCCCGGCCCGCTCCCGGCCTGGATGCGCGCAAGCGCCACCGCGGCCTGCCCCAGGGACAGGCCTCCGTCGTTGCAGGGGGTCAGGGTGTTCGAGTGCACCACCAGTCCCTCCCTGCCAAGCGCCGCTGTGAGCCCGCTCAGTACCAGTCTGTTCTGAAAGACGCCGCCGGAGAGCACCACGTCCGAAACTGCCCGCTCTGCGCATAGCCGCACGGCCGTCGCGGCCGTCCCCGCCACCACCGCGTTGTGAAACTTCGCAGACATCACGCCGTCGTCGCATCCACTCCGGATGTCGCCGACAAGCGCTCGAAACGCCGGCCCCAGGTCGAGCACCCAGGGACGCTCGCCGGCACGTAACTCGAAGGGGTAGCTTTCCCGGCACGCCGGCAGCCGCTGCCGCTTCCAGCCTTATGGCCCCCTGAGCTTCGTACCCCGCGGTGTCGCACAAACCCAAGAGCGCGGCCGCTGCGTCGAACAACCGCCCCGCGCTCGAGGCGAGAGGACAGTTGAGACCGGACTCGATGAGCCGCGAGACACTCTCCGCTCGCCCATCCCCCACCCACGCCGGGGCAGACCGGGCGCCGCCGTGAAACGCCCGGGGCAGGTCGATGTCATCGGCGACGCAGACGCTCACACCCATTCGCCACGGCTGGTCGATGGCCCGCTCGCCGCCCGGAAGCGGGTATTGCCTGAAATGTGCCAAGCGCTCGAAATCACTCCGGTCGGCCAAGAGGAATTCTCCCCCCCACACCGTCCCGTCCGTGCCATAGCCGGTGCCATCGAGGGCGATGCCCAACACCGGCCCTTCCAGCCCGCACTCCGCCATGACACCGGCGATATGCGCGTGATGATGCTGTACCCCGATCAAAGCGACGCCGTCCAACCGCGACGCGTAACGTGTCGACAGGTAGCCCGGATGCAGGTCGTGGGCGACGATCTGGGGAGTCACACGCAGAAGCTCGAGCCACCGTCGGATCTCTTCCTCGAAGAAGGTGTGAGTGGCGTGCTCCGCCAGGTCGCCGATATGCTGAGAGACATGGGCGTTCCCCCGTACAACCAGGCAGAAGGTGCTCTTGAGGTCGCCGCCGGTGGCCAGCACCACCGGGGAATCGGCACCTATCCGCAAGGGCGTAGGCACGAAACCCCTGGCCCGCCGCAAGAACCGGCGGCGGCCACCGACGAACCTGACCACCGAGTCGTCACAGCGGTGCTGGATCGGCCTGTCGTGGGTGAGGGCCGCATCGGCGATCCCCTCTCTTGAGGAGAGAGGCCACTTGCTCCTCGTCCTGGGCTATCGGCTCCTCGAGACGATTGCCGCTGGTGAGCACCAGCGCTTCGAACTCCTCGAGGAGCAGCTGGTGGACAGGGGTGTAGGGAAGGAACACGCCGGTGTCGGCGGTATCCGGCGATATGGAAGGGTCGAGCCGGCCGTCGAGCACGACGATGGGGCGCGCCGCAGAGAGGAGCTCCGCAGCCTCTTCGGGACTGACCGGGAAGTGCTTCTGCACCGAGGCGATATCGCGGAACATGACGGCCAGAGTCTTGTGAGGTCGTTGCTTTCGGGCCCGCAGGCGGGCGATCGCCTGCTTGTCGAAAGCGTCACACGCCAGGTGATATCCGCCCAGGCCCTTCACTGCTACGATCCCGCCGCTTGCGCAGTAAAGCCTGCGCTTCTCGCAGCGCCGGCTCGGCCTCGGCCAGTGCGGCGCCCCTTGAGGCCCGATCAGGGTCAGACGGGGCCCGCACACGGGGCAGGCGTTGGGCTCGGCGTGAAACCGCCGGTCGCCAGGGTCGGCGTACTCGCGGCCGCAAGCGGGGCAGAGCGGAAAACGCGCCATCGAGGTGGTGGCCCTGTCATAGGGGAGGTCGCCGACTATGGTGAACCTCGGACCACAATCGACGCAGTTGATGAACGGGTAGCGGTAGCGTCTGTCTTTGGGATCGCCCAGCTCGCTCAGACATGTGTCGCATGTGGCAAGGTCGGGAGGCAGTTGGACCCCCACCGCCCCTTCTGTCTCGGATGCGACGACCTCGAAGCTCTTGTAGCCCTCGATGGGCAGCGTCTTCGCGTCGACCTTCGCGATCAGCGCCCGCTCGGGCACGTTTTGCTCCAGCAGCTTGAAGAAAGTGGAGATGTCTTCTTCACGTCCTTCGACCTCGAGCGTCACCCCACCCGGGTCGTTGCGCACGAACCCGGCCAACCGGCAGGCGACAGCGTGCCGGTAGATAGCGGGCCGAAAGCCCACCCCCTGCACCCTTCCCTCGATCGTGGCCCGGACACGGGTGGTGCCTCCCTTGCTTGGCCGACTTGTTGCGAGGCACCGGCTCATGGCGCGGCGCCGGCTCCTTGGCGATGACTCTCCATCGAGCCGGCCACCCACTCCGCGAAGTCCTCGATCCCCTCACCCGTGCGGCACGACACCTCGATCACCGGCGCGTGCGAATTGAGACCTCGGAAGTCCCTCATGAAGACCTCCATGTCGAAGTCGGTGTGCTCGAGGAGGTCCACCTTGTTCAGCACGAGCGCGGAGATCTCGTGAAAGAGCAGCGGGTATTTGGCCGGCTTGTCGTGCCCCTCGGCGACGCTCAGGATACCCACTTTCGCGGCTTCCCCCAGGTCGAACTCGGCAGGGCAGGCTATGTTGCCGACGTTCTCGATGAACACTAGATCGAGACCTTCCAGAGGAAGCTCCGCGAGACCTTTGGCCACCAGCGCGGCTTCCAGATGGCAACCGCCGTTCGTCAGCAGTTGGATCACCGGCACGTTCAGCACGTCGATGCGCTCGGCGTCCCGAGTAGTCGCGATGTCACCTTCCAGCACCGCCACTGCTGAACCGCTCGCGAAGCAGCGGGATCACCTTCTCGAGGAGCGAAGTCTTCCCGGCCCCCGGGGCGCTGATGAGATTCAGAGCGGTGATCCCCGCCGAAGCGAGCCGCCCGCGGGTCTCGGCGGCCGCTTCGTCGTTCGCCTCGAGGATGTTCTGCAGAACCCTGATCTCCACCGTCACATTTCCCTTTCGTCAGTCCGTCAACTCGACACTCACCAGATCCAATTCCTGTCCGGCGACGAGGTCGCCGCCGAGGCTGCCACAAACCGGACAGATGATCAGTGGCGCTTCCACGGGAAAGATCTCCCCGCAATTCGGGCACAGCCCCCGCGCTTCCACAGTCTCCATCTCCAACCGGGAGCCGTCGAGAGGTGTGTCCCGGGTGAGCAAGGTGTAGTAGAAGTCCAGGCTCTCCGGCACCACCAGACGCCAACTCCCGATCCGCAGCCCAACCGATACCACGCCCCGCCCCTGATGAGAGCACCGAACCGCCTCCACCTGCTCGACCAGTGCCTGGGCGATGCTCAGTTCGTGCATGCCTCGGTGTCTCCGCAGCGCGCACACAAGGTACGATAGGGCCGATGAGAACGATGAGGACCATCGTGCTGGGCATGGGCAACCCAATACTGTGCGACGACGCGGTCGGGATCAGGCTGGCCCGCGATCTTCAGCTGCGGGCAGGGCAGCAGCCGGACGTCGACTATATCGTCGACTGCTCGGTGGGAGGCCTGAACCTTCTCGACCTGGTCACGGGCTACGACCGCCTCATCGTGTTCGACTCGATTCGAGGCGGGGGGGACCTCCAGGCACCTGGTATTCCATGACCGGCGAGTCCTTCAAGGAGACCATGAACCTTGCGAACGTGCACGACGCCAACTTCACCACGGCTCTGGAACTTGGCCGGCAGTTGAACGCCCGGGTTCCCCACCCCGCGGACGTCCACATATTCGCGGTGGAGATCGTCAACAACACCACGTTCTCGGAAAGCATGACTCCTGAGCTCGAGACGTCGTACAGCACGTTCTGCCCGGAGATCATGCGCGAAGCGCTTGCTCTGCTGCATCCCCCTGCTAGTCAACGCCGGGTGTAGACGCCGACCAGTTGTCCGTCGAGCCGCGAACCGGCCTCCGATTCCCTGTCGGCACTCGGCGTGATCGGCCCGGTCTCGCACCCGAGCGGCGAGTAGTACACCATCCCGCACTGCCGGCATCGGTACTGTACGGTCTCGTTGACCACTGTGATAGCTTCGTTTTCCTTCGAGCATTCGGGACAGGGCATGCTGCGCATCTCGCTCTTCGCGCCTGTCACTACGACCGTCGCAGCCCGGGTAGGGGTCAGATACTGCTTGGAGAACGGCTGGTCCACCAGACGGGCGCGCAACTTCTCGAGCCGGTCCGCCGTGATGCCGGCGATCATCCTGACCACCCGATAGCCGATGTGGTTGTTCGCGTCGAACAGCCGCCTGAGCCTGTCGCCGTCCATGACGATGACCGTACAGTCGTCGAGGGCCCATATCGCTGCCTTGAACCTCTGATCGTCCAACACGGCCGACCAGCCGAACACATTGCCCGGTCCCAGTTCGTCGATAAGTACCTCATGACCGTCGCGGCTGCTCATCCTCACCGCGACCCGGCCTTCCTTCAGCAGGTACAGAGCGGCGGCGTTCGTACCCTCCGCGATGATCCGCGAACCTGCGCCTCGCTTCTCGATGGTGCCCAGCTTGGCCACCTCTTCGAGCTCTCTGTCGTTCAGGTCATCGAATATGTTGCAGCACTTCAGTTCATCGATGTCCACCGTCTGTGCACCTCTCAGCAATTGCGTTTGACGGTCTTGACGAGCTCGCCCTTCTGGTAGAAGGCGGCCTCGAGCGGCATCTTGCCCAGGCTGTGCGTGGCGCAGCTGTAACACGGATCGAACGCCCGGAAGGCCATCTCGACCATGTTGAGGATGCCTTGGTCCGGCTCGACCCCCGGCTTGATGAGCGCTTGGGCCACCTTCTTGGTCACCATCTGGATCGGCGCGTTGTTGTTGGTCGTTCCCACGATAAGGTTGGCGCTCGTGCAGATACCCCGCTCGTCACAGGTGTAGTGGTGGGTGAGGGTCCCCCGCATGGCCTCCACGACCCCGAACCCTTCTCCCGTGATCCGCTGAGGGATGACCCGCACCTCCTCGCCGGTGATCTCCGGGTCGTCACAGTAGCGCTGCAGGGTCTCGGCATTCTGGACCATCTCCACCAACCGCGCCCAGTGCTGGGCCAGCAGAGCCTTGCACGGGTGGCCGCCGAGGGTCGCGTACATCTCGTCGAAGCCCTCCTGGGCCTTGGGGGTGGCCATCCTGTCGGCGACGTTGAGGCGGGCTAGGGGAGTGGCGCAGTATATGCTCGAGTCGATCCCCTCTGCGAACCCTTTCCAGCCCCGCTTCTTCAGATATGGGAACTTCAGGTACGTCCACGGCTCCACGTGCTCGGCTACGTGATCGGCATACTCCCGGGCCTCGTACTTGTGTATCTCCTTGCCCTCGAAATCCACCACACGGATCTTGCCGTCGTAGAAGTTGGGGGCGTTGTTCTCGTCCACCAGCCCCATGTTGTGGACATCGAGCGTGTAGGGACCGTTGACTATCAGGTCGACGTATTGGGGGTTGGCGAGAACCACATCGCGGAAGAGTTGCAGGCTGAATTGGGCGAAGTCGTAGAACTCCTGCACCCATGGCCTGATCTGCTCGAGCTCCTCGGGCTTGAGGCTCTTGGCCACGCCGCCGGGGAGGCACCAGATGTCCTGCGTGTTCCGGCCCCCGATGATGCGTTGCGTCTCCTGAGCCAACCCCCGGATCCGGATGACCCTGCCGCCGATCTCGAGGCCGACCTTGGCAACCACGCCCAGGATGTTGCGCACCGCCGGGTCGGCATCGGGCCCAAGAACGAAGTCCGGCGCGGCGAGCGCGTAGAAGTGGGCGGTATGGCTGTGGATGTAGTGGGCGTTGTAGTACATGTCGCGGAGCTTGTGGGCAAGTGGTGCGACCGCGTCGCCGAAACAACCGTCGACCGCCTTGGCGCTCGCCATGTGGTGGCTGGCCGGGCAGACACCGCAGATCCGGGTGACGATCCGGGGCAGCTCCTCAATGGGCCGGCCGACAACAAACTGTTCGAAACCACGTAGTTCCGGGATCTGGAAATAGCAGTCTTCGACCGCTCCCGCGTCGTCCAGGAAGATCGAGATCTTCCCATGACCTTCCAGCCGGGTGATGGGATCGATGGTGATGTTTCTTGTCATTGGCGGTAGCTCCTTTGCAGAAGCGATGCAGCGACACCGTACCGGTAGGCGAAACTCGTGAAATCGGGCAGTCCCGCTAGGATCTGCTCGATCTCTTCAGGGTCTTTGCTGTCGACGATCGAGGCGATGGAGCTGGCCAGCTTGGCACCCTGGTCCACGACGCCGGGGACCGGTCCGTAGCAGCCGCGACACGGTATGCCGCTTTTCGGGCAGCGGACTCCACATCCCGAGCGAGTCGCCACCCCGCAGCAGAGGATCCCCTGCTCCAGCAGGCAGGTATCCGGGTCGGCCATGATCTCCCAGGGACGGTAGAACCGTTTGATCTTCTTTTCGTTCTTGGTCCGCGGGCAGTCCTCGCAGAGACGCGTGGTCGAAAGCCCCGACCACCGAACCCTTCTCGGGAAGTTCCCCCTTGACCACGGCGAGGAGGGCCGCCTTCACCTGGTCGGGCTGAGGCGGACATCCCGGGAGGTAGTAGTCGACATCCACCACGGCGTCCAACTTGTAGACCCGCCGGTAGAAACGGGGAGTATCGAGCATCTTGCCGTCGATACTGGTCTCGGGCTGTGGCACGACGCCGTTCCCCCATTCGATCGAGGGATTGCGAAGGTAGGCGGTCTCGAAGATCTTTTCCCGCGACGTGAGGTTCGCCAACCCGGGGATGCCGCCCATGCAGGCGCAGGCGCCAAAGGCGAGCAGGAGCTTGCTCTTCTGCCGCAGCAGACGGGCGATGTGCTCGTTCTCGGAGTTACGGACCCCACCGTTGAAGATGGTCAGATCGAGCTCGCCGTCTTCCATGGCTTCAAGGTCTTTGTACTTCCCGTCGGCAGCTATGGGCCACATGCGGATGTCGGCGACCGCCGCCACGTCGAGGATGAACTCGTTGGTGTCGAGGACCGCGACATCGCAGCCGCCGCAGGCCGACCCCCAATACAACGCTATCTGTAGCTTCTTGTCTCCCATGGCCTACCTTTCCGCCATGTCTTGAGCCAACGTCGTGCGAATGGGACTCGGGCCCAGTTCTCGGACTCGTTGGGTCATGTCGTTGACAATGTCGGCGAATCGCTGGCCCTCGCTCGCGCTCACCCACTCGAGGCGAACCCTTCCGGGGCTCGATGCCATAGTCGGCCAGCATCTTCTTGAGCAGCGGGTAACGCCGCATCATCTTGTAGTTGCCCTCGGAGTAGTGGCAGTCACCCGGATGGCAGCCGCAGATCAGCACCCCGTCCGCCCCGTCCAACAAGGCCTTGATGACGAAGGTCGGATCTATCCGTGCCGTGCACATCACGCGGATGATCCGCACGTTCGGCGCGTAGTGTATGCGGCTCGTGCCGGCAAGATCGGCCCCGGTGTAGGAACACCAGTTGCAGAGGAACCCGACGATCTTGGGTTCGAAGCTCATGCCAGCACCCCCTCGATCTGGGCGAAGATCTGCTCGTCGGTGAAGTGCCGCGCAGCTATCGCGCTCGACGGGCATGCCGCCACGCAGGCGCCACACGCTTTGCACAAGGCGCTGATGACGTTGCTGCGCTTCTTCTCGGCGTCGTAGACTATGGCCGAGTACGGACAGAGCTCATTGCAGATGCGGCACCCCGAACACTTGTCCTCGTCGATCTCGGCGAACACGGCATCGATGTCGATGGTGCCGCGGATAGTACGCGCCAGGATCCGGCCGGCAGCCGCCCTGGCCTGGGCTACCGAGTCCGGGATGTCCTTGGGCGCCGCGCACGTCCCGGCTATGTAGATGCCGTCCGTGGTCGTGGCCACCGGATCGAGTTTGGGGTGACTCTCGATGAACCAGCCGTCCTTGTCGCGGCTGATGTTCACGAGCCGGGCCACCGCCTCCGAATCGTCGCGGGCCTCCATGCCCACCATCAGGATCACAAGGTCGGCCGGGATCTCGATGACCTCTCCCGACAGCTTCTCGTTGACCTCGATCAGCATGTCGCAATCGTCCTGCGGCGCCGCCTTTCGGATGACCGGATGATCGTTCTTTCCGTACATGAGGAAGAGGGTCTTCGCTTCCGAACCGCGCCGGTAGAAATCCTCGTGCCCCTTCCCGAACGCGTGCATGTCTATGTAGATGTCGCTCACGTAGCACTCGGGGATAGCAGATTTCACTTCGGTGGTGTACTTGAGCGCCGTCATGCAGCACACCCGCGAGCAGTAGGTGTGGAACTCCTTGCTCCGGCTTCCGACGCAGTGGACGATGGCCACATACTGAGGCATCCGCCCGTCATTCATCTGGATCCGGCCCGCGCGCAGCATCTTCTCGAAGTCGAAGGAGGTGATGACGTTGGGCAACTTGCCATACCCGTAGTGAGTGACGCGGGTGGCGTCGAACTCCTTGTAGCCGGTGGCGACTATCACGTTGCCGACCTTGAACTGGCTGACGGACGCGGTGTCACCCCAGACGGTCTCCACCGTCGCCGTGAAATTGCCTACGAACCCTTCGAGCGTGCTCACCTCAGACCGGAGCATGACCTCCACGAGCCGGTGCTCTCCCACCCTGGTGACCAGTGTGGTGATCAGGTCGCGGGCGGAGTCGAGATACGGGGCCGTCAGGTCGACGCGGGCGACGTTCCCGCCCAGAGCCGCTCTGCCGCTCGACCAGATGTACCCTATTCCCGCCGTCGGCAAGTTCCAGAGCCGCCGTCATTCCGACGATGCCACCGCCGATAACCAGTACGTCCGGGCACATGTCCACCGAACGACGCTCTAGTGGTTGATGGGCCGCCACGCGGCGCGTGGCTCCCAGGGTCAGCGCTCGGGCTTTCTCCGTCGCTACTTGACGATCGTCGTGGACCCAGCTGCACTGTTCCCGGATATTGGCCATCTCCAAGAAATATGGGTTGATGCCGGCACTCTGAAGAGCCTTGCGGAAGGTGGGCTCGTGCATCCGCGGACTGCACGCAGCCACGACCACGCGATCCAGGCCCTGTTCCTTGATGTCTGCGACGATCATCTCCTGGCCCGGATTCGAGCACATATACTTGTACGACTTGGCGCACACCACCCCCGGTTGCTCCGAGGCGGAGCGGACGACGTCTTCGCAGTCCACCGTCTTGGCGATGTTGGTCCCGCAATTGCAGACGTACACGCCTATCCTGTGTTCTTCCATCACGTCACCCGACCACACGTTGAGTCATTGCAGGCTGCGCTTCTGCGGCCGGCGCTGGAGCCGTCGCCTCGGCCCGCACCAGCGATAGGTACATGCCGAGCGGGCGGTAGGCCAGGTGCGACCATTTGCTGAACGGCACCTCGAGCGCCAGCATCGGGACGACGCCCATGAGGTGCACCACGTACGTGACGTTGGCCGCCACATCGAACCCGGCCCGGTGCAGGATAAACTGGAGGATGCCGGTGAAGGCGACGAACACCAGGAGCACGAGGAAGATCCAATCCGTCTCGTGCGAGTGCGCGTAGAGAGGCTCCGACTTCTTGAGTCGTCCTCTTATCGCGTATATCGTTGTGCCCAGCAGTCCCACCGTGGCCAGGATGCCGAACACGTGCACCTGCCAGACGACGTCCGGTCCTGACGCCATCTCTTGCAGGAAGAACATGATCAGCACCAGCATGGTCACGTAGCTGAGCATCAAGGCAAGGTGTATCGCCCAAGGTCGCTTCTTCTCGCACTTCGCGTATCGCTTCTGGGTGAAGAAGTGAAGCGGCAAGGCGTAGAGCTTCCGGATGTAGACGGACAACGGGACGTGGATGTCTCGGTCGCGTCCGACAGTGAACCACCACATGCGCGCGCAGTTGGTGAGCAGCAGCACAAGCAGTACCGCCGCCAGGACCCAGTCGAATATGTGGATACTCGCGCTGGGCAGGAAGGCGTTCGGGCCATCGTAGTGGTAGATGCTCCCCTGGGACATGCCCCAGAGCACGAACCCAAGCCCCGTGAGGAGTGCGGCTCCTATGACGGCCGCGAGCTCGATCTTGCCAGATCGGTAGAACAAGCGGGAGATACCGGTGAAATCGTACTTGCTCGTGAGCCAGCGGCGAAGACTCATCATGGTCTCGCCGGGCTCGGCGCCGCGGGGACACTCCTCGGAGCATTCCCCGCAGTAGTAGCAGAGCCATGGTTCAAGGCTGCCTTTCAGCTTGTCCTCGAGTCCCATCTGCAGAAAGCGCATAGGGCGCCGGGGGAAGATGTACGGCTCCTTGGAGAAGGGACAGACCGCCGAGCAGTTACCGCAGTGGTAGCACTTCTGGACGTCCTGCGCCCCATACACCTCCAGCTCGTCGATGAGTTTGGGATTGACTCTGATGGCCATTTAGTCCCTCCTCAAATCCGGGCGAGATTGCGAGCGCGAGCCTCGATGTCGCTGAGCGAGAGTTCCGCCCGGCTATCCAGCCCCCGCCCGGTGTTCACGCTCTTGAGCGCGCCGGCGGCGACCGCCGAAGCCTGGGCCACGGTATCCGGGATGTCTTTTGGCGCCTGGCAGGCCCCGGCCACGAAGATCCCGCCCCTTTCGGTGTCGGTGGGGTCGGAGTTGTAGTCCAGTTCGCTGAACCAGCCGTCTTCGTCGCGGCCGATCTCCAGCATCTGGGCTATGCGGTCGCTGCCGTGGGCCGGTATCAGCCCTACGGCCAGGATCACCATGTCGATCGGCGAATCGAACATCCGGTCGCTCACGATGTCCTCTCCCTTGAGCACCATCTGTCCATCCACTTCGGTGATACGAGCGGTGCGGCCGCGGACCACGAAGGTCCCCTCGGCGGAGATGCGTTCGGCGAACTCCTCGTAACCTTTGCCGAAGGCCCGCATGTCGATGTAGAACTCGTAGCACGTGGCGTCGGGGAGCTTCTCTCTTACCAGGTGCGCGAACTTGAGCGAGTACATGCAGCACACCCGCGAGCAGTAGGCATTGTGTTGCGCGTCCCGCGAGCCAACGCAGTGGATGATGGCCACCCTCTGGGGCGGCGGGCCGTCCGGGTCGAGGACCCATTCGTCCACTTTCTTGCGGTTGTTGTGCTTGAGCGTCTTGGTGACGATCTTGCCGCCGGTGGGACCGGAGGCGTTCGTCATGCGCTCGAACTCCAGCGCCGTCAGGACGTTGGGCAGCACACCGTAGCCGTAGCGTTCTATCTTGGTGGCGTCGTACACGTCGTAGCCGGTCGCTATGACGATGTTGCCTACCTCGAACTCGACTATCTGGTCCTTTTCGCTCAGGTCGATGCACTCCTTGGGACACTTCTTGGCGCAGACCCCGCATTTCTCCCCGTTGGTCTCGAAGTACAGGCACGAGGCCTCGTCGAGCACGTAGGCGTTCGGGACCGCCTGAGGGAAGGGGATAAAGATCGATTTGCGCAAGGCGATCCCGTTGTCGAACTCGCTGGGAGTCTTGCGCGGGCACGACTCGGTGCAGGCGTTGCAGGCCACACATGCGTCGAGGTCCACGTGCCGGGCCCGCTTGCGGACGCGCACTTTGTATGCGCCCGGTGAGCCGGTGACGCCCTCCACCTCCGAATATGTCATCAGGTCGATCATCTCGTGCTGACCGACGGCCACCATCTTCGGCGTCAGGATGCAGGCGGCACAGTCGAGGGTGGGGAACGTCTTGTCGAACATCGCCATATGCCCGCCGATCGTGGCCTGGCGCTCGACCAGGTAGACCTGCTTGCCGGCGTCCGCGATCTCGAGGGCCGCCTGGATGCCTGCGACCCCGGCCCCGATGATCAGAGTCCCGGCATGCGTCGCGGTGGTGCCGGGCCGGGCCGCCAGGGGGAACGGGACTCCCAGCACCGCGCAGGCGATGGTGGATTCAGCCCTCGGGGTACCGATCCCGCTGGACGCTCCATGCTCGCGGAACGATGCCAGGCGGACCTCATCGGGGTCTGCGCCGGCGAGGGCCATCGCCCTGGTGAAGACGGGCTTGAAGAACCCCGGCGAGTCGCCCGCAAGCACAATCCGCTCGAGCCGCTCCCTGGTGATCTCCTCGGCAAGGGCCTTTGGATCCAGAGCGGGAAGCAGTCCGAGGTTCCTGACCACTTCCACGCTGGGCAGATTGGCGGCGTACGACTCCACCTCGCGGAGATTGACGGCCGCCGGGTCGCCCCCACCCGCCTGGCAGATGTACACACCCGTCCTCATGATCCCCCCGTCACGCTTATGGTTGGACTTGCTGGTCGTAGGCGGCATTCCATTGGTGCAGACGACGCTGTCTGAAGAATCCTGGTGAGCACCGGGAGGGACCGGGGAATATCCGAACGGAATCCCCGGTCAAGAGGACGGCCTAGCGGTCCTTGAGGCCGGGAATGGGGCATAGCTACAGTAAGCGACCTGGCGCTCTTTCCCCCCCGGAATCGAGCAGCCAGCCCACAACGACGTGAGCCTGCATTGTTCCCCAACTTATTCTGGAAAACTTTTCCCGCTAGTGTGGAACCCTATCACGCAGCCGCGCCGCGAATCAAGCGTCGTCGGAGCGGCGTATAGCGAGCGCCCTAGGGCCGCTCGACCAGTCCGTATTGAACGGCGAGCACGGCGGCGGCGGCGGAAGAAGCGCCGCATCAGCAAGAGTCGGAGCGGCGCATGCCGCATGCCCCCTCAGCTCTCCAGCAGCTCCCGCCCGTGCCTCCGCAGCGCATCCATCAGCCCGTCCAGATGAGCCGGGGTGGTAAGCGGGTTGATGATCGTGACCCGCAGAGCGCCTATCCCGTCGCGCTTGAAGGGCACGATGTAGAAGTCGCCCGATTCGATGATGCGCCGGCGCAGTTCGAGCTGGAAATCACCGACGCGCTCCGGCGGAGCTTCGCGCAGGGCAGCCGGCACGTGCCGAAAGACCACGATGTTACATTCCGGGTCGTTCAAGGGGACGAAGTCGTCGGCCGCCTGGAGCCTCTCGTAGAAGGTGCGGCCCAGGGCGAAGGTGACGTCGACCATATCGGCGAAGAGTTGCCGTCCGAACAGCGACCAGACGCCCCACAGGCCGAAAGCGGCGGCGCGCTTGGTGCACTCTACGGTCTTCATGCCGCTGTCGTATTCGGCCAGACCCGGCGCGGCAGGGTCGAACAGGTAAGGCGCGTCCTGCCGGAAAGCCTCGAAACGATAGGCCTTGTCCCGGTACAGCACGAAGGCGCACAGACCGGGGACAAAGAGCATCTTGTGCGCGTCCCACACGACGCTGTCCGCCCGTTCGAGCCCAGCCACGAGATGACGATGGCGGTCGCTGAGCACGGCCGCTCCCCCATGCGCCGCATCGACGTGCAGCCAGACCTCGTGGCGCCCGCAGACGTCGGCGATGTCGTCCAGCGGGTCGAACGCTCCGGTAGGTGTGGCGCACGCACAGGCCACCACTCCGACGATCGGCTGTTTCCGTGCCCGGATCCGGGTCAGTTCCTCATCAAGGCGCTGGGGGTCCATCCGGCCCCGCTGGTCCAGCCCGACCCGCACTACCTGGCGGCTGCCCAGCCCGAGAATGCCCGCGGCTCGCGCGACGCTGTAATGGGCATCGGCGTGAGCCAGGAGAAGGGGCCCTCCGTCGCTCCCCGCCGCCCCGGTCCGGGGCAGCCCGTGCTCCCATGCGTCGCCAAGCGCCACGTTGCGGGCGGTGAGCAGTCCGGTGAGGTTGGCCAGCGAGCCGCCGTGGGTGACCGCGCCGGCAAAAGCACCCGGCTGCCAGCCGATGGCCGCTCCCAACTCGGCGACCATCGCCTGCTCGACGGCAGTCGCCCACGGCCCCATCTCGTAGATGGCCATGACCTGGTTGGTCACCGAGCCGACCGCGTCGAACAGCCCGCCGAGCGGCACCGGGGCGGGGACCTGGTGGCCGATGTAGCGCGGGTCGTGGAGGTTGAGACCGCGCTCGAGCATCACCCGCACCAGGCGGGCGAAGTGCTCGGCGAGTTCTGGCTCAGGGAGGTCCGCCGGTGCAGGACGGTGCAGAAAGCCGGCCGCCTCGCGGACGCCTTCGGCCGGCTCCACCCAGGGCAGCACCGCACCCTCGGACGCCTCAGCGCGGGCTAGATGGGAGGCGAGCAGGTCCGCCAGACGGTGGCCGGCATCGTGAAGCAGGCGAGGGTCGTAGGCCGCAGCGATACGCTGCCTGGCTATGGTGAGTTCGTCGATATCGGTCACGGTTGCCGACGCTTTCGTCCGGGTTTCTGGGGCACCTCATTGTCCGATGCTTGCCGCCGGGACGCAAGCTTCGCAGGTGCGGCGTATGATGGGGAGCCGTGTCAAACATCGGCGCACGACTGAAGTTCTGGGTGTTGAAACTCCGGCCGTTCCTGCCCTTCGCCCTTCGGGTGGCTCTTGGCGGGCTCTTCCTCTACGCCGGTGTTCAGAAGGCACTCGACTTATCGGACGCGGTGCTCGCGGTACACGGCTACGCCTTGGCTCCGAGCCTCCTCGTGCATCCGGTGGCCTTGGGGCTCACCCTGCTCGAGATCACGCTGGGGGCACTTCTTATTCTCGGTCTGTTCACCCGCTTCGCCGCGGGAGCTGTCGCCGTGCTGGCCTTACTCTTCCTGGTCGTGCTGGTGCAGGCCAAGGTCCGCGACCTGGACATCAGTTGTGGGTGCTTCGGGGGTAGCGGGGCCGGTAAAGGGGTGGGCTGGATCGACCTCCTGCGGGAGCCGCCGATCCTGGCGGCCGCGCTCTACCTCGTTTGGCGGGGCCCCGGACCCTACGCGCTCGATCGGCTCCTCTCGCGTGCGCGAGCGTCGGAAAAGGAACTGAGGGTCGGCGTGCCTCTTGTCCTGGTCTTCTTCATCGTGCTTGCTTCCCTTGTTGTTCCCGGTCTGACCGGTGTCCTGGATCTGCCTCAAGCCGCCGCCCCGAATCAGGTGAGTGTTTCCGGCGCCGCGCGGAGCGTGCCCCTGCCGGCCGGAAGCACCGTGCCCGACTTCTCGGCGCCGGGTCTGTTTGGCGGAACGGTGTCCTGGCGTACCTACCAAGGGGTTCCCACCGTCCTCGTGCTCTGGGCTCCGTGGTGCCCCGAGTGCCGCGAGGAGCTTCCCCTGCTGGCCCAGGTGACGAGCGACTTTCCCGGCGTGCGGCTGGTGAGCATCGTGACGGCCGCGGGCGAGTTGCCAGGTCCCACCCCTGAGCAGTTCATGCAATCCCACGACCTGAGCTTCCCGGTGGCGCTGGACGCGACGGACGAACGGCTGTCAGACGCCTTTGGCGTGCAGGGATTCCCCACCATCTACTACGTGAGGTCCGACGGCACCGTGTCGCAGGTGACGGTGGGAGCGATACCGGAAGACGCCGTGCGGTCGTCGATACAGGCCATAGCGGAGTAGCGGAGGGAGCAGGCGGGGGCGGAAGCCCGCTCATCGATTGTAGCGCCGACGCTCGGGTGCCGAGATGCGAGTGGGCGATACTGGATTTGAACCAGTGACCCCTGCAGTGTGAATGCAGTGCTCTCCCACTGAGCTAATCGCCCTTGTCAGGGGTGATGATGATACCAGCAGCCCCGCCGGGCCGCCAAGGCTTCCGCTGCGGGCCGCGACCCCGCGCCCCGGCTGCCTAGTCGACGCTGAAGCGACGCAACCGCAGCGAGTTGGTCAGCACGCTGACCGACGAAAGCGCCATCGCGACTGCCGCGAACATGGGGTCGAGCAGGATGCCGAACGCCGGGTACAGAATACCCGCGGCGATGGGGATCAGCGCGATGTTGTATCCGAAAGCCCAACCAAGGTTCTGCTTGATCACCCTCATGGTGGCCCGGCTCAGCCGGATAGAAGTGCCGATGGGAGTGAGATCTCCCCGGATAAGGGTGATATCGGAGGTCTCCATGGCCACGTCCGTGCCCGTGCCGATCGCGATGCCGATGTCGGCCTGAGCCAACGCCGGGGCGTCGTTGATGCCATCCCCCACCATCGCCACGACCTTGCCGGCGGCCTGCAGTTCCTTGACCGCCTGGGCTTTGCGCTCGGGAAGGACCTCGGCCAGCACGTGGCTGATGCCTGCCTGGCGGGCGATCGCTTCGGCCGTGCGCTGGTTGTCCCCGGTGATCATGTAGACCTCGAGACCGAGAGCCTGCAGGCCCCGGACCGCGTCGGCCGAATCGGGTTTGAGCACGTCGGCCACGCCGATGATCCCAGCCACCGCGCCGCCCACGATGACGAACATGGGGGTCTTGCCCTCTTCCGCCAGACGGCCGGCCGTCGCTTCGAGGCCGTTGAGCGAGTAGCCCCGTTCGTCGAGCAGCCGGCGATTGCCGAGCAGGACGTCGGCTCCCTCGATCACCGCCTCCACGCCTCGCCCCGGCATCGCCGAGAAATGGGAAACATCGCCGAGTTGGAGTCGCCGGCTCTTCGCCTCGTCGACGATCGCTTCCCCCAGAGGGTGCTCCGAGCCCCGTTCTGCGGAGGCAGCCAGGCGCAACAGCTCGTTCTCGCCGAGCGCCGCGGTCGTGCCGTCCCCCCAGCGGCCTGCACCACGACGATGTCGGTCACTTCCGGCTTGCCGCGCGTGAGGGTCCCGGTCTTGTCGAGCACGATGACGTCGAGCTTGTAGGCCCGCTCGAGAGCTTCTCCCGAACGGATGAGGATGCCGTTCTCGGCGCCTTTGCCCGTGCCCACGACGATAGCCGTGGGGGTCGCCAGACCCATGGCGCATGGGCAGGCGATGATCACCACCGAGACGAAGGCCAGAAGAGCGAGCGTGAAGGCCGGCTCCGGGCCGAAGAAGTACCAGATCAAGAACGTCAGCACGGCGATGGCGAGGACGACCGGCACGAAGATGCTGGCGATGTAATCGGCCAGCCTCTGTATGGGCGCTTTGGAACCCTGGGCCTCTTCGACCAGCCGGACGATCTGGGCGAGAGCGGTGTCCCGGCCGACCTTGGTCGCGCGGAAGCGGAAGGAACCGGTGCGGTTGAGAGTGGCTCCTATCACCTCGTCGCCCGGGCCCTTCTCCACCGGGATGGACTCGCCGGTCAGCATGGATTCGTCCACTGCGGAGCGCCCTTCGAGCACTACTCCGTCGACGGGGATCTTCTCGCCCGGCCGGACGATGATGACGTCGCCGACAAAGACCTCGTCGACCGGGATGTCGATCTCGATGGTGGCGCCGTCGGAGACCGCTACCGGCCGAGTGGCGAGCGAACACGCCGAGTCTGCCTCGGCGCCGGCGCCGCTCCCGGGGCCCGCCTGCATCGCAGCCGCCGCCGGCTCTTCCGTGGCCGGGTCGGCCGTGCCCGCCGCCGACTCTCCCACCAGCGCCGGCGCGGGCCGCACGACGCGGGCGGTCTTCGCTTGAAGGCCGATCAGGCGGCGCATCGCCGCCCCCGTCTGACCTTTCGCCCGCGCCTCGAGCCAGCGACCCAGGAGTATGAGGCCGATGATGATGACCGCGGAGTCGTAATAGACGGCCGCCTCGAATCCGGCGCCCGCCGCCCGCTCGAAGGCGCCCGGGAAGAAGGTGACGGCAGCCGAATAGAGATAGGCGACCGACGTACCCACCGCGATGAGGGTGTTCATATCGGTGGTGTGATGACGCAGTGCAGCCCAGGCCCCGCGGTAGAACTGGCCGCCCGCCCAGAACTGCACCGGGGTGGCCAGGGCGAACATGACGTACCACTGGGTCTGCATGCTCAGCCACGACTCGGGGATGAGCATCATGAGCATGAGGATGGCCCCGACCGCCAGCGAGACGATGAACTTCAGCCGGATGAGCGAGACCTGCCGGCGGCGCTCCTCTTCGGCGGCCGCGCCCGGCTCCGCAGGGGCGGCCCCGTCCTCCGCCACAAGCATCCGGTAGCCCGCGTCCTGGACGGCCCTCGCGATCCCCGCCGGCGTGACGATCCCCGGTAGATAGGTGACGGTCAGGCGCTCGGTAGCCAGGTTCACCGCCGCCCGTACCACGCCCGAAAGCCCCTGGATGGTCTTCTCCACGCGGGCGGAGCAGGCGGCGCAGTTCATCCCCGTCACGGGGTAGGTGGCAGTAACGGCCGGAACGTCGTACCCGGCGGAGCGGACCGTGTCCACCAACGCCGCCACGGATAGGCTCTCGGGATCGAAGGTGACCTGCGCCTTCTCGGTGGCGAAGTTGACGGCCGCCTGTTCCACCCCGGGCAGTCGGCCGAGGGCCTTCTCCACCCGCAGCGCGCAGGCGGCACAACTCATGTTGCTGATAGGGATCTGAACGGTCTCTGTCACTGGTCCCCCGTCGAGGGGTCAAGGGGTGACGATGATACCGTCGGCCCCGCCCGCCGCCAAGTCCGAACTGCGCAAGTTCGAGCGGAGGTTCAAGTACGGCCCCACGGCGGCCGATACTAACCCATATTGAAGTAAGAACGCCGCATGCCTGCGCCTGGAGGGGCTGATTGTCGCTACGCGTGAAGATCTATCTGATTGTGGGACTCACGCTGCTGGTCGCCGTGGCGGTCGTCTTCATGGTCTCGCAGACCGTCTTCATGCGAGGGTTCGCCAGCGTCGAGAATGCCGAGATGCAGGAGCAGGTCAAGCGCGCAAAGGCCGCGGTGACCTGGAACCTGACGGAATTGAGCGCGGCCGCGCGAACCTATTCTTCGCGTGACGACACTCTGGCCTTTCTGCAGTACAGAGACCCGAAGTACACCGATTCCAGCTTTCCGCCATCGTTCTTCCAAGGGTTCGAGGCAAACGCAGCCGCCATCCTCGACGAAAACGGGGCGATCGTCTGGGGCCGCGGCTTCGACCCCGACAACCCCGACATCACGGCCCTGCCCAGCGGACTCGACGGCTACCTGCCCCCCGGAGGCCCGCTCGCCCAGCAGTTCGCGGCGGACCACGACACCTCCGGGATACTGATGCTCTCCGACGGCCCGATGCTGGTAGATATGCAGCCCATCATCGGTGAGCCGGACGGCCAGGTCCTGGGAGCTTTCCTGGTGGGACGATGGCTTGACGCCACGAGCGTGGCCGAGCTTGGAGCCCGGACCAGGCTCGACCTGGCCGTGCTGCCTGCCTCCGCATCGGTGCTGCCGGCGGAAGTACGCGAGGCCGCTGCCTCCTCCGGGGCCGCGGCAAGAACGTTCGTGATCCCGCAGAACGCGGGCACAGTTTCCGGGTACGCGGTGCTGAACGATCTGGTGGGAAAGCCCGCGCTGGTGATGCAGGTGGACATGCCCAGGGCCATCTATGCGCAAGGGGCGGCCAGCGTGCGCAACTTCACGCTCTCTCTCCTTGCCTTGGTCGTGGTTTTTGGCCTGGTGCTCAACCAGTTGCTCGAGCGCTCCCTCTTCCGAAGGCTGGCCGGCCTCACCAGTCAGGTTCGTCAAATGCGTCCCGGCCGGGGAAAGTTGACCCCCATCGCGGTCGCCGGCCACGACGAGCTCGACCTCCTGGCGGAGACGATCAATGCCGGCTTCTCGCAACTCGAGACAACCCGTACCCAGCAAGAATCGCAGGCTCGAAGCCTGGTCTCCACGCTTGACGAGCTGGAGGGCCGGCACCAGGATCTGAAGAAGGCCCACGTCCGTCTCCAGCAGTTCCAGCACGTGAGCGCGTCACTCGGGAGCAGCCTCGAGATCCAAGACGCTCTGGCCCGGATAGAGGCCACCGCGCTGGATATCTTCGAGGCCGATGAGGTCTGGCTGCTCCGGTCGCAGCCGGATCAGCAACAGCTCACCGGTCTGGGGGTTTTCTTCCGCGAGAAGTCCGGCTACGCCAAGCTGCCCCGGTTGTTCGGGTGCGAACGCCCGGATTCCGGGCTTCCACAACAGGCGAACCGCTTGTTGAAAGCGGTGTTCCAGGGCTCCGACGCGATATTCATCTCTTCCCTCAGCGCCCTGACCCAGGAGGAGCAGCTAAGGCTCTTCCGCGGCGCGTTGCCCGACCTGGAAGGCTTCGAGTCGCTCACCCTTGTCCCCTTGCTCGCCGATGACTCCTCGCTCGGTCTCGCGATATCGGCGTCGAGGACCCCGGGTGAGTTCACGGCCGACCGACGGTCCACGATCCTGCTGTTCGCCGGCCAGGTGGCCCAGGCGCTCAAGAACACGCGGCTCGTGGAAGAGATCAAGGCTCTCGGCGAGATAGATTCGCTCAGCGGGCTGTTCAACCGGAGGCGGGCGCTCGAGCAACTCGAGATGGAGATCCGGCGGGCACAACGCTATGAGGGCAAGTTCGCGGTGCTGATAGCGGACATCGACAACTTCAAGTTCTTCAACGACACCTATGGACATCCGCTCGGCGACGAGATCATCCGGCGCGTGGCCGAAGTCCTCTGCCGCCGGAGCCGCGCCTCCGACTTCGTAGCCCGCTTCGGCGGGGACGAATTCATGCTCATCCTCCCAGAGGCCTACCGGGCCGACGCGAAGACCGTCGCCGATCATATGCGCGCCGAGCTTTCCTCGCTGCCGTACGTCGCGCCCGACGGCGCGCGCATCCCTCTGCGCATGAGCTTCGGAGCGTCCTCGTATCCCGAGGACGGCCAGGACGCGGCGGCGTTGATCGCCGTGGCCGACGCCAACCTCTACGAGGCCAAGCGGTGGGGCGGCGACACCGTGACGGTTCGTCCCGAGCCTATCAGCGGGGAGGCGATCGACTCGCGGGCGTTCAGCACCCTCGATTCCCTTGTCAGCGCGGTCGACAACAAGGACCACTACACCCGGCGGCACTCTGCCCAGGTGGCCGAGCACACCGCGCTCATGGCCAAGGCGCTCGGCCTGGAGAGCGAGCAGCAGGAGGCGCTGCGCGTCGCTTCCCTGTTGCACGACGTCGGCAAGATCGGGGTGCCCGACCGGATCTTGCGCAAGCCGGGGTCGCTCACGGCGAAAGAGTTGGACTACATGAGGCAGCATCCCCTTATAGGCAGCATGATGATCTCGCAGCATCTGCCGGATAGCGTCGACGTGAAGGACGCGGTCGCCTGCCACCACGAGCGCTGGGATGGGATGGGGTACCCCGCCCGCCTGCGAGACCGGGACATCCCCTTGCTCGCAAGGATCCTCGCTGTGGCCGACGCCTATTCGGCGATGACGACCGACCGTCCGTACCGAGCCGGCATCGACGCGCGCGAGGCTATGGAGAGACTGCTGGAGGAAAGCGGCACCCAGTTCGATCCGGACCTGGTGCAGACGTTCGTGGCCTGCCTCGCCCCCGCGGGAGCTGCGCTCTCAGCCTGACGGCAGCTGGCGACCCGCCCCGGGGCGGCTCTACTGCGCCTTGCTCCGAAGATTCCGGGTCTTGTCGATAGCCTGAAGCTTTGCTAGAGCCTTAGCTTCTATCTGCCGGATGCGTTCCCGCGTGACTCCGAACCGCTTGGCGACTTCTTCCAAGGTTCGTGGGTGCTCGCCCTTGAGCCCGAAACGAAGCTCGATCACCTTGCGCTCCCGATAGGGCAGCATGGCAAGGGCGTCGTTCACCCCGTCCCGGTCGAGCTGCGAGGCGACCGCGTCGAACGACCGGACGGCGTCCTCGTCTTCGATGAAGTCGCCCAACTCGGAGTCCTCTTCTTCGCCGATGGGCGTCTCGAGCGAAACCGTGGTCTGGCTGATCCGCAGAATCTCCCGGATCTCTCCGTCGGTCATGCCCATCTCGGAGGCTATCTCCTCGGGCACGGGCTCCCGGCCCATGTTCTGCAGCAACTGCCGCTGCACGCGGATGAGCTTGTTGATCTTCTCCACCATGTGGACAGGGATGCGGATGGTCCTCGCCTTATCGGCGATCGCCCTGGTGATGGCCTGCCTGATCCACCACGTCGCGTAGGTGGAGAACTTGTGGCCCTTGCGGTAGTCGAACTTCTCGACCGCGCGGATGAGGCCCAGATTGCCCTCCTGGATGAGGTCCAGGAAGCTCATGCCGTCTGTGTGATAGCGCTTGGCGATGGACACGACCAGGCGCAGGTTGGCCTCAGTCAGCTCGTGCTTGGCCCGGATGTCTCCGCGCTCGATGCGCTTGGCCAGGGACACTTCCTGCTGCGCGGTGAGCAGTTTTACCCGGCCGATCTCCTTGAGATACATCCGGACCGGATCGGTCGTAGGCACGTCCACGCTGAGATCGAGCTCGTCCGCCGACCGGGGCCATTCCAGCTGCTCGGCCCGCGCGTCGAGCTCGAGCTCCTCATCGGAGTCCAGACCGGACTCGTCGACGACCTCGATACCCTGGTCGAGCAGAGTGGTGTACATGAGCTCGATCTGCTCGGTGGTCAGGTCGACTTCAGAAAGGACTTCGGCGATGTCTTCGGCCGTGACGAAGCCGCGGCCCCGGCCGAGCTCTACGAGCCCGTCGACTTCCTCGATATTGACTATCCAGCCTTCCGGCGCAGGAGTCCCGGTCAACTTGCCCCTCCCGAGTCTGCGGCCGAATGGCCATCGCCAAGCCATTTGGTCCCGTACTCACGCATGTGCTCGATGAGGGGGATAAGGTCCCAGCCCATCTCGGTCAGCGTATATTCCACCCGCGGAGGCACTTCGGCGAAGCTCTTGCGGGTGACGATGGCAGATTTCTCGAGGGCCTTCAGCCGCTCGGAGAGCGTCTTGGGGCTGATGCCCGCAAGCGAACGCTCCAGGGCGCTGAAACGGTTGATGCCGGCAGAGAGGTCTCGCAGGATCAGAAGGGTCCACTTGCCGGAGATGATGTCGGCGGTCCTGAGAACTGGGCAGCTCTCAGGGTGCGCACTTGCTGATTGCACGATGCCGGCACCCCCGCTGGCTGGTCGAGCGCTGTTCAAAAAAGGTAAGGAAAGGTACCAGAGATATGCAGCCCTTTCAACCCTTTGCGGGCTTTCTTAGGTGCTTGCGCAGCAGTTCGTTGACCAGTTGCGGGTTGGCCTGGCCGCGGGTCTCCTTCATGATCTGGCCCACGAAGAAGCCAAGGACCTTGTCCCGGCCCTGCCTGAACTCCTCGGCCGGACCAGGGTTCGCCGCCACGATGCGAGCCACCATGGCGTCCAACTCCCCTACGTCAGAGATCTGGCCCAGCCCCTTCTCGGCGACGATGGACCCGGCATCCCGGCCGGTCTCGCTCATGGTCTCGAACACCTCTTTGGCCATCTTGCCGGAGAGAGTACCGTCGAGCACAAGGCCGAGCAGCTCCGCGAGTGCCTGCGGCGTCACCGGGCAGTCGGCCACGTCGAGCCCGGAAGTATTGAGATAGGCCGAGAGGTCGCCGAGCACCCAGTTGGCCGATACGCGCGGGTCGCCGGTGATGGCGGAAAGAGCCTCGAAGTAGTCCCCAAGGGGTTTGTTGGCAGCGAGCAGCGCCGCGTCCTTGGGCGGCAGGCCGTACTGGCCCACCAGCCTCTCCTTGCGCGCCGCCGGCAGCTCGGGCAGCCCCGCCCGGACCCGCTCGATGTAGTCCTCGTCCAGCTCGATGGGAGGAAGGTCGGGCTCCGGGAAATACCGGTAGTCGTGGGCCTCTTCCTTGCTGCGGAGGGTCGATACTCGTCCCGTCGTAGGATCGAAATGGACCGTCTCCTGAACGATCCGTTCTCCGCTCTCCAGGCTGCCTATCTGCCGCTCGATCTCGGCCTCCAGCCCCCGGTGAAGGAAGCGGAAGGAGTTCATGTTCTTGAGCTCGGTTTTGGTGCCCAATGGCTGTCCAGCGTGGCGCACCGAGACGTTGGCGTCGCACCGGAGAGACCCCTCTTCCATGTTGACGTCCGACACCCCGAGCTGCTCGACGAGGCTGCGGAGTTGCGTCAGGAAGGCGCGGGCGTGGTCGGGCGTGGAGATGTCCGGCTCGGTCACGATCTCGACGAGCGGGGTGCCGCCCCGGTTGAAATCCACCAGCGAGTAGTCGGCCCCGGCGATGCGGCCGGAAGCGCCGCCCGCGTGCACGAGCTTGCCTGCGTCTTCTTCCAGGTGGACGCGGGTGATGCCGACACGCAACAGCGTGCCGTCCTCCAGTTCCACGTCCAGATGTCCGCCGATGCCCAGGGGCAGGTCGTACTGCGAGATCTGGTACGCCTTCGGCAGGTCAGGGTAGAAGTAGTTCTTCCGGTGGAAGATGGTCCGTCCGGCGATGCGGCAATCGAGAGCCAAGGCGATGCGCGCCGCATACTCGATCGCCTTCTCGTTGGTCACCGGCAGCACGCCCGGATGGCCAAGGCAGACCGGGCAGACGTGGGTGTTCGGCGGTTCCCCGAAGGTCACGGCGCACCCGCAGAACATCTTGGTGCGGGTGCTGAGCTGCACGTGGATCTCCAGGCCGATGACCGCTTCCCAGGCGTCCCCGGGTGCGGCGGCGCTTGGGCCCCCCGTCTGCGCGCTCACGCCGCCACCTCCGCCAGCGGCGCGATCGTCGGGATCTGGAGGCGCTGCTCGAGCGCGTGCGCCGCGTCCAGCACTCCGCGCTCGGAGAAGTGCGGTCCGATGATCTGGAAGCCGACCGGCAGACCTGCCGAGAACCCCGCCGGGATGCTGACGCCGGGCAGGGCGGCCAGGTTGACGGGGATGGTGCATAGATCGGACAGGTACATGGCCAGCGGGTCTGCGATCCGCTCCCCGATCTTGAAGGCCACGGTCGGCGAGGTGGGCGAGATGAGCAGATCGAAGTTCTGGAACGCCCGGGCGAAGTCCTGGATGATGAGGGTCCGGGTCCGCTGCGCCTGGGCGTAGTAGGCGTCGTAGTACCCCGCGGAAAGCGCGTAGGTGCCGATCATGATCCGCCGCTTGACCTCGGTGCCGAAGCCCTCGCTGCGGGTCCGGACGTACATCTCGTAGAGGTCTTCGGCATGCGCCGTCCGGTGCCCGTAGCGGACCCCGTCGAAACGGGCCAGGTTGGAGCTGGCCTCGGAGGGGGCGATCAGATAGTAGGCGGCGATACCCCGCTCCACGCTCGGCAGACTCACCTCTTCGCAGACTCCGCCCAGAGCGCCGATGGCGTCCACCACGGAGTCGAACACCTCCCGCACTCCCGGTTCGATAGCGTCGCCGACAAACTCTTTGATCACGCCGAAGCGCAGCCCTTCGAGCGCGCTCCGGTCCGGCACTCCTACCGGCTCCGTCAACCCGAGGCTGGTGGAGTCGAGAGGATCGCGGCCGGCGATGAGGTCAAGGAGAGCAGCACTGTCTTTGACGTCGCGGGTGAGCGGGCCGATCTGGTCCAGCGAGCTGGCGAAGGCGACCAGGCCGTAGCGGCTCACCGCGCCGTAGGTGGGCTTGAGCCCCACCACGCCGCACAGGGAGGCCGGCTGACGGATGGAGCCGCCCGTATCGGTGCCCAGGGCCCAGGGGGCTTCGGAGGCGGCGACGCAGGCGGCCGAGCCGCCACTGGAGCCGCCCGGCACCCGGTCGAGATCCCAGGGGTTCCGGGTGGTTTGGAAGGCGGAGTTCTCGGTGGAACTGCCCATGGCGAACTCGTCCATATTCAACTTGCCCAGGAAGATGAGCCCCGCCGCTCTCAGCTTGGCGATGACGGTGGCGTCGTACGGGGGGATGTAGCCTTTGAGGATCTTGGAGCCGCAGGTGGTCTCCATACCCTCGACCGCAAAGATGTCCTTGAGCGCTATCGGCACTCCCTCCCAGGGAAGCCGGTCGGCGAAGGACCTCTCGTCGACCCGCGCCGCGGCTGCCATGGCCCCGGCCTCGTCCACCAGGAGAAAGGACTTCACCCGCCCGTCGACCGAGGCGATCCGGTCAAGATAGGCCCGAGTGAGCTCGCGGGCCGACACGTCTCCCGACGCCAGCAACTCCCGGCACTGCCGGGCCGTGAGGCCGACGACATCTATGGAGCCGCTATCGCGCGGGTCCCCGCTCACGCCGGTCACCCTATCCGCGGAACCACGAACTGCCCGCGCTCGACGTCAGGACCGTTGGCCATCGCCGCGTCGTGAGTGAGCCCAGGCCTCGGTTCGTCGGGGCGCAGCACGTTCTTGAGGGCTACCGCATGCGAGGTGGTCTCCAGACCGGAGAGGTCCAGTTCTGCCAACTGGTCGACGTATCCGATGATCTGATCCAGTTCGCCCTGAAGCCGCGTCAGTTCCTCGTCGTCGAAGTGAAGACGCGCGAGCTTCGCCACATACTCGACCTCTCGCCGGGAAATCATCGTGCAGTTCTCCTTGGGGACCGGGACGGCGCGGGGATTATAGCCGAATCGAGAAGGGCCACGCGCCCCGCGGCGTACCGGGGCGCCGCCCCGAACGCGGACTAGGCCCTTTACCGAGGAAAAGAAAAGGGCGCCTTGGCAGGCGCCCGAGAGGAGAAAGGAGAGTTTTTTGAATGGGAAAAACTCTCGCTCTTGTTATCGGCGGGCGGCATCAGGACTTTAGGCGCACAAAAAAGGCCCCGCCGAAGCGGGGCCAAGAATGACAGGAAGAGACTATCTCTTCGTTTCGATCTACACCGTCGTGACGTTCGCGGCCTGTAGACCTTTGGGGCCTTGGACCACGTCGAAACGAACAGCCTGACCCTCCGCCAACGTCCGGAAGCCCTCTACCTGGATCTCACTGAAATGGACGAAGAGATCCTCACCCTCCGGCTGCTCAATGAATCCGTAGCCCTTCTCGGGACTAAACCACTTGACAGTCCCCTCAGCCAACCCTGCAACCTCCATGTCTTTCGGGGCGACGCGACACTCGTGCCCACCCCACTCTACTGCGTTGCGGGCCCGAGAATCGGACCCGCCTGCGCGCTACAGTACCGGAACCAGTGAGCCTGGTCAAGACTAAAGACCAACGCTCCGAGAAGCTATTCGCAGATGGCATCAGCTTGGAGGCGCTTCATTCGACATCACGCAGGCGCTGGGCGGCACGGTAGTTCTTGAGTCGATTGAGGGTCTTCGCCTCGATCTGCCGGATACGCTCCCGGGTGACCCCGAACCGGTCTCCCACTTCTTCGAGTGTCCGGGGCCGCTCCCCTTTGAGGCCGTAGCGCAGTTCCAGGACCTTGCGGTCCCGGTCCGGCAGGCTATCGAGCACTCGGAACAACTCCTCGCGTCTGATCTCCTTGAAGACCAGCTCCAGAGGCTGATCGGCGTCAAGGTCCTCGATGAAGTCACCCAGCTTGGAATCTTCCTCGTCGCCCACCGGCGTCTCCAGCGAAACCGGCTCCTGCGCGGTCTTCTGGATCTCGGCCACCTTGGTGGTCGTCACCCCCAGCGCGGCGGCGATCTCGGCCACGGTCGGCTCCCGGCCGCTGGTCTGCAGCAACTCGCGCTGAATCCGGTTCAGCTTGTTCATGGTCTCGACGGCGTGCACCGGCACCCGGATGGTCCGGGCCTGGTCGGCGATGGCGCGTGTGATGGCCTGGCGTATCCACCAGGTAGCGTAGGTGGAGAACTTGTAGCCCAGGTGGTAGTCGAACTTCTCCACGGCGCGGATGAGCCCCAGATTGCCTTCCTGGATGAGGTCGAGGAATACGAGACCCCGGCCCATGTACCGCTTGGCGATGGAGACGACGAGGCGCAGGTTGGCCTCGGTGAGCCTCCGCTTGGCCTCCACGTCCTTCTTCTCGATCAGCCGGGCGAGCTCTATCTCCTCTTGCGACGTCAGCAGCGGTATCTTGCCGATCTCCCGCAGGTACATGCGCACCGGGTCGTCGACCGTGTGGTCGATGGTGACGTCGAGCAACTCGAGGAACTCTTCCTCTTCGGAGAAGTCCTCGAGATCCTCCTCCTCGACCTCTCCTACCTCCACCCCCATCTCGCCCAGCAGCGAGTAGACGAACTCGAGATCCTCCGGAGACAGGTCGGCGTTCTGCACGAGCGCGCCCATCTGGTCGAGCGACAGGGACCCCTGACCGCGAGCCTGCTCGAGGATATCCTGCAGCACCTCATCGCTGACCCCGTCTCCGACCACCTAGGACCGTCCTTCTTCGGGGTCGAGATTGGTGAGACCCGCCTTCACGCTCGCCAGCAGCTGCTCCAGATGGAACAGGTGGCGCTGATCTTCCGTCACGTCTCCCCCCTCGCCCAGGCTGCCGCGGAGAGAGTTGATCCTCCGTTTGAAGTACTGCTCCTGCAGGCGTAGGTGTAGTTCGTCGAGGACCGCGCCCGAGTATCTATCCTGATCGGCTTCCATAACCAGACGTACGAAGAACCGGCCCGCCTCGGAATCTCCGTGAGCCCTCGCCCTGAGACCGGCAAGGGCGGCAGGGTCGTCATCGCTCTCGCCTGACCCGGCGAAAGCCTCGAGCAGGCCGATGAAGACCTCACGATTGCTCGGGTCGGAGAAATGCTCCGGCGTGAGAGCCTGGAGTATGCCGACGGCGCGGCCGGGGTGGCAGGCCGCGGCAACGAGGAACTCCCGCTCGATGACCGCCTCGTTGCCCAGGAGCCTCTCGGCCATGCCGGTCGTCCGCCCGCCCGCGGATCGGGCGGCGGAGGGCTGCCTTCTTCCGGACGGGCCGCGCAACAGGAGAGCTACGCTATCGGAGGAGAGCCTCAGGCGGTCGGCGACGATCGGGATCTCCTCTTCCCGTTCCTTGAGAGAGCCCGCTCGGTCCATGATGCGGCGAACCTCCTCGAACGCGCGTACCCGGCCATCGGCAGTCGCGGTGTCGCCCCGATCCAGCGCCTGGCGAAGCTCGAACCCCAACAGCGACATCTTTCCACCCATCACCCGGGAAACCTCCTCCCGGCCCCCCCGTACCGCTACGTCGGCAGGATCCTTACCTGCCGGAAGCACCGCGACCCGGGGACGCAGCGAATGGCCGCGTGCCAGTTCGCCCGAGCGGAGCATGGCGTCGGTGCCGGCACGGTCCGCGTCGAACATGAAGGTGACGTTGCTGGTGAACCGCATCATGAGGCCGATCTGCGCATCGGTGAGAGAGGTGCCCATGGAGGCGACCACGTTGTTGACCTCGGCCTGGGCCAGTCCCAGAACATCCGTGTAGCCCTCCACCACCACTACCTCGTCGGCGTCCGCGATCGCTCGTCTCGACTGGAACAGCCCGTACAAGAGGTGCCCCTTCTGATAGAGAGGCCCCTCCGGCGAGTTCAGGTACTTCGGGTTCTCGTCCTTGAGAGTCCGTCCCCCAAAACCCACCACTCTCCCCCGGTGATCCACCAGCGGGAACATCAGCCGGCCGCGAAAGCGATCGTACGTCTTTGCCGCCTGGCGCACCAGCAGGCCGGCGTCCTCCAGCTCGCGATCGGAGAACCCCTCCTTCGCCGCCCGCCGGTGCAATCCCCTCCACTCATCGGGCGACAACCCCACACGGAAGGCTCCGCAGACCTCCCGGCCCAAACCGCGCCTTTCGAGATACTCCCGGGCAGCCTGGCCGCTCTGCGATTCCCAGAGATAGCGCTGGTAGAACAGCGCGGCTTTGTCGAGCAATTGGAGGAGCCTGGCGTCCCGGTCTTTGCGCCCGGGATCGAGTCCCGCCCCCTCTTCGTACTCGACGGGAACGCCGTACCGCTCGCCCAGTTGCTCGATGACCTCCGCGAACGAGAGGTTTTCCATCCGCTCCACGAAGCGGACGACGTCCCCGCCTTCGCCGCACCCGTGGCAGTAATAGAGTCCCTTTTCGGCGCTCACCGTGAACGACGGGGTCTTCTCCTGGTGGAAGGGGCAGAGCCCGGAATAGGTGACGCCCCGCTTGCGCAGACTCGTATAGCCGGATACGACGTCGACGATGTTCGCCGCTTCGAGGACCGCCTGCACGCTGTTGTCTTTGATAAAGGGGCTCACCGAGCGCCTATCCTCATGTGGCGGCCCACGATCGAGGCTCGAACAGCTCGCGGTAGCGGGTGATGGCATACCGATCGGTCATCCCCGAGATGTAGTCGGTCACCGCCTGCACGAGTTCCAGCCGGGAGGCCTTAGGGTCGGTGGTCGCCGTCGGCCCCTGCCCCAACTCCTCAGGGTGCTCGAGGAAGTACTGCATCAAGTTTGTGATGACGTGGCGGACACGCCGCTCGCCGGCGCGCTGCAGGGATTGCGGATAGACGGTCTGGAACAGGAAGTCCCTCAACTCGCTCATCGCCCTCGCGACCTCCGGGCTCTGGACGACGGTCCCGGTCTCGTAGCTCGTATCGACAAGATCGTGGACCAGGACGTCGATTCGGTCGCCGCCCGTCCCGCCGAGAAGACTCAGCGGCTCCTGGGGAAGATCGGCCGGCGTTATGAGCTCCGCCCGCACGGCGTCGTCGATATCGTGGTTGATGTAGGCGATGCGATCGGCAAAACGCACGATCTGGCCCTCCAGGGTGACCGGCTTCTGGTCGCCGGTGTGGTGACGGATGCCGTCGCGCACCTCCCAGGTGAGGTTGAGCCCCCGGCCGTCGTTCTCCACCACTTCGACCACCCGGGCGCTCTGCTCGTTATGCTTGAAGACCCCGGCGCCAAGTTCCTCCAGCACCTCACGCATGACCTTCTCGCCCGCGTGGCCGAAGGGAGTATGTCCGAGGTCGTGGCCGAGCGCGATGGCCTCGGTGAGGTCCTCGTTGAGGCGGAGGGCCCGGGCAATGCTGCGGGCGATGCCGGCCACCTCCAGCGTGTGGGTCAACCGCGTGCGGTAGTGGTCGCCCTCCGGCGCGATGAACACCTGGGTCTTGTGCTCCAGCCGCCGGAACGACTTGCAGTGCACGATGCGTCCCCGGTCGCGCTGGTACGGGGTACGGAGCGTGCAGGGCTCTTCGGGGCGCTCGCGGCCGCGAGAATCCGCGGAACGCTGCGCCCACCGAGATAGGCCCGCCTCCAGTTCGTCGGCGGACAAGCGCACTCTCCCGGCCTTCTCGTGCATAACGTCACCGGCCCCGTAGATGCAGTCCCGTCAGATGTCCAGGCTCCGCGACGTCGACGCATATGTCAAGCGGCGGGCGTCGCTCACTCGCCGCGGCGTTCGCCGGCCGCGCCGCCTTGGAGCTATCAGTCGCCCACCTTGTCGGCCGACTTCTCTTCGAGCACCGCCTGAGCGGCCGCCAGCCGGGCCAACGGGACCCGGAAGGGGCTGCAGCTGACGTAGTTCAAGCCGGTCCGGTGGCAGAACTTGACGCTGCTCGGCTCGCCCCCGTGTTCGCCGCAGATGCCCGTCTTGAGCTCCGGCTTGACCGAGCGCCCTTTCTGCACCGCCATGGCCATGAGCTGGCCCACGCCGACCTGGTCGAGCTTCTCGAACGGGTTGGTCCTGAGCAGGTCGGTCTTGAGATAGTGGGTAAGGAACTTGCCCTCGGCGTCGTCGCGGGAGAAGCCCAGGGTCATCTGAGTGAGGTCGTTGGTGCCGAAACTGAAGAAGTCGGCCTGCCGCGCGATCTGGTCGGCAGTGAGGGCCGCGCGCGGCACCTCGATCATGGTGCCCACGGTGTAGTCGATTCTGACGGCGCGCTCTCTCAGCACGGCATCGGCGGTCTCGACGGTGAGAGCGCGCATGAGCTTGAGCTCTTCCTCAAAGCCCACCAGCGGGATCATGATCTCCACGTGCGGCATCTCGCCAGACGAGGCGAACACATCGGCTGCAGCCTCGATGATGGCCCGCACCTGCATGGCGTAGATCTCGGGCCACTGGATGCCCAGACGGCACCCACGGGTCCCGAGCATGGGGTTGGCTTCGGAGAGCGACTTCACTTTGGCCGCGAGCACTTCCTGCTCGGCGATGTCGCCGGCGCTGCCGCCGGTCAGCTGTAGACGCTGCAACTCCAGCATGACGTCGGTGTAGTTCGGCAGGAACTCGTGGAGCGGCGGATCGAGCAGGCGGATGGTGACCGGCAGCCCCGACATGGCCTCGAAGATGCCCACGAAGTCCTCGCGCTGGAAGGGCAGCAGGTTCGCGAGGTGTTTCTCGCGCTCCTCGGTTGTGTCGGCCATGATCATCTTCTGCACATGGGGCAGCCGCTCTTGCTGCATGAACATGTGCTCGGTCCGGCAGAGGCCGATGCCCTCGGCGCCGAAGCCGCGGGCGACCCGGGCGTCCTCAGGAGTGTCGGCATTGGTGCGCACCCGCAGGCGCCGTACTTCGTCGGCCCAGCCGAGGACGGTGTTGACGTTCTCGTCGGTGACCGCGGGCACCAGGTCGGCCTTGCCGAGGATCACCCGCCCGGTGGCGCCGTCCATGGAGATCCAGTCGCCGTCGTTGACGACGATGTCGTCCACGCTGAAGCGCTTGGCGACCGTGTCGATCTTGAGCCCCTGGGCGCCGGCGATGCAGGGCTTGCCCATGCCCCGGGCCACGACCGCCGCGTGCGACGTCATGCCGCCGTGGCTGGTGATGACGCCCTGAGACTGGATGAGGCCATGGATATCGTCGGGGTTGGTCTCCCAACGCACCAGGATGACCTGCTCGCCCCGGGACCCCCGCTCTTCGGCCTCATCGGCGTCGAAGACCGCTTGGCCCACAGCGGCACCCGGCGAGGCGCCCAGCCCGGTCGCGAGGACCTGCAGCTTCGCCTTTGGATCGAGCCGCGGGTGCAGCAACTGGTCGAGCTGGCTGGGATCGACCCGCATGAGGGCCTCTTCCTTGCTGATGAGGCCCTCGGCCACCATCTCGGCGGCCATGCGCAGGGCGGCCGGCGCGGTGCGCTTGCCGCTGCGCGTCTGCAACATGTAGAGCTTCTTGTCCTCGATGGTGAACTCCACGTCCTGCATGTCGCGGTAGTGCTTCTCGAGGGTCTCGCGGATGTCGTAGAGCTGCTGGAGAGCATCGGGCATGACTTCGCGCAGCTCTTCCAGCGGACGGGGATGGCGGACGCCGGCGACCACGTCTTCGCCCTGGGCGTTCATGAGGAACTCGCCGTAGAAGAAGTTAACGCCCGTGGAGGGGTCGCGGGTGAAGGCGACGCCGGTGCCCGACGTCTCACCCTTGTTGCCGAACACCATGGTCTGGACGTTGACGGCGGTCCCCAGATCGTCCGGGATGCCCTGGGTACGGCGGTACACCTTGGCCCGGTGGTTGTCCCAGCTCTTGAACACCGCCTGGATGGCCAGGTGCAGCTGCTTCATGGGATCGGCCGGGAACTGCTCGCCGGCATGCTGGGCCAGGAGCGCTTTGAGGCGGACGGTGAGGTCGCGCAGGTCTTCGGCGCTGAGGTCGGTGTCGAGGGCGGCCCCCACTTCCTCTTTCTTGCCCGTCAAGGCGTCTTCGAAGGCCTGTGGGTCTACCCCCATGACGACGTCGCCGAACATGGAGATGAACCGCCGATAGGAGTCGTAGGCGAACCGCGGGTTGCCGGTACCCTGGGCCAGCCCCTCGACCGTGTCGTCGTTGAGTCCCAGGTTGAGCACGGTGTCCATCATGCCCGGCATGGAGAAGACGGCGCCGGAACGGATGGAGAGAAGCAGCGGGTTCTTGGGGTCGCCGAGGGTCTTGCCCGTCAACTCTTCCAGACCCTTGAGGTGCTCCCCGATCTCCCCCTCGAGCCCTTCGGGGTATGCGCCGTTCGCCGAGTAGTACACGCAGGCCGCCGTAGTGACGATGAAGCCGGGAGGCACCGGGATGCCGAGTCCGGTCATCTCCGCGAGGTTGGCCCCCTTGCCGCCCAGGAGCGGTTTCATGGAGGCGTTGCCCTCCGAGAAATCGTAGACGTACTTCGTGGCGCCCATCAGACCCTTACTCCCTTCGAAATCAAACCGAGACCCCCGCAGTTTCCATCCGCTTTTCCAGGACCAAGTATTCTAACCAAGCAGGCGGACGTTTGGAAGCGGACTCCGTACCTGCCGAGCGCTCGATTTGCCGACCTACCACGTGTTATCGTGGATGAGTCACAGAACCGTCCAGGCAAGAAGGGAGGTTGTCGATGCCCGAGCAATCAGCGGCAAAAGCTCGGGAGCGACGCGACTACGAACGGACCGCCTCTATTATCTCTGGGGCCCTGACCGTGGTCGGCAGTTCGGATCTAGCCATGCGTGGCCTCACCACCGCGGTGAAGCGCACAGCCAAGTCGGCGCAGCAGGAAATGATCGCCGAATGGCTCAAGGAGTACACGGCCCCCGGTCATCCAGGCAACACGTTCTTCAAGAACATCCGTCATCTTCATCCTAATGTACGCAAACGTTTTGTCGCCGGGATGATGGCCAATTTCTTCATGCGTGATCCGGAGTACACAGAGTCGCTCCTCGAGGAGAGAGGTATCTCCTCGCCGACAGCGATCCTCATCAGTCCCTCCATGCGGTGCAACCTACGCTGTGTCGGCTGCTATGCGGCCGAGTACGACGACGAGGACGAGCTCACCGAAGCCGAGGTCGAGAACATCATCGAGCAAGGCGAAGAGATCGGCTCCCGCGTCTACGTCATCCTGGGCGGCGAGCCATTCGTATGGCGCCCGCTCCTCGACGTCATCGAGCGTCATCCCCAGTCGGTCTTCATGGTCTTCACCAACGGCACCATGATCAACGACCGCATCGCCGACCGGATCGTCGAACTCGGCAACGTCTGCCCGACGATCAGCATCGAAGGCGGCCGGGAGGCCACCGACGCCCGTAGAGGCGCAGGTACCTACGACCGCATAATGGCGGCCATGGACCGGCTCCGCGAGCGTGGCGCCATGGTGGCTTTCTCGGCGACCGCCACCAGTCACAACATCGACGACATCACCTCGGATGAGTTCGCCGATCTAATGGTCGAGAAAGGCTGCTTCTACGGCTGGTACTTCTCGTACATGCCCGTGGGGCGCGATCCCGATCTCAGCCTCATGCCGAATCCCGACCAGCGGGATCAACTGCGGCGCGGCGTCATGCATATCCGGAACACGCGGCCGATCCTGGTCGCCGACTTCTGGGGTGACGGCACCCTCACCGGCGGTTGCCTGTCCGGCGGACGCAAGTACATCCACATCAACAACAAAGGCGACGTCGAGCCCTGCATCTTCGCTCACTTCGCCACCGACAACGTCAAGGACACTCCGCTCCTGGATTGCCTCTGCTCGGACTTCTTCAAAGATCTCCGGCGCATGCAGCCCTTCGGCAAGAACCTGCTGCGGCCCTGCCCCATCATCGACCATCCGGCGGTCATGAAACGGGCGGTAGAACGCAACAACGCCTACCCCACGCACGAGGGCGCCGAGTCGCTGCTCACCGACCTTCAGCCCGGCCTGCACGAGTACGCCGCGGGAGTCCGCGACAAGCTCAACCCCATCTGGCAGAACGAGATGCCCTGGGCGCACGCCTGGTTGGACGCGGATCCCGAGTATCAGCGCCGCAAGAAACGCGGCGCCGACGCCTCACAGCTTGCCGACGAGGCCGGCGACGAGGCGGACGAGAAGATGGCTTCCTGAGCCGACCGATGATCTAGGCTGCCGAGCAACGACGCGTCGTTGTTCGGCAGCCTCATAGGCGGGAATGCGAGGGGGGCGGCGCCCGGCGGGCGCCGCCCCCCTCGTCACTTCAGCGTTCTGCCGTCAGCCCTGCACGAACTCCAGCCAGGCGATCATCTTGACGGTCCCGGCCACCGCGGCCAGTTGCCGCAGCCGGTTCAGCCGGACGGCCTCGTCCTCGGCCATGACCAGCACGTCGTCGAAGTAGCGATCAACGACGGGACGCAGGCCGGCAAGCACGCCCAGGGCCTTCTCGTAGTCGCGCTTCTCCGCGGCGATCGCCGCATCACCGGCCACCTGCCACCACTCACCCAGCAAGACCCGCTCGGCTTCAGTCTGGAAGAGCGACGGGAGCACGCCTCCCAGCGCCTCGCCGGCGACCTGCGAGGCAGCGCCGCTGGGCAACTTCTTTGCGAGATTGGCAGGCCGGCTGTACACGGTCACCAGGTCGTCCCATGAGGGGCCGGACCGGAAACGCTGTAGGGCCTCGGCCCGGGCGCGCAGGTCGAGGAAGTCGCGCGAGGTCGGGAGTACCGCGTCCACGGTGTCGCGAGCGATGCCGTCGTCGGCCAACGCCTTCGCCAGCCGCTCGAGGATGAAGGCCGTCGCTTCAGGAACGACCGCTCCTCGCTCGACCAGTCCCGGGAACTTCTCCAGGCCGCCGTACGCTTGCTCCACCAGCTTCTCGACGTCGTAGCGCAGGCCGTGTTTCGCGGCTATGGCCACCATCCCCGCCGCAGCCCGGCGGAGGCCGTAGGGGTCCTTGGACCCCGAGGGCGGTTCCCCGCAGGCGAAGGCCGCGACGATGTTGTCCACCTTCTCGGCCGTGGCGAGCAGAGCGCCGGGAAGCGTCTCGGGCACCACGCCGCCCGCCGCGTCGGGCAGGAACTGCTCTCGCAGCGCCTTGGCCACCTCGGGGTGATGGCCTTCCATGAGCGCGTACTTCTCGCCCATGACCCCCTCGAGGTCCGCGAACTCCCTCACCATGACCGACACCTGGTCGGCCTTGGCCAGCTTCGCCGCTTCGACCGCGCGCTCCCGGGCCACGCCGGGAGCTCTCGTCACCTCTCCCAGGTGCCGCACCAGCGCTACCAGCCGCTCGGTCTTGTCGCGCATGGTCCCGGCCTTGACGTGGAACACGATCTTGTCGAGTTGGGCGGCCATGTCCTGCAGGCCGGTGACTCTGTCCTTCTCGAACGAGAATTCCGCGTCCTCCATCCTCCCTTGCAGCACGCGCTCGTTCCCGGCGGTGATCTGCTTGGTCCATGCCGGGTCTCCGTTGCTCACGTACAGGAAACGGTTGGAGAGCGCCCCGGTCTCTTCGACCAGCGGGAAGTATCTCTGGTGCGACTGCATGGCGGTGACCAGGACCTCGGACGGCAGAGCGAGGTGGTGGTGGGCGAACAGTCCTTGCGCGATCGTGGGCTTCTCGACCAGAAACAGCACCTCTTCCAGCTTGCCGCCCGGATCGATCACCTCCAGGCTCTGCTCGTCCGCGACCCGTTCCAACTCACCCCAGATGAGCCGCTCGCGCTCCCTGTGATCGACCAGGACCCCGGCCCGTCTCATGGCTTCGACGTAGTCGCGTGGCCTGGCGATCTGCACCGGCGCCCCCAGCCAACGGTGGCCTTTGCTCGTCCGGCCGGAGGTGAGCCCGGCTATGCCGAAGGGGATCACCGTATCGCCCCACAGAGCCGCCAGCCAGCGGATGGGGCGCGAGAAGCGCACGTCGCGATAGCCCCAGCGCATGTTCTTGGGGAAGTACATGTCGCGGACGATCTTGAGACAGATGTCGGGGAGCAAGGCGGCGGTCGGCCGGCTCTCGCTGCGGGTGATGTAGTAGACGAACTTCCTGCCCGCTTCCTCGCGCACTTCCAGCTCGGCCGGCGACACGCCCTTTGCCCGGGCAAAGCCTTCGCAGGCCTTGGTCGGCTCGCCGTCCGCGTCGAAGGCGGCCTCGTAGGCCGGGCCCCTCTGGATGATCTCCCGGGGGACCTGCTCGCCCGGAACGCCGCTGAGCAGCACCGCGATCCGGCGGGGTGACACCATGACGTTCACATCCTTCGCCGGCACGGCGACGCCCTCGGAGGCGAACAGTCCCGCCACCCGGTCGGGCAGGAGGTCGATCGCGGCCCGGCACGCCGATGCCGGCATCTCCTCCACCCCTATCTCCACGAGGAGATCGCGGCTGCCCCGGTCCTTGGACGAGATCCACTCCTTGGCTGCGCCGCCCGCCGGGCCGCCGGCCGCGCCTCCGGCCGTGATCACGGGCGCCGCGACCGCCGGTTCAGCTCCGGGCTGCTCCGCGTCGAACTGGTCGACGTACGCCTCGGCCACCTTGCGGGCCAAGTTGCGGACGCGGGCGATGTAGCCGGTGCGCTCGGTGACGCTGATGGCGCCGCGTGCGTCGAGCAGGTTGAACGTGTGCGAAGCTTTGAGCACGAAATCGTAGGCCGGCCGGGCCAGCCCGCGGTCCAGGCACCTCTCGCATTCGCGCTCGCAGTCGGAGAACGACCGCTGCAGCAGCGGGATGTCGGCCAAGTCGAAGTTGTAAACCGACCACTGGGCCTCGTTTGCCTTGTGGACGTCGCCGTAAGTGACGCCCGGCACCCATTCGAGATCGAACACGTTGTCGATGCCCTGCAGGTACATCGTCAGCCGCTCGGTGCCATAGGTCAGTTCCACGCTGGGAGGATCGAGGTCGATGCCGCCCACCTGCTGGAAGTAGGTGAATTGGGTGCACTCCATGCCGTCGATCCACACTTCCCAGCCCAGACCCCATGCGCCCAGAGTCGGGGATTCCCAGTCGTCCTCCACGAACCGGACGTCGTGCTTGGCCAGGTCGATCCCCAGGTGTGCGAGCGACGCGAGATAGAGGTCCTGGACGTTGTCCGGACAGGGCTTGAGGATCACCTGGTACTGATAGTAGTGGCCCAGCCGGTAGGGGTTCTCCCCATAGCGCCCATCCGTGGGCCTGATCGAGGGCTCCACATAGGCGACTTTCCAGGGATCGGGGCCCAGCACCTTGAGGAACGTGGCCGGGTTGAAGGTGCCCGCACCCACCTCGGTGTGATGCGGCTGCCAGATGATACAGCCCTGCTTTGCCCAGAACTCCTGCAGACCCAGGAGCACGTTCTGGAATGTGGGTTTCTCACCACTCACGGTCGACCTCGGCTTCGTTGTTCGGCAGCCTCGTAAGCCGCGATTTTAGCAGTCCGGCGCGAGCGACCGATGACGAAGCGGCCCGCATGGTCCAGCCGACCGGCCGGATCAGGGGGTCGGCGGCGGCGGAGTGGTGGGTTGCGTCGTGGTTGTCGGCGGCGCCGTGGTTGTCGTCGTGGTCGGCGGCGCCGTGGTGGTCGTGGTCACCGGCACCCGCGCAATGGTGATGTCCACTACGCTACCGATCTTGACCTCCACTCCGGCGGCCGGGTCCTGATAGATACACAGCCCCGGCTTGAAGTCCGGCGTCTCCAGGTTGACCACTCTGGCCTTCAGGCCGTATTGCGCGAGCTTGGCCTTCGCCTGCGCTTCGGACAGCCCGAGCGCGGCCACCGCCGGGACCTTCACGGTCGTCACCGGCGGAGCGTTGCTCACGTATACGTTCACAGTGGAGCCTGGCTGCACCTCGACCCCTGCTTTCGGGTCCTGGTCTACCACGGTGCCGCCGGGCAACTGAGAATCGATCGCTTCCACCTTCCCCACCAGATTCATGCTGGTCAGCAACGCGAGGGCGTTGGCCTGCGCCATCCCGCTCAGGGGCGGGACCTTGATCGTGTTGGTCGCCGCCGCCACAGTGATGGTCACGCTCGTCCCCGCGTCAACCTTCTTGCCGCCCTCGGGGTTTTGCCGAAGTACGGAGCCGACCGCCTGTTCGGGGTTGACCTCAGGCTTGGAAACCACTTTGAGCCCGGCGGCGCCGAGTTTCTCCGCCGCTTGTACCTCGGTCATACCCACTACATTCGGGACTTCGACCTTCCCTTCGCCGGAGGAGATCCAGATGCTGATCGTCTTGCCCTTTTCCAGCTTGGTGTCCTGGTCCGGGTCTTGGCGGGCCACGTCGCCCTCGGCAACCTCGGCCGAAGGTTGCACACCCTCTTTCTCGGATTTGAAGCCGGCCGCCTCGATCTTCGCGATGGCGGCGGCCTCGCTCAGCCCGACGACACCCGGTACCGTCCCCAGATCGGCCTCGGCGGTGCTCCAGTTGGACAGGATCACGTAGGCGCCCCCGGCCAGAGCCAGTATGAGGATGATGACGAGTATCCAGGGCCACACGCTCCGCGGGCGGCCGGGCTCGTCTTCGGGCTCGATGATAGGCGCCGGCAGATCGGGCGGGCGCCGGCGGACCTGCGTCGGCTGGGCCGCACCCTGCGTGCCCGCGGCGGCAGCAACCGCCGACGTGGTCATCACCCGGGTCACCTCGTCCGCGAAGCCGCTCGGCGCTACCACCGGCTGGCCCTCCTGGACCCGCCGCAGATCGTCCAGCATCGCCTGCGCCGTCAGGTAGCGATCGACGGGGCGTTTGCCGAGTGCGCGCAGGATGACGGCCTCGAGGTTCTCGGGGACGAGCGGATTGATGCTTCGAGGCGTAGCCGGAAGGTCGTGCACGTGCTTCATCGCGATGCTTACCGGGTTCTCTCCGTCGAACGGGAGGCCCCCGGTGGCCATCTCGAACATCACAACACCCAACGAGTACAGGTCCGAAGCGGCCTCTACCGGCTGTCCCTGCGCCTGCTCCGGCGAGAAGTAGTGGGCGGTCCCCAGGATCGACCCGGCTTCGGTCATGGTCGAGGCGCTGCCGGCCCGGGCGATGCCGAAGTCGGTGACCTTCACCCGGCCCTCGTTGTCGATGATGATGTTCTGCGGCTTGATATCGCGGTGGATGACGTCGCGCCGGTGGGCGAAGCGAAGCGCCTCGACGATCTGCACCGATATCGATACCAGTAGCTCCGGGCTCAAGGGGGCGTACTTGACGATGATCTCCTTGAGGGACCTTCCCTCGAGGTACTCCATCGCGATGTAGTAGGTACCCTCCGCCTCGCCGCGGTCGTAGATCTGGACGATATTCGGATGGTTGAGGCCGGCCGCGCTGCTCGCTTCCCGGCGGAAACGCTCCACAAACTGCTCGTCGTGCGCGTAGCGGGACGAAAGAACCTTGAGAGCGACCTGCCGGCCGAGCAGCCGGTCATTGGCGAGGAAGACATCGGCAAAGCCGCCGCTGCCCAGTTTCCGGACGACCTCGTAGCGATCGTCGAATACGCGTCCTATCAAGACTCTACCGTCCCCCGGCGCCTTCCGGCGCCATTCTCCACGCGGTGCACACGGGAAATACTACCCTATCCCTCTGAGTCAGAGCCCGAGAGCGGCCGCGATGACTTGCCTCGCGATCGGCGCCGCTACACTGCCGCCCGACCCACCATTCTCCACGAGCACCACCACCGCCACCTTCGGGTCTCCGGCCGGCGCGAAACCCGCGAACCACGCGTGCGATGTGTTGTTCACCACTTCGGCAGTCCCTGTCTTGCCTGCAACCTGGACGCCCTTCAGCGCGGCGGCGGTTCCCGTGCCGCTGTTCACCACCTCTATCATGAGGTCCCGCATGGTCGCCGCGGTCGCGGCGCTGATCGGGTTCAGCCAGACGCCCGGCGAGGTCTTGTCGACCAGGGCTCCGTTGTAGCTCAGCACCTGGTCCACTATGTACGGCTTCATGATCTTGCCCTCGATTAGCCACCGCCGAAGCAGCAAGCGCCATGAGGAGCGGAGTCGAGAGCACGGCCCCCTGCCCGATAGAGGCCTGGGCCACGTGAGCCGTGTCCATCTTGGCCGGATCGGGGAAGAAGCTCTTGGCCCCCCCGAGCCTCCAGGGGAACCGCTCGCCGAAGCCGAAATCGGCGGCGTAGCCGCCAGGGTGTTCGCGCCCAGGTCGACCCCGAGCTTGGCGAACGTGGTATTGATACTGCTCGCGAATGCCTTGGCGAACGTGTGCTTCCCGTAGACCTTGTCTCCGAAGTTGTTGACCTCATAGCCTCCGAGCGTGACCGATCCGGTGTCGACGAACTCGGTCTCGGGCGTGACCGTGCCAGTCTGCAGGCCGGCCGAGGCCACGACCATCTTGAACACCGACCCCGGTGGGTAGAGGCCGGAGGTAGCCCGGTTGATGAGTGGCTTGTCGGGATCGGCGATGATGTCCTTCCACTGCGAATCGATCTTGTTCGGATCGTAGCCGGGGTAGGACACCATGGCGAGGATGGCGCCCGTCCGCGGATCGAGGGCGACCACCGCCCCTTTCCGGTCTCCCAGAGCCTGCCGCCGCGGCCCGCTGGACCTTCATCTGTATGGTGAGCTTCAGATCGGCCCCGCGCTTGTTCTGGCCGAGTATCTGGCTCCAGGAGCCGGTCACGCCAAGGAGGCCCGTCTGGCCGGTGAGCTCCTCGTTGTAGACGCGCTCGACGCCGGCCCGGCCGTATTTGAGGCTGTTGTAGCCGAGCCAGGGTGAGGTGAGGCTCCCCAGGGGATACTCGCGGAGGTAGTACTGCCCTTCCTGGCGGTTGTTCGCGAGCTCCTCGCCGTCCGCCGAGAGGATGAGGCCGCGCTCGATCTTCATCTCGTCCTCGACCGCCCGGGTGTTGGCCGCGTTCACCTTCAGGCTCGGCGCCGCCCATACCTGGACGTAGGTGAGCATCAGGATCAGGCCCACGAACAGAACCACGAAGAAGTAGAAGAGTCTGCGGATGGACTTATCCACTGCGCGCCGCTTTGTCACTCGCCCGAAGCAGCAAGGCCAGCAGGACGAAGTTGGCCACCACCGAGCTGCCGCCGTAGCTCACGAAGGGCAGGGTGATGCCGGTAAGCGGGATGAGCTTGATCACCCCGCCGATGATGATGAAGGCCTGCAGGGCGAAGATGCTGGTGAGACCGGTGGCCAGCAACCGGGAGAAGTCGTCACGGCTCCGCATAGCGACACGAAGCCCGCGATACGTGAAGATGAGGTAGAGGAGGATGATCCCGGTGCCCCCAACGAGCCCGAGTTCCTCCCCTATGGCGGAGAAGATGAAGTCGGATTCCAGGTGGGGGATGATGGGGTTGCCCGATTGCAGGATGAGATACCCCTGTCCCAGCCCCCGTCCAAAGAGCCCGCCGGAGGCAAGCGAGAACAAGGACTGGACGATCTGGTATCCCTTACCGCTCGGGTCGGCCCAGGGATCGAGCCAGATGTCGACGCGGGTCTGCACGTGCGCGAAGACGAAGTACAGCGCCGTCGCCCCGATCAGGAACAAGACCACTCCCACGACCACGTACAAGACCCGGCCTGTAGCCACATAGATCAGCGCGAGTAGGGCCCCGAAGAAGAGCAGGCTGGTACCGAGATCCTTCATGAAGATCATGAGCAATATCGAGAATCCCCAGACGGTGAGGAGCGGTGCGAGGTAGCGAAAGGGGGGGAACGGGACGCCCAGGACCCGGCGGGTGCTCACGGTGAGCACTTCGCGGACATCGACGAGGTACGCCGCGAAGAAGGCCATCAGCAGCACCTTGCCGAACTCGGCCGGCTGGAAGTGGATAGGGCCGAAGGCGAGCCACAAACGGGAGCCGTTTATCTCCTGGCCCACTCCGGCGGTGACGAGCAGGAGCGCGAGACCGGCGATCCCGAGCCAGTACTTGTGCCGAGCAAGTGGCTTGAGGTCGCGCACGACCGCAAGCACGAGCAAGAACGCCACGAGGCCGACCACCAGCCACATCGCCTGCTTCAGGGCAAGGTCCTCGTCGATGCGGTAGAGCAGTAGCAGGCCGAGGGTCGAGAGAAGCGCGGTCACCGGCAACAGGTACGGATCGGCCAGAGGAGCGAGCACCCTGCGGCCGATGTGGGCGATGGCGAAAAGGGCGAGGAACAGAAAGCCATACGTCAGTGACGACCAGGTGAGGGTCTCCGACTTGACCGTGTAGACGAGGGCGAAACCTAGAGTGGTCAGGATAAGCGCCGGAAGGAGAAAGACTAGCTCGCGGTTACGGACGCTCACTGTAGCGCAGCCAGCCCCCGCAAGAAGGTCTGACCCTCTTCCTTTCCGACTAGGTCGTGCGCATCCACCCTCTCACGCTGGTACGCGGCAAGCGAATCGTAGCTGACCGTGCCCTGCTCGACGACCGACGAAAGATGTATCCCCAGCAGGGCCGTGGGTAGGCCCTGGTAGAGAGCTACCATGCCGTCCGCGTTGCCCACGTAGTACACGTTCGAGTTGAACACCGCAAAAGCGGCGATGACCAGCGCAAGCACCACCACGACGACGGCCGCGGTGACGATCCACCTACGGCGCGACCCGCGGACTTGTCCGCCTGCGTCTTGAGCCGCCGAGGCCGGGTCCGGCGCCGGGCGGGCCCAGATCGGAGGGCGCCGCCCCAACCGGGCGCCCATACCCAATGCGGGACGCATGAAGCCGGGCACCGAGGACACCTTCTCCTCTCCCCGATCTGCCGGCCCGAGAGTGACGGCGTCGTCGTCCGCTATATCGTCCGGAGCGGCGTCCGGCCGGTCGTCGGAGACCACGTCCACGACCACGACGGTGACGTTGTCCTCGCCGCCGCCCCCCAAGGCCGCCTGTACGAGGGCGTCCGCCACCGCCTGGGGACCGTCGGACCGCAGGAGCACCTCCTCGATCTTCTCGTCGGGCACCATCCCGCTCAGACCGTCGCTGCAGAGCAGAAGTCGATCGCCCGTCTCCAGACTGATCTCCAGAAGGTCGGGCGTGGCATCGCCGTCGGTCCCCAAGGCCCGGGTGATCACGCTCCGGTGAGGATGGACAGCCGCTTGGGCCGGCGGTCAACTCACCCCGGCGCACCATCTCGCCCACCCAGGAGTGGTCGTCTGTTAGTTGCCGGAGGGTTCCCTCGCGCAGCAGGTAGGCCCGCGAATCTCCCACGTGCCCCAGGATCATCGTGCCGTCATTGAAAAGGGCAGACGTGAGGGTGGTGCCCATGCCGAGAAGACTGGGCTCGGCGACGCTGCGGGCCGCTATGGAGCCGTTGGCGTCGACGATGGCGTCGCGCAATTCGTCCTTACCCGCGGAACCGGGAGCGAGAGCCACCAACCTCTCGCACGCCATCTGGGAGGCCACTTCGCCGCCGCGCGCCCCGCCCATGCCGTCGCAGACGACGTAGAGGCCTTTGCGGACCAGGAAGGAGTCTTCGTTGGTCTGCCTGACCAGTCCGCGGTGGCTCGCGAATCCGGCCGCGAGTCCCATCAACGTGCCTCGACTCTGAAAATGGTGTCACCCACCTCGACGCGATCGCCCGGGGATAATAGTGTCGGTTGAGAGATGTCCGTACCGTTCACTTGGGTTCCATTCGTGCTGAGGAGATCCTCCGCCAGAAGGCCCGATCCCGTGGCTTCGAACAGGACGTGCTTGGAGGAGACGAAGGTGTCGTCCAGATGGATGTCCATGTCGGAGGAGCGGCCGGCCAGCGCCGGGAAGCCGGGTGCGAAGGTGAATGTTTCGCCCGGACCGGAGCACTGGGCTCTTCTCCACCACCAGGCTCCAGACGGCCCCCGCGGCGGGGACCGCTCGCGGGGCCACGGGGGCGGCCACCATGGCCGCGGGCATAGGGGGAGCCGGGTAGGGTTGTCTGGCCGGCCCGGGAGCGGCAGCGCGCAACTCGCGGGCGGTCGAGCGGATGACCCTGTACAGGAAGAGGTACAGGATGATGAGGAAGATGAACTTCCCAGCGAGCAGTACTATCTGGAGCATTGGTACTTCATAGGGGGCACGGGCCCAGGCATCGGGCTACTTGCTCTCCACCGTCATCCGGCTTTCGCCGATCGCCACCACGTCCCGAGGCCGCAAGACCGTGCTCGTGACCGGATACCCGTTCACCACGGTCCCATTGGTCGATCCCAGGTCGTCGATCATGAGCCGGCCGTTGTTCCAGTAGATGGCGGCGTGCATGCGGGAGACGTTGGGGTCGTCGATGCGGAGATCGGCCTCCTTGCCGCGGCCGAGCACCACTCGGCTCTGGGTGAACTCCCGGACCCGGTCGCCGGAGGTGATGACGATCACGGCCCGCGCCAAGCCCAACTCCTCGGCCTGCTTGGCGGCGAGGACCTCGGTGCTCGCCGGGTCCTTCACGTCCGCAGCCCCTGCCGCAGCCGCCCCTACCACGGCCGCCCCTGCCACCGGGGCGGCAGCCACCTGGGCGCCGGCCGGAGCAGATACCGCCGCCGAGGCCGGCTCGGCCGCCGGCCCCACCCCGGGCTGTCGCGGAGAAGCCTTGTGGGCGAGGATGCCGAAGTAGCCGAGCTCCAGATCCTGGTCGAGCACCATCTCCACGGACAGGTCCCCCGGTAGGAGATAGTCCATGTCGTGCGCGTGCTTGGCCAGCTTGCTGGTGAGATCGGCCGTGATCTGCGCCCGTCGAGGGGTCAGGTTCTGATAGTCCGCGGGGCACAGGTAGACGACATAGCGGCTGCGCGCCCACACCTGACCCCCTCGGGGGACCGTGTGGTCGTCCATCTCTTTGACGAGTTTGCGCGCCAACTCGGCCGGTTCGACGTGCAGCCTCTTGGGGCTTTTGTCAGCAGGCGCCCCGGCCTTTCGGATGAACCTCATCAATGATTCCTCCTAGAGGGACCCCGCACCCTTGGCCGGGGCGAAAAGGGCAGATAGGAGAGCGATTATAGCGCACGGCACGTATGCGACCAGGAAGAGCCCGATATCCACCGGTACGTCGAGGACGAGGATAGGCAGCAGCACGAACCCGGCGAGCAGCGCAATCAAGTAGACGGACGCGCCCCACATGCGCCGTTCACGAGAGGCTCCCAGCACGAGGTACAGAGGGAGCGAGAAGAGGGCGAAGAGCAAGATCTGCAGGCTCATCTCGGGCCGGGAATCGAGGAACCGCGCGATCTCTGTGAGCACCGTCCAGGGCGAAGAGGCGTGCGCGGCGTTCTGCAGCACCGGCCCGGGGCCCGGGGTGAAGGTGTAGGGCAGCATGCTCCACCCCACCAGGCCGGCAGTGATGGCCAACACCAAGCCGCTGAAGAAGCCGGCGAGGGGTCCCCAACGTCGGAGGAGAAACCCGGCCAGTGGCAGCAGCGCCAAACCCACCCAGACAGTCACCGCGAGCGGCACGGCTCCCGGCAGCAGGGCGGCCCATTCGCGCCTCCTCCACCGGAGCAGGGCCATGACCAGGATGGCCGGCACCGCGTAGACGACGCCCCACCCCGCTCCGTAGGCGAATATCGGGGGAGCCAGGACGGCCAGCGCCAGCACGCCGCCTGCGAACGGCCAGAGGAGAGCGAGAAAGGCAGGCACGGCCACGAGCGGCAGGATCGCTACCTCTGGGTAGAAAGGAGCTCGGGGCAGCAGATAGATGAGCGAGCAGAGCGCGAAACCTCCGGCGGCAACATGGCTTCCCAAATACGAGAGGCGCTCCTGGTCGGCACGGGGACCGGCGAACCGCCGGCGGACCCGGGTGGCCAGAGTCTCGTAGGCGGAGGGTTCGGGCATGACCTTGGCGGCCTGCGCCAGCTGCCGCCCGAGCGTAGCGGCGTCCGGGCGCGAGTACCGGTCCAGGACCATCGCTCCCGCCAGAGCGTCGCTGAGGGCTGGAGGCAGGTCCGAGCGGCCCGCCGAGAGCGGGGGGATGTCCGGCCGCGATACGTCGTGCAGCAGTTCCTGAAGCTTCTTCCCCTGGAATGGACTCTTCCCTGTGAACCCCTCGTAGAGGGTCAGGGCCAGGGAGTACACGTCGCTGCGGGAATCCACAGCTTTTCCTACCCCCTGTTCCGGCGACATGTACGCGAGCGTCCCCACCAGGTCGCCGTCGAGCGTGATCGAAGCCCGGTCCTCGAGCAGAGCCACGCCGAAGTCCATCAGCCTGACGTCGATCGAATCGCCGTCGACGAGCATGATGTTCTCGGGCTTGATGTCCCGGTGGACCACGCCTCGTTTGTGGGCATGCTCGAGAGCGCGGCAGAGCTGGACGCCCGCTTCGAGGATATCGCTGTCGCTCAGCCCCCGGTCCTGATAGTGCTCGCGCAGAGTCCTTCCCTGGATGTACTCGGTCACGAGCAGGGTCTGGTCGGGCTCTTCGAGGATCTCGTAGACCGTGAGGATGTGGTGGTGGCTGAGTTTGGCCGCCGCCTGGGCCTCACGGACCACCCGGCCCTCGACGTCGGCCGAACGGGTGACGATCTTGATGGCCACCGGCCTACCCATGACTTCGTCGTCGGCGAGATAGACGGTGGCGAACGCCCCGCTGCCCAGCTTGCGGACGATCCGGTAGCGATCGTAAAGAAGGGTTGGGTCGACCATGCGGCCAGTATATCGCCCGCCCCCGCTAGGCCTCTCCCCTCCTGCTTGCCTGCCCGGCGGCACGCATCTCCGCTCCGGCTGCGTTTCACGACTCCTCCCCCGGAGACACGTGCCGCCGGGCAGGGGACCATCAGGGACGGGCCTCGCCCACGGGCTGGCCCCCCTCACTTCTTGTCTTCTGCTGAGGCGCACCCACACCGCAGTGCCGGACACCACCGTTCTGTGCGGGGACAGGCTCAACTCGGCGCGGCGAGTCCGCCTGGGACCTCGGGTCGGAGGAAAGATGAGCCCAGGCAACGAGGTCGGCGAAGCACCCGGTCGCCTGAAGAGTGTCCTGCGCAAAGAGGTGGGCGTCGCCTAGCCGACCCGTATTTGAAGCCCTTGCGGGGCGGATGTGAGGGGGAGGTGAGCCCAGGCGCCATGCGTCTCCGGAGGAGGAGTCGTGAAACGCAGCCGGGGCGGAGACGCATGGCGCCTGGGCCTACTTGCTGGTCAAAACAGGCGCCGCGAAGGCCATGTTATACTCGGCGGGCTCCGGGCGAGTGGCGGAATTGGCAGACGCGCTAGGTTCAGGGTCTAGTGAGCTTACGCTCATGGGGGTTCAAGTCCCCCCTCGCCCACCATCATTCTTGGCATTTTGGCGCCCGCATATGGCTGATGTAAATAACGGCGACGCCTTCGAGGACGTTACCCAGGGAGAGCGGAAGACGGCGGCAGGGGAAAGTCCTGCCCAAGCCGCTGCTCCGGCTGCTCGTCGTCTTGGCCGCGGTGATCATAGTGGTAGTGGTGATCGTCGTCGCCGTGACCAGCGCCAGGCAGACGGGCGACGCGGCCGACTACCAGCGGTACATGACCTCGGTCGCCGATCTGCTGGAGCAGTCCGACTCGATCGGCGGCGAGCTCACCAAGCTGCTGACGAACCCCGGCGACACCAGCCGCAAGGAAATCCAGACCAAGCTCGACCAGTTCGTGGCCAAGTCGGCGGACTTGGAGACTCAGGCCAAGGCGCTGGAAGTTCCCAAAGAACTCCTCGACCAGAACGTCCACCAGTTCTTCGTTCTGGCCATGACGTTCCGGCACACCGGCTTGGCCGATCTCGAGCCCTCTCTCATGAACGCCCTCCAGGTGCAGGACACCGCCGTGGCCGCGGAGCAGATCTCGAGAGCCTTGTACTACCTGACCAACTCCGATTTTCTCTACAAGGAGGTCTTCGTCTCCAAGGCGACGGAGATCGTCAAGGAGAAGAACCTCACCGGCGTGACCGTTCCCAGTTCGCGAATTCCTGAGCGACCCCGATCTGGCGTCCCGCTCGCAGGCGCAAGAGATAATCGCGCAACTCAAGAGCACCGGGAATCTCCAGGCAGTGCACGGCGTGGCCATCTCCAAGGTCGTGGAGCAGCCCGACGAGCAGGAGATCAAGAACGGCCAGACCTACAACCTGACGGCCAGCGACGCGCTCACCTTCCTGGTGACCGTTGAAAACCAGGGAAACATGGCCGAGAAGGATGTCCCGGTGGTGGTCACTCTGGCAACGCAAAATGGAGAACCGCAGAAGATAACGGTGACCATCCCCGAATTGAAGCCTGGGACCGAGGTGACAGCGACGGTGGAGGGTTTCAACCCTACGCCCTACGGTGAAGTGGCTACGCTGACGGTAGAGGCAGGACCGGTCACCGGCGAAAAGTTCAAAGACAACAACTCGATCGAAGCCAACGTCATCTTCAAACTCTAGGGGTACGCTTTGAGTCTCGTACAAGGATTCGAAGTCCTTGCGGTACTGGCGCTGGCGCGTGGCCATCGCGGCCGGCGTCGGCTTGTTCCTGGTCTTCCGGCGCCTCCAGCGCTACCACCGGAACCAGTACGTCATCATGGGGTCGCGAGGCAATGTCGACATCGTCGAGCACGTGGCGGCGATCGACGACAAGCTGGCCAACGTGCGCGTCGCGCTCGAAGACCTCACTCTAGTGGCCCGCGACCACGACGTCCGCATCGACGGCTCTCTCTCCCGCATCGGCGTCGTGCGGTTCGACGCGTACCAGGACCTGGGAGGCAGGCAGAGCTCGGCCGTGGCATTTCTGAACAGCCTTGGCAACGGCGTGGTCATCACCACCGTGGTGAGCCGCGACTTCGCGCGCATGTACGTGAAGTTGCTCAAAGACGGTGCGGCGGACATCCCTCTGGCGCCGGAGGAGACGGAGGCGGTCGAACAGGCGCGAGGCGCCGGACCTTTCACGATCCGTCCTCGGGCAGCGGCGTCCGGCGACGGCTACGCGGCCTGCCCTTGAGGTCGATGCCGCAACGGCTGCCCTCCTCTCGGCCGGCCTGCCCGGGCGGCGCCCTCTGTCCGACCGGGAAGTGGCCCGTGAGAACCGCCGGCGCAAGCGGCAGGGGTTGCCCCCGGTCGTGGAGATGGTGACTCCGTCGGCCACCGGCTGGGCGGATCCAGCCACCCCATCGCCCGACGCCGATACACTGGCGGCGGAGTATGTCCGCCAGCGCAAGACTGGAGCGGGCGGAGTGGGCCTGGAGCCCGGAGAATCGAACGGCGACGGGGACGGCGGTATCGATGGCCTGTGACGGAGGCAGCCAGGAGGTGACCCTCTGGCCGGTCTCGTCGTTGAGCGAGCCTCTGCCGGTGGCCGCGAGAACGATCGGTTTTCTCGGGCCGCCGGGAACATTCACCGAGGTGGCTCTGCGAGCGACGATCGACGAAGAGGCGCCTGAGGGGCGAGCCCGGCGCTTCTTGCCGTTCCTTTCCATGCAGGACACGATCGAGGCCGTCTCTACAGGCGAGGTCGACTGCTCGATAGTCCCCATCGAGAACTCCATCGAAGGCTCCGTCTCGGCTACGGTGGACATCCTCACGCACGAGATCGACAACCTCCAGATAGTGCGAGAAGTCAGGATCCCGGTGCGCCACCAGCTCCTCTCAAGGCCGGGGGTGGCGCTGGATGAGATAACCAAAGTCGTCTCACACCCGCATGCGAACGCGCAGTGCCGCAGCTGGCTGCGCAAGAACCTGCCGGGGCGGGAGATAGAAGCGGCCAACTCCACCGCGAACGCAGTGGAGAGTGTCGCCAAGAGCGATCAGCCGTGGGCGGCGATCGGCAACCAGCTGGCGGGAACGACCTACGGATGCGTGGTGCTTTCGCCGGACATCGAGGACCACAAAGACAACGAGACGCGTTTTGTCTTCCTGGCCCGCCAGCGGGAGCGGCAGGACTGGTTCGAACCGTACAAGACGTCGGTCGTCTGCGAGATCGCCAAGGACCAGCCCGGCGCCCTGCTCCTTATCCTTCAGGAGTTCGCCTTCCGGCGCGTCAACCTGACCAAGATCGAGTCCAGGCCGTCCAAAAGGCGGCTGGGTGATTACATCTTCCTCGTCGATATGGAGGGCAAGGTGGACGACGGCCCTGTGGCCGACGCCCTTCGCTGTCTGTACTGCAAACTGCCCCGGCTCACGGTTCTGGGCAGCTATCCTGTGGGTAGGCCGCTCAAGGCTGCTGGGAAATGACAACGCATGGCGCCGCCCAGCGCGATCCGGCGGCCGAGGTTTCGTCTTCCAGCGGCCTCCCAGCGTCCGCTTCGCGGCCCTAGAAGTCCCCATATCCGAGGAGAGTGCCGGTGCTCGATATCAGACTTATCCGGAACGAGCCCGACATGGTGCGCGCCGCCCTCCGCCGCCGCGGACCGCATGCGGAAGCCGCCCTCGATACGCTGCTCGAGCTCGACCGCACGCGGCGGGAGGTGCTGACGGCTGTCGAGGAGAAGCGGGGCCTCCGCAACATCGTGAGCGAGGAGATAGCGCAGGCCAAGCGCAACAAGGAGGACGCCTCCGCCAAGATCGACGCGATGCGCGCGGTCGGCGAGGAGATCAAGGAACTGGAAGTCCGGCTCAAGGACACCGAAGCGGCGCTCGAGGCCGAACTCCTGCAGGTCCCCAACCTGCCCGAGCCGTCGGCGCCGGCCGGAGGCGAGGAAGACTCCGTCGTCATGCACACGTGGGGGGAGCCCCGCGCCTTCTCGTTCTCACCGAAGGACCACCTGGACCTGGCCGCCCAGTCCGACATGATCGACATGGAACGGGGCGCCCGCACCTCCGGCAGCCGGTTCGCCTATCTCAAGGGCGACCTGGTGTTTCTCCAGTTCGCCCTGGTGCAGTACGCGCTGCAGAAGCTGGCCGGCAAGGGCTTTCGCCCGGTGATCGTGCCGGTGCTCGTGCGCGACGAGGCCATGTACGGCACCGGCTTCTTCCCCACCGACATGCAGCAGGTCTACCGGATCGAGGCGGATGGCCTGAACCTGGTGGGAACCTCGGAGGTGCCGCTCGCGGCTCTGCACATGGACGAGATCCTGGACGAAGCCGAGCTGCCGGTCCGCTACGTCGGCTATTCCAGTTGCTTCCGCAGAGAGGCCGGGGCGGCAGGCAAGGACACCCGGGGTATCTTCCGCGTCCACCAGTTCGACAAAGTGGAGATGTTCAGCTTCTGCACTCCGGACAGGTCTCCGGAGGAACACGACTTCATGCGCTCGGTGGAGGAGGAGATCCTGCAGGAACTGGGCCTCCCCTACCGGGCGGTCAACATCGCCGCGGGCGACCTCGGCGCGCCGGCCGCCAAGAAGTACGACCTGGAAGCGTGGCTGCCCACCCAGGAGCGATACCGGGAGGTCACCTCCTGCTCCAACTGCACCGACTACCAGGCACGGCGGCTGAAGGTCCGCGCCAAGGGCGAGCGGGGCGGGCCGTATCTGCTGCACACGCTCAACGGCACGGTGGTGGCCGTGGGTCGGACCATGATCGCCATCATGGAGAACTACCAGACCGAGGAGGGGAAGATCGAGGCGCCTGCCGTGCTTAGACCCTTCCTGCCTGCCGGCAAGGAGGTGCTCGGCGGATGAGCGCGATAGGCGGCGACTATGGGGCCGGCCGGCCCGGTGCCGGGACCGTGCGAACTGGGGCCCACGACGTCTTCGTGGTGGTCGACGTGCAGCGGGACTTCTGCCCCGGCGGATCGCTGCCGGTGCCCGGCGGCGACGAAGTCATCCCCACGATCAACCGGCTGCTCCCGCTCTTCGGCCGCTGGGTCTACACGAGGGACTGGCATCCCACCCACCACGTCAGCTTCTCCGAGCAACCTCAGTTCCGCGACGGCTCCTGGCCGCCCCATGCCATCCAGGGCACGGCGGGAGCGGCGTGGTGCGACGGGCTGGAGATGCCGATGAACGCCATCCTCGTGAGCAAGGGAGACGATCCGGACCACGAGGCCTACAGCGCCTTCCAGGTGAAGCGGCTCGATCTGGCGGAGTTCCTGCGCCTCCGGAAGGTGGAGCGGGTCTTCGTCGCCGGACTGGCGGCGGACTATTGTGTCAGGCAGACGGCACTCGACGCCCGGGCGGCCGGGTTCACCGTACTGGTGATCGAGGACGCCGTCCGAGGCGTCGCACCGGATACGACCGCCTCCGCCTTCGCCGACCTCGATGCGGCCGGCGTCATCCGTATCCATGCGGACCAGATCGAGGATTCGGGCGAGCGGCCTCCGGCGGCCTATGACGAGCACGGCGACCCGGTGCACCATGACGACTGACGGCGAGGGCGGGAGCTCCGACGCGACCGAGGGAGGCCGCCGCGAGGGCGACGTCTCGCAACGCTGGGCCCGCCGGGAGGACCTGGCCCTCCTGACCGACTATTACCAGCTCACGATGATGGGCGGCTACTGGAAGACCGGCCGCCAGGATCTGCGGGCCTGCTTCAACTACACGTTCCGCGACCTGCCGCCGCACAACGGGTTCGCCATCACCGCGGGCTTGGAGCAACTGCTCGATCAGGTCCAGAATCTGCGCTTCACAGACCAGGACCTGGCCTATCTCTCCAGTCTGGGCGCTTTCGACAGCGCGTTCCTCGACTATCTCAAGTCGTTCCACCAGCGCTGCAGCATCTACGCGGTCCCCGAAGGCACCGTCGTCTTCCCCCACGAGCCTGTCCTGCAGGTCGAGGGCCCCCTTATCGAGGCCCAGCTGCTCGAGACCGTCGTGCTCAACACGTTGAACTTCCAGACCCTCATCGCCACCAAAGCGGCGAGGATCCGCCTCGCTTGCGGTACCGACGATCTCGTCGAGTTCGGCCTGCGCCGGGCGCAAGGCCCGGACGGCGGCCTGAGCGGCAGCCGCGCGGCCTTTATCGGCGGGGCGGACAGCACGTCCAACGTGCTCGCGGGCAAGGTGTTCGGCATACCGGTCAAGGGCACCCACGCTCATTCCTGGGTGATGAGCTTCGACAGCGAACTGGAGGCCTTCCGGGCATACGCCGCCTGCAACCCCGATCCCATCCTGCTCGTGGATACGTACGAGACCCTGACTTCCGGTTTGCCGAACGCGGTCGCGTTGTTCAAGGAGCTGCGCGCCGCCGGGCGGCCGGTGCGCGCCGCGGTCCGGCTCGACTCCGGGGACCTCGCCCGGCTGAGCAAGGCCGCCTACCGCATGTTCACCGAGGCAGGGTTCCCCGACCCGCTGATAGTGGCGTCGAACGAGCTCGACGAGGACCTCATAGCCGACCTCAAGCGGCAGGGGGCACGCATCAACTCCTGGGGCGTGGGGACGCATCTGATCACGTCGTCGGGACATCCGGCGTTGAGCGGGGTGTACAAACTGGTGGCCATGCGGGAGGAAGGCGGGACGTGGGTGCCGCGCATCAAGCTCTCCTCGAATCCCGCCAAGATGACCGACCCGGGCCGCAAGCGGCTGGTACGCTACTACGACGAGGCGGGACATCCCCTGGCCGATCTCATCCGCCTGGACACCGAGCCTTCGGACTCCATCGACCCGGGACAGCCGGCGGCGCCGGTCCCCTTCGCCGAGCGACAGGACCTCTCCTTCCTGCGCGCAGTCTGGGACGCCTCCCGCTGCGAGGACATGCTCGTACCCGTGATGCTGGACGGGGAGCGTGTCGGGCAACGGCCCGCGCTCACCGACATCCGGGCCCGCGCCCAAGAACAGGTGGCGTCGCTGTCTGAAGAGATCCGCAGGCTGCGGAACCCCGAGATCTACGCGGTGGGCCTGTCACCCCGGTTGGCCTCCGAGAAGGTGCGCATGATCCGGCAGGCCCCGGGGATGCTACCGGGCGTTCCGGGCAACCACACGGGCGCCGGCAGCTAGAGGCCTCTTAGCAGCGTTTCTCCGCCGGGGCCGGCTCGCCGACCGGGATGGCCGAAGCCTGTCCCTTGGCGATCACCCTTCCTTCCGCCCCGGTCACCACGAGATCGACGACCATAAGCCGGCGTCCGCCGTGCAGCAGCCGGCATTCGGCCGTGAGCTTCTCCCCCAAAGTGCCCGACCGGAACTGGCTGATGCTCCATTGCACTGCGACCGCGTCAAGCCTGGCGTTCACGTTCAAAGCGAAGGCGATATCGATCAGCGCGAAGACGAATGCGCCGTGGGCAAGGCCGTGCACCTGGAGGAAGTCCTCCTTCACCACCGCGGATACCCTGGCGAGGCTTTCCGACGCTTCCTCGACCTCTATCCCGAACAGCGTGATAAGCCGGTCGTCGGCCACAAGCCGTTCGATACGCTCGCTCATCTCTCCGGACACGCCCACCTCCCTGCCGCTTTGTGATAAACCTAGCACTCTGGGACAAGAAGCACGAGAAGAGAGGCCGGAATGTACTGCCCACAATGCGGTAGCGTCAACGACGACTCGACCAGCTTCTGCACGAAGCTGCGGCTTCAATCTGAGGAGCACCGCAGACAGTGGCGGAATCCCGGCCGGGTCACGCGGCAGCCGCCAAGGGCGGACCAGCCGGCACCGGCCTCCGCCTACCCTCCCCCTTACCAGCAACAGTACCAGTCTCCCTACCAGACCACGCGGCCGCGCCCCGGCCTATCAGCCCGCGGGGTATCCGCACCGCCGGCCAACAGCCGGGCTATGGCTACGGGACCATCCCGAACATCCCCAGCTACATGGGCTGGGCCATCGTCACCCTGATCCTCTGCTTCTGGCCCACGGGGATAGTGGCGGTGGTCTACGCCAGCAAGGTGGGGAACCGGCTTGCCCTGGGCGACGTGCCGGGCGCGCAGGAGGCTTCGCGCAAGGCCAAGATGTGGACCTGGATCACCTTCGGCATCGGCGTCGCGGGCGTAGTCCTGGCCATCATCATCGGCGTGCTCGTTGCGGCGCTGGGTACGGCCAGCATCACCGGTTAACTAGAAGCTATACTCCAGCGGCGGCGCGTGGACGCGCCGCCGCTGCGCCCCGGAGGGGTGGCGGAGTCTGGTTGATCGCACCGGTCTTGAAAACCGGCAGGCCGCAAGGTCTCAAGGGTTCGAATCCCTTCCCCTCCGCCTGATCTCACCTTCAGCCAGGCCGCGCCCGGGCGGGTTTGTGCCACTCGGCGGCAGGTCCCATCCGCGTTCCGCCGAATTGAGTCACCAATGGCCACCGAACGCATCCAACCCCGCCCCTACCTCAGGCTGCTGCTGCTCGCCGGCCTCGTCGGCTTCGTGGGCGCGGTCATCACGTTCGCCTTCATGTGGGTGGTGCAGGAGGCCGCCCACCTGATCTGGGCTTCCGCGGAGGATGGCAGTGATGTCTGGCGGCCGATCTTCACCGTCCTGATCTGCGCGGTGGCAGGCATCATAGTCGGCGTGCTGGTGAAGATGTTCGGCGACCACAGCGGCATCTTCGCGGAACTGATGCAGGATTTCGGCCGCACCGGCCGTTTCAAGTACCGCCAAGCGCCCGGCATGGTGGTCACCGCGTTCGTGTCCCTCGCTGCCGGCGGCAGCCTCGGTCCCGAAGCACCGATGGCCGACGCCTGCGGCAGTGTGGCCACCTGGACCGCGGACCGGCTAAAGATGGACGAGAGGAGCACCCGCTCGCTGGGCTTCGCGGGCATCGGAGGGATGCTCGGGGCCTTCGTCACTTCGCCCTTCAGCGGGGCTCTTCTCGGGTTGGAGTCGGCGCGAGCGGCCATCTCTTTCCCCTGGGTGCTGTTCCCGAGTCTGGTGGCGGCGGCGGTCTCGACGACGACGTTCGTGCTCCTCTCCGGCGCGTTCTTCGGCAGTCTCTACGTCTTCCCAGACTACACGCCCCATCTGACCGATCTGCTGCTCGCTGTCCCGCTCGGCTTGATGGGTGCAGCGGCGGGAGCGGCCTTCATCCTGCTGTTCCGGGTGCTGCGCAAGCTCATGGAGCCCATGCGCAAGCACTTGATCCTGCGTGGCCTGCTCGGCGGGCTTGCCCTGGGAATCGCCGGAGCGTTCTTCCCGCTGGTACTGTTCTCCGGCGAGGAGCAGACCGGCACGTTGATCACCGACGCGGCCACCATCGGCGTGGTCACGCTGATCGTGCTCGCGGTGTTGAAGCTGGTGGTGACGAGCCTCCTCCTGACCACGGGGTGGAAGGGCGGCTACATCTTCCCGACGATGTTCGCCGGCGTGGCCCTGGGGTTGGCCACCCACCTGATCTTCCCCGGCATCCCGATGGCGGTGGCGGTGGCCGCCACGATGGCCGGGGCCATGGTGGCTACGATGAAGGCTCCGTTGTTCTCGGCCCTGTTCACGGCGATGCTCGTCGAACGGTCCGCGGGTCCGGTGATCGCCATAGCGGTGATCGTCGGTCTGCTCGCGACGGTGCGGCTGTCGATGATGTTACGGCCCCCGCGGTAGCACCCGGTTGAGTTGAGCGAGGCCGAAGCTGGCCCCTCGCCCGGGGAATGACCTGAGCGGCGGCCGGCCGACCGCCGCGATCGTGACGCTGACGGCGTCACCGACATCACCATGCCGCAGCCCGACTCCCCCAACATCCCCATCTACCGGGCCCTCGGGTGGGACAACGTCTACGTCCTCTACTGGCTCCAGATGCAGGATGGCTGGGCATGGATGGAGTGCGCGCTGCGCTCGGCAACCCGGGCTACCGGTTCAACGTCTTCTTGCTGAACGGGGCTCAAGGCTGGGCATACACCGAGCTGCGGGCGATGCGCTACCAGGCGGGGCGCATGTCCGAGAGCCGCGAGGAGCGCGTCTTGCTGCGGCAAATCGACGGGGTATGGGCGGTACAACAGATGGAGAGCATGGAACAGACGGAGCAGAGCGACTTCGTCGCCGGCCTGAAACAGCGCTATCCCGACATCCCGATAGGCATCCTTCCCTGACCCAGCAGGCGGGGCTCGATTGACCTGACGAGGGGCCAATACTGGTAAAATGCCGAAACGCGGCTGCCCCGAGCAGCCTTACGCCGGAGAGGGCGGGCCTCACATCATAGATCCATATCAACGCTCAATCTATTCGTCTCCCCGGCGCAGACGGAAGAACGCCGGTCGCCGCCGAATAGTCTTCGGAATCGCCGTTCTCGCGGTGATCGCCCTCATCATCGCGGCAGTCGTGTTCCTCTACAGCGGCGACTCCTCGAGCCCCACCACGAGCGGGAGCAACACTTCCTCCTCGGGCTCGCAGACCACCGGTAGCTCGGGCTCCGATTCCACCTCCGGGTCCACGAGCACCGACTCAGAGGGGACGACGTCGACGACTGCCGGGGTCGCCATGGAGGTCGCCCCGGTGGACGGCACCAAGCCGAGCGACTTCGACATCACGACCCATCTCTACGACGGCGCCAAGCGCGTCTCGTCCTACGACCGGCCGGACCCCATCGATTTCGGACCCGGCAAGGAATACACCGCCCTCGAGGGCATCATCACCTTCAGAGGCAACAACTACCGCGAAGGCGCCAGCTACGGTACCGCCGATGTGAAGACCGGCAAGCTGCAGGTGCTCTGGAGCGTGCCTACCGGGTCGGTGGCGAAGACGGGCGGCGGGTCCTGGACCGGGAGCGGGTGGACCGGTCAACCGCTCATCGTCAAGTGGCCGGAAGACATAAAGCAGATCATGAACATCAAGGAAGCAAAGAAGGCCGACCCCGATCTCACGGAGATCATCTATCCCTGCCTGGACGGCAACATCTACTTCCTCGACCTCAAGGACGGGACCTACACTCGTCCGGTCATCAAATCGGGCGGGGGCCCCTTCAAAGGTACGGGGAGCCTCTATCCCGACGGCACCCCGATCCTGTTCGTCGGCCACGGCGACAACTCCCCGGGCAAGCAATCGGTCCGAGCGAGGCTCTACAGCCTTATCGACCAGAAGCAGCTCTACACGTTCGGAGCCAAGCCGGACGCCAATTCGTACCGCGGCTTTCACGCCTACGACTCGAGCGCGCTGTTCGACGCGGGCTCGGACACCATCATCGAGCCGGGCGAGAACGGCGTCCTCTACACCATCAAGCTGAACACGAAGTTCGACAAGGAGGCCGGCACCCTGTCGATGGCCCCCGACGCCCCCGTCAGGATCAACTACACCAATCCGACCTATAAAGACGTCGGCTTCCCGACCACCAGCGCGCGCTGGTGGGGCATGGAAGACTCGGCCGTCGCCTGGAAGAACTTCCTCTACGTGGCCGACAACGGCGGCAAGCTGTTCTGCTGGGACCTCAACACGATGAAGCTTATCTGGGTGCAGAACGTACTTGACGACACCAACACGTCGCCCGTGTTCGCGGAGGAAGACGGTAAGGGCTACATCTACATCTCGACCTCGCTGCATATCACCGCTCCGGGTACCGCTAACACCCGCAAGGGCGGCATCCCCGTCTGGAAGATCGACGCCGCCACGGGCGAGGTGGTGTGGGAGACCGAGAAGTACTCCTGCTACACGGTGACGGGGGTTTCCGGCGGTGTCCAGGACACCCCGGTGCTCGGTCAGAAGGATATCTCCGGCCTGATCATCTATGCCATCGCTCGCACCCCCAATCCGGGCAGCGGGATCCTGGTGGCGCTCGACAGGAAGACGGGTAACGAGGTGTGGAAGACGAACTTCAACCACTACGCCTGGAGCTCGCCGGTCGCCGTCTACACCCCTGGGGGCAAGTCCTATATCGTGCAGTGCGACACCATCGGGAACATGTTCCTGGTCGAGGGGAAGACGGGCAAGATCGTCGACTACATCAATCTGGGCACGAATATCGAGGCTTCGCCTGCTGTGTTCAACGACACCATCGTGGTCGGCACGCGCGGGCAGAAGATATACGCCGTCAAGATCAACTGAGTCTCATCCGCGGATAGCGGGCCCCGTATCCGGGTGGGGCGGGGACACGGGAGGAGGGGCAGATGCCGGCGATTGCAGGACTTCTCGTTCTCTCGGCCGTGACGATCGCGTTGGCGGCTCTGCCGGGCTGTGCAGACGGGATGGATCGGACTGCTCAGTCCGGGCCTGGGACCTCTGTCCCGGCTTCATCAACCTCATCCGTCAGCACCACTACTTCGTCCAGCACGCCCTCGAGCACTTCGTCAGGCATGCCCTCCACCTCCTCGTCGGCAGTCACCGAGCCGGCAAAGTACAGCGGTGCGATAGACATCGCGGCGTACCAAGCCGGGAAGAAGCCTGGCTGGTTCACCGCGGCGATGGGTGATCTTCCTTCCACAACGGCCGAGCCCGAGGGGACGTTCACGATCCCGGGACGATCGGTGGAGAACCGGCGAGCGGGCGCCATCTCCCCCACGCTTATCTCCAGCTATCTGTTCCTGCAGTTCGGCGAGATCAAGGCGGCGGACCTCGCCAAGCAGGCCGGCAGCTTGAACGCGCTCTTCATACGCTCGGCTTTGATCGGATTCGTGGACTATCAGGGCGGCAAGGTCTTCGATTGGGACCAGAGGTCGAGCCGCATCCCCATGGATGTGAAGGCGGTGATACGTGAGGCCAACAAGGACGATCTGCCCGTCTTCCTCGAGTTGAACTACACGGACTTCATCCCCGGGCCCACCGGGACGGGGACGGAAGGGCTTGTGCGCGCCGACAACGTCGCGCGTACGGTGTCTTTCCTGACAGGTCTGGAGAAGGCCGGCCTCCACATTCAGGGCGTGACCTTCGGAGACGAGATCGGCGACGACTCAGGATACGGCACTTTCAAGCCGACCCTGGAAGACAGCGATATCGTAGCCCGATTCGTGACCTACGCGCGGGCTCTTCGTGAAGCCTTCCCCTCGCTCAAGATCTATGCGTTCGACTCTTATGTGGCCGCCGCGCGCGGCCAGGTCTCGGACTGGTTCGCTCTGCTCCGGCAAGTGCGCGAGGCGGAGATCTCCGCGGGCGTGCCGCTGATAGACGGGTTCGTGTTCAGGGAGAGCTATGTCTACATGGACCAGAACGGCAAGGTGCTCGGTTCGCAGGACGTCCTCGATGACATCGAGTCGCTCGCAGGCCCGCGCGAGGTGACACGCTACGACGTCTTTGGAAACCGTAACCGCAAGACCGACCGCGCCTATCTGCCCGAGCTCGCCAAGCAGACTCAGGACATCTTCGGCCGCAGCATCGACCTCGGTATCACCGAGTATCTGCCGGCGGGACCGGTCCAGATCAGCGAAAGCGATACCTCCAAGTACGCAGACATCGACTTCGTCATACACTACGCGGACCTCGTGGGGACATATGCCGAGCAGGGCTTCGACGTCGTCTCGACCTGGATGTTCGCCAACACGGTCGACGACTCCAAGTGCTATGTGGACAAGCGCGGGAATCGGGGTCTCAACTACCCGGTCCACGAGCAACTGGCCCAGCACTTCAAGGGCTCGCTCCTGGCCGTGGAACGTTCGCAACCGTACGAACCCTTCAAGGTGAAGGTGTACGCTGCGCAAGAGGGACCGGAGACTTTCCTCATGGTCCTCAACAAGGACCTCGCCGCCGGCCACACAGTGCGCGTCGTCTTGGCCGGAGAGTACGACTTGGTGCTGCGGCTTGCACCGCGTAGCTACACGTCTCTGGTCTTGAAGGACGGCGAGGTGAGCATCTCTGGCGTCTGAGTTTGAAACACTCGGCTGCGGGCCATAAACTTGACCAGCCAAAACGACGGGCGGGGGGCATGTATGCCGACCAGAAAGATCATCGAGATAGACCGCGACCTGTGCAACGGATGCGGGCTCTGTACCACCGCCTGCGACGAGGGGGCGCTGGAACTGGATGACGAGGATAAGGCCGTCCTGGTGCGGGAGATCTTCTGCGACGGTATGGGCATGTGCCTCAACGTGTGCCCCACAGGGGCGCTGACGATCGTCGAGCGCGAAAGCCCCGGTTACGACTACCGGGCGACGGTCCAGCACGTCGAGCGGACTCGAGGCGCCGATGCCGTCGCCGCCGTGCACCGCGACCCGGAGACCGCTGGGCCGGGCGCCGCGGCCGCGCCGGCTCCGTCGGAGTTGAGCCAGTGGCCCATCCAACTCCATCTGATCTCGCCGGCCGCCCCGTACTTCCACGGTGCGGATCTACTCGTCGCCGCCGACTGCACGGCTTTCGCCCTGGGCAGCTTTCACTCGGACCTGCTCAAAGACCGCAAGATGGTCATCGCCTGCCCCAAGCTGGACGAGACCGGCCCTTACGAGGACAAGCTCACGGCCCTCGTCCGCGATTCCGAACTGAAGTCGTTGACAGTGGCCATTATGACGGTCCCCTGCTGCACCGGGCTCGAGCGCCTGGTGGAGCGGGCGGTGGCCGCTTCCGGGGTCGATATCCCGACGCGGACGGTCGTCATCGGCATTGACGGTCAGGTGGCCGGCGAGCGCTGAGCCGCCGGTACCCGGCCGCGTGAGAGCGCGGCCTGAATAGCAAGGAAGAGGATGTTCGAAGAGAACCGCAGGACCAAACTGTTCACGCTCGGAGCCATCTGCTTCGGCCTGTTCATGGTCATGCTCGACAACACCGTGGTGAACCTCGCTCTGCCGACTATCCAGCGGGAGTTGAACGCCGGTTTCAGCGAACTGCAGTGGATCGTCGATGCCTTCACGCTGATCCTGGCCGCTTTCATGCTAACGGGCGGCACTCTGGGTGACATCTACGGCCGCAAGCGGGCCTTCCTGTCGGGGCTCGTGATCTTCACCGCGGCCTCGCTGCTCTGCGCTCTCTCGCCGTCCATCGAGGTCTTGATCGGAGGGAGGGCCATCCAGGGGCTAGGCGCCGCCGTCATGATGCCCGCCACCCTTGCCATCCTGACCAACACCTTCACCGATCCCAAAGAAAGAGCCCAAGCCATCGGCATCTGGGCGGGGGTCTCGGGAATCTCGCTGGCGCTCGGGCCGGCATTGGGCGGCTTCATGGTCGATGGCTTTGGGTGGCAGAGCATCTTCTACATCAATGTGCCCATCGGACTCGTCGCCTTCTTCATAGCGATCAAACTGGTTCCCGAGTCGAAGAACCCCGAGGGGCGCAGCCTCGACATCTTTGGCCAGATCCTGGCCGTCGCGGGCCTGGGGACTCTCACCTTCGCCTTCATCGAGGCCAACTCCTACGGGTGGGGATCGGCGATCATCGTCACTCTGCTCGCGGTCGGATTGGCCGCGTTGATCGTCTTCGGCTTCTGGGAGACCCGGGTCAAGAGTCCGATGCTCCAGCTACGGTTCTTCAGGAATCTGACCTTTCTCGGCTCGAACCTGGTCGGCCTGGCGGTGAGCTTCGGGTTTTTCGGGATGATCTTCTTCCTGGCCCTCTACATGCAGAACGTGCAGGGATACTCGCCGACCCAGGCAGGCGTCAGACAGTTGGCTGCTACCCTGGCGGTGATGGTCTCGGCGATCGTCTCCGGCCGCATCGTCGGTCGCATCGGCGCCCGCATACCCATCGTCATCGGGATGGTCCTCGTGGGCGGAGGCATCCTCGCGTTCACCGGGGTCGAGGCCGACAGTTCCTATTCCTCCTATTGGTGGATCTTGACCGTGATGGGCATCGGTACCGGCCTGGTGATGAGCCCGATGACCAGCGCGGTCATGAGTACCGTGCCCGCGGCGCGTGCCGGCATGGCGTCGGCCACTCTGAACACCACCCGCCAGGTCGGAGGCGTCTTTGGGATCGCCCTCCTCGGCTCCATCGTGACGGGCCGCTTCCTCTCCGAGCTGAGGATCGCTCTCAACGCGATGGACCTGCCCCCGTTCGTAGCGCAGAAGGTCGTCGAAATAGCTCAGCAGGGGCGCGGAGCAGCTGGGAGCGGGATGACGTCGGTGCCGGGGCTCGATGTGAACGCCATCCAGCAGGCCGTCCGCGTCTCGTTCACCAACGGCATGCACCACGCTCTCTGGTTCGCCGGCGGGGTGGTGCTGGCGGGCGCTGTGGTGGCCGCTATCATGATCCGGGGCACCGCTCCCCACGAGCAGATGGCCCGGCAGGCGGCCGCGCAAGCGGCGGCCGCAGCCGCCGCCGCAACCACCAGCGCGTCAGCCTCGGACAGCTGAGTGAATCGTCAACCAACGTCGAAGGGAGGGTGAAATGGCCAAGAAGAACATCGGCAGGCAGTTCGACATCTTTCCCATGCCCGTGGTGCTGGTCGGGACGCTGACCGATGGGAAGCCGAACTTCATGACCGCGGCCTGGATAACCAAGCTCAACTCAGATCCGCCACTGCTCGGGCTGTCTCTCGGCCACCGCCAGCACACCGCCAAGGGTATCCGGCAGACGGGTGAGTTCAGCGTGAGCTATCCCAGCGTCGACCAGGCCGTCCTGGCGGACTACTGCGGCCTGGTGCACGGCTACGAGGAGGACAAGACCGAGCATATCGAGATCTTCAGCGGGGCTCTGGAATCCGCGCCCATGGTGAGGCAGTGTCCCGTGAGCCTGGAGTGCCGGGTGTATCAGACCGTCGAATTACCCCACGACTTCCTCTTCATCGGCGAGGTGGTCAACGTCTACGCGAGCGAGAGCGTTCTCACCGAGGGCAAGATCGACCCGGTCAAGCTGCGGCCCTTCGTGTTGACGATGCCGGGCAACGCCTACTGGGCTCTCGGCGACTACGTCGGGCCGGCCTGGGAGATCGGGAAGGCGCTGAAGAAGACCTAGCAGGTTGCTGAAAAGGTGACGCTTCGCCGCAGGAATGCGATGGGTACGTGCGAGAGAAGGACGCAGGGAGCGTGAATAGCGGCGCTATTTGCGCGACTGAGGACGTAGTATCGCGCCACCCAGTGCGTTCCTGCGGCCGGGGCTTCGCTTTTCAGCAGCCTCCTAGCCGGCTTCGTCCCCGGCGCCGCCCTCCGGTTCGCTACGGACGGGCTTCGGCCGGGGCGCTCTGAAGAAGAGGGCGCCGATAGCACCCGCCGCTCCGAACGCGGCGAGCACGAGATACCCCGCGGAGTAGCCGAGCCCGCGATCCAGGGCCAGCCCAAAAAGCCAGGGCGCCAGCATCGAGATGACGAACCCCAGGGCGTTGATGAGCCCGGAAGCGGGGCCGATATGCTCCGGTCGCGCCACTACCTCGGGGATCATCGCAAAGCGCGGGGAGAAATAAGCCAGGCTGAACAGGCCGACGAGCATGACCATGATGAAGACCGCTACGGTGGTGCCCACCACCGGGACGAGCGCGGTGGCGATGGTCATGGCGATCATGGAACCGGCGATCACCGGCATGCGGCCCCAACGTACCGCCCCGATCGCTCCGGCCGGCGCACCCACCGTCTGAGCTACCGCCAGTCCAGCGGTGAGGTATGCAGCTACTCCCACGCTCGTCCCGTACTCCGCGCGCAGGAAATCGGGCGTCCAGATGAGGACCCCGGTCCCGACGGCAAGGGAGGCCGCGTTGAAGAGCCCGAGAAGGAGCACGCGCCGGTTGACGGCCACCGCGCCCAACGCGCGCCCGAGGGCCGGCAACGAAGTGGCCTCCCCCGTTTCGGCCGGCTTGGCTCTGACCGGCTTCTGAGCGAGGGCGATGACCCCCACGACCAGGGACAGCGCGGCCGCGGCGAGATACACCGCGCGATAACCCCCGAGCGCCGCGATGCTCGGCATCGCGAGCAGGCTGACCAGCGCTCCCAGGCCTTTGCCGCTGGCGAACACGCCCCAGCCCCTGTTGCGCGCCTCAGGCCGCAGGAAGCGGGCGATTATCGGGCTGCTGACCGGGAGCACCATGCCGCCCCCCAGTCCCTGCAGCAGCCGCCCCACCATGAACCCGGCGTAGGAGGAACTGAGGGCGAACACCAGCGAGCCCAGGACGAAGAACGCGCAACTGATAGCGAGCACGCGGCCGCCCCAACGGGCGGCCGCCACGCCGGCCGGTATGCCGATGGCGCCGTAGGCGAACATGAACACCGAGGTCAGCAGGCCGAGTTGCGAGGCGGAGAAGCCGAACTCCTCCTGAAGCTCGGGGGTCACCACGGCCATGAGGGCCAGGGTCAAGGTGGACATCAGGTAGAAGACCATGAGGGTGAAGGCCAGGGTGTCGCCTGCGCGCGCCTCGGCCTGAGCGCCGGCCTCCGGCAGCCCTCGGGCTTTCGCTGCCTTCCGGGTCATACTGCCTGCTTCTTGCTCCCCTTGAAGAAGGCCATACCGGCGATCGCGACGACGCCGAAGGCCGCGAGCATCAGGTAGCCGGCGATGTACGCGCCGCGCGAGCTGTCCCCCGCGTCGAGCAACAGGCCGAAGAACCACGGGAACAGCATCGAGCCCGCAAAGCCCAGCGCCGTATTGAGGCCTGTCGCCGGTCCGACCTGCCAGGGCTTGGCCACGACCTCAGGCAGGTAGCTGATCATCGGGGGGAAGTAGGTCATGCTGAAGAACCCGGCCAGCAGCACCATGACGAAGACGAGGGGTACTCCGGGCACGAAGCCTACGAGGGCTGTCGCCAAGACCATCGGGATCATCGACCAGATGATGACCCCGAATTTCCCCCATCGTCCTGACGCGATCGCGCCGAGCGGATTACCGACGAACTGGGCCACCCCGAGCCCGGCGAGCAGGTACAGCGAGATCGTCTCGGGCGAACCCTGGATGTCCTGGAGGAACTGCGGTGTCCACACAAGGATGCCGACGCCGATGGCCAGGGCGGCGGCGTTTATGAGGCTCAAGAGGAGCACCTTGCGGTTGGTGACGACCGACCGTAGCGCGGAGGCCAGCCCGCGGACCGTAGTCGCCCCCTCGGGATGGGACGGTAGCGCCCTGATCGCTTTTTGAGACAGGACCGCCACGCCCAGGATCAGGCCCAGGCCCGCGGTCGTGAGGAAGACCGCCCGGTACCCCCCGGCGATCTGGACGCTGGGCATGACCAGCAACGCCACCATCTCGCCGATCCCCCAGCCTGCTCCCAGGATGCCCCAGGCTCTACCCAACCACTTGGGAGGAAGCGCGTGGGCCAGGACCGGGCTGCAGGTGGCTACCACCATCCCGCCCCCGAGCCCTTGGATGGCGCGCCCGACGACGAAGCCAAACATGCCCGAACTCAGGCCGAAGATGAGGGAGCCCACGAAGAAGCAGCCGCAGCAGACGACGAGGAGCCGCCCGCCCCAGCGGGCGGCGCCGATCCCCGAGGAGATCCCGGACACTCCGTAGAATGCCATGAAGACGGTGGTCAAGAGCCCGATCTGCGCGTTCGTGAGCCCGAGACCCTCCAGCTCGTTCTGCACCACCGGCATGAGCGAAAGGGTGATGGCCCCGGTCGCGAACACGAACATGAGGATCACCGCCAGGACGTCGGCCCTCGGTCGGGTGGCGACCACCAAGGCGCCGGCTTTCACCGACTCTGGGCTATGAGGATCTTGGGCCATCGTGCCTCTTCGCGCCGGTCATCCCCGGAGCGGGGATGTGTCAGCCGCCATAGTATCGAAAGCCTCACCGCGCGTGTTACTCTCCAGAATAATGGCAATCGGAGCGAATCTCATTATCATCGGGAACGGGGCGGCGGCGGCCGAGGCGGTGCTGGCCGCGCGCGCCAATGGATACGACGGCGAGATCCGGCTGTTCGCGGACAACCGGCACGCACCCTACAACCCGATGCTCGGCACATACCTGGTCGCCGGCAAGATCCCGCTCGAGCGCGCATTCCCCTTCGGCGACGAGGCTGCCTTCTACGGAACCAACCGGGTGACCGCTCACCTGGGCGAGCCCGTGACCCATCTCGATGCGGAGGCGCGGGTTCTCACCAGCGCCGCGGGCGAAGCCTACGAATACGACCGCTGTCTGGTCGCCACCGGCGCGAGGCCGGCGGTGCCGCCCATACCGGGACTCCGGGAGGCGCTCGCGCAGTCCGAGGGGCGGCGTGTGTTCACCATCCAGACACTCGACGATGCTCTGGCACTGAAGCGGGCGGTCGATGAGTTGCGGGCCGGCGGCGAGGGGGCAGGAACGTCCGGCGAGCCGGCGCGCGCGGCCGTCATCGGCGCCTCGTTCGCCGGGGTGAAGATCGCGGCAGTGCTGCACGACATGGGCCTGCGGGTCTCTCTTGTGGAGCGCGAGACGTCCATCCTCCCCCTTTCGGCCCATCCCGATTGCGCTCGTATCATGGAGGCCCACCTTCTCGAGGAGGGCTACGAGTTGCGGCTGGGTGCGGCGCTGGCGGGATTGGAGATGGCTCCTCCGCCCACAGGCACCCGGGCAGGCGCCGGCTCCGGAAAGATCCGCCTGAATTTCGGCGCGCTTCCGGGTGCAGCCGATCCGGGCGGCGCCGGGGGGACCGCCTGCGAAGAATCGGCCACCCAAGAAGATGTCGACATTGTGGTCGTTTGCACCGGCAATCGTCCCTCGCTGAGTTTCCTCACTCCCGGCCAGATCGACCTCGGCGTGGGTATCCTGGTCGATGAGCAGATGCGCTCGAACGTGCCCACCCTCTACGCGGCCGGCGATGCCGCTCAGGGCAAGAACGTGTTGTCGGGCCGTCATGAGACAATCGGACTATGGTCGAGCGCCCGTTATCAGGGCCGCGCCGCGGGCCGCAGTCTCGCCGGCGTTCCGTCGGGATATCGCGGCGGCGTGCCGCACAACATCACCCACGTCGGTCGCATGCTCTTTGCCAGCGTTGGCTGTATGAACGACTACGACAGGATGGTTGTCTGTAGCGAAGGCGACTCGCACCAGTTCCGCGTCTGGCAGGACGGGCGCCTGGCGGGGGTCAATCTGCTCAATCGCTGTCTCTCGGCGGGGGTCACCAAACAGGCCCTGCTCAGAGCGGCGACAGGCTCGACGATCGAGACGGAGGCGACGTGGACAAGCTTCAGCGGATGATCCAGGGCAAGATCCCGGGCGAGGCCACCGGGATCGAGATACGCAAGTCGGTCTGCACCATCTGCGACCCCCAGACGCAGTGCGGCCTTGACTGCTACGTCAAGGACGGCCGAATCATCAAGGTGGAGGGCTCGCTGGAGAACCCGCATAGTGGCGGAACGCTCTGCGCCAAAGGCGCCGCTCAGCGCCAGTGGGTCTACCACGAAGAGCGGCTTCGCACCCCCCTCAAGCGGGTCGGGCCCCGCGGCTCGGGGGAGATGGTCCCCATCTCCTGGGCCGAGGCGCTCGACAACATCACCGAGAATCTGCAGAAGCTCAAGGCCGAGAGCGGGCCGGAATCGGTCGTCTTCTACTGCGGCTATCCCAAGCAGATGCGTCCATTCGTCCAGCGCCTCGCCTTCCTGTACGGTTCACCCAACTACTGCACCGAGTCGAGCACCTGCTTCACAGCCATGTCCATGGGCTGGCGCCTGGACTACGGGCAGATGGCCGGGCCCGACCTCGCCCACACCAAGCTGCTCTTCGTATGGACGGGCAATCCCTTCTACGCGGGCACTCCCAACGCCCGCAAGCTCATGGACGCCAAGGAGCGGGGAGTCAAGTTCATCGTCGTCGACCCGCGCAACTCGCCCATCGCGGCTCTCGCCGACCTGCACCTGCAGTTGCGGCCGGGCACAGATGGCGCCCTGGCCCTGGCGATGGCGAACGTGATCATCTCGGAGGGGCTGTATGACCGGCAGTTCGTTTCCGAATGGTCCCGCGGCTTCGACGAGTACCGCGCCTACGCAGCCACTTTCACTCTGGAGCGGGCCGAGGAGATCACCGGCGTGCCGGCCGCGCTCATCCGCGAAGCGGCGGTTCTCTACGCCACCACCAGGCCGGCGGCCATGATGCCCAGTTCGACCCCCGTGGTCCACCACACCAACGGCGTGCAGAACCAGCGGGCCGCGGCCACTGTTGGTCGGCCTCACCGGCAACTTCGACATCCCCGGGCGGCAATGTGTCCCAGCCGGCCGGCTGGCTCGAGGTCGGCGGCGCCGGCTTCCCGTCGCGTGACCAACCCGTTCAAGATGCCGCGCAAATGGAGCGACCTACCGCCTCGCGTCGGTGGCGAACGCTTCCCGGTCTGGACCGAGATGATCGACCAGGGTCAGGCCATGGATATCCCCCGCCAGATCAACACGGGCGAGCCGTATCCTCTGCGCGGATTCGTGGGCTTCGGCGTGAACTACCGCATGTTCCCAGGGTCCACGGACTGGCTGGAAGCGGTGCAGAAGCTTGACTTCATCTGCATTACCGACCTCTTCGCCACCGACACCTCCAAGTACGCCGACATCGTCCTGCCGGCCTGCGGCTCGGTCGAGCGGAGCGAGGTGCGCGGCTACCCGCAGAAATACGTCATCGCCACCCAGCCGGTCATCGAGCCGATAGGCGAGTCCCGCTCCGACACCGACATCATCTTCGGCCTTGCCCAGAAACTGGGGCTGGACTACCAGAACTACGACGGAGCTCCCGGCGGCGCACCGGCCGAACTCGGCGGCTTCCTGCCCAACGGCGCCCCGGACTTCGGCGAAGCCTTCGATGCGGCCATGGACTGGATCCTTCAGCCGAGCGGGATGACTATGGCCGAGCTCAAGGAGCATCCCGGCGGGATGCCGGTACCGAACCCCCTCCCCATCGCCTACAAGAAGTACGAGAAGAACGGGTTCCCCACGCCGAGCGGCAAGATGGAGTTCGCTTCGTCCATCCTCGAGAAGCACTCCGACCACCCGGGAATCGACGCCCTGCCGATCTACAACGAACCCAAGCTCAGCCCGGTCTCGACGCCCGACGTGGCCGCCGACTACCCGCTGGTGCTCGGCACGGGCACGCGACTACCAATGTTCATCCACTCCCGCACTTTCCGGCTGCCCTGGACCCGCAGCCTGCGCCGTGACGCTATGGTCGACCTCAACCCGGCGGACGCCGCCAAGTACGGCATCGCCCAGGGCGACCTCGTGGAACTCTCCACCCCCAAGGGCGCCATCCAGGTGAAGGCCAACGTGACCGAGCTTGCCCGGGCGGGGGTCGCGCACATGTACCACGACTACCCGGAGGCCGACGTGAACTCGCTGCTGCCCGGCGACTACCTCGATCCCATCTCCGGCTTCCCTGGGTTCAAGTCCTCGCTCTGCGCGGTCAAGAAGATAGCGCCCGGAGCCACGGGAGCGCCGACGGCCGCGGGAGCACAGGGGGTGAAGCCATGAGCCACGCCTTCTACCTCGATGTGGATCGCTGCACCGGCTGCTTCACCTGCGCCGTGGCCTGCATGGACCAGAACGACCTGGAGATCGGCACCGAGTCCACCGCCTGGCGCCAGGTATTCACGGTGGAGACTGGGTCGGGCACGGACGCCCGCCTCCGCTACATCTCCCTGGCCTGTATGCACTGTGAGGACGCCCCCTGCCTGATGGCCTGCCCCACAGGCGCCATCGCGCGCGAAGTTGGCACGAGGGTGGTCAAGGTCAGCGCCGAGTTGTGCATCGGCTGCCACAGCTGTTCCATCGCCTGCCCGTTCGGCGTGCCCCGCTTCGGCAATGACGGCACCATGCAGAAGTGCGACCTGTGCAGCGTCAGGCTGGAGAACGGCCTGGAGCCGGCCTGCGTCCGCGCCTGCCCCACCAAGGCTTTGCGCCAGGGCGACCCGAACGCTCTCTCGATGGACGTGGAGAAGAAGGCGGCCGCTCGACTGGCCGCGGGGTCGTAGCGGGCGGGGCTGGAGCCTGCGAGGCCGGCTGCGCCGGGGATTCTAGACGGCCTGGCCTTCCGCGGCGGCGACCAGCGCTCGTAGGTTGCGCCCCAGAACCGTCGAGTAGTCCTCGAGGTCGAGAGCGGCGAGCTTTGCCCGCACCCCAGGCGGCAGTTGTTCCGCGGGCAGGTCGCGCAGTATCCAGCTCGTCTCTGCCCGATCGAACTCGGCGATCACTTGCGGGATGCGCAGGTGCACCCGGTTCGCCGGACACATCTCCTGACAGCGCATGCAGCCGACCAGGCTATTGTGGCCGTCCGCGCCCAGCCACTCGGGCCACTCCCGCTCGTGCTCGTTGAAGTAGGCGAGACACCGCTCGGCGTCGATGAGCGTGCCGTCGTAGGGGATGCAGCCGCTGGGACACACGTAGTGGCAGTTGCGGCAGGGCGGACAGCAGCTCAAGCGCCAACTCCCCTTGGTCTTGTGGTCCTCCACATGCAAGGGCGCGTCGGTACAGAAGGCATCCAGCCGCACGAAGGAGCCCAGATTGCGGACGTAGGCGATGTTGTTGCGGCCGTACTGGGCCAAACCGGTGCGAACGGCGAGGAGTTTGACTGGTATGCGCGCTCGGGCGATCTGGAATCCCGCCGGTGCCAGCACCGAACGCGTGACCTCGAGGCAGCGGTCCTTGGCGGCGGTGGAGATGTAGGTGGGCGGTATGACCGCCTCAAAAGGCCCGCTCTCCAGGTGGAACCGCACCTTCGCGACCGGTGACCGAGATGCGACGACGATCAGAGCACGCGCCTCCCCCACTTCCTCGGAGCACGAGAATGTGAGGCTTTCGGCATATTCGGCGAGAAGGGCCTCGCTCACCTGCCCGGTGGCCTGCAGCTCAGCGAGGATGGCGGCCAGTTCTCCGGCCACCGAGACGTCGGCGAGCCGGTGGGCGAACCCGGCGTCGTCGAGGGCCTTGCGGAGACGGGCGGTCAACGCGGTGTCGCCGGTCACCGGCCGGTCCTCGTTCGCCGAACGGTCCACCGTCACGGGGCCGTCGGGAGCATCTGCTCCCCGCGGTCCTTGCCGCTCACGCCGTACGAGATGATCATGCGGTCGGTTATCCACTCGACCGGACAGCGGTCGTCGGTCCAGTAATCCTCCATCGGAGCGACCTGGGTCCACTCCTTGGCAAGCAGGTCGGTCAGGGGCAGGATGTCACTCGGCGCCTGGATCGCCCGCGACGCCAGCACCTCCGGATCAGTGTCCTCCGCGAACCCGAGCACCAGCTGGTTGAAGTTCAGGGCCGGCCACTTCATGACGAGTGGGAACTGGGTGGCCAGCGTCCCCGAGACAGAGCGGGAGAGCCGGTCGTCACCGGGGACCGTGGAGACGTTGAGGGCGACGATGCCGTCGGGCGCCAGGTGGTCGCGACACAGCTTGAAGAAGTCCGCCGTGGCGAGGTAGAAGGGGACATACGGCTGGCGGTAGGCGTCGATGAAGATGAGGTCGTACTTCTCTTTGGCCGCCTGCAGGAACGGGCGGGCATCGGCAGTGACGACACTCAGCCGCGGGTTATCGGTCGCGCCGAAGAACTTCTTGGCGACCGCGTTGACTTCGGGGTCGATCTCGACACCGTCGATGGACACGTCCGGGTAGTAGACGCCGAACGAGCGGGCGGTCGTCCCCCCGGCGTTCCCGAGGATGGCGATCCGCTTGACCGGGCGCTCCATGAGAGGCGGCACGGTCAGGAACATGTCCCACTCCCCACCGGTGAGCACGGTGTTGGGCCGCCAGAGGGAATGGACGGCGAAGCCTTCGTTCAAGTAGAGCAGGTGGGCTTCATCTCGTTGTACGACCTGGACGAACTGGTACCGCGATTCCTTCTCGTAGATGAGGCCGGCAGTCGCCTTGACTGCTCCGGGCGGAATGGCCATGAGACCGGCCAGCACCACCGGGACGACGAGCCAACGCCAGCCCAGGAGCAGACACGCGGCGGCGGCGATTATCGCCGCCGCCCCGATCAGGGTGCGTTGGGTGCCGAGCAGGGGGATGGTCACGAGCGGCGGGAGAAAGGTGCCCACGAGACTGCCCGCGGTCGACAGGGCAAAGATGCGCCCGGCGGTCGACCCGGCCTTGTCCATGTCCGTTATGCCGAGGCGGATGGCGAATGGCGTGACCATTCCGAGCAGCAGGACCGAGGGCACGAATAGGATGACGCAGGCAAAGAACGACCCGAGCACCGCACCGGTGGAGACCGAGTCGATGCCGTTGATGGTCACGTTGAGGAACGGCCGGGCCACGAAGGGGATGATGGCGGTGAGGACGGCGCCGCCCAGCACGATGAAGCCCAGCAGCCGCGGGCTCGGCCACCTGTCGGCCAGCCGCCCCCCTATGACGTACCCGAGCGACAGCGCTATGAGGATCAGACCGATGATGTTCGCCCATATCATGGTCGACGAGCCGAAGTAGGGAGCGAGCAGCCGCGAGGCGCACATCTCGGTGGCCATGGTGCCTATCCCGGCGAAGAACACGAGCCCGTACAGCGCGGCCGGGCGGACCAGCGGTATCTGGGTGACCGCCACCGGGGCGACGGCCACGGGTCGACCGCCGGCAGGACCGCCGCGGCCGCGGCCGCCTCTGGCGCCGCGCCGCTCACGTGGGCCTCTGTCATGCGGAACTCCTCACACTCACGATGCCTCCCGGGGACTCATGCCCGCCTCAACGGCCGCCTGCCGCAACGCTCTTGCCAGGGCCCATTCTGCGGCCTCGTTTGCCCGGGCGGCTTCCTCGGCTTCGTCCTCGAGGTAGATGCGGCGATACGAGAAGGCGGCGACCAACACGACGAACTCGACAGCGAGTCCGATCAAAGCCTTAGACTGATCTTGATAGAAGACCAACAGGTAGACCACGGTCAGGTCGACGATGAGGGCCGGGATCGCGATGCTCAAGCCGCGCCATTCCCGGCGCAACCCGATGAGCACCCCTCCCACGACCATGGCCAGACCCACGCTGCCTTCCAGCACCGCGCGAACCGAGAACCAGATCTTGTCTCCCAGTGCTGCCAACTCTCCGGGTGAGACGAGCGAACGCAGGAAATCGGTTGCACCCGAAGACGGCGAGACCGCGAGAAACGCCAGCAGAGCCATGTCGAGGACCGCGTAGACGCCGCCGGCCACCAGGGTGAACACGAGGAACGCCCACAGCCGCGGCCGGGTGAAGACCTTCCGGGCGCAGGCCCGGGTGCTCGTGAGGGCGCATTGCACGCGCCCGGGCTGGGGCTCCACGATGCGGGGGCGCTCGCCCTCCACGTAGGCCAGCATGGCCTTCGCCAGTTCCCGCGTAGCCGGGTCCTTGGCCGACGTGCTCGCCAGTTCGAGGCTGCGGGACAGCGCGTTCAGATCGTGCCGGCTCATCTCGTGGTCGAGTACGCCGGACATCTGCTCGAAGGCCCTGTACATCTCCCCCCGCACGTCCCGCCCCGGCGGGCGGCGCACCCCCAGGTACACGAGCACGGTCACCAGGAAGAGGGCGTAGATGATGGGGGCCGCGGCGGGCGTGAAGTAGTTGTTGGTCTGCGTGACGAACTTGCCCACCTCGTCGATGAAGAAACCCACGCCGCATCCACAGAGTACGGCGCCGAGGTAGAGCGCCCAGCGGTTCGCGAAGACCAGCAGGACGAGCGACCCGGCGAAGAGACCGAGGCCACCCCACAGGACGTGGGCGATGTGGATGGAGTCGTTGCCGAGTCTGCGCGTAGCCGGTGAGCTTGAGGATGCCGCGAAGCAGGACCACCGTGAGCGCGAACGTCACCAGGGAGATGAGCACGTACTGTTCCGAGCGGTAGCGTCTGACCGGACGGAGATTCCTGATGCGTTCAAAAGCCATGCACGACCCTGACTATTGCGAACATGTGGGCCCGGTGATTATCCGGGAGGCTCCGAGGACATTCAAGGACGGCACCAGCGTGTGCTAAGGTCCAGAGTAGTGTTCAGCGATGTGGGAGGTGCACCGTGCAGCAACCTGTAGGACCCTACTCGGCGATGCCCGTTTTCCCGCTGACGTTCTCCGTGGAGTACCCCGACCGCCCGCTCAACCGGCTCTCCTCTGCACTGCGCGTCTTGTGGATCATCCCCATCGGGATCATCGCGTCGCTCCTCACCTCGGGGCAGATCTCGATGAACGGGCAGGCCTACACTATGGGTGGGTGGCCATCGGCTTTTTGTCCCTACCCGTCCTTCTCATGATCCTCTTTCGCCAGAAGTACCCCCGCTGGTGGTTCGACTGGAACCTGAACCTCACCAAGTTCCTGGTCCGGGTCGGCACGTACTTTCTGCTGCTTCGGGACGAGTACCCGTCGACCGACGAGGAGCAGGCTGCCTTCGTCGACTTTCCCTATCCCGACGCCCTGCGGCTCAACCGCTGGCTGCCGCTCGTCAAGTGGTTCCTGGCCATCCCCCACTGGATCGTGCTAGGGTTCCTCTGGATAGGTGTCGCCTTCTGCGTGTTCATCGCCTGGTGGGCCATCCTGTTCACGGGCAGATACCCGCTCGCGCTCTTCATGTACGTGGTGGGTGTGAACCGCTGGTCGCTGAGGGTCTTCGCCTACTCGGTGTTGCTCGTCACCGACCAGTACCCGCCGTTCAGCCTCGACTAGCAGCCTCCCAGCTCGCCTGGGCCGCTTGCGGCGTTCGCCGTTGCCCGTCAATGAGCCGGGGCGGGAGCGTCCGGTCGTCCGGAACCCCTGCTACTTCGCGCCTCTGACCTTGTCGGCCAGGTCGCAGGCCTCCTTGTACAGTCCCGACCCGGTCCTGATCGTGTCGCCGAGTTCGAGGTGCTGGTCGGTGGCCGGGTCGTACGGCGGCCAAGGCGGCGCTCCCTCGCCGTTCGGATCGCCGCTGGCCGCGAAGCGGGCCCAGTAGCCCATGATCGCCGCGGACAGGTCGTTGTCGGCCTGTTCGAGCTTTCCCAAACTGGCGAACAGGCCGGCGTTACCGAACACGTAGGGGATCTCGACCGCGTGGAAGGCGCCAAGGGGATTGCCGAGCGGCACGCGCGTGAACTGGTAGAGGTAGGATGGGGCCGACGGCGTGGTCGTCGGGCCGGCTCATCGCCGCCGGCGGCGAAGCGAGCGGTCGAGGCGAAGCCGACCTCGGTCAGCATCCGGCTGAAGGCCGGCATGACATCCTCGGGCTGCAGCACCGGATAGAGCGCGAGAGCCTCGTCCGCGTACGGGCCGAAGATCCTCCGCATCTAGCGCCTCGTAGAGGGCACGGAGCGATGGCCAGGCCCTGCAGGAAGGCGTTGCCCTCGTCGTTGTTCGAGCCGATCAGCAGCGGCACGCTTCGTCTGCCTGCCCTCAGCCCAGAGCCGGGTGGGCAGGTCGGGCAAGACGACTGCCGTCGGCGACCGGCTTCCAGGTGAGGCCGGTGTCCAGAAGGGATCCTCGGCTCCGCCGGCGCTGCGGCGAGTAGCTGGTCCGAGGTCATGCGCGCGCAGCTGCGCGGCGACGTCACCCGCAGGGTCGACGCCCGAGTCGCTTGTCCATACGTCCTCGCCCGCCTGTCTCGGCCTCCTCGCAAGCGTCCCGGTGGTCGAGACGCCGAAGCCCCAGGTCGAGCAGGATGCCGCTCTCGACGATGGCGGCCTGGAACAGCCCTTCCGCGAGCGGGCTGACGAGCAGGTCGAGGATGCTGATGCGCCCCGGCCGACTCGCCGAACACGGTGACCCTGGCGGGGTCACCGCCGAAGGCGGCGATGTTTCGCTGCACCCATCTGCAGCGCCGCGATCTGATCCAGCAGGCCGTAGTTCCCCGACACCCCCAGGTCCGATCCGGCGGACAGGGCCGGATGGGCCAGGAACCCCAGGGGGCCCAGGCGATAGTTGATGGTGACGACCACGACGCCCCGTTCGGCCAGGTTCTGGCCCTCGTAGACGGCCATCGAGCCGGCGCCGGTCGTCGAAACTGCCGCCGTGGATCCAGACCATCACCGGCAGTCTCTCTTTGGTGGACCGGGCGGGCGACCACACGTTCAGGTACAGGCAATCCTCGTTCGTCGGCGCCCACGTCGAGGATAGGAACATCTCACCCGGATTTCGGCTGGGGGCAGGCCGCGCCGAAGGAGGTGCAACTTCGGGGCTCGGTCCACGGCGTGACGGGCTGCGGCGCCTCCCAGCGGAGGTCGCCCACCGGCGGAGCCGCGTACGGAATGCCCTTGAAGCTCCAGATCGCCCGCTTCCTGCAGCGCCGGATGATCGGACCGGTGTCGAGGCTGCACCTGGTCCAGCGACTCGGCGGAGCCGGCCGCATCCCGCCGCGAGGAGGCCCAGGGCGAGGGCCGCGGCCAGGAGCAAGAACAGGATCGATCAGCGAAGTGCCGTCTCATCGTCCACCGCCGGCCCCACTTGGAGCGCTACCGGTCCTCCAATTCGGTGATCTGCAGGCTGTCGATGATGTCGATGCAGCCGATCACACTCATCGCCGCCGGGCACCCCTTGAGGTAGCCGGCGAACACGTCTTGCGCCTCGCCGGTCTTGCCTGCCGGGACCTTCAGTTCATAGTCGACCCGGATACGGCTGATGCGCAGCACCCCGTCGATATCCTCGATGTCGCCTTCCACCCGGGCTTTGTAGCGGTCGGTGTGAGTGGGTATCTTGCGGCTGGCCAGCGCCGTGGCCAGTGTGCCCATCATTCAGCCGCCCACCGCCCCGACGATGTGGTCGAGGGTGGCCGCGTGCTCCACTTCGGGGTCTACCCGGTAGAACTTCTTGATCCCTCCGTGCACCCCGTAGTAGATGGGTTCGCTGAAGCCTTCGATGGTGGCCTTTCTGGTGGGGCCGTTCTCCCGGACTGATCGTGATCCGCGAGGTGTGGACGATCTCACCCATGCTGTGCGCCGCCTTCCTGTCCTTCGGACCGGGCTTCAGGCCACTACCGTGCCGAGCTGCAACTCCTCCTCGGACCCCTGCCGGACGTCGAGCACTTCGATGTCGAAATGCAGCGTCATTCCCGCGAGCGGATGGTTCGCGTCGACCACTACGGAATCCTCTTTGACCTCGGCCACCGTGATGGCCATCTCCCCGCTGGGCGTCTCGGCGCAGAATTGCATGCCCTCTTCGATGGGCATCTCTTCGGGGAACTCGTCCCGTGGGACTTCGAAGACCGCGTCCTGGTCGAAGTCGCCGTAGGCGTCGGCCGGTTGCACGTCCACCTTCAGCCGGTCGCCGAGGGAGGCGCCCTCCAACCCCTTCTCGAGCCCGGGGATGATGTTGTCATGGCCGTGAAGGTAGACCAGCGCCGGACGGCCTACGTTCGAGTCGATGATGACGCCTTCGTCATCGGTGAGCGTGTAGCTGATGCTGACGACGGCGCCACTGGTGACCTGCATGTCGCATATCCCTTCTCTTGGTTCGGGAGGTGACGGAACAGCCGCTGAAGCTTACTACACTCCGTCCCCGCCGCCAGCCTCGCCGCCACTCGCCGCTTCTTCGCCCCCTGTCTCCTCTTCCCACCAGCGGCGATGCCGCTCCCGGGCCAGCTCTTCGGGCACCCAGCCCTTGACCATCCCGGCCAGATAGGTGCGGCCGTGCTTGGTGAGGAGCACATGGGCCAGATGTCCGAGGAAGAGCGCCACGGCTGCGACCACCAGGAAGTCGTGCAGCCAAAGAGCCCGGGACACAAGCCAGGCAGCCATGTCTTCCTTGTGCATCAGGATGCCGCCGGTGGCCGAAAAGCCGACAGCCATCGCCGCCACCAGGACGACGTTGACCTTCTGGCCGGCGTTGAAGCGGCCCTGAGGGGGCATCTCCCGGCCTCGCAGCGTGTATCCCCGGAGCGCGAGCCGGAACCAACGCCGGTCGTCGCCGTTCCACTTGTCCACCTCGCGGAGGTCGCGGCCCAGGCGCCGGCGGTCGAGCAGGAAGAAGAGGACCAGGGGAACAATGATCATCGCCGCGCCCACATAGCCGTGGGACAGCGTGACGGTGCGGCGCGCCCCTGCCATCCACTCCCGCGTCGCCGGTATCCACATGAGCAGCCCGCTGACGAACGCGACCAGGAAGAAGAGGGCGTAGAGCCAGTGCGACACCCGCTCGGCGACGACGAAGCGCCGCAGCCGGCGCCAGGGCGCGGCGGCGGCGGCAGAGGACCCCTTCAGATCAGCGGGTGGCTCCAGGAATGGTGGCGTCGGCCGAGTATCCATATTTCTCCCAGTAGCCGGTGAATGGCGTTTCCTTGGAATTGATCGCCTCAACGCGCTCGACCCACTTGACGTACTTGTAGCCGTAGTGGCCGGGGTAGATGAGCCTCACCGGCTGCCCCATGTTCGGCGGGAGGGGTGCTCCGTCGAGCTCGTGCACAAGCAGGACGTCGTCGAGGCTTGCCTGCTCCAGGGTCAGGGAGTCGGCATAGATCCCGTCGCCAGAATGAAAGACCAGGTCGGTGGCCTGAGGATCGATGCCGGCGCGCTGCATCAACTCTTTCACCGCGACGCCCTTCCACTCGACGCCCGTGACGCCCCAGCCCTCCACGCAAAGGAAATCGCGGGTGAGTTTGACCTGAGGTAGATCTGTGAACTGGGAGAAGGTCAGGCTGAATGGATCGCGTACGAGGCCATCCACGGTCATGCGCCAGGTGGCTTCGTCGAACGGAGGGCCGGTCTTCACGCTGTTTATGCGGAAACTGCCGGTGCCTCCGGATGAAGAGCCTCCACCGCCGGTGACCCGAGGGAAGATGTCTTTGCCGACGAACAGCGCGACGATGCCGGCCAGCACAAGGCCGATGAAAGCGCGGCGGCCGATGTTCTTCTCGTCGATGCTCACGCCTTCTATTATCGCAGCATGGAGAACGAAGCGGCAGGAGCGACGGGAGATGACCGGGCCGGGCGACAGCGCGCGGTGGCCCTTCTCTCCCCCCATCACCCCTATGGAGGCCGAGGTGGCCGACGATCTGCCGGCGCCTCCCGGCTGGGGATACGAGCCTAAATGGGACGGGTTCCGGGTGCTCATGTGGAGCCGGTCCCCTTCCTCCGCACCGCGGCTCGACAGCCGCAACGGCAAGCCTCTCCTGCGCTACTTCCCGGAGTTGCAGGCGGCGATGGATCAGCTTCCGGCAGGTACGGTCGCCGACGGAGAGGTCGTCGTGGTGACGGGCGGCAAGCTGGATTTCGACGCGCTGCAGAACCGCATCCACCCGGCGGAGAGCCGGGTCAAGCGTCTGGCCGAGGAGACACCTGCTCGACTGGCTCTGTTCGACCTTCTCGCTGTCGCGGGTCACGACCTACGGGCAAGACCTCTGCGCGAACGCCGGCGGTTGCTGGAGGAACTTGCGGTACTGCTCGGCGCGGAGAACGGAGCGGCCGGAGACGCCGGCGCGGCCGGACCGTGGCTCCTCTCTCCTCAGACTCTGGACGTCGAGGTGGCCCGCCGGTGGTTCCACGAGTTCGAGCCGGCAGGCTTCGACGGCATCGTGGCCAAGGGGCTCGAGCGTCCCTATGGCGAGGGGCGGCGGGAGATGATCAAGGTCAAGCACCGGCGCACGGTGGATTGCGTCGTCGGCGGCTACCGGCTCCACAAGGACGGCGACCGGGTAGGATCGGTCCTGCTCGGGCTCTACGATCAGCGCGGAGAACTGCACTTCATTGGCCACTGCTCGTCCTTTTCCGAACGGGAGGCCCGCGATCTTCTGACCGCCCTTACTGTCCCTTAGGGCGCAGACCGGCAACGATGGTGAGAGCGGCTTCGGAGAACACGCCCGCCGGCCCGGAGGGCTGAGCCGCTGGAGCGGAGACAAAGACCTCGAATACGAACCGGTCCGGCCCGTGCTGGTGGTCGAGGTGAGCTACGATCAGCTGACCGGCGACCGGTTCCGCCACGCGACTCGGTTCGAGCGCTGGCGCCCGGATAAGGAGCCGCGAGATTGCACCATGGACCAGCTCGAGCGACCGGTTGGTCCGGCGCTCATGGAGATGCTGCGCACGGCCGGGGGCGGCGCCGGCCGCTCGGTGAGGCACGCATAGGGCATCGCCATGGTCCGACCGCGCGTATACTTGAGTCATCGACCGGCATACGATGAGGGGAACGGACGAGATGAACCGCCCGGTATGGTCGTCGATCCTGCGCACCGTCGCAATGCTTGCGATGGCGTGTCTCGTTGGCTGGTCGCCCTTTTCCTCCCCCTCTCCCGCCCTCGCCGACGACTCCTCGGTGGGCGGGATCGGAGGCGACGTATATCCGTTGGCGAACACCGACATCCGTATGGAGTCCGAGACGGTGCAGGCCATCTGCTACCGCCTGTTCGCCGAATACCGGGTCGACTTCCTGTTCGTGAACGCCGGGCCGGCCCAGACCCTCATGCTCGGGTTCCCCTTCGCCCTCGATGATCCCGAAGGCAGTGGCGCGGGACCGGTCGCGTTTCGCGCCTGGCAGGACGGCAAGCCTCTGCCGGTCAGCCTCGGCCAAGGGCAGGTCAACGGCTCTTCTCAGGGCTATTACCTCCATCAGGCGACGTTCCCCCCCGGCTCTACGATGATTACGGTCAGCTACCTGGCCAACCCCTCGTGGACGTCCGGCGGGCGCTTCCCTGAACTCACGCCTCCCGCGTTCGCTCTCCCGGACATCCAGGGCCAGGAGGGCCGCTACGACTACTGGCTGCACACCGGCGCCGGCTGGGCGGGGACTATCGGCACGGCGGTGGCTCGATACACGCTCGCGGACGACTTTGTCGGTTACGGGATCGACGTGAAGTCCGACTACCCAGGTGTCGAGAATGGCTGGCCTTCGACGACCCGTCCCGAGACGTACACGAAGGTGGACGGGCGCACCTACCAGTGGGTGTTCAGGGAATTGGAGCCGACAGAGGACAGCGACATACTCCTAGCCTTCAGCGGCATCACCTACTATGCGCAAGATTTGGGAGCGGTCCCGCCGGCTTTCGGCGCGGTCGTCTCCTCGATCACGACCTCGAACCCGCTCCCAGTGGACGGGGGCGAGCCGGGCTGGGAGGTCATCGACGGTTCTCCCGGTACCAGCCTCGGCCTGCAGGGTGACCAGCGGTGGATACGGCTGGACGTCCAGGGGGATCAGAAGTTACGCGAGATCCGCATCGTTCCCGGCAAGAACGACACGCCGGGGTCGTTCACCGAATACGGCCGGCCGAAGACCATCAAGGTCACCCTGTCCGACGGGACGAGCACGGTGATCTCCTTGGCCGACGAGCCGTCGCTCCAGAAGTTCCCCATCTCCGGCTCCGCCGAATGGGTCCGCCTGGATGTTGTTGATACTTACCCGGGGAGCAAGAGCGCCCAGCCCTACATCTCGGACATCAGCTTCGGCAACCGGGCCGCCCCAAGATTCGAGGCGTTCTCCGAGCTCATCGCAGAGGCTGCCCCCTCCGCGACTCCGTCGTCGAGCCCACCCCTTTCATCGAGCACATCGCTCGCGTCGGCCACTCCTAGCAGCACCGAGCCAAGCGGCTCCGAAGCCGGGGACACCCGCAGTGTATGGACCGTCTGGCCGATCGTGGCCCTTGGCATCGCCGGAGCGGCCCTCGTCACAGCCATAGTATTGACGCTGATCCTTTTCAGTCGCCGCTCCGGCCAAAGGGCGTAGGGCCGGCGAGCGACCCCGTCCGGCGGCGCCGGCCGCCCGGTGAGCCCTACGTAGTATCCCCGTAGTATCCTGGTGCTGCACTGCGCCCTCTTGGGGAAGGGCGCCACCCGGCGCCGCCAACAAGAAAGGGCGAGATGGAAGCGAAGGCAGGCCCTGGCCCCAGCTACAGATGGGCGATCTTGGCCATGGCCGGCTTCGTCGTCTTTGGCGCACTTGGCCTCTCCCGCTTCAGTTACACCGCCATCCTGCCGTCGATGCAGGACGGCCTCGGTCTGACGAACACCCAGGCCGGCGCTCTGGCGACTGCGAACCTTGCCGGCTACATGTTCATGGCCATCGTCGGAGGCGCGCTTGCCTCGCGCTTCGGTCCTCGCCGGGTGGTGCCCGCTGGGCTACTGTTGGCCTGCGTCGGTATGCTCATAACCGGGCTCTCAGTGGGATACCCCATGGCGCTCGGGGGCCGCTTCCTTTCCGGTGTGGGCGCCGCCGGGTCGAATATCCCCGCGCATACGATGATCGCCTTGTGGTTCTCGCAGCGGCGGCGGGGCGTGGCTACCGGGACGGCCGCGACGGGGGCTTCGGTCGGTCTCGTCATGGTAGGTCTCCTGGTCCCCTCCATCATCGACAAGTACGGGGAGAACGGGTGGCGCATGGCCTGGCTCATCCTGGCGGCAGTGGTCGGCTTCCTCGCCATCGTCAGCTTCCTCGTCATCCGCGACCGGCCGGGCTACCGTCCCGACGACCACGGCCCGGTCGTCGCCAAGAAGGCCGGCGACTGGAAGAGGATCTACCTCTCCGGCAAGGTGTGGCATCTGGGAATCGTCTACTTCATGTTCGGCTTTGCCTATATGGCCTACATGACGTTCTTTGTGAAGCGATTGATAGCCGACGTAGGCTACACCCAGGAGAGCGCCGGCAACATGTTCATGATCCTCGGCTGGTCGAGTCTGGTCTGCGGTCTGCTGTGGGGATTCGTCGCGGACGCGATCGGCCGGAAGTGGGCCATGATGATCATCCTCTTCATCCAGTCCGTCTCGTACGCCATCTTCGCGCTGTGGACCGGCACAGGCGGGATAGTCATATCCGCCGTGCTCTTCGGGATCACGGCATGGGGCATCCCGGCCATCATGGCCGTCGTCTGTGGAGACATCGTGGGGCCGCTGATGGCCCCGGCGGCATACGGTTTTCTCACCGCCTTCCACGGTTTCGGTCAGGCGGCCGGCCCGTACGTGGCGGGCAGGCTGGCCGACTCCCTTCCCACTTTCACCGCCAGTTATCTCATGGCGGCCGGGGTCGCCTTCCTCGGCGCCATAGGGGTGCTCCTGCTCCGCTGGGCTCCCGGGCGGCCGGGACAAGCCAGCCAGGCGGTCGCATGCGAGACCGGCACGGTCGATCTCGCCCCACCTCTCTAGGAGGCGGCTGGGCCGGCGCCCGCCCCTTTGCCCGGCATCCGGGGGTGGCGCTGATTCCACCGCCGCCCCCGTCCGCCGCTCCCTGTATCCTTAGGCCACCATGTCACCCCTCCCCATCCAGAACATCCTGTCCGAGTTGAACGAGCAGCAGCGGCTGGCCGTCGAGCACGGAGAGGACCCGTTGCTCATCGTCGCCGGAGCCGGCACGGGTAAGACGGCCACGCTCGCCCACCGGGTCGCCTACCGGATAGCCACCGGCACCGACCCCGGCCGCATCCTGCTTCTCACCTTCACCCGGCGGGCCGCCGCGGAGATGTTGCGCCGGGTCGAGGGCATCCTGCGCCGCCTCGAGGCCGAGACCCGGGCGCAGGCGATGGCCGCGGGTGGTGGGCGCGGTAGAGGATGGCGCCGCTACGGGCGCGGCCCCGATCCTTCGTAGCGCGGGCAAAGTCTGGGGTGGAACGTTCCACGCCACTGCCACGCGGCTGCTCCGCCTTCATGGCCGAAGCATCGGGCTGGATCCCTCGTTCACCATCCTCGACAGAGGCGACGCGGAGGACCTTATGGGGGTCCTGCGCACCGACCTCGGCCTGGCCAAGAGCGACCGGCGCTTCCCTCTCAAAGGCACCTGCATGGACATCTACAGCCGGTGCGTCAACGCCCGGGAGACCGTGGACGAGGCCGTCGAGGTCCATTTCCCTTGGTGCAAAGACGAGGTGGACGACCTGCGGAAACTCTTTGCGGCTTATGTCGACCGCAAGGGCGAGCAGAGCGTGCTCGACTACGACGACCTGCTGCTGTTCTGGCACGGCCTGCTGACCGACCGCCGCGCCGCCCGCTCCATCCGGGGACGCTTCGACTGCGTGCTGGTCGACGAGTATCAGGACACTAACGTCCTGCAGGCCGAGATCCTCGAGATGCTCTGTCCGGGCGGGAAGAACCTCACGGTGGTCGGGGACGACGCCCAGGCCATCTATTCCTTCCGGGCCGCCACCGTCCGGAACATCCTCGATTTCCCCCTGCACTTCCCCGGCACCACCACCGTCACCCTCGAGCAGAACTACCGCAGCACCCAGCCCATACTCGACGCGACCAACGACGTCATCGCCGGAGCCGCCGAGCGCCACGCCAAGAAGCTCTGGTCCCGGCGGCTCGAGGGCGGCAAGCCTCAGCTGGTCTGCTGCGAGGACGAGGACGAGCAGAGCGAGTTCCTCATCCAGCGCATCCTCGAGCACCGGGAGGCAGGCGTGCCTCTGCGCCGCCAGGCGGTGCTCTTCAGAGCTTCCCATCATAGTCTGGCCCTGGAGCTGGAGCTCGCGCGCCGGAACATCCCCTTCCATAAGTACGGGGGCCTGCGCTTCGTCGAGACCGCGCACGTCAAGGACTTGCTGGCCTTCCTGCGGCTTGCCGAAAACCCGCGGGACCTCATGGCCGGCACCCGGGTGCTGATGCTCCTGCCGGGAGTCGGGCCGAAGAAGGCGCGCGCCCTCATGGACGACCTGGCCGCCGGGACGCCGGGCACCACCGAACCGACCGTCGGCTCAGGCCCGGCCGCCGCGGCGCGGGCGGCGCCACCTGCGAGCTCGGGCCGCAGCCGCCGCCTCCGGCTTCGCCGCCTGGGTCGGGCGGCCGGCCCCTTCGCCGGCCGCATCCTCCGCCTGGGAGGGTCTGGTCTCGCTCATGACCAGCATCGGGAGTCGCGACCCGGGGGATCTCGCCTCCCAGATCAAACGGATCAGGCTTTTCTATGCCCCTCTCCTCGAGCGGCTATACGACAACGCCCGCGCCCGGATCCTCGATCTGGAGCAACTCGAAGGACTGGCGGCGCGCTCGCCCGAGCGGGCCCGCTTCCTCGCCGAAATCGCGCTCGATCCGCCCAGCTACACCGAGGACCTCGCTGGTCCCCCGCTACTCGACGAAGACTTCCTCAGTACTCTCCACCATCCACTCGGCCAAGGGGCTGGAGTGGGATTCCGTCTACGTCATACACGCGGCCGATGGCAACATCCCCTCCGACATGGCTACCGGAAGACTGGAAGAAATCGAGGAGGAGCGCCGGCTCTTCTACGTCGCCTTGACTCGCGCCAAAGATTGGCTGTACGTCTGCTACCCCCTCCGGTATTACTCGTACCCCCGCACGTTCAGCGACGTCCACGGCTACGCGCAACTCACGCGATTCCTGCCGGAGAGCGTGCGCCGGCTGTTCGAAGAGACGCAGGCGTCCGGTCACGATTCGCCAGATCAGCTCTCCGATAGTGTGCCCTCTTGGGCTGCGGGAAGCGAACAGACCGTAACCACCGAAGACATCCGGAGGCGCCGTAAAAGGGCTGTTCTAGTCAGGTTGGTGTAAGACGGCCCCGACGCAAGCGTGCGATAATACGTCACCTCCAGATTCGGAAGTACCTATGAGGAGAGTGTTCGGATGCCTAGTTGGATAGGACCATGGGAGATCGCGATAGTCTGGTCTTGGCCCTGCTTATCTTCGGGCCCAAGAAGCTGCCTGACCTCGGCTCTTCCCTGGGCAGATCGATCAGAGGCTTCAAGACGGGCCTCAAGACACCCAGGACGAAGTCAAGAAGGCCATGAACGAAGACGGGAGCGCCGAAGCGCCGGCTCTCGGCCGAAGCCCCAGTCGTTACCGCCACCGCTGCGGACGCGACGGCTGCTACCGCCACCACCGAGGCGACGACGAGCACGACTGAACAAAGCTGATCGGTGCGGCTAGCTGCGAGCTAACTGCACGGGCCGCCGACCTCAGTCGACGGCGATCATCACGTTGCTGGCCTTGACGACTGCGTAGGCATCGGACCCTACCTGGCAGCCCGAGACTCTCCGCGGAGTGCTTCGTGATCATGGACACGATCTCCGTTCCGCCGCCGGGAAGCTCCAGGACGACCTCGGTATTGACCGCCCCGTGGGTGACGCTCTTCACTTTCCCCCTTGATCACGTTGCGTGCGCTCAGCTCATCATCTTCTCCTGCTTTGAGTTGATCGGACAGGACTGACTTTCAGGCTCGCATCTGCCGGCGCGAGTCCCCTTTAAAATAGCCCGAATCATCGGTGTTCTCAAACCCGTGGCCGTGACGGGCGCCCGGCGGTGCTTCGACCGGCGACACCCGGTGACGGGCCACGATTGGCTGTTCTAGAATAATCGCTCGCTGAGGCGGCGCGCCTCGCCGCCATTAGGAGAAGTGGCCGAGAGGCTGGAAAGGCGCGCTGGCCTGCTAAGCGAGTGAAGGAGTGAATGCTGGCTTCCGAGGGTTCGAATCCCTCCTTCTCCGCCAGCATGCGCCTGTAGCTCAGTTGGATCAGCGTTGGTCTACGAAACCAAAGGTCACGCGTTCGAGTGGCGTAGGCGCGCTGCAGAAAACTCCCCGCATTTGTGGGGCTTTACTTTCTGGGTTGGTACCGAGAATGGGGTGCAAGCGCGCCGGTGCGACCAAATTGCGACTTACGCAGACGGTCATAGTGGGCCGCGACCTCTTGGGCTTGGTCAGTTTGCAGCGTGCCATCTACTTGGGTGACGGAGACAGGGCCACAGTTCGCTGGATTGATGCCAGGACTCTCCAGCTCAATGGAAGACCGTTGGACATCCATGAGGACCCTCCAATCGGCGACTACCAATATTGAAACGAAGGGTCCTCGGTTCAGGGCCGTTCCTCGGGGTCGTGGGATCGGTGCTAGTTGATTCCTCAGGCCACGGTCTTCATGCACAGGGCCGTCCGGTAATGGCTCTCGCAACAGCGTTGCTGCTGCTGGTTTCCGTACTTCGAAACACTGCCATCGCCTTTGGGTCGCGGTCGATGACCGTGTCGCAGTCGCCCAGAGCGAGATATGCAGGCGCAGAGCTGAGGAAGGACTGGCCGAATGCAGCTTCGACCTCGTCATTGCCCGAATTTAGCGCCTGGAAGAACAGGCGGTCAGCAGCGTTGAAATTGTCAAGCGCAGCGAGACGAAGACCCGCTGTCCTGTTCAAGTGCCTGGTCTCGAAGAGCCGCCCCCAACATGAGGTAGGACTCGCCAGCCCTCACAGGTATGTGGCTCGTCTCAAACTGGGCCGCAGCACTCTCTAGATTGGTCACAGCCTCCGGGTATCGCCCGATTGCCGACTGGGAGCACCCAAGCCCAGTAGCGGCATTCCGCGGTATTGAGTAGCCGGCGCTCAATAGCGTCGGCGGGCGGACCCTCAGTCCAGCTCGTTCGGTGCACGGACGTAGTCGTCCCCACGGCCCCCTCAAAGAAATGGCAGGCCGATTTGAACGAGGATATTGCCCGCTTGTGCTTGTCGAATCCTTCATCGAGCCTTCTTGTCCCAGTCCCTTGTCGCGTCCGCGACGAGTTCCTCGCGGGGTCTTCTCACGGACGGTCCTTCGTGTTCGAAGGCTGAACATCATCGCACTCCCGATTCGTTCTAGAGACAGCGTGCAAGAGCAACACTGTGCTGAAACCCAGCCGGTCTACTGCGCGTAGTCGGCATAGAGTCAGCTAGACTTGAGGCAACGTCTTCTTGGGGCTAGCTGCAACCCAAGCCAAAGGGACCCTCGACCTTCAGTTCAGCCTTGCACGTCCGGCACCTGGCTGTATCAGCGTCCGGCTCGGCGAGGGCAAGCTCGATTCCGTAGACCGCGCATTAGAGCCAGCTTCGTTCTTGCAGGACCACCGCTTCAACCAGCGCTTCCAGCTCTCCGGTAGGTCGCCTGTACATGATGTTCTCCTTTCTGGTCTTGGGCGTAGCTCCGCCCTTGTTGGGGAGCAACAAAAAAAGGCCGGGAATCGGCCCCTCAGAAGACGGTAGTCAGACTTCGCTCTATCGCCAGACTAACCGGTGGATTCACCTCTCTTCGCAGCCCAAGCCTCCAGGGCCTGGTCTACCTCAGAGGTGTCTGCAACTGACCTGTTCAACTCTGCCTGGGCTTCGATTAGCGTGGGGTCTTGTGGGTCAGCTGTCTCGGAAAGCTCGGCGGCCCGCTTCCTTGCCGCTTCGATTCGCTCCGCATACCGACGCTCGGCGAGGTGGAGTTGCCGCTGTTCACGGGATACGTTCCGCCCACGAACTGCTCTCACCCAGTGACGACCAAGGAAGAACCAAAAGGCGCAGGCCAACGCAAGAGCGAACACGTAAGCTGCGACGTAGCCTGCCATCCCTCTCCCCAAGTCGGCTGTCATAGATACTCTCCGGCTTCCTGTGATTATCGGCTTCCATGCCATCGAAGGGAAGAAGGCGCGTAGCTCTGCCCCTGATGGTCGCGTCAGGCGCGCTGAGAAGAGCCCCGCATTTGTGGGGCTTTACTTCTATGAGGATGTCACTCGTTCATGAGGATGCCCTGAATCTCGGCGGCTGCTTCCCTGCTCTGGTCATCCAAGGGTGTCACCCTTATTGCTGAGGCAGACGCGGCCCCTACTCCCAGTTCTGCCGCTCTCCGTATCTGGTCCAGCTCAAAGATCGGTTTCTCTGGGAGGCTTGATGCGCCAAATCTTCTCAGAATCGCTACTCCGACTGCGTCGATGGCCACCCTGTCTCGGCTCGCAAGCATGAGCCCTGGCTTGACCTCTGTTCCCTTGTCTGGACCTCCACTGACAAACGCTTCGGTCGCGTCCATGACCACCAAGTCCGCCTTATAGAACTTGTTGATTTCGGCAATCATCAGCCTTTGGTCGGGAGACCCGTGTAGCTCTGACATGTAGTCGTGCGAACCACCGGGAACCGTCCTGGCCACCAAACCAACAGAATTCTTGAGAGACATGGTGAAGTGACCGCCATATCCATGAGTCTTGAGGCAGCACGTCTGAACCACAATGTCCGAATCAACAAGAACCTTCGGAAGGTGAAAGCCTTCGAGCCAATGAGTCCCGCCGTGCTCGATCTTCACCCAGTTTTCCTTGGGTTCTTCATCCAAGACCACAACCCTGAAGCCCAACCGTCGGGAGAGGTCGAAGATGCCAAGCTGCTCCAAGGTTGTTCGCGTATCCCCCATGCCGCTTCGTTCGGCTAGAGTGACCTCCCTTGCTCCGGCCTCCTTCAGCACGGTGACTATCGCCGTGAGCGTGTCGGGATGAGTTGAGGCGGGGAAAGGGTCGGCACTGTTGAAATTGGCTTTCAAGGCCACGTTCTTGCCAAGAAGACCAGCCAGGTCGATCTTGTCGAAGAGGCTTCTGACCGCCGCCTCTCTGTCGGAGGATCCACATAAGAAGACTTCGGAGTTGTCTTCAAGACGCATGGCGACATGCTCCATCTTCTACGTGGCCGCCGCTCGGCGCGGGCCGAGCGCTAGCCCGACAGCGAGAAGCCCAGCGCCTGCTCCAGGGTGGTGCGAGCCGCCGCCCCCTCCTGCCAGGCCGAGGCTATCTTCGCTACCGCGCCCAACGACAACAGGCCCTGTCCCTGCTGCAGACTCTGGGAGAGCTCGTGCACGCCTCCCGCCATCTTCTCGAGCGAAGCCAGAAAGCCGGCGTGGGCCGAGGATAGGTCCGGCGGAGCCTGGATGAGTTTGAGGTCCTTGGTCATCTCGCCCAGCGCCACGTCCAGGTCCTTGGCGGCCTGTATCTGCGCCGGGGTGGGGCTGGTGAAGTTCGTCCCGCTCATGACCGTGTACGCCTGCGCGAGGCCCGGGCCGTATTTGTCGGCCCACGCCTTCATCGCCACCCGGTAGGCCTCGAGAGCGCTGAGAGTCGTGGACGTGGTCGACGTGGTGGTGGTCGAAGAGGTAGTGGTGGTCGGGGCCAGGGTGGTGGTCGTGGTCGAGAGAGTGGTGGCGACGGTCTCGGTAGTGGCCTCGGAGGAGGACCCGGAGCACGACAGACCGCTGCAACCGGCGGCAGCGAAGGCGACCAGGAGCAAGGCAAGCACCATCCCAATGGGCTTCATATTCATTTCGCCGACCCTCCCCGCAAGACGTAGATGTTGCCCGTCAGGATACACCTTGGTGTTCCTTTGGCCGGCTATCAGGCGTACTATGGTGAGTGGCCGCTCACTTACTTGAGCCGGAAGGCATGCCGGCGCGGCCGACAGGGTTATGTAGAACGAGCGAGGGAGGTAGAAGAGCCATGTCTGACGATAGGTTCGACGAGCTGACGAAGAAGACCGTCAGCCGCCGCGACTTTCTCAAGATGGCGGGCGTCGCCGGCGTCGCCGTCGGAGCAAGCGCGGGACTTGGAGGCCTGCTGGCAGCATGCGGCGGGACCGAAGAGAGCACCACCACCACGGCGGGTGCGACCACCACGACCGCCGGTGCCACCACCACGACTGCCGGCGCGACCACCACTTCGGCGTCCGCCGGGGTGGAAACGGGCGCGGAGCTCAAGATGGGCTTCGTCGCTCCCCTCACCGGCCCGCTGGCCTCGTTCGGGGTGCCCGACACGTACTGCGCCGATCGCTGGAGAGAGGCGTGCGGAGACGGCATAGTCTGCGGCGACGGCAAGAAGCACCCCGTCAGCATCGAAGTCATGGACAGCCAGTCCGACTCGAACAGAGCGGCACAGGTCGCCGGCGACCTCATCAACAACAGCAAAGTCGACGTCATGATGGTGGCCTCCACTCCCGACACGGTGACCCCGGTCGTGGAGCAGTGCGAAGCCAACGGCTGCCCGGTCGTCTCCACCGACTGCCCGTGGCAGACCTACATGGGGGCGAACAAGGAGTACAAGTGGTCCTATCACTCCTTCTTCGGCGCGGAGGACTTCTTCGCGATCAACGAGTCCTGCTACTCGAAGATACCCAGCAACAAGACCATCGGCGCCTTGTATGACAACACCGCCGACGGCAACTTCTTCAGCGCGAACGCTCCGCAGTACATGGAAGCCAAGGGCTACAAGGTCATCATGCCTTCGAACTTCCAGGCGGGGAGCGAAGACTTCACCGCGCAGATCACCGCGTTCAAGAACGGCGGAGTGGAACTCATCATGGGCAACATGATCCCGCCGGACTTTACGAACTTCTGGAAGCAGGCCGCCCAGCAGGGTCTGAGTCCCAAAGCCTGCCTGGTCGGCAAGGCCATCCTGTTCCCGCAGTCGGTGGACGCCCTGGGCGACGTCGCCAACGGCCTCATGACCGAGCTCTGGTGGCACCGCACCTTCCCGTGGAAGTCGTCCCTCACCGGGGAGACCTGCGCTCAACTCGCCGACGATTTCGAGGCGAAGACCGGGCAGGAGCAGACCGCTCCGCTCCTCCACTACGTGTGCGGCGAGATGGCCATCTACGGCCTCAAGAACGCCACCGATCCCAAGAGCAAGGATGCCGTCCTTGCCGCCATCGAGAAGTTGAAACTGGACACCATCATCGGTCCCATCGACTTCACGGCGCCGATCATCGCGGCCACCGGCACCGGTCCCGCCGACTGGCCCGCCGGCCCGGGGCACAAGACCAAGAACGTCTACGACCACGGCCTTGGTGGCTCCCAGTGGCTGATGCAGGGCGGCAAGTGGAAGTTCGATTCGGTGCCGATCGACAAGGCCGCCGCTCCGTACATGCTCGACAACACTCTCCAGCCGGCCAAGCCGCTCCCGGTGGCTCCGCCCGCCTAGATCGGCAATACCGCAGGCCCCGCACGATAGCGCGGCGCGCGTAACGGAACCGAAGTGTCGAGGGGCGCCGCAAGGCGCCCCTCGGTCGTCCGGGCGACTTCGCGGCCGGCCGCGCCCACCGACCGCCGCCTTCTCGCCGCTAGCTACTGATCCGGACCCTTCGACCTGAACGTCCGCGCCATCGCCAGCCCGACGACCACCAGGACCAGCCCGAGCGCCAGGCCGAGTATCTGCACCCAGGTGGCCAGGTTCCGCACCGTCGATACTCCCATGGCGATGACCACCCCGCTTATCAGCAGGATTATGCCGATCTGATCGAGCGTCTTGCGCGATGGCCGTTTCGTACGCTTCTCCTAGCTCGGGATCACCGGCAGTATGAGGTGCGACGGATGATCCTTGTCGAAGTAGATGGTGTCCTTGCCCACCTTGAGCCCGTAGTAGTGGCCGCCGAAGTCTAGCGCGTTCGAGTCGCCGTTGGCGAGGTCGAGACGGAGCCGGTGCCCTTTGAGGAAGCAGTTGGACGTCCCCCAGATCTCGATCTCGTACTTGTAGATCGTGCCCGGCTCGATCGGCTCCGGCTTGTCGTGCCGGTAGTACGGGCGGTAGGGCTTGCTGAGCGCCTCGTCCTTGGTGACCGCGTGCGAGGCCTTCAGCCAGCCCCGGGTGAGGATGCGGCCGGCGGGCGGCATGCCCGGCGCCTGCATCTCGTCGGGGAACTGGTCCCAGATGCGGCACAGGAACTCGGTGTCGGGCTGGTCGGACGAGGCGTAGAGCACCAGGACGATGTTCCCGATGACCTCGGTGTCCTTTTCCATGGGAGGCGTGGTGAAGGTGAGGATCTTCTTGCACGGGTTGACGACCCCCCGCTCGAACACGGCCGTGCCGACTCCCGAGAAACCGGTCCAATCCGGGTCGGGATAGGAGTAGGTGACCGAAGACTCAGCGGCGGTCGGCCGCTCCCAGGTCAGGCCGCCGTCGTTGAGAGAGACAACAGAACCGGATTTGGCCCCCGAAAGATAGAGATCGGTGTACTGCGTCCGGGCCAGGGGCCACTCGTTCTCGCGGCGGTAGCGCTCGTGCCCCCGGACGAAGATGTTGAGAGCCGGTTCGTCCATGATCCCGGTGTCGTTGCCCTTGAGCCAGTGGTCGTACCAGCGCAGCAGCCAGTTGCGCATCTCGATGGACTCGAAGATGGCCACCTCGTCGCCCTCGAAGTCGCCGTGGCAGAGCATGAGCTTCTTGGGAGTGGTCACCTCTTCGTAGCCGCGGAGGTTGCCGCGCAGGTGGATGCCCACCTTGTGCAGGATGCCGATGCTGAAGACCGGGCACTTGATGTTGGTGAAGTCAGGGTTGCGGTCCTTCCAGAAGTCGTCCACCGTCTGGTGGTTGATGACGTTCCAGGCCAGGTCCCAGTCTCCCTGAGTGGGATCCTCGGCCTTCGGCCCACCCGGTAGTGGCCGCGTAGCTCGGTGATGTGCCAGCTGCTCGGGAAGCCGCTTGCGAAGATGCCCCCGTGATAGGCCACGTCGCGGTACATGTCGGCGCCGCCGTCGAAGGGGACGATGCAGGCCAGGTGCGGCGGCGCCAGCGAGGCGGCCATCCACTGCGTCCAGGCGTAGTAGGACTCGCCGATCATCCCCACCTTGCCGGTGCTCCAGGGCTGCTCGGCCGCCCATTCGATGACGTCGTAGTGGTCCCAGCGCTCCTCCATGCTGTGCCAGCGCCACTGGCCTTCCACCGACTTGCCGCTGCCGCGGATGTCGTGGTTGATGTAGACGTAGCCGCGCTCCACGAACCACTCGATCTTGTTGGTCTCGCGCATGTGGAAGGTGGGCACGGCCGGAAGGTAGTACAGGTCCTTCTGGTAGGGCGAGGAGGCGTAGAGGACCGGGAACTGGCCGTCGGCGTCGGGCCGGTAGACGTCGACGGCGACGTGGACGCCGTCGCGCATCTCGATGAAGACGTCCTTCTCCACCTTGACCTTGTACTTGGGCTGACTCAGCTTGTCGAAGGGGAACCCCTCGGGGATCATCGATTCCATGACCTCGGGGACGAGGATCTCGGTGAACATCGATCGCCTCCTAGCTCGACGGGCAAGGTCACCTAACTAGGTGAACACTCACTACGGTGCCCTGTCAAGTAGGAGGGGCGCTCGCTCGCTTCTCGGCCGTCCGACGCTGCAACGCGGTGGCGGCGACGAGCCCGGCCGCAGGCGTGTCAACTGCACCTGCGTGCCTCCTCTCTCCGATTCTCCTGTCCGGAGGCTCAGTTACTCTTGGAACGTGAGAATGATCGCCGGGAACGGAGGGGCCATGCTGATAGCAGCCGTCGTAGCAGTCGCAATACTCATGGTGCCCATCGCCTATGTCGTCTATCGCAAGTTCTCGGTCGTTCGGCAGGAGATCGAGTTCACCGCTCCGCAGGACGGCGTCGCGGCGATCCACCTCGATATCCATGACGACACCGTGCGCAGTCTCCGCATCTACTTCGCCGATGGGACCGTCAGCGAACTGCGCCACCTCGACGCTGCCTGACTAGGCCCAGCTCGACACGCCCGCCCGAGGCCGGCCGCCTCGACACCGGCGGGTTCGCTCCCGCTGTATCATGGATAGGTCCAGTGGCGCTATCGCAGGCACGAGCGGGAGGAAACGACATGCAAAGGAAGCGTTGGGCGGACTTTTCGCCCACCCAGAAGATCTGCATCATCATAGGAGCGACGATACAGTTCGGTCTGCTGGTCGCGGGCCTCTGGGATCTCGCCCATAGGACTGCCGATGAGGTGCGCGGCGACCGCCGCTTCTGGGCGGGTTTCATGTTCGTCAACTGGATCGGGCCCATCGCCTATTTCGCTATGGGCGTAAGAGTTGTCCGATCCGCTGTTGTTGCTGTGGAACCAAGGACCCGGCGGCCATCGAGGAAGCGGAGGGGCTTGACGAGATCTCCGCCCTTTGAGCCGGGCGAGCTCGAGAGCTCGCCGCTCAGTTCTCCAGTACCTGGACCGCCCTTGACCGGCTCGGCGGCTGAGGATCGCCGCTTCATGGAGCTCGCCCTCGACGAAGCACGCCGAGCGGCAGGGCAGGGTGAGGTGCCTATCGGTGCCGTCCTGGTGCTCGCCGGCGAGATCGTCTCCGCCCGCGGCAACGAGCGCGAGCGACGGCACGACCCTACGGCGCACGCCGAGATGCTGGTCCTCAGGGACGCCGCGGCCATCGTCGGGGGTTGGAGGCTGCCCGAGGCCACGCTCTACGTCACTCTGGAGCCGTGCGCCATGTGTGCGGGGGCCATGGTCCTCGCCCGCATCAAGCGCCTGGTGTACGGAGCCGACGACCCGAAAGCCGGGGCCGCGGGCACGATACTCAACGTCGTGGATCACCCGGCGCTCAACCACCGGCCCGCCGTCCGGGCGGGAATAATGGCCATCGAGGCCTCCCGGCTCCTCCGAGAGTTCTTCGCCACCCGGCGGTGACGGCCACAACCGCGGGAGACGGGGCATGTCGCTGAAAGAAAAGGGATACGCCGCATATTGGGCCGCCGCGGGGATCACCAAGCCCAAGGCGACCTCCTCCTTCCTGCGCGAACGGCGGCAAACGGATCGGGAGTGGGAGGCGGGCCAGCGGTCTGAGGCAGTGCATCCGCCCACCTTGAGCGACTTGGGGACTGCAAAGACCCTCTCCATCCTCCCTCTCGTCGAGTTCTACACCGCCGACGAGCGCCTGGCGGGCGAGCCGGGGGTCTCCTACCTGGTCACCGTGGACGGGAAGAGGATCCTCTTCGACGTCGGCCGCAACGTTCGGGAGGAGCATCCTTCGCCGCTCCTTCGCAACATGGCGGCACTCGACGTGTCGCCGGCCGACGTCGACGCGGTGTTCATCTCTCACTGCCATCTCGACCATGTGGGCGGCATCCAGGAGATGCGGCAGCGCACGTTCTCGTTCTCGGCCCAGCCGGTCGACCTCACGGGCAAGATCGCGTACCTGCCGACGAACATGACCCATCCCTCTGCCACCGTCGAGATAGTGACCGGACCGAGGAAGCTGGCGGAGGGTGTCGCGAGCACGGGCCCGTTGACCCGGGCGATCTGGCTTATGGGTCACCGTAGCGGAGCAGTCTCTACTGGTCGACGTCGAAGGGAAAGGCGTCGTCATGATCGTCGGTTGTGGCCATCCCCTGCTGTCCCGGCTGGTGGCGCGGGCCCAGGCCGTCACCGGGCGCCCGTTGTACGGAGTGATCGGAGGGCTGCACTTCCCGGTCACCGGCTCGAGGGTCGGCAAGGGAGGACAGACCATCCTCGGGAACGGGAAGCTTCCCTGGCAACGGATACGGCGGAGCGAAGCGCGCGACGCGGCCGCCCTGCTTGCGAAGCTTGACGTGAGCTTGGTCGCCCTGTCGGGGCACGACAGCTGTGACTGGAGCATCGGCGCCTTTGGGACCGCCCTCGGCGATCGCTGCCGCACCGCGAGGGTGGGCGAGGAGATAGTCGTCGCCTGATGGACGACAGACTGCCACCCCCCCAGACGCACGGCGGCGCCCCACACGGAGGCAGTGCCGCCCCGCCCCCGCCCGCCGCCCCGCGGGAGGTAGCGATCCCCGCCGCTCCCGACACGCGTCTGATCATCAGCCTCGTGCTCAACCTGCTGATAACGCTTCTTCAGGTGGTCGGCGGAATCCTCGCGAACAGCCTCGGCCTCCTGTCCGACGCCGCGCACAACTTGAGCGACGTGGTAGCCCTGGGCCTGAGTCTCTGGGCGGTCCGCCTCGGCCGGCGGCCCGCCACCCCCCGCCGCACCTTCGCCTACAAGCGCGCGGAGATCCTGGTGGCGATGTTCAACTCCGCCGTACTGGTCGCCATATCGGTCTACATCGTCGTGGAGGCGGTCGGCCGGATACGATCACCGCAGCCGGTCGAAGGGCTCCTGGTCGTCGCCTTCGCCGCCGCCGGCCTGATCATCAACGGCATCGCCGCCCTGCTGCTCCGCTCCCACCGCGGCAACCTCAACCTCCGGAGCGCCTTCCTGCACCTCATTGGCGACGCCGTCACCAGCCTGGGGGTCATGCTCAGCGGCCTCGTCGTCTATCTGACCGGCTGGAACTACGCCGACGCCATCGTGTCGATCATCGTCTCCATCTGGATCGCCCGGGAGGCGGTCGTGATAGTGAGGAAGACGGTCAACGTGCTCATGGAAGGGACGCCGGAAGGCGTCGAGTTCGGAGATGTCGATCGGGCGATGCTGGCCATCCCCGGCGTCAAGGGCGTCCACGACCTCCATATCTGGTCGATCTCCTCCAGCGATCTGGCCCTATCGGCACACGTTGTCGTCGAGGACCGCGCCCTCTCCGAACTCGGGGAGATCAGCGGCACCGTCAAGGACATGCTCGCGCGCGAGTTCAGCGTGGGCCATGTCACCATCGAACTGGAGGACGAGGGCGGACAGTGCGCCGGCAGCAGTTGCGAGATCGTCCCGGCCGGGTTGAAGCAGAACGGGACGCACCTGGGGCATCACCACTAGCTGGGAGACTGCTAAGCCAGCATCTCCAGGATCTTCGCTCGGTCGCCGTCCAATTCCGGTGCCGGTGCGCGAACTGGGGGATCCGGGAACACCGAGAACTTGAGGGGGTTCCCTGCGAGTGCAAGCACACCCGCGACAGGATCCTCGGTCGACACAACCATGTTCCGGGCGATTACCTGCGGGTCGCCCATTACCTTGTCCACGGTGTTGATGGGCCCCGACGGGATGCCCGCGTCTTCCAGAGTGCGCAGCCAGCGCTCAACGGGCTGAAGCCGAAGCGCCATCTCTAGCTCGTCCTTCAGCGCGGCTTGGTGCCGAGTCCGTAGGTCGTTACTCCCGAACAGGGGATTGTCCGCCAGGTCCGGTCGATCGAGCACGCTGCAGAGCCGCCGGAACAGCAGATCGTTGCCCGCGGCGATGACCAGGTAGCCGTCTGCCGCGGCGAAGGCGTCGAACGGGGTAATGGAGGGGTGCCGGGCTCCGAGAGGCCCGGGCACGGAGCCCGTCGTCGCATAGCGGGCGATGGCGTTCTCGAGGATGGCCACCTGGGCGTCGAGCATGGCGACGTCGATCAAGATGCCCTCCCCGGTCAGCGACCGATGGTAGAGGGCCGCGTTGATGCCGGTGGAAAGGAACAGCGCCGCGACGATGTCGCCGATGGAAGCACCCACCCGCACTGGGGGCGAGTCCGGATGGCCGGTAAGGCCCATGACCCCTCCCATCGCCTGGACGATGATGTCGTACGCGGCACGCGACGCGTAGGGGCCGGTGCGGCCGAAACCCGATACGGCCGCGTAGACGAGCCGGGGATGGCGCTGATGGAGCACGTCCCAGCCGAAGCCCAGTCGGTCCATGGTCCCCGCGCGGTAGTTCTCCACCAGCACGTCGGCATGCTCCAGCAGTCCGTCCAATATGACCCGGTCCGGCTCGGCCTTGAGATCGAGGGCGATGCTTTCTTTGCCCCGGTTGAGCGACATGAAATAGGCGGACTTGCCGTTGACGAAGGGGCCGTATGCGCGCGAGTCGTCTCCCGCCGCGGGTGCTTCCACCTTGATGATCCGGGCGCCCAGATCGGCGAGCACCATGGTGCAGTAAGGGCCGGCGAGCACCCGGCTGAGATCGACGACGGTGATGCCTGAGAGCGGACCTTGAGCCGTCATTGCGATCCTCCTATCCCGGCGAGGGATGGGGCGGTGCGCTTCATGACGCCTGTCTGTGAGCGGGACAGCGACATCCGGGAACGCCCGAAGCAGCCTGCGGTCCATCGTGACCAGGCTGGTCCCAAGTGCATCGCCAGGGCGACGTATTCGCAATCGTAGGCGGAGCAGTCACTACGATGGACCAGATCGAGCACCCTCTGCGAGTCAACCTCGTACTCGCCCCCGCTCATGAGGTCCTCTGCTTCCGACTGGATCATCCAGGCCGCGTCTCTCGCCAAGTCGCCTCGCCGTATGTATCCGGCAAGAGCGTTCCTTAACTCACTTCGCCAGAGGACCGGGGCGGCCCAACTCCCCTGGCTCACCCAGAGCGTCTCCGCGGCCGCCGTGTGCGCCCCGGGAATGTGGAGGTAAGCAATGATGTTCGAGTCCACCACGATCACGGACGGCCCTCGTTCTTGAAGGCAGGTATCAAATCGTGATCGAGATCCCCGTTTCTTCAAGGTGCTCCTCAACCGGCGGATCGTTCGAGCCGCTCCTCGGCACTTATCCTTCTGGTAGAAGGACAGTCTCCAAGCACACGATCGCCTCGCCGTTGAGGCTGCGATGGTGCGCCGCGGCGGCCACCTTGAGCCGCTCGTACACTTCGTCCGGGATGTTCTTCAGCGTCAGCGTAGTAGGCACAGTCCTCTCCAACCATTATGGAACCATAATGGTTGCATTGTACGACGGCGGGCAGTCTGTCGCAAGTCTTGTGGCGGCGAGGCTAGCACTTGCCGCCGGGCACCGGACTATGTCTTTCGGCTGAACAGGGTCCCCTCGTCCGGTGCTACCAAGGAAAGCGCGCCCGCCGCTCGGTGAAGCCGGGATACCGGCTTTCATCCGGATCGAGGCCGGTCCGGGTGGCGAAGGCTCCAACTGATAGGCCAGATCACCTCGCTCGCCGGGCAGGCCATCGACGTCCTCCGGATCCTGACTTCCGACCCCGACGCGAGCGTGCGAGCGGCCGCCCGAGAGGCGCTGGCGCGGTTGACCCGGGCCTAGCCGTCCGGGGCCCGCGCGCGGACCGCCGGGGAAATCGTTTGTTCCCGCCCGGCACCGGGTATGCCTCACATGGAAGCCGATTCAGGCTCTTGTTCAGCCCTGCCCATCAGGCCATCGCGCTAGAGAGGACAAGAGCCATGTTGCACACGGCCGAGGAGCTAGGCACTTACAAACTGCGTTCGAACGACGGGGAACTGGGCAAGATAGAGGATCTCTATTTCGACGACCGCTTCTGGACGGTCCGGTATCTGGTCGTGGATGCCGGTGGTTGGCTGGTCCAGAGGCGAGTACTGATCTCTCCGCGAGCGGTCGTCGGCGTGGACCGCGAGAACAAGACGATAGCCACCGAATTGACCAAGGCGCAGGTGGAGAAGAGCCCGTCGCCCGACGAGCATCCACCTGTGTCTCGCCAGTTCGAGATCGCCTACAACGAGTACTACGACTACTCTCCCTACTGGGTGGGCCCCTTCGCCTGGGGGACCTTGACTGCACCGCTGCCCGCTGAGGACGCGGCAAGACTGGAAGAGAGGGACTCGTGGGACAGCCACCTCTATAGCGCGAAGGACTTCAGCGGCTTCACCGGTACGCGGTGGCGGCCACGGACGGCGACGTGGGCCATATCGCGGACCTCATCGTGTCCGACGAGGACTGGGCGATCCGCTATTTCGTCGTAGACACCCGGGATTGGCTGCCGGGCAAGCAGGTTCTGGTGCCTCCGCAATGGACCAAGACGGACTGGGAAGACGCGACGGTCTCCGTGGAGTTCACCCGGGACGCGATCAAAGCAGCACCAAGATACGACGGACACGTCCCTATCGACCGGGAGTACGAAGCCGAACTCTACCGCCACTACTGCAAGCAAAGCTACTGGAGCGACGATTCGGTCTGCTATGACCCGCCCGGGATGAAGCCCCCCGACCAAAGCTGAGGCTTCTTTCGCCGGGCAGCGCCCAGACGGAGGGCGCGAGAGCGACGTATCGGCTACAATCCCGGTTGCGCGAGGTGGCCCCGACATGACCGTCGAAGATAGGCGGCGAACTGAGAAGGGCCGCGGATGCGTCTCGCCGGGAGAGGTGGCAGAGCTGGCTTAATGCGGCGGTCTCGAAAACCGTTGTGCCGTGCAAACGGTACCGGGGGTTCGAATCCCCCCCTCTCCGCTTCAGAAAGCCAAGAACCGTGTGTGGAGACCCGGTCCGAGAGGCCGGGTTTTGACCCCCTTGGGGCGAGTTCGGGGGCAAGTCGGGGGCAAACTGGACAGCAGTGGACACGACGGACACGCCACCACGAGACGGACAGAGAAGGACGCAAGCGCACCGAACAACAGACGAGCCCTAGCTCCCGCGACGACAGGATCATTTCAGGGGTGCCCCGTTCGGCTGCTACCAAGCCTTGCCGGGCAGGGTAGTAGGCCTGGCTCAGCCGCGATCGCGAGCCAGGACAACCACGGCAGCGGCTCTGCAATAGTGCCTAGCAGCGCAGTGCTTCCTTCTAGCTGCAGTTCAGTAGGCTGTCAGAGGGAGATTCTGACGCGACCATCGGTCGGCGCACCCGGCTGCCGAGGAATCACCCTAGGAAGCGGCTTTCCCCAGGCTCCCATTCTTTGCGCGATATGTGGCTTTTCTCACACTTTGCGCGGCCGGAGTGCTATGGTAACTAAAGTGATGTTTACACTTCTATTTGCCTGAGACTCCGGCGTCTGCACGCAAGGCCGCCAGGCGTCGTTCCTTTGCGGTGCGTCGTCGTTTGGTGTGACGCGTGCACTCAGCAGGAGAGCCAGTTCCCAATCGGAGAGGTGGTGCGAGCTGGAGATACCGGCACGGGCCGAGCCGACCGACGGGGAGAACCGGCGTGGGGAATCATTCTTGTGCGGGTCTCCTAGCCCTCGCCCGGTCTTCGACGCGGGCGTGGGTCCTATCGCGAACGTACCTCCTTACAACCCCGGCCATGGGCCTGAACCCCGGGGCAGGGGACGCCGACTTTCTCGATTGGAGACAGTGACATGAAGAGACTCGTTACCAGATACCGGGTTCTGGCTATCGTTCTTGCGACCGTCGTTATCGCCGTTGCCTTCGCCGCCGGGGCGTTCGCCGCGCAGTCCAGCGACACCAAGATCATCTACGCTGCTGTGAACTCCCAGGATGGCACCATGAGGATTGTGGCTGGCCCCACCGCGAAGCTCAGCAAGAACGAGTACCTGCTGCAATGGAACCAGGTCGGCCCGACAGGACCGGCAGGACCAGCCGGCACGAACGGACTCGATGGAGCCAATGGCATCAACGGGACCGACGGTACAAACGGGGTTTCCATCGTTTGGCTGGGGGAACTAGGCTCCGCTCCGTCCAGCCCGGATATCAACAACGCCTACTACGACTCCACTAAGAAGAAGTCGTTCGTCTGGGACGGCGATTCCTGGGAAATACTGGCGCAGGACGGAGCCGATGGCACGGGTGGGGCTGCCGCGAGCCTGGACCCGTGGACGTCGGTCGCGGTCACGGCTGGTGACGCGGAGTTCCGGACCGCCTTCAACATTGCCCCGACCGATGGCTTCGTAGTGGCGTCCGCATTCGCATCGGGCTACGCCGCCGACCTCATGGGGCAGACAGAAGGCAACAGCGTCAGGGACATCGGCGGAGCCGGAGCTTCCGTGACGTTTCCAGTGAGAGCGGGCCAGACATGGTTTGTGCTCTCCGCGCTGACGTCGCGATCCTACGACCGACCCGGCTGGTCTCGGCTGTTCGGGGTGGCTGCGGTGTCGGCAGATCGGGCGTCAGATGTCGTCATCGCGGCAGTCGGTGGGGGAACCGACGTCCGGATCGTCTGGGAGACGGGTGAAGCGTCGGCGGCCCAGGCCGCCAGAGCGTCACGTCCGCCGCTGACTCACGTGAGGTTCTTCTTCAAGAACTCGATGGTCCGCTGCCATGCCAACTGGGCTACAGCCTTGTCGTAGCGGGGCGTGGTGTCGTTGTTGGAGCCGTGCTGCGTGCCGGGATAGGTGAACATCTGGTACTTCACGTGGTTCGCCTTGAGCGCTGCCTCGTACGCCGCAGCGCCGGCGTTGATCCGCTCGTCGTGCTCCGCATAATGGATCAGGAGCGGCGCCTTGATGTGGGGGACGTCCTCAGCCTTGGGCTGGGCGCCGTAAAACGGGACCGCCGCCGAGAGATCGGGCAGCCGGGTGGCGAGCATGTTGGCGATTCCGCCGCCGAAGCAGAAACCGACCACGCCGATCTTCCCGGTGCAGTCGGGCGGCTCTCGAGGTAGCTCGCCGCGGCGACGAAGTCCTCGCGGACTTTCGCCGGGTCGAGCTTCCCGAACAGCTCGCGCGCCTTGTCCTCGTCGCCAGGGTAGCCGCCGAGCGGACTCAGCGCGTCGGGGGCGAAGGCCAGGAAGCGCTCCAGCGCGATGCGGCGGGCGATGTCTTCGATGTGCCGATTCAGGCCCCGGTTCTCGTGGACGACGAGGATGCCGGGCAGCTTCCCGGTGGGGCCCGCCGGACGGACCAGATAGCCCCGCAGCTTCCCCTGACCCTGCGGCGAGGAGACTCGACGGTGCTGGTCTGGAGGCGCTTGTCGTCCTTCGGGATTGCTGGGCCGCGGCGAACTGCGGCGTCAGCTGATCGAGGAGCATCGTGGCGGTCATCCCCCCGACCGCGTACCTGGCCGCCCGTTCCAGGAAGCCGCGGCGATCGATGTCGCCGTGCACGTTACTTGTCGAAGAGGTTCAGCAGTCCCTGATCGAAATCGGCTGAGGTCTTCCTGTCCACGTGGTGCCTCCCGGGCTGGGCGGCAACATACAGAGCGGGGCCACTCTCCCGCAGGCGGGAATCGGCTGCCAGTGTCGGCGGCGTCACCCGAGGAATGGGACGGGTGGAGGCGGCGGGCATCGCCCTGAGCTGAAGGGTTGCTCTGGACGGCCTCCCGGGCGGAGGTGCTCCCCGTGGACGCTGCTGGCCGTCGAGCCCCGGCGGGCGCCGGTTCCGGTGCCGGGTGGCTCTGGAGAGGGCGTCGAAGGGGAATCGGCGTGGCGGAGAGATCGACCTCGGAATCCTGCGGACCAGGTGATTCTCACCGCCTTCGAACTGCTGCGCGAATGAGGCTCCGCTCGCACTCGCGGAAGTCGTCTCCGAGGTCGCGTGTGACCTGCGTTACCGGTTAAGCGTTGCCCGACGTTCGTCGAACCGTCCGGTCTAACGGACGGCGCCGATGGGGAATAATGGACCCGATGTCGAGTTCTCGCACTTGCGAAAGCCGCTGTCAGTACGGGGGTACTCGAAATGAATCCACTGATGAGGCTGTCGTGACCTGCCCGGATTCATCGGACCACCGGTTGCGTGAAGGCTGCCCCTCCGAGGGTTGATGTTCGCTGCTCCTGCTCTCGACTGAACTCGCTCGGCGTTCTGTACCCCAGGCTCGAGTGCGGCCGGACGAGGTTGTAGTGGCCCCGCCAGGTCTCGATGACGGCGACTGCCTCGGCTCGACTCCGAAACCACTCGAGGGTGAGGCACTCGTCCCGGAACTTCCCGTTGAAGCTCTCGTCGGCGCCGTTCTGCCAGGGCTTCCCTGGATCGATGTGCGCCGTCTCGATGTTCTCCTGGGCGAGCCACTTCAGCACCGCCCGACAGACGAACTCGGGCCCGTTGTCGCTCCGGAGGTACCTCGGCGCCACGCTCGCTCACGAGCCGGCTGAGCACCTCGAGGACACGGCCGGAACGGATACTCCCCGCCACGTCGATGGCGAGGCACTCCCGACTCCACTCGTCGATGATGGTCAGGCACTTGAGCTGCTGTCCGTTGGCGCAGGCGTCGAAGACGAAGTCGTATGCCCAGACCTGATTCAGCCCGGTGGCGGGCAAGGGGCGCGGCCGGCTGGCAGCCACGCGCCGCCGAGGCCGTCTCCGGGGCACCTGCAGCCCAGCGTGGCGCCAGAGCCGGTACGCTCGCTCCGGGCTCATCTTCCAGCCTTGTCGCTCGAGGAAGATCCGCACGCGTCGGTAGCCGTACCTCGGGAACTGCGCCGAGAGCTCCCGCATCCGGGCGCGGATCGGCTCGTCCCGGTGCTCCTTCCTCGAGATGTAACCCAGGGTCGAGCGCGCCACGCGCAACAGCTTGCACGACCGCCGACAGGAGAGCCCTCGACCACGGGCGTACTCTACCCATCGGCGTCGCATGGACGCGCTCACCATTTTTTTGCGGCGATCTCCTTGAGCACCTCGACCTCGAGGTCGCGCTCGGCGAGCAGCTTCTTCAGCCGGTTGTTCTCGGTCTCGAGCTGCTTCAGCCGCTTCGAGTCCTCGGCGCCCATCGTCCCGAACCGCCGCCGCCAGACGTACAGCGTCTGCTCGCTCAAGCCGTGCGCTTCTTCGCCACCTCGGCCACCGGGGTCTTGTCCGCCTCCCGGAGGATCTGCACCATCTGCTCGTCGGTGAACCTGCTCTTGCGCATCGCCTCTCCGTCGGCTGCCGGAGGGGCATGCTCTCACGCTTCATCTGGTCCGAAATTTCCCGGGCAGGTCAGTCGGCTGCGGCGCTTTCTCTGGGAAGCTTGGCATGCGGCGGCGACACGGTGAACCCCACCTTCGCAAAGAGTTGGGTCGGGCAGGGTACGATGACATTTATGGGAGCGGGCCCGAGCGTCTACCCGGCCGAGCTGACCATCATGGTTTCCGGCGACACTGCAACGGTGACAAACATCTGCCCCGGCGCCGCTCCGCTTCCAGCCACCGGCGACGGGAACACCGTGAAGTGGACGGGCAGCGAAGCGTGCGAGCCGATGGGTGGCGGCGTCTGTGACCCGCCCGGATTCATCGGACCACGGGTTGCGTGAAGGCTGCCCCTCCGAGGGTTGATGTTCGCTGCTCCTGCTCTCGACTGAACTCGGCTGGCGTTCTGTACTCCAGGCTCGAATGCGGTCGGACGAGGTTGTAGTGGCCGCGCCAGGTCTCGATGACAGCCACCGCCTCGGCTCGACTCCGAAACCACTCGAGGGTGAGGCACTCGTCGCGGAACTTCCCGTTGAAGCGCTCGTTCCGCCGTCGTACCGTCTCGGGACTTTCTTTGGACTGCCTGATCCTTAGTCGGGGCTCCAGGCCATCGAGTCGCCCGTCTTGGCCGTGACCCGTCGGATGCTCCCCGAACTCAGGTCGTAGAGAAACAAGCCCTCGCGAAAGCGCAGGAAGAGAAGACTTCCCCCATCCGCCAACCATGCTGGCTCGGAGTCGGCATGGGCAGTGGTGATGCTGCGTGGATTCCCCCCGTCCGCGTCCGAAACCCAGATCTCCTCTGCGCCGACTGCCGATCCGCGCCGCACGTATGCCAGCCGCGTTCCGTCGAGGGAGAGGGCTGGCTGATCGACAATGACATCCTGGCCCCCAGAGACGGCGGTCACCATCTGGAGCGTGGTCGTGTCGAGGGTGACGAGGTCACCCGTCGAACTGACGCTCGGAACGCTCAAAATCACCTTATCCGGCGCCGCCCAGGCCACTCGACCGGGATTGCTGGGCGCCAACAACGGCTGTCCATCCACTGCCTCAAACGCACCAGCGGCGCCGTTGACGTAGTACGCGAGGCGACCGAGGCGAGACCAGGAAGCGTAGTTGTGGTGCGCGGTCGGGTCGGGCACCAGGGCACTTTCCGCCCGGGTGGCGAAGGAGTAGTCGCGAAGCTCCCAGAGCTGGTTCTCGTTAAGGACTGAGTAGGTCAGGGTGGAACCATCGGTGCGAAATGCGAGGTCACGAGACATTCCACTCACGGATGCAGGGGCGTCTCTGACGAGGGTCACCGTCCGCGAATTGGCCTCCAAGAGGAACGTGTAGCTGCGCTGCGCACCCTGGTCCCAGCGTGTGTAAGCGACCCTGCCGGACAAACCGTCCCACGTCACTGCGGCCCCTTCCTCCGCCACCAATTCTTCTGGTCCACCTTGGCTGCAGCCGGCCGCTCCGAGCAGCAGCGCCGCCAAGAATGGGACCGACCTAGTCATCGAGCAGACGTCCTTCCCGCTCAGGCGCCACAGATCTTCCTGACTGACGACGTCCTTGTGCAGGAGTCTCATCGCCTTCTTGATCTTGCCGATCAAGACGGGGTCGGAGATGGGAGTGCTGTTCTCGGCAGTTGGCTTGGGAGGCGGTTTCAGCACTGAAAAACCGCCTCGAGCGGCCATTCCCGACTCGGTTGTGCCATCCACAATGAAGTTCTTCCCGTAGACCTCTGGATTGGCAAACGGAACCGTCAGAGTGATGTCGAGACTCTTCCCCGGTGCGATTTGAGTCTGAGAAAAAATCGATCCGACGTCGATCTCGGTCATCACGGGCTGGCTCGACCGAGCGGCACTGGCCGGTCCGAGTTCGTAGGCCACGACGCTCACAAGCTCGACCGGCTCGGACTCGTAGTGCCAAACGCGAAAGCCCTGCCGCACCATACCGCCTCTCCTTCAACTCGGGGAATCTGGGTCGGGGCTCGAAGTACAGAGTCACAAGGCCGCGCTTCCTGGACTCAAAGGCGAGGTTCCGCAACTCCAGCGACGCCCGCCCCTTGATGCTGCGGCCCTCACGATCAACGGCCTCTACTGAGAGAAGGTAGCTCGTGAACGCAGTGTCTTGTCTCCGTGCGTGAAAGGAGTGCTCGACGATTGGCACGTCCGTGGAGGTCTCCGCCCCATCTCCGAACGACCAGCGGTAGGTCTGGGCGACAAAGGGCTTCGTATCGCCGCCCGGCGCGACCCTTGCAAAGACCTCGAACGTGTCGATCGTGTTAGGTGGGCTCCTGATGAACACGGCAAGGCCGTCCGCGGCTCGCACCGTCTCACCACATATGCCGGCACCTCGGCGATGGTCGCAGCGTTGTTCTTTCCAAAGACGACGACGGTCTTCTTGAAGGGCTGTCCTCGAGTGTCCAAGTATGAGAGCAGTGGAGCCGACGAACCGCTCTCCGTATCCACAGTGTAGTGAAGGTACTCGTCGGTTTGATTCGAAGTGTGTGCCCGTACAGAAACGAAGTTCTCTTCACCCTCGCAGACCTCGGGCTTCTCGACGACCACTTCGTCAATAATCGGTCTGTTTTCAACTTTGGGGATCGCGCAGATTGCGAATGCTTGGAGGAGGCGCTCGTGGAGCCGGAACTACGGCAGCCTGCGATTCGGACGGGGGTGCTCCGACGAAAGGCATCTCGTTTCGAGTGCCCCCATCTCTTCTCCAGAGGAAGAGCAAGAGGAAGAGAAGGAGGGAAACAGAAACGAAGACCCAGCGGAGCCGGTTTCGCCTAGACGTCCTAGTACCAGCACCCATACTGCGCCCCTCCGGAGGCCCAAGTCACGTTGAGCTCCTGGCCCGTAGGACCACACTGTTTGGTGGCCATGACCGGAGATACCCGCCAAACGGTCGTCACTAATTGTGAAGGCAGTGGCTGAAGGGTTGTCGCGAAAGTTCGACCACCAAAGCTCAGGTTCCGAGCGGTCGCAGATGTTCAAGGCCATACAGTTGACAACCTGATTCCCTGCGTTGTCGCAGACGGTAGAGAATGGGCAGAGAAAGGCGAGGGCAAGTCCTTCCCAAAACCCGATGGAGTTGGCGCACTCCTGGGCAACACTGTTGTGGACGATGTTCGCCGCATTGACTGAAATCGAGTGTGTGTACGTTTTTGGCTGTACCACCTGGCCAGTCCCACGCACGTGCGCGAACGACAAGTACGTAGAACAAACACCTCCATTGGAGGAGTAGCTATTCCATTGATTTGTTTGTTCAATATTGCGATATTGATATAGTGAGTAGGCAGAGTCCTGCCCGTTTCGTTGCATCTCAAGATAGGCCAATGCACCGAGCCAATCGTCTCCGCCGCTTGGTATCGCTCGAAATACGGCTGTCGCGGCCCCGCTCCCCATGGCGATCGCCGTTTGCGCGGACGATTGAGCTGGATCATAGAAGTACGATACGCGCTCCGGATATCCTTTATACATATTTGAGTAAGCCGCCCCGAGATTGATGAACTCTGTTCCTGGAAACCCTTGTTGAATGACATGGTGCGGACAACAGGAACGGCACACGTGTAGTAGGGCGGGTCAGGCGGACGGAACAATTCCGAGTGAATCGCGCCTGATCCGGTCGAGAGCATGGAGTGAGTGTAGTACTCTCCGATTGCGCCCATGAGAGCCTTTACGGGCCCGCTCCTGCTGCGTAGTACCACGAGGCCCCCTGAGGGTACGTTCCAGGGTCCGTTCACCAATCCGCATCCCTCATGGCTGATATCGGCAGAGAATGGCGGTGGACACGTAGAGTCCGCGCTACAAACTTGATAGGTTTTGTGACACCGCCGAGCACCTGGGTGTGCCCGCACCAGGAAGTACAGGATTGGCCGGTGTTCGGACACGGGTCGCTTCCATCGCATGGCGGAGGATTCCCGTCGGGGCACATGGCCTTGACGGTGACTGGGGCCAGCAGCAAAGGCAGCTTGCCAGCAAGACTGGTCTTTTCATGGGACCCCCTAGCCCGTCAGAGGACGGGATGGTGCAAGCTTGCCGATGGCGTCGGATGGCGTGCAAGTCCGCACAACGGGACTCTGCAATGCTTGAGAGTGCTCCGGGTCGCACTCACAGTCGGATGTAGGCGTCTGTCGCCGGACGAAAGACGAAGAGGCTTAGTAGGCGCCTACAACCAGTACGGTTCTCTCGGGAACGAAGTCGCCGAGGTGCTGGGATGCACGTGAGGGAGTCCACGGAGCCGGACCCTTTCTAGATGGGTCCAGTCACGCGGACGGGCGGCAGATTCGCCGCTCTCGGCGCTGACCGCGTTCGCTCAGGCCGCCCGGGCCTTTCGGCCAGGCCGTCCCTTCCAGCCTGCGCGCTTGAGCGTGTTGTACATCGTCGGGAGCGAGATCTTCAGCTCCTTGGCCAGGGCGAGGGCGCTCTTGCCGTCGTCCACCTGCTTCTTGAGCTTCGCCGCCTGCGCGTCGGTGAACTTGAACGCCCGGCCGCGCTTCTTCGGCCCGCCGGGAGCGCGTCCGTTGGTCGCGCGAGCGGGTGCGTCCGGCGGGCCGGCCGCCCGCCGCTCCACCCGGCGCGCTTGAGCGTGTTGTACATCGTCGGAAGCGAAATCTTGAGCTCCTCCGCCAGCGCGGTGGCCTTCTCGCCGGACTCGACCCGCCGCCGGAAGCCTGCGGCCTGGTCGTCGCTGAACTTGAAGGCGCGGCCGCGCTTCTTCGGACGACCCGGGGCGGCAACGCCCGTCGGCTCGGAACGTGCGGCCGGCAGGCAGGCCATTCCGACGAACACTCGAACCTTGCTGCGCGATGGCTTTGAAGCTCCCGCCGCAGGATGACCTGCTCGGCGACGAGCCCCTCAAGGGCATGACGAAGCTGAGACATGGCGGCGCTGATGGACGTCATGGGATGGGGGGTTCTGGGCATGAATTCAAACTATCGCAAGAACCCGTCCGCGAGTAGAGACTAACCCCACCGACTGGGCGTCCGCAGTTTCACAGCCCTGTATCACCTGGCACTCCGAGTACAGCGTCGACGCAGAGATTGCCTGTTGGGTGGCTCGCAATTGCTCAAGGCAGGGGCTTCTCCTGTCTGTCGCCGCGTGCAGACCAGCTCCTATCTCCATTGCCAGCGGGGTCTGCAGCGGCGCGGCACTATGCAGGCCAGCTCCAGCCGCGCAACGTCCTTTGAGGCTCATGTGATGTGCCCGTCGACCGTCGGCTATTGCTTCATCAGCGTATAGGTGAAGGGCTCTTGCAGCCCGGCCTCAATGCAACCGCCTCCCAAGGGATCCAAAGCCGTGAGCGTGACAGTTCCTCCGGCAGCGGCAGGGATGGCGGTATGGCTCCACGTATTCATTCGAGGGTCTACGTCCAGGCTGCAGGCACCACCCAGGGCGGGGACCGCAGCCAGGAGAGCCGGGGACGGTCTCGGAGTTGGGCGAGCAGACTGACGAGCCAAAGCCTGTCGACGTGAAGATTCCAGCGTCGGGGTACGCCACGTTGTAGCTCCAAGACTCCGTGCAGGTGGCGTCTGAGAAGCTTAAGGTCGCGATTTGACCGGCGTCGGCGAAGTCCATCCTCACGCTTCGACCGCCCGTCACGGCGGCTGCAAACGCAGGCGCGGCAAGCCACCGCCACATTGGATTGCGGTCACGGTATAGGATCCCGCGAAGGTTGTCGGCGGTGCGGGTGGGTTGTTGTGATCGTCTCCGCAGGCCGAGACCAGGACGAGAACTGCCGCTCCGACAAGTTCACGCGTCATCTTTGCTGGCACGGCTACGGAATATACCAAGACCCGTGCTACCTGGGGTTTCGTTCATGGAAAGGACCGCTTCACTGCGACCCGGATCGGCGTGGTCTCGACAAGGAGGCGCCGTCGACGTTGCATGCCGCGGATGGGACGAAGGTGACGGCGTGGTGAGGGGCCCGCGGACGGGACAGAGTATCCGTGACGGAGCGCGTGTGCAGCCGGCGCGCCT
>CAVRJE010000021.1:0-108634 GCA_963721365.1 uncultured Actinomycetota bacterium
GGTGTGACCGGCTTGGTACCCACGGCGATCTGCTTGGGGTACGCCGGCCACGTGCTGATCCACACATTGTTGTGTAGAACCGTGCCGTCCGGCAGGGTGACGACACGGGTCGTCTTGAGCTGCCTGCCGGTCTGGCCGCCGTCGATGACCTTCGTCGTGCCCACGGGCAACGTCGGGTCGTTGACCTTGACCGTGCCGGGGCTTTTCACGTTGTAGAACTTGCCAACGCTGTAGCTCACCTTGCGGCCATCGCTCGTCCCATAGATGGAGATGGTGGTGGTGACACCATTGGACGACCCCCGGATCCAGATGTAGTGGTCGGTGTCGTTCACGAAGCGGAGGTTCTTGCCGCCGCCGGTGACCGTAGCGTCCCTACCCAGGGGGTAGTGGTTGATGAAGATGGAGTGATTGTGTCGCTCGGTCACCTTGAGCCCGGCCTCGAACACCGCGTTGAACATCGTGGTCGATACCTGGCAGATGCCGCCGCCCAGAACGTCCTCCAGGGTGTTGGGGCCCACGATGCCCGGCGCCAGTTTGTAGCCCCGCGCCGCGGTCCGGGGGCCTATCTGCCTGTCGAAGTTGTACGACTGTCCGGGGGCGAGGAATACGTTCGTTGCGTACTTGGTGGTGATGGCCACGTTCACCTGCCGGTTGCCGGACCCGACGTATTTGGTGGTGTAGCTCGACAGTTGATCGCCGAAGGTCGTGGCCTCGGCTTCGGCCGTGGTGAAATCGGGCTCGATGCTGGTCACCGCCACTTCCACCGTCCGGCCCGCGGGCTGCAGCGCGGTGGCGTTCACCGCTTTGGCGGTCGCCGTTAGATCGAACGTCTCTCCGTTGACCGAAGGAATCACCCGGAAGTTCGAGCCGCTGGCGGTGAATCCCGCATTCACGGGCTCTATCTTCACCTCGGGGGCCAGGCTGCGAAGAAAGAGCCACATCTTGCCCTCGGAGAGGTAGGGGACCAGGGTGGGGACGCCGTTTTGCCTCTCGGCCCTGAAGTCCAGATATGAGACCAACTGCTCCGGCGTGAACGTCCATCGCTTGTCGTGGTTGGCAAGGGTGATGGGGGAGCCGATCATGGTCTGCGCCTGCTCTTGCGCGGCCCGGTTGTCCTCCGCCTGCACAACGGGTTCTTTGACGACTATCGGTACGTCGAGCGTCGCGGTATGCAGGGTCACAAAGAGCGACTCCATTTGGCCACCCAGAGCGCTCGTATCCGCGTCCTGCCCGTTCACGCCCTCGATCACCTTGATGGTGCCGTCCTGGATGGCCAGTCCCGCATTGAAGGGAGTCACGTGCAGTTCCTCGGCGATGCCGCTCAGCACTGTGTCGATCTTGGCCTGGTCGACAGTGCCGTTCAGGGGCAGATCCCGGCTTTCGAAGTACAGCCTGAACCGCGTGTAGACATCCTCGAAGAAGTTGCCCTCGCGGGACACCGCCATCGCCGCGGCGACCGCCCCGTTCACGTCCATGGCCGTCCCCGCGTCGTCGGGCGTCACGGACCAGGTCTTCTCCCCATTTGTGAGAATGATGGGGCCGGCGCTATGCACCAGCCGGGAAACAGCGGCCGCGGCCTGTCCCTTGGTCATGCCCCCAAGATCGACGCCGTAGACACTGACGCCGGCATGGACCTCGTCGGTGTAGACGAGCGAATCGACCAGCACGGCGAGCCCGCATGCGATCACCACTACTCCCACGGCCACCAGGATCCAGAACCAAGCGGTCCTGGTAAGGCGCTTCTTGCTGATCGTCTCTTGCTCCACGAACGGCCTCACCCCTGGATTCGAGGGATGCCACAAGATACCAGATGCCGCGCAGGGACTATTCGAGCGTTAGCCCTGCATGATTTCGACAAGCTGCTCCTATGGCCTGCCCCGCTCGCCCGTCTCGTCCCCCACCCCGTACCGGTTGTAGTACGTGAAATCCTGCACGTCGCGCCGCACCCGCGGGTACTCGGCCGGCTCCTCCACCGGGTAGCCCAGCCGACAGGAGAAGGCCACCCGGCGATCGTCGGGGATGCCGAGTATCTCCTTGAGCTCGGCCGCGCCGGCCAGCGAACTCACGATCTGCAGGCCCAGCCCCAGCGCCTCCGCCTCCAGCCAGATGTTCTCCATGAGGCAACCCAGGCTGATGATGCCCAGAAAGTCGCCTTCGGAGGCCGGCGCCCTCCTGCTCGGGTCGTACACCACCACGAGCACGACCGGGCTGGGCGGGAGAGCCCGCTGCCGGGAGGAGATGCCGCTTTGCTCCAGCGCGTCGGCCTTGAAGTCGGGGCGCTGCCAGGCGGGCGGGAACATGGAGGCGAGCAGGCCGGTCTTGCGCTGGAGCAGTTCTTCTTTTGAAAAGGAGAGTTGCTCGTAATTCTCACGGATGAACGCCTCGGAAATCGGGCGCTCCACCCGGGCGAGAGCTTCGAGGACGGCCGGGTCGTCAACCACCACGATCTCGAAGTTCTGCATGTTGTGGGCGGTGGGAGTCCAGCGCGCGGCTTCGAGGACACGTCCCAGATCATCTTTCGAGACGGGGCGCTCGAGGTCGAAGGCGACCCGCAGAGACCTACGGTCGCGGATCAGATCGAGGATGTCGGCCATGTGTGTGTGCCCTCCTGGTGAGCGAGTCCCTTTTGGCGAGCGCGACCCAAGCGTCGCGAAACCTCTATCGCTACCAAGGATAACAATGTCCGTTGTCTTCCCTGTGGCCCTTGCCGCGTTCCGCGCCGGGCCAAGAAAAGGGAAGGCCCCGGCGGGGTGCTGCCGGGGCCTTTGCTCTCGAGGGGGGTACTCGAAGAGGAGGGGGTAGCGTCAATCTACACCCTGTGGTGTAAGGAACTCATAAAGTGTATGCAGCGGCTCGGCGCCGCGCACACCTCGGCAGCTTTCAGTACCCACCCGAGCCTCGGCACACCGCCGCAGTTCACTCCTTGGGCGGGTCCCCGTCGTAGCCGCCGCTGGGGTTGAGAAAGATCTCCCCGGGCTTGCCCGGCAGCGGCGTCAGCCAGTCGGGCGAGCTGTGCGGGAACAGCAGGCGCGCCTGCCAGTGGATGGCGAAGTCCTCGGCCTTAACCGTCGGGTAGAGCTTGAACATCATGTCCACCATCTCGGCGCCGGTCTTGGCCGTGTTGTAGACCTCTTCGTACTTGTTCAGGTAGTCGATGGACCAGTCCACGCAGTCGGTGTAGGTGCGGGAGGCGTCATCCTGGACCTCGTCCAGGATCTGGATCTTGGCTGCGTCGCAGTGGCCGGGGATGACGATCCGCGGGTCCAGGTCCATCATGCCGGCGATGTCCTTGCGCCACTTGACCCGCCGCTCCACGTTGCTCTCGATGGGCCACAGGTGGCAGTCGTGAAAGGCCACGTCGGTCGCGCAGACGACCCTCAGCGACGGGATCCAGACGATGGAGTTGTCGATGCTGTCGCCTTCCAGGTCGTCGTAGAAGAGGATCTCCTCTCCCTCGAGCTCCAGCCGGGGCTCGTGCATGGGCATGGGGATGTACGTCCTGGCCGGGATGTCGGGACCGAAGCGGTCGATGGCCCACATGTCCACCTTGTCGCTTGACGTGAAGACGATGTCCTTGACCGCGGTCGGCAGGCCGACGACCTTCGCGCTGGGGAAGGCAGCATGGAGCACCTCTACCCCGAAGTGGTGATCCGGGTGGAAGTGGGAGACATAGATGTGGGTGAGGTTCTTCCTCATCGGGATCATTTGGGCGACCATCTTGTGGCTGTCGCTGAGGCACTGCGACGCGTCGATCAGAATGGCGTCCTTGTCCCCGTAGATCAGTGTCGAGTTGCTGTTGAAGCCCAGGTAGCTGTGCAGAAAGACCTTGTATTTGAGTGACACGTTTCTCCCCCTGTGCATAGGTCCGCTTGCCGGGCGTCGCCGGCCGGTTCGTGCTGCGCATAGGTTTACCACAACGCCCGGCGGGGGCCAATCATCTGGTGCCTTGTCCCAGTCCGCGCTCCCCAATCCGCCCGCGATGACCGGCAAAGCGAGATTCGGGTATCTTGGGCTTCTGAGCGGACCCGGGGAACGGTCGGGAGGCCACGTGGAGATCATCATCATCGAAGACAACCGGGCTCTGGCCAACAACATCAGGCGGTACCTCGAACTGGAGCACTACGCCGCCTCGGTCTGTTTCGACGGCGCCGAAGGGCTGAATCGCGTGCTGGGCCGGGAACAAGACTGCATCATCCTGGACCTTGACCTGCCGGGAATGCATGGTCTGGAGGTCTGCCGCCGGCTGCGCGCGGCCGGGAACCCGTCCCCCGTGCTCATGCTCACGGCGAGCGGCGCCAAGCGGGATATCGTCAAGGGGCTTGACGCCGGCGCCGACGACTATCTGGTCAAACCCTTCGACATGGAGGAACTCGTGGCCAGGGTGCGCTCGCTCCTCAGGCGCCGTGGCACCGTACCCAATCCGATCCTCCGGGTCGGTGACGTCACGCTCGACACCAATACGCATGAGGTGCACAAAGGTGCGGAACCCGTGCACGTCGCCCCCAAGGAATATGCTCTGCTCGAGTACCTCATGCGACACGCGGGCATCGCCCAGGACCGGAGCACCATCGTCGTGCACGTGTGGGGAGAGCACAGCGCCTCGATCCCTCTCGAGACGGTGGACGTGCACGTGGCCTACCTACGTCGAAAGCTGGGCAAAGACCTGATACGCACCGTTCCCGGCACCGGCTACCTGATCCCCGCCTAGGCAGCATGTTCCGCCGTCTCCGATTCAAGATCGCTCTTCAGTTCACCGCGCTGGTGTTCGTCCTCATGCTGGTCGTCGGAGGCGCGTTCATCGGGGTGCAGTACTTCGGCACCCATCGCTCCACCAACGATCAACTGATGACCGACGTCCTTCAGTTCCGAGGCAAGGTCGCGGAGTCTCCTGAGGGCGCCGCCGGCATCCAGTCGGCTGCCGCGGCCTTGCACGATGCGCCCGTCCGGGTGTTCTCCGCCGACGGGGAGGTGATCGTCGCCGACGAGCTCTTCCAGCGCCTGTCGGTCCCGATGGAGGCCGAGACGAGGGCCCGCTTCATGACGGTGAAGGGATCGGGAAGCTACTACCGCGTCTACCAGGTCCCGCTGGACGGCGGGCAGGCGCCGGCCATGTACCTGCAGATCGTGCGGCCTGAACGGATAGACCTGCACGAACTGCCCGGCGAGGTGATGCTCTTCGGCATCGTCGCCATCGTGGTGACGTTGCTCACCTTCGTCTTCGGCCTGCTGTTCGCCAGACGGAGCCTGGCTCCGGCCGAGGCGATGTTCGTGCGCCTGCGCCAGTTCACCCACGACGCGAGTCACGAACTGCGGACTCCTCTCGCAGCAGTCGGCTCCTCGCTCGACCTGGCTCTCAAGACCGGGGACTATGAGCGCGAGATTCGAGCCGCCAAGAGCGAGTTGAAGCAGGGATCGCGGCTCATCGAGCGGCTGCTTCAGCTGGCGGAACTTGACGAACTGGCTCTGTCGCCGCTGCCCGTGGACATGTCGGCTCTGGTCGCGAGCGAGGTCGAGCAACACCGGAGGGCGGCCGCCGACGCTGGGATCGAGCTCACCAGCACGATCTCGAGGGGGATGGTCGTGGATTGCGATGAGGGACTGGTGAGGCAGCTCATCGACAATCTCTTGGCGAACGCCCTGAAGTTCACGCCGGCCGGCGGGAAGATCGGTCTGGGTCTCTCCCCCGGCGGCCTTTCGGTGAGCGACACAGGGGTGGGGATCCCGGCCGACGCGCTCCCCCACATATTCGAACGCTTCTATCGAGCGGACCCCTCGAGTGAGAAGGACGGGTCCGGCCTCGGCCTGGCCATCGTCGCCCGGATAGTCGAGGCTCACGGTTGGAGCATCCACGTCGAGAGCCGGCCGGGGAAAGGGAGCACGTTCACCGTGACATTCGCCGGCTGAGCGCCCCCCGGTGCCGTCTTAATCCGCTCTTAAGGTCCCCACCCGCATAATCGGTGCGAGAGTGCCGGTCGCGTCGAGCGAACGCGGCTGCGCCAGACGCACGAAAATGGGGATAGGAACGCATGATGCGAGAAAGAAGGCCGGCAAGGATGGCAAGGACGATCCGCCAGGATCTGAGCTTCATCGTCAGCGTGCTCTTGTTGCTGGCAGTGGCTCTGGCTGGCCCTCACCAGCCTGAGCAGCGACGAAGCCGAGTTCTTCGGCCTGGGCGACGACCTCCACGGATCTGTTGGGTTGGAGCATGGTGGTGCTCACCCTGCTCCACACCATCCTGCACTGGGGCCAGATGGTGAACTACGCCAAGCGCAGGCTCCGGAACCGCCTCGGAGTGGGCGGAGTGATCCAGACGAGCTCCGAGTGCGGCCGGGAGACAAGACCCGGCAGAGCCCCCGGAGGGGCGTCGACGAGACGGGGATCAGATAGCGTGGATCTGGGCCCGCTGGACTACCTCCTCGACCCCACCGGGCTGCTGTCCGACGTGACGGCCCACGGCGGCGTGTGGGTCTACGCGGTGCTTTTCGCCATCATCTTCGCCGAGACAGGGCTCGTGTTCGCCCCGTTCTTGCCGGGCGACTCCCTTCTCTTCGCGGCGGGCGCGCTGGCGGGGGCCCAGCGACTCGAACTGTGGGTGGTCGCCGTTGTCGTGCTGACGGCGGCCGTGGCGGGAGACGCGGTCAACTACCTCGTCGGGAGAACATCGGGCGATCGCATCGCGGGGCGCGCCGGCAGGCTGGTCAAGCGCCGGCACATCGAGTCGACGCAACAGTTCTTCCTCAAGCACGGGGGCAAGGCGGTGGTCTTGGCCCGGTTCGTGCCGGTGGCCCGGACCTTCGCCCCCTTTGTGGCAGGACTCGGCGGCATGACACTCGGACGCTTCTGGCGCTACAACGTCCTGGGCGCTGTCGCCTGGGTCGCGCTGTTCGTGGCCTCCGGCTACTTCTTCGGCACCGTCCCCTGGGTGGAGGGCAACCTGACGATCGTCATCCTGGCGATCGTGGGGGTCTCGGTCGTGCCCCTGGCAGTGAAGGCCGGGCGCTACCGCTGGGGCAGACGAAGCGAATCAACGACCTACGACGAAAGGAAGGATCCATGGATTGCCCAGTCTGCGGAGAAAGACTGAAAGAGATCGATCGCTCGGGGGTGATGGTCGACATCTGCCCCTCGTGCAAGGGCATCTGGCTCGACCGTGGCGAGATCGACAAGATCATCGGCGTCGAGGGCAAGCAGGGGAACGTCGTTTCCTCCACCCAGGAGCGCGGCGATAGCGTGAACAGGAGCGTCGAGACTATCGCGATCACGACGATCACGACGACCACGACCGTGACCACAAAGATCACGACGACGACCGGAGCTCAGGCTCAGACTTCGGGCGGCAAGAAGCGTCGGTCCTCGTTCCTGCAGGACATCCTCGGCGGCCTCGGCGAATAATGAGGCCCGGCACCGCGGATGACCCGACCGGCCTCTCGCCCGCGGAGGCAGGCGAGAGGCTTCGGACCGAAGGGTTCAACGAACTACCATCCGGCAAGAACCGCGGGCTTCTGGCTATCGCTCTCGGAGTGATCAAGGAGCCGATGTTCCTGCTCCTGGTCTTTTCCGGAGCCCTTTACGCCACCTTGGGCGACCTTTCGGAAGCCTCGATGCTCTTGGGCTTCGTGCTCGTGGTCATGGGCATCACTGTCTACCAGGAACGCAAGACGGAGAGAGCCCTCGAGGCTCTACGCGATCTCTCGAGCCCGCGCGCCCGGGTGATCCGAGGCGGGGAGCAACTCAGGATCCCTGGGCGAGAAGTCGTCCGGGGCGACGTCGTCATCGTCAGCGAGGGCGATCGGGTACCGGCCGACGCGCTTCTTCTCTCGTGCGACAACCTGCAGGCCGACGAGTCTCTCCTCACGGGAGAGTCGGTGCCGGTCCGCAAGCTGGCCGCGGCCGATATGCCGACGTGAGACCGCCGCCGCCGCCCGGCCGGGCGGCGATGACCTTCCGACCATCTACGCGGGGACGCTGGTCGTGCAGGGCCAGGGGATCGCCGAGGTCATCGCCACCGGGCCTCGCACCGAGATGGGCAGGATCGGGCAGGCGCTCGAATCCACCGATCGCGAGCCGACCGATCTCCAGCGGCACAGCGGACGCCTGGTGCGGAACATGGCTTTCGTGGGGCTCTTCGTGTGCGTCCTCGTGGTGCTCATCTACGGTCTGACCCGCAATCAGTGGATCGAGGGGCTTCTGGCCGGCGTGACCTTGGCCATGGCCACGCTGCCGGAAGAGATCCCGGTGGTGCTCACCGTCTTTCTGGCTCTGGGCGCGTGGCGCATCAGCCAGAAGAACGTCCTCACCCGCAGGATCCCTGCCGTGGAGTCGCTCGGCTCGGCCACCGTTCTCTGCGTCGACAAGACCGGCACCTTGACGCTGAACCGGATGACGATCGCCCGGCTCTTCGCCGGCGACCGGTTCTTCGCGGTAGGCGGAGGGCCCGAGAGCGTCACGCTTGACGCCCCGGTTCTCGAGCCCTTCCACGAGCTCGTGGAATACGGGATCCTCGCCAGCGAGGTCGACCCGTTCGACCCGATGGAGAAGGCCTTCAAGGATCTCGGGACGACGTACTTCGCCGGTTCCGAGCACCTTCACGACGACTGGCAGATCGTCCACGAGTATCCGCTGTCGCGGGAGCTGCTCGCCATGTCCCACGTGTGGCGCTCGCCCGTGGGCGATGCCCATGTCATCGCGGCCAAGGGCGCCCCCGAAGCCATCGCCGACCTGTGCCATCTGGATGCATCGCAGCATGCGGAGCTCGCCCGGGCCATCGAGACCATGGCCGAGGACGGCCTGAGGGTGCTCGGAGTGGCCAGGGCTCTCTTCCACGGGGACGAATGGCCGGGGGCGCAGCACGAATTCGACTTCACCTTCCTGGGGCTGGTGGGGCTCTCCGACCCTCCCCGCCCGTCGGTCGCCAAATCGCTCGAGGAGTGCCGGACCGCCGGCATCCGGGTGATCATGATCACCGGAGACTACCCGGGAACGGCGCGGGCAATCGCCCGGCAGATCGGTCTCGAGCCGGCGGACACGGTGATCACCGGTCCCGAGCTCGAGGCGATGGAGGAGTCGGAGCTCCAGGAGCGCATCGGGGAGTGCAACATCTTCGCGCGGATGGTGCCCGAGCAGAAGCTGAAGCTGGTGCGGGCGCTCAAGGCCCGGGGCGAGCTGGTGGCCATGACCGGCGACGGCGTGAACGACGCGCCCGCCTTGAAAGCGGCGAACATCGGGGTGGCCATGGGCCAGCGGGGGACCGACGTCGCCAGGGAAGCCTCGTCGCTCGTCCTGCTCGACGACGACTTCTCGTCCATCGTGGCCGCCGTCAGGCTGGGCCGGCGGATCTTCGACAACCTCAAGAAGGCAGTGGCGTACATCTTCGCCGTCCACACGCCCATCATCGGTCTGACCCTCATCCCGCTCATCATGAGGTGGCCGCTGATCTTCTCGCCGGTGCACGTGGTCTTCCTGGAGTTGATCATCGACCCCGCCTGTTCGGTGGTGTTCGAAGCCGAGCCGGAGGAGAAGGGCATCATGAACCGCCGGCCGCGGGCCGACGAAGGAGCCCCTGTTCGGGCGCAAGGTCCTCGGGATCAGCGTGCTCCAGGGTCTGGTGGTGCTGGCGATCCTGGTCGCGCTCTACGGGATCTCCCTGGCCCGGGAACAGACCGCCGACCAGGCTCGAGCCCTGATCTTCACCGCGCTGATCGTCGCCAACCTGGCCCTCATCCTGACGAACCGATCGTGGAGCCGGGGGATCGTCGCGACCCTTCGCACCCCCAACACCGCGCTTTGGTGGGTGCTGGGAGGGGCCGTGGTGTTTCTAGGGCTCGTGCTCTACGTGCCTGCGCTCAGGGATCTGTTCCGCTTTGGCGTGCTTCACGCGGTGGATCTGGTCATCTGCTTGGGCGCCGGACTCCTGAGCGTGGCGTGGTTCGAAGGGCTCAAAGCCATCCGGGGACGGCGCGAGCGCTTAGCCGGAGATCTGGCTCCCTCCGACGGCTGAGGTGCCGGGCCACGGCAGCCAAGCCGGCGTCTTCATGCGATTCGATCAACTCGCCGGGATCACCGGGGCGAGCAGGAACGACTCGTGCTTGCCCCCCGTGTGGATCGTGTGGTTCCCCTTGTTCACGGTGTCCAGGTGCCCGTCGGTGTGCCCCTCCGAGGGGTAGAAGTAGATGTCGCTCCCCTGGATCACCAGGCGCAGCTTCTCGCCCTTCTCGAAGAGCACGCTCGTGGGCAGGATCTCGATATCCACGGGGACGATCTCACCCGGCGGGATCTTCATCTCGCGGGCGTGCTTGAGCACCGGTTGCCAGGGGGTCGACTTCTCCTCGTCGAGTTCGCGGTGGGATGCGCGCAGCCATCCCAGGGCTACCGGGCCGTCGTCGTGATTGCCGAAGAAGGCGAAGGGGACGAGATTGCCGGTCGTGTCGATCTTCTCCAGGGCGACGAACAGGTCGAGGTCGTCGGCGGCGTCGGCCTGCACCCATAGCCTGAGGCTCATGTGGCCGGTGAGCTCGGTCTTCTCGGAGAATCTCATCTCGAACGTGGCCCGCTTGGCTTTGGCCTTCGCGTGGCTCAGTCCGGGCAAACCGGCCGGCGCGTCCACCCGCCGGGTATCGAGCGAGTACTCTTCGACTGCCTCCCGGAAGAACCGGGAATACTCGCTGCCGTCCTCGCTCATGTCGTAGAGACGATCCACGTTGTACGCCGCCGCCGACTCGTACGCGGGAGGGGTCGTGCCGAGGCTCGCGGTCGCCGCGTTGAGGAAGTACTTGGTGTACTGGGTCCGCGCGAGCGGCCACTCGTTCTCCGTCCGGGTCTCGCCGACGTAGTACCTCTCCCTGACCTCGATGGTCACCTTCGGCCAGTCCTTCACGTGGTTGTCGATGCCCTTGAGAAACCGGTTGAAGAACTGGCGCTGCTTCTCCACGTTCTCGAGTTGGTAGAAATGCCACCACTTCTTGCGCCCGTGCACGACCAGCCATTTGTCCTTGGACGAGATCTGCTTGAACCCCTCGATGGTCCCGCGGTTGTGCAGGCCGTGGTCGGTCCAGGAGGCGACCACGAAGGCGGGCACGGTTATCTTGGAGAGGTCGGCGTTCTTGCCGGCCCAGTACTCGTCGTAGAGAGGATGCAGCTTCCGCATGGCGAGCAGGTCCTCGACCCGGGTGTTCGAGAAGAGGATGGCGTCCTGCAACATGGCGCAGAACAGGGTCTCGGGGATGCCGCCGTGGAAGAGCAGTTCGCGGTAGAAGTCGCTCACTCCCTCCCAGGGATTGATGGCGGCGAGGTGCGGGGGATTGGCGGCCGCCACTTTCCACTGGCTCCAGGCGAGATAGGAGACCCCGTGCATCCCCACCTTGCCGTTGCTCCACTCCCGGGTGCCCGCCCACTCGATGAGGTCGTAGATGTCCTCCACTTCCTGCTCGCTCATCCAGGTGAGGTCGCCTTCGCACGCCCACGAGCCCCGCGGGATCGGGGGTGATGATCGCGTAGCCGTTGGCGCACCAGTAGACCGGGTCGGCCGCCTCGAACTTGGTGAACTCGTTGAAGTCCTCGTCCTTCAGCCCGGTGTTGCCCAGATGGGCAGTAGAGGATGTGCCCGTGCTTGCCGTAGGGGCCCCAGCCGATCAGCGGGGGATACGTGCCGGGAGCATCGGGGCGATAGACGTCGACGTAGATGACGGCTGCCGTCGCGCATGGGGACGGCGACGTCGTACTCGATGACCATGCCCCGCGCCTTCTCGGTCCGAGGGTTGAACCCAGGATATCCCCCCTGTTCCGGCGGCACCGCCGCGGTGAAGATCAGGTCGTCGGGCTGCTTGGCCATCTCTTGCCCTCCTCCGTACGGACTTCACTTGGCAGATCACCGTCAGCGCCTACGGTACAGCCGGGAATACCCTCACTCAAAGACAGCACGAGCACGGCCACGTCGTCTTTCAAAGCCCCGCCGGAAAAGGCGAGGACCTCGTCGAGAACGGCGACTCGGGAGGTGCTCCACGGGCACCTGCGCCTCCCGGATGAGAGTCTCCAGACGCTGGTCTCCGAAGAAATCGCCGTTGCGACGGGCCTCGATCACCCCGTCGGTGTAGAGGACCAGCCGGTCGTCGACGCCCAGGTCGGTCTGGGAGACCTTCCATTCCGAATCGGCGAAGACACCCAGAGGGGCGGAGTGCGATCGCAGCCTCTCCACCTCGCCCGAGGCCCTCTTGAGAAGTACATCCGGGTGGCCCGCGGAGGAATACCGCAGGCAGGCGGTACCCTTGTCCAGGACGCCCAGAAAGACGGTCACGAACCCCGGCAGGTCTTTCTCGATGAGAAGCCGGTTGGTATGCGCGAGGACGTCGGCGGGCCGGAGGGTCTGGTGCGTGAAAGCGTGCACGACATCCTTGACCAGGGTGGCCGTCCGCGCCGCCTCGATCCCGTGGCCGGCCACGTCTCCTATGAGGACGGCCACGCTTCCTTCCTTGACCTCGAACACGTCGTAGAAGTCGCCGCCCACACGGGCGGCTTCGGTGGCCGAACGGTACAGATGGCCCAGTTTGAAGGGGCCGATCTCCGAAGGGATGTTGAGAAGCGTGCCCTGGAGGCGCTCGGCGATGTCGAGTTGCTGCTCGTAGAGCCTCTCGTTCTCCTCGGCCAGCGCGCGAAACCGCTCCTCGCTGGCCTCGAGCCCCTGCATCAACTTCTCTCGATCCTTGATCGACTGCGAGAGTACGGCCTCCCGCGCCGCCGCGCGGCGGCGAACGTAGTCGCCGGCGACGCCGGCCAGCCAGGCCGCCAGGGTCCACAGGGCTATGGAGATCACGATGGCCGGCCAGAAGACGCTTCGGCCGAAGTCGGTGAGGAACGCGAGATAGGCCAGCCCGCCGACGAGAGCCACGATCACTCCCGGCAACGGCCCCACGGTGACCGCGGCGATCACCGCGATGAGCGCCGCCGCCGCGCCGGGGATGCCGAGGTAGTGGCTGGGGGACTCGAACTGGCCGATACCGACGAACAGCACCACCTCCACGAGCGAGGCGACGAGGGTCACCGCGAGCGCCCCCTTGCGGTGGAGCACCTGCTCTTCCAGCCAGCCTGTCCAGCGGCGGCGCGTGGCTCCCACGCGCGTGCGTGCAGTCACGTCCTGGAGCGAGAACAGCAGCGCCTCCACCTCGCCCGACGCGTCCAGCAGCGGGGTGAGGCTCCAGTCCCAATAGGTCAGCCCCCACTCCGGGTGATCGGGGAACTCGAAGGGGCGCGCCTCGATGGTGATGGGCTCCTTGCTTCGCCGGACCTCCTCGAACACGGTCTGAGCATCCGAAGGGTAGAGCTCGAAGTGGTTGTGGCCGGGAAAGTCACCGGCGTCTCTCCGGCACGCCTTGGCGTAGGCCTCGTTCACCCGGATGAAGTTGAAGTCGCGATCGAGCAGCACGAGCGGTGTGGGCGAGCGCTCGAAGTATGCGTCAAGATAGCGGGTGCGCTCCTCGCTCTCGCGAAGCGCCTTCTGGGTCTGCTGCTGCTCGGTGGTCTCCACGGCGGTATTGAGAAGGCACCATCCGTCCTGACCGGGAAGCCGTACGCGTTCGAGTGTCCAACTGAAGCTGCGGGGTTCGGGCGCCCCCCCGGGCGCCGGGCTCAGCATGAACACCGCATCCGACATCTGGTAGGTCTCGCCGGTCTCCAGCACCCGCGAGAAGATCTCTTCGAGCTGCCTCCGCCGCTTCGGGCAATACCTCGCCGATCCTCTTGCCCAGCGTCCTCCGGCCCGGCAGCAGCGACTGGTAGGCCGCGTTGACGTACTGATACGTCAGATCGCTCCCACGGAAGAGGGCTATGGCGGCCACCGTGCTGTCGAGCAGGGTCGCAAGGAGCTCCTGCCCCTCCGCGAGACGCCGCTCGGCCTCGGCGCGTTCGGCCTCGGCATGCTTGCGCTGGCTGATGTCGAGACAGAAGCCCAACATGCGGACCGGTTCGCCGGCATCGTCGTACATTCCCTCACCAGCCGCGTATACCCACCGCACGGAGCCGTCGGGCAGGATCACGCGGTACTCGCTGGCGAGGGGCTTGCGGTCTCTGAGAGCCACATCGATGCGCTCCGACGCTGCCGGTTCGTCTTCGGGGTGCACCGCTCGGCGCCACGCTTCAAACGACGCCTGCTCACTCGAGGAGTCCATGCCAAAGAGGCCGAAGAGCCCCTCGTCCCAGGTGAGAGTCCCGGTCACGACGTCCCAATCCCAGAAGCCCGCCCGGGCCGCCTTTTCCGCAAGCCTCACCGCCCGCTCGCTGTCCTTGAGCGCCTCTTCGGCCTGCTTGCGATCGTTGATGTCGCGGCTGAACATCGCGAAGCCCCCGGCAAAGGGGATCACGGAGACTTCCGACCATCTGTTCCCCTGAGGATGGCACATCTCACGGGTCACCTCGGCGCCCTCAGCCTTGGCCTTGGCGAACATCTCCCCGAACGGCCCCACACCCGATCCGGCTGGGGATATGCGGTGGCCGAGAAGCTTCGCCCGGGGCTCAAGCGCCTGGGCGGCCATCGAGTCGTTCAGGTAGACGCACCGAAGATCGTCGTCAAAGATGGCGAACCCCTCGGGCATGGCCTCGAACACCGCCTCCAGCCGGTCGCTGGTCTCGAACAGCTCCAGCAGGCTCGGCGGCAGGGGCGAGTCGGCCCGCGGCCGGCTATGTCCCTCCCGGTAGAAGGTCAGGGTGAGGAGCGTTCCACCCTCGGCGGCGGAGTACAGGGCCAGGTGGTCGGAGAGCTTGGCCATGAGAGGCAGGCCCAGCCCACGCGCATGTTGCGCCTTGAGCCGGTCCGGGCGTCTGGAACTCGCCCGGACCCTTTACCTGGATCTCCAACCTGTCCGCGTAGAGAAGCGCCTTGATCTCGACCTGGCCTTTCACCGGCGCGTGTTCGATCGCGTTGGCCGCGGCCTCTGAAGTGAGCAGAGTGATGTCGAACGACCGGGCTTCGCCAAAACCGGCCTCAGCCGCTATCTCGGAGACGAAGCGCCGTGCCCTGGAGAGCTCGGCGAGGTCGGGCGAGAGAACGATCGACCGGCTGACCCGGCCTCTGGCGCGCGTCGACCACGGAGCTAGGAAGGATCGTCCAGGAGTCTGAAGCGAGGGTCGGACGCGAGCCCGACGATCTCGAAGACCCGCCGGAGGTCACGACTCGGCCCAATGACGCCCAGCCAGGACTGCTCGTCCATCTGCCGCACCGCTTGCAGCAGCACGTTCAGTCCTCCGCTGTCCAGGAACGGGCAGCCCGTCAGGTCGATGAGTAGAGGCGAGTGGTAGCCCTCGGAGTGCGACTCGACGGCGGCTGCGAACTCCGGGGCGGTCGCCATGTCGACGTCTCCGTCCACGCGCAGGACGGGGATGGTCTCGTGCACCGACACCGAGAGGTCCACGCGGCTCCTTTCCGCCGTTAGGCCGTCAGCGAAGCTACATGTCTACCCGAGGGGCGGGGAAGTCAAACGTCGACGACCGAGTAGAACCCCTCTCGCACGGCGTCGATGATGTGACGCGGCGTCGCACAGTCCCCGACTACGAAGACCCGCGGCGCGGCGCCCCTCAGTTCGTCGACGACGATGCTCCGCGGGCTCATGCCCATCGCAAGGACCACGGTGTCCGCGGGGATGCTCGTGCGCGCGGCCGCCGCGCCGGCAGCCGCCCCAGGCGCCGCGCCCGACCGGACCGCCGCGGACCTCCTCCACGGTCACTCCGTCGGCCCGGATCTCGACGACCTTCGCCCCTGTTCGCACCTCCACCCCGGCTTCGGCCAGCAGTTCGAGCAGCATCCCCCGGTTGATGAAGTTGAAGTCGAGAGCCGCTTCGGGCAGCATTTCCACCACCGTCACCTGCTTGCCCTGCCGCGCCAGGTGCAGGGCGGTCTCGCAACCGATGCCGCCGCCGCCGGCCACCACCACCCGCGCACCGGTCTCCGCGTCGCCGGTGCAGACGTCCCCCGCCCACACGGCGCCCGGCTTCCTCGATCCCTGGGATGGCCGGGCGCGCCGGCTCGGCTCCCACCGCTATGATCAGACGGTCCGGCTGCTCCGCCGCCACCCTCGCCGCGTCGGCCATCACTCCCAGCCGCACGTCGACACCCAGGGTCACGACCCGGGCGCGGAGGAAGCGCAGGAACCGCTTGAGCTCGTCCTTGAAGCCCGGGCCGGATGCCGCCAGCAAGTTGCCTCCCAGCGAGAAGCTTCGCTCGAACAACACCACCTTGTGACCTCGCTCCGCGGCGGTGATGGCCGCCTGGAGGCCGGCGGGCCCGCCCCCCACGACCACGACCTTCTTCGCCGCGGGCGAGACCGCCGGCAGCGTCGCGGTCTCCGTCTCGATCCCCGCCCAGGGGTTCACCGCGCAGCGCACGGGGATGAACCGGGCCACCCGGGCCAGGCACTCGTTGCAGCGGATGCAGGGGATGACCTCTTCCTGGAAACCGTGGAAGGTCTTGCCCGGCAGGCAGGGATCGGCGAGCAGCGCCCGGGCCATCGCCACCACGTCGGCCTGTCCGGTCGCGACGATCTTCTCCGCCAGGTCGAGGTCAACCACGGCGCCCACGGCGGTCACGGGCTTGCTCACCGTCTGCTTGAGCCGGGTCGCGAAGTGCACGTTCTTGCCCTGCGGCAGGAAGTACGCGGGATGGACGTAGGGGATCAGCCGCATCTCCCCCATCGTCCCGCAGGAGGCGTGAAAGAGGTCGACGTGATCCTCGATCAGCTTGCGAACTCGCAGCCCCTCTTCCTGGGTCAGGCCACCGGGTACCAACTCGTCGGCGCTGAAGCGGTATTCGATCCCCAGCTCGGGGCCGCAGAGCTCCCGGATGCGGGAGAGGACGCGAAGCGGGAAGCGGGCACGGTTCTCCAGGCTTCCCCCGTACTCGTCGGTGCGGCGGTTGGTGCGGGGAGAGGTGAACTGGGCCAGGAGCCAGCCGTGGCCGCCGTGGAGCAGGATCATGTCGAAGCCGGCCTTCTTGACCCGAAGGGCGGCCTGGGCGTAGTTCTCGATGACCTGCTCGATGAGGTCGGTGGTCCATCACCTGCACGTCGATCTTGCGGCCGAGCAGAGCCTCGTGGAGCTGGCTGGTCATCACCGACGGGGCGATCGGCGCCCGGTCGCCTATGAGACCCGGCATGGTCTGCCCGCCGCCGTGGCACAGCTCGATGGAGGCGAGGGCGCCGTAGCGGTGGATGCCGTCGGCGATGCGGCTGAGCCCCGGGATCTTGTTGTCGTGATCGAGGAAGAGCTGGCCCGCGTGGGTGATGCCGTAGTCGGAATCGATGGCGCTCTCGCCCACCGTGACGATGCCGGCCCCGCCCCGGGCTTTCGCCCGGTAGTAGTCGACGAGTTCGGTGGACGCCGACCCGTCGACGTTCGCGAGGCAGACGAGGGTCGGCGCCGCCTCGATACGGTTCTTGGCGGTGAGCAGGCCTATCCGGAGTGGTTGCCGCAGCGCGTCGAAGGTGGTCGCGTCGTACGTCGACGGGTCATACGGCGCCGCCGCCGAGGTGCCGGGGTCGTAACCGGTGGCGTCGTAGCGGGGAGCGGCGTCGTGGCGAGGAGCGGTGTCCCGGGAGGCGCTACCGGTCATGTCCGGGGTCCTTTCTTCGGTTTTGGCTGCTTGGGGGGCATGGAGGCGACGAACTCCACCGAACGGCGCATCCACTCCTCCAATGCCGCGGAGTCGCTCCAGATCGCCTCGGGCATGGTCACGTACTCGGTCATCGGCCGGCCGGGGATGGGCTCGAAGGGCTTGGCCTCCCAGTCGGTCTCGAGCTGAGCCCTCGTCTCGGACGGGAGCCTCAAGAAGAGCTGCTGCCCGTAGACCCCGGCGAACATGTTCCCGTTGATGAAGAAAGCGGGGCAGCCGAACATCTTTCGCCGCTCGATGACGGCGAACGGCTCGGCCGCTTCGTCGAGTATCCGGCCGAGCTCGGTCGAAGGCTTCTCCCAGTCCATGACGTTCCTCCTATCGCTGAGTAGGGGCAGCGCAGACCCCGCCGCCCCGCTTCCGGGCGCACCCAGTCACCGGGCGGACGCGCCATCTCAAGCCGCTCCCCGATTCTACCGATATTACCGGGCAGGAAGTGAGCGACACCCGGCCGCCCCTCTGCGACTTTCGTTGGATCGACGGTCGGCCGGACTCTCGCTAGCTTCTCGACCGTGAGGGCAAAGCCTCCGGAGGTACGCAGTGATCAACATAGTGAAGCGCAGTCTGCTGGCGGTGAGCGCCCTGGCGCTCGCCTTCGGCATCCTGGCCGCGGGCTCCGCGCAGCCCGTCCTCGCGGCCGATAGCTATCAGGTGCGCCTCGTCGCCACCCCCGTCAAGAACGCGAAACCATCGTTCGTCACGGCCCTGGGCGACTACCTCGCGTGGACCGGGTCCTACAACGGCGTCTCCAAGATGTACGTCTACGACCTGGTCGCCGGCCAGAACGTGTGGGTCAACCCCGGCCCCTCCGGCTCCTACTACAATCCGGCGGCCGAAGGTAAATACGTGGTGTTCCAGGGTTCGACCACGGGCGGCTACGACCATATCTACCTATACGACCGCGATGCCAAGAGCGCCCAGATCATCAGCTCCCTGGGCCTCGACGGGGAACAGAACGACTGGAACCCGCGCATCCAGGGCGGCCGGGTGGTATGGGATAAGGACACGGCCGATCCCGCGGCCGGATCGGGCATCTACCTCTACGACATCAGCACGCGTGACAAGAGGCCGATCATCGCCGGGCCCGAGTACCGGAACCCGGACATCTGGGGCGAGTACGTGGTGTGCGTCAAGAACGCGGTCTCCGACGCGGGGCCCAACGCCAGCGAGATCGTCCTCTACAACCTGAGCACCGGCGAGACCAAGGTCATCTCGAACACGAGGCCGGACAAGAACAACGAGCACCCCCGCATCGACGGAGGCAGGGTCGTGTGGTCGAGCGGCGACGTGTGGACTCCGGACGCTGGGACCAACTGGTCGAACACGTACCAGATCTGCCTCTACGATATCGGGAGCGGCGAGACCTCGGTGCTGACCACCGGCGGCTCCGGCAACCTTAACCCGGCCATCGAGGGCGACCTGATAGCCTGGCAGACCCGGACGCCTTCGGCCGTCAAGGGTTACCGCATCTCCTCGGGCGAGACCTTCGCCATCTCTGCCGAACGCGGCGGCGACACGGCCAGGTCGCCCGAAGTGGACGGCACCAGAATCGCGTGGTACGGCAGCAAGGGTCTCTACTACGCCGTGCCCGCCTCCGAAGCCACCCGCTTCCCTGACGTGCCCACCGGTCACCACTACCTCACCGCGATCGAGGGCGCCGTGTCCCAGGGCCTCATGACCGGGTACGGCGACGGGAACTTCGGTCCCAGCGACTGGCTCATCCACCAGCAGTTCGCGCAGATGATCGACCTCACCATGGGGTACCGGGTGGCCGAAGAGGACCTCTTCGACTTCACCGACGTGCCCCCGATAGTGCATCTCGAGACTTCGCTCTATCCCTACCACTACGTGGCGGTTGCCGCCCTCAACGGCGCGGTCGTGGCCTACGCGGACGGTACGTTCAGGCCGCTCTACCGGGAAAGGCGCAACGAAGCCATCGAGGCCCTGGTGAGAGCAGGCGGCGAATTCCTCGCCCAACCCACCGGCGGCTACACCGGCCACCTCACCGACGCCGACGCCGTGACGGCCGAAGCTCTGCGCGTGGCTGAATTCAACGGTCTTCTCGACAACATCGCCGGACCCGACGGGAACCTGGCGAGCTGGGACCCGACTGAGCCCGCCACCCGGGCGGAGATGGCCCAGCTGCTGTGGAACCTCCTGGCGAAGGTCCGCCCAGTGACATAGCCCCCCCTTGACCGGATGCCGGGCCGGCCCACCGGGGGCCGGCCCGGACAAGCCGGTAGACCCCCCGCGCGGCGTCCGCCCACCCCCTAGGGTCGACGCCGCTCTTGCTTTCACACAGGCCGCTCTTCTCCCCGCGCTACCCCCCGCCCGTGGCGGCGCCCGGCTATGCGGCGTAGACTCCTGGTAGCCGCCCATCGCGATCTCCGTGAGACGGCGCGGAGGCTGAAACGCCACAGGAGGAAGCGACATGACCAGCCTCAAGAGGACGCCTCTCTTCCCGAGCCACGTCGCCCTCGGCGCCAAGATGGTGGACTTCGCCGGCTGGGACATGCCGCTCATGTATCCCACGGGCGTGGTCGCCGAGCATCTCGCCACCCGCCGCCGCGCCGGCCTGTTCGATGTCTCCCATATGGGACGCTTCATCGTGCGCGGCGCCGGGGCGCTCGAGTTCCTCCAGCGCGTCCTCAGCAACAACGCGGCCGCCCTCGAGGTCGGCCAGGCCCAGTACACCTTCATCCCCACCGAGACCGGCGGGGCGATCGACGACGCCTACTTGTACCGTTTCTTCCCCGACGAGTACCTGCTGGTGGTCAACGCCGCCAACCGCAAGAAGGACTGGGCCCACCTGCAGGAGCAGTTGGCGGCATGCCGGGTCCGCGCCCGATCCGCAGCCCGGGGCGCCGGCCGCGCACCGGTGGCAGCCGCAGCGCCGCCAGCCGGCCGTTCCCCGTCACCCTCGAAGACCACACGTCGGCCCTGGCCATGCTGTCGCTGCAGGGCCCGCTCTCCCGGGAGATCGTGTCCGGCCTGCTGGCCGAAGGCACGCTCCCCGAGCCCCGGCGCAACGAGCTGTCGGTCGTGCGGATCGGCCCCACCCGCGTCCTCCTCGGCCGCACGGGCTATACGGGAGAGCCGCTCTGCTTCGAGCTCTTCCTCCCCGCCGAGCACGCCACGGGTCTCTGGGATCTTCTCGTTGAAAAAGGAGCCGTTCCCTGTGGCCTCGGCGCGCGGGACACCTTGCGTCTGGAAGCGGGTCTGCCTCTCTACGGAAATGAGTTGGGGATCGATCCGGAGGGCGGCGAGATCCCCCTGCTCTCCTCTCCCCTGGCCCAGTTCGCGGTCAGCTTCTCGCCGGTCAAGGGTGACTACACCGGCCGGGCCGCCCTGCTTCGCCAGCAGGACGCCTACCGGCGGATCCTGAACGGCGACTTCTCCCTGGTCGCCGACCTGCCCCGCATCACCCGCCCCGTCGCCGTCACCGGGCGGGGAGTGGCTCGGGGCGGCGCCCCCGTCACCAGGGACGGCAGGGCCGCCGGCTGGGTCACGAGCGGCACCATGGTCCCCTACTGGAACATGACCGGAGAGAAGCTCGAGTCCCGCCCCGGCGACGACTACGAGCTGCGCTCCATCTGTCTGGCGCTTCTCGACAGCGATATCCGCGAGGACGACGGTGTGACGATCGAGGTCCGCGGCCAGGAGGTACCTGCCGTCGTCGTCCCCTACCACCTGCGCAGCGATGCTCCGCCCGTACGCCCGGCCCATCGTCTACCATCCGCCGGAGCCCGAGATCGTCCTGCCGCCGCTCGATGCCCACCGTGAAGTCGGCGCCCTGCTCCGCAAGACCATCGCCAACCACCGCTGGCGGCAGGAGGAGTGCGTCAACCTCATCCCCTCGGAGATGACCCCCTCTCCCCTGGTACGCCTGGTCTCGGTCGGCGACCCCGCCTTCCGCTACGCCGAGCACCGACGGTTGGAGGCGTTCGACGAGGCAGACATCTTCTACTACCAGGGCACGGGGTTCATCGACGAGGTGGAACAGGCCCTCGAGCGGGAGATGTGCCGCTACCTGGGCGCCGCCGAGGTGGAGACCCGGCTGATCAGCGGCCAGATGGCCAACACCGCGCTGTTCTCGGCCCTGGTCGACTACCTCAACCGCTGGAACCGCAAGGGCGAGCCCCGCCGGCTGCGGATGGTCATGAACAACCACATCGGCAAGGGCGGGCACCTGAGCGCGCAGCCCATGGGGGCGCTCAAGGACTACGTGGCCATCGACCCCCGCACCGACCGGCCGGCGGTGGTCAACTTCCCCGTGCTGCCCGGCAACCAGTACCGCATCGACGTCGCCGGGACTCTCGACCTCATCGACCAGTACCGGCCGGAGCTCATCATCTTCGGCAAGAGCATGGTGCTCTACAAGGAGCCGGTGGCCGACATCCGCCGGTTCGTCGACGAGCAGGGCCTGGACACGGTGATCATGTACGACATGGCCCACGTCCTCGGACTCGTCGGCCCCTACTTCCAGCAGCCGTTCGCCGAAGGCGCCGACTTCGTCACCGGCTCCACTCACAAGACCTTCTTCGGCACCCAGCGGGGCGTGATCGGCACCCGGCTCCGCGAGCGGGACGAGGAATACGAGCTGTGGGAGACCGTCCGCCGGCGCACCTTCCCCGGCTCGGTGTCCAACCACCACCTGGGGACCATGCTCGGGCTGCTCGTCGCCACCTACGAGATGAACGCGTTCAAAGACTCCTACCAGCCGGCGGTCATAGCCAATGCCAAGGCCTTCGCCGCGGGCCCTGGCGGCCGCGGGGCTCCAGGTGGCCGGAGACCCGGCCATCGGCTACACCGAGACCCACCAGGTGATCGTGGAGGTCGGCTACGGCCTGGGCCCGGCTTTGGCGGAGCGGTTGGAGGCGAACAACATCATCTGCAACTACCAGGCGGCCCCGGACGAGGAGGGCTTCACCGCCGCGGGCGCCCTGCGGCTGGGAGTCGCCGAGATGACCCGTTTTGGCATGGGCCCGGATGACTTTTCCGCTCTCGCCGCGCCTCATAGCCGCGGTCATCCTGCGCGGCCGGCCGGTCGGGGACGAGGTACGGGACCTGCGGCAGCAGTTCCTGGATCTCCGCTACTGTTTCGGCGACCGGGAGTTCCCCGAGGCCATGAGGGCGCTGCGGGGGCTGTTCTAGGCGCGCATGGATTCCGCGCGATACGGGAAGTGTGAACCTCGGTATCAATGGCACTCCTGAGGAGGTCTGGAATGGGGCGTCACTCAATGTCCGGCCGGTTGCGCAGGCCTGGGCAGATCACGTTCGTGTGCGCATTGGCGGCGATCCTCTTGATCGCGGTCTTCGCTGCGTCATGCGGCGGTAGCACCAGCGGCACCACAGCCACCACAGCCGGTACCGCCACCACGGCAGGTGGGGCGGGGGTGGTCATGAAGAACCTTGCTTTCGACCCGGCCACGGTGACCATCAAGGCCGGCGAGAGCGTCATCTGGACCAATCAGGACTCAGTGAATCACACGGTCGTGGCCGACAACGGGGAATTCAAGAGCGGCGATCTGGCCCAGGGTGCTACCTTCACCTTCAAGTTCGACAAGGCCGGCACCTACCCGTTCCACTGCAGCATCCATCCGTCGATGAAGGGGACCGTGGTAGTGCAGTGATCGTGTCTTAGCGATGCCACACGGCGGCCGTGACCGCCGAAAGGAGAGGGCTATTATGGTCAAGGTACCGGATACGCAACAGAACGAAGGCCGCTGCATCTGCCGGGACTGCCCTTCTTTTCCGGGCGAAGGCATCTTCTATTGCGCCCGAGGCAAGAGCGAGAAACCGGTGCGGAAGAGAGGCTGCATCTGCCCAGACTGCGTCGTCTTCAAGGAATCCCGACTTCAGGATGGTTACTACTGCGCCGACGGCGTCGCCGGAGAAGGTCCGCAGTAAGCCCGGGGGCTTCCCGACGGCCGGCAGGGAACGGCGAAAGCTGCTCTAGCGCGGAGGCCCGACCCTTGACAGCGCGAACCGCACGAATCGCGAGCGGACCTGCTCGCTCGCTATCAGGCGATCCGCGGGAGGCAAGGAGAGGATAGTCCGGACCACCGCGTTGGCGAACGCCGGTCCTCGCCCGGTGGTGCCGTCGATAAGCAGATCGGCCACCCTGCCCCGCTCCATCATGCTTCTGACGGCGAACTCGACCGAGTTCGCGGGAACGTACCTCTGTTCGGGGCGGCGTTCGAGCCGCAGCGCTGCATGCCGGCAGGAACCGACGCACACCCCGCAGCCGATGCAGCGATCGTGATCGACGACCGCCACCGGCCGGGCGCCCGGGTCTGCCTGGTCGGCGGAGGCGCTCCGCCGGGAGACGAGTGAGATGGCGTCGACCGGACAGGCGCGCAGGCAGCGAGCGCAGCCGTTGCAGGTCTGGAGGTCTACCGCGGGGCTGAAAGCCGCTGGGCACGACGACCGAGAGATCCCGGCGGACGGACTCGAGCTCCTCGCAGCAGCAGGAACAACAGCTACATATGTACGACACGTCGTTCCGCAGGTTGTCGGCGATGTGGACCAACCCCGCTTCGCGGCCCGCCGCCAGGATATCCAGACCCTCGTCCCGGGTGATCTCCCGGGCAAGGCCGTGACGCACCAAGTAGTCCGCCGCCGCCCCCACGCTCATGCAGATCTCAAGCGGGTTCTCACAGCCCTGGCCAAGATGGTGAGCCTTGTGCCGGCAGTAGCAGTTGGTGACGCTGACGCGCCCGGCTCTCTCCACCAGGGCACCGGCCCGCTCCCAGTCCAGGACCTCCGACAGCAGGCCGTCAAAGAGCGCCGATTCATGTGCGAGCGCCCGGCCGATGACCGTGTCCCCGTGGGTCACCTCCTCGAGGAAGCTGGGGTCGCGCCAATAGGCGTCGAATGCCTTGGCGAGCTTCGCCTTGGGCAGATGATCGGCCAGCCGCATCATCGAGAACTCGAAGAAGCCGACCACCGGAGGCGCCAGCATGTACATGGTCTCGCCGGTGCGTCCGTCCGGCAGGTCGAGCACCAACCCCTTGTCGGCCATGGCATCGAGGTCGGCGCGCACTCGGTCCCTGTCCGATCCCACTCGTGCGGCTATTCGCTCCAGCGAACTCGGTATCACCGGTATCTTCGCGGCAAGGGCCGCTTCGTCGGGCGTGAAGAGGGTCTCGAGGATCTCGCGCCACGCCGCCTTCGCTGCCGGGTCCGCCGGTTCCACGAGAGCGACGTTCCCGTGTTGCAGCCGGCGGGCGAGCGCCTGATGTTCCTTCCCCAAGTGCGGTCCGTGTCCCATCGTGCCCCTAGACTACGGCGGCGGCGCGTTCCGCGCAATGAGGCGTTTTGACACCCCTTCCCCACTGTCCTACAGTAAGTAGGGCGCCGTGCCACGGCGGCCCATGTCGGACGAACCGATGCCCACTTCGAGGCGACCGAAAGGCGGGGTGATCCCATGTCCATCTGGGCGACTATCGGGATAGTGATCGCGGTGGTCATTGTCCTGGTGTTGGTGCTTTCCGGCATCAGGATCGTACGGCCCACCCACCGGGGCCTGATCGAACGGCTGGGCAAATACAACCGCTACTCGCAGCCGGGTTTCCACCTCATCATCCCGATCATCGAACGCATGTACAAAGTCGACATCCGCGAGATGCTGGTCGAAGCCCAGCCGCAGATGATCATCACCAACGACAACCTCAACGCTCAGGTCGACGCCCAGGTGTACCTCAAGGTCAAGGCCGACGAGGAGAACGTCAAGGCCTCGCAGTACAACGTGAGCAACTACGAGTACCAGATCGTCAACCTGGCCCGCACCACCCTCCGTAACATCATCGGCACCCTCACACTCAAGTCGGCCAACAGCGAGCGGGGCAAGATCAACGCCGAGTTACGGCGGACCCTGCTTGAGGAGACCGCCAGCTGGGGCATCGAGATCCTGCGCACCGAGCTCAAGGAGATCGACCCGCCCCCGGACGTCCAGGAGACCATGAACAAGGTGGTCAAGGCCGAGAACGAGAAGGTGGCGGCCATAGACTTCGCCACCGCGACCGAGACGCAGGCCGACGGTCAGCGCCGGGCCGAGATCAAGAAGGCCGAGGGGATCAAGCAGGCCGCCATCCTTGCCGCGCGAGGGCGAGGCGCAGGCCATCCAGCTGGTCAACGAAGCGGCGGACAAGTACTTCGTCGGCAACGCCCAGATGCTGAGGAAGCTGGAAGCCATGGAAAAAGCCCTGTCGCAGAACGCCAAGGTGGTCATACCCGCCGGCAGCGAGTTGATCAACGTCATCGGCGACCTGGCCGGGGTAGTGCCCATGCCGAAGACTCCGGCGGCTCCTGCGGCTACTACCACTCCCGTCAGGAGGTAACGCGCCTCCGTCAGGTGATCGTCCCCCCCGCGCTCGGCTTGATGGTGGGCTCGACCTCCGGCCCGACGAAGGCCACGTCCTTGCCGAGCTCGATCCATTGGGGAGTGGGCAGGAAAGGGTTGCCCTCGAACGTATCGGAGAACAGACCGCTGGAGAGCTCGTAGCCGCTGACCGCGCCCGTGGTCTCGTCGAACGCGAAGTCCACGATCTTGCCCAGCTCTTTGCCTTTGGTCGTAAGCAGTTTCAGCCCCTTGATCTTGGTCTTCTTGTCCAGGACGGCCTTGATGTCCGGAGCCGCCGAGGCCTTGACCACGCTGCCGGCCACGTCGATGACCACCGAATCGGGGCCGAAGGCCTGTACCGCCTGCCACGGGGCCACCCGGGAACCGGCGAACATGCTGTCTGACAGGACGATGCCTATGACGTCGCGGCCGGTGGGGTCCACGACCAGATCCTTGATCCTCCCGATATCGTGACCCCCGTCGCGCACGGTGATCTGCCGGCCTATCACCTCGCTTGCCTTCACCATCGGTACCTCCTACGAACCGAAAAGATGGATGACGCCTGTCAAGGAGAGTACGATCACCACCAGGATCACGAGCGCGATGAGCGCGATGATGTCCCACCAGACAGGTACGGTCTTCTTACCGACGAATCGTGGCATGCAAGCCTCCGTGGGACGGACGGGACCGCGACGTACCCGCAGCAGTAAGACCAGTATACAATCCTCCGCACTCGGGAAGAATGGATAGCACCATGGCCAATCACCTCGCAAGCGAGTCGAGCCCTTACCTGCTGCAGCATGCCGGCAATCCCGTGGACTGGTATCCGTGGAAGCCGGAAGCGCTCGAGAAAGCCCGCACCGAGGACAAGCCGATCTTCCTCAGCATCGGCTACTCGGCCTGCCATTGGTGCCACGTGATGGAGCGCGAGTCGTTCGAGGACGAGCGCAACGGCCGCCTTCCTCAACGACCGTTTTGTGAGCATCAAGGTCGACCGCGAGGAGCGGCCCGATCTCGACGCCGTGTACATGGAGGCGGTGCAGGCGCTCGCCGGCCAGGGAGGCTGGCCACTGAGCGTCTGGCTTACTCCGGAGGGGGCGCCCTTCTTCGGCGGCACCTATTTCCCGCCGCTCCCCCGCCAGGGCATGCCCTCGTTCCGCCAGGTCCTCGAGGCCATCTCCGGAGCCTGGGACACGCGGCGAGCAGACCTTCAGAGTACCGCGGCCGCTGTGCGCGAACACCTTGCCGGCAGAGCCGGGGAGCCGCCGGGCGCGCGGGGCGACGCGAACGGGCACGGATACTCGCTCGGGCGGCGGAAGACCTTCACGGGACGGTGGACCGTGTACACGGCGGCTGGGGCGGCGCCCCCAAGTTCCCGCAGCCCTTGGTACTCGAGTACCTACTGGCCCGGCAGACCGTCAAACCTGAGCCTCAACTTGAGGTAGATATAGAAGTCGACCCTGGACGCCATGGCGGCCGGGGGGATGTACGACCACCTGGGCGGGGGCTTCCATCGTTACTCCACCGACGGCTACTGGCTGGTCCCCCACTTCGAGAAGATGCTCTACGACAACGCCCAGTTGGCCCGCTGCTATCTGCACGCGTGGCAACTACTGGCCAAGCCTCGCTACCGCGCGGTGACGATCGAGACGCTCGACTATCTCCTGCGGGAGATGCGGCATTCCCAGGGCGGCTTCTTCAGCGCTGAGGACGCGGACACCGAGGAAGGCGAGGGCGCCTACTTCACTTGGACGCTCGACGAGGTGCGGGCCGTGCTCAGCGCGGAAGAAACAAGCGCCATCGAACAGACCTACGGGATGACCGCGCGGGGCAACTTCGAGGGGAGGAACATCCTCCACCTGCCGGAGCAGAACTCGGCCGGTCGACCACAAAGAGCCCACGCTTGCGGTGGCCCGCGCCAAGCTTCTCAGGGTCCGCGGAGCACGCCCGCGTCCCGCCCAGGACGATAAGATCCTCGCCGGCTGGAACGGGCTGGCGCTGGCGGCGCTCGCCGAGGCCGCCGTGGCGTTCGACTCGCCCGCGTACCGCGAAGCGGCCGAGCGGGCCGGCGAGTTCATCCTGGAAGAGTTGAGCGTCGGCGGCGATACCGCCGGCGCCGCCACGGGGTCACCACAGCGTCGCCGTCTGCTCCACTCCTGGAAGGACGGCCACACCTCGGGTGACGCCTTCCTCGATGACTATGCCTGCGTGGCCGACGGACTGCTTGCGTTATACGGTTGCACCCTGGAGGAGCGGTGGTTTATCGCCGCCCGGGACCTGGTGGACGACCTGGCGGAGAGGTTCCACCGGCCGGCAGGCGGCTTCTACGACACCAGCGTCGATCACGAGAGCCTCATCACCAGGCCGCGGGCCACGTACGACAGCCCCACTCCAACGGGCAACTCGATGGCCGCCACCGTGCTTCTCAAGATGGCCGGCTATACCGGCGAAGACCGGTATCGCGAACTGGCCGAAGACGCCCTCGACTCCCTGGCCGCGGAAGCGAGCCGAGCCCCGGTCATGTCGGGGCAGTGGTTGTCCGCCGCCCTGCGCGCCGAGGAGGGCGCCATCGAGGTGGCCATCGTGGGAGACCTCGTCGACCCGCAGGGCCGTGCGCTCCTCGACACGGTGAGAGAACACGTTCCGTCCCCTCGTCGTGCTCGCCGCCCGGCCGGCGGGCGCACCATCGCAGATCCCCCTGCTCCAGGACCGGGAACCGCGGTCCGGCGCTCCGGCGGCGGTCTGGGTCTGCCGCCACTCGACGTGCGCGCCCCCTACCGCCGACCCGGCGGAGGTGCTGCGGCTTCTGGGGAGAGGGTCTTCAGCGGCCGGCTCGTGACGGGGACGCAGCGACCGGCGCTCTACTCTTCCCCGCCCCCGGGGCGCAAAAAAGGGGCCGGTCCCCCGGCCCCCAGCCTGTCTACTCGCCCGGAGGAAGCGCTAGTAGCGCGACCCGCCGCTGCCGCCGCTGCCGCCGCTGTAGCCATTGTAGCCACCACCGCCGCCGTAGCCACTACCGCCGCCGCCGTAGCCGGGCTTGCGCTGTTCTTGCTCGCGGGCGTTGTCGACGTTGATCGCACGGCCCTCAAGATCGGTGCCGTTGAGAGCCGCCTTCGCAGCGTCGCCTTCCTCGGGGGTGCTCATCTCGACGAATGCGAAACCCTTCGGACGGCCGGTCTGCCGGTCGGTGATGATGCTGACCGACACGACTTCGCCATGCACGCCGAACGTCTTCTCGAGAGTCTCTTTGGTGGTGCTGTAGGACAGGTTACCGACGTACAACCTTGCCGTGCTCATTCGCCCCTCCACAGTTACAAATGACCAATGCGCGCATTCGTTCGGATGCACCTGCGGACGGACGAGTAAATGAAGCACACTCTGCACGTCGCGTAGAGATTTCCTACCGATGCAACACAAGCATACAACTGAGGGTGAGAAAAGCAAGGGTAATCTGACTTACCCCTTACCCTTCCGGTCACCTCCAGATATGTATGTAGAGATGCAGCCCCAGCGCTAGCGACCCCAACCACAGGACCAGGGCGGAGCGCATGTAGGGACGCAGGCGCTTAGGAGACTTCACCACGCCTGTGAGAGCCAGGTTGAAGTAGATGAACAGCAGCACGACGACGACGCCCAGCACGTGGTGGATGATGATCTCGGCGGTAAACCAGGACCACCCGCTCCAGTGAGCCAGATAGGCGCTCAGAGATGGAGCCATGAGAGCGGCGACGAGGATGATCTGGACACCCACCGAGACGCGCATGATCAGGCAGTGCCGGTTGAGGCGGCGTCTCCTGGCCAGCCAGAAGGCGACGAGGGCGCCGGCTATCAGAAGGACCTGAAGAACGACATTGAGGACGGCCAGGTTACGAGTCATAGCCGTCCTAGGAGGAGCTCTGCGGCGAGCCGCCTCCGCCCTGTTGCTCGTCGAGGGCCAGCAGAATGCTCTGCAGTTCGGCCACCTTGCCGCTGAGCGAAGCGAGTTCACCCGTCAGCCGCTCGGTGGCCTGGCTGACCTTCGAGCCCGCCGCCTCGTCTAGTTCGTCCTCCTGGATCAGTTCTTCGATCTCGTCCAGATAGAAGAAGGCCTCGTCCAGCTTGAGTTTCGCCTTGTCCAGATTGCCGATGATCCGTTCCACTGTGTCCTCCTAGGGATATCGGCCTGTATATTACACACAGTTGCCACGATTGCGGATAGGGGGTGCCTATTGTCAGCCTCCGGCCCGGCCGTCTTGAAGATCGGAGTGTCAGAACGGGCAGCCGTCACGGCGAAAGTGGAGATGCCCGCCAGAATCGGTCCCGAAACCCCGGTGCTCATCCTGGCCCACGGGGCCAACAACGACCTCGACCACCCTCTGCTTACGGCAGTCGCGGCGCACCTCTCCACGCATGCCGGCACGATGGTGGTGCGCTTCAACTTCCCCTACATGGAGCGCGGAGCCGGCTCCCCCGATTCGACTCCCGTCCTGGAGAACGCCTTCAAGCGGGTCCACGACCACGTCGTGGACGAGTTGGCGGCGCCGGGCGCGCCTGTCTTCATCGGCGGCAAGTCGCTCGGGGGCAGGATAGCGGCGGAGCTGATCTCTCGGGGAGAAGAGGGAGAGGGGCTGGTGGCCGCCGGATTGGTGGAACTCGGCTATCCGCTCCACCGGCCGGGTCACAAGGAGACGTTGTTCACCGAGCCTCTGCGGAAGATCGGGGTGCCGAGCCTGTTCTGTATCGGCGGGCACGACCCCTTCTGCGACCCGGATCTGCTGCGCCCACTGCTGGACCGCTTGCTCCACCCGGGGAGGTTGTACGTGGTGGAGGGCGGGGACCACTCGCTGCATAGGGCCGGCGTCCCGCGGCAAGGCGACGCCGACGAGTTCGCGGAGGTCGTCGCGGAAGTGGCGCGCTTTCGTCGCCGACGTCGCTGAACCGCAGGTCGAGTGAGTCCTCCTGATTGGCTTGGGCGACCCGGACAAGATCGCGTGATGCTGTCCCTGTTCGACGACGACCCCAGGGACGTCCCTCTACCACTAGAAGCTGACCCGGCCGTCTTCCGCTCTTCGTCGTTCAGCGCTTCTTCGACACCGGCTAGGTCAGGCAGGCGGTCCTCGACTGGGCAATGACCTGGGCTGGATCCACCGGCCCCCCTTCCTCGATGTTCGCGACTGGACCGGCTGATGATAGCGGCGGTGGAACTGACAGTGGCCATTGACGACGATGACGGATGGACTATCGCCGCTTCACCGCTTTGCTCCCAATTTGGAGATACGGGGAAGGCCTCGCCAACTCGCGGCAGGATGGGCGTTGGAGCGGGTGGCGGAGACGTTCGCAGCCGGGGTGGCCGAACGCAGCTCGCGAAAACAGGGGGTGAAGACTGAACCGGGTGGTCCGGCTGCGCAGCCAGGACCGGGAGCGACTGCGGCTGGTAGAGCGCTGGCGATGGCCTGTCTGCTGGGCGCTTGTCGCCGCAGGGATCGGTCCGCCTTCGTCGCCGTCTTACCCGCGCGAGGCCTGAGTCACTACGGTGGCGTGGTGTTCGGGCATCCTTCTGTGGATCAGCAGCCGTGTTTCTGGCAAACGCGTATCTCCGCTGGCGTATCCTCGGGCGTGCAGCCTGGATGGCTGCTTCTTCTTCGTTCGTCTCTGCGCGCTGGGTACGGTCGGCCTGCTGATAGCTGCCATCTACGGCGATCTCTAGGCACAAGATCGGCATTCGACGCTCGGCCGGGCAACCGGCCGGCCCGATCTCTAGGGCGCCGGCGGGGCCTGCTCGGCCGCGAACTCCGGCTCCTTTTCGGTGCCGATGCGGGCCAATGTCGGTTCCGGCGAACACCACGGCAAACCCGAGAAGAGTCCTGCCGGTGAGCGTGTCGTAGCCGACGATGATCGAGAAGATCAGCGCGAAGACCGCCTCCAGGCTCATGATCAGCCCCGCGAGGGTCGGCGGGGTGTAGCGCTGGCCGACGACCATCAGCACGTAGGCCACCAGACTGCCCATGATCCCGGTCCAGAGACACCGCCCCGGTGGCCGCCCAGCCCGGAAAGAGGGCCGGTCCTTCGAAGATGAACGAGCCGGCCAGGGAGAGCACGGCACAGGTCGTCAGCTGCAACTGCACGAAAGCCAACGCGCCCAGCCTGGTCGAGCCGTAGGCGACGCCCAGGATGTGGAAGGCCCAGAAGATGGTCGCGAGCAGCGTGAAGATCTCGCCCCAGCCGAACGTCAAATGGCCGTACAGGGACAGGATCGCGAACCCGGCCACCACCACCACAACGCCGACCCCCACCATCGGCGAGGGCCACCGTCCCGTGGCAAGCCCGAGGATGATCGGGACCATGATCACGTAGAGGCCGGTGAGGAAACCCGAGACGCCCGGCGACGTGGAACTCAGGCCGACGGTCTGCAACACGAACCCGCCGAAGAGAAGCACGCCGACGCCGACGCCGATCACCCATCCATGCCGATCGAGCCGCTTCATCTGTCCCCAGGAGAATGGAAGCAGGAACACGGCGCCCACTAGAAAGCGGAGTCCCACGTAGTAGACCGGCGGCATGTGGCCGATGGCCATCTTGACCAGGATGAAGTTGAATCCCCAGATGAGCGCGGCCGCGAGCAACCCGAGTTCGGCCAGGACCCGGATTCGCGCCAGACTATGCGGCCGGAACCGCTCGAACCGTTGCATCAGCTGCACGAGCCATTCCTCGCAGACTGACCAGACTGAAAACGGACCAGAAAGTAGCATAGCCGACTCCGTTGGGGGAAGGAGTCGGCTATACGCGGGAAAAGCTGCTTCGCTCTGCAGCGATCTGGGAGGGGGGGTTCCCGGTGACCGCCTTGATTCAGTGCTCAGCTGAAAACCAGGATAGCCGTTGGTTGATTATAAGTCCAATAGATTGTTTCTATCTCTGGTATAAGTTATGCTTATCGTTATCGTGGAACTCTTTCAGCTCAAATACTTCGTCAACATAGCGGACACGCTCAGCTTCACTCGGTCGTCGGAGTCGCTGCACGTGTCGCAGCCGGCGCTCACCTATCAGATGCAGCGACTCGAGAAAGAGCTCGGCACCCGGCTGTTCGACCGGGAGCACCGCAAGATCAGGCTGACGCCCAGCGGCGAAGTGTTCCTGCCTTTGGCGCAGGCCGTCCTCTTCCGCGCCGACGAGGCAATACGCGTGCTCAAGGAGCACATGGGCGTGGAGACCGGCGAGGTCCGGATGGGCTGTAACCCGTCCGTGGCGACCTATGTCGCGCCCAGGCTGCTGGCGTCGTTTCGTGCCTCTTTCCCCCGGGTCACCGTTGAGCTCGTGGAGGGTGGCGACGCGGACCTCGCCCGGATGGTCCTGGAGGGCAGCATCGACTTTGCCGTGGTCACCGCTTCGGGCTCGCCCACGACCCTCGACACGACCTTCCTGGCAACCGAGGAGTTGCTGGTGGTGGTCCCCCCCGGCCACCGGCTTGCCGGACGCCGTTCGGTGGCCCTGCCCGAGCTCTCTCACGAGGCCTTCCTCTTCCCCTCGGAATCGTTCAACGTGACCGTCCAGGTGATGGAGGCCTGCCGCAGCGCCGGGTTCGAGCCGCAGGTGCCATACCGGACCGGTTCGGTGGAATCGGTGAAGAACTTCGTCAGGCAGGGTCTGGGCATATCGCTCCTCCCGGCCATGACCGTAGGCGAGGTGAGCGGCGGAGGTCTGTCCGTTCTCAAGGTCGACGGCGGCATGAGCAGGGACCTGAACCTTATCCAGGCGAGGGACCGCTCCCCCACGGGCGCGGCGCGCGCGCTCATGCTGCACGTGAAGATGTACCTGTCGGGGGACGCGGGCTAGGACATGCCAGGCGTACAGAAGGGGCGCAGCCCGGCCCCGCCGGGCTGCGCCCCAGACACGTCGCTGTCAGGCGCCTCTATGGAAAGAGGGCTTACTCCAGTTTGCCGCCCTTGCCCAGCCAGGGCATCATGGCGCGGAGCTGCCGGCCCGACGATCTCGATCTCGTGCTCGGACTCTTCGCGCTTGATGGCGTTGTAGACGGGACGGCCCGCCATGTTCTCGAGGATCCACTCGCGGGCGAACTCGCCGGTCTGGATCTCCTCGAGGATGATCTCCATCTCCTCGCGGACGTCTTCGCTGATGATGCGCTTGCCGCGGGTCATGTCCCCGTACTCGGCGGTGTCGGAGATCGAGTAGCGCATGCCGCTGATGCCGTGCTCCTGGATGAGGTCCACGATGAGCTTCAGCTCGTGCAGGCACTCGAAGTAGGCGATCTCGGGCTGGTAGCCGGCGTCGACCAGAGTCTCGAACCCGGCGCGGACCAGCTCGCTCACGCCGCCGCAGAGGACGGCCTGCTCGCCGAACAGGTCGGTCTCGGTCTCTTCCTTGAAGGTGGTCTCGATGACGCCCGCGCGCAGCGCGCCGATGCCGTAGGCGTAGGCCAGAGCCTTGTCACGGGCTTTGCCGGTGGCGTCCTGGTAGACGGCCACCAGCGCCGGCACGCCCCCGCCCTCGGTGTAGACCCGGCGCACCAGATGGCCGGGGCCCTTGGGAGCGATCATCGTGACGTCGACGTTCGGCGGCGGCACGATCTGGCTGAAGTGGATGTTGAACCCGTGGGCGAACATGAGCATGTCGCCGTCTTTGAGGTTGTCGCGGATCGCGGCCTCGTAGACCACTTTCTGGGTCTGGTCGGGCACGACCATCATGATGACGTCGGCGAGAGCAGCCGCGGCATTGGCGGTCAGGACCTCGAAGCCGGCGGCAGCCGCGCGGTCCCACGCCGCGCTGCCCGGAGCTTCGGCCACGACGACCTTGACGCCGCTGTCTCTCAGGTTCTGCGAGTGGGCATGTCCCTGACTGCCGAAGCCGATGACGGCCACGGTCTTCCCGTCGAGAAGATGCAGATCGGCATCCTTTTCGTACAGCATCTTTGTCAGCTACCTCCTATTTCAGTACGTCGCGGGGAGGGTAACACACGTCGGTCCGGAGCCGCGGCGCGCCGTCGCCGCGCGGCGCCCGTCACGTCGCCTTCTGCCCGCGGCTCATGGCCAGGCGGCCGGTGCGCATCAGTTCGACGATCCCGAACGGGGTCAGCAGGTCGATGAAGGCGCCGACCTTCTCGCGGGTGCCGGTCATCTCGATCAAGCAGCACTTCACTCGTGACGTCGACGATGCTCGCGCCGAAGATCTCCACCATCTGCATGATCTCGGTCCGGGTCTGCCCGTCGGCCTTGACCTTGATGCAGCAGCAGTTCCCGCTCGACGCTCCCCGAGGGGTCGAGGTCGGTGATCTTGAGGACGTTGATGAGCTTGTGGAGCTGCTTGGTCACCTGCTCGACCGGCTGGTCCTGCTCGTCGACGGTGATGGTCATCCGCGAAAGCTGCGGGTTCTCGGTCTCCGCGACCACCAGGCTGTCGATGTTGAACCCGCGCCGGGCGAACAGTCCCGCCACCCGGGTGAGAACGCCGGGCTTGTTCTCTACCAGGATGGAGAGCGTGTGTTTCATCAGTCACGCTCCATCATGTCGTGGACGGTGCCGCCGGCCGGGATCATCGGGATAGACATTGGCTTCCCGCTTGACCCGGATGTCGATGACTGGCCGGCCCGTCGCTGCCGAAGGCCACCCGCAAGCACCTCTTCCAGGTCTTCCGGCCTGGTCACCCGGTGGCCCTCCGCCCCATACGCGTCGGCCAGCTTGACGAAGTCGGGCTGACATTCCATGCAGGTGTGGCTGTAGCGCTGGTTCCAGAAGAGCTCCTGCCACTGCCGGACCATGCCCAGATACTGGTTGTTGATGATGCAGACCTTCACCGGCAGCCCGTACTGGACCGCGGTGGCCAGCTCCTGCAGCGTCATCTGGAACGAGCCGTCGCCGGCGATGTCGATCACGAGCTGGCCGGGACAGGCGACCTGCGCCCCGATGGCCGCCGGGAAACCGAAGCCCATGGTGCCGAGGCCGCCGGAGCTGATGAACCGGCGGGGATAGCGGCAGAGGTAGTGCTGGGCCGCCCACATCTGATGCTGCCCCACTTCGGTGCAGACGACCGCTTCGCCGCGGGTGACCTCCCAGATCTTGTTGATGGCCCACTCGGGCATGATCTCGCCGTTCTCCGACTCCCTGACGATCAGCGGATGATCGCGCTTCCAGGCCTCCACCTGCTCCATCCAGGGCAGGTGCCGGTCCGGAGAGAGATCCAGCTTCCTGAGCTCGACCAGCGAGTGCCGCCAGCACCCGCTTGGCGTCGCCCACGATGGGCACGTCGATGGCCACGTTCTTGGAGATCTCCGCCGGGTCGACGTCGACGTGGACGAACGTGGCGTGCGGGGCGAAGGCCTCCAGCTTGCCGGTGACCCGGTCGTCGAAGCGGACGCCCACCGCGAAGATGAGGTCCGCCTGGCTGAGGGCGTAGTTGGCGTACGGGGTGCCGTGCATCCCCACCATGCCCATGGCGAGCTCGTGGTCTTCGGGGAAACAGCCCTTGCCGGTGAGGGTCGTGGCGACCGGGATGTGGCCGTAGAGCGCCAGTTCCCGCAGTTCGTCGGAGGCGCCGGAGATGATCACCCCGCCGCCGGCGTAGATGACCGGGCGCTCGGCCGCGGCTATCACGCGCGCCGCCTCGCGGATCTGCTTGGGATGCCCCTTCAGGGTCGGGCTTGTAGCCGGGAAGGTGCATCTGCGGCAGCTCCGCCGGGTCGAACTCCATCTCTTCCTTGGTCACGTCCACCGGGATGTCGATGACCACCGGGCCCGGGACGTCCGGTGCCGGCGATGTAGAAGGCCTCCCGGATGATGCGCGGGAGGTCGGCCGAGTCCTTGACCAGGTAGCTGTGCTTGACGATCGGCAGGGTGATGCCGGTGACGTCGGCCTCCTGGAACGAGTCGAGCCCGATGAGGTGGCGGCTCACCTGGCCGGTGATGGCCACCATGGGCACGCTGTCCATGTAGGCGTTGGCGATGGGGGTGACGAGGTTGGTGGCGCCGGGACCGGAGGTGGCCAGGCACACGCCCACCTTGCCCGAAGCCCGGGCGTAGCCGTCGGCCGCGTGGCCCGCGCCCTGCTCGTGCCGGACCAGGATGTGGTTGATATCGAAGTCGTAGAGTGCGTCGTACAGGGGAAGAAGGACTCCCCCGGGAAATCCGAATATGGTGTCGACCCCTTCGCGCTTGAGCGCTTCCAGGATCACTCGCGCTGCTTTCATGACTGCTCCGCTGTAGCTATCTGCTATCTGGCGGCTTAGGAAAGCGGTTCCCCGCCACCCAGTACCGCGCCGGTCTCGGCCCCGGAGACGAAGGCTACATAGCGGCGCAGCACGCCCGAATACTTCCGAGCCGGGCGCTGCCACGCCGTTTTCCTTCGTTCCAACTCCGTCGTCGCCGACCTCGAGAGTCAGGGTCCGCGCGGGGATGTCGATGCTGATCATGTCCCCGTCCTGGACGAGAGCTATGGGGCCTCCGTCCAGCGCCTCGGGCGCCACGTGGCCGATGCTCGCCCCCCGGCTGGCCCCGCTGAAGCGGCCGTCGGTGATGAGCGCCACGCTCTGATCCAGACCCGCGCCCGCCAGAGCCGAAGTGGGTGTGAGCATCTCCGGCATCCCGGGACCGCCTTTCGGTCCCACGTACCGGATGACTACGACCGAGCCCGGGACTATCCTGCCTTCCTCGATGGCTTCCATGAGGGACGGCTCGTCGTCGAAGACCATGGCCGGTCCCCTGTGGACGAGCATCTCGGGCAGGACGGCGGATTCTTTGACCACGGCGCCCCGGGGCGCGAGGTTGCCGAAGAGCATGGCCAGGCCGCCGGTGGCGCGGTACGGCCGATCGAGCGGCCGGATGACTTCGTCGTCGCGGACCGAGGCCGCCTTGTACTGCGTCGCCATGTCGACGCCGGCGATGGTGGGCACGGAACCGTCCACGAGGCCGGCTTCGCCCAGCCGGTTCATCACGGCCATGACGCCGCCCGCCCGGTGGAGGTCTTCCATGTGCTGGCTGCCGGAAGGCGCCAGCTTGACCAGGTTGGGCGTCCGGTCGGCGATCTCGTTGAAGGTCTCGAGGCTCGAGCTCGACCTCGGCTTCGTTCGCGATGGCCATCAGGTGCAGCACCGTGTTGGTGGAGCAGCCCAGGGCCGCGTCGACGGCGAGGGCGTTGCGGAGGCTGGCCTCGCTCAGGAAGCGGCGGGCGGTCCAGCCCTTGCGCACCACCTCGACCGCCGCCGCGCCGGTGTTGCGGGCCAGGGTCAGCCGGGCGGAGAACGGCGCCGGGATGGTGGCGTCGCCGGGAAGCGTGAGACCGAGGGTCTCCATGACGCAGCCCATGGAGTTGGCGGTGAACAGGCCCGGCGCAGGAGCCGCAGGTGGGGCAGACCGCGTCCTCCAGCTCGCAGAGCTCCTCGGCGGTCATGTCGCCCTTGAAGTACTTGCCCACGCCCTCGAAGATCTGGGACAGGCCGACTTTGCGGCCCTGGTAGTCGCCGGCCAGCATGGGGCCGCCGGAGACCAGCACCACCGGGATGTCGAGCCGCGCCGCGGCCATGACCATGCCGGGCACGATCTTGTCGCAGTTGGGGATGAGCACCAGGCCGTCCAGCGCCGTGCGCCTTGGCCATGATCTCCACCGAGTCGGCGATGACTTCGCGCGACACCAGGGAGTAGTTCATGCCCTCGTGGTTCATCGCCAGGCCGTCGCAGACGCCGATGACGTTGAACTCCAGCGGGATGCCGCCGCCCTGATACACCCCGTACTTGACCTGCTGGGCGATGGTGTTCAGGTGCATGTGCCCGGGGATCAGCTCGTTGAACGAGTTGGCTACGCCGATGAGCGGCCGGTCGGCGTCGCCCCGGCCGATGCCGAGAGCGCGTAGAAGCGAACGATGCGGGGCCCGAGCGGGACCGGAGTACACGCGGTGACTGATACCTTCCAAGACTATCTCCCAAGCCGAGGTGAAATAGACAAGAAGATCGAGACGTCCACGTAGTTTACTAGACCCGGGGGCCGATTCAAGCGCGAGGTCGTGGTACGCTCAGGATCAACAAGGACTGATAGCCGCGGGCCGTTCGAGCCGTGGCGAAACCGGTTGGAGGAGTCATGACGACGAACGCCGAACTTGCCGCCCTCAGAGCACAGGTGATCCCGCGTGGCGTGCCCGCCACCGCGCCTGTCTACGTGGCGAGCGCGCGAAACGCGACCATCACCGACGTCGAGGGCCGAGAGTACATCGACTTCGCCGCCGGCATCGGCGTCATGAACGTGGGCCACAGCCATCCCAAGGTGGTGGCGGCCGTCAAGGAGCAGGCCGATCTCTACTCGCACATGTGCTTCGGGCTGTTCGGCTACGAGACCTACCTCAAACTGGCCGAGAAGCTCAACACGCTGGCTCGCCGGGCGACTTCCCCAAGCGCACCTTCTTTATGAACTCCGGGCGCCGAGGCGGTGGAGAACGCCATCAAGATCGCCCGCTACGCCACGGGCCGCAAGTCCATCATCGCCTTTGACGACGCCTTCCACGGCCGCACCTACATGACCCTCAGCCTCACCTCCCAGGTGGCGCCGTACAAGGTGGGCTTCGGACCGTACGCGTCCGAGGTCTACCGGGTCCCGTACGCCTACTGCTACCGCTGCCCGCTGGCCCTGTCCCACCCGGCCTGCGGCTGCGCGTGCGTGGAGCTGCTCGAGCAGGCCTTCGCCAAGCAGGTCAACGCCGAGGAGGTGGCGGCCGTCATCGCCGAGCCGGTCCAGGGCGAGGGCGGCTTCATCGTCCCGCCGCCGGAGTACATGGGCATGATCAAGAAGATCTGCGAGAAGCACGGCATCCTTCTCATCGCCGACGAGATCCAGACCGGCATGGGCCGGACGGGCAAGTGGTTCGCCATGGAGCACTGGGGCGTGGCGCCCGACATCATGACCACGGCCAAGGCTCTGGGCGCCGGCTTCCCCATCTCGGGGATAACCGGCCGGCAGGAGATCATGGACGCCGTCCACCCGAGCGGCGTGGGCACCACGTTCGGCGGCAACCCCACCGGGTGCCGCGCAGGGCTGGCCGTCTTCGACATCATCGAGAGCGAGGGGCTCTGGAGCGGGCGACCGTGCTGGGCAACCGCATCCGCTCCCGCTTCCGGGAGCTGCAGACAGCGACTACCCGGTCATCGGCGACGTCCGCGGCATCGGCGCCATGGCGGCCATGGAGCTGGTGGAGGACCCGGAGACCAAGAAGCCGGCCGGCGACTTCGCCAAGGCCTTCCGCGACGAAGCTCTACGAGAACGGCGTCGTGAACGTCGGCGCGGGCACCTATCACAACGTGATCCGCATCCTGGTACCGCTGACGATCGAAGACTCTACTCTGGCTCGAGGGTTGGACATCTTCGAGGAGACACTGGCGCAGGTGAGCAAGACGGTCACCTGGGACAACGCCGGCTGAGGAGGCCGGGCGATCCGACTGAGGCGGCCGCGGCGACCGGGCCGCGGCGAGGCGAGATGGCGGGAGGTTGCGAATGAGCGACATGAGAAGAGTGCTGGTGGTCGACCTGACGGCCGCGGCCTCGCACGTTGAAGAGACTCGACACCGACGGCACCCTCGGCCTGGGCGGAAAGGTCCTCGGCATCCGCTTGCTCGAGAAGTACCTCGACCCGGCAGTCGACCCCCTCTCCCCCGAGAACGTCATCGCCATCACCCCGAGCCTACTCTCGGCGTACGGCATGTATGGTTCCAACCGGTTCGGCGCCTTCACCAAGAGCCCGCTCACCGGCATCTGGCTGGAGTGCTACTGCGGCGGCACGTTCGCCCGCACGCTTCGGCCGAGACCGGCTGGGACGCGCTCGTCGTGCACGGGAGCGGCCGAAGGCCCGGTGCACCTCCACATCACGGCGGATGGGGCGCGAGATCCTGCCGGCCGGCGACCTCTGGGGAAAAGACACCCGGGTCGACCGAGGACGAGGTGCTTGCCGGGCTGGAGAAGCGGTCCTCGGTCCTCTGCATCGGGGTGGCCGGCGAGAACCTGGTGAAGGTCGCGTCGGTCATGCACGAACGCGCCCACACGCTGGGGCGAGGCGGCATGGGAGCCGTGTTCGGCAGCAAGAAGCTGAAGGTCCTGAGCGTCACCTCGCCCGGACCTCTGAAGACTGGAGCCCCAGGAGCAGTTCGCCGAGAGGCGCCGGGAGGTCGCCAAGCTGGCGTCGGAGGCGCCTTCCACCCGCAACTACCACCTGTACGGCACCCCGGTCATGGTCGGCCTGGTCAACGAGGCCGGGGCCTTCCCCACCGACTTCTTCGCCAAAGGGGAAGCTCCTCACCGAAGCACGCTCGAGGTCGAGCGCTGGAACGAGTGGTGCACGTGTAGAGAGCGACAGCTGTCCTCCGTGCCAACTGCGCTGCCGCAAACGATTGACGTGACCGAGGGCCCGGAAGCCGGCCGGGAGATCCACGGTCCGGAGTACGAGACGCTCTACGCCTTCGGCGGCTCGTGCATGGTGGAGCACGCCTTCGATGTGGCCAAGCTCAACGAGCGCTGCAACCTACTGGGCTGGACACCATGAGCACCGGCAACCTGGCCGCCGTCGCCATCAAGGCGCAGGGAGAGCAGGGCGGCTTGCCGAGGGGCCGGCCGCCGGCGACGTGGAGGCGATAAGCCGCCTCCTCGACGAGATCGCCACCCGGGCGACCTCTCGCGGGAGACACCCTGGCCGAGGGCATGGACCACGCCCTGGCGGTGTTCGACATGAAGCGATCGGTCGGTCACCAGCAAAGGGATGGACCCGGCCGGCTACGAGCCGCGCCGGCTCAAGGGGATGGCTCTCAGCTACGCCCTCAGCCCCCGCGGCGCCTGCCATCTCCGAGCCACCTTCTACAAGCCGGAACTGGGCGGGCTTCTCGAGGACCTGGACGACGACACCTACGTCGAGACCTACATCGACTGGGAAGACCGCATGCTCCTCTGGACAGCCTCACCATGTGCCGCTTCTATCGCGATCTGCTCACGCTGGGACTTCCTGACCTCCGCCGACGACCCAGTTGAACGGGGAGCCGGTGGCAAGGCGGAACTCGAGGAGCTATCTACGACGAGACACTCACCCGCATCCGCCGCCTCAATCTGGCCTTCGGCGCTGACTCCGGCCGGCCGACACGGTCGCTGAGCGGTTCTTCACCGAGCCCACCGACAAGGCCCCGGCCCTCGACAGGGCGGAACTCGAGCGCCGGGTGCGACTCTACTGGACCAAGCGGGGCTGGAGCGAAGAGGGCTACCCCGCCGGCATCGAGCCGGTGGCCGCCGAGGGCGTAGGAGCGGCGCCTAGCGGCGCCGGGCGACCTCTTCGGCGATGGCCTCGCCCATGTCCTTGGTGCCCGCGGTGCCGCCCAGGTCGTAGGTCACCCGGCGGCCCTCGCCGATGACGGTCCGCACCGCCTCGAAGAGCGCGTGGGCCGCCGCGGCCTCGCCCAGGTGGGCCAGCATGAGCACGGCCGACAGCACCAGGGCCGTCGGGTCGGCCTTGTCGAGCCCGGCGTACTTGGGCGCCGAGCCGTGCACCGGCTCGAAGACGGCCATCCGCTCGCCGATGTTGGCGCCCGGGCGCCACACCCAGGCCGCCGACCAGGCCGGCGCAGAGGTCGCTGATGATGTCGCCGTAGAGGTTGGGGCAGAGCAGCACGTCGTACAGTTCGGGCTTCTGCACCAGCTGCATGCACATGTTGTCGACGATGCGGTCCTCGAACTCGATGTCCGGGTAGCCGGCCGGCCACGTCCCGGGCCACCTCCAGGAAGAGCCCGTCGGTGCACTTCATGATGTTGGCCTTGTGCACGGCCGTGACCTTGCGCCGCTTCTCGCGCCGGGCGTAGTCGAAGGCGAACCGGGCGATCCGCTCGCTGCCCCGGCGGGTGATGATCTTGATGGACTCGGCCGCGTCCTGGCCCACCATGTGCTCGACGCCGGCGTAGAGGTCCTCGGTGTTCTCCCGGACGATCACCAGGTCGACGTCCTCGTAGCGCGACCGCACGCCGGGGATGCTGACCGCCGGGCCGCAGGTTGGCGTAGAGGTCCAGCTCCTTTGCGCAGCCCCACGTTGACGCTGCGGAAGCCGGACCCGACCGGGGTGGTGATGGGGCCCTTGATGGCGACCTTGGTGTCTCTGACGGAGTCGATGACCGCCTGCGGCAGCGGCGTGCCGTACTTGTCCATGACGTCGGCGCCCGCCTCCACGTCGATCCACTCGATCTGCACGCCGGTCGCCGCCACCGCCACCTTGGCCGCCGCCATGATCTCCGGGCCGATCCCGTCGCCCGGGATGCAGGTGACCCTGTACGTCGTCATCGTTCCTCCTCACTTGAAGCTCGATTCAATGAAGCTGCGGCCGCCGAGTCCGCCTGTACGGCGCGATGCGTCGTCCTCGGTCGCGCCCGAGTTGGCCAGCATGGTTGGAGCATGCTACCGAAGGTCCCCGGCGGAGCGCAAGTTCAGAGGCCGAGATTCGCCAGGCACGAGCGGCGATATGTTCTCATCGGGCCGGTACAGCAGGCTGCGGGCATCCTCCCACATCTGCGCCATCTTCTGCCTGTCGTCGGCAGTGAGAGGCACGTCGGTGTCGGGCTCCAGCCCGGGCAGCACGGGCAGTATGCGGTCACTTCTGCGGCAGTCTCGTGGTCGGTCCCCGGTCCGACCCGCCTGGACAGTACACAGGCAGGTAGCTGACCCCGGTGACGTAGGTGCGCAGATCGCGCTTCTCCAGGTGGAGATAGGCGATCATCCCGCTCTCGGGCGACTCCGGCTGCAGCGCAGAGACCGCCTCCTCCGCGGACCGCCTCCTCCGCGGAGAGGAAGTCGCCCAGAGAGTAGGCCACATATTTGTCGTTCGCCCGCCAGCTGGCATAGGTGAAGATGTGCCCGATCGTCTGGACCACACGGGCGTGGCACCCGAGGATCGCGTCCACCCCGTGATCGAGTATCTCCTCGGAGAGCGCCACCTGCTCGGTGCTCGGCTCCTGTTCGTATTCGGTGCCGTAGTTGAGCATCGCCACCACCGCGTCGGCGCCCTAACTCCGGGCGGTCATGGCGTCCTGGGTCACGGTCGCGAGGTCGAGCATGTTGACGGCGAAGTCCTTCTTCTCCTCAGCCGGAAGCGATCCGGCGACCGAGGCCGTGTAGTCGAGGAAGGCCACCTTGATGCCCTTGATGTCGACGATCACCGGGGTGTTCCGCTCCTTCTGCGACCGGGAGGTCCCCACGTGCGCCAGCCCGGCATCATCGAGCCGGTCGAGCGTTCCCACGAGCCCCTCCCACCCCAGGTCGAGGGAGTGATGGTTGGCCGTCGCCGACCAGGTCTATCCCCGTCTTCTTGAGCTCGAAGGCCAGTTCCCGGGGGGCATTGGCTACGGATTCCGAGGTGTAGCCCGCCTCGGCCCCGCCAGCCGGGGCTCGAGCGCGGCCACCGTGTAGTCAGCCTTGAAAAGGTACGGGGCGATGGGCGCAAGGATCGGGCCGAAATCGTAGGAGCCGGTCTGGGGATCGCGGACGGATTCCAGGATGGGCATCGGGGCGAGGATATCTCCCACCGCGGCGATGATGATGTCGGTGGGGCCGGTGGTGGTGGTCGTCGACGAGGTCGGCTCGGGCGGCGGCGGCGGAGGCGGAGCCTCGGTGGTGGTCGTCGTGGTCTCCAGTCCCGGGATGGTGGTGGCGACGACGACGGTGGGCGGCACGGTCAGGGTCACACCCGCGTAGCCAAGCACGCGGCTGCGTGTCTTCGACCGGCAGAAGCATCAGCGGCGCACAGAGGGCGACTACCGCAAGGACGGCGCCCAGAGCTTTCAGCGCGTTTCGCATGTTGGTCATTGTAGCCCCGATCGACGGCCCCGGCCATGCCGCCCAGCGGTACCGGCGGCTAGGGACGTAGTATCATCTTCCCCTGCTGGAGAAACCGATAGTGAAGACAGCGAGAGGACACGGTAGGTTCCATGCTTGACTCTCTGCTCTATCCAAAGGCGGTCGCGGTGATGGGGGCATCGCGCACGCCTGGAAAAGTCGGCTACGCCGTCGTAGCCAACCTTATCCAGGGGGGATTTGAGGGCGATATCGTCCCGGTCAACCCGTCCGGAGGCGAAGTGCTCGGACACAAGCTCTACACGAGCCTGGAGGAGTACGGCAAGCAGATCGACCTGAGCGTGATCGCGGTGCCCACGGCGGCCGTCAAAGGGGCGGTGACGTCTTCGCTCCGGCAGGGCGCCAAGGCCGTGGTCGTCATCACGGCCGGCTTCAAGGAAGTGGGCGAGGAGGGCGCGCGCCTCGAACGTGAGATCGCCGACCTCTGCCACTCCTCGGGAGCCCGCTTGATGGGCCCGAACTGCCTGGGTCTCATCAACACGCACCACAAGATGAACGCCTCGTTCGCCAGCCACATGCCGGCGGTGGGCAGCATATCTGTGGTGTCGCAGTCGGGCGCTCTCTGCACCGCGATCCTGGACTGGGCGGCGTCGCGCAAGATGGGCCTGGCAACCCTGATGAGCATCGGCAACAAGGCCGACCTCGACGAGATCGACTTCCTGGCCGCGTTCGCGGACGACGACCGGACCAAGGTCATCGTGGGCTACCTGGAGAGCATCGGCTCCGGTGACGAGTTCATCCGGGTCGCCGAATCGGTGGCGGCGATCAAACCGGTGGTGATCCTCAAGGCCGGCACCACGGCGGCGGGATCGAAGGCCGCCTCCTCGCACACGGGCGCGCTCGCCGGCGCGGACATCGCCTATGGGGCGGCGTTCAAGCGGGCCGGCATCATCCGGGCCGACACCTTCGAGTCGCTGTTCGACTTCGCCGCCGCGCTCGCCATGCAGCCGCTGCCCAAAGGCGACCGCGTGGCCATCATCACCAACGCCGGCGGCCCCGGCATCATGACGGCCGACGCCGTCGAGACGAGCGGCATGAAGGTCGCCTCACTCCATCCCGACATCGCCGAGGACCTCCGGGATAAGCTGCCCGCCGCCGCGAGCGTGGGCAACCCCATCGACGTCCTGGGCGACGCCGACCCGGAGCGGTACGCCATGGCGGTCGAGGCCGCCCAGGCCGACCCGTCCGTGGACGCGGTCATCGTGATACTCACGCCCCAGGCCATGACCCGGCCGGCCGAGACCGCTCGCGCTATCGCCGCCAAGGCCAACGGGCAGAAGCCGGTGCTGGCGAGCTTCATGGGCGGCGCCGACGTGCTGCCCGGCCGCGAGGAACTGGTGGCCGCCGGCCTGCCCGACTACCCCTCGCCGGAACGCGCCGTCGCGGCTCTCAAGGCCATGCACGAGTACGCCTCCTGGCGGCTCCGTCCGCCGCGCATCGTCACCCGCTTCCCGGTCAACCGGCGGCGGGTCGAGCGCATCATCTCCCGGCAACTCAGGACCGGGCGGCTCTACGTCGGCGAGGCCAAGGCCAAGGACATCCTCCGCGCCTACGACTTCATCGTGCCCGACGGCCGGCTCGTGGCCACCGTCGACGAGGCGATCGAGGCGGCACCGCGCATCGGCTACCCGCTGGCCATGAAGATCGTCTCCCCCGACATCATCCACAAGTCCGACGTGGGCGGGGTCAAGCTCAACCTCAGCAGCCCCCAGGACGTGGCGGACGCGTTCGAGCTGATGATGCTGCGCATCGGCCGCACCATGCCCGATGCCTTCCTGGAGGGCGTGTACCTGGAGCGCATGGTGCCCAAGGGCCGCGAGGTGATCCTGGGCATGACCCGTGACCCGCAGTTCGGCCCCATGCTGATGTTCGGCCTGGGCGGCATCTTCGTGGAGGTCATGAAGGATGTGACCTTCCACCTGGCGCCCATCACCTCGGCCGAGGCCATGAGCATGCTCATGGGCACCCGGTCGTACAAGCTGCTCGAAGGGGTCCGCGGAGAGGCCGGGGTGAACCTGGCGGCCATCGGCGAAGCGCTGCAGCGCATCAGCCAGCTGGTCACCGACTTCCCGCAGATCGCCGAACTCGATATCAACCCCTTCATCGTAGGGAAGATGGGAGAAGATTCTGTCGCGGCCGACGCCCGAATCCAGCTCGCCGCGGGAGGTGTGCTGTGAGCCCCGAGATGCCCGAATACGATCGTGACTGGCAGAGCAAGTACGACAACATGATCATGACCGCCGAAGAGGCGGCCGCGAAGATCCGGCCCGGCCAGAGGGTGTTCATCGGCACCGGCGGCGCGCAACCGCTCCACCTGGTGCGGGCCCTGGTGGCCAGGCATCGAGAGTTGGCCGATACCGAGGTCCTCCACTCGCTGACTCTGGGCGAGGCTCCGTACGCTTTCAAGGAACTCGCCGACAATTTCCAGGTCAACACCTTCTTCGTCTCTGAGAACGTCCGGGAGATGATCCAGCAGGGTTATGGGGAGTACACCCCCATCTCGATGTTCGACATCCCGCGACTCTTCGAGAGCGGCCGGATGCCCCTGGACGTTGCCTTGATCCAGGTGACGCCCCCCGATCATCAGGGACGCTGCAGCCTGGGCATCTCCGTCGACATCGTCAAGTCGGCCGCGGCCAACGCCGGCCTGGTCATCGCCCAGGTGAATCCGCAGATGCCGTGGACCTTGGGCGACAGCTTCGTCAGTATCTGGGACCTCGACATCCTGGTCCCGGTCGACGAGCCGCTCATCGAGACCGGCGAGTACGCCTTCACCGACAACGTCCGATCGGGAGAGGTGGCGCCCGAGGCGGCCGACCGGACCCGGGCCATCGGCGAATACATCGCCTCGCTCGTCGAAGACGGCTCCACGCTCGAGGTGGGCATCGGCCGTATCCCCCACGGGGTGGTCGAGTTCCTCATGGACAAGAAGGACCTGGGCATCCATACCGAGGTCATCACCGACGCCATCATCGGCCTCGTCGAGGCGGGAGTGATCACCGGCAGCCAGAAGTCGACCGACCGGGGCAAGATCGTCACCAGTTTCGCCATGGGGAGCAGGAAGCTGTACGACTACGTTGACAACAACCCCGTCTTCTCGTTCAACCCCACGGAGTATACGAACGACCCGTTCGTGATAGGCCAGCAGAACAAGATGGTGGCCATCAACACCGCTCTCGAGATCGACCTGACCGGCCAGGTCTGCTCGGATTCCCTCGGGACTCGATTCTATTCGGGCATCGGCGGGCAGGCCGACTTCAACCTCGGCGCCGGCCGCTCCCAGAATGGACGGGCGATCATCGCGCTGCCGTCGACCGCGGAGAAGGGCGCGAAGTCGAGGATCGTGGCGTCGCTCACGCCGGGAGCCGGCGTGGTCACCACCCGGGGCTACGTCCACTACGTGGTGACCGAATACGGCATCGCCTACCTGCACGGCAAGAGCGTCCAGGAACGCGCCATGGCCCTCATCACCATCGCCCACCCCGATTTTCGGGAGGAGCTGCTCTCCAAAGCCGTCGAGTACAAGTGGGTGCGCCCGGAGATGGCCGACGTGGAAGGCCGGCTGTTCGTCGGCCCCAAAGAGGCACGGACCACCATGCTCCTGGACGACGGCACCCTGGTGAGCTTCAGGGCCATGCAGCCCACCGACGAGAAGGAGACGCGAGACCTGTTCTACTCGCTCTCCCAGGAGACCGTCTACTACCGCTACATGTCGCACATGAAGCGCATCCCCCGGAAGCAGCTGCAGAACTTCGTCTACGTCGACCACCGCACCGAAGTGGCTATCGTGGGGACGGTGCCGGAGGCCCACGGCGAGGACATCATCGCCATCGGCCGTTACTACCTGGACCAGAAGACAAACCGGGCCGAGGTGGCGTTCGTCGTGCGCGACGACTGGCAGATGAGAGGCATCGGCGGCTTCATCATGAAGCATCTGGGCACTATCGCCAAGCGGAACGGCATCTCTGGCTTCACCGCCGAGGTCATGCGCGACAACAAGCCGATGCAGGCGGTCATCAATCACAGCGGCATGAAGGTGCGGAGCAGCCTGAACGACGGGGTGTTCCACTTCGAAATGGACTTCTGAGTGGGCCAGGATGAGCGCTCCAGCCGCATTCTCGTTGGTTGTCGCGTCCTGTTGCCGCGGCCTCGTCTTGCCGATAGAAGGACCATGAAGAGAACCCTCATCTTCGCCCCGCTGCTGTTGATCGCTCTGACCATCGTCATCCTTTTCGGCATCGGGGTCCCCGGTGCGAGCGCGGCGACGGTCACCCGCTATCAGCAGAACGCCTCCCAACTCAGCTACTCGGGCACGTGGACCGTTTCGTCGGCCACCGCGGCTTCGGGCGGCAGCTTCAGGTACGCGAATGCTTCCGGCGCCTCGGTCACCGCGACCTTCGACGGTACGTATCTCGCTTGGATCGCCAAGAAGAGCGCATCGTATGGCATCGCCAAAGTGACGCTAGACGGGACCAAGACCTACTCGATCGACCTTTACAACGGGACCGCGGTGTATCAGCGGAAGGTCTGGGAAACGGGCACCCTCGACTCGGGCGTTCACACGGTCAAGATCGAGTGGACCGGCACAAGGAACGGCGCGGCCACCAATACCAACATCGGGGTGGACGCCTTCGACGTGGCGGGAAGTCTGGTCGGGGTCACCCGCTGGAGCAGGGCGACCAGCACTTCGGTTGGACCGGGAACTGGGCGAAGGCGTCCAGCACCTCCTACTCCGGCGGCACCGCCTGGTACGCGAACTCGGCGGGTTCGTCGGTGACCGTAGAGTTCGACGGCGCCGGCCTTACCCTCCTCGGCAAGAAGGGGCCGACGTACGGCATCGCAAGCGTGACGCTGGACGGCGGGCCCTCGGTGCCGGTCGATCTCTACAACGCGACGATCGTCTACCGGCAGAAGATATGGTCGAGCGGTTCCCTGGATACCGGCCATCACGTCGTGAAGGTCGAGTGGACAGGCGAGAAGCGCGCGGCGGCGACCAATACCAACGTCGGCCTCGACGCGGTGGAAGTCATGGGGAGCTTGACGACGGCCCCGCTCTCGCGCCTCGCATTCGATCAGACGCGGGCCATGGCGCATCTCAACAAGCTGGCGGTGGGCATCGGGGTGCGGCACGGGGGTAGCGCGAAGGAAATGGAGGCCGTGCAGTACGCTGTGGACCACTTCACCGCCCTCGGCTACCAGCCGGAGGTCATCGACGTTCCCGTGATCAACGGGACCACGTCGCACGATGTGATCGCGGTGAAGCCCGGCTCTTCCAAGCTGACGGTACTGGTGGGCGCACACATGGACAGCTATGGGGTGTCCCCGGGCGGAAACGACAACGGATCGGGCTCCGCGGCGGTGCTGGAGCTCGCCCAGGCGCTCAAAGACGTCGAACTGGTCCCGACCGTGGTCCTCGTTCTCTTCGGACACGAGGAGCCGATCGGGGACGGCAACGCCGACCACCACCACTTCGGCTCGCGGCGGTACCTGGCGCAAATGACGACTGACGAGAAGGCGAATCTCGCGGCGATGATCTCCCTGGACATGATCGGCTCCGGCTCCACCTTCAACATCCGGATCATGGAGAAGGGCCCGCGGGCGCTTGTGAACATGCTGCAGTCATACTCGTCCCTGACCGGTGCGGGACTCGTGTACCTCAAGGATCCCTCCCGGTACGGCTATAGCGATCACGAGCCGTTCGAGCTGGCCGGCTACCCGGTCGCGTGGCTGGAGTGGCGGGAGGATGGGGCATATCACACCTCCGGCGACACCTACGCCCACTGCAGCGCAGCCAAGATCCAGAAGACCGGTGGGCTGGTGCTTGGGTTCCTGGGCAGCCTCCGCCTGGCCAACCTTCAGGCGCTACAGGCCGCACGGTACTGAGGCGCCCTCGCGTCGCAGGCGGACAGGAGCGGGCGGCTCCTCTACCCGAAGAGGTCGCGGCGCCGGTGCTTCAGGACCGGCATCCTTTCCCGCACCGAGCGGAGATAAGCCATGTCGAGCTCGACCGCGAGCGTGTCCACGCCTTCCCGGCACTGGGCGACGACCGTGCCCCACGGATCGGCCACCAGGCTGTGCCCGTAGCACTGCTTGCCGCGGCGCCCACGAGCCCCACTGGCCGCAGGCGGCCATGTAGCAGCCGTTCTCGATCGCCCGGGCGCGGATCAGCGGCTCCCAGTGATACATGCCTGTCGGGACCGTGAAGGCGGCGGGCAGCAGGAGCAGTTCGGCGCCGGACTCGGCAAGAGCCCGGAACAGCTCGGGGAACCGGAGGTCGTAGCAGATGGCCAGGCCGGCGACCACGCCGTCGCAGTCGAACACCGCTATCCGGTCTCCGGGCGTTGATCGCCTGGGACTCCAGATACTCGCTCCCGTCGGGCAGGACGATGTCGAACAGATGGAGCTTGCTGTAGCGAGCCACCTCATCACCGGACCGGTCGTAGACCACGCTGGTGTTGAAGTTGCCCTCATCGCGCCGTTCGATCACACTTCCGCAGTGGAGGAAGATGCCCTTTCCCCGGGCCTGCCCGCGCGCCCACTCGGTGCTCGGGCCCGGGATCTCCTCGGCGGCTGCCGCGTTGGCTTCGTCGCTCCCAAGGTGGTTGAACATCTCGGGCAGCACGACGAGGTCGACGCCCTGGTAGGCCAGCTTTTCGATGCCCTCTTCCGCCGCCGCCAGGTTGGCGGCCTTGTCCTGGCGCGAGTTCATCTGGACGAGCCCGATCTTCATGCGGCCATGATACCCAGAAGAAGTCCGAGGGTGCCTTGCGTTGACGTTGCAAAACGCTCTATTTGCAACTTATTATGCATAGCGGAGTCGGAGCCGGGCACAGCGGCTCCCCCGCCTACTCGTTCTCGATGTACTCCAGCGCCATGTGGCGTATCAGCTCGGCGTTCTGGCTGCAGCGGTCGGCGATCGACTCGAGGCGCTCGAGAATGGACTTCATCTGGTGGAACGTCTTGTAGTCGGTGTCCCACTCGAACATGTCGCGGTAGAGCTCGGCGAAGATGTCGTCGGCTCGGCTCTCCATCTTGTCCACCAGACCGGACAGCCGAATCGCCTCGCGCAGATCGGTGCCCATGGCGAAGACCGCGTCCTGAAGGCCGATCACCGCATCCACGTCTGCCTGAGCCAGTTGGACGAGTAACTCGTTCATGCGAGGCGGAAGCGTGAACCGGCGCATCCCGATCCTGTCGGCTGCGCCGGCAGCGAGATTGGCGATGCTGTCCATGGAGCCTATCAGGCGGGACAGGTCGGCCCTGTTCATCGTGAACACTCCGCCGACAGAAAGTCGGTCGAGGATCTGGTCTTTCGCGTCGTCCGCGGCGCTCTCGAGCGCATCCAGTTCGCGGGCAGACTCTTCGAGTTCCTCATACTGGTCGGAGGCGAAACGTTCGACCACGACCTGAAGCTTCTTGACGATGACGACGACTTCGTCGGTGAACTGCGAGATGCGCTCGAGCACCTGCTCTTCGCGCTCCTTGCCCATGGCGTCGATCGCCCCTTCGAGCGTGGTCTCCCCACCCATCGTCCGACGAATGAACTTAAGTCTTGACTTTGCCATGGCCGCCTCTCAAAAGACCAGGTTCAGGATGTAGTAGAAAATCGCCGCCACTATGGCGCAAAACGGCAGAGTCACCAGCCAGGCCAGCATGATAGCACGGAAGACTTTCCAGCTTACCGCGCCCAAGTGGCTCGCCAGACCCGTGCCGGTGACCGCCGAGGTGACGACGTGAGTGGTAGAAACCGGCAGCCCGAAAATGGACGCCAGCTGGATGATCGTCGCCCCCCCACCTTCTGCGCTGAACCCGTTGATGGGGTGAAGCTTGGTGATCTTCTCCCCCAACGTGCGGATCAGCCGGAACGATTTGACCGACAGGAACGTGCCGATGGCCATCGCGGCGGCGCAACTGATGATCACCCAGAGGGGGAAACCATTGGCTTTCACGTACTTGTCGACGCTCTGACCCTGTTCAGCCGCCAGAAAGATCACGATGATGCCCATGACTTTGGTGGCGTCGTTGGAGCCGTGGCTGAACGAGACCCAACTCGAGGAGACGATCTGCATGCGCTTGTAGAAGCGGTCGGCGCGGGCCATGTCCCAGCGCACCATGCCGAAGAAAAGCCGGCTGAGGCGCATGAGGATGAACCCGGTGAGTATCCCCAGGAAGGGCGAAATGAACAGCGCGGCGAAGACGAGGATGAGCTTGTTGAAGTTGATGCCGGATGGTCCGAGAGCGGCCAGCCCGGCGCCCACGAGACCGCCCACGAGCGCATGCGACGAGCTGACGGGTAGCGCCCACCACCAGGTGAGCACCTCCCACACGATGGCTCCAAAAAGAGCGGCAAGGACGAGGTGCGCGGTAGCGTCGCCCGCCTGGATGATGCCCCCGATGGTCTTGGCGACGGCCACACCCATGACGAGGGGGCCGATGAAGTTGAAGATGGCCGAGAGACCGATGGCGATGCGCGGCTTGAGAGCCCCGGTGTAGATGACGGTGGAAACGGCATTGCATCCGTCGTGGAAGCCGTTCATCATGTCGAAAATGAGAGCGACTACCACCACCGCGATCAACTGCATGGTGCCAGTGCTCAAGACCTCAAGTACCCCTCTTCCTCGGCGGGAGACGCGGCGCGCCCTTCATCGTGCCATGATAATCGAACGCCGCGCCCGTCACAACCGGAGTGGCCGAAGGGCCTGGATGGTAAGGGGCAGGTAGAGGGGCGCGCCGGCGTCCGCCGGCGCGCCCGGGAATCTCTCCTACGTGGTCGGCGTGACCAGCGCCTTGATCTGGGCCAGGGCCGCGGTCAGGGGCCCCACCTTGGTCAGGAGCACGCCCGCCGCGTCCATCAAGGAAGCGGAATCGGGAAGCGCAGTCACCGCCGTGTCGAGATCAGTCCAGGCCTTCTCGGCTGCGGACACGTCCGCGCCTTTGATCTTCTTGGCCGAATCGATGACCGTCTGCACGTCGGCCTTCAAGGAGTCGCGAGTCGCCTTGATACCGGCCACGGTGAGAGCGCCGCTCGTGCCCTTCGCCGTCAGGTCCGCTATCGCCGTGTCGATCTTCGCGAGACTCGCCTGCGCCGCCGCTTTCGCGTCGGCGTCCGAACTGCTGCTGCCGCCGCAGCCGGCCACCGTCAGGGCCGCGAGCGCCAAGACGACAACCAAACCGAGAAGCACTACCTTTCTTCCTCTCACCGATCCTCCTTCAGTCATCCGCCCACGCCGGGGCCGTTCCGGTCCAGCGTCACTGGACCTTGCTGCACTGTAACACGGCCTCAGCTATAGCGACCTTATCTCGGGGAAAATGAATGGCAAGTGTTCGGAAAAGACCGGGCGAAGAAAACTCCTGCCCCGCTCACCCGCGGGGATGATAACGTTCTGCATGAGAAAGATAGTCCTGTTTCTCGATCTGGCCCGCGGAAAATCCGCCCTGTTCTCGGTCAGCGAGCCCGTCCTGGGCGCCATGTTGGCGACTGGGACCATCCCCTCGCTGAGGGTGTGCCTTCTGGGGCTCCTGGCCGCCCTTGCCGGCTACTTCTGCGTCTACTCCCTCAACGACCTGCTCGACCTGCAGAGCCGACCGGGAAGAGATCAGGGTATCCTCCCCGGACCCCCTGGCCTGGAAGCCGGAAGTTGCCCACATGGACGTCATGACCCTCCGCCACCCCGTGGCTGCCGGAGCGCTGCCGCTGTGGGCGGCCGTGACCTGGGTCTCGGTGATGGGTCTGATCGGGCTGACCGCGGCGTATCTGCTCCGGCCCCTGTGCGCCTGGCTGTTCATCGGCTGCGCCGCGCTGGAGATCCTCTACTGCAGCCTGCGCCGGCAGACCTGGCTCAAGGTCATACCGGCGGCGACGATGGTCGCGGTAGGCGGCCTCGCCGGCTGGTTCGCGGTAGGAGAAGCCACCTGGGGAGCCCTCGCGTTCTTCTTCCTGCTGTTCGGCTGGGAGATGGGGCGCAACCTCACGAACGACCTGGCCGACGTGGTCCACGACCGGCTCGTGGGCATCACCACGCTGGCGAGCACGCACGGACCGGAGGTGGCCGCCAAGGTGATCCTGGCCGACGGGATGGCAATGGTCGTCATCGCCCTTGCTCAGCCCACTACCTGGGTGGTGCGGGGATTGCTGGCCGCGGTGGCGTTGTTGACCATGACGATCCCGTCTTTCGTCCTCAGCAGAGACCCGGACGAGCCCTCGGCGCAACGCTACTTCAACCGGCTGACGTTCTTCCCGCCGCTCGCCGCCGCCTGCACGATCGTCGTGGCGATCGTGACCTACTTCACCGGTTAGCTAGCGGCGATAGCTGCCGGCACCGAATCCGACGATCTTCCTCTTGCCGCATCGGGCGCATTCCATCTCGGCGGCGTAAGGGCTGTTGCCGACGCGGCCGGCGGGCCGAGCCGTGCTTGCCGGAGCGGCTGCACTCCACCTCGACACGGCGTACTGAATCTTGCACGTGAAGGCGCCTTCGGCTGCGACACGGGTCTCCGTCGCGGCTATGCCGCTGCCACGACTGGAACCTATCCGGCAGACGAAGGGCTTCGTCCCCTCGCGGTCGCTCGCACTGGAGCGACGCGCTTTCTGCGCCGAGGACGCGAGTCGCCCGAGCTCGGGAGGGCCGCCAGATCGACAAAGAAAGCCGGGCCCCGCGACAACGCGGAGCCCGGCCGGCAAGTCGTCTCTGCACTGGCCCGCGATGCCTCGCGCCGCCAGGATCGTCTTCCGGTTCCTACCGGTTGACCGTGCCCTCCCAGGTATCGACCTTCTTCTGCTTCTTGTCGGCTTCGGTGAACCAGCGCGAGGTGACGACCTTGGTCTCGGTGAAGAAGCGGATGCCGTCCAGGCCGAACACGTGGCTCTCGCCGAAGAACGAGTCCTTGTGACCGGCGAAGGGGAAGAAGCTGACCGGCACCGGGATGCCCACGTTGATGCCCACCATGCCGGCGTGCGTGCGGCGGGCGAACTCGCGGGCGTAGTAGCCGCTCTCGGTGAAGATGCAGGAGCCGTTGGCGAAGCGGCTGGCGTTCATGATGGTGATGCCCTCTTCGAAGTCCTCGACCCGCTTGATGGCAAGCACGGGGCCGAAGATCTCGTCGCGGCCGAGGGTCATGTCCTCGTTGACGTTGTCGAAGATCGTCGGGCCGACGAAGAAGCCCTTCTCGTAGCCGGGCACGACCAGGCCGCGACCGTCGAGGACGAGGTCGGCGCCTTCGTCCACACCCTTGTCGATCCAGCCCTTGATGAAGGCCTGGTGCTCGGCGCTGACGACCGGCCCCAGTTCGGTCTTGGGATCGTAGGAGCAGCCGACGATGCGCTGCTCGGCGAACTTCTTCATGTAGCCGATGAACTCGTCGGCGACGCTGTTCTCCACGACGCAGACCGGCAGGGCCATGCAGCGCATGCCGGCGCAGCCGAAGGTGGAGTTGATGATGCCGGCGGCGGCGCGCTCGAGCGAGGCGTCGGCGAGCACCAGGCCGTGGTTCTTGGCTTCGGTCTGGGCCTGGACGCGCTTGCCGTGGGCGGCGGCGACCGAGTAGACGTGCCGGCCGACGTCGGTGGAGCCGACGAAGCTGACGCCGCGGATGAGCGGGTGGGTCAGGAGGAGCTCGGCCTCGTTGCGGCTGCAGGTCACCACGTTGACGACGCCCTTGGGCAGCCCGGCCTCTTGCAGCAGCTCGAGCAGGCGGATGGAGGAGGTCGGCACCATGCTGGCAGCCTTGAGCACGAAGGTGTTGCCGGTGACGATGCACAGGGGGATCATCCAGCCCCAGGGGATCATGGCCGGGAAGTTGAAGGGGGCGATACCGGCGAAGACGCCGAGCGGCTCCCGGTAGCTCACCGTGTCGTGCCCGGTGGAGACGTTCATGAGCGACTCGCCCTTGGCGATCATGGGAGCGGCCACGCCGACTTCGCAGCCTTCGATGATCTTGACGATCTCGCCGCGGGCCTCGTCGAGGTTCTTGCCCACCTCGCGCGAACAGATGTAGGCGAGCTCTTCCATGTTGTCCTCGAGCAGCTGCTTCCACTTGAAGAGCACCTGGGTGCGCTTCTGGAGCGGCAGCAGGGACCACGTCTGGTAGGCCTTGTGAGCGGAGAGGATGGCGGCCTCGACTTCGGCCGCGGTGCAGCACGGCGCCTGCGCGAACACTTCGCCGGTGCTGGAGTCGGTCACGTCCATGTATTTCTCGGTGGTCGACTCGCACCAGTTGCCGTCGACACAGTAATTCAGGGTTTTCACATCTGCCACGTCTATCACACTGCCCTTTCTCTTGATGGGATCGAGTAATTCTATCGGATTGCAGCGACTTTAGGCTCCCTGTGCCATGAAAATCTCACCTAGAGCCTCATCTACTATGTCGAGACCGTATTGCAGCTCCTCCCTGGTGATCACGAGCGGGGGGGCGATGAAGAAGACATTGAAGCGCGAGAACGTGTAGAGGTGCTTGCTGCGCAAGTGGGCGGCGAACTTGCCCATCTCCGGGGAAGTGCCTCCGTACGGAGCAAGCGGCTCCTTCGTGGCCTTGTCCTTGACCAGCTCGACCATGCTGAACAGCCCGATATACCGGACGTCGCCGACGCAGGCGATGCGCCGCCTTCATCGCCTCGAGGCGCTCGGCCAGATAGGCCCCCTGCGTCTTGACGTTCTCGAAGATGTTCTCCTCCTCGTAGACGTTCAAGCACGCGATGCCGGCCGCGCAGCAGACCGGATGCCCTGCCCCGGTCAGCCCGGTCCAGAGCATGTGGTCCTCCATGAAGTCGGCGATCCTCTTGTTGACGATGACGGCGCCGAGCGGCATCAGGCTGCTGGTTAGCCCCTTGGCGCAGGTGACTATGTCCGGCTTGATGCCGTAGTGCTGGGTGGCCAGCCACGTGCCGGTACGGCCGAAGCCGGACATGACCTCGTCGTCGATCAGCAGGATGTCGTACTTGTCCAGGAGCGCCCGGACCTTGGGCCAATAGTCGTCCGGTGGCACCAGCAGGCCGTTGGTGCCGGTGATGCCCTCTGCCAGCATCGCCGCGATGTTCTGCGGCCCTTCCATCTGGATGACTTCCTCGATGTGACTAACGCACTCCCGGCCGCAGGTGTCGACCGTGCCGCCGAAGGGGCAGCGATAGCAGTAGGGGTCGAAGACGCGGACTATCCCCGGAATCCCGGGCTCCACCGGCCAGCGCCGGAAATCGCCGGAGGCGCTCATGGAGCCCATCGTGTCGCCGTGGTAGGAGCGGTATCGGGTGATGATCTTGTTTCGGCCGGTGACCAAGCGGGCGATCTTCATGGCACTCTCGTTGGCCTCGGTGCCCGAGAGGCAGTAGAAGGACTTGGCCAGCCCGGTCACTTCGGCCAGCTTCTTACCGAGCTCGGCCTTGGGAGTCGTCACCATGGTCGGGCCCGCGTAGCAGAGCTCGTCCACCTGGCGCTTGATGGCCTCGAGGACCTTCGGGTGCTGATGGCCCACGTTGACGTTCATGATCTGCGAGCAGAAATCGATCCACTTGTTGCCGTCGCCGTCCCAGAACCAGACGCCCTTGGCCTTGGTCATGTGGATGGGCTGGACCGTCCCTTGGACCGACCAGGGGAAGAGCGTGTAGTCGCGGGCGTCCTGTATGACCTGTGCGGATGTCATGCCCATGTGGCCTCCCATCTAGGATGAAACATGGTAGTCACGCCGACGGGCAAGATTCAACGGACAGAGTGTCAAAAGATCCGCGATCGCCTCAGGCCTGTCCTGGCTCCGGCGCCCGTTTGAGCAGCTCGAGCGCGACGATGAGACCCATGCGCCTCCTGGGAGCGTCCAGATCGCCCAGGAGCCCGCGCAGTTGCTCCAGGCGGTAGTAGAGGCTCTGCCGACGGACTCCGAGCCGCCGAGCCGTCTCGGCGACGTTGAACTGCGAATCGAACAAGGCCTGGAGGGTGGCGAGGAGAGTGCCGCGCGGACGGCCGGGGAGACTCAGGATAGGCCCAAGCTGCTCCTCGAGGAAGCGCCCGCTCCGGCCGGTCTCCACAAGAGCATCGAGCAGACCGTCCAGCCAGTGCTCGTCGTCCGGCGCCGCATGAGGCCGCAGAATGCATTCGTGCGCCTCTCTGGTCAGTTCGGCGAACCGCACCTCCTCGCGGAACACGACCAAGGGAAACTCCATCAACCGGGCGGCGCGCAGCATCTCCTCGGGCACCTCACGCAACCACTGGACCAACTCGAGCACGAGCGCCTGCGCCCCGGCGTCGACAAGCGAACGCAGATAGCCTTCCTGCGCTTCAGGAGTCGCGCGCGCCAGCTCGAGCCCGGTGCTGACCAGCATCTCCCCTCCGGAGAGGAACCGCCAGGCGTCCATCAACTCCGACACGTGCACCCAGGTAACAGGCTCGTCAAGGCGGGACTGGCCCGAGAGGACTTCAGCGCCGGCAAAGGCCGGGAGTGCGAGGATATCTCGGAGCGAAGGCAGGCTCATTGCGCCATGCTACTCCGCGGGCGGCTCTTCTGGCGGCGCCAAACCGCCGGCAGTCAGCCGGCCGGGCTCCTCGGCCGACTGCGGCGGAGACTCCTCGGGGAAGCACACGGTCTCGAGGCACAGCCGGCGTCGCACCGGGAAGAGGTCTATGGGCCAGCGCCGCACGATGCTGCCCCAGACGCCGCGCTGAGCGAAGACGACCACACCCGCCGCCAACACCCCGATCAGGATCAGGTACCAGGTGCCGTAGTCTGCGAGGAATTGCTGCAGGGCGAAGAAGATCACGGCTCCCGATGATGGGGCCCTCGATCGTGCCCAGGCCGCCGATGACCACGGCGAAGATCATGAGCGCGCTCCACTGGAGGCTGAACGCCGCCTCGGGCTGGACGCGCAGCAGGTTGAGGTAGATGACGGCGCCCGTCATGCCCGTCCCGAACGCCGCGATGATGTAGACCCAGAGCTTGGACCGGAAGACGTTGACGCCCAGGCCCGCGCGCTCCGGTCTCGTCGTCTCGGATGGCGGTGAGCGCCAGACCGCGCCGGGAGCGCAGGAGCAGGTAGACCAGCACGATGGAGCCGACGGCCACTCCGAGCGCCCACCAGAAGACGACCGCCTCCCGGGTGGCGCGCTCGATCTTACCCGCGCTGTTGATGCTGACGCCCGATCCTCCTCCCAGCCAGGAGATCTGCGTGACGAGCAGCCGGTAGACCTCGGCGATCACCCAGGTACCGACGGCGAAGTAGCCGCCACGCAGGCGGAAAGCCAGTCCGGCGGTGGGCACCGCGAAGAGCAGCCGCGACGATGCCCGCGATGGGCACGCAGAGGAACGGGTTGATACCGACCTTCTCGGCGAACACCCAGAGCGTGTACGCGCCGATGCCCACGAAGGCCTGCTGCCCCACCGAGACGAGCCCGGCGTAGCCGGCCAGCAGGTTCCACATCTGGGCGAGCGCGACCAGGGTGAGGAACGTGACCGACTGCTTCATGATGGCCGACGAGCCCCAGGCCGGGACGGTGGCGGCGGCGATGACGACGACGGCGGCCACCGGCAGGGCGATGCGGCTGGTGCGCGTGTAGCGCTCGACTTTGACCGGAGCAGCCATCACTGCACCTGCTTCGCGAAGAGGCCTTGCGGCCGGAAGGCCAGGATGGCCAGGAAGACCAGGTGGCCGGCCAGCATGCCCCAGCCCTGGTGGATGTGGTCGCCGAGGACCTGGGCGATGCCGAGCACGATCCCGCCGACCAGCGTCCCCCACAGCGAGCCCAGGCCCCCGATGATGACCGCCTCATAGGCGAAGATGAGGCGGAAGGGCCCGGCGCTGGGGGTGAAGGTGGTGCGGATGCCGATGAACACGCCGCCGATGGCCACGATGGCCAGGGCGACGGCCATGGCCATGCCGTAGAGATGGCGGTTGTCGATGCCCATGAGCTGCGCGGCCCGCTGGTTGTCGGCGGTCGCCCGGAAGGCCCGCCCCATGCGGGTGCGGCCCAGGAAGAGCTGCAGCCCCAAGAGGACGACCACCGAGGCGATGAGGGTGATGAGCGGGAACCAGCCGATGACCACCTGCTCGCTTATCCTGATGAACTGCGTTCTCGATCCGGCCCGCGTCCAGGCCCTTGCTGTTGGCGGTGAAGCCCTCGAGCAGCAGGTTCTGGATGATGATGGCTATCCCGAAGGTCGCCAGGATGGCCTGCATGGGGCCGGCGTCCATGGCGAAGTTGAACAGGCCGCGCTGGATCAGGTAGCCGAAGACGGCCATGATGATCATCACCAGGATCAGGGTGTAGAACGGGTTGATGTTCAGCGAGCCCCACGAGGACCAGGGCTATGTAGGCCGCCATGATGCTGAAGTCGCCGTGGGCCAGGTTGACCAGCCTCATGACCCCGAAGACGAGGGCCAGCCCGGCGGCGAACAGCGCATACAGCCCGCCGAGAAGGATCCCCTGGATGATGTCGTTTACCCAGACCACCGTCACACTCCGAAGTAGGCGGCGAAGATGGCTTCCTGGCTGATCTCGCCGGGGACGCCCTCGAGGACGAGGCGTCCCTCGAGCATGCAGGTGACGCGGTCGGCGAACTTCATGGCCTGGCCCACGTCTTGCTCCACGAGAAGGACGGTGGTGCCCGAGCCGACGATGGCCGGCATGGCCTGATAGATCTTCTCCACGACCACCGGCGCCAGCCCCAGCGAGACCTCGTCGAGCAGCAGCAGCCGCGGATTGGCCATGAGCCCGCGCCCGATGGCGAGAGCCTGCTGCTCGCCCCCGGAGAGGCTGAACGCCTGGCGCTGGCTGAAGCCGCGAGAGCAGGGGGAAGAGCTCGTAGACCTTGTCGATCGTCCACGCGCCCGGCGCGGCGCGAGTGCGCCCCCACCTGAAGGTTCTCGTTGACGGTGAGGCTCGGGAATACCCAGCGTCCCTCGGGCACGTAGGAGATTCCCAGACCCACTCGCTTGTGGGGCGACATCTGTCCGATGGGCTGCCCGTCGAAGCGCACCTTGTCGGCGTCGGTGCGAGCAGACCGCAGATGGTGCGCAGAAGGGTGGATTTTCCGGCTCCGTTGGCACCGATGATGGCGTGCGTCTCGCCCTCTTCGATGCGCAGGTTCACATCGAACAGGGCCTGGAAATGACCGTAGCCGGTAGAGATGTTGTCGAGTTCGAGCAGGCTCACGGAGCCATGCTCCCCATGTAGACGTCCTGCACCTCGGGACTGTTGATGACCGTCTTGGGGTCTCCTTCGGCGATCAGGTGGCCGAAGTCGATGGCCATGAGCCGGTCGACGACCGCCAGGAGCGCGTGGACGATGTGCTCGATCCAGATGATGCTGATGCCCTCGGCCCGCAGCTGCCTGATGGTGTCGATGAGCGACTGCACCTCGTGCTCGGTGAGACCACCGGCGATCTCGTCGAGCAGCAGCACCTTGGGCTCGGTGGCCAGGGCCCGAGCCAGCTCGAGGCGCTTGCGCTCGAGCAGGCTCAGCGACTCGGCCAGCACGTTGGCCCGCGGCAGGAGGGACGTCCGGTCCAGCGCCCGCGCGCACAGTCTCGTACGAGGCCTTCTCCGATCGGCCCCGGCCGTAGGTGCCGCCCACCAGCACGTTCTCGAAGACGGTCATGCCCTCGAAGGGCTTGGGGATCTGATAGGTGCGGCCCAGCCCCAGGTGGCAGCGCTCGTCGGGCGAGCGGCGGGAGATGTCCTGGCCGGCGAAGACCACCGTGCCCTCGTCGGCGTGCACGATGCCGGTGAGCAGATTGAGCATGGTGGTCTTGCCGGCTCCGTTGGGACCGACGACCCCGAGCGCCTCCCCCTGCGACGAGGGAGACGCTCAGGTCGTCGACCACTCTCACGCCGCCGTAGGACTTCGTGAGGTTCTTGGCCTCGAGTATGACCGTCACCGGACTACTCGTTCCGATGGCTTCTCGGTCGGGCCCAGTTACCCAGGCTCCTAGAGCGTGGTCAGGTCTACGATCGTGCCGGTCTCCGGGATCTCCGGGTAGTGGGAGTTGTCCACGACCTTGCGTTCCCACGCGCCGGTCTTGCCGATCCACTGACCGCCGACCAGCGGGGTGAGAGCGCAGTTCGGCAGAGCCCCGGCGAACTTGACCGGGCCGACCAGAGTCTGCAGATCGGTGGCCTTGATGGCCTCCACGTACGAAGCCGGGTCGTCGACGTTGGCCGTCCGCTTGACGACGTCGGTGATGACGTCGAAGCCGGCGCCGCCGGTCAGACCCAGAGCGGGGCTGAAGGGAGTGCCCTTCGCCGCGTTCCACAAGTCGACCTGCTCCTGGCAGGTGAGACCCGTGAGCGAGGACTTGAACGGGTGGGTGTTCTCCCACCAGACCTCGTTGCACAGACCGTTGCCGATGTCACCGACGGCGTCCATGTCGGGACGGGTGAGGATGGCGCGGCCGATGGCGGTCGACCTTGGGGACGAAGCCCTGCTGCTTGGCCTGCTTCCAGAAGTTCGCGAAATCCGGCGGGTTGGCAAGCGCGGTCAGGCATTCGCAGCCCTCGGCCTTGAACTGGTTGATGACGCTGGAGAAGTCCTCGGTGCCGTTGGTGACCAGACCCGGGTTGACGACCAGGTGTAGCCGGCCGGCTGTCAGCGCGGCGGGAAGCCGGTCTTCTCGTCGGCGGTGGCGATGCCGTCGGGGTCGTTGGCCCACAGGCAGGCCACCTTCTTGTTGGTGGGGAGCTTGTCGAACAGACCGATGTAGACGGCGTTCAGGTCGGAGATGGCCCAGAACACGTTGTAGGCCCACTTGAAGCCGACGGCCGGATCCCCGCCGATGCCGAAGAACCACGGCTCCATGGGGCAGCCGTAGGTCACGCAGGGCACGCCGTTGGCCTCGCACTGCTGCGCCACGGGGATGTTGACCACCGGGGTCATGCCGGCGAAGATGACGTCCGGCTTGTCGCTCGTGATCAGTTCGCCCGTCACCTCGGCCGCCCGGTTGGGGTCGGACTGGCTGTCCTTGACGATCCAGGTGATGGGGTGCTTCTTGCCGTCGGCGCAGACCAGACCGTCGCCGATGGCGTCTTTGGCCTGCTGGAGAAGGAAGTCGTCCGGCTCGCTCAGACCGGCGAACACGCCGGTGGTCATGGTGACCCAGCCGATCTTGACCTCGCGGCCCATCTCCGCGCCGGCGGCCGCGGTGGTCGTCGTTGCGCCGGCCGCCGTGTCGTGGTTGCACCCGCCGTCGTGGTGGTCGCGGCCGCGGTGGTGGTGGTCGTCTCTTCGTGCCGCCGCACGCGGCAACCAGGCCGCCAAGGCCCGCGCCCACGCCGATGGTCGCGCCGGCGATGCCGGCTATCTTCAGGAACTCACGCCTGGATACCGCTTTGTCTGCCATTGTGTAACCCCTCCTGCTGGTCTGGGAGCTCGATCGCCCCCTGACCCATGTCTGTCTGTCTCTAGACTAGCACTGCGCAATCTGGCCTATCGCCTGCCGGCTCCCCCCTTCGCTGTAGACGCCCCCTTGTGAACCGATTCGGCTTGAGTTCACTTTTGCGCTTCGGCCTGGGCCGCCTGCGCCTCCCGGAACGCCTCGATGAAGCGCATGGCGTAGTTGTCCCTGCCCGAGGACCAGGTCGGCCGAAAGGATGGCCATGCCGCACCAGGGCCACATCGACGGTGGGGCAGGTGAGCCCGGCCTCGATGGCGATGGCCAGGTACGCGCCGGTCAGCACCGGCCGGTTCGGCAGACCGTGGGAGATGTTGCTGCAGCCCTGGGTCTGGTTGACTTCCAGCTCGTCGCGCACCCGCCGGGTGGCCTCCAGGGTGGCCAAGCCCGGCCTTGACGTTGGCGCCCAGCGAGAGCGTCAGGCAGTCGATGATGACGTCTTCGCGCGGGATCCCGAGGGCTTCGGCCCGCTCCACGATCCGATGGGCGATCTCCACCCGGGCCGACGCGTCGGCGGGGATGCCCTTCTCGTCGAGAGTGAGACCGATGACCGGCAGGCCGTACTGCTTCACCAGCGGCAGGATCTCCTGAAGGGATGCCTCTTCGCCGGTGACCGAGTTGACGATCGGCCGACCCGGACAGACGGCGAGCGCCGCCGCGAGGGCTTTGATCTTGCGGCTGTCGATGCACAGAGGCACGTCGACGACACCTCGGCCACGGCCTCGACCGCCCGGGGCAGCATGTCGATCTCGTCCACGCCGGTGGCGCCCACGTTGACGTCGAGGATGTCGGCGCCGGCCGCCACCTGCGCCAGCGCTTCTTCGCGGACGACGCTCAGGTCACCGGCGCGCAGGGCTTCGGCCAGCCGCTTCTTGCCTGTGGGATTGATGCGCTCGCCGATGAGCACCGTGGGACGTCCGCCGCCGATGATCACTTCCCGGGTCGCGCTCAGTACTCGAGTCTCCACTTCTATGCTTCCCTTTCTCCGAACAGGTGGTTGAAGCTGATCTTCTCCTCGGGCGGGACGACGACGATCTCGCTGTCCCTCTCCCCTCTGAACAGCCGCTCGAGCAGCTGTACCGAGCCCCGGACCACCCCGTGCTCCAACTTCGAGCCGGTCGGCCACCTCCCGGCTCTGGTCGAGGCATTCCTCGACCTCGTACGCCTGCGTATCGATGAGGTTGACCTGCTCGTAGCCGGCGTACATGGTCGCGCCGCAGCTCGGCGGCCCGCTCGCGGCCGTAGCGCTCGTCCCACTCGTCGAAAGACCTGCATCATCGAGCTCTCGTGGCTGAACCAACCCCTGGTGAGGTAGTAGTACCGCGGGTTCCGCTGGATCTCCTCGCGGACGCAGCCTCGTTGAGCAGCAGCGAGATGCAGTCGTCCACGCGCGGGAACGACCAGGCGTGAGATGCTCGGCGCCGACAGGTCCTTGAGCGCGTTGCCGCAGAAGCCGAGCGCGAGAAGGACCTCCTCGACCGGGCCGACGGTGACTTCCTCGCGGCGCTCGGCGGCCGGGCCCCTGCCCGGGCGCACCGAGGGCACGCCGACAGGCCGGCCGGTCGCGGCACCTTCGTCGAGCAGCTCGGATGAGTCCGCCGAGCGCGGCCTGCAGTCTCTCGGGACGGTCGTGCAGACCGCTCTCCATCCAGACCAGCGGCGGCCTGTCCTCAGGCGGCAGCGCCTCCAGCGCCAGCCGGACTTCGTCCTCGATCATCTCGCAGGCCAGGATGACTCTGCCCGGCATACCACTACTCCTCTAGTAGATCCCGTACTCCTTGGCGGTCTTGATCATGGTCAACAGGTTCTCGTCCTTGCCTTCGTCGGCCACCGCGCCGACGTCGAGGATGAAGCCGCCATCCTTGCCCGCGACGTCGATGAGCTTGCGGGTGTGCTCGGCCACCTCCTCGGCGGTGCCGGCGTGCAGCAGCGAGAGGGGCACGTTGCCCTGGATGCAGGCCACGGTGCCGACGGTCTCCTTGGCCCGGGCCATGTCGGTCTGGTCGAACAGCCAGATACAGGACGCCTTCGGGCAGGTCCATGATGGCTTCGAGCCGGGCGTTGTAGCGGCCCTCGGCGAACAGGAACGGGATCATGCCCTTCGTCGATCAGGCCGACGATGAGCTTCTGCGCAGCGTCGGCCAGTAGAAGGTGTGGAACTGCTCGTCGCTCATGAAGCCGTCGGCGCCCTTGTGCAGCGGGATGAAGCAGATCGGACGTCCGGCGGCATCTGGGCGTCTTGAGCGGCCAGTCGACCGCCACCTGGACCAGGCGGTCGCACGCGGCCAGCACCTTGTCCGGGCGCCGGAACATGTCGACGATGACACCCTTGGTGCCGCGCAGGGTGTCGCCCAGGATGTCGAACGGCGCCTTGGTGGCCGCAGCCGGCGAACGGCGGGAAGCCGAGAGCCATGACTTCACCCATCGCCGGGAAGACGACCTTGGCCCACTCGTTGACCGCCTCGCGCCGCCGCGGTCAACTTCTCCAGGCCGGCCACCATCTCGTCGCTGCCCCAGCCCCAGACCTGCCCGAACACGAAGGGCAGCTCGATGAAGTCGAAGAACGAGGAGAGCCCGCCGAAGCCGGCGAAGGCGCCGACCGTGCGCGGCAGGTAGGTGCGGAGCAGATAGTCGGTGGGGTCGGAGATGAGCTGGTCGTAGTCCTCGGCGAGCATCCACTCCTTCTCGTTGTACTGGTAGCTGGCCGCCTCGGACACCCCGTGGCCCGGCCAGGAGTACAGCTTGTAGTCGAGCGCCTCGAACATGGCGGCCGGCACGGTGTTGTGAAGCGGGTCGCACCGAGGCGTCGGGCTGGAACTTGAGGTTGAAGTCCTTCCAGGCCTTCGCCGCCCGCGGCGGCGTCGCTCATGGCCTCGTAGGCGGTGAGCCCGGCGCTCTTGGCCGGCCAGAAGCCCATGTTGAGGCGCACCGGCACCCGGTCGGGCTTCTCGCAGGTCGATGGCCGCCAGGATGCGGTCGACGCGGGCCTTGTACTCGGCCTCGGCCTCGGGGCTCGCCAAGGGGACGTCGGGGTTGCGCCACTTGTCGATGCGCCAGGCGCGCCTCTCGGCCGGGGTCATGTCCGCCCAGGCTTTCTCGGCCATGTCAGGCCACCCCCACCGTTTCTTTGGCGAAGGCCACAGCCGCCATGGCGTCGTCGCCGTAGGCGTCGGCCCCGGTGTACTTGCGCACGGTGTCGTCCATCTGGCCGCCGCCGATGATGACCTTGAGGTCTTTGCGCAGCCCGGCGGCTTCCACCTGCTCGATGGTGGACTTCATGGAGTCAAAAGCCACAGAGAGGAATCCGGAGAGGGCCAGGACCTGGGGCTTGTGGTCTTTGACGGCTTTCACGAAGGCTTCTTCGGGCTGGTCGATGCCTATGTCGTAGACCTCGAAGCCGTTCACTTCCAGCATGAAGCCCACGATGTCTTTGCCGATGTCGTGGATGTCGCCCCGGACCGTACCTAGGACCACGATGCCCAGCTTCTTGGTCTGGTCGGTCTTGGCGGCCAGGAGGGGTTTTAGGATCTCGCCGATCTTACGGAGCATCTCGCCGCTCATGATGAGCTCGGGCAGGAAGTAGGTGCCTTCCTGGTAGCGCTCCCCTACCACCTGCATGGCTTCTGAGGAGAGATCCAGGATCTTGTTGGGGTCTTCGCCTTTGGCCAGCAGGTCGTCGACGATCTGAAGGGCTTCCTTCTCCTTCATGTTCGCCATGGCTTCTACTAGTTCGTGGCATTGGGGCTCCTTTCCTCGGGTGTCGCCGCACCCATCCGATCAGCCTATGTCTTTGCTATGTGCACCGACTCGCCGTGCACGTCGTGCGCCGCCTCCATGACCGCCTCGGCGATCGTGGGATGAGCGTGGATGGTCTCGCCCAGTTGCTCGACGGTGAGCCCGTTCTGCACCGCCACCGCGACCTCGTGGATCACGTCGGTGACGTGGGCGCCCATCATGCTGGCGCCCAGCACAAGGTCGGTCTCCTTGTCGGCGATGAGTCTGCACGTAGCCGGTCTCCTCGCCCATGGCCATGGCCTTGCCGAGCGCCGCGAACCGGTAGGTCCCGGTGACCGGCTGATAGCCGCTCTCCACGGCCTGCTCCTCGTTCAGGCCCACGCTCGCCACTTCGGGCGTGGAGTAGGTGCAGGAGGGCGTCGACCGCAGGTCGCGCGCCCGCCGCTCGCCCAGGCAGTTGTCCACGGCCACGAAGGCTTCGTACGAGGCGACGTGGGCGAGCATCTGCCCGCCGTTGACGTCACCGATGGCGTAGACGCCGGGCGCCGTGGTCTCCAGGTAGTCGTTCACGATCACGTAGCCGCGCGGCGTCGACCTCCGACCCCGACCGTCTCCAGGCCGATGCCGGCGCTGTTGGGCTTGCGGCCCACCGAGACACAGGATCTTCTCGGCGGTGATCTCGGACCCGTCCGACAGCTTGGCCATCACGTGGTCGTCCGCGTACTCGGTGATGCTCTCCACCTTGGTCTTCAGCAGCACCTGGATGCCGCGCTTGCGGTAGATGCTCTGGAACTGCTTGGCCAGCCGCTTGTCTTCCAGCGGCAGCATCTGCGGCAGCATCTCGACCATGGTGATCTGGTGCCCAGCTCGTGGAAGAAGGAGGCGAACTCGCAGCCGATGACCCCGGCGCCCACGATGAGCAGCGACTCGGGGATCGTCTGCAACGCTAAGGCTTCAGTAGAGGTCAAGATAGCCGGGTGGACGAAGTCGAACATCGGCAGACGGGCCGGCTCCGAGCCCGTGGCGATGATGATCTTGTCGGCCTCCACCGTCACGGCGTCACCGCCCGACGCGCCGGCGCTCTCCACCACGACCTTGCCCGGCCCGGCCAGCCGCCCGTGCCCCGGAGCACCTCCACGCCGGCCTTCTTGAGCAGCACCTCGACGTTCTCGCGCAGCTGGGTGACGATGCCGTCCTTGCGCTCCATCATGCGGGCGAAGTCGGGCTTGACCTCGCCGGCGACCTCGAAGCCGTACTCCTCGCCCGGCCCGCGCCCGGCGAAAGCGCCTCGGCGCTGGCGAGCAGCGCCTTGGTCGGGATGCAGCCCCGGTTGAGGCAGGTGCCGCCGATGAAGGTCGTTCTCGACCAGGGTGACCGCCGCGCCGTGGCGCGCGGCCCGCAGCGCGGCGACGTACCCGCCCGGGCCGCCGCCTATGACGGCGATCCTGATGAGTCGCCTCTTCGCTTCGTAGTGCCCATCGGCTCATATCCGGCTCGCTATCCGGTCACGCCGGCAAGCTCGAGGATCTCGGGAATGATCTCCTCTTTGCCGATGGCCATGACGTGCACGCCGTCGCAGACCTTGTTGTCGCGCAGGAAGCGGATGTGCCGGGCCGCGATCTCGATGCCCTTGTGGAGCTGCTCTTCCTTCGGCACGCTCCCCAGTCTCCTCGAGCAGGGCGTCGGGGACGAAGATGCCCGGGACGGCCCGGTTCATGTACTTGGCCATGCCCAGGCCGGTGAGCACCACGAGGCCGGCCATGATCTTCACGTTGGTGCCGGCGGTGATCTCCCGCGCCTGCTCCATGAAGCGCTGGAAGTTGTCCATGTCGTAGACGGCCTGGGTCTGGAAGAAGTCGGCGCCGGCCTCGACCTTGCGGGCGAACTTGTACATCTGCGGCTCGAGCGGGTCGGACTCGGGCGTGACGACGGCGCCCACGAAGAAGTCGGTCGCGCCGTCGAGCTGCGTTGCCCTCCCAGTCGGTGCCGGCGTTCATCTTCTTGCAGCACTGGATGAGATGGACCGAGTCGAAATCGAACACGCCCTTGGCCTGCTTGTGGTCGCCCACCACCGGGTGGTCGCCGGTGAGGCAGAGGACGTTGGTGATGCCCATGAACGCCGCCGACAGCAGGTCGGACTGCAGGCCCAGACGGTTGCGGTCGCGGCAGGTGGTCTGGAAGATGGGGTCGCCGCCGCGGCGGACGATCTCGCCGGAGACCGCGAGAGAGCCCAGGCGCATGACCGCGCTCTGGTTGTCGGTGACGTTCAGGCCGTCGACCTTGTCCTTGAGCAGGTCGATGTCGTGCAGCATGCGCTCGACATTGGTGCCCTTCGGCGGGCCGATCTCGCCGGAGACGACGAAGTTGCCGCTATTGCAGGCGTCGCGGTAGGTGCCCATTACACCTCGCTCCCCATCTTCGCTTTGTCGGACCCGCGTTCGACGACCTCGCCGGGGTGCCGGATGACGTTCCAGTCCTTGGGCTCGTGCAGCATCTTGAGCTTGTCCTCGCGCCCTTCCTTCTTCAGCTGGTTGATGGATGAGCGTCCAGGCGCAGTCCATCTCCGGGTCCACTTCGCACTTGCCGTGGCTGGTGCCGCCGCACGGGACCGTTGACCAGGCCCTTCGCGCAGCGGGTGATGGGGCAGATGGCCCCGTAGTCGTCGATGACGCAGGCTCCGCAGTGGGAGCACTTCTCCATGAAGTCCATGGAGCGCTGGATGTTGCCCAGGAACAGCGGGTCGCACCCGGGGACCACGTGCTTGTCGGTGGCCGCGCGGCAGGCCTGCGTCCCGGCGCCGCAGGACAACACCAGGAAGGCGTCGGCCGTGTCGACCGTTTCCTTGTTCTGCCGCAGGATGCGCTTGACGTCCAGCTCGTGGCAGCCGGTGTGGACGATCTCGGTGAAGACCACCTTCTTGCCGTGTTCTTCCAGCCTGGCCTTCATCTCGGCCACTTCGGGCGCGACCGCCGGTCCGGGTGGCCGTGGCGCATTCCCCGCAACCGAGGATGACGATCTTGGTGTCGCCCTCGAGGTCCTCGAGGACCTCTTCAAAGGGCTTCTTCTTAGAGATGATCAATTTGCGTTACCTCCATTTCTCCGGGAGGGGATTACTTCTTCTCGAGTTGCACGCGCGCCGCCCGCAGCGTGTTGCGCGCCAGCATCATGTTCGTGACCGCCCCCACTCCGCCGGGCACCGGCGTGATGGCGCTGGCCTTCGCGGATACGGCCTCGAAGTCGACGTCGCCGACGGTCTTGCTCTGCGCCTCGGCCAGGTCGGCCCCGCAATTGCGGCACGGGTTCTTCTTGCTCCGGTTGAGCGTCCCGCAAGCCGGGCACACTATCACCCGGTTGATGCCCACGTCCAGCACGACGGCGCCTTCTTTGACGAGGTCAGCACCTATGAGGTGGGGCACGCCGGCCGCGACGACCAGGATGTCGGCCACCGTGGTGTGCTTGGCCAGATTGCCCCGGTTCGAGGTGAAGACGTGGGACACCGTCGTCGTGGCGTTGCGGTTCAGCAGCAGCAGCGCCAGCGGCTTGCCCACGGTGTTGGAGTGGCCGACCACGCATACCTCGGCGCCTTCGAGCGCGTCGGTCACGTCCCGGCCTTCAGCCCGCAGATAGCGCTCGAGCAGCTCCATGCAGGCGGCGGGAGTCGCCGGCGGGAAGGTGGGCTCGCCCAGGGTGAGCCGCCCCATGTTGAAAGGATGGAAGCAGTCGACGTCCTTGCCGAAGTCGATGGAGTTGATGACGACCGAGTCGGACACCTGGGCGGGGAACGGCCGCAGGGGCAGGATGCCGGAGACCGCCGGGTCGGTCGTTCAGGCTGCGGACGGCGGCGATGACCGCCGCCTCGGTGGTGTCGGCCGGCAACGTCTCGTTGCGATAGCCCAGCCCCATCTCTCCGCAGAACTTCTCTACCGCTCCGCGGTACATGCCCGCCCCGAAGTCATCGCCCACCATGAGCGTGGCGATGCCCGGATCGGCACCCGCGGCCCGCAGTTCTTCCAGTTCACGCGAAAGCTCTTCCCGCACCTCGGCGGCGATGGCTTTCCCATCGATGATCTTGGCTGCCACTCGTGTCTCCCTTTCTTGGACGGGCCGCGCTGAGCTCGGCTAGATCTTGCTGTAGGTGAGCGCGAGGACCATGTCGCGCAGGCGGGCGGTCTCGGAAAGGACCGCTTCGACCCTGGCCCACGCGTCCCGCTTGAACCCGTCGTCGTCTATCCACGCCAGGTTGATCTTGACGTTGAGAGCCGCCGACTGGGCGGCGGCGTCGGCGAGCACCACCGCGACGCCGGCGTCGGATACCGCGTTGGGATTGCCCTTCTCGGCGGCCGGCAGCGAGAGCCGCGCAACGGCGGCAGCCGCTTCGGCCACTTTGAGCGGCACTTCGGCCGCCCCTTTGAGGGCCGCCTGCATCACCCGGCTGCGCTCCTCCTTCTGTCCTTCGGTGTCGCGCGGCATCTTCATTGCCGCCGCTACCTGGGCGTACGCCTCGGCGTCGGCGGTGATGAATCCGGTCAGCTCGGCCCGAAGCCTCTCGGATAGCTCTTTGATCTCCGCCATGTAGTCCTGGACCGACGCGTACTTCTCTTTGCCCAGCGTGAGCGCGGTGACCATGGTCACCAGGCCGGCTCCCAGCGCGCCGACTAGAGCGGCGACACTGCCGCCGCCGGGCTCAGGGTCGGCGCCCGCCAGCTTGTCCAGATAAGCCTGGAGGCTCCACTCAGCGTAGGCCTCCCGGTCCATCAGAACAACCCTACGATCTCGCCGTCGATGAGGTCGATGTTCTCCGCCGCGGGGTGCTTGGGCAGCCCGGGCATGGTCATCATCTTGCCGCAGACCGGCACTATCATCCCGGCGCCGGCCGACAGACGGACCTCGCGCACGGTGAGACGCCAGTCGCGCGGGCGGCCCATCTTGGTCTTGTCGTCGGAGAGCGAGGCCTGAGTCTTGGCCATGCAGATCGGCAGCGAGCCGTACCCGCGCTCGGTGAAGCGGTCGATGGCAGCCTCGGCTTCAGGCGTGTAGTCGACCCCGTCTGCTCCGTAGATGCGGGTGGAGATCGTCTCGATCTTCTCTTTGATGGGCCTGTCGAGTTCGTACAGGAAGCGGAAGGACGGCTTGGGCTTGCCCTCGGTGAGCCGCACCACCTCTTCGGCCAGTTCGATCCCGCCTTCGCCGCCCAGCGCCCAGACGTCGGAGAGCACCACGTTCGCGCCCATGGCTCCGACCCGCTCGCGCAGAAGAGCCACTTCGGCGTCGGTGTCGTCCGGGAACCGGTTGATGGCCACGACCACCGGCGCTCCGAAGAGCTGCATGTTCTCGAGGTGCTTCTCGAGGTTCTCGATGCCCGCGCCCAGAGCGGTCAGATTCTCCTTCTTGAGGTCGGCAAGGGCCGCCCCACCGTGCATCTTGAGCGCCCGGATGGTGGCGACGAGGACCACGCAGTCGGGCACCAGACCGGCGTAGCGGCACTTGATGTCGAAGAACTTCTCGGCCCCCAGGTCGGCGCCGAAGCCGGCCTCGGTGACGCAGTAGTCGCCCAGCTTGAGGGCCATCCGGGTGGCCTGCACCGAGTTGCAGCCGTGAGCGATGTTGGCGAACGGGCCGCCGTGGATGATGGCCGGCGTGTTCTCCAGCGTCTGCACGAGGTTGGGCATGAGGGCGTCCTTGAGAAGGACGGCCATCGATCCGGAGACCTTGATGTCCTTCGCGGTCACCGTTGTCCCCAGCTAGGGTGGCGCCGAGGACGACGCGTTCCAGACGGGCCTTGAGGTCCTCGATGTCGGTGGCCAGGCAGAGGATGGCCATGACCTCCGACGCCACGGTGATGTCGAAGCGGGTCTTGCGCTCGACGCCCTCTCCGCTCCTGGCCGACGGTGACCTGGCGCAGCGCCCGGTCGTTGAGGTCGACCACCCGCGGCCAGGAGATGTTCGGCACGTCGATGCCCAGCTCGTTGCCCTGGAAGAGATGGTTGTCGAGGACGGCCGCGCAGAGGTTGTGAGCGGTAGTGATGGCGTGGATGTCACCGGTGAAGTGGAGGTTGATGTCCTCCATCGGCACTACCTGGGCGTATCCGCCGCCGGCCGCTCCGCCCTTGATGCCGAAGCACGGCCCGAGGGAGGGTTCGCGCAGGGTGCAGACGGCCTTCCGGCCGATCTTGTTCAGGCCCATGGACAGGCCGACGTTGGTCGTGGTCTTGCCCTCGCCGGCCGGAGTCGGAGTGATGGCGGTGCACAGCACCAGCTTGCCGTCCGGGCGGTCTTTCAGACGGTCGAAGACGTCCAGGTGGATCTTGGCCTTGTACTTGCCGTAGGCGTCCAGGTCGTCCGGACTGAGTCCCAACCCGGCGGCGACGTCGGTGACCGGGATCATCGTGGCTTCGCGTGCAATCTCGATATCGCTCTTCATGCCTCCCCGTTCCTTCAGCGTTCGTGGCGGATAATTGGCGGGGGTTTGCCTGTTTCGGCCCCTTCCCCCCCAGGGCCCTTCCCTCTTTGGCGCTGCTATAGTAGCAATATAATAAGGTATCCAATCAAAGCGGAAGCGCGATGTTCCGCGCTCGGCTAGGTATCCTACGGTTCGGTATCCTATATTTATATAGTTAAATTGGCAAGAGGCCTGGAGCGAGTCTCAGCCACCGAGGATTGGCAACGTGAGACAGAAGACCGAGAGCAGCGGAACGGGGAGTATTTCAACCCGGGCGGGGGGCACGGGTGCAGCCGCGCGCGCCTACGAGCCCGCCTATCTCCACATCGCCAACACCATCGCCGAGCAGATCGGGGCGGGGGTCTACCGCTCCGGCGACCAATTGCCGACCGAGCCCCAATTGCGGGCGAAGTTCGGGGTGAGCCCGGTCACCGTCCGTCGTGCCATCAGCCTTCTTCTCGACCGCGGGCTGGTGACCACCACCCAGGGCAAGGGCACCTTCGTCCGCTCGCTCGACATCGGCGAGGCGGTGTTCCGCCTGCACGAGATCACCGAGATGTGGACCGGCGACGAGTCCGTCGACGTACTGCTTCTCGAAGCCAGGATACGGCCGGCGGGGGAGCCCGAGGCGTTCATGTTGCACACGGAGCCGGCGGAGCCCCTCGTCTATTTGCGCCGCCTCATCCGGCGACGCGGCGTGCCGTTGATCTATCAGGTCGAGCACGTCGTCTACGACGAGCACAGGCCCCTGGTCGAGTCGCAGCTGCAGGTGACGTCCCTGGACGGCGTGCTTCTCGCCGGGCGCGGCGAAGGCGTGCCGAGCGGGCGGCTGACCATCCAGGCGGTCAGCCTCGACGCCGAGGCGGCCAAGTACCTCAAGGTGCCCGACGGCTCTCCGGCGTTCTGTCTCGAGCACCTCTTTCTCGACTTCGAAGGGCGGCCCGTGAGCTGGGGCAGGTTCCTGTGCAGGGCCGACCAGTTCCGGCTGAGCACCTACATCGGGGTCTCGCCCGCCCCTGCCGAGGAGGCCTAGCGTGCAGAACATCACCGCCGCGGTGGCGGCTCTGGACTACAAGGGGACGCTCTCCCTGGTGGAGCAGGCGCTCGCCCGGGGCGAGAGCGCCGTGGACATCGTCCACGCCACCCAGGCCGGCCTGCGGGTCGTCGGCGAGCGCTACGAGCAGCAGGAGATCTTTCTGTCGGGTCTCATCATGGCGGGCGAGATCTTCCGCGGCGTCATGGAGTTGGTGCAGCCCGATTGGGAGAGCGGCCTGCAGGGCGAGGCGTCCGGCCGGGTGCTGCTCGGCACGGTCGCCGGCGACATCCACGACCTCGGCAAGAACATGGCCGCGCTGACTTTCCGGGCGTTCGGCTTCGCGGTGGAGGACCTCGGGGTGGACGTGCCGCCCGAGGACTTCGTGGAGGCTGCCCGGCGCAGCCGGCCGGACATCATCGGACTCTCCGGCCTGCTGACCCTGGCTTTCACAGCCATGAAGGAGACCGTGACGCTCATACACGAGAACAGCGCCCAGTTGGGCGGGGCCCCTCTTATCGTCATCGGCGGCGCCACCATCGACGAGCACGTCGCCCGGTACGTCGGGGCCGACCATTGGACGAACGACGCCATGGAGGGCGTCCGCCTCTGCCAGCGCCTTCTTGAGAGCAGGAGAGAGAGAAGATGAGCGAATCGCGCAGCCAAACCGCGATCACCGACCCAGATGAAGCCGGTGGCCGTCTTCATCGACGGTCGCCACCTACAGGTCGACCCCCGAATGACCATCCTTCAAGCCGCCGAGTCGCACGGCGTCTACATCCCGACCCTCTGCCACGACCCTCGGCTCGCCCCGGCCGCACGGTGCGGTCTCTGTCTGGTGGAAGTGGCGGGCCTCGGCATGGTGCAGGCCTGCGAGACTCCGGTGAGCGAAGGCCTGGAGATAGTGACGCTGAGTCCCGAGGTAGCGGAGGCTCGCAGGCTGAGGCTCAACGAGCTCCTCTCGAACCACAACGCCTACTGCGAGCCTCCGTGCCACTACGCCTGCCCGGCGGGTATCGACATTCCCGCCTACCTGGCCGCCATCGCGGCGGGCGACGACTCTGAGGCTGTACGGATCATCAAAGAGCGCCTCCCTCTCCCCCGCATCGTCGGCCGGGTCTGCCCGCGCCCCTGCGAGAGCGCCTGCCGGCGCACCCAGGTCGACGGGAAACCGGTGGCCATCTGCCACCTCAAGCGCTTCGCGGCGGACGCGGCAGAGCGCGCGGGAGCAGGTCGCCCCGCCGACGGGCAAGAAGGTGGCGGTCGTCGGTAGCGGCCCGTCCGGTCTGACCGCCGCCTACTACCTGGCTCTCGCCGGCCACCAGGTGACCATCTTCGAGGCCGATCCACAGCCGGGCGGCATGGTGCTGAACGGCATCCCGCCGTACCGCCTTCCTCGCGACGTCATCGCGGCGGACGTTGCCGACATCCTCAGCCTGGGCGTCGAGCTCCGGCTGAACGTCCGGTTCGGCGAGGACGTTTCCATCGACGACCTGGAGGACGAGGGCTACTCGGCCACCTTCCTGGCCATCGGCGCCCAGTGCGGCTCGACCGGGGGCATCCCCGGAGCAGATGAGACCGGGGCGTCTATTCGGCGGTCGACTTTCTTCGCGAGAGCAACGCCGGGACCTGGCAGGAACCTCTGGGCAGGACGCTGGTCGTCGGCGGAGGCTTCACCGCGGTGGACGCGGCCCGCTCCGCCCTCCGTCTCGGCGCGGGCGAGGTGACGGTCGTCTACCGGCGCACCCGCGACGAGATGCCCGCTACCGCCGACGAGGTGAACGAGGCCGAGGACGAAGGCGCCCAGCTGCAGATACTCACCTCCCCGATCTCCCTGGTCGTCCCCGAGGGTCGCCTGACCGGCGTCGTCTGCCAGAAGATGGCCCTCGGCGAGCCGGACAAGAGCGGCCGGCGGCGGCCCGAGCCGATCGCCGGCTCGGAGTTCACCATCCCGGCCGACACCCTCATCCTGGCGGTCGGCCAGGAGGTCGACGGGGCCGATCTCGAGAACGTGTGCGAGCTCACCCCCTCGGGCACCATCGCCGCGGACAAGCTCACCCTTCTCACGAGCCGCCCGGGCGTTTTCGCCGGCGGCGACTGCGAGACCGGACCGGCCACGGTCGTGGAGGCCGTCGCCGCCGGACGCCGGGCCGCGGTCGCCATCGACGCGTACGTGTCCGGAGAGTCGCCGGAGGCGGCCTGCTCTGCGCCGGGAGCCCGGCTGGAGCGGCACCGTCCGCGGTTCTTCGACATCGGCGCCAAGCCGCTCTCCGACGAGACTCGCAGCGACATGCCCGTGCTTCCGGTCGCAGCGCGCCGCGACTTCGACGAGGTCGAGCTGGGCTTCGACGAGGAGACCGCGCGCAAGGAGGCCGCCCGCTGCCTGCAGTGCATCTGTCACGAGGCTTCCAGGTGCGACCTGCAGAGCCTGTCCATCCGCTACGGCGCGGGAACCACCGAGTTCAAGGGCGACACCGGCCAGTTCGACCTGTTCGACGGCAGCCCCATCCTCCAGCTCGACCGGAAGCGCTGTATCCAGTGTCACACCTGCGTGCGCGTATGCGACGAGCTCGAGCGCTACGGCGTGTACGAGGTCGACGAGGCCGGCTACCCGGCGCTCAAGGGCGACACATACCGGGAGTCCGGGTGCGTGTCGTGCGGGCAGTGCACCGACGCCTGCCCCACGGGCGCTCTCGTCAACGCCCAACTCAAGCCCTATCGCGAGTGGGAGGTGACCCGGGTAACGACCACCTGCCCCCTCTGCGGCACCGGCTGCAACTTCGATCTGAACGTCAAGGACGGCCGGGTCGTCGGGGTGACCACGTCGCCCGATGCCCCCGTCAACGGCGCCGCTCTGTGCGTGAAGGGGCGCTACCACACCGACATGATCGGCAGCCCCGACCGCCTCACCACGCCGCTCATCCGCAAGAACGGCGTACTGGAGAAGGCGAGCTGGGACGAGGCGTTGAGCCTGGTGGCCCGCCGCTTCGGCGAGGTCCGCGACCGGCATGGCGCCGACGCCTTCGGGGCCCTCAGCTCCGCCCGCTGCACCAACGAGGACAACTGGGTCATGCAGAAGTTCGTCAGGGCGGTGATGCGCACAAACAACCTGGACCACTGCGCACGAACCTGACACGCTCCCACTGTGGCCGGTCTGGCCACATCGTTCGGAAGCGCCGCTATGACCAACTCCATCAGCGAGGTGGAGCAGTACGACGTTCTCTTCATCATCGGTTCCAACACCACCGAGGCCCACCCGATCATCGGCGGCAAGATGAAGCGCGCCGCCCGGCGGGGAGCCCGTCTTATCGTCGTCGACCCCCGGCATATCGAGTTGGTGGACCACGCCGAGCTCTGGCTGCAACTGAGGCCGGGCACCGACGCCGCGCTCATCAACGGGATGATCAACATCATCATCAACGAGCGCTGGGCCGACTGGGAGTTCATCGCCAAACGCTGCGAGAACTACGACGACCTGTGGGAAGTCGTGAAGAAGTACACCCCGGACGTCGTCAGCGAGATCACCGGCGTGCCGCAGGACAAGATCTACGCGGCGGCCGAGCTGTATGCGAACACCGCCCGGGCCGGCATCTTCTACACGCTGGGCATCACCGAGCACACCACCGGCACCGCCAACGTGATCAACCTGGCCAACCTGGCCATGGTCACCGGCCATGTGGGCGTCCCTCATGCCGGGGTCAACCCGCTGCGCGGCCAGAACAATGTACAGGGGGCGTGCGACATGGGCGCCCTGCCGAATACCTACCCCGACTACCGCCCGGTGACCAAGCCGGAAGTCGCGGCCGTCTTCGAAGAGGCCTGGGGCGTCGAATTGAGCCGCGAGACCGGCCTTCGCACTCCCGAGATGTTCGACGCCGCCGTCGGGGGTGAGCTGAAGGCGCTGTACGTGATGGGTGAGGACCCCATCCTCACCGATGCCGACGCCAACCACGTGCGCCACGCCATCGAGGAGCTGGAGTTCCTTGTGGTGCAGGATATCTTCATGACCGAGACCGCCAAGTACGCCGATGTGGTGCTGCCGGCGGCCTGCTACGCAGAGAAGGACGGCACCTTCACCAACACCGAGCGCCGGGTGCAGCGGGTCCGGAAGGCCGTGGAGCCGCCGGGCGAGGCCCGCGCAGACTGGGAGATCATCGCCGATCTGTCCGCCCGTATGGGCTATCCGATGCCGTACGACTCGGCGGCCGGCATCTTCGAGGAGATCCGGACATTGACCCCCACCTACGCCGGAATGACCTACGACCGGGTCGACGCCTGCGGACTGCAGTGGCCTTGCCCGACGACCGACCACCCGGGCACGCCGTTCCTGCACGAAGACGTCTTCCCGCGCGGCCGCGGGCGGCTAAAGGGAGTGGAGTACGAGGCTCCCGCCGAGTTGACCAACGCCGAATACCCGATACTCCTGACCACCGGCAGGATGCTCTACCAGTACAACATCTCCACGCGGCAATCGCCGATCCTTGACTCCTTCGCACCGTACGAGCGTACCGAGATCAACCCGGTCGATGCCGCCGCGATCGGAGTGGCGGAAGGAGACAAGATGCGGGTCACGTCACGCCGCGGTTCGGTGGTGACGAGAGCGAAGCTGACCGATCGAGTGCCGCCGGGGATCATGTTCATGACCTTCCACTTCTGGGAGACCGCGGCCAACGAGCTGACCAACTCCGCGTTCGACCCCATCTCCAAGACGGCGGAGTACAAGGTCTCGGCCGTGAAGATCGAGAAGGCCTGAGGCCGGACAGCTCGCACAGGTAGCGAACGCGGCTGCGGGCTCGCCAGTAGCGAGCCCGCGCCACTACTCCCTGACGTCGACGATGCTCTCGACGAGCGGTTCGATGGTCTTTACCAACAGCGTCGCGATCCACGTCCTGGACCTTGAAGGTCACCGTCTCGGAGTCGGCCGCGATGCCGAAGGCCACGAACTGAGCGCCGAGCGCCGAGATGGCGCTGGAGATCGTGGCGAGGGTGCCCTTTTCTCTCTTCACCTTCGCCGTCACTCGGATGCCCGGCTCGCGAGCGCCGAATAGTTCAAGGAGGATGTTGAACAGGTGGGATTCGGTGATGATCCCCACCAGATCATCACCTCGCATCACCGGGAGGCCGCTGACCCTGTTGTCGGCCATGATGCGGCCAGCTTCCTCGACCGCCGTGTCCTCGGTCACGGTGATGACGTCGCGGGTCATCACCTTATCGATCGTGATCTTCTCGAGCAGATAGTCCAGCTCCCATACGCTCAGCGACGTCGCCGGTGAAGGGGACACGCGGAGCAGGTCGTCCAGCGCGACGATGCCTACCAGTTCTCCCTTTTCGTTCACGACGGGCAACTGGCGGACCTTGCTGCCCCGCATGACTTGCAGAGCGTCGGGGACGGTCGCGCTCGGGTTGGTCGTGATCGGCATCTTGGACATCCTGTCGCGGACTAACATCGGGGCCTCCTAACAGCCGCTTCCCAAACCTGATCCAGTGTAGCTTCAGTGTACTGCACCTACGCGGTGCCGCCGGATGGCGCCCGCATCTGCCGGGCCCGCTGCGACGCCGCCTCGACTGCCTGCTGGAACGCGAGCCGCACACCTCGCTCCTCGAGAACGTCCACGCCTTCGCGGAGAGGGTCCCCGGGCGGCGCCAATCGCCGCTGCAAGTCCGCCGCCGACTCGTCACCGGCCACGAGCGTCCGGGCCGCGCCGAGCATGGCCCGGCGCGCGAACGCCCGTGCAACGGAGCGCGGTAATCCTGCCGCCACTCCCCCATCCTCCAGGCCTTCGAGCGCGAGCGCGAGAAGCGCGGGCCCGGTCCCCGATACCGCCGTCACCGCATCGAGCATGCTCTCCGGCACCACCACCGTCAGCCCGAGCACGTCGAACAGGCCGAGCACCCGCTGTTCCACCTCAGGGGAAACGCCCGCCTCCGCCGCCACCGCGACGGTCCCGGCCCCCACCTCCACGCCCAGGTTCGGCATCACTCTGAACAGCGCCGGGCGCGGTCCTGACATCAGCCGGATCTGTCCCAGCTCCACCCCCGCCATGGAGGAGATCACGATCTGGCCCTCGCGAAGCAGGGGGGCGATCGAACGGAGGAGTCCCTCCGCGTCTTTGGGCTTGACCACCACGATCAGGAACTCGGCCTCTGCCACAAGTTGCGCGGGTGAACCGGCGAGAACGACGCCCTCGCACTCTTTCACCCGCTGCAGGGCGCTCGGGATCTTGTCCCACACGAGCAAACGCGCTCCCAGCGCCGGCGACCGCGACCACCCGCGCACGAGGGCCGACCCCATATTGCCCGCCCCGATCACCCCGATGGTAACGCCCGCTTCTGCGCCTGGCGCCGAGCTCCTAGCCTCTGCTGTCACGGAAGGCCTCCTTTCGTGTGCACCCTACCATGCCGTCCGGGTGCTTGTATGATTCAAGGAGATGACCAGGGGAGGAACGTAGCGGACCACGAGGGGAAGGAGTCGCATGGAGCGGCCGTCAAGCCAGGACGACATGAAGAAGCAGGCAGCCCTCGAGGCGCTCACCTACGTCGAGGGCGGCGTCGTCGGGGTAGGGACGGGTTCGACCATCAGACATTTCATCGACGCGCTGGCCACCGTGAAGGAGCGCATCGACGGAGCTGTCTCGAGCTCCGAGGCTTCAAGCGCCCGGTTGGAGAGCTTCGGCATCCCCGTGCTCGACCTCAATGACATCGGCCGCCTCGACCTGTACGTCGACGGCGCCGACGAATCCAACCACCATCTCCAGTTGATCAAGGGCGGAGGGGGCGCGCTCACGCGGGAGAAGATAGTGGCCGCTTGCAGCCGGCGGTTCATCTGCATCGCGGACGAGAGCAAGCTGGTAGACGTTTTGGGCGCTTTCCCGCTTCCCCTCGAGGTCATCCCGATGGCTCGCAGCTACGTGACGGCCGAGGTGGTCAAGCTCGGAGGTCGGCCGGTGATGCGGGAGGGACTCATCACCGACAACGGCAACGTGATACTCGACATCCACGGGCTCCGGATAACTTCTCCGGTCGACCTCGAGCAGCGGCTCAACAATATCGCCGGGGTGGTCGCCAACGGCCTGTTCGCCATGCGGCCGGCCGACGTGCTGATCCTGGGCACGCCTGTAGGACCGCGGACGGTGAAGGCGGAGAACCCTCCTGGGCCGTGCGGTGACCCTCCGCCGCACCCTACTCGGCCGAGCCCGGTAGGTCTGCCGCCGCCTCCTCTGAGGGTCTGAAGTTCCACTCCCAGCCGGGTGGCCAATACCTCAAGCACCGCATCCTGCACGGCGAGGTGAGCCTGGATCTGCTGAGCCTCCTTCAGGATGGCCTCGGCGTCGGCGTAGGTGTTCATAGCCCGCCGGTCCGACGCCTCACCCAGCACATGCTGGCCGACCATGATGATGGAGAGCAGGGTCAACTGAAGGAACGTCTGCGAGATCCACTGGACGATCGTGAGGGAGCCTCCGTGGATCGCCTGGGGCAGCGCGACGAGGGCAAGCGCTGCAAAGGCATATGCGCACCACATGGTGCCGACGCCTTCGGTGATAAGCCCGGCAAGCCGACCGTTGAATCCGGATTTGTGCTGCTCCTTGACCGTCGGCGGGCTCTGTTGTTCCCGGGCGGCGATACGCGGATGGGGCACGTACTCGAACATACTCATGGTGGCACCTTTCCCGAGCGTTAGTGACGCTTAAACCGATCGGCGACCAGCAGATAGAAGGCGGCGAGACCGCGGTAGGGCGCGAGCGGCACAAGGAGAGCGGCTGCTTCGGCGGAGGTGGGGCGACCTCCGTCGCCGAGCAGCTTGCCGATCACGGTGCGGATGGCGAGGTCGTCGACAGGGACGGCGTCCGCCCGAGCCAGCCCGCGGATGAGGACGTACTCCGCCGACCAGGGACCGAACCCCCGAAGGGAGACGATGCGGGCCCTCACCTCGTCACTCGAGGCCTGCTCGAGCTCGTCCAGATCGAGACTCCCGTCGACGATCTGCGCTTGCCACCCCGGCCACGTATTCCGCCTTCCGCCGGGAAAGGCCGCACTCCGTCAACTCGTCGAGTGAAGCGCCGGCGAGCGTCGTCGTCTCAGGGAACACCGGCTCCCCCTCTACCTCGGTGCCGAACCGGCGGATCAGCCGCGCTCGTATCCGGCGCGCGGCCGCGAGCGAGATCTGCTGCTCGATGACGGCGGTCACCAGCATGTCGAAGAGACCGGCAGGCCGGAAAGGCTTGAGCCCTGGAGCGAGCGGGTCAGCGGACCGAGGACGGGATGCCCGGCGGCCAACTCGTAGAAAGGGGTGAGGTCGAGTGCCGCGTTGACTACCCGTTCGGTCAGAGCGTGGAGCGTCTGAGTCGACGCGGGAGCCGGCCGGGCTTCAGCCCTCACCACGGGCGGAGAAGTCTCGACCGGCCGGATCTCGAGCAGCGTGGGCTGCTCCTCGAGGCGCACCCCCAGCCGCAGGACCGCCTCGCCGGGCGCCTCGCCCGGCACGGCTTCGCCGCCTCGCCCGCCTCTGCGGCCGTCCGGCCGAAACTGTGCATCGCCCTCAAGCTCAAGTCGAGGTCGAATGGTCCCCGGCATCGGACATCCACAGTGGCGGTGCTCGTTATTCCAGCCCCAGTCATGATCATCGCCTCCCGCCCGAAAGAGTACCCGTCACCCGGCCGCCAGTCACTACCCATCGGTGCCCGCTCAGTCTTGCACTTCGGCCCTTCGCGCGCGAGACTGCAAGTCTGGGCAGCAGCCGGCGACGGCTTCGGCCCAGAAGCGAAGAGCGATTCAGCGGAGGACGTCCCGTGAAAGCAGTGGTGTTCGAGCAGTTCGGCGGTCCCGAAGTCCTTGAGTACGTCGATCTGCCGATCCCGGCCCCCGGCCCCGGCCAGGTGCTGGTGAAGATGAGGTCGGCCGGCGTCTGTAAGGCCGACTGGCGGGTCAGGACGGGGCGCTGCCAGTGGCTCACCTGCCCCTTCCCCGTGACCTTGGGATACGAGATGGCCGGCATCATCGAGGCGCTCGGACCCGGCGTGTCGGGATTCACGGTCGGCCAGCCGGTGCACGTGCTCCACATGGCCTGTTACGGCACCTACACCGAGTACATGGCGGTGACGGCGGACGACGTCGCCCCCATGCCGGAAGGCGTGGATTTCGACGCGGCGGCCGCGGCCTTCAACTACTTCGTGGCCTGGGGTCTTCTCAACCAGATAGTCCAGGGAGCCGAGGGGCAGACTCTCTACATCGGCGGCGCGGCCGGTGGTGTCGGCACGGCCGTCATCCAGTTGGCCCAGCACAAGAAGATGGACGTCATCGCGAGCGCCAGCACCGCGATGAAGTGCGACTACCTGAGGAGCCCTGGGCGTGGAGAAGGTCTTCAACCACAAGGAGGAAGACGACGTCGCCGCCGTGCAGAGGCTCACGGAAGGCCGCGGCGTGGACTACGTCTACGACCAGGTCGCCGGTCCCGCCTTCTGCCGGCAGTTCGACATGCTGGCCACGTACGGGCAGATCATCCTCTACAACTACCTGGGCGGCTATCCGGAGGACAAGGAGATAGTCCACATCCTCCAGAGCCGGTGCGAGGGCTGCTACGGGATCAGGTATTTCTCCATCCACGTGCACGACACCGACCCGGCCGGCTTCAGAAAGGTCAAAGAGGAGGTACTGGGGCTCATCGCGTCGGGCGCCTTCACAGCCGCCGATCTACAAGGTGCTCCCGCTTTCGGAGGCGCGCGCGGCTCACGAGATGATCGACTCCGGCGAAGTGCTGGGCAAGCTGGTGCTGCACCCGGCAGTCTAGAACGAGACCCACGTCCCCTGGAGAGCCGCTTCGCTCCTGTAGTCTGCCGAGACGGAGAGCTCGGCGACTTCACGGGGGGTCTCGCGGCGAACGTCCGGCACGGTGCTCATCTTGCGCCAGAGACACATGTCCTTCTTGAGATACTTCTGCTTGATCGCGGGCGAACAGTCCGTCACCCGACACCCGTAGCATAGGCATGGGTCGTTCTGCTTGATGCTCAGCCGCTTCCGGGGCTTTTCACCGTGGTCGATGCGCAACTGCGTCTGTAGAAGCAGCTCCTGTACGTCGCCCCGGATCGCGATCTGGAACTCCGGCATCTCGTCAGGCTCGTCGTACGTAAAGACCCCGGTGCGCCAATGAGCAAGCTCGAACATCCGGGCCATGATCAGACGGTACATCGCCTGCCGGATGATCGCTTCATTCGTGAACCCCTTCTCGACAAGACGCTGGCCCAGGGGCTTGCGCCCTTCTCTATCTTCGGGGCACGCCGCCGCATCCATGAGGACCCTTGCCAGTTGGTCTTCGTTCAGCAGCCCACCCTTGACCAGGTACACACCCAGCCTGTCGTCGGTGAGGGGCAGCGAGATCCCTTCCAGGCGTCCCTTGACGAGGTAGACGTACCCGTGCTCCTCGAAGTCTCGAATCTCGAGGATGCCCGGTCGCGGTGTTCTGCGCAAGGAACTGCAGAACGCTTCCCAGGTCGAACCTTTCTATCGATCCGTGCAGAATCAAGGCCTTGCTCCCGTCGGCTCACGTCACCGCTTGGATATATCGGCAAGATATCGGGGTGAGCTTGAGACTTCTGCCGAGACAGGGCCCTTCTCCAAGGTGCGCTGTCGGTGCTGCCGGCAGGCGTGCCGCTACTTCTTCGCCACCAATCGCATCGACAGAGCCGCGGCGGCGGCAAGAGCCCCGAGCGCCGTGACGGCAAGCTTCGTCACATCGAGCACCGGCTTCACCCTCACGCCATCCGGCCCCATGACTATCACCGCCACCGGGCGAGCCATAGCTCCTCCCCCGCCGCCTCCCCCGCCGCCGGCGCCCTCCATGGCCGGACCCGGAGTCTCGGAGCCCTCGCCGCTCATCCCGGTCGCCGGGTCGGAGATCTCACCCGTCGCCTCCCCCTTCCGTCGGCGCAGCGAATTGAACCCCATCCCCGACCCGAATCCCCCACCGCTGGCCACCTCAGCGGCCGGGATGACGGTGTAGCCCTCCGACGAGACCGGCTGGCCGAAGACCTTCGAAGAGTCCGCGGCGGACAGCAGCCGCTCCAGCGCCTGGGATCTTGCCTCGGACTCCCTCCGCACGCTTTCCATCATGTCGTTGACGGCGCCGTTCATGAGAACTCCTTTCGGGTCCTTGTACGCATCCATATCTCGAACAGCCATATCAGGGCAGCCAGGAGAATGGCGATCTGGGCCCACCGGGTCACGTCAACGATGCGGAGGCGAGACGTGCGCCCCTCTTCCGACAAGAGCACGGCCGACGGCCAGTGCGCGCACGTACAGCCCTCGTTCGCCGCCCACCCTGACCGATCTCGCGACCGGGGTGACGGTCACGCCGCCCTGGACCCACTCCGGGCCGGACAGGGTCTCAAACCGGACCAAACGCCCGACGTTCTCCTTGAGGCTTTTCATCGTGCTCTATATACCCTCATCGGCCACTTTCGATAGATGATAGCGAAAGGTACTATCGAAGCATCCACAACGATTATCCCTGGTCTGCCGGGCTTGTCCAGGAAAGGAACGAGCGATGCACGTAGAAGTGAGCTTCCCGAGCGCCACGCGGATCCAGGCCCGCAGCAAGGACCTGACCGTGGAGATCGGCCCTCCGCCCGACCGGGGGGGCGACCCCGGCGCCTACGGCCCCTTCGATCTCTTGCTCTGCTCGCTGGCCACGTGCACCGGTTTTCAGGTAGCCGACTTCCTCCAGCAACGAGGTTTCGACACGGCGGGCGCGGGAGTGAACATAGAGGCGGAGCGGAGCGAAGAGACGCATCTGCTGGAAACCATCTCCATCCAGATAGACGTTCCCCCCGATTTCCCGGCTAAGTACAACGACGCGATCGTCCGGACGGCCGGACTCTGCTTCATCAAGGAGCAACTGGGCCAGCGGCCCGAAATCAACACTTCGGTCGTCACGGCGGTGCCCGGCGGCCCGGCCGCGACCAGCCCGGCGGGGAAATAGCATGGACGTACGCGACGCCCTCAGAGCCCGGCGGACCGTCCGCGCCTTCCTCGACCGCCCGGTGCCGCGCGAGACCATCGAGGCTATCCTCGCCGACGCGCTTTGCACCCCTTCCTGGGCGAACACCCAACCCTGGGAGGTCTTTGTCGCCGGCGGCGAGGCGTTCGAGCGGATACGGCGCGTGTCCGAGCAAAGGACCCTGGCAAAGATACCCTCGAACCCGGACGTCCCCTTCCCGGGCGCGTGGACTCCCGAGTGCCGCGAGCGCACCAAGGAGCTGACGGCCGGCCGTGCCGAGGTCAGGGGCACCAGCCCCGAAGATCCGGCCTTCCATCACGACTTCCTCGTGGCCAACCGCTCCTTCTTCGGAGCGCCTTGCGCTGTCTATCTCTGCATGGACCAGACGCTCGGGGCGTGGTCCATGTTCGACCTGGGAGCGATGTGCCAGAGCGTCACGCTGGCGGCGCAGGATCACGGCGTCGACTCGGCTATCGCCATCAACTTGGTCGTCTACCCCGACCTGCTGAGGGACGAGCTCGACATCCCCAGGGAACTCCTCATCGTCATCGGTATCGCCCTGGGTTATCCCGACTCCAGCGACCCTGAAGACGCGTTCCGCAGCGCGCGGCGCCCGCTGAGCGACGCAGTGAGATTCGTAGGCATCTAGCAACGGAGGTCGATTTGTCCAGACTGCTTGGGAAGACCGCGGTCGTCACCGGCGCCGCGTCGGGTATCGGCCTCGCCGCCGTCACGCTGTTCGCGGCTGAGGGAGCGAAGGTGCTGGCCATCGACCGGGACGGACCGGCCTTGGAGCGGGCTGTGGGTCTGCTCGCGCCGGACGTCGCGGCCTTTGTCGCCGACGTCACCGACGAGACGAGCATGGCGGCGGCGATGGCCGAAGCCGCGGAGCGCTTCGGCGGCATCGACGTCCTCGTACCCAACGCCGGCATCTTCGGGCAGCACGCTCACATCAAGGACTGCCCCGATCGACGCCTTGAACCAGGTCCTGCAGGTGAACGTCACCGGCGTCGTGATCACCATGAAGCACGCCATCCCCTACATGATCCCGCGGGGCGGCGGCGCTATCGTCATCACCTCGTCTGTCGGGGCGATCATCGGCAACCCGGGCACCGTCGCCTACACGGCCAGTAAGCACGCGTTGACCGCGGTCATGAAGGTGGCGGCGGTGGAGCTCGCTGCCAACAAGATCCGGGTGAACACCGTGAACCCCGGGCTGGTAGATACACCGATGATCCACGCCATCGAAGCGGACCTCTCCCCCGACGATCACTCCAAGGGGCGAGCGACGCTTCAGGATGCTACTCTGCTCAAACGGTACGTACAGCCCTCCGAGGTCGCGGAACTGATGCTGTTCCTGGCGTCCGACACCGGCAGCTTCTGCACCGGCGGCATGTACTTGATAGACGGAGGGATGCAGTACTCGCTGCAGCACTGATCCGGGGGAGGGATGGATCGTAGATGACCGTTGACAGAAAATCACTCCTAGACCTACATCGCTGCATGGTCCGCATCCGGTCTTTCGAGGAACACGCACACAAAGCGTTCCTCAAAGGGGGCATGCCCGGCTTCCTTCATCTCTACAGCGGGGAGGAGGCCATAGCGGCCGGAGTCATGGCCGTGCTCGACGACGAGGACTACATCGTCACCAGCCACCGCGGCCACGGCCACCTGCTCGCCCGAGGCGGAGACCCCAACCGCATGTTCGCCGAGCTCTACGGGCGGGTGGACGGCTACTGCCGGGGCAAGGGCGGCTCCATGCACATAGCCGACATGGCCCACGGGATGCTGGGCGCGAACGGGATCGTGGGCGCGGCCGTGAACATCGGCACCGGTGCGGCGTTCGCCGCCAAATACCGGGGGGAGAAAAAGGTCTCGGTCTCGTTCTTCGGGGACGGCTCCACCAACCGGGGTACTTTCCACGAGGCCCTCAACCTCGCTGCGATATGGGAGTTGCCGGCCATCTACGTCTGTGAGAACAACCTCTACGGCGTGGCGAACTATCAGTCCGACCACATGAAGCTGAGAGACGTGGCCGACCGCGCTGCCGCTTACGGCTTCCCGGGAGTGGTGGTCGACGGTAACGACGTGCTCGCCGTGCGGGAAGTAGCGGCCGAAGCGGTCGAACGAGGCCGCGGCGGCGGCGGCCCCACGCTCATTGAGGCGAAGACTTGGCGCCACTGGGGCCACTTCATCGGCGACATGGCCAAGTACCGTGACCCGGCCGAGCACGAGGCCTGGCTCAAGCGCGATCCCATCCCGGCATTCGCCGCCGTGCTGCTCAGCCGGGGAGTGGCAACCGAAGCCGAGCTTCAGGCCATCCAGGAAGAGGCGGACGCCGAGATGGACGCCGCCGTCGAGTACGGCAAGGCCAGCCCCTTCCCCGACAAGTCGGAATTGACCACCGACGTGTACGCGGGAGACCGGGCATGAGGACCCTCAATTACATGCAGGCCCTCGCCGAGGCGCTCATCCTGGAGATGAGGCGCGATCCCAACATCTACATCGCCGGCGAGGACGTGGGCAAGTTCGGGGGCAGCTTCGGAGTGACCGGCCCGGTGTTCAAGGAGTTCGGGGCGAGCCGGGTGCTCGACACGCCGATATCCGAGACGGCCATCATCGGCCACGCGGTCGGAGCGGCGGCTGCAGGACTGCGTCCGGTGGTGGAGATCCTGTTCATAGACTTCCTGCCCATCGCCGGCGACGAGCTGTACAACCAGGCGGCCAAGATCCACTACATGTTCGGCGGACAAGTGAGCTGCCCGATGGTCGTCCGGACCGCCGTCGGGGCCGGCATCGGCGCGGCGGCTCACCATTCGCAGAGCCTGGAGGCGTTGGTCTGCCACATTCCGGGCTTGAAGACCATCGCCCCGGCCACCCCGGCCGACGCCAAGGGCCTGCTCATCTCCGCCATCCGCGACGACAACCCGGTGGTCTTCCTCGAGCACAAGATGCTCTACGCCTCGAAGGGAGAAGTGCCCGAGGGTGACTACACCATCCCCATCGGGAAGGCGGACGTGAAGCGGGAGGGCGCCGACGTCACCCTCGTCTGCTATTCGGCCATGGTGCGGCAGTGCCTGGCGGCGGCCGAAGACCTCGCCAAAGACGGCATCAGCGCGGAAGTCCTCGACCTGCGGACTCTCATCCCGCTCGACAAGGAAGCCATACTCGCCTCGGTCGCCAAGACCGGACGGGCGGTCATAGTCCACGAGGCCTGTCTCACCGGCGGCTTCGGCGGGGAGATAGCGGCGGTCATCGCCGACGAAGGCTTCGGCTCTCTGCGGGCGCCCATCAAGCGGGTGGCCGGCCCGGACACCCCGGTCCCCTTCTCCCCCGCGCTCGAATCCGAGTTCATCGTGAACGCTGAGAAGATCGAAGCGGCCGTGAGGACGCTGTTCTAGGAGACCGAGGCGCGCCGGCACGCTGCGCGCCCCAGGAAGACCAGATGGCTGAAACGATAGGATGCCCAAGCTTGGGCTTACGATGGAGACCGGCGCGGTCGGCACCTGGCTGGTCGGCGAGGGCGACGAGGTCAAAGTCGGCACGGTGATCGCGGAGATCGTCACCGAGAAGATCACCTACGACCTCGAGGCCGAGGCGGCGGGCGTGGTGCTGAAGATCCTGCTCGAGGAAGAGGTGGAGGTGCCGGTCGGTACCCCCATCATCGTCATCGGGCAGCCGGGCGAGGAAGCGTCCTAGGCCGGGCGAGTACAGGACACGCGTGGACCCAGCAGGTTTTGATGCTCTGGCCTACCCCCTCGAACCGCAATGGTTCGAGCGGCCGGCCAGCATCCACGGCATCTCGCACGCTCGGCGGGTGCTCATCCACGCCCAGGCGATCGCGGAAGCCAGAGACCTCGACCCGGACTGGTTCGAGTCGGTGGTACTGGCAGTGGCCTGGCACGACATCGGCCGGACTCACGACGGCCGGGAGCCTGAGCACGGGCCGAACAGCGTGGCCAAGGTCAAGCGGCTGGGCCTTGCCGAAGGCGTCCATCCGCGGATCCTCGCTCGGACCTTCTTCGCCATGGAGTGGCACTCCGTCTCGGACTACCGGGCCATAGACAGGGCACTGGCGCTGGAGCCCGGCCACACGCCGGAACCGGGGACGATGCTACGGGTGCTGTGGCTGCTCAAGGATGCCGACGGGCTCGACCGGGTCCGCATCTACGACCTCGACCCGGGCCAACTGCGGTACGAGGAATCGCATCAAGCTGGTGGACCGCGCCTGGCAGTTGCTGGAAGAGATGCCCTAGACAGTATGGATGGGAATCCGGGACACGTCGAGACCCACAGCGCCGGCACGGCGAGGCGCACCAACTGGTTGCGCGCCGGAGTGCTGGGGGCCAACGACGGCATCCTCTCGATCGCCGGATTGGTCGTCGGTGTGGCCGGAGCTACCCAGAGTCGCACGGCGCTGCTGACAGCGGGGTTGGCAGGCATGGTCGCCGGAGCCCTGTCGATGGGGGTGGGCGAATACGTGTCGGTTTCCACGCAGCGCGACACCGAGCGTGCTCTGCTCGACCGAGAACGGCGCGAGCTGGAGTCCCAACCCGAGCAGGAGCTGGCGGAACTCAAAGGCATCCATCAGGCGAAGGGCCTCTCCGAGGACATCGCCGGCGACGTCGCGGGCCAACTGACGGCCCAGGACGCCCTGGGGGCGCACGCCAGAGACGAGTTGGGCTTCGATCCCCTTCACCTCGCCAGCCCCTGGTCGGCGGCATCGGCCTCGATCTTGTCGTTCGTGGTAGGTGCAATGCTGCCTCTGCTCGCGGTCCTGCTACCGCCGGAGGGGTATCGCCTTTGGGTCACGGTCGCGGCCGTCCTTATCGCCCTTACCGTGACCGGCTTTGTCAGCGCGCATCTGGGAGAGGCGCCGGGCCGGCGAGCCGCGCTCAGGGTCGTCGTCGGCGGAGCGCTCGTCATGGCCATCACCTATGGCATAGGGAAACTGGTTGCGAGTTTGACTTAGAAAGGAAAGGTCGGCAGATGGCAGAGGAGAAGCTATCGCCCCGGGAGATCGTCCTCGCGTTCTATGAGGCGGCTCTCAACGAGAAGGACATCGACAAGGCCAAACGGTACCTTGGCGACACGTACATCCAGCACAACCCGCGCGTCCCCGACGGGCCGGAGGGCCTGTTCCGTTTCATCCGGTTCCGCCGCGACCGATACCCGGCCGCCCGCAACGAAGTGAAGAGGGTCATCGCCGAGGGCGACCTCGTCGCTCTGCACGTCCATTCCGTCGTGATCCCGGGGACGCCCGGCCGTCAGATCGTCGACATATTCAGGGTCGAGGACGGCAAGGTGGTGGAGCACTGGGACGTCATCCAGGAGATCCCGGCGGAGTTGTTCCCGCCGATCAACGACAACGGGCTGTTCTAGGAAGGCCGGCCGGGGAGGCTGATCAGAGTCCGAGCGTCGCCTTCATGGGGCCCCCGGACCGGCCGTACTGTCCGGCCACGATCTGAGCGAGGATGCTCAGCGCGATCTCCGCAGGCCTCTGACCTCCCAGGTCCAGCCCGACCGGCGCGTGGACCCGCTCCAACAGGGCGGGCTCTGCTCCCTCCGCCCGGAGTTCCCCCATCACCGCCCGCACCTTGCTCTTGCTGCCGATCATCCCGATGTAGGCCGCAGGGCTTGCCGAGCACGGCGGCGAGAGCCGCCTTGTCGTGGACGTGCCCGTGAGTGACGATGACGATCGCCATGCTCGGTCCTATGGCGACCCGGCGGGCGGCGTCCGAAGGCGGAGCGCAGACAAGCTCGTCCGCTCCGGGGAAGCGCTCTCGCGTGACCAACTCGGCCCGCTCATCGAGCACCGTGACGCGAAAGTCGAGGGCCTTGCCAATCTCGGCCAGCTTCTGGCCGATATGCCCGGCGCCGACGATCAGGAGATGACTGCTCTGCCCGTAGACCTCCAGGAACACTTCTGCGTCTCCCCCGCAGAGCATGCCGAGCGTGCGCGCCTCGTCACCAGAGGGGCCGGAGTCCGCCCCGGCGAGCCGCGCCACCCGCGGCGTCGGCGCCCGGCTGCCGCAGCTTGTATTCCTTGAGGGTGGACTGCCCCTCGGCGAGCGCGGCCAGCGCGTCCCTGGTCACCTCATGCTCGAGCGCGCCGCCGCCGACCGTCCCGATGACCGACCCGTCGGCGAGGACGAGCATCTTGGCCCCGGCCCCTCTCGGCGTGGACCCCGCGGTCCTGACCACGGTCGCCACCGCGAAGGGGATTCCGGCGCCGGCCAGTTCGGCCATCTTTGAAAACAGCTCTTCGGTGCTCATGGCCGATCCAGCTTAACGTCATTCGCGGCCACCGGCAGGTTGAAGAGCTTCCTCGGGTTCTCCCAGGTCACCCTTTCGATCTCCGACACCGGCAGGCCGTCCATCCTCATGGCCCACGCCGCCTTCACCAGCGAGAGGTGGCCGGCGCCGCCGTATCCCAGCTCGGACCCTATGATGATCTTGTCCCGGTCGGCCGGGTTCTCACGGATGATCTCCGAGACCTCCTCGGCGGTCAGCTTGTCGTAGCAGATGCTGAGGCCGGTGACGCAGCCGGACTTCAGCCGCACCGGGATGGTGTTCTTGCCGCTGTGGTCGAGGACTGCCTTGTGCAGCGGGAAGCCCTCCGCCTTGAGCACGTCGATGATCTGCGGCGTCACTTCGGGGGTCTGGGGCTGCCGCGGTGTCGGCGTGTGCATGATGATCGGCAGGTCGCGCTCCTTGGCTATCGCCAGCTGGGCTTTCAATAGGTACTGCTCGTGGGCGTTGCCTGTGTCGAGACCGATCTCGCCGATGCCCACCACCCGGGGCTCCTTGAGATACTCGGGCAGCTTGTTGAGGGCCTCGTCGTAACCCTCATGGGTGATGCCGTAGAACGGCACCGCAAGGCAGACGTACACGTCGATGCCCATGGACGCGGCGTACTTGACCATGTAGTTGAGGGTCTTCTCCCACAACTCGAACAGCGTCTTGGGATAGAAGAGGCCGCTCATGAGGTGTGGCGACGGCACGATGGCCGCTTCCACTCCACCCCAGGCCATCCTCAAGATGTCCTCGCCGGCCATGCGGTCGAGGTGAACGTGCGCATCGAGGATCTTCATCTCATCCCTCCCATTTGGACGCTTCGATCCATGCCGAGCGAGCGCGACCCACGTTGCACGAATTCTCCTACCACTGCCTCAGCTCTATGGAAAGCCCGTCGCCGGACCGCCAAACGTCCGGGCGCTGTCGGCTACAATCGCCGTCATGACGACGGGCGGCACAAATCATGATGGCACACACGGAGCCGGGCGGATAGCCGCGGTAGTCCTCGCCGCGGGGCGCTCTTCCCGGATGGGGACGAGCAAGCCCCTGCTGCCGGTGGGCGGGGTGACGGCGATCGAGCGGGTGGTCTCCTCTCTCCGGGCAGCGGGAGCGGGACAGGTGGTCGTGGTGACGGGGCACGACGCGGAAGCACTCCTCCCGGTCCTCGGCCGCATCCAGGTCGATCGCGCTCACAACCCGGACTACGACTCCGGCATGTTCTCCTCCGTTCAGGCGGGGGTCGCCGGGCTGCGAGGAGACGCCGACGCCTTCTTCGTCCTGCCGGTCGATGTTCCGCTCGTGACGCCTCGAGCGCTGCGCCTCATGAGTGACCGCTTCGAGCGGAGCGACAAGGGGATCATCTACCCTGTCTGCTGTGGCCGGCCCGGCCATCCTCCCCTTCTCTCGGCGCGCTACGCTCCTGCCCTGGTGCAGGCCGACCGAAGACGCAACTTGCAGGCCTTTCTCGCCGCCTTCCCAGAAGACGAGGTCGGCGTGGACGTGCAGGACCTGACCGTGCTGATGGACATGGACGGCCCGGAGGAGCATCGGATGCTCGACCGTTTCGCCGCCATCCTAGACGGCGCCCTCAACCGCCGGCCGCCGGTCGCGGAACCCTCGCTGACCACCGACGAAGCCCTCTTCATCCTCGCGGCAGCCGGCACGCCGGCCAATGTGGCGGAGCACTGCCAGGCCGTGGCCGCGGTCGGGGAGAGACTTGCGGAGGCTCTCAAGCCCCACATCCCCGCCCTCGACGTGGCCCTCGTGCGGGCCGGCTGTCTTCTGCATGACATGGCCCGGCTCCTGCCAAACCATGCCCTCCTCGCCCAGGAGGTGCTGACCAATCTGGGACTGCCCCGGCTGGGCGGCGTTGTGGGGCAGCACATGGTCATTGCACGCGAACTGGTCGAGGCGCCGGGGGTCACTGAGGCGGAACTCGTCTATCTGGCAGACAAGCTGGTGGCCAAGGGCGAACTGGTGGGTCTGGACGAACGGGAAGCGAGGGCGTTCCGGAAGATGGGAACCCGCCCCGAAGCGGCCGAGAGGATCAGAGCGAGAACACGCGATGCCCGGGCGATAGCCGAGAAAGTGGCGGTTACGCTCGGCCGGCCTTTCGAGGAGGTCTTGCGCGGCGGCGCCCTCGGCCTAGAAGACGGCGCCCTCGCTTTGGGCGGCGCGGCGCCGGAGTTGTCGATACTCCTGGTCAGACACGCCGAACCTGTGGGACCTGGCGGGAAGCGCTTCTTGGGTCAAGCCGACCCGGAACTCGGCGTTCCCGGCGAGGAGCAGGCGAAGCGCCTCGCAGACGAGTTGATGGCGGCCACCGGTGGCGCCTGCTTCGACGCCGTCTATAGCAGCGATCTGCGGCGGGCGGTCCGGACGGCGGAGATCGTCGCTGAGAACTGCGGGGCAGCGGTGCAGACCGCGCGATGGCTCCGGGAGATCGACGTGGGCCTCTGGGAGGGACTGAGCTGGGAGGAGGCCAGGCAGGACTACCCGGTTGAGCATCTGGAGCGCGAGCGGGACGTGGTCGGGCAACCGTTCCCCCAAGGCGAGAGCTTCAGGGACCTGCAGGCGAGAGTGGTCCCCGGGTTTGTCCGCCTCACCGAGAACAGCCTCGCTGCCGGTCACCGCCGGGTGCTCGTGGTGGGGCACAAAGGGGTGAACCGGGTGATCCTCGCCCACTTCCGGGGCCTGCCGCTGGAACATCTCTTCTCGATCGAGCAAGACTTCTGCGCGGTCACCGTGCTACGGTTCGCCAACGGTTCGACCGGGAAGCCCGCGCAAAGCCTGGCAACTCCGTAGCGAGGCTCGACCCGGCGGGCCGGCCGGCTTGCGAGCAGTCCGAGCCGAGGTATACGCTTTCCCAGAGGGGTCGCCAGATGCGGCGGGAGGAGAATGTATTGAGCGCCAGCCCAGGTTTCGACAACGAGAAGTACCTCGAGGAGCAGACCCGCGCCATCACCGAGCGGGCCAAGCGCATCGGCGGCAAGCTCTACCTGGAGTTCGGCGGCAAGATCGCATACGACTTCCACGCCGCTCGCGTCCTTCCTGGTTACGATCCCAACGTCAAGATCCGACTGTTGCGGGAGCTCAAGGACAAGGCTGAGATCATCATCTGCGTCTACGCCGGGGCGATAGAACGACGCAAGATGCGGGCCGACTTCGGGATCCCCTACGACCTCGACACCCTCAAGCTCATCGATGATCTGCGTGACTGGGACCTCCTCGTGCGCGCCGTGGTGATCACCCGCTACGAGGACCAGCCCTCCGTGCGTGTGTTTAAAGCCAGGCTGGAGCGGCGGGGCGTGCCCGTCTACTGGCACGGTTATACCAAGGGCTATCCCACGGACGTCGACCGGATCGTCAGCGACGAGGGATACGGGGCCAACGAGTTCATCCCCACCGAGCGGCCGGTGGTGGTGGTCGCCGGACCCGGCCCGGGGAGCGGTAAGCTGGCCACCTGCCTGTCGCAGGTCTACCACGAGCACCTCCGCGGCACCGCCGCCGGCTACGCCAAGTTCGAGACCTTCCCCATCTGGAACCTCCCCCTCAAGCACCCGGTGAACGTCGCCTACGAGGCGGCTACGGTGGAGCTGAAGGATGTCAACCAGATAGACCCCTTCCACCTGGCGGCGTACGGCGAGCAGGCGGTCAACTACAACCGGGACATCGAGGCTTTCCCGCTGCTGGCGCGCATCTTCCAGCGTATTGGTGGGACCGCCTTCTATCAGTCGCCCACCGACATGGGAGTCAACCGCGCGGGGTTCGCCATCGTGGACGACGACGTGGTCCGGGCAGCCGCCGAACAGGAGGTCATCCGGCGCCACTTCCGCTACGCTTGCGAGTACGCGGTCGGGCTGGTCGAGCGCGAAGACGCGGACCGGGCACAGTTGATCATGCATGGGCTGGGGCTCGACGAGGAGAGGCGCGCGGTCGTCCGCCCCGCCCGCCAGGCGGCGGAAGACGGGGAGATCAAGGGCAAGGGGAACGAGGGCATCTACTGCGGGGCCGCCATCGCGCTCCCCGACGGCCAGATCGTCACCGGCAAGAACTCCGCGCTGATGCACGCTGCCTCGGCCGTCGTGCTGAACGCGGTGAAGCATCTATCCCGCATACCCGACGAAATGCCCCTCCTCACGCCCAACGTCATGGAGTCGATCGCCGGCATGAAGAAGAACATACTGCGGATGAAGGCCGTCAGCCTCGACCTCGACGAGATGCTCATCGCGCTGGGCATAAGCGCGACCACCAACCCGGCGGCCCATGCGGCCGTGGAGCAGCTCACTAAGCTGGCCGGATGCGAGTTTCACACGACCCATCTACCGACGGCCGGCGATGAAGCGGGCCTGAGGCGCCTCGGCCTCAACGCCACCAGCGACCCCCAGTTCGCCACGAGGTCGCTCGTCATCGGGTAGGCACGACGCCGGGGACACCTACCGGTCGCCACGAGCGGGCTGTGGGGCGCGGGTGGGTCTCCCGGATGGTGCGTCGATCGGGGGCGCGGTCGTGTCCTGCGCCCTACTCGGTTCAGGCACACTATAGCGTGGAGGTCTCGCACGCCGGGGAACCCGGTGATAGATTCGAACGAGTAGGCTGCTGAGCAATGACGCTTCGCCGCCAGGGCGCGACGGGAGCACACCGACTGCTAGGGGGACACATGGGCCGAGTAGAGGACAAAGTGGCGATCGTCACCGGCGGGTCGACCGGATTGGGCAAGGCGACCAGCCTGCTTCTCGCCGCAGAGGGCGCCAAGGTCGTCGATCGCGGACATCCAGGACGAACTCGGCGCCGCGGCGGCCGACGAGATCAAAGCGTCCGGCGGCTGGGCCCGCTACTTCCACATGGACGTGACTTCCGAGACGGACGTCAAGCAGGTCTGCGCCGACGTCTACGGAACCCTGGGAAGCATCGACATCCTCGTGAACAATGCGGGCATCACCGGCGCTCCCAAACCCACCCACGAGATCACCGTGGAGGAGTGGGACAAGGTCTTGAACGTCGACGCCAAGGGCGTCTTCCTGTGCACCAAGCACGCCGTTCCCTACATGAAGCAAAGCGGCGGGGGCAGCATCGTCAACATCTCCTCGGTCTACGGGATCGCCGGTGGCATGGATGTGCCGCCGCCCTTCCTCTACCACGCGGCCAAGGGGGCCGTCCGGGTGATGACCAAGTCGGACGCCATCTGCTACGCGGCCGACAAGATACGGGTGAACTCGGTCCATCCGGGCTGGCTGTGGACGCCCATGCTGGAGAACGTCGGCAAGGACTCCACCGAGGGTCCGGAGGCGTTCCACGCCCGTATCCTGAGTCGTCTGCCCCTCGGCCACTACGGCGAGCCCATCGACGTGGCCTATGGCGTGCTCTACCTGGCCTGCGATGAATCCAAGTTCGTCACCGGGACCGAGTTGGTGATCGACGGGGGGTATCTGGCCTGGTAGACGGCCGGTAGCGGGCGATGCACGAGAGTGCTAGACCCGGCCGATCAGCTCCACCATCGCCTGGATGTGGGCAGGTGAGGTGCCGCAGCAGCCGCCGACGAGCCGGGCTCCAGCCCGCACGCACTCCTCCACCCCGGTGGCAAAGGCAACGGGGGGCATATCAAAGACCAGGTCTTTGTCGACCAGCCTGCCCCTACCCGCGTTGGGTTGGGCGATGATGGGCAAGGACGTGCCCTCTCGCATCATGGCGACGATCTGGGCCATCTCCAGCGGATCGACGCTCCCACAGTTCGCCCCGACCGCCGACGCGCCCGCCTCGGTCAGCGCCTCGGCGCATTGCCGGGCGGTGTTCCCCATGACGGTCCGCCCCTCGTTGCCGGCCGTGTTGAAGGCGATCGAAGCGATGACGGGCAGGTCGCAGGCGTCCTTTGCCGCGCGCAAGGCGCACAGAGCTTCTCGCAGGTCGAACATGGTCTCGACGATCAGCCCATCCACCCCACCCTCGGCCAGGATGGCGGCCTGCTCTTTGAAAGCGGCGAAAGCATCGTCCTCGGCGAGTTGTCCGTACGGCTTCAGCATCTTGCCGGTGGAGCTCATGTCTCCCAGCACGTACTGGCCCTCGGCGGCGGCAGCCCTCGCCAACCTCACTCCCGCGAGGTTCACCTCGCGCACCTCGACCCCCACGTTGTGCGACTCGAGGTTGGCGCGGTTCATGGTCAAGGTGTTCGTGATGAGCAGATCCACCCCGGACGCGGCGTACTGCTTGTGGACGGCAAGCACGGCCTCCGGATTGGTGACGCAGTTCTGGCCGCCCATCTCCAGGCCGGCCTGTCCCAGTTGGGTGCCCATGGCCCCATCAAGGAAGATGGTCTTTCGTATCGCTGCTCAGAAGCTCAAGTAGGCTCATGCCGTTAGTCTAGCGTCCCTTCGCCCGCGATGCACGGCCGGTCCCGGTGTCCCGCCTAGGGCAACTCGCGGCTGCGGTCGGCCAGTTCGTCGTAGTGGAACAGGCGGTTGTAGTCGATCAGGCCCGCCAGGGCGCCGGTACGGCGGACGTGGATGCCCTGCTCCTCGAGGATGGCCACGGGATTGAGCCCCCCGACGACGACCAGGCCCAGCCGCCCCTCGCTGACGGGGATCTTGAGCAGCGCCTGGCCCGGCCAGCCGATCAAGAAGAGACCGCCAAGGCCGACCCTTTCCATCTTCGCCCCGAGCTCCAGCACGTGGTCGCGGCTGTCGGCCGGCACCTCGCGGAAACTGGCGCCGATGAGCCCGTTCCCGGTCCGCGTCGCCCCGACGTAGTCGGTCATCACACTGCGGATAAAGATCTCCAGAGGGTCGAGAGTCGTCCCATCGTAGTTGATGAATTCGGCGAACCGGGTCGGCTTGCCCTCGCGCAACTCCAGAAGGCCGCCGAAACGGGAATGGGTCGGGATCCCGTGAGCCACGAGCACCCCGTTCATCGTGATCGAACACACGGTCCCGATCCCGACGCTGCCCTCGGGGATGGTCCCATGCCCCACCTGCTCCCCGGGACGAAACAAGGCCATCAGCTTTCCCATGGCGTAGCCGGCGCGGAACACGTCGCTCATGAGCGGGACCGCACGCTCGAGCTGCCCCCGCTCGATCAGGCTCAGGTTGAGCACCACCGTCCCCGTCTTGCTGGCCAGATCGAAGTCCATCTTGTACGTCATCTGGTCGATCTTGGCCGAGAGGATCCCGACCTTCTCGAAACCTCGGGCGCTGTCGAGCTCGCTCGCCCCCCGGCGCGTGATGGCGCGCCCGTTCCGGCCCAGGTTCTGGGTGAGGCCGGCCTTGTCGAGGTCGAGCAGATGGAAGCGGACCGTCCTCTCGCTGATGTCGTAACCCATCGCGGCGAGCCGCTCGGTTATCCCGGAGCTGCCCAGCGGCTTGTCGGCCTCCTGGAGGATGCGCAGGATCGCGACGCGCTTCTCTTCGGTCTTCTCTCTCATTGGGCGGATGTTACCAGCAAATTTGCCGCTACCCGCGTAGCGAACGGCAGCTTTGCCACACAAGTGCCTACCCTGGTTGACGTCCGCAACCGCAGTGATTGCGCGGTTCGCCTCCGAGACACGGTCAGGCGGGCTACCGGCCGCGGATCGCCGCACGAAACGCTTGCCGGAATCATACCGGCAATATTGCCGCTCAAAGACGACCGCGCGTCGAGATAATCACCGGTTATGCCTCCAAAAAGCCTACAAGTTGAGGTTGATACGCTTGCCGGCCCGGCAACTTCCTGCTAGAGTCGCGGCAATTGACTGCCGCAAACGACGAATCATGGGCGTGAGAAGGACATGGACCTACACAAAGTCGATGCGATCCTCGAGAACCGCGGGGCGGAGCCCTTCGACATCATGGAGGCCATGCAGGACCTGCAGGAACTGCACGGCTATCTTCCCGAATGGGTGCTGCGCCGGGTGTCGGAGAAGCTCGAGGTCCCCCTCATCGAGGTCTTCAGGCTGGCCAACTTCTACAAGGCGTTCAGCCTCCAGCCTCGCGGACGCCACCTGCTGACCGTCTGCACGGGGACCGCGTGTCACGTTCGCGGAGCCCCCAGGATGCTCGATGAGGTCGTCACCGAACTTCAGATCGGGCCGGGCGAGACGACCGCCGACCGCACTTTCACCGTCGAGACCGTCAACTGCCTCGGTGCGTGCGCCCTCAGCCCGGTGGTCGTTATCGACGGCACGTACCACGACAACATGACGCCCGCCAAACTAAGGGGGCTGCTCGAGGCGGTCAGGGCTCAAGATCGGGAGTTGGCCGCGAATGTCTAGATTGCTCGGATCCCGGCGCCCTGGCCTCGTTCAGGCAAGAGTCGCTCAGGGCCCACCAGGCGTGGCCGGTACGGGTCACTCTGTCTAGCGGCACGTGCGGAGAAGCATCGGGGTCGCTCAGCGTGCTCAGGGCGCTCCAGGACGATCTCCAAAAGCGCGGCCTCGCCGATGAGGTCCACGTGCGGGTCACCGGCTGCCAGGGCTTCTGCCAGCAGGAGCCGCTGATCATCGTCGAGCCACTGGATGTCCTCTACTGCAGGGTTACCGCGGAAGACGTGGCGGAGATCGTCTCCGAATCCGTGGCCGGCGGCCGGGTCGTCGAAAGGCTGTGCTTCGCCGACGATGTCTCCGGGCGGACCACCCGCACACCTGCGGATCTCCCCTTTTTCGCAAAGCAGGACAGGGAGTTGATCGGGCGTAACCAGCTCGTCGACCCCGGGGACATCGGGGACTACATAGCCTCCGGCGGCTACGCGGCCCTGGCCCAGGTGCTGACGTCCATGGATCCCGAGGCGGTGATCGAGGAGATCAAGGCCTCCGGCCTGCGGGGGCGGGGCGGCGGTGGCTATCCGACCGCGCGCAAATGGGAGCAGTGCCGGCGCGCCCCGGGCGAGGAACGTTACGTCATCTGCAACGCCGACGAGGGAGACCCGGGCGCCTATATGGACCGCGGGCTGCTCGAGGGAAATCCACATTCGATCCTCGAAGGGATGATGATCGGCGCCTACGCCGTCGGGTCGCGGAAGGGCTACGTGTACGTCCGCAACGAGTATCCCCTGGCGGTCATGCACACCCGCCGGGCCATAGAGCAGGCGCGGGACCTGGGCCTGCTGGGCGAGAACATCCTGGGGACGGACTTCAGCTTCGACGTCAAGGTGGCCCGCGGCGGCGGCGCCTTCGTCTGCGGGGAGTCGACCGCGCTCATGGCCTCGCTCGAGGGTGAGGTGGGCGAGCCCAGGCCCAAGGACGTCCATACCGTCGAACGCGGCTATCTCGAGCAGCCGACAGTACTCAACAACGTGGAGACCTGGGCGAACGTGCCCCGCATCATTGCCAACGGATCTGCCTGGTTCGCGGCGAAGGGCACTGACAAGAGCAAGGGCACGAAGATCTTCGCGCTCACCGGCCACGTGAAGAACACCGGCCTCGTCGAGGTCGAGATGGGCACGACGCTTCGCGAGATCGTCTTCGACATCGGGGGCGGGGCGCAACACGGCAAAGCCATCAAGGCGGTACAGACAGGCGGACCTTCCGGCGGCTGCCTGCCGGTCTCGCGGTTCGACCTGCCCGTCGATTACGAGGCCCTTGCCGCGGCAGGTTCCATGATGGGCTCCGGCGGCATGGTGGTGATGGACGAATCGGCCTGCATGGTGGATGTCGCCAAGTACTTCCTCGAGTTCCTGTCGGAGGAGTCCTGCGGCAAGTGCGTGCCCTGCCGGCTCGGGACCAGCCGGATGCTCGAGATCCTCACCGATGTCACCGAGGGCCGGGGACGGATGGAGCAGCTCGAGACTCTCAAGGACCTTGCCTGGACCATGGCGGCGGGTTCGCTGTGCGCGCTGGGCAAGACCGCGCCGAACCCGGTCTTATCCACCCTGCAGTATTTCCAGGGCGAATACGAAGCACACATCAAAGACCACCGCTGCCCGGCCGGAGTGTGCCGGGCCTTGCTGCGGTACTCCATCGACCAGGAGCTGTGCACGCAGTGCGGCTCGTGCGCCGCCGCGTGCCCGCACGGCGCGATCATCGAGGACGACGACTACCGGATCGACCAGGCGTTGTGCGAACGGTGCGGTATCTGCGCGGAAGACTGCCCGGCTGAAGCGATACGTAGGGTCTGAGGGAGCATCCATGGCGAAGATGGTGACTATCACGGTCGACGGCACGACGATCCAGACGACCGAGGGAGCGAACGTCCTCGAAGCGGCCCTCGAGATGGGGATCTGCATCCCGAACCTGTGCCACATGCCCGGCGTGACCCCCATCGGGGCGTGCCGGGTGTGCATCGCGGAGGTGGTCGACGGAGATCGGCGGAAGATGACGGCCGCGTGCACGCTCGAGGCGCGCGAGGGCCTGGTGGTGGAAGCCCACTCTGAAGCCGCGGTGAGGGCACGGCGGAACATCGTCGAGCTCCTCCTCGCGGAGGCGCCGAACTCGCGGGCCATCCAGGACCTCGCCGCACGGGTCGGCGTCACCCATTCGCGCTACCCGATGCGGATGAACGATTGCGTGTTGTGCGGAAGGTGCGTGCGGGTCTGCGACGAGATCTGGCAGTCGAAATCCCTTGGCCTCGTCGGGCGGGGCAGGGACCGCCGGGTGGCCCTGCCGTTCGACGTGCGCCCGGACCTCTGCAAGCGATGCAACAACTGCATCCAGGTATGTCCGATGACGATAACGCCGTGCCCCGGCCCCATGACGGAGGGGGGCATCTGCAGCCTCTGCGAATCCCAGACGACGATGGTCGAAAACATCCCCGACACGTGCATCATGTGCGAGCTGGGCAGGGGTTTCCAGTGCGCCCGCTGGCAGTTACTGGGCCTCGACGCCCACTACTAGAGAAGGAGTCCGTGGTGAATCTACAGCGACCAAACGCGAATGACGTGTCCCAGACGTCGAACCGCTCGCGCAGCGTGGTGCCGGGCTCCGGGCTGTGCACGCGCTGCATCGACGGCTGCCGGGGCAACTGCGAGGTCTTCCAGTCGACCTTCCGCGGCCGCGAAGTCATCTACCCCGGCCCGTTCGGGTCGATCACTGCCGGTGGCGACAAGGACTACCCGGTCGACTACTCGCATCTCAACATCCAGGGATATGCCCTGGGCGGCAAAGGCCTCCCGGAGGGTGTGGTAGCCGGCCCCGATACCTGCACTTTCCCCGACGTCAACGTGGAGACGGAGTACGGCTGGGACATCAAGGTCAAGATGCTCGCTCCCGTGTTCACCGGCGCATTGGGATCGACCGAGATAGCCCGGAGGAACTGGGAGCACTTCGCGGTCGGCGCGGCCATCAGCGGCGTCACGTGCGTATGCGGGGAGAACGTCTGCGGTATCGACCCGCAGCTGGAGCTCGACTCCAAGGGTAAGATCAAGCGCGCGCCCGACATGGACCGCCGGATCGAGACGTACGAGCGCTACCACCGCGGATATGGCGAGCTCCTGGTACAGATGAACGTCGAGGACACCCGGCTGGGTGTGGCCGAGTATGTCATCAACAAGCACGGGCTCGATACCATCGAGCTGAAGTGGGGCCAGGGCGCCAAGTGCATCGGCGGCGAGATCAAGGTGGACTCCCTCGAGCGGGCGTTGGAACTGCAAAAGCGGGGCTACATCGTGACCCCCGATCCATCGGACCCCATCACCCACGCGGCTTTCCATGACGGGGCCCTCAAGCAGTTCGAGCGGCACAGCCGGCTGGGCTTCATCGACGAAGAAGGCTTCCTGGCAGAATGCGACCGGCTACGCGCGCTGGGCTACAAGCGCATCACGCTCAAGACCGGCGCCTACGGGCTTCGCGAGCTGGCTATGGCCCTCAAATGGGGCAGCGACGCCAAGATCGACCTGCTTACCATCGACGGGGCTCCGGGCGGCACCGGCATGAGCCCGTGGCGCATGATGGAGGAGTGGGGCATGCCGAGCCTCTACCTGCACTCGGCCGCGGCCGACTTCGCCGCCAAACTGACAGCGCGGGGCAAGCGAGTGCCCGACCTGGCGTTCGGCGGCGGTTTCAGCGCCGAGGACCATGTCTTCAAGGCCCTGTCTCTGGGCTCGCCGTACGTCAAAGCTGTCTGTATGGGACGGGCTCTCATGATCCCGGGCATGGTCGGCAAGAACGCCGGCATCTGGATGAACAACGGCGGGCTGCCACGGACGGTCGGCCAGTACGGCAATACCCCCGAGGAGATCTTCGTCTGCTGGGAAGCGGTGTCCGACATCGTCGGCAAGGACGAGATGCGGAGCATCCCCCTCGGGGCAGTGGGCTTCTTCTCCTACGTCGAGAAGCTCCGGGTGGGCCTTCAGCAGTTGATGGCCGGCGCGCGGTGCTTCAACATCCCCGCGGTCACCCGTGGCGATCTGATGAGCCTGACCGAGGAATGCACCCGGGTCACCGGCATCCCGTATGCGATGGACGCGTACCGAGAAGAAGCCGAGGCGATCCTCAACAGCTAGCCGGGCGCCTCGGCGGCCGCGTTCGCTAGCGGCGACGCCCTAGTGCCTGTAGTGGCAGGTCTCCCCCAGATCGCAGAACTCGCAGGGCGAGCGCACTTCGGAGGACTCATAGTCCGGCCCGGTGCCCACCATGATCGACGCCGATTTCTGGGGCACGAGCATCCCCGACTCGGTGACCCGCACGCCTATCGACTCGAGGTCGAGCAGCCGGCCCACCAGTATCTGCTCGGCGATGGCCCATCCCGAGAGTTGGCCCGGGGCCAGTTCGGCGCCCACTCCCCAGCCGCGCTCTGCCGCGTCCTTCTCGACGATCGAGCGGGCCTTGAGGATCAGCATCCCGACGGCAAACACGCCGGCCGCATCGAGCAAGAACGAATCGAGCGCCTTCCCGGATGCCTGAAGGTCCCGACTCTGGGCCTCCAGCCGTGGTCCGATCGTCACCACGGCCACGAAGGCCAGGTGCGCCGGCCCGAGTAGATCCGCGTGCCTGCCGAGCTCGAAGACGACCCCTCCGACTTCGGCCTTTCTCTGGTCCCGAGCGCCAACCGGAAGCCAGTCGTACGCGAGCGCCGGGGAGATCAGTCCGGCAGCCGCAGCCAGGGCCTCGCTCGCCGCCCCTTTCATCACCGGGCGCCGTAGCGCCTCGCCCTGGGCCTCGACGAATTCCTCAAGGTCCAAAGCCAGGTCAAATCCCAAGAGAGTGGTCACGCCTTCAGGTCCGCCCCGAGAATCGATCCGAGAAGGATCGCACCCTGCTCGGGGTCTCGGGGCCGCTCATGGGGATCCCGTGGCCGCCGGCAAGTACGCGTGGCTCTAACTCGGCCAGCAGGGCTGCGGATGCTTTGCCCGCCCGCCAATCCCACGTGGTGTACCACGGCGGCCCCGAGACTCTCTGCCTGCCCAGCAGGACGCCCGAGAGTGAGTTGAGATCCAGGGTCACCATCGCGTCGCCGGTGATGAGGACCCGATCATCCCTCCGGAAGAAGGCCGTGTGTCCGGGCGTGTGACCCGGCGTGGGAATGGCCTCCCACCCCGCAAGACCGGGAAGCTCACGGGCCGGATCGAATGTGCGCGCCCGGTCCCTGAAGCTCGCCCGCTCCAGCATGGCCTTGGTCCGCTTCGGCCCGAGCAGATGCATGAAGGGCAGGACGACCCAGCGGTCGAGAGGGCCTGGGTACTGTTCGAAAGTGGAGAGATCTCCCAGGACCAGCGGGAGTTCGTTGGGATGCACCCAGACGAAGCAGTCCCACGCCTCTGCCAGTTCGCGGACCGAGCCGGCATGGTCGGGGTGGTCGTGAGTCAGTAGGATCGCGGCCGGATGCGAGAGCTCCCCGAAAAGGCCCGCGGCGGCCTGACGGATCGCCCGGCCGCACTTGGCCGAACCGGCGTCGATGAGCGCCCACGAGCTCCCCGACCGCACGAAGTACACGTTGGAGCGGAGAAGGCCCCTCCCCGCCTCCAGCCACCAGACGCCGGGAGCGATCTCGCTGGGCGCTGCCATTTCGCCGTTAACCCGCCTCGTCGCGGTTCACGCTGATGACCACTTTGCCCTTATGCCCTCCTTCGCCGAAATAACGCATGGCTTCCGGCACCTGGCTCAGATTGTAGGGTCCATCCACGACCGGCTTGAGCTTGCCTGCTTCAAAAAGCTCCGCCATGTACGCGAGATCTTTGTTCGGCTTCAGAGAAGACGACTCGGATCTTCTTCTTGCTCGGTGAGCTTGATCCACGGCGCGAAGAGGAGGGCCTGCATGATGATAGCGGGTGGCACCCCCGCACGTCACGTAGATCCCGTCAGGGTTCAAGGCCCGCGCGCAGTCGAAGACCGAACGGGTCGACTTGGCATCGAGTATGAGGTCGTAGCGCCGGCCGGCCTGGGTGAAGTCTTCGGTGGTGTAGTCGATGACGTGATCGAAGCCCAGCGACCGCAGCATGTCGAGTTTCCCCGAGCTGTCGACGCCGGTCGTTTCGCAGCCGTAGAGTCTGGCGATCTGGATGGCGAAGGTGCCCACGCCCCCGCCCGCGCCGTTGATCAGGACCTTCTGTCCTTTCTGGATCCGCCCGCTGTCGCGGAGACCCTGCACCGCCAACATCCCCGCTTGAGGTATGGCAGCCGCCTCTTCGAAGGTCATGCCGGCCGGTTTTAGCGCCAATGCATCTTCGCGCGCGCAGACGTATTCGGCGAAGCCGCCCCAATGGCCGCTCAGGTCCCCGAACACCTCGTCGCCCGGCCGAAACCGGGATACGTCCTTGCCGACCGCTTCTACCCGCCCGGCTACGTCGGACCCGAGTATCTTCTTCTTGGGCTTGAGCAGCCCGGACATCAGTCGGTTCGCGAACGGAGTGCCGTGGAGGAGCCCCCAGTCCCAATCGTTCACGGATACCGCGCGTACTTCTACCAGGATCTCATTGTCCTTGGGGACGGGCTTTGTCCACCTCCTCCAACGCAAGGAGGTCGGGCGGCCCGTATCTGTGGTAGACGATGGCTTTCATCACCATTCCTCCAAGGCTGCGAACGGCGTGGGCGGCCACATGGGCAATCTTACAG
>CAVRJE010000022.1:0-9189 GCA_963721365.1 uncultured Actinomycetota bacterium
TGAGTCTCGGCGGACCGCTTCTCCTGGACGGGGCGACGCTCCCGATCGAAGCGGGCGAACGGATCGGTCTTCTGGGCCGGAACGGGGCCGGCAAGTCCACCCTTCTGAAGATGCTCAACGGCGATATTCCCCCGGATTCGGGCGAGATCGTCAAAAGCGCCGGGACGCGGGTCTCCCTCCTCCCCCAGGACGTCCCCGACACTCTGCCCGGAACGGTCTATGAGATCGTCGCTTCCGGCGGGCAGGAGCATCTGGATGTGCTGCGGCAATACCACGATCTGACGGCACAGCTGGCCCACGGCGGGCGACGCGGGTCTCCTGAAGAAACTCGAGCGGGTCCAGCACCGGCTGGAGACATCCGGCGCCTGGCATTTTCACCAGCGGGTCGAGACGGTGATCGGCTGGACCGGTCTCGACGAGAGACGCGGAGTTCCGGCTGCTCTCCGCGGGCCTGAAACGCCGGGTCTTCCTGGCCAGGGCCCTCGCCAACGAGCCCGATGTTCTCCTGCTGGACGAGCCCACCAACCACCTGGACATCGATGCCATCCTCTGGCTGGAGGAGTTCCTGCTCAGAGTTCAACAAGACGCTCGTCTTCGTGACCCACGACCGCGCCTTCCTGCAGCGGATGGCGACCCGGATCGTGGAGATCGACCGGGGCCGCCTCCTGTCCTTCGACTGCGACTACGACACCTACCTGGAGCGCCGGCAGGCCATGCTGGATGCGGAGGAGAAGACCTGGCAGGATTTCGACCAGAAGCTGGCCAAGGAGGAGGTCTGGATCCGGCAGGGGATCAAGGCCCGCCGCACGCGAAACGAAGGCAGGGTGCGGGCCCTGGAGCAGCTTCGGCTCGAACGCGATCTCCGGCGGGAACGGATGGGAAACGCCCGCATCGCGATCGTGGAGGCGGGCCGCAGCGGGCGGCTCGTGGCCGATGCCGAGAAGATCTCGTTCGCCTTCGACGAGAAGAAGATCGTCGAGGACTTCTCCACCACGATCATCCGCGGGGACAGGGTCGGCATTCTCGGCCCCAACGGGTCGGGCAAGACGACTCTGCTGAAGCTCCTCCTGGGAGAACTGAAACCCCAGAAAGGCCGGGTCCGCCTGGGGGCCGGGCTGAAGATCGCCTACTTCGACCAACTCCGGGCGCAACTCGACGAAGACCGGACGCTCAGGGACAACATCGCCGACGGCGGCGACACCGTCTCCGTGGGGGGAGCGTCGCGGCATGTCGTCGGGTATCTCCAGGACTTTCTCTTCTCCCCGGACCAGATCCAAGCGCCCGTCCGGCTGCTCTCCGGCGGCGAGCGCAACCGCCTGCTCCTGGCCAAGCTCTTCAGCGTCCCGTCGAACGTCCTGGTCCTCGACGAACCGACCAACGACCTCGATACGGAGACCCTCTCACTCCTGGAGGAACGGCTTCTGACCTACAGCGGCACGATCCTGCTGGTCAGCCACGACCGGGCCTTCCTGAACAACGTCGTCACCTCCACTCTCGTCTTCGAGAGCGACGGACGGCTGAGGGAGTATGTGGGCGGATACGACGACTGGCTTCGTCAGCGACGAGAGCCCGCAGCGCCGAAAGAACCGAAGCCGGCGAAGAAGGAGGAGAAGCCCGCCAGGGAAAGACCGTCCGCGCCGGCGAAACGCAGACTCTCCTTCAAGGAGGCGCAGGGAACTGGAAACGCTGCCCCAGAGGATCGAGGCCCTGGAAAAGGAGCAGACCGAGATCATCGCCGCCCTGAGTTCGTCGGAGTTCTATGCCGGGAGCGACTCGGCCCAGGTGGCCTCGACCAATGCGCGACTGGAGGCGCTGGAGCTGGAACTCGATGAGGCGTATTCGCGGTGGGAGCAACTGGAAGATCTCGACAACTGAAGAGCCGCCTCCGGCGCCGGTGCTATCGGCGAGGGCCACCGCCTTTACTGCCGCCACGCCCACCATAGCCGCCGCCACCGCCAGGTCCGCCGTAGCCGCCGCCACCACCGTAGCCGCCGCCACCATGGCCGCTGCTACTGCCGCCACCATAGCCGCCGCGGCTCCCGCCGAACCCACCCGGCCTACGCTGCTCCTGCTCCCGAGCGCTGTCGACATTGATGGCGCGTCCGTCGACCTCAGTACCGTTCAGCGCTGTCTTGGCCGCGTCGCCCTCTTCGGGAGTGGACATCTCGACAAAGGCGAAACCCTTGGGCCGGCCGGTGTCACGGTCGGCGATGAGGTTGACGGACACCACTTGGCCGTGTGCTGAGAACGCCTTCTCGAGCGTCTCTTTGGTGGTGCTGTAGGCCAGGTTTCCCACGTACAATCTTGCCGTGCTCATCAAATCCCCCACTGATTAAGGATAAGGACCGCATACGTCCGACGTCTCTCCATCATATCGAAATGCCGGTGACGGGTTCGTCGCCGCCTGCTGTGCTACACTACAGTCAAGCATTCGTCAGGAATCTTCTTTAGGCCAAGCGCCGAGCCTCTCAACCTCCCCGCCCAGTCTCCAGTCTTTGCCCTTTCGCGTGTCGCAATATAACTCCGTTGATGGAGGATCTAGTGAATTCAGCAAAACTGTACGTGGGCAACCTCAGCTATGACACTTCCGAGGCCAGCATCAGGACCGCTTTCGAAGCTCACGGCGAAGTGGCCTCGGTCAACCTCATCACCGACCGTGATTCCGGACGCCCCAAAGGCTTCGGTTTCGTGGAGATGGGATCGGCCGACGAAGCTCAGAAGGCCAAAGGCGCCCTCGACGGGACCCAGATGGACGGCCGTGCCCTCAAGGTGGACTGGCCAAGGAACAGGCGCCCCGTGAGCCTCGTTCAGGCGGCGGCTACGGCGGCGGTGGCAACGGCGGCGGCTTCAGCGGGAACCGCTGGTAAGAGTCGTCACAACTGACACTTCGGAAACGCCGGCCTCTCGGCCGGCGTTTCTGCTGTGCCGCCGTGGCACTCGCCAAGGGAAGGTGAGATGACCATAGTTGATCTCCAACAGGACGTTCGCCCCATCGCGGACGTCCAGGAACTCCTGCAGCTCGGCCAGGAGCGGGGCTACGTCACCAGCGAAGAGATCATGGCGCTGGTGGAAGAGTACGACATGACCGTGGAAGAGATCGAAGACCTGTACTCGCAGCTCTTCGATCAGTCCATCGAGATCTACGAGCAGAGCCCGGTCACCCAGGGTGGCCTCGACAACATCGAGCCCACTCTCGATCTGTCGATCCAGACGGTGACTCAGGACCCTCTTCGGCTGTACATGAAGGAAGCCGGGACGATCCCTCTCCTTACCAGGAACGAAGAGATCCAACTCGCCAAGCGCGTCGAGATGGGCGACAAGCGGGCCAAGGATCGCTTGATCCGGTCCAACCTGCGCCTGGTCATCTCCATCGCCAAGAACTACTACACCCAGGATATGGATTTTCTCGACCTCATCCAGGAGGGCAACACCGGCCTCATCCGCGCGGTGGAGAAGTTCGACTACCGCAAGGGCTTCAAGTTCTCCACGTACGCCACTTGGTGGATACGGCAGGCGATCACGCGCGCCATCGCCAACCAGGATCGCAATATCCGCATCCCGGTGCACATGATCGAGAAGATCAACAAGATGGTCCGCACCGAGCGGAAGCTGCTCCAGGAGACCGGCAAGGAGCCGAGCGACGACGATCTGGCCGCTGGAATTGGGCATCGAGCCCCACGAAGTGCAGCAGATACGCACAATCGCCCGGCGCACCACCTCCCTCGAGACTCCCGTCGGCGACGACGGGGACGCCGAACTGGGCGACTTCATCCAGAACCAGAGCACTCCCGATCCGGCCGACGTGGTCTCCGGCATCATCGCCAAGGAGAGCCTGGCCAAAGTCCTCCAGGGCATGGACGAACGGGAGCGCAAGGTGGTGGAGCTCCGCTTTGGCTTCAAGGGCGAGCATCCGCGCACCCTGGCCGAGGTCAGCTCGCGCTTCAACGTCAGCCGGGAGCGCATCCGCCAGATCGAGGCGAAGGCCCTGGAACAGATCAAGGGGGCGCTGGAGATCCAGGCCATGAGGGAGTCGGCCTAAGGGCTTCTGCCTCAGGGTGTGGCCGGCTTGGTACCCACGGCTATCTGTTTCGGGTACGCCGGCCAGGTGCTTATCCACACATTGTTGTGTATCACGGTGCCGTCCGGCAGGGTGACGATACGGGTCGTCTTGAGCTGCCGGCCGGTCTGGCCGCCGTCGATGACCTTCGTCGTGCCCACGGCCATCGTCGGGTCGTTGATCTTGACCGTGCCGGGACCCTTCACGTTGTAGAACTTGCCGACGCTGTAGCTCACCTTGCGGCCATCGCTCGTCCCATAGATGGAGATGGTGGTGGTGATGCCATTGGACGACCCCCGGATCCAGATGTAGTGGTCGGTGTCGTTCACGAAGCGGAGGTTCTTGCCGCCGCCGGTGACCGTAGCGTCCCTACCCAGGGGGTAGTGGTTGATGAAGATGGAGTGATTGTGGCGCTCGGTCACCTTGAGCCCGGCCTCGAACACCGCGTTGAACATCGTGGTCGACACCTGGCAGATGCCGCCGCCCAGGACGTCCTCCAGGGTGTTGGGGCCCACGATGCCCGGCGCCAACTTGTAGCCCCGCGCCGCGGTCCGGGGGCCTATCTGCTTGTCGAAGTTGTATGCCTGTCCGGGGGCCAGGAACACGTTCGTGGCGTACTGGGTGGTGATGCGGACGTTGGTCGGCCGGTTAGGGGGGCAGGCGTACTTGGTGGTGTAGCTCGACAGTTGATCGCCGAAGGTCGTGGCCTCGGCTTCGGCCGTGGTGAAGTCGGGCTCGATGCTGGTCACCGCCACTTCGACCGTCCGGCCCGCGGGCTCCAGCGCGGTGGCGTTCACCGCTTTGGCGGTCGCTGTTAGATCGAACGTCTCTCCGTTGACCGACGGGATCACCCGGACATTCCCGCCGCTGGCGGTGAATCTGGCATTCACGGGCTGTATCTTCACCTCGGGGGCCAGGTTGTACAGAAAGAGCCACATCTTGCCCTCGGAGAGGTAGGGGACCAGCGTGGGGACGCCGTTCTGCCTATCGGACCTGAAGTCCAGATACGAGACGAGCTGCTCCGGCGTGAACGTCCATCGCTTGTCGTGGTTGGCAAGGGTGATGGGCGAGCCGATCATGGTCTGCGCCTGCTCTTGCGCGGCCCGGTTGTCCTCCGCCTGCACGACGGGCTCTTTGACGACTATCGGCACATCGAGCGTCGCGGCACGCAGGGTCACAAAGAGCGACTCCATTTGGCCGCCCAGAGCGCTCGTATCCGCATCCTGCCCGTTCACACCCTCGATCACCTTGACGGCGCCGTCCTGGATGGCCAGCCCCGCGTTGAAGGGCGTCACGTGCAGTTCGTTGGCGATGCCGCTCAGCACCGTATCGATCTTGGCCTGGTCGACGGTGCCGGTCAGCGGCAGGTCCCGGCTTTCGAAGTACAGCCTGAACCGCGTGTAGACATCCTCGAAGAAGTTGCTCTCGCGGGACACCGCCATCGCCGCGGCGACCGCGCCGTTCACGTCCATGGCCGTCCCCGCGTCGTCGGGCGTCACGGACCAGGTCTTGTCGCCACTTTTGAGAACGACGGGGCCGGCGCTATGCACCAGCCGGGAAACGGCGGCCGTGGCCTGTCCCTTGGTCATGCCCCCAAGATCGACGCCGTAGACGCTGACGCCGGCATGGACCTCATCGGTGTAGACGAGCGAATCGACCAGCACGGTGAGCCCGCACGCGACCACCACGACTCCCACGGCCACCAGGATCCAGAACCATGCGGTCCTGGTAAGGCGCTTCTTGCTGATGGTCTCTTGCTCCACGAACGGCCTCACCCCTGGATTCGAGGGACGCCACAAGATACCAGATGTCGCAGGCGGCGGTGCCTATCCCGAGGCCTGGGTCGAGCGATCAGCCCTGCATGATTTCGACGACGATGCGCCTGGGGCCTGCCGGCTCCCGTCATCTCGGCCCGCTCCCGCGCGAATCGGCCGTCCGGCCGCCCCGCTCAGCCCCCGTACCGGTTGTAGTGGGTGAAGTCCTCCACGTCGCGCCGCACCCGCAGGTAGTCGGCCGGCTCCTCCACCGGGTAGCCCAGCCGCACGGAGAAGGCCACCCGGCGATCGTCGGGGATCCCGAGGATCTCCTTGAGCTCCGCCGTGTCGGCCAGCGAACTCACGATCTGCAGGCCCAGCCCCAGCGCTTCGGCCTCCAGCCAGATGTTCTCCATGAGGCAGCCCAGGCTGATGATCCCCAGGAAGTCACCTTCGGACGCCGGCGCCCTCCGGCTGGGGTCGTACACCACCACGAGCATGACCGGGCTGGGCAGGAGAGCCCGCTGCCGGGAGGAGATGCCGCTTTGCTCGAGCGCGTCGGCCTTGAAGTCGGGCGTCTGCCAGGCCGGCGGGAACATGGAGGCGAGCAGGCCGGTCTTGCGCTGGAGCAGTTCTTCTTTTGAAAAGGAGAGTTGCTCGTAGTTCTCGCGGATGAACGCCTCGGAGATCGGGCGCTCCACCTGCGCGAGGGCGTCGAGCACGGCCGGGTCGTCCACCACCACGATCTCGAAGTTCTGCATGTTGTGGGCGGTCGGCGTCCAGCGGGCGGCCTCGAGCACACGTGCCAGGTCCTCTTTCGAGACGGGGCGCTCGGGGTCGAAAGCGACCCTCAGGGACTTGCGGTCGCGGATGAGGTCGAGGATGTCGGCCATGTGTTGTGCCCTCCTGGTGAGCGAGTCTTTTGGCGAGCGCGACGGAAGCGTCGTGAAATACCAACCGCTACCAGGATAACAATGTCCGCTGTCTGTCTGCCTGTGGCCCATGGCCGCGCTCCGCGCCAAGCCCAGAAAAGGGGAAGGCCCCGGCGGGGTGCTGCCGGGGCCTTTTCTCTCGAGGGGGTACTCGAAGAGGAGGGGGTAGCGTCAATTTACACCCCGGCGTGTAAGAAACTCGTAAAGCGGGCGGCAGGCTGGTTCTCACGACTACTTGTGGATCGCGACGGAACCACCCCCGGGGTCGTCGGCTCGACAATAGCGCCCGGCTCGTTCACCCCTCCTTCGGCGGGTCCCCGTCGTAGCCGCCGCTGGGATTCAGGAAGATCTCCCCGGGCTTGCCCGGCAGCGGCGTCAGCCAGTCGGGGCAGCTGTGCGGGAACAGCAGGCGCGCCTGCCAGTGGATGGCGAAGTCCTCGGCCTTAACCGTCGGGTAGAGCTTGAACATCATGTCCACCATCTCGGCGCCGGTCTTGGCGGTGTTGTACACCTCTTCGTACTTGTTCAGGTAGTCGACGGACCAGTCCACGCAGTCGGTGTAGGTGCGGGAGGTGTCCTCCTGGACTTCCTCCAGGATCTGGATCTTGGCTGCGTCGCAGTGGCCCGGAATGACGATCCGAGGGTCCAGGTCCATCATGCCGGCGATGTCCTTGCGCCACTTGACCCGCCGCTCCACGTTGCTCTCGATGGGCCACAGGTGGCAGTCGTGGAAGGCCACATCGGTCGCGCAGACCACCTTCAGCGACGGGATCCAGACGATGGAGTTGTCGATGCTGTCGCCTTCCAGGTCGTCGTAGAAGAGGATCTCCTCTCCCTCGAGCTCCAGCCGGGGCTCGTGCATGGGCATGGGGATGTACGTCCTGGCCGGGATGTCGGGACCGAAGCGATCGATGGCCCACATATCCACCTTGTCGCTTGACGTGAAGACGATGTCCTTGACCGCGGTCGGCAGGCCGACGACCTTCGCGCTGGGGAAGGCGGCGTGGAGCACCTCTACCCCGAAGTGGTGATCCGGGTGGAAGTGGGAGACGTAGATGTGGGTGAGGTTCTTCCTCATCGGGATCATCTGGGCGACCATCTTGTGGCTGTCGCTGAGGCACTGCGACGCGTCGATCAGAATGGCGTCCTTGTCCCCATAGATCAGTGTCGAGTTGCTGTTGAAGCCCAGGTAGCTGTGGAGAAAGACCTTGTACTTGAGTGACACGTTGCTCCCCCTGTGTATACGTCCGCGAGGCGGGCGTCGCCGGCCGGGTCATGCTCGCATAGGTTTACCACAACGGCAGGCGGGGGCCAATCACCTGGTGCCTCTCCCAGTCCGCCCTCCTCAATCCGCCCGCGATGACCGGCAAAGCGAGATTCGGGTATCTTGGGCTTCTGAGCGGGACCCAGGGAACGGTCGGGAGGCCACGTGGAGATCATCATCATCGAAGACAACCGGGCTCTGGCCAACAACATCAGGCGGTACCTCGAACTGGAGCACTATGCCGCCTCGGTCTGTTTCGACGGAGCCGAAGGGCTGAATCGCGTGCTGGGCCGGGAACAAGACTGCATCATCCTGGACCTTGACCTGCCGGGAATGCATGGTTTGGAGGTCTGCCGCCGGCTGCGGGCGGCCGGGAACCCGTCCCCCGTGCTCATGCTCACGGCGAGCGGCGCCAAACGGGATATCGTCAGTGGGCTTGACGCCGGCGCCGACGACTATCTGGTCAAACCCTTCGACATGGAGGAGCTCGTGGCCAGGGTGCGCTCGCTCCTCAGGCGCCGTGGCACCGTACCCAATCCGATTCTTCGGGTCGGGGACGTCACGCTCGACACCAATACTCATGAGGTCCACAAAGGTGCGGAACCCGTGCACGTCGCCCCCAAGGAATATGCTCTCCTCGAGTACCTCATGCGAAACGCGGGCATCGCCCAGGGCAGGAGCACCATCGTCGTGCACGTGTGGGGAGAGCACAGCGCGTTGATCCCTCTCGACACGGTGGACGTGCACGTGGCCTACCTACGCCGAAAGCTGGGCAAAGACCTGATACGCACCGTTCCCGGCACCGGCTACCTGATCCCCGCCTAAGCAGCATGTTCCGCCGTCTCCGATTCAGGATCGCCCTTCAATTCACCGCGCTGGTGTTCGTCCTCATGCTGGTCGTCGGAGGCGCGTTCATCGGGGTGCAGTACTTCGGCACCCATCGCTCGACCAACGAGCAACTGATGACCGACGTCCTTCAGTTCCGAAGCAAGATCGCGGAGTCTCCTGAGGGCGCTGCCGGCATCCAGTCGGCTGCCGCGGCCTTGCACGATGCGCCTGTCCGGGTGTTCTCCGCCGACGGGGAGGTGATCGTCGCCGACGAGTTCTTCCGGCGCCTATCGGTCCCGATGGAGGCCGAGACGAGGGCCCGCTTCATAACAGTGAAGGGATCGGGAAACTACT
>CAVRJE010000023.1:0-35000 GCA_963721365.1 uncultured Actinomycetota bacterium
GTCGCTGGCGCCGAATATGGTCCTTCCGCTCACTCCACCTAAACAGCAAGATTGCACGCAGACGATAAATTGGGCTCAACCCGTGCCGCTCGACGGCCGATAGTGATAAGAGAATCGTGCGTCGCCAGCCGAGCGAAGTGAGTCGGGATCGCGCGCGGTTTTTGCAGTGACTCAGGCCGACCGATAGACAGTCACCGCGAGGTCTGAAGGGGAGGTGATGCATGGTGCCGTGACGCTGTGGACGTTGTGTCTGGGGTTGCGCGGCATCGTCCCCTTGGCGCGATTTGCCGAGTCGGGAGGCCCCAGATCCCTACGCACGTTCACACGTCGTGTGAGTCCTGAGCGCGATCCAACTTTCGAGTCATAGTCACGAAGTCCTAACACCCGCAAGTCAGGAGATTCCCATGAAAGGGAGAGCACGCTTCTTGACGGTCTTGGCGCTAGCAGTCCTGCTGGTCCTGGCCGTCGTAACGCCGGTAGTCGCGCATTCCTTAAGCACGCCGGTGATGAAGGGAGAACTCTATCTCTACGCCAAGACTCCGCTAGCCCCGGGTGCAGGCCCGTGGCCGATTGTCAAGGGAACCAAAGCCGGCAACGAGCAGCACTGGAAGATAAAGGCGGGACCGTCGGGCAAGATGGATTTTCAGCTCAGTACCAGTCCCGACTATTCTACGTACAAGTTGACGTTCAAGTTCAAGGGAGTTGGTCTCGGCCCGAAGGGTACCAGCTACGCGCTCGTTAACTATACGGGCTGGCCGAATGTCAACATCCTGGGCACCGGCGTCACCAACGGTTCCGGCAAGGTGTTCATCAAAGGAACGACCACGGTACCGCTTGAGAGCGAGACCCCCGCCGACCCGGTCACCCCCGGTGCCAAGATCTGGCTTGTACCCAGTGACCAACTGTCCGGCTCCACCTTTGTAGCTTGGGATCCGACGAAGATCCTCTTCGAAGGCGTGGGAATGCCGATTCTCGCGATCAAGTAGCCCTCGCGGAAGAAGACGATGGTGCTGGCCCATCTCTTTCTCAATGAGCGCCAGCGAGTCAACGAGGCCCCGGCACTATCGCAGTGCCGGGGCCTCGGTCATCAGGGTCGTTCGCGGCCAGTTTCTGCCCGCCTTCTAGTGCGCCCACCGATACGACACATGGCGCGCGCAGTGGACTCCTCAGCAGGCCACCTATTGCGTGCTACCAAGCCTTGCCAGCCGGAGAGTCGGAGCAGGCTCCGGTGGCCGTTGCATCGACGCCGCCTTACCGACTTCCCGATCGAGATACTCCCAGGCTCCGTCCGGGAACTCGACCCGGTAGATCCCCACCAGCTCGCCGAGCTCTTCCACCTGGGTCACCGTACCGCACTGGCCGACCTTCTCTGCCCCGAAGCCTTTGCACTCGCTGAACAGGACCGTCACCTTGTCGCCTACCGCTAGCATGGGTCTTGCCTCCCAAGGCCGGTGCCGAGCGCCGGCGGACCTAGTAGACCTCTATCCGGCATGCCTATCGGCAAGATCGCGCCTCACCATGACCCTCAAGAGGTCTCAAGAGATGGTCAATTGGCTGGCGCCAAGCTTTGCCGGCAGGGGCGGTCTTTCCGTACGCCTTGCGTGGAAAGTTTCGTCGAATGATGGTAAGGTGCCCCTGACCAAACGAGTGGAGGGCGTTTGGTCGCTGAGGAGGAATGTGAAAGGAATGGGAATCGCAGGCGGCGGCATCCCGTGCTAGCCCTCACTATCGCCCTGCCCGTCGTTCTTCTTGTCGTCATCCCCGGGCTCATACTTGCCTTTGGCTTGGGCAGGGCGGCAGGCAAAAGAGCACCAAGACCGGGAGATGCTCAGCTAATCCATGGACCCTTGCCCCAGATCGCCGGCCAATTGCGGCTCTTTGGCACTCGCGGCATGATCAGCCGACGGCAGGCGAGCGCGGGGTGCGACTAAGGTCTTGTTCGCCGTTCCGCCGACGTCGTCTAGCCCGAGCGTGCGCCTCGGGTTAGCTGCTACCAGGCCCTGCCGGCCGAGGGGGCTTGTCTCTTCCCCGCCGGATGCCGAGATTCTCAGAGTAGGGTCGAGGGTTCCGTGCGTGCATTGAAGGGAGGAGCGGCCGCGTGAGGAGAGCAACCGTATCCATCCGCTATCGGGGCATCCCGAGGCTCGTGATCTCTCTGGTGGCGGTGTTCGTGTTTGTCGCGGTCGTCCTGGGTGTGCTCGTGACCGGCCCAGCCAACGCGGCCCAGAGCGTCACCGGCCTCTACGAGCCGATGATGGAGAACGCCGAGCGGGTCCGGGAGCTCACCGCACCCTTCGTCATCGCCGTCCTTCCTGACACTCAAGGGTACACGGGGGCCGCGGGACTGGGCCGACCTGGTTTCGCCAAACAGATCGAGTGGCTGCTCGCCAACGCGGCCGATAAGAACATCGTCTTCGTCACGCAGGTTGGCGACCTCGTGGTCAACGGCACCGACGACCGAGAATGGGCGAACGCAAGAAACGCCCTTGATCCCTTGCTCGGCCAGGACTGGCTGCCGTTCTCGATCGTCCGCGGCAACCACGACGATCCCGGCTACTTCCTGAAGAACCTGCCGTTGCCGCTCATGCAGAGCAAGCCCTGGTTTGTCGCGGCCTCCCCCTCCGGCCTGTGCCAGGCGCAGATGTTCAAGGTGCAGGAGGCTTGGTTCCTGCATATCGGCTTCCAAGTATGGGTCAGTGCGGCGGAACTGGCGTGGGCCGACGAGTTGCTGAAGCGCCCTTCACTTCAGGGCCTGCCCGTCATCGTATCCACCCACGACTATCTTGACTATAAGGGCAAGAAGAGCGACACGGGTCGCAGGATGTGGGACGCCTTCGTGAATGACAACCCCATGGTGTTCATGGTCCTCTGCGGCCACGGAGGGGAAAATGCCTTCGTCAGCTACAACGCCGCCCACCGCCCCGTCTACGAAATGACGGCCGACTATCAGGATCGTCCCTTCGGCGGCAACGGTCTGATGAGGCTCATCACCATCGACCCGGCAAACGACACCATCGAGGTCAAGACCTTCTCCCCCTACTTCCAGTACAAGAACAGGGACGAACCTGACACCGACTACTACGAGACCGATAGAAACAGCCAGTTCCAGTACTCCGCAGCGTCGGGCTTTGCGGTCAACATCACGGAACGGCTGGCTTTTGACACGAGGGTGGATCTGCAGCAATAACCTGGTCGTGGCGCCTTCTGGTACTGATTGATGCGGCGCTTGACGCGGCGTCCGCGCCTCGGTCCGTGCTCTAAGACGGTGGTACAGTTCCTTGTGTAAGGTGTGACCGACCGGACGCCCACGCGAAGGGGGAGACGGGACATGCTGGATGACCTGACGGCCGACAAGCTGGCCATACGGGAGACGGTGGAGAACTGGGTCGTCTGGCGCGACGCGGGGGATTGGGAACGCTTTGCCACCGTGTGGCACGCGGACGGCTGGATGACCGCCACCTGGTTCCAGGGGCCTTACGCGGAGTTCATCAAGATCAGCAAGAAGGCCTTCGACGAGGGCGTGAACATCCTCCACCAGCTCGGCGGATGGTCGTGCGACATAGCCGGCAATCGGGCGATCTCGCAGACGAAGATGGCCATCCTTCAGCGCGGGCAGGCGGATGGCGTGCCGGTGGATGTGGTGTGTTGGGGCCGGTTCTACGACTTCTTCGAGAAGCGGGACGGGCGCTGGGGCATAGTACGCCGACAGCCGATCTACGAGAAAGATCGCCTTGACCCCGTGGATCCGGGGGCCACGCTTTCCCTCGAACCCACCCTTCTCGCCAGCTTTCCCGAAGGCTACCGGCATCTGGCTTATCTCCAGGCCAAGGTCGGCTTCAAGGTCAAGGAGGCTTTGCCGGGGCTGAAAGGCCCGGCGGTGGAGAAGCTCTACTCCGAGGGCAAAGCCTGGTTGGAAGGGGCGCCCACGCCCGGAGAGCCGCTGTAGCCGATCGTGACGGCGATGCTGGTAGCTGACCTCGAAGCGGTCCTGGAAAAGCTGGCCCCGCGGGCCCTGGCCGAGCCCGGGGACAACGGTGGCCTGTTGGTCGGCGACGGCCGCGCGCCTGTGAAGCGGGTACTGGTGGCCCTGGAACTAACGGAGCCCGTACTCGCCGAAGCGATCGCCGGTGCCTATGACACGCTGCTGACCCATCACCCGCTCCTGTTCTCTCCGCTTACCTCCCTGGTTGAGTCTCGGCCTCGAGAGCGGATGGTGAGGGAGCTGATCCGGGGGCGGATGAATCTGCTTGCCCATCACACCAACCTGGACAGCGCGGAAAACGGCCTCGCCGCTATCGCGGCCGCCGGGCTGGGACTCGAGAACGTCGCTCCTCTGCGCCACAGTCCGGCCGGCTGGTACAAGCTTGTGGGGTTCGTGCCGCCGGACGCCGTCGAAAGGGTAGCCGCTGCCGTCTTCGCCGCCGGCGCAGGGGGGATAGGCGACTACGAAGGGTGCGCCTTCTCTGGGGAGGGGAGAGGCTGGTTCACTCCGGGCCCCGAAGCTCACCCCGCGATCGGGCAGCTAAGTATCCCCGAGCGCACGCCGGAGGTGCGGTGGGAGACGGTCGTGCCCAGGAACCGGGTGGCGGCGACGGTCACCGCGTACATCTCGGCCCATCCCTACGAAGAGCCGGCTTTCGACATCTACCCGGTGGAAGACGTGCTGACCCGCACCGGCCTGGGCAGGCGAGGCACACTGCCCTGCGAGACGACTGTGGCCGAATTGGCGGAGCGCACGGCAGGGCTGTTCGAGCTCGACGGCTGCAGTTGGAGCGGAGATGGCGGGCGGATCGTCCGCTCGGTGGGCGTGCTTCCTGGCAGCGGGCGCAGCCTGATGCAGGAAGCGGCAGGGCTGGACGTGCTCATCACCGGGGACCTTGGCTACCACGAGGCCGATCGCGCGGAAGATTTCGGCCTTGCTCTCATCAACGCGCCGCACGGGCAACTCGAGTGGTGGTGCCTGCGCCGCTGGGCGGAAACGCTCCGTGCCGCGCTGGCGGGAAGCGAGGTCGAGGTGGTAACGAGCGATGCGTGGCGTTCGCCGTGGAACGGTGCCGGGGGAGGGGCGTCACCCGTACGGCCCGCGGGCGACGCTTCGCCGGCGGCTGCCAAACCGGAAGCCGACGCGCTCACCGGTGCGGAGGCTGCTCGCAAGCTGCGCCTGCGCGTGGATGGCGGCTCTCGCGGGAATCCCGGGCCTGGCGCCATCGGTGCGGTTCTGGAAGACTTCGACGGCCGGGTGCTCGAGACGGTCAGCCGGGTGATCGGCGTATGCACGAACAACGTGGCCGAGTACCGGGCGCTTCTGGCCGGCCTCGAGATCGCGCAGAAGGCGGGCGCCCAGGAACTCGAAGTGCTGGCCGATTCCGAGCTGCTCGTCAAGCAAGTGCGGGGGGAGTACCGGGTCAAGAACGAGGGGCTGAAGCCCCTTCACCAAGAGGCGATGGAGCGGCTGCGCCAGTTTCGCCGGGTGTCAGTCCGCCACGTGCGGCGCGAGGAAAATGCCGAGGCCGACCGGCTGGTGAACAAGGCGCTGGACGAGGCAACCTCTGCTGGTCTATAATCCACGAGCCGCGAGGCGCCCGGGCGGATGTAGCTCAGTTGGCTAGAGCGTCTGCTTGCCATGCAGAAGGTCGAGGGTTCGAATCCCTTCATCCGCTCCATGACCCCCGTGTATCCTGGCGACGTGGCCGAGTGGCTTAGGCACGGGTCTGCAAAACCCGCTACACCGGTTCGACTCCGGTCGTCGCCTCCTCAGAGAAGTCCTGCTAAGGCCCCGCTTTTCCGCTCAGACTGGAGCCGAGAAGAGCGGGGTTTTTGGTCGGATGGTGTCCATTTGGTATCCACTTCTCACCGCGCGCTCCTCTGGTCCTCTTCTGGTCCTTGGCGATTGCGGCCTATAGGACCGTGCCCATCTTCTGAGCGGCCGCCTGATCCATGCCGTCCATGACGTGGGCGTAGGTTTTGAGGGTGAACGCTATCGTGATGGCCCCTCCGGTCTGCCCTCGTGTTGGCTGCTCCCAAGCCTTGTCAGCCGGGGGGCTCAGCACAACGGGTTACGAGTAACGGCTGGCATGAGACGGTGAGCAGATGAGCCCCAAGGGGTCCATGGGCCTCATGGGGCTCTTCCTGTGCCCCGGGGCTCACTTTCTTGCGCCGTGGGGGGCTTCTTTAAGGTTAGGAATTAGAAGAGAAGGGCAGAAGAGTCTTGGGAATGTCCTTCAGTGCACGTGAGTGAGGAGGCGCAGATGCCCTGGCTGTGGATTCTGCTGATCATCGTCGTCATCATCGTTTTTGGGTTGGGATTCGTGGTCAAGTGGCTCTTCTGGATTGCCTTGGTCCTGTTCATCGTGTGGCTCATATTCTTCATTTACGATCGCCTTCGCAGACGGTAACGCGTCTGAGCGGGACTGATTACGAGCGACAACCAGGCCGAAGCGTCTGCAAGACGCGCTACACCGGTTCGACTCCGGTCGTCGCCTCTCCAATGAAGTGCAGCAGAACTTTGGGTTTTCCGCTCCGCTTGGAGCTGAACGACTCTGACTAGGCGGCACGAAATGCCGCCCTTCACGAGCGCGTGCGTTATTTGGGCTGGTTCGTCCGGGCCATTGAGCGTTTTGCGGGGCGGCCGCGTCTGGCGAGACGCTGCGAGGCTTGCTTGCCCCGCGGCGGCTCTGATTCCGTTTGTCGCTTTCCGCGACCGGGGAATAACTCGAGCGACTTGTTGTCAATACACACAGGAGGAACGTCATGGACGTACGCGAAGTCCTTGCTGCCAGACACTCCAGCCGCGCCTACAAGCAGGCAGCCGTACCCCGCGACGTGCTGGTGCGAATTGTTGAGGCCGCCACCCGAGCCCCCTCCTGGGGGAACACGCAGCCCTGGGAGATCTTTGTCGCGGCCGGGGACACCATGAACGCCATCCGCGGTGCGTTCCTCGGGAACATGCAGAACCAGGTCGCGCCGAATCCCGAGTACGGCCCGATCGAGGCCTGGCCCGAGCACGTCCTCCAGAGGTATACGGAAAGGATAGCCGCGGTTTGCGCTGCTCTCGGAGTGGACCCGGCGGACCCGGCCGGGCAGAAAGCAGCCGCCGAGGGGCAGATGGCCTTCTTCGGGGCTCCGGCGGCCATCTTCCTCTGCAGCCATCCTGGACTCGAGCCCTGGTCTCTGTTCGACCTCGGACTGCTTGCTCAGGGCATCATGCTCGCAGCCGTCGAGGAGGGCCTGAGCACGATCCCGGCATACTCGTCCGTCTCCTACCCAGACGTTCTTCGGCAGCAGCTTGAGATCCCGGGGGAGTACAAGATCGTGCTGGGGATAGCGATCGGCTACGAGGATGAGGACAGCCCGCTGAACGCGTGCCGGAGCGAGCGGCGGCCGATCGACGAGGTGCTCAGAATCAAGGGGGCGTAGCTCAGCCTGCGATGCGCCCACCTTGCGAGACGTCACCGGTGGCGCCACTGCGCCATTCTTCCGGCGGCTAAGGTCGGGTGAGGCGCTGCTCGGCTGGTAGTGGTGCCTACGTTCGGAATCCTGGAAATCTACTACTATGCGATGGGGGTTGGCGTCGTTGGTGAGAGGAGTACGAACTTCCTACTGAGTAGGTTTGCGCTGACTCGCTAGCGGAGCTCGTCTGACCAACCGGGCCAGCAGCTTTCCGGCTTGCTGGTCCCCGACGGAACGTGTCCTGACGGACGGGAGGGGCGTAATGAGGACGGTGAGAATAGCTGCTGTGGTACTCGCCATCCTTGGCGGCATATACGCACTGTTAGGTTATGCAACGGTTGTCAGAGCTGGGGGTGGCTCCTACGGCTACATGTGGTTCTTGTTCACAAGTGTGGTCGTTATCGTCGGTGGCGGCGTGGCCGTGCTCTCGCGCCCTCAGGACGGCTCCATGGGCCAGAGAGCATGCCTAAGATGCGGAACGCAGGCGGAAGAGGACTGGACTCTGTGCCCCACGTGCGGCGCCCGTCTGCCCCATTCGATCGATGAGGTTGCCCCACGCGATCGCGGCAGCGAGCGGGCGGAAGAGGGGCGGGCGGCTGAGGATCATGAACCGGATATCATGGGCAAGGCCCTCTTCTGGCTCGGCATTGTCGTGCTGGATGTCCTGTTCGTGCTATTTGTACTTTGGCTTTTTGCCCCATCCCTAGCTCTCTCGCAGAAGATATTCTCGAGCATTGGTGGGACCCTCGCCATTGTCTTGCTGGATGTCGGCCTGGTCTCTATCCTCGTGGGCTATTCCCGCACCTCGTCGGCTATTCGCATATGAGGAGGGCGTAGGCAGCACCCGGCGATCAGTCTTCCAGGACAAAGGTGACCTTCATGTGAACGCGGTATTCCGCGATGTTGCCCTCATCGTCCAACGTCACCTCCTGGTTCCAGATCCAGGCGGATTTGACATTCTTCAGCGTCTTGTGGGCGCGCGCGACGCCTGACCTGATGGCATCGTCAAAGCTCACCGTGGACGAGGACTTCACTTCGGTGATACGTGCAACGGACATGGGTGCTCCTTCCCGCGTTGTTATCCGGAAGATACCTTCAGGGCCGTAGCCCGAAACCTTGGCAGGGCCCCCTCGGTCCGGGGATTCCCGTGAGCGACCGGCTATCGGCTCATCCGGTAGGTCACCGTCACGCTTGCAGATGACCTCCATGTTCTCCGGACTGATGGGCGGCGGCGTGACCGAGGAGTCGGTGCGCATTCCAGCTGCCGCCTTTTCGGAATACCCGAGATAGGGTTGCGACATCGAGCTCTCACTTATGCTGAGAGCCTCTCCAAGCCGTACCTCTTGGTCGGCTGCGATGGCCTCCGCTTTGACCCTGGCGTTGGCGATCGCTCTTGTCAAGGCGGCAGTGACCGCAGGGTTGTCCTCAGAAAGCTGCCAACTTGGGCCGGAAACGCTATCCGCCCCGGCTTCGGTCATGGCGGCGTACACCTCTCCGATGAGCGAGAGATCACTGAAGGTCACGGTGACCGTGTTCTGCGCCCGATAGCCCGTCGTCTTCTCCTGACCTGACTGTTGGTCGTAGTAGCGATTGGGATACACGACCACGTTGGCGGTCTCGATGGCGCTATCGGCAATGCCCTCTGCTTTCAGCCGGTCAAGGACTCTCTGCATGTCCTTTGAGTTCGCGTCGAGGGCCTCGGCTGCCGTCGCCCCGTCGTTCTCCACGGTGACCTGGATGGTCGCCTCGTCGGGTAGCGTGGTCACCTTGCCGGTCCCATTGACGATGATCGTGTTGATGAGATGGTCGGAAGCGTTCATGGTCTTCGTTCCTCCCCGTCGACGACAGGCACGCGCCCTACTCTGTGCCCACCCAGGCGCCAGGTCAAACCAGTCAAAGGTCGGCACGATTGGCAGCCCTGCCCGTAAATCGAGCCGACACCATTTCCGGTATGCTGTTCGACAAGCACCTCAGCTGTGAGCACGCGAAGGAGACCGCGGAAATGGGTTGGTCCGAGCAGTACTGGGAGGATGCCAAGGCCGAACTGGAACAGCCGGCGACCGAGTCGGAACCGACCAGTGAGGACGACACTCTCGGCCGGTCCGCTGTGGGCCAGCCTACAGATAGTACAGCCAGCACGTCTTCCAGATGAGGCGCAGATGGTGGCTGTGCGTGTTGGTCGCGCTTGGCGTAGTGGCGGTGGCGGTCGCTCTCGGTCTCGTGATCTGGGCGGAGACTCCCATGGGGCCGATGCCCGAGGCGGTCGCGGCCATGGTGACGGACGGGCACGTGACGGTCGTCCAGGACGATGTGATCGTGTTTCGCCCGAACGAGACGACTGCGACCGTGGGTCTCGTCTTCTATCCTGGGGCCCGTATCGACCCGGTGTCCTACGCTCCTGCCATGCGCGCCCTGGCTGCGCAGGGCTTCTTGGTCGTGATAGCGCCCATGCCTCTCAACCTGGCCGTGCTGGACTCCGATCGGGCTGCGGACGTCATCGCGGACTTCCCTGAGATCCGCCGGTGGGCTGTGGGCGGCCACTCACTGGGTGGAGCCATGGCCGCGGCTTTCGTGGCCTCGGATACCGCAGCGGTGGACGGCCTCCTACTATGGGCGGCCTATCCTTCGTCCGGCGACGATCTCTCCACCTGGGAAGGCTCCGTGGCGTCGGTGTCGGCGACCAATGACGGCCTGGCGACTCCAGATGACATCGTTCGTACGACGCCGCTGTTGCCCGCGGGCACCGAGTTCGTGATCGTCGACGGCGGCAACCACGCTCAGTTCGGCTGGTATGGAGAACAACGCGGGGACGGAGTCGCCTCGATCAGTCGTGAAGACCAGCAGAGCCAGACTGTAGCTGCCACGCTGCGCCTACTGCGCGCGCTTTCGACGACCGGTGACTCGCGAGCGAGCGCCTTGGCCATGACAGTTCACTAGAGCAAAGGATGCATCCGGCGGAGGAGGCGGCAGGCGCGCGGACACTGGTCGAACGACACGACATGGCCGAGGGGGTGCCCCCCATGTGTGGTGGGGGCAGGGGACCCGCGCCGGGATGGCCTATCTATCACGACGTGCAGATCACGACCCACACGGGAACGCATGTCGACGGGACCTGGCACTTCAACAAGCAGGGAAAGAGAATCGACCACTTCCCGCTCGACGCCTTCATGGGGCCGGGCGTTGTGCTTGATTTCAGGCATCTGGAGGACTGCACGCCCATCACGGGACAGGACCTCGAAAAGGCGGAGCCCAAGATCGAGGAAGGCGACATCCTTATCATCAATACAGGCCGGCACAAACGATTCGGGACCAAGGAGTATGGCACCTTGCACCCCGGACTGGACGGAGTCGCCGTGGAGAGGTTCCTGCTGGAAAAGAAGATCAAGATGATCGGTATGGACACGATCTGCGTGGAACCGGGAAGCGAGCAAGACCACTGGGATCATCCCCTGCATCGAGTCTGCCTCATAGAGAACGAGATACTGCTGATAGAGAATCTGGGAGGACAGATCGACGAGGTGACCGGAAAGCGGTGCCATATCATGGCCCTTCCCGTCAAACTAAAGGCCGATTCCGCCCCGGCCAGGGTCATCGCGCTTGTCTGATACCGGAAATGGTGCGAAGACCCACACGGGCTGAGCTACAGGCCGCGGTCGGAAGCACCGTTCCCGACGTGGTCGGTCCCGGATTGGTCTTGCTGTTTGTCGGCATCAATCCGGGGCTCTACTCGGCTGCCGTTGGTCATCACTTCGCCGGACCGGGCAACCGCTTCTGGCCCGCCTTGCACGAGGCCGGCTTCACTCCCCGCTTGCTCCGTCCGGATGAAGACGGCGAGCTACCAGTCTGGGGAATGGGGATCACCAACCTCGTGTCCCGGGCGACGGCGGCAGCATCTGAGCTCTCGGCCGAGGAGCTGCGCCGCGGGAAGGTCACACTCGAAGACAAGGTGGCCCGCTACTCGCCCCGGTGGACGGCCTTCGTGGGAATCGGCGCCTACGCCACTGCGTTCGGTCGGCGGAAGGTGTTGCTGGGACTTCAGGAGGAGACAATCGGAGGTTCGCGCGTCTGGCTGCTTCCGAATACCAGCGGCCTCAACGCGCACTACACGCCTACGAGATTCGCGGAGCTGCTGCGCGAGCTCCGGGTAGCCGCCTGCGGGAACGACCTAGCCGGGGGCGCGTAGCTTCTTTGCCCGCTGCGGCCGCAGGAATGGGCCGGGGTGATAAGACCGGAGCTTGGGCCATCCCGGCCCAGTTTGAGAATGGGTGGCACTTCAACCAAGGTTTGGCGGCCGCTCAGACCAACGGCAAGTGGGGCTTCATCGACACGACCGGCAAGTTCGTGATCCAGCCGCAATACGACGATGCGGGGGATTTCTCCGAGGACGGGACAGCGGATGTCAGTCTTGGCGGTGTGGAGATCACCATCGACAAGACGGGCAAGCAGGTGCAATGAGGTCCGGGTAGCCGGCTCGCCGCTCAAGCGGTCAGATGACCCCGAATCCCCAAAGCATGGCTACGACTATGAGGAGGACGAACAGGCCAATGCCCGAACCGTAGATGACCCCGTCGGCGCGATACTGCCAGTGAGGGATGACAACCAGAAGCGACAGCACAAGGAAGACGACCAAAATCAGCCCCAACATTTCGCTTCCCCTTCGCGCATCACGTCAATGACCAGAGGCGAGCAGCACCTCTCCTGTCGGCAGCGTGGGCTGTTCCCTTGAATCAAATCAAAGTCGTATTCGCCGCCCCGTAGCGTCGCAGCCGCTCTTGCGGCCATCAAGCCCGGTAGTGCGTCCTCCGGACTGGTGCTGGCAAGCTTTGCCAGCTGCGGGGTGATTCAAGACCTCCTTGGGAGATGCCGAAAACTATCCAGGAGAAGGTGGCGGAGTGGCGGCTCTCGAGCGTGGGCTCGTCGATCGGAAGGAGGATCGTGAGTATGTGGAACGAGGTTCGAGCGCTGGTTGTGTTGCTGGCGATCGTCGCCGGCCTGCTCATGGCAGTAGGGAAGCGTGACGCGAGAAACATTGCTGGCCAAGCGGTGTTCGTGGCCGGCTGGTCCCTGGCCCTGCTATGCGGCCTCGTGTTTGTTCAGAACTACTGAGCGAGGCGCCGGAAGGCCCCATAGGGCCTGCGAGACCCGCTACACCGGTTCGACTCCAGTCGTCGCCTCCTCGATCGGGCGTTTGAAGGCGCAGAAATAGGCGTTCGTGTATCGGGTGGGCTCCTGGCCCGGGCTTGACGTGGGTATCCGTGCCCTGGCCTTGATCATCCCAGTGATCGCGTCGTCCGTGGCGGGGTTTGGGCCTCCGTGCACCAGTACGTTGGCGTCTTCGTCGATATACACCGGCTGGATGCTGACCAACTCCCAACCCCGGCTGCCGATCTCGTTAAGCTTGGGGATCAGTGCTTGAGGAGCCGATCGCGGGGGCTCCCAACCCGGCCATATCGATCGCAGATACTCCCGTGTCTCGGGTTCTTGCGCTTTGGCATAAAAGACAACCGTTCGGTATTCCCACTTCATGTCCCGCTCCCTGACTCGACGCGTCTGCCCACACTCTACAACCCAAGCGCCGCGTTGGCGACGGGCCTGCCGGAGCCTTCTCTGTCGAGAGGTATGACGAGGCCGCGGGACGACTGGCCGCCGGCGATGCCCGCCCTTGCCAGCCGTCTGACCCGGCTGTAGAATGACGGCCCTGACGGGCGCTTAGCTCAGGGGGAGAGCGCTTCCTTGACACGGAAGAGGCCACTGGTTCAAATCCAGTAGCGCCCACTCAACGGGGCCGGTTCGCGACGCGACTGAGATCAGTTTCCCAGCAGGACCACCGCGTCGACGAACAGCTCGTACTCGTCGTCTTCGTCCAGATCGCGGATGAGCACCTTTTCGACCTCGCCCTCGCCGCGCACGGCAAGCAGCCGGGAGCGGAAGAGCACCTTGACGTCGGAGCGCTTGACCTGCGGCCGCCACCTCGTCGGGGAGGCCGAGTGTCTCAAGCTCGGTGACGAAGATGACTCGCGGGGTGACGCCGGTGAGCGCGAGGGCAAGCCGGGCCGAAGGGACTCCCTTGTCGACCACGAGCACGCGTTTGTCGGCGAGGAGCCGAGACGTCATCGACAGTGTCGTAGACTCCCTTGCCGGCGTACTCCGCGACTCCCTGGATGACCGTAGCCTCGCGGGTGCCGCAACCCGATCCCGCGGCGGCTATCTCTTCTGCGCCGAGCGGTTCGAGGCGTGTGCCGGAGCGCCAGTTCTTGATGGCGTCGTGCAGCGCGTCGGCCGCGAGGTTCGAGCAATGCATCTTGATCGGCGGCAGACCGTCAAGGGCGTCCGCGACGTCGGCTCGGGTGACCTCCAGCGCCTCGTCGAGCGTCTTGCCCATGACGAGCTCGGTGATCATGCTGGAGGTGGCGACGGCCGAGCCGCAGCCGAAGGTCTGGAACTTGATGTCGTCGATCCGGTCGTCTTTCACGCGGACGTACATCTCCATGAGGTCGCCGCAGACGGGGTTGCCGACTCGGCCCACGGCGACGTCATCGCCCTCAAGAGTGCCCACATTGCGGGGGTTCCGGAAGTGATCGAGAGTCTTCTCGGAGTATTGCGTTGATTTCATGAGGCGCTCCTTAGACTGTCTTGTAGAGCGGCGATATCTGCCGCAGGCGCTCTGACGATCCCGGGCAGGACACTCATGACGCGGTCGACATCTGAGTCGCGACTGTACCGTCCGAAGGTGAATTCGAGCGAGCCGTGAGCTTCTTCGTGGAGCAGCCCGCACGAGATGAGGGTATGGGACGGCTCGAGGGTCTTCGAAGAGCAGGCCGACCCGGTGGATGCCGCTATCCCTTCGTCTTTCAGGGACAAGACAAGGGATTCGCCTTCGATGCCTTCGAAGCGGAAGTGGGCGTTGTTGGGCAGGCGGTCTGATCGGATGGCCGTTCAGGTGGGAGTCGGGTATGGTGGAGAGCACCGCGCTTGATGAGCCGGTCGCGCATGGCGGCGAGCCGCGGCGCCTCGGTGGCCAGCTCCTCGGCGGCGATGCGGGCGGCGGCGGCCATGCCCACTATGGCCGGCATGTTCTCGGTGCCCGACCGGAGCCCGCGCTCTTGACCGCCGCCCATGGTAACCGGAGCCAGCCGGACCCCATTGCGTACGTAGAGCGCCCCGAGCCCGGGAGGACCGTAGATGTCGTTGCTCGAGATCGTCAGCAGGTCGACGGGCACGGTGGCCATGTCGATGGGCAGCTGACCTTCGGCCGCGACGGCGTCCACGTGCAACGCCACGCCGGTGCCGTTGAGCATCTCGGCGATGGCGGGGATCGGTTGCACGGTCCCGATCTCATTGCTGGCCCAGCCCACGGAGACGAGGATCGTGTCGTCGGTGATGCGGGAGCGGAGCTTGTCGGGATTGATCCGCCCGAACTGGTCGGGAGGCACCTTGGTGACCCGGAAGCCTTCCTTCTCCAGGTACTTGCCGATGTTGTGCAGGGAGATGTGCTCGACCTCGGAGATCACCACGTGGTCGCCGGATCGCTTGTTTCGACTCGCGTAGCCGATGAGCGCCAGGTTGTTCGACTCGGTGGCGCCCGACGTGAAGACGATCTCGTCGGGCGCCGCGCCGAGGAAGTCGGCGACGGCGGCCCGGCTCTCCTCGAGCGCCGCGGTGGCGCGGTCACCCGCGGGCGTGCAGGGAGGCTGGGTTGCCGAAGCGTTCCGTGAAGTAGGGCAGCATGGCCTCGACGACCCGGGGGTCGACCGGTCGGGCCGACTGATAGTCCAGGTACACCTCATCGTTCCGGTGGGGGCGCCACGGTACGGACCGCCTAGAACCACATGGTCGCGCCGGCATCGAGCGCGAGATCGTTCAGGGTCGCCGCGCCCACGATCTTCACACCCTCGATGAGCTCGACGCTTGTCCCACCCGAGCATCTGCTTCGACGCCTCGCAGACCAGAATGGGGATGCCCATGGCCATGGTCTTGTCGAGCATCTCACGCACGCTCGGGAACGAACCGAGCTGGATCTTCTCGGCCTCTCCGGGTCGCAAGATGAGCAGACCCATGCCCAGGTAGTAGACCGTGGGCTTCAGGTCCATTGCTTTCGCCGACTGCGCGAGTACCAGCGGGGAGTACTGCCGCGCGGGATCGTTGCTGGTCTGCACGTACAGAATGGCATTCTCGTCTTTCATGGTGCTCGCCTCCTAGCGGCCTTTGCGTATCAAGAACCGTTTGTAGTCACCCCGATCCTCTATCAGGACGACCTCGTGGCCCGCCCGCTTGGCGAACCTCGTGAGGTCTTCTTCAGCAGCCGGGTCGTCCGCAAGTACTTCGAGGATGTCGCCGACGCTGAGACCGTCCATGGCCTCGCGGGTCTGAAACAGCGGCTCAGGGCAGAACAGGCCGATGCAGTCCAGGGACTTCTCGGCGGACTCTTCTTCATGCATCATGGACTCTCCCAGGGGAAGCTGGCCTTGCTCTATGACGATGTTCCCGGTTCTCCGATTCCCTAAGCGTAGTAGCCGGCCGAAACAGGTCCGCGTTCCTTTGCTGGCCCACCCGTCTGAGCTAGACTACTTGGAGGAAATCGGACGGCCCGATCCGACCTTGCGACTTGAGAGGACCACTTGAAGATACTGTTGCCTGATGGATCGGAAATGGCGGTCGCCGACGGGGCTACGGCGGCGGACGTCGCGGCCGCGATAGGGCCGCGTCTGGCGAAAGCGGCGATAGCCGCGCGGGTGGGGGAGAGAGTCGTGGACCTCGCCACCCCTCTCGTCGAGGGTGACCAGGTGAGCATCCTTACCGCGTCGTCAGCCGAAGGCCTGGATGTGATCCGCCACTCCGCGGCGCACATTCTTGCGGAAGCCGCCACCCGGCTCTTCCCGGGTACCAAGGTGGCGATCGGCCCCTCCATCAAGGACGGCTTCTACTACGACTTCGATTTCCCGGAGCCGGTGGGGGAGGACGATCTGGCCAAGCTCACCGCCGAGATGGAGAGACTGGTCGCCGAAGACGAGTCGTTCGAGCGGCGCGAGGTGACCAAAGAGGAAGCCGAAGTCCTCTTTGCCGACGAGCCGTACAAGCTGGAATTGATCCGCGATCTGGCTCCCGACGCCGTCATCAGCACCTACCGGGTCGGGGGCTTCCTCGACCTGTGCCGGGGGCCGCACGTCCCCGATACCGCGAAGATAGGCGCCGTCGGTCTGCTCTCGGTGGCCGGTGCCTACTGGCGCGGCAAGAGCGACAACCCTATGCTCACCCGCATATACGGCACCGCCTTCCCCACGAGGAAGGAGCTCGACGAATACCTGCAGCGTCTCGAGATGGCGCGGCAGCGGGACCATCGCAAGCTAGGCCGGGAGCTGGGGCTGTTCAGCTTCCACGACGAAGGGCCGGGCTTCCCCTTCTTTCACCCAAAGGGGATGCGGGTGATCAACGCCCTCCTCGACTACTGGCGCCGCGAGCACGTCCTGGCCGGCTACGAGGAGACCAAGACCCCCATCATGCTCGAGCGGACCCTGTGGGAACGCTCCGGTCACTGGGACAACTACAAGGACAACATGTACTTCACCCGGATCGACGACGTCGATTTCGCCATCAAGCCCATGAACTGCCCCGGCGGCATCCTCATCTATAAGAGCGAGCAGCACTCTTATCGCGACCTTCCGCTGCGCTATGCCGAACTCGGCCTGGTCCACCGGCACGAGATGTCCGGGGTGCTGAGCGGGCTGTTCAGGGTGCGCATGTTCACGCAAGATGACGCCCACATCTATTGCCTCCCCGAGCAGGTGGAGGAGGAGGTTCTGGGCGTTATCGAGTTGGTCCGGCGGATGTACCGCACGTTCGGCTTCGATCGGGTCCACGTGGAGCTTTCCACCCGCCCGGAGAAATCCATCGGCAGCGCCGAGATGTGGCAGAGGGCCGAGGGCGCCCTCGCGAAGGCGCTCGAGCGCGCGGAACTGCCCTACGTCCTCAACCCCGGGGACGGCGCGTTCTACGGTCCGAAGATCGACTTCCACATCGAGGATGTCATGGGGCGCACCTGGCAGTGCGCTACCTGCCAGGTGGATTTCGCCATGCCCGAGAGGCTCGACGTGGACTACGTAGGGGAGGACAACCAGCGCCACCGTCCGGTGATGATCCACCGAACGGTGCTGGGGAGTATCGAGCGGTTCCTGGCCATCCTCATCGAGCACTATGGCGGCGCTCTGCCCGCGTGGTTGGCGCCCGTTCAGGCCACCGTCGTACCCGTGGCCGACCGCCACGCCGGCTACGCGACCGATGTCAAGAGCGCGCTGATGTGCGCGGGGCTGAGGGCCGACGCCGACCTACGGCCAGAGTCGGTAGGCAGGAAGATCCGCGACGGCGAGGTCGGCAAGGTGCCTTACATGCTGGTCGTGGGCGACCGCGAGGTAGAGCAGGGAACGGTGACCATCAGGACCAGGGGCAGCAAGGATACGCAGACACTGGCCCTGGCCCAGGCCGCCACAGTCATCGCCGACGCGTGCAGTCTGCCCGACTCGGCTTGTTCTTGAGTCACATCGGGCAATAGGCTATACTACGCCGTCAAATAAAGAGGAAGCCACCCTTCCCACCCCGCGCCTATTTGTGGTACGGAGGTCAACCATAGAAGAACCGGCCGGCTCAGGTAGCCGGGTTCCGGCATGGGAGAGCGGTGGTGGCACCGCTTTTTTTGCGTGGTAAGGGTGGCAACTAACCGGTAGCACCGGGGGAGGTGCAGGGGAACATAGCCGATATAGTTCGCATCAACGAGAAGATCCGTGCAGACGCGGTCCGACTCATCGGGCCGGACGGCGAGCAGGTCGGTATCGTGAGCGTTCCAGAAGCGCTCGCTTTCGCCGACAGATTGAATCTCGACCTGGTCGAGGTGGCCCCCATGGCCGCTCCGCCGGTCTGCAAGGTGATGGACTACGGCAAGTACAGGTACGAGCAAGAGCAGAAGGCGAAGGAAGCGCGCAAGCGGCAGACGACGATCAGCATCAAAGAGATCAAGCTGCGCCCCAAGATCGACGACCACGATTTCGACACGAAGAAGGGGCACGTCCAGCGCTTTCTCACGCATGGAGACAAGGTCAAGCTGACGATCATGTTTCGGGGGAGGGAGTTGGTCCACCCGCACCTCGGCGAGAGACTGCTCCGCCGCATGGCCGAGGACCTGGCGGATGTCGGCGAGGTAGAGTCCGAACCCAGTCTCGACGGCAGGAACATGGTTATGATGCTGGCCCCGAGGCGTAACTGATAAGGGAACCACATGGCAAAGAACAAGACTCATAAAGGCGCCAAGAAGCGGATCAAGGTGACCGGCACCGGCAAGTTGATGCGCCGTCGGGCGATGGGCAGCCACCTGCTGACCAAGAAGTCGGCCAACAAGAAGCGCAAGTTGCGCAAGAGCACCGTGCTAGACGCCCAAGACACCAGCCGGCTTCGGGGCCTTCTGGGCCTGTAAGAGGAGAGAGCCATGCCCAGAGTTAAGAGAAGTGTCAGCGCCCACAAGAAGCGCCGCAAGGTCCTCGAAGAGGCCAAGGGCTACTGGGGTCTCAAGAAGTCCTCCTACCGGAGGGCCAAAGAGCAGGGCATCAAGTCCGGCACCTACGCGTATCGCGACCGCAGGGTCCGCAAGCGCGAGTTCCGCCGGCTGTGGATCATCCGCATCAACGCCGGGGCGCGCGAGCACGGCCTGAGCTACAACCAGCTCATCCACGGGTTGAAAGAAGCGCATATCGACGTCGATCGCAAAATCCTGGCCGACTTGGCCGTGCGCGAGCCCGAAGTGTTCGCGCAGATGGCCGCTCGGGCCAAAGAGGCGCTCGGAGCCGCCTAACGGCGGCCACGCCCCATGATCCGCGAGATCGCCGGGCGCCAGAACCACACCGTCAAACTGGCGCGCAAGCTGCTGCAGAAGAAGTACCGCCGCGACCGGGGGTTTCTGGTCGGCGAGGGTATGGACCTTCTCCTCGCCGCGGTGGCGGGCGGCGCCGACGTGCGGGAGATCCTCGTTCGCCGCGAGCTTCTCTCCGAGATACCGGCCGGGCTTAGGGAGCGAGCGGCCGCCTCCACCGGCGCCGCGGGCTCAGCAGGGCCGCGAGGGGCCGGTGACACTCTCAACATCGGCGTGTGCGATCAGGACACCCTGGACCACGCCAGTTCCCTCGGCGGTTCCTCCGACGTCATCTTCATCGTCGCGCAGCCAGTCCGTCACCTGAGCGAGTTGGATCTGGGCCGCGACCTGGTCTTCTTTCTCGACTCCGTCGGCGATCCGGGCAACGTGGGCACCCTTGTGCGCAGCGCTGTCGCGTTCGGGCTTGCCGGAGTGATCTGCTCGCCGGGCACCGCCGATCCCTACAGCCCCAAGGCATTGCGCGGAGGAATGGGCGCCCAGTTCTCGCTGACCGTGGTCACCGACGTGGAGGCCGGGGATCTGGAGGCGCGGATCTCGGCGTCGGCTGGGCGCGGAGAGCAGGTGCCGCGTGTGCTCGTCGCCGACCCGGCGAAGGGCGTGGACGTGCGTGAGGTATCCGGCGCCGGCGGCCTGGTCGTCGTGCTGGGAAGCGAGCGCAGCGGCCCGTCCGCGCGTTGGGAGCACGCGGGGAGGGTGACGATACCGCAGCGCAGTTTCGACTCGCTCAACGTCGCCATGGCCGGCACCGTCCTGGCCTACGAACTCAGCCGTTCACGGGCATCGGCCGATGGCGCGCAGGCGGCCGCTCCGGATGGCGCGAGCGGCCCTGGCACCGGTGGCAAATAGGGCTGGGGTCGGTTAGGATTGTCCGCTTGGAAGGAGGAGCCATAAGCACAGACGATCCTATCCTTGCGCAGGTGTCGCGTCCCGATCTGCGGACGATCTATACCGAAGGGGCGGCGGCGATCGCGTCCGCATCCGATCTCGCCTCTCTCGAGGCCGTCCGCGTGCGCTTCCTGGGCCGGAAAGCGGATCTCGTGCTTGCTTCTCCGCAGTATCCCCGAGCTTCCGCCGGAACAGAGGCCCGAGGTGGGCAGGGTGGGCAATCTCATCCGCAAGGTCCTCGAGTCCGCCTTGGACGAGCGCAAGGCCGATCTGGAGTCCCAGGAGCTGGCCTCCGCGCTCGATCGCGACCGTATCGATGTCACCCTTCCCGGTTGGCCGTCGCAGCTGGGGCGTCTCCATCTCATCACCCAGACTCAGCGGGAGATCGAGGACATCTTCATCGGTATGGGCTACGAGATAGCCGAAGGGCCCGAAGTCGAGACCGAGTACTACAACTTCGAAGCCCTGAACACTCCTGCCGATCATCCGGCCCGCTCGCTCCACGATACGTTCTTCGTTTCTGAGGGTGTCTTGCTGCGCACCCATACCTCGCCCATGCAGGTGCGCGCCATGGAGAAGCAGCGGCCCCCGGTCCACATCATCGTCCCCGGCAAGGCATACCGCCGCGACTCAGACGCCACCCATACGCCCATGTTCCACCAGGTCGAAGGTCTCGTGGTGGACGAGGGGATCACGCTGGCGGATCTCAAGGGAACGCTGGAGACGTTCGTTCGCGCGATGTTCGGCACAGACCGCAAGGTCCGTCTCCGCCCGCACTTCTTTCCCTTCACCGAACCGTCGGTCGAAGTCGATGTGTCATGCATCATGTGCGACGGTGAGGGGTGCCGGCTGTGCAAGAAGAGCGGCTGGCTGGAGATCCTGGGTTCCGGCATGGTCGATCCCAATGTCTTCGAGTTCGTCGGCTACGACCCTGAGGTCTACACCGGCTTCGCCTTCGGCATGGGTATCGAACGCATCGCCATGCTCAAACACGGCGTCAACGACCTTCGTCTCTTCTTCGAGAACGACCTGCGCTTCCTGCGCCAGTTCTGACCGGGAGCCACTATGAAAGCGCCCTTGTCCTGGCTCAAAGAGTTCGTGCCCATAGAGGTGGAGGTCGACGAGATCGCTTCCCGCCTGGCCCTGACCGGCACCGAGGTGGAGCGGGTGGCCCGGGTCGGAATAGCGGGCGGAGCGAATCTTGAGCATTTCGTCGTCGGCAAAGTCCTCGAGTGCCGCCGCCATCCCGATGCCGACAAGTTGTCGGTGTGTCTGGTCGACGCCGGCGAGGCGTCGCCGCGCACTATCGTGTGCGGGGCCCCGAACGTGGCGGCAGGACAGACGGTGGCGGTGGTCCTTCCCGGTGGTGTGATGCCGGACGGCACCCGCATCCGCGAGGCGAAGCTGCGGGGCGTCGTATCTTCAGGCATGATCATGTCCGAAGCCGAGATCGGCCTGGCGGCCAAGAGCCCCGGGACTATGGTGCTGCCCCAGGAGTGGGTGGCAGGACGGCTTCTGAGCGAGTATTTCCCCATCTCCGACCAGGTGCTCGAAGTGGAGGTGACCCCCAACAGGCCCGACTGCCTTTCGGTGCGCGGCTTGGCCCGGGAGATCGCAGCCATCACCCAAGCGCCGTTCGATGAAGACCTCGAGTTCCGGCATCCCTGGGGCGACCGGACCGTCGATCGCGACATATCCATCGAGGTGCGCGATCCCGACCTGTGCCCCCGCTATGCTGCGCGTGTGATCCGGGGCGTCAAGGTGGGCGAATCGCCCCTCTGGCTCAAGGCTCAGCTCGCTCACGCGGGCATGAGACCCATCAGCAACGTCGTGGACGTCACCAACTACGTGCTCTGGACGCTTGGGCAACCCCTCCACGCCTTCGACCTGCGGACTATCCGCGGGAAACAGATCATCGTCCGGAGAGCGGCGCCGGGGGAGACTATCGTCACGCTCGACGGCGAGCTCAGGACGTTGACCGAGGACATGCTGGTCATCGCCGACGCCGAGAGGGCTTCGGTGATCGCAGGCATCATGGGCGGTCTCGATAGCGAGATCACCGACGCCACCACCGACATACTCCTCGAGGGCGCGAACTTCTCCGGCCCCTCGATCATGCGTACCTCCGGGGCCCTGGGGTTGCGTTCCGAGGCATCGACTCGCTACGAGAAGGGGCTCGACCCGGAGATGATCCCGCTCGCTCTCGACATGGCCTGCAAGCTGTTCGTGGAGTTGTGCGGGGGAGAGGTGTCGGTGGCTACCATCGACGTGCGCACGGAACCGCGTCCGCAGACCGTCTTGAAGCTGCGCCCCGAGCGGGTGGCCGGGGTCCTGGGCACCGACGTCCCCGCCGGTGAGATCGCGGGGATCCTCGCCCGGCTGGGATGCTTCGTCGGCGCGGAGGGTCCCGATCTGCTCGTCGATATTCCGAGCTTCCGCGCTGATCTGATCCGGGAGATCGATCTCATCGAAGAGGTGGCCAGGGTTTACGGCCTCGACCGTATCCCGTCGACGTTGCCCCCAAGGCGGGTGGGGAGAGGCGGCCTCGACCGGGCTCAGACTGCCAGGAGGCTCGTTGAGGATCTGCTCGTAGGGGCGGGCCTCACCCAGGTGATCAACTACAGTTTCGGCGACGACAAATGGCCGGAAGTCCTCCGCCTGGGGGTGGATGACCGGCGTCGGGAGATGGTGCGCGTTGCCAACCCTCTGAGCCTGGATCAGGCTTTCATGCGGACGACGCTGCTGCCGGGGTTGCTCGAGACCGCCCGCAAGAACGCCTCGGTCCGTGAGGAGCGGGTGCGCATCTTCGAAATCGGGAAAGTCTTCCTGCCGTCGGGGTCTCCGCTGCCGGCCGAACCCACCCGCGCGGGGATCCTGATTGCCGGGCGCTGGGATGAGGACTCCTGGCTGCGTTCAGGTGCCGCAGTGGACTACTTCCTGGCAAAGGGCCTGGTGGAGCGGATCTCGGCCGGGCTGCATGCCTCGCTCGTCTTCAGCCGTCCCACCGTGGAGGCCGCCAACAACGAGTCCTTTCTCCATCCGGGAAAGAGCGCGTCCGTCGCCACCGCCGGCGGCCATATCGTCGGCTGGATCGGGGAGGTGCACCCGCTGGTCCTGCAGGCATACGATCTGAAGGGGCCGGCAGTGGCTGCCGAACTCGACCTCGGGCCGATCGTGGCGGCTTCGACCGACGTTCTCATGTTCCGCGACCTGCTGGCTTTCCCTGTGGTGGAGCAGGATTTCGCCCTGGTCGTCGGCGCCGCGGTGCCGGCGGCAGCGGTGGTCGCGTCGCTACGCGCCGCCGGTGGCGAGTTGTTGGAAGACATCAGGGTGTTCGACGTGTATGAAGGGGCCCAGGTGGCGGAGGGCAAGAAGAGCTTGGCTCTTCGCCTCAGCTTCCGCGCCGCCGACCGGACCCTCAGCGAGGACGAGGTGAACGGGCTGCGCCGGGAGATGCTGGAGAAGATCTCGGTCGAATTGGGAGCCGAACTCCGAGCCTAGGCCACCCAAGGCGGCGCCTCGCCGGCACACAGCGGCCGTGATGCTGCGTCTTGCATGACTTTGCACGGATGTGTATATTCACACACTCGTGGGGCAACATCCGAAAGGTACGAGCGTGATCACTGCGAGCATCGTCGGGGCGACCGGGTACACGGGCGCCGTACTGACCGACATATTGGCGGAGCATCCCGAGGTCCGACTCGGCGCCCTCACCTCTAAGACCTACGCCGGATCACGCGTAGAGGGTGTCTTTCCTCACTTGCGGGTGCAGGGCAGTTACGCCGCCTATTCAGCCGAGGCCGCCGGTGAGGCCGACGTGGCCTTCGTGTGCTATCCGCACGGTGAGGCGTATGCAGTGGTGGCCGAACTCGTGGACCAGCGGTTGCCGGGTGGTCGATCTGAGCGCGGACTACCGGCTGAAGGACCCCGCCGGGTACGAGCGCTGGTACGGCTTTACCCATCCGCGCCCCGATCTGGTCGCCGAGGCGGTGTTCGGCCTCCCGGAGGTCTACCGGGAAGCCATCGCTGCGGCACGCATCGTCGCGAACCCCGGTTGCTACCCTACCAGCATGATCCTCGGACTGTTGCCGGTGGCGAGCGATATCGACCAGGGCGGCGTCATAGTGGATTCCAAGTCCGGCGTGTCGGGCGCGGGCCGCACGCCGTCGGACAAGACCCACTTCTGCGCGGTGGACGAGAACTTCCGCGCATACAGCGAGATCGGTCACCGGCACACTGCCGAGATGGTCCAGGAACTGGCTGCTGCGGCCGGCGCTCCTCTTGCTGTTTCGTTCACTCCTCACCTGCTGCCGGTGGACAGGGGCATCCTCAGCACGATGTACTTCCGGCCGCGCAACGGCCTGGCGGGGACCGACTCCTGGCTGGAGCGATTCCGGGCGTTCTACAACAACGAGCCATTCGTGGAAGTGAGCGACCAGGTTCCCGGCCTGGCAGAGGTGGCCCGCACGAACTTCTGCCGGCTCACCGTCCGGGAGGATAGCGAGGCCGGCCTGGTGAAGATATTCAGCGTCATAGACAACCTGGTGAAAGGCGCGTCGGGACAGGCGGTGCAGAACATGAACATAATGTTCGGGTTTGCCGAAGACGCGGGTCTGAGGAGGCGAGTATGAGCGGTACCGGCGGTCCCGACCATCCGGTCGTGGTGGCGCCCCTGCAGTCGCGGTTCGTCGCGCTACCCGGCTGGACCCGGCTGGAAGAACCAGGCCGGCGCCTCCCCGGGGGCGACGTACCCGGCGGGCTTCGTGGCCGGAGGGGTGGTGGTCGGCCTCAAGGACAGCGGACGGCCCGACATGGGCGTGCTGGCCGTCGCTCCTGAATGGCGGGAGGCCGCGTCCTCGGCAGCGGTCTTCACGACGAACGCGTTTGCCGCCGCTCCCATCGTGGTGAATCGCAACGAGACCGACCTTGGGCGCCTTCTTGCCGTGGTCATGAGCAGCGGCAACGCCAATGCGTGCACGGGGGAACCGGGGCTGCGGGTGGCTAGGGCCATGCAGACGGCGTGCGCGGAGACGCTCGGTCTGCCCGCGGCCAACGTCGCCGTGGGCTCCACGGGGATCATCGGAGTGCAGCTCGACCCGGTCTTCATGGCTGCGGGCTCCCGCAAGGCGGCCGGCGCCGTCAGGCCCGGCGGCGGCCCCGACTTTGACCACGCGATCATGACCACGGACCGCTTCCCGAAGATGTGCGCCCTCGAGGTCTCCCTTCCCGAGGGGACCGTGCGCTTGGGGGTCTGCGCCAAAGGCGCCGGGATGATCTCGCCCGCCATGGCGACCATGCTCTGTGTGGTGACGACGGACGCGGTCGTCACGGCTGCCGAGATGCAGGCGCTTCTGGGCAAGGCGATCGACAGATCGTTCAACAGGGTGACCGTCGACGGGGAGATGAGCACCAACGACACCGTCCTGTTCATCGCCAGCGGGGCCTCGCAGGTACGCCCGGGCGAAGAGGGGTTGCGCCTCCTGGGTGGAGCTCTTGACGCCATGCTTCTGCGCATAGCTCTGATGATGGTCGCCGACGGCGAAGGCGCGACGAAGATCGTGCGGCTCGCGGTCTTCGGGGCCGAAGACGATGCTCAGGCGCGCAAGGTGGCCCGAGCCGTCGCCAACTCGCCGCTTGTGAAGACATGCATGCATGGGGGCGACCCCAACTGGGGAAGGGTCATAAGCTCCGCCGGCGCGGCCATGGCCGGGCGCTTTCTCCCCAGGGCCCGCCTTCATCTCTGCGACGTGCTCGTCGTCGAGGGGGGCGCGGCGGCCGAGGTCTCCGAAGTAGATCATGAGAGCATGGCCGCCGGCATGAAGTTGCCGGAGATCGACATCGCCCTCGATCTGGGGCTGGGCGCAGGGGCTGCCGAGCTGTTCTTCGCCGACATGGGCCACGAGTACATAACCATCAACGCCGAGTACCACACCTAGGACCCGTGATGCGCGAGGTATACCGCAAACGAGTGGAGACCCTTCTCGAGTCGCTGCCGTATATACGGATGTTCAGCGGCACGACGATGGTCATCAAGTACGGCGGCGCCGCCATGAGCTCCGCCGATCTCAAGGACGAGTTCGCTACCGACATCGCCTTGCTGCGCTATGTCGGGATCAAGCCCATCATCGTCCACGGCGGCGGCAACGAGATCAGCAGCTACATGAAGCGGCTCGATATGCCCGTCAAGTTCGTTGAAGGCCTGCGCGTGACCGACGCGGCTGCGATGGAAGTGGCCAAGATGGTCCTCGTGGGCAAGGTCAACAAGGAGATCGTCAGTCTCATCAACAGCAAAGGAGCCGCCGCGGTGGGCCTGTGCGGCGACGACGGTTCGCTCCTGAAGGCCCAGCCGCTGGTGAAGCGGCGCGCCGACGGGACCGTGATCGACCTGGGGCTGGTGGGCGAGATCACCGAGGTCAATACCCAATTGCTGGGTCTCCTGGAGGCGGACTACGTGCCGGTCGTCGCGTCGGTGGGGACGGGAGCGGCGGGGGAGAGCTACAACATCAACGCGGACACGGTGGCCGGCGCCTTGGCGGCCGCGCTGAAGGCGGAGAAGGTCATCTTCCTCACGGACGTCAGCGGGCTGCACAGCGACCTCGAGGACGACTCCACGCTTATCTCCGAGTGCACGGCCCGCGACCTCGTCGACCTGATGGAGACCGGCAAGGTCTCCAAAGGCATGATCCCCAAGCTGGAGGCGGTGCTGACCAGTCTGCGGGCCGGGGTGGGTGCCGCCCATATCATCGACGGCCGCATTGCGCACTCGGTGCTGCTCGAGGTCATGACCGACGACGCCGGGCTGGGCACGAAGATCGTCTCCGGCGGCGATCTGAGTTGGGTCTAGGATGAACAAGCGGCAAAGGCAACAACTGCTGAGGAAAGTGCTTAAGGAGCGCTCGGTGGCGAGCCAACGCGAACTGGTCGACGAACTGGCGGCGGCCGGGTGTCCGGTCACGCAGGCCACCATCAGCCGCGATCTGCGCGAGTTGGGCCTGCAAAAGGGCCGGGACGCGGTGGGGCGCATCCGCTACGTCTTCGTCCCCGCCTCGGAGGAACGCCCCGACCCCCCGACGGCCTGTTCACGCATGCTCAAGGAGTTCGGGCGCGGCATCCAGGTAGCCCAGAACCTGCTGGTCGTCCGCTGCGACCCGGGAGCCGCTCCCGGCATCGGCCGGGTCATCGACGAACTGGATCACGAAGCGATCCTCGGGTGCGTGGCAGGTGACGACACCCTGATCCTCGTGACCAAAGACTCACAGTCGGCAGAAGCCGTCTGCGCGTATCTAGAACAACTGGGAGGCTGAAACTGATGGACAAGGAACGGTGCGTGCTCGCCTATTCAGGTGGTCTGGACACCTCGGCGCTCATCCCCTACATGAAGGAGAAGTTCGGCTACGAGATCATCTGCGCCCTGGTGGACGTCGGACGGATGAAGGACCTCGAGAGCCTGCGCGTGCGGGCTCTCACGGCGGGTGCGGCCGACTCGGTGGTGATCGACGCGAAAGAGGAATTCGTCACCGACTTCGCCTATCCGGCGCTCAAGGCCAACGCGCTCTATGAAGGCAAGTACCCGCTCCACTCGGCGCTGTCCCGGCCGCTCATCTCGAAGAAGATGGTGGAGTTGGCGCACGAGCGCGGGGCTAAGTTCATCGCTCACGGCTGTACCGCCAAGGGGAACGACCAGGTGCGGATAGACGTCTCGATCCGGTGCCTCGACCCGTCCATCACCGTGCTCGGCCCCGCTCGCGAGTGGGGGATGACCCGGCCGGAACTCATGGACTACCTGGCCGAGCGGGGCATCGAGCTGCCGCTGACCAAGAAGAACCCGTACTCCATCGACGAGAACCTGTGGGGCCGGGCCATCGAGTGCGGTGAGCTCGAGGATCCCTGGGCCGCGGCTCCTGACGACGCCTACCAGTTCACCGTCCATCCCAAAGATGCTCCCGACGAGCCCCTCGAGGTGATCGTGAGCTTTGAGGGGGGCATCCCCATCGCCATCGACGGGAAAGCGATGGGGCCGGTGGAGCTGGTGGAGACGCTTGACAAGATCGGTGGCTCGCATGGCTTCGGCCGCATCGATATGGTCGAGAACCGACTGGTGGGCATCAAGAGTAGGGAGACCTACGAGGTGGCCGGCTCGCTCTCGCTGATCATGGCCCATCGGGAACTGGAGGATCTGACCCTCACGCGCGAGCTGCAGCACTTCAAGACGGGCATCGACCAGCGGCTGACCGAGCTCATCTACGAAGGTCTGTGGTTCAGCCCCCTCGCGAACGCTCTCCGGGCCTTCATCGACGAGACGCAGCAGTACGTGTCGGGGGACGTCCGCCTTCGGTACTTCAAAGGATCGTGCCAACCGGTCGGGCGGCGCTCTCCGAACTCGCTCTACATAGCCGGGCTCGCCACCTATGGAGCCGGCGACACCTTCACCCACGAATCCGCCAAAGGCTTCATCCAGTTGTGGGGACTCCCGGTCGAGGTCTGGGCCCGCAAGCGCCAGGGTCTGATTTGAGCGAGGGGCCGACAGGCGGGGGCGTGCCCGGCGCACCGGGCGGCGGCACCGACAAGCCGTGGGGCGGCAGGTTCTCAGCCGGCCAGGACCCGCTGTTCGAACGTCTGAACGCCTCCATTCCGTTCGATCATGTACTCGCGCCCTTCGATATCGAGGGGTCGCGGGCCCATGCCCGTATGTTGGGCGCTATCGGGGTGTTGACCACCGAGGAGCGCGATACGATCCTTGCCGGGCTCGCGGCGATCGCCGGCGAGGTGGAGCGGGGCACCTTCAGCTGGTCGCTCCAGGACGAAGACGTCCACATGGCCATCGAACGGCGGCTGATCGAGCTCGTGGGGCCGGTGGGCGGGAAGGTCCACACGGGACGGAGCAGGAACGACCAGGTGGCGCTGGACCTCCAGCTCTATCTGCGGCGCGCCGTCTCCGGCCACCAGGCCCTGATCCTCCGGCTGATGTCCGCACTCCTATCCCAGGCGGAGACGCACGAGGATGTCATCTTCCCAGGCTACACGCACCTGCAGCGTGCCCAGCCGGTCGTTCTGGCTCACCATTTCCTGGCCTACTTCTTTGCGCTGCAGCGGGACTGGGAACGCTTTGCCGGGTGGGTCGGCACCTCGTGGATGCCGCTCGGCGCCGGGGCGCTGGCGGGTGCGAACTACGCGCTCGACCGTGCCATGGTCGCCGCCGAACTGGGATTCGCGCAGGTGTCTCCAAACGCCATGGACGCCGTAGCTGCTCGGGACACGGCCTTCGCCTACCTGTCGATCTCGGCGAACTGTGCTCTTACCCTGTCCCGTCTGGCCGAGGAGTTGGTGCTCTGGAGCACGCAGGAGTTCGGACTGGCGGCACTGCCGGAATCCTGGACCTCGGGATCGAGCATCATGCCTCAGAAGCGCAATCCGGACGGGGCAGAGCTGGTCAGGGCCAAGGCATCCGGCTTCCTTGCCCGGTTGCAGGGCCTGGGTGGGCTGCTCAAGGGCCTTCCTCTCGCGTACAACAAGGATCTCCAGGAGGACAAGCTCTACGTCTTCGGGACCAAGGAAGAGCTCGACCTCTGCCTGCAGGCCATGACGGCCATGGTGGAGGGGCTGACCATCGACCGGAAGCGGGCGCGTGAAGCCGCTGAAGGCGGCTACGCCGCCGCCACCGACGTGGCCGACTATCTCGTTGCCAAGGGGCTTCCGTTCCGGGACGCCCACCGGGTAGCCGGGAGGCTGGTGGCCCTGCTGTCCGCCGACGGAAGGCCGCTGGCGGGTGCGGGCCTCGACGAACTGCGAAGCATCAGTCCGCTGTTTGACGAGGATTACTACCCGGTGGTGGATCTGGAACGGGTTGTTGGAGCCAAGGTATCGCCGGGGGGAACAGCGCCTGCGCGAGTGGCGGAGCAGTTGGCGCTCGCCCGGGCGGTACTGGACCGGCTCTCGCAGTAGAGCGGCGCGCCGGCGCTGCTAAGATGACGCATGGCTTCCGTGCATCACGACCTGGCCGGGGAGGGCGGCATGCCCCGCGGCACCTTACTGGGCGCAGACTTCTTCGCCCGCCCCTCGGACGAGGTGGCCCCAGACCTCATAGGCAAGATCCTGTGGTCGCCGCAGCGGGGCGGGGGCAGACTCACTGAAGTCGAGGCGTACCTGCCGGTCGAGGACCCGGCCTCACATTCCGCGCCGGGACCGACGAAACGCAACGCCGCCATGTTCGGGCCGCCCGGCACTATCTACGTCTTTCTTAGCTACGGCGTGCACTACTTGTTCAACATCGTGTGCGACCGGCCGGAGATCGGGTCCGCGGTGCTCATCCGGGCCTTTGAGCCTTTCTGCGGACCGGGCCGCGTGGGAAGAGCGCTGGGCATCCATCCTGCGTTGAACGGCCTTCCGCTTGGGAAGGCCTCGGGTCTGTTTGTCCTGGACGACGGGACAAGGCCGGAGGTGGGCGTCACGACGAGGATCGGTATCTCGCGAGGCGACACGCTCCCGCTCCGGTATTATTCGCTCGACAGTGGGTGCGTGACCAGACGGTCGGCTACAAGGGGAGGACCGTGCACATGAGACTCAAGGATATGTATGAGGCGGCGTTCCGTGCGGGCATGGCGGCGGACCCCCGAGGCGAAGCTGGCGTCGGCCGGGTGCTTGCCAACGCGCGCAAGGATTTCGAGAAACTGCCCGAGGCCAAGCGGTGGGAGTTCGACCAGGAGCGTCTGGTCAATCCCTTCGCAGACACGCGGATACTCTACGGGGACCCGGAGACCGAGGTGTCGAGCATCCTCGTGGGGATCGACCTGGAGGTCGGCGAGGTGCTACTCGCCGACCGGTTGCGGGAGAAGGGGCGTCCGGTCGACCTCATGTTCGCCCACCATCCGGAAGGGCGGGCGCTTGCTCGTCTCGACGAGGTCATGGGCGTGCAGGCCGATGTGTGGCGCAAGTTCGGGGTATCCGTCGCCTATGGGGACGCGGTCATGAGCGACCGCATGGCCGAGATCATGCGGGCCCTTCATCCCCGCAACAACGAGCAGACGGTGCAAGCGGCGCGCCTCCTCGGCATCCCGTACATGTGCTGCCACACTCCTGCCGACAACAGCGTCAACGCCTTCTTACAGGCCCGCTGTGACGAGCTGGGCACCGACGGGACGGTCGACGAACTGCTGGACATGTTGAAATCCATCCCCGAATACCGACAGGCGGTGCTCGAGGGGATGGGCCCGACCATCTTCGAGGGCAGCGCCGAGCGGCGCACGGGCAAGATCATGGTGGACATGACCGGGGGCACGTCGGGCCCCGTGGATTCCCTCGGCAAACTGGCGGCGGCCGGCGTCGGCACTATCGTCGGGATGCACATGGGGGAGGATCACCGCAAGCGGGCCAAAGAGGAGAAGATAGCGGTGGTCATCGCGGGCCACGTGTCGTCAGACTCGTTGGGGATGAACCTCATCATCGACCAGTTCGAGCGCCAGGGTGTCGCGACCATAGCCTGCTCCGGCTTCACCCGCGTCAGCCGGGTCTAGTAGGGGCTGCGCCTGTCGAGGCGGGCTACGTCGAAGGTGGCGTCTCCGGGCCCGAGCTTACGACGATCCGCACGATCGAGCCCTTGTTCACCACGGTCCCCGCGGCCGGGTCCTGGGAAAGCACGGTCCCGGCCGGAGCGGCGTCGGGTTGCTGGGTGATCTCCGGCGATAGACCTGCCGCGGCGAGCAGCGCCTGCGCTTGGTCGAGCGGGAGGTTCGCAAGTCCGGGCACCGTTGTCGCCTGGCCCGCGGAGACGCGCAGCACGACCTCGCTGCCTTCGAGTATCGGCTTGCCAGCCGGGGCGTCCTGCTTCACCACGATGCCCGCGGGCTTGAGGGACGTGGCGTCCTGGATCGTCCTGACCTTGAGGTTGGCCGCGGCGAGCACGCGCTTTGCCTTCGTGACCGACATCCCGACGACGTCGGGCATGAAGACTGCCTTGGGTACGTGGATGTTGCACGTATCGGACGGCACCTTGTCGGAACGAAACAGCATCTTGACGACTTTGGGGCACAGCTCCGTGGGGGGCAGATGCGATTCGCTACAGACGTCGACCGTCACCCATCGCCCGGCGTATGAGGCGGAGAAGTCGGAGGCAGGGGTGGTGGCGAGCGCGACCTTCATGAACCGGGCCCATATCTCGGCCGGGAGTGTCCCTCCGGTCACCGTCGCGCCGTGTACGTCGTCCATGGCCCGCTGCTCGTCCGGGTAGCCGACCCAGACGGCGGCGACGAGATCCGGTGTGTAACCTACGAACCACGCATCCCGGTTATCGTCGGTCGTGCCGGTCTTGCCGGCCGCCGGGCGGCCGATGTCGGCCGCGCGTCCGGTCCCGTCGGTTATCACCCCGCGCAGGCAGGTGGTAACGAGCGCAGCGATGCCGGGGTCGATCGCCCGCGTTCGGACGGCGTCGTTCTCGTCGATGACCTCCCCATCCGAGTCGGTGACTCTGACGATGGTCACGGGGGAGCTCGGCTTCGAGGGGTCGAACGGGAGCCGCGCCGAAAGGCGTTCGCCGCCGCCCGCGAGCGTAGCGTAGGCCATCGCCATCTCCAGCGGGCTGACTCCGTCGGTGAGGCCACCCAGGGCGATGGCCGGTCCCGGCTGATCCCCGAGAGGTGTGGTGATGCCCATATCGGCCGCCGTTTTGGCCACGGTATCGGCGCCGACCTCCATCACCAGCCGCGCGAACGCACCGTTGGAGGAGTCCGCGGTAGCCTTCGCCAAGGTCAGACTACCCTCGTCCGTAGAGGAGACCTCCCACGGCCCGCCGGGAAGATCGATGGTGATGGGGCCCGAATCGTAGGTCGCGTCCGGGCTGATGCCTCTCTGGAGCGCGGCGACCAGCACGAAGGGCTTGAAAGCGGAGCCGGGGCGCCGCTTGCCCTGGGTCGCCAGGTTGAACTGGAGCTTGGAGAAATCCGACCCGCCGACCATCGCCACCATGCGGCCTGTGTGGACATCGATGGCCACGAGCGCCGCGGAAGGATCGCCGGGCTGGTCGAGCACCGCCGCGATAGCGTCTTCAGCCGCCTGCTGCATCCCCAGATCAAGGCTCGTATAGACCCGCAGTCCCCCGCCGAGAACGGTCGACGAACCGTAGCGGGCCACCAGTTGCTCTCGCACCAGTTCCACCCAGTAGGGCGCTTTGACCCCGGCGTCCGTCCCTGCGTCTGCCAGCTGCAGCGGGGCCTCCAGAGCCTCTTGCAGCTGCGAGCTGTTGATGTAGCGCTGCTGGTACATCTTGTTGAGAACCAGGTCGCGCCGCGCCATCGCGGCCTCCGGGTCTCGCCGGGGGGAATACGCTGAGGGCGCCTTGGGCAGGCCGGCGAGAAGCGCCGCCTGGGCCAGGGTGAGGTCTTTCGCGTCGACCCCGAAGTACGAGCGGGCCGCGGCCTGGATGCCGTACGCGCCCGAGCCGAAGTAGATGACGTTGAGATACTCGTTGAGGATCTTCTCCTTGGACCACCTGCTCTCCAGCTGGTAGGCCATAGCTGCCTCGCGCACCTTGCGGTCGAGAGTCTGCTCGTCGGTCATGAAGGCGTTCTTGATGAGCTGCTGCGTGATGGTCGATCCGCCCTGGACAACCTCCCGGTGCCGGAGATTCGCCCAGGCGGCCCGCAGGATGGCTACGAAATCGACGCCCTTGTGGTCGTAGAAACGCGAATCCTCTATCGCGACTATCGCGTCCCGCATCACCAGGGGGATCTGGTCGCCGGACAGGGCCTCCCGGTTCTCGAGGCCGTGCAGTTCGGCCAGGAGGACGGGTGTGGGCGAGCCGTCGTAGATCTTGGTGGTCTGCGGCGAAGCGATGCGGTCGCCGATCTCGAGGGCCGGCAACGTGCGCGCGACGGCGACATACGCTCCTGCGAACAGAGAGAGAAAAGCGGCGGCGACGAGGAGAAGGGCGACGAGAACGACCTTCAACGCCCGGCGACCTCGCCGGACTGTACGTGGTCGGCTGGCCAGTGCGTCCCTCCCCATGGTGCCGTGATGTTACACCAGAGCCGTCATCACCATGGTATGCTCCGGGCCGGGAGGTACTTGATGGACGGCCTGAAAGGGTCGGCCGGGATCCCGGCCGATATGGCGGGAGTCCCCGCCGATATACTCGAGGAATATCAGCAGTTGCTGCTCGGCAGCGTCGACGTTCTGCCGGCGGAGATGCTGCTGCGGCAACTCCTCCAGGCCCGATCCGAGGGACGGATGCTACGGGTGAAGCTGGGAGTCGACCCGACGGCCCCGGACATCCATCTCGGGCACACCGTGGTGCTGCGCAAGCTGCGCCAGTTCCAGGATCTCGGCCACCAGGCAATACTCATCATCGGCGACTACACCGGCAAGGTCGGCGACCCCTCGGGTAGGTCCAAGTCACGCCCTCGGCTGGGCGACGAGGAACTCGAAGAGAACGCCCGGACCTACGTAGACCAGGCCGCCAAGGTCCTGGACATGGACAGGGTCGAATTGACCCGGAACGGCGATTGGCTGGGTCCCCTCCGCATGGATGAGGTGCTGCGGTTGACGTCGACAGTAACCGTGGCCCGGATGCTCGAACGCGACGATTTTTCCAAGCGGTACGCGGCCAACGAGCCGATCTCCATGCTCGAGTTCATGTACCCGCTGCTGCAGGGCTACGACAGCGTGGCCGTCCGGGCCGACGTCGAGCTGGGGGGGACCGATCAGAAGTTCAACCTTCTCATGGGTAGGACGATCATGGAGGCCTACGGGCTGCCGCCCCAGA
>CAVRJE010000023.1:40000-480302 GCA_963721365.1 uncultured Actinomycetota bacterium
GGGAAACAACCCAGACCATCAGCTAAGGTCCCTAAATCGTGGCTAAGTGGGAAAGGATGTGCGAGTGCACAGACAACCAGGAGGTTGGCTTAGAAGCAGCCATTCCTTGAAAGAGTGCGTAATAGCTCACTGGTCAAGTGTTCACGCGCCGACAATCCAACGGGGCTCAAGTCACGTACCGAAGCTATGGGATTCGTGCGACTTCGGTCGCCGGATCGGTAGGCGAGCGTTCCCATGCCGGTGAAGCGGCGGCGTAAGCCAGCCGTGGAGGCATGGGAAGTGAGAATGCTGGCATGAGTAACGAAAGGCGAGTGCGAAACTCGCCCGCCGAATGCCCAAGGTTTCCTGAGCAATGCTAATCAGCTCAGGGTTAGCCGGGTCCTAAGCCGAGGCCGACAGGCGTAGGCGATGGATAACTGATTAATATTTCAGTGCCACCATCAAGCGTTTGAGCAATGGGGTGACGCGGAAAGGTAAGCGGACCGTGGCGTTGGTTGTCCACGGACAAGCGTGTAGGGCGGTCTCTAGGAAAATCCGGAGGCCACATAAGCCTGAGGCGTGATGTCAGCTGGCGTATGCCGGCGAGCCGCCGATCCTCTGCCGCCAAGAAAAACCTCTAGCGAGCTTCGATGTGTGCCCGTACCAAAACCGACACAGGTGGGCAGGTAGAGAATACCAAGGCGATCGAGAGAACTATGGCTAAGGAACTCGGCAAAATAGCCCCGTAACTTCGGGAGAAGGGGCGCCTCAGTAGGGTGAAAGAATTTACTTCTGGAGCCCGAGGGGGCCGCAGAGTCTAGGCTCAAGCGACTGTTTACCAAAAACACAGGTCTCTGCTAAGTCGAAAGACGATGTATAGGGGCTGACGCCTGCCCGGTGCCGGAAGGTTAAGTGGAGGTGTTAGTCGCAAGGCGAAGCACTGAAATTAAGCCCCGGTAAACGGCGGCCGTAACTATAACGGTCCTAAGGTAGCGAAATTCCTTGTCGGGTAAGTTCCGACCTGCACGAATGGCGTAACGACTTGAGCACTGTCTCAGCCGTAGACTCGGTGAAATTGTAGTATCGGTGAAGATGCCGATTACCCGCGACAAGACAGAAAGACCCCGTGAACCTTTACTGCAGCTTGATATTGGAGCTTGGTGCACTTTGTCCAGGATAGGTGGGAGACTGGGAAGCGAGGACGCTAGTCCTCGTGGAGTCACCCTTGGGATACCACCCTTAGTGTATTGGGCTTCTAACGGTAGGCCGTGATCCGGCTACCGGACAGTGTCTGGCAGGCAGTTTGACTGGGGCGGTCGCCTCCTAAAATGTAACGGAGGCGCGCAAAGGTTCCCTCAGCACGGTCGGCAATCGTGCGTAGAGTGTAAAGGCATAAGGGAGCTTGACTGCGAGACCAACAAGTCGAGCAGGTGCGAAAGCAGGCCTTAGTGATCCGGCGGTAGCAAGTGGAAGCGCCGTCGCTCAACGGATAAAAGGTACTCCGGGGATAACAGGCTTATCCTCCCCAAGAGTCCACATCGACGGGAGGGTTTGGCACCTCGATGTCGGCTCATCGCATCCTGGGGCTGGAGTAGGTCCCAAGGGTTGGGCTGTTCGCCCATTAAAGCGGTACGCGAGCTGGGTTCAGAACGTCGTGAGACAGTTCGGTCCCTATCTGTCGTGGGCGCAGGAGATTTGCGGGGACTCGTCCCTAGTACGAGAGGACCGGGATGAACAGACCTCTGGTGTATCAGTTGTCGTGCCAACGGCACCGCTGGATAGCTACGTCTGGAACTGATAACTGCTGAAAGCATCTAAGCAGGAAGCAGACCCCAAGATGAGATCTCCCACTAGGTAACTAGGTAAGACCCCTGGTAGACCACCAGGTTGATAGGCTGGATGTGTAAGGGCAGCAATGTCTTCAGCAGACCAGTACTAATCGGTCGAGGTCTTGACTTAATACATTACCTACTCACTTTTCACTATGCAGATTTGAGGGTGCGCGAGACGCGCTTCCGGAACAGTCTTCAAAGTTTCCGGTGACCATAGCGAGAGGGATACACCTCTTCCCATTCCGAACAGAGAAGTTAAGCCTTTCAACGCCGATGGTACTGCAGGGGCGACCCTGTGGGAGAGTAGGAAGTCGCCGGGATTAATCTAGAGCCCGCCAGTGATGGCGGGCTCATCCTTTTTGGGGGGACACTACGCGGATAGCGGCAAGCAGGCAGGGGCAGGACCGGGTAGCACTGGTCTCTTTCTGTCTTCTGCGTCACCGCCTATAATGCACTGAGGCTCGAAGCGGGCCATGAGGAGTCGGCGCAACGACGGGAGGCGGTCTTGACGGCAAAGGTGGAATGGGGCCTACGAGGAGTAATCGTTCCGCTGATCACTCCCTTCAAGAACGATCTGAGCGTGGACTTCGCCGGGATTGCCAAGCTGGTCGACTACTATATCGAAGAGGCTGGCTGTGACGGTCTGGTTCCGTGCGGCACCACTGGGGAGTCGGCCACACTCTCGCACCACGAGCATGCCGAAGTCATCGAGGCCGTCGTCAAACAGACGAGGGCTCGCGTGCCTGTCATCGCGTCCGCAGGATCGAACTCCACCAAAGAGGCAGTGGAACTCACCCGTCTCGCCGCTGAGCTCGGCGCCGACGCTACGCTTCAAGTGTGCCCGTACTACAACAAGCCCACGCAAGCGGGCCTCTTCAACCATTACGTCGCCATCGCCAAGGCCTCCGAACTTCCGCTTATCATCTACAACATCCCGGGCAGGACGAGCCGTAACATCGAGCCCGAGACTATCGTCCGCATGTGGGAGGAGATTCCGAGCGTCGTCGGGCTCAAAGACTGCTCCTGCGATATGCGCCAGACGATGGAGATCTACCGCGGCACCAACCCGGAGACCTTCAAGATCTATTCCGGTGAGGACATCATGACCCTCAGCCTGCTGGCGCATGGGGCGGCGGGGGCCATCGCGGCCGTCGCTCACGTGGTCGGGCCAGAGGTCAAGCAGATGTGCGAGGCCATGTGGTCGGGGCGGGTGAAGGACGCCATGGATATCCACTATCGCATCATGGACCTGGTGGAGGCGCTTTTCGTTGAGCCGAACCCCACGCCCGTTAAGCAGGCTGTGGAGTGGCTGGGGCTGCCGGCCGGCCCGTTGCGTCCGCCGCTCGAGCGCCTGACCGCGGCGGGGCAGGAGACCCTGCGGGCAGCTATGGTCGCCGGAGGGTGGCTGACCTAGAGAGCTACCGCAGGCACGGCCACCGCCCGCCGCGAGCGCTTGCCTGCGAGATCATCGCCCTCACCCCACCGTCTTACGTCCAAGGTCGTAGCACCTCCCGTTTTCCCTCGCGCTACCGTGACGACTGTGGCCGGTCCCGCCAGAACGGATTCAAGGTCGGGCGAACCAGGCCGATATATCGACATGGCGGGAGCCAACAGGGGAAAGGGCCGACTTGCAGTACTACCTGGCCATATGGTCGCTTCTACTCGGGCTGGTCATCGGCAGTTTTCTCAACGTCGTCATCTACCGAGTACCGCGCCGCGAATCTCTCGTCCGGCCGGGCTCCCATTGCCCTGGATGCGGCATGGCGATCCGCTGGTATGACAATATTCCGGTGGCCAGCTGGGTACTCCTGCGCGGCCACTGCAGATCGTGTCACACGCCGATAGCAGTCCGATATCCTCTGGTGGAAGGCATCACCGGCCTCGCGTTCCTCGCGGCATTCTGGCGGGTCGGCCCCTCGGCGACGCTTCTGCTCGCTTGGGCCTTCATCGCAGTGGTCGTCGCGGTCGCCTTCATCGATCACGACCACCTGGTTATCCCCAATCGTATCGTCTTCCCAGCGCTGGCTTGCGGTCTCGCCGCGTCAATCGCGCTCGATCCCAAGCATTGGTGGCAGTACGTCGCGGGCTCTATCGGAGCCGGGCTCCTCGCGTTGTTGGTCTCGTTTCTGCGGCCCGGAATTACTCGCTTCAGCGAGGTGAAAATGGCCCTTCTGCTGGGCGCGGTACTCGGGCCGTACGTACTCGTGGCGCTTCCGGTGGCCGCGGCTCTAGGGATCGTCGGCGGAATCACTCTACTTTTTCGCAAGAATTACCGATTAAGGGGAAGGACGGTCTTAGTGCCGTACCTGGCAGCCGGTGCAGTGATGGCCACGTGCTTTGGCCAACTCGCATTCAACGCCTACGCGAGCATATAGAACCGACAGGGATGTGAAGGAACATGTGGAAGTCGATCATGAGACTCGTGGCAACATCGAGGGCGAGGTGATGAGGTGGCTCTAGGGCTCAACAAGGGCGGACCTCTGGCGCTCGATATCGGTGCGTCCACCGTCACCGCCATTCAGCTGGCGGGCAGCGGGAACCGGGTCAAGCTGCGGCGCTTCTACGAGGCCGCCCTTCCCGACGGTCTGGTAGTCGACGGCGAGATCGTCGATGCCGATCTGTTCGGCCGGGAGCTCAAGGGCTTCGTCCACCGCAACGGCCTCCGCGGGCGCGCTACTCAAGTAAGCGTGAGCAACCAGAAGGTCATCGTGCGGAATATCGACATGCCTGAGATGACCGAAGCCGAGTTGATAGGCGCTATCGAGTATCAGGCGCAGGACTACATACCGATACCCGTAGAGGACGCAGTGCTCGACTTCCAGATCCTCGGACGGAGAACCGATCTCGACGGTCAACCCCGGCAGGAAGTGCTTCTGGTCGCTGCTCAGCGCACCATGGTGGAGACACTGCTCAGCTCGCTCAAACAAGCCGGACTGAAGGTCTCGGGGGTCGACGTCTCGAGCCTTGCTCTCGTGAGGGCGCTGGTGCCGGGCGCGTCGTTCCTGGCCGATCCGGCGCACGCCGGCGTCTGCCGGGGGCTGGTGGACGTCTCGTCCTCCGTCTCGACCCTGGTCGTCGCGGTCGATGACGTCCTCAAGTTCACCCGGGTTATCAACTTCTCGAGCGACCGGTTCGCCCGGGTGATATCGGAGCAGCGGGGCGTCCCCTTCGAAGACGCTTCGGGGTTGGCCCAGACGGTTGGCCTGCCAGGCCCGCTCGCTCCCGAAGGAGATGTGTATTCGCCGGAGGTGGTAGCAGAGACCCAGCAGCAGGCGGGCAAGGCGGCCGCCGAGTTGGTGGACGAAATCAGGCGCTCCTTCGACTACTACCAGGGGCAGGAGGGCGCCACCCCGGTCAAGGAGCTTGTCCTCAGCGGGCGGGGCACGCTGGTCCGCAACCTCGACGCGCATCTGTCCGAGGCCCTCGAACTCCCCGTCGTGATCGGGAACCCTCTCAGTCGCGTGTCGAACAACTCATCCAGTCTGTCCGATGACACGCTTGCCCTTATCGGCCCGTCACTCGCTGTAGCTATCGGCTTGGCGCTTCCCGAGGAAGGCTGACATGGCACGTCGCATAAACCTTGTTCCGCGTTCCGAACGGCCTCGCACCAGGACCGACTGGGGTCTGCTGGCCATGGTCGGGTTGTTCATCGTCGTCATCTTCGCTCTCGGGTTTGGCTACTACCTCTTCAGCAACGTGCTGGACGGGCGCAAGCAGGAACTGGCCGATCTTCAGCTACAGACGGCCTCTCTTGAGCTGCAAGTCGAGGCTTTGCAGCAATACGAACAGTTGGCCGCCCAAAGGGAGGACGTCCAGGCGGTGGTTCAGGGCATCTACTCGAACCGGACCCTCCTGTCCGACGTGCTCGACGCGGTAAGCCTCGTCGTGCCCGAGAACGCATGGTTCCAGAGCCTTCAGGTCTCGGCTGCGGATCCGGTGCCCGGTTCCGATGGCGCGGACGCCTCGGCGGGCCAAGACGGCAACATAACCATACAGGGGCAGACGTACAGCTTCGAAGATGTATCCCGGCTTATCGTGCGCCTGCAACTCATCCCGTCGATCGCGGGCGTCGAGCTGACGTCGGCCAACCAGGCTCGGGAGGCCGGGGACGCCCAGCTCGAGCTCAAAGGGTTCTCCATAGGCGCCTCCGTCCTGAATAAGGCGACGGCCAGTGCGCTGCCCCTGACCGAGGTGGAGGTGCCGAAATGAGCCGCAAGATGCGCTTGGCCCTTTCGGGGGTGGCGCTAGTCGTTGTCGTCGCGCTGGCGTGGTTCTTTCTCATCTCTCCGCTGCGCGCGGAGATAGCGACGACCGACAGCGCCATCGCGACGGAGTCCACCAAGATTGCGGCCGCGCAGGCCAAGCTGGCCCAGGCCGAGGTCACCCGCGAAGAAGGCAAGAAGAATCAGGCGCGGCTCCTCGAGTTGGCCAAGATGGTCCCCAACTCGAGCCAGGTGCCCAGTCTGCTTGTGCAGATTCAGGATCTCGCGGATCAGTCCGGCATCAAGTTCAAGTCGGTGAGCCCTGGGGACCCGGTGGAATCTGAAGGCTTCCAGATCATCCCGCTGTCGCTTGAATTCACGGGCAGCTACTTCGACCTGAGCGACTTTGCCTACCGGGCCGAGCAGTTGGTAGCCGCCCCGGGAAGGCTTCTCACCGTGAAGTCTATCCAGCTTCAACTGGGCGGGACGACTGCGGACGGCAGCGGCGCACCGGCCAAGGCCAGCCCGGACCTTACTGTCTCCATGACTCTCTACGCCTTCTGCATGGACCAGGCGGCGGCGGCCCAGCCGGCAGCGGATGCGTCAACGACGCCCCCGCCTGGCAGCACGGACTCCGCGGCCACTACCCCGACCGCGAAATAGGGGAGGAAGAGGATGAAGCTGCAGATACATCGACATCTTCTTACGGCAGTTGTCCTCGTAGGCGGGTCCGCACTGCTCCTTGCGGGTTGCATGGGATCGGGAGGCGCCGGCGCCACCACAAGCAGCCTACGGCAGGCCCAAGTGGCCACCACGGCGCAATCGGTCGCGGATGCGAGCCAGGAGTTTGTCGTGGTAGCCCCCGCAGATTCCTACTCCAGTTTCCAGAGCAAAGATCCATTCGTCCAGCAACAGGTCATGACGGAGACCACCCAGAACACGAGCCAGACCTCGGTCACCCCGCCTGCCTCTTCCACCACCACCACCACGACCGCGGGCGGAGGGACTACCACCACGACCAGCTCTACCTCGACCACCAGCACGAGCAGCTCCACCACCTCGACCACCTCGTTCTACACCCATATGCTTCAGGTGCTGACGGTGGGTGTTGTTGACGACGCTCCTGCGGTAACCTTCCAGGTTGACAACAACGTCTACCAGAATCAGCGGATCGGGGATTCGGTCTCCACGAGTTGGGGCGACGTGAAGGTGGTCGGTATCAACACCGATACCAAGGTAGTGACCCTCCTTCACGACGGGCAAACCTTGAACCTGGCGGAGCACCAGATCCTCTTCGAGTAGAGCCTCCACAGAGGCTCTACCGCCCGGGATCGACCACGCCCCGGGGACGCTGGGGGCCGAGGGAGCCGCTCATGACCACGCTTCGGATGACGACCGCCGGCGAGTCCCACGGTCCGGCTGAGGTCTGCGTCCTCAGCGGCGTGCCGGCGGGGCTGCGGATCACCACAGAGGCTATCGATCAACGAACTCGCCCGCCGTCAAGGCGGTTACGGGCGGGGGGGACGCATGGAGATCGAGACCGACCGGTGTCGGTTCCTCGCCGGCGTCAGGCATGGGTCGACGCTCGGAACCCCGATAGCCATCCTTGTTGAGAACCGCGACCACACGAATTGGCGTGATGTGATGTCGCCCGAGCCTTTGCCCGAAGGGCAAGAGCAGCCGGCGCCGCTGACGATTCCCCGTCCCGGCCACGCCGATCTCACCGGCATGGCCAAGTACGGCCACGACGACATTCGAAACGTGCTCGAGCGGGCGAGCGCCCGCGAGACGGTGGCCAGGGTCGCCGGGGGCGCCGTGTGCAAGAGACTGTTGGCCGAATTGGGGGTCACGGTCCGGGGGAGGGTCACCAGCATAGGCGCGGTAGCAACGGAGGACCGCGCAGACCTGGCGCGCCCCGAGTCTATCGATTGGCAGGCCGTGGAGACGTCGCCGGTGGGCTGTGAAGATGCGGGGCTGTCACAAGAGATGTGCGATGCCATCGACCAGGCCCGGAGCGCCGGGGAATCGCTTGGTGGCGTCTTGGAGGTTTGGTCCTGGGGGCTGTGCCCGGGCCTCGGCGGGTATGCTCGACCCGAGGACAGGCTCGACGGGGCGCTGCTCGGAGCTCTCGGGGCGATTCCCGCCATCAAAGGGGTGGAGATCGGTCACGGTTTCGCGAACGCAGCCCGCGCGGGGTCGCAGGTTCACGATCCCTTCGTCGTTCGACGCGCAGGTGGAGCGCGCTGGATAGGCCGGGCTGGGAACAACGCAGGCGGTATCGAGGGCGGGATGAGCACCGGCATGCCGCTGATCGTGCGAGCGGCCATGAAGCCGATCCCCACGCTCACTACGCCGCTCCCTTCGGTGGATGTTGCGACCATGGAGCCGGTGGACGCGCACGTGGAGCGCAGCGACGTGACCGCGGTACCGGCGGCCAGGGTGGTCGCGGAGGCCGTGGTGGCCTACGTGGTCGCGGGCGCGTACCTAGACAAGTTCGGTGGCGACAGCCTGCGCGACCTCGTGGATGCTGTGGCCGCCTATGAACGAAGGCTGGAGGAGAGAGGCCTATGGCGCCGCTCGTAGCTCTTGCCGGGTTCATGGGCAGCGGCAAGAGCTCCGTCGGCGCGCTGAGCGCCCGGCTGCTCGGCTGGCGCTTCCTCGATCTCGACGACGAGATCGCAAGGGGCGCGGGGATGACCATAGCCGAGTTCTTCGCGCTCCATGGCGAGCCGGCATTTCGCCAGCGGGAGGTCGAAGTGCTGAAGGAGCTTCTCTCGCGGTCGGAGCAGGATGCGGCCGCAGGTGAAGGGATGGTCCTCGCTCTCGGTGGCGGCACTCTTCAGGACGCGCAAGCGGCTCGGTTGCTGGAGGAGCGCGGCGGCGTGGTCTTCCTGGATATCGATCGCCGACAGGGCCTGGGAGCGGGCGCGAGGAGGCGCCAGGCCGCTCGCTCAGGACCGCGCCGCTTTCGGCGCTCTGCTGGCCGCCCGGCGCCCGAACTACGAGCGGACGGCGGACTGGATCGTGCCGGTAGGCGCTCGAAGTGCGGAAGAGATAGCCGGCGAGATCGCGGAAGTCGTACGGGCTACGGGCCCGGAATGGCCCAACACCTGGGGTGTGCAGTTGGTATCCACTGAGCGGCGCTCGACTATCGTGGGCGGACAAGGATGTCTGGCCAGTCTCGAGAGGCTCGCGGCGGAAGCTTCGGCCGACGGAGCGCGCATGTTCGTCGTGACCGACTCGAACGTAGACCAGGCCTGGGGCGAGACCGTGCGAGGCCTCCTCGGGGCGCCCGCGCGGGGGGAACGGACGCTCGCGGTGGCTGCCGGGGAGCGGAGCAAGACCGTGGGTAGCCTCGAGCGCTGCTGGGAGTGGCTTGCTTCGCAGGGCGCCCGGCGCGACGATATCGTCGTGGCGCTCGGAGGCGGAGTGGTCGGCGACCTGGCCGGCTTTGCGGCCGCTACCTACCAGCGAGGGGTGGGGCTGTGGCAGATCCCCACCAGCCTGCTCGCTCAGGTCGACTCGAGCGTAGGGGGGAAGACCGCGGTCAATCTGGAGGCGGGCAAGAATCTCGCCGGGGCTTTCTATCAGCCCGGGCTTGTGGTGGTCGACCCGGACACCCTGGCCACGCTGCCGCAGGCCGAGTTCACGAACGGCCTCGGTGAGGTCGTGAAGTACGGGCTCCTGTCCGGCGAGGCTTCTCTTTGGCGCGCTCGAGGAACAGCGCGGGACTTCTGAGGGAGCGGGACGCGGGCATGATGAGCGAGGTGGTCAAGACGTGCGTCCGCTACAAGGCGGCCGTCGTCGAGGAGGACGAACTGGACACCGGCAGGCGGGCCGTCCTCAATCTGGGGCACACCACAGCGCACGCACTCGAGGTCTGCCTCGGTTTCGGCCGCATTCGCCATGGGGAAGCCGTGGCGCTGGGCCTCCTGGTAGCTTTGGCGATCAGCGAGAGCCTTCTGGGCCTGGATCTGGAGGTGAGGCGGAGAACCGCCGCGCTGCTCGCGGACCTCGGGCTTCCTACCTCCCTCGACCTGCCCCCCGCAGGGACGATCCGCTCGGCGGCGGCCCGAGACAAGAAGGCGACGGCGGCTTCCAGCGGGTTCGTGGGGCTGCGCGCTCCGGGGGAACCGGTGTGGGGACTTGACCTGCCTGACGACCTGTTCGACCAGGCCTTGGGGGTGATACGCGCATGAGCCGTCTGGTGGTCGTACACGGCGCGAACCTCGACCTTCTCGGCGAACGCCCGGCCGTGCACTACGGCACGATCACGCTCCCAGAACTGGAGCGGATGGTCGCTGCCGCGGCGGAGCGCCTGGGCTGGGACTGCCTGTGCCTCCAGACAAACCATGAGGGCTGCTTCATCGAGTACCTGCACGAGCACAGGCGAGCGGACGCGATGATCGTGAATCCAGGGGCGTGGACCCACTATAGCTATGCCATTCGGGATGCTCTCGAACTCGTCGCCTGCCCCGTCGCCGAAGTGCACCTTTCGGACATCTCCACCCGAGAGGAGTGGCGGCGCCATTCGGTCGTATCGCCGGTGGTGACGTTCACCGTCAGCGGAAAGGGCGCCGAAGGGTATTTGGAGGCCGTACGCCGGTTGGTGGAGACGATCGGCGGGTAGTGTACAATTCAGGGTCGCATCCCGACCGGGATCCAGCGCCCCCCTGTGATGGGTGCGTCCCCGTTGAGGGCAGGTAACAGGCTATAGATCGTCGGAGGCCGGCAGAGTGATCTCGACCAACCAGTTCAAAGTAGGTATGACCATCAGGTTCGAGGGAGATATCTACCGCATCGCCGAGTATCAACATGTCAAGCCGGGCAAGGGCGGCGCTTTTGTCCGCACCAAGCTGCGCAACGTCTCTTCGGGCTCCCTCATCGACCGCACGTTCCGTCCCGAGCAGAAGTTCGAGCAACTGCGGACGGAGAGCCGGCCTATGACCTACCTGTACGAGGAGCCCGATCAGGTGGTGTTCATGGATGCGGAATCCTATGAGCAACTCGCGCTTCCCAAGAGCATCCTCGAGGGCCGGCTCGACCTGATGACGCTGAACATGCAGGTGGACGTCGTCTACATCGACAGCGATCCGTTCGATGTCGAGCTTCCGACATTCGTCGATCTCAAGGTCACCGATACTGCCGCAGGAGTCCGGGGTGACACGGTGTCGGGAGGCTCGAAAGCCGCTACGCTCGAGAGCGGAGCGACGATCCAGGTGCCTCTCTTCATCGAACCCGGCGACGTTATCCGACTGGACACTCGTACCCGAGAGTACGTCACGAGGGCGTAAGGAGGGCAGGCACTATGACTCAGTATCTGATCGCGACGACGGTCCTGGAGACCATAGTCCGCGGCTCCCTTGCGAACGACGGGCGCCTGCGTGTCCACACTCCTCTGCCTCTCATGCGGACCCGTCCCGTCGAGATCGCCGTCGACGGGGGGCACTGTCACGTGTCGGTCCAACTCGATGCCCGGATGGGAGAGCAGCTTCCTTCGCTGGCCTCCAGCGTGCGCAGGATGATCTCGGACGCCTTGGGGTCGATGACCGGACTCCAGGTCACGGCCGTCGACGTCTCCTTTTGCGGCGTATTCCCTGCCGGCGTTTAGCGCGCGTCGCATGCCCACGGGTCGCAGAAGCGCGCGGCGCCAGGCGGTCTTCGTCCTATACCAACAGGACCTCCTTCACCTGGCCCCCGAGGACGCGCTGACGCGCGCAGGCTGGCGTGAGGTCGGGGAATACACGGATCGGCTCGTCCGTGGCGTGGGCGAGCACCGGATGGAAATCGATGAAATCCTCGGCAACCACGTCGAGGGGTGGAGCCTGCAGCGGCTCGGGGTGCTCGAGCGGGCCATACTTCGGCTGGCGGCGTTCGAACTCCTGTGGGAACCTGAAGTGCCCCCGGCGGTCGTCATAGACGAGGCGGTGGAATCCGCCAAGCGCTTCTGCTCCGACGAAGCGGGGTCCCTGGTCAACGGGGTACTTGGGGGCCTGGCCAGGTCGGCGCGAGTGGAGGAGGCCGAGGCATGACGGACGCGCCTGCGCGACTACTCGACCAGTTGAGCCTGCCCGAGGACCTGCGGACCCTGGGTTCTGACTCTCTCCGTCTGCTCGCCGCGGAGATCCGCGAGGAGATAATCAAGACCATCTCCGAGAACGGCGGGCATCTTGGAGCCAGCCTGGGGGTCGTGGAGTTGGCCATTGCCCTCCACGCCGAGTTGAACACGCCCGAGGACGCCATCATCTGGGATGTGGGGCACCAGTCCTACGCCCATAAGCTGCTCACCGGGCGGCTGGATTCGTTCGGCTCTATCCGCACCTACGGCGGGCTCTCGGGGTTCCCGTGCCGCGGCGAAAGCCCTTACGACGTGTACGGTACGGGCCACAGCAGTAGTTCGGTGAGCGCAGCCGTGGGCATGGTTGCCGGCAAGCATCCGGGCAGGGTGGTGGCAGTCATCGGAGACGGGGCGCTCACTGGTGGTATCGCCTATGAGGCCCTCAACCACGCCGGGCATCTGGGGATACCCGTGCTGGTCATCCTGAACGACAACACCATGTCGATCGAGAAGAACGTGGGCGCGATGAGCGCCTACCTGTCCCGTCTGCGCACCGAGCCGACGCTCTACCGCTTCCGGCGGGACGTGGAGCGCCGGTTGCAGAGACTCCCCGGGTTGGGAGACCGAGTCGCCGCAGTCGGCGAGCAACTGAAGGACAGCATCAAGGCGGCCCTGGTTCCGGGGATGCTCTTCGAGGATCTCGGGTTCACCTACGTCGGCGTTATCGACGGACACGACATCGAGGACCTCAGGGCAAGCATCCGGCGGTCGCTCGCCATCGACGGTCCGGTGCTGCTGCACTGCCGGACGATCAAGGGCAAGGGCTACCCGCCCGCCGAGCAGCAGCCCGGCCGCTATCACGGCACCCCGAGGTTCTCGGTCGAGACCGGGAAGAACCTCGACCCAGAAGGGCCTACCACTTTCACCCGGGCTTTTGGGGAGGCGGTGGTCGAACTGGCTCGCTCCGACGAGCGGGTGGTCGGCATCACCGCCGCTATGGCCACGGGGACCGGCCTGAATCTGCTGCGGGAGGCCTTGCCCGACCGGTTCTTCGATGTCGGCATAGCTGAGGCGCATGCCGTCGCCTTCGCGGCCGGACTTGCCATCACGGGCAAGCGGCCCATAGTCGCTATCTACTCGACTTTCTTGCAGCGGGCTTTCGATCAGGTGATACACGACGTCTGCCTGCAGGGGCTCCCGGTTGTGTTCGCGGTCGACCGGGCCGGCCTCGTGGGCGAGGACGGGCCGACTCACCATGGGGCCTTCGACCTGTCCTTCTTGCGGATCATCCCCGGGCTGACTGTTTTGGTGCCGAAGCACGAGGCCGAGCTACAACGCATGCTCGCGACCGCCCTAACTCTCGACGGGCCCTGCGTTATCCGCTATCCCCGCTCGGCCGGCATAGGTGCGCGGCTCGAGCGGCCGATCATGCCGATGGGGCCGCCGTGGGTCGACGTGGTGCGGCGAGGAACGGACGTTCTCCTCCTGACGGTTGGACCGGCCACGCTGTGGGCGGAAGCCGCCGCCGCGTTGCTCTCGGCCAAGGGGATCGAGGCGACGGTCGCCGGGGTGCGGATGGTGCACCCGCTTGACGGCGACGCGATCCGACAACTCGTGACGGAGCATCCGGCCGTGGTGACGGTGGAAGACAATGCTCTCGCCGGTGGGTTCGGCTCGGCCATCCTGGAGTTCATGTCTGGCGAGGGGCTGTGCCGTCCGATAGCGCGTCTTGGCCTGCCCGACGCGTTCGTCTGCCAGGGCTCGCTCGACCTGCTGCGTCGCGACGTGGGCCTGACCCCGGACGCCATCGTCGAGACAGCCGAGCGGCTCGTCCGCGCTTCGGCGGCGGGCACTTCTGACACTTCCGCTTCGTAGGCCGCCAGCGTGCCTCGAGGCGCCCGTATCCGTCTCGACGAGTTGGTGTTCTCTCGCGGCCTTGCTCCCAGCCGGACCGCCGCCCGGGCCCTTATCATGGCCGGCCTGGTGCTCGTCAAGGGGGAGGTGAGTGACAAGGCAGGCACTCAAGTCGATCCCGCCACCCCCGTCACCGTCAAAGAGAGGCCTCGATTCGTTTCCCGGGCGGGCGAAAAGCTCGACGCCGCTCTGCACACGTTCGGTGTGGAGGTCTCCGGCTCGTCGGCTCTCGACGTAGGGGCTTCGACCGGGGGCTTCGTCGATTGCCTGCTCCAGCGGGGTGCGACCCGGGTCATCGCCCTCGACGTCGGCCGCGGACAACTGGATGCCCGGCTGCGAGCCGACCCCAGAGTCCACGTGATCGAGGGAGTGAATGCCAGGTACCTGGCTCCGGCGTCGCTGCCCTGGCGACCGGAGCTACTGACCATGGACGTGTCGTTCATCTCGGTGACGAAGGTCCTTCCCGCAGTCGTCGCGTGTTTGGCCGTGCCCTACAACGGAGTCGTCCTCATCAAGCCTCAGTTCGAAGCAGGCCCGAAAGACGTGGGAAAGGGCGGCATCGTGCGCGATCTCGAGGTACATAGGCGCGTCCTGCTCGAGACCGCGACCTTTGTGGTCGCTCATCTGAGCGCTGAGCTCGTCGCCCTGTGCCGGTCCACTGTGCCGGGGACCGGGGGGAATGTCGAGTACTTCTTCCATCTAACGTCTGGTGGAGCAAATGGGCTCGCTCTTGATACGCTTGAGGCGGCCATCGAGGAGACGGTAGCAGGACAAGGGCCAAGCCGCGGAGGGGGCGGGAGTGAAGCATAAGATCGAGCGAGTCGTCATCCTGACGCACGGCGATCCGATGGTGGCAGCCGGAGCGCTGCGGCAGTCGCTCTCCTTCCTGGAAGGGCACGGCGTGGCGGTAGGGGCGCCTCCCGCCGAATGGGACAAGCACCCCGAGATCCTGTCCGGCTCCGGTGACGTGTCGCGGGTGACCGGTGAGAACGATCTTCACGGCGTGGACCTGTGCTTGGTGCTCGGCGGCGACGGGACCATGCTCCGGGGGTTCCACCTTACTCGGGACCTGGACATCCCCGTGGCCGGGGTCAACCTGGGACGGGTCGGCTTTCTGACCACCGTGCTGAGCGACCGGCTCGAGGAAGGCCTGGCGGCTCTTCTCGCCGGTGAATACACCGCACATCCGCTTCTTGGGCTGCGAGCGACGCTGGGTTCCTCGGTCTTTCGAGCGGCCAACGATGTCGTGGTGGGGCGGGGAGACCGCTCGGATGCCTCCTCTCTGGCCCTCCGGATCAACGGCGTGACTCTCTTCGAAGTTCTGTGCGACGGGGTGGTGGCAGCGACTCCCGCGGGTTCCTCGGCTTACAGTCTGGCAGCAGGAGGGCCACTGCTGGGGATATCCGTGGACGCCTACGTGATCAGTCTCGTCGCCCCCCATGCGGTGGGCGTCCGCCCGGTGGTCGCCGCCCCCCATGACGTGCTGGAGATCACCAATACCTCCACCTACGAAGACTGCTCGGTGGACATCGACGGTCAGCGCTCGGGGGTCATGCCTCCCGGGGGCGTTATGGAGATCAGAACGGAGCCGGGAGTCGCCTCTCTCGCCCTTCTCGCGGGGGACAGCCTCTACCATCATTTCCGCGACCGTCTGCTGTAAGAGGGAGCAGTGCTCGCGTCGCTCGCTATCCGCAACTTCGTGCTCATCGAGGACGCCACCCTCGAATTCGGTGACGGCCTGACTGCCCTGACGGGCGAGACCGGGGCGGGCAAGACATTGCTCACCAAGGCTCTCGGTCTGTTGATGGGAGAGAGGGCCGAGGAGGGAATGGTCGGTACGGCCGGCGACGAGGCCTTGATCCAGGCGGTCTTCGACCTCGATGCCGGTCAGGCGGCCCAGTTGCCCGTGGACCTTCGCGAGCTGGCGGGGCTCGACGGGCCCGGTGAGCTGATTCTCACGCGACGTCTGGGCAAGACCGGAAGGAACCGCTGCTACCTCAACGACAGCTCGGTCACTCTGGCTTCCATGGCTGCCGCCGCGGGGAGCCTGCTCTCGTTCGCCGGACAGCACGAGTACCGCAGGTTGCTCGACCCGGGCTACCAACTGGCCGTCCTCGATCAGTGGGCGGGGACCGGCACGGTCGAGTTGGCGGCGACCTGCCGGGCGGCGTACGACAGGGCCAAGGAAAGCGGGCGCCGGTTCGACGAGAGCCTGCGACTGCGGAGCGAGCGGTTGCGCGACATCGAGTTGCTGCGCTTTCAGATCTCCGAACTGGCCGCCGCCCAGCTGGCGCTCGAGGACGAAAGAGCACTGCAGGCCGAACAGCGCGTCTCTCTCGCGCCGAGGATATCCAACGCAATCTGGGCCTCGCGGCAGAGCTGTTGAAGAGCGACGGGTCGGCCGACGACGCGGCCGAGCTGATGGGGCAGGCCGCTGCGCTGGTCGGCGGGCTTTCCGCAGTGGGTCCGGAGGTGGACGCTTTGGCGACAGCGCTGCGCGAGGCTCACTACGAAGTCGCAGAGCTATCGCGGGAACTCCGTCACTACGTGGACAACGTCAGCATCGACCCTGCGCGGCTTCAAACGGTCGACGAGCGGCTGCGCCTGTACACGGATCTGGGGCGTAAGTATGGTGGTTCGACCGAGGCGGCGGTCGCACATCTCGAGGTCTCCACTGCCCGGCTCGCGCTGCTCGAGCAAGGGGAAGAAGATCTCTCCCGGCTGGAAGAAGAGGCCGCCGCCGGCAAGAGCCCTGGCGCTCGACCTGGCAGCGTCGCTCACAGCCGCCCGGCGACAAGCGGTGCCGCTCCTGGAGGAGGCGGTGGCGACCCAGCTCTCCGGCCTGGGCATGACCTCGGCGGCGATGACCGCCGCGCTCGATACGCGATCCGGGTGGGAAGGTCTGCGCGAGACGGGGGCCGATTCGGTCGAGTTCCTGCTGGCGGCCAACCCCGGCCAGCCTCCGCGCAGCCTTGCTCGCACCGCTTCAGGCGGTGAGCTCTCGCGGGTTCTGCTGGGCCTCAAGTGCGCGCTGGCAGGCGCGGGCGGTGACGAGACTCTTGTCTTCGACGAGATAGACGCGGGCATCGGCGGCAGGACGGCGGTGGCCGTGGCGCAGAAGCTCAGCGAGTTGGCCGGCCGGTCGCAGGTGGTGGTCGTAACCCATCTCGCTCATGTGGCCGCGCTCGCTACCCGCCACTACGCAATCGAGAAGACAAGCGACGCCGGTGGTGCGGTCACTCGCCTTTCTCGGCTGGAGGAGGAAGCGGTGGTGCGAGGAACTGTGCCGGATGATGGGCGGACGGGCCGACGACGCCGAGGCTATGGCGCACGCTCAAGAGTTGCGAGACAGGGCGCTGGGCGGGCTGATAGACTAGATAAGGCGCGGGGCTGTTAGGAGGCTGGCCATGCGCCGCCCGGTTCCACCATCGCGCGGTAGGGGTAGGCATGGCCAAGCACATTTTCATCACAGGCGGAGTTGTGTCCTCGCTCGGGAAGGGCATCACCGCCGCCTCACTGGGTCGCCTCCTCAAGAGCCGGGGCCTCAGGGTGACGATCCAGAAGTTCGATCCCTATCTGAACGTCGACCCAGGCACCATGAGCCCGTTCCAGCACGGCGAGGTCTTCGTCACCGACGACGGCGCCGAGACCGATCTCGACCTGGGGCATTACGAGCGGTTCGTCGACGAGAGCCTCACGCGCGATTCCAATATCACCTCCGGCTCGGTGTACTACAACGTCATCCGCAAGGAGCGCAAGGGCGATTATCTGGGCGGGACCGTGCAGGTGATCCCGCACGTCACCAACGAGATCAAGGAGCGGATCGCCCGGGTGGCCCGCAATCCCCAGGTCGACGTGGTCATCACGGAGATCGGCGGCACGGTCGGCGACATCGAGAGCCTGCCCTTCCTCGAGGCCATCAGGCAGTTCCGGAACGATATCGGCCGCCGGAACGTGATCTACATCCACGTGACCCTGATCCCGTTCATCAACGCGAGCGGGGAGCTCAAGACGAAGCCGACGCAGCACAGCGTCGCGGAGTTGAGGAGCATCGGTATCCAGCCGGATATCATCGTCTGCCGCTCCGACCGCACCATCAGGCAGGACCTCAAAGAGAAGATCGCTCTGTTCACCGACGTGGAGCCCCGCGCCGTCATCAGCTGCGTGGATGCCCCGAACATCTACTTCGTGCCCATCAATCTCCGCGACGAAGGGCTGGATCGCCTGGTGGTGGAGAAGCTGGGGTTGGAGACCGAACCTCCGCAGTTGGACGAGTGGATCACTCTGGTCGAGAAGATCAAGCGCGCGACCGGGACTGTCCGGATCGCTCTTGTCGGCAAGTACGTTCAGCTGCAGGACGCGTATTTGAGCGTGGTCGAGGCGTTGAAGCATGCCGCTATCCATCACGGCCGCAACCTGGAGATCATCTGGGTAGACGCCGAGACCCTCAAAGAGGAAGAGATCACCTCCCGGCTCGAGCACGCCGACGGCGTTCTGGTTCCCGGAGGCTTCGGCATTAGGGGTATCGAGGGCAAGATCATGTCGGCGTGCTACGCCCGCGAGAACAACGTCCCCTATTTGGGACTTTGTCTTGGTCTGCAGGTCGCGGTGGCCGAATTCGCCCGACACGTGGCCGGGATGGTGGGAGCCAACTCGTCGGAGTTCGACCCCTCGACCAGCTATGCGGTGATCGATCTGCTGCCCGAGCAGAAGGACATCGCCGATATGGGCGGGACAATGCGCCTGGGCGCCTCCCCGACGAAAGTGTTCCCCGGCACGAAGGCTTTCGAGGCCTATGGCGAAGAGCTCATCTCCGAACGGCACCGTCACCGTTATGAGGTCAACAACATCTTCCGTGGCCAGCTGGTAGATGCAGGCCTGGTGATCAGCGGGACCACGCCCGACGAGCGCCTGGTCGAGCTCGTCGAACTGCCGCAGCATCCCTGGTTCGTGGCGTGCCAGTTCCACCCCGAATTCAAGAGCCGTCCCACGAATCCGCACCCGCTGTTCCGCGACTTCGTGGGAGCGGCGATCGCCTCGCAACGTAGATGACGGATGCGCCGCTCCCGTCTCGCGACCGGTTGACGGAGCTCTTCCTCGAGTTCACCCGCATAGCCAGCCCGTTCAAGCACGAGCGCGGCATGGCAGACGCGGTCATCAAGCGGCTGGAAGCGGTGGGCGTGGCGGTCCACGAGGACGACACGGGCAGGCGGACCGGAGGCGACACGGGGAATCTGTGGTGCACTATCACCGGCGACGGGGAGCCTCATATCGCCCTTGGCGCCCATCTCGACACCGTCGTACCGACCGATCGCATCGAACCGTTCCTCGACGAGGATGGTGTTTTTCGCAACAGGCAACGGACCATCCTGGGAGCCGACGACAAGGCGGCGGTGGCGGCGCTGGTGCACGCCACCGAGCTCCTGAAGGGCTCCGGACGGTCCTTCCCCTCGTACGAACTCCTGTTCACCGTGTCCGAGGAGATCGGGCTGGTGGGGTCGAAACATCTGGGCGAGAGGGTACTGGTGAGCCCCTTCGCAGCCGTCTTCGATTCGGCGGGACCGGTGGGCGGCATCACGGTCAAGGCTCCCAGCCACGAGACGTTCAAGGCGACCTTCCGGGGCCGGGCGGCGCATGCCGGCGTGGAGCCGGAGAAGGGCCGCAGCGCCATCCAGGCGGCGGCGAAAGCCATAGCGGCCATGCAACTCGGCCGGCTGGACGAGGAGACGAGCGCTAACATCGGCGTGATCCGCGGGGGAGTGGGGACGAACATCGTGCCCGATCTCTGCGAGATCGAGGGTGAGTGCCGCAGCCACGACGAACAGAAGCTCTCCCGGGTCGCGGCGGCGATGGTCGACGCGATGCAGGCGGGGGCGACCCAGGCAGGCGTCGACGTCGATATCGCTCTTGTTCACGAGTACCGTGCCTTCGCACTCGCTCCGCGCTCGCCGGTGGTCCGTCTGAGCAAGGCCGCGCTGACCGATCTCGGGCTCGAGCCACGTATGCAGGCGAGCGGCGGGGGCTCGGACGCGAACATCCTCAATGCCCGAGGTCTTCCCACCGTCAATCTCAGCGCCGGGATGATGCAGGTGCACAGTCCCGACGAGCACATAAGCCTCGACGATCTCGAGCACCTGTGTGGGCTGGCGCTCAGGATGATCATTATGGCCCCCGAATACGGTCCGCGGGCCCGAGCATCGACCGCCGGCGCAGATGACTGATCGGCCGGCAGAGCCCGGCTTCGCGGCCCCCCCGCCCGGCGGTCCGACCGAGCGCGCCGCCGCTGGCGGCTCGCTCGCAGACGCATCGGCCGCGCCTTTCCCTGAGGTGGTCGGCTCCCGCGTGGTCTACGAGGGGAGAGTGGTGAGCCTGCGCGTGGATGAGATCGCCCTTACCCACGGACGAAAGGCGACCCGGGAAGTAGTGGAGCACCCCGGAGCGATCGTCGTCATCGCCCTCGACGAACGTGGCGAGGTGGCGCTTGTCCGGCAGTACAGGCATGCGGTCAGGCGGTACCTGCTCGAGCTTCCCGCCGGGGGACTGGAGCCCGGTGAAGAGCCGCTGGCCACGGCGCAGCGGGAGCTTCGCGAGGAAGTGGGCGTGGAGGCGGCGCGGTGGACGCCTCTAGGCCATTTCTTCTCGTCGCCCGGGTTTGCCAACGAGATCCTTCACGTGTTCCTGGCCGAGGACCTGCGGCCGGCCTACGCCGAGCCGGACGAGGATGAGGACATAGCCGTGGTACGGTACAGCCTGAGCGAGTTGTACGAGCACCCGGAGCGTATCGAGGACGCCAAGAGCCTTGCCGCGCTGTTCCTCCTGAGCAGAGCCACCACGGCCGGACACTGAACGGATATAGAGGCGAGGCCGAAGGATGCGAGTCGGAATCCCAACCGAGATCCGTGAAGAGGAGTACAGGGTCGCTCTGACTCCTGCGGGCACGAAGGAGCTCACCCTGAGGGGCCACGAGGTCCTCGTCCAGCGGGGAGCGGGGGAGGGATCGCTGATCGGCGACGATGCCTACGTCGCTGCCGGGGCCCGCATCGTGCCCGACGCGGACGCGGTGTTCGCCCAGGCCGAGTTGATCGTGAAGGTCAAGGAGCCGCTGCCGGCCGAGATCTCCCGTCTGGAATCCCGGCACCTCCTTTTCACGTACCTGCATCTTGCCCCGGATCGCAAGCTGACGAGCGGGCTCGTGGCAAGTGGCGCCACCTGCCTGGCGTACGAGACCGTTGAGACGGTGGACGGCCGCCGCCCGCTGCTCGGCCCCATGAGCGAGATAGCAGGAAGGCTGGCTCCGCAGATCGGCGCCTACTTCCTCGAGCGGATGAGCGGCGGCAAGGGCAAGCTGCTGGGAGGCGCGACGGGGGTCAAGCCCGCCAACGTGGTGATTCTCGGGGCGGGGATAGCGGGCTCCAACGCAGCCAGCATAGCTACCGGCATGGGAGCGCGGACCAAGGTCTTCGACATCGATCTGGAGGCGCTGGGCAGCGTCCGCCGGGCGCTCCCCGCAGTGGAGACCCTTCACAGCGACCAATTGACCATCGAGGCCGAGGTAGCCGCGGCCGACGTGGTCATCGGGGCGGTCCTGGTCTCGGGGGCACGGACGCCTGTGCTGGTCTCAGAGGACGCCGTGCGCTCGATGCAGCCGGGCTCGGTCATCGTCGACCTGAGCATCGACCAGGGAGGCACGGTGGCCACCTCTCGCGCAACGTCGCACCGTGCCCCGACCTTTGTCCAGCACGGCGTCATCCACTACTGCGTGGACAACATGGCGGGAGTGGTCCCCATAACCTCTACGCTGGCCCTGACCAATGCCACGCTCCCTTACATCATCGCCCTGGCCGATTCGGGCGTGGTGGCAGCGGCGCGGGCCGACTATGCGCTGGCGCGAGGGGTGAACGTCATGGAGGGGAAAGTGACCATCAAGGAGGTCGCCGAGGCCACCGGCAATCCGTATTTCCCGCTCGAGTACGTCCTGCCCATCGAATACATGTAGCCGGCGAGGACCGCCGCGGTGAACCCTCCGCCCGCTCAGGACCCGGCTCTCTCCGCGCATCTGCGCGCCCTTCGCCTCGAAAACGGACTGTCGGAGCGCACCGTGGAGTCCTATTCCCGTGATCTCACTCAGTTCGCGACCTTCCTTGACGAACGGGGGCGGGTCCTCCCGGAAGCTACCGCGGACGATGTGAGGACCTATCTGGCTGGAGGGCAGTGGAGGCCGTCCACTCGGGCCCGGAAGGCCGCGGCCATGCGTTCGTTCTACCGGAGACGGGTCATTCTTGGGCTTGCCGCTTCCGATCCCACCCGAGCGCTGGCGAGTCCGCGCCTCGAATCCACCTTGCCCCGCACGCTGAGCGTCGAGGAGATCGAGCGGTTGCTGGCCAGACCCAAGGCGACTCCAGGCGGTCTGCGCGACCGGGCGTTGCTTGAGACCCTCTACGGCGCGGGCCTGAGGGCCTCGGAGGCACTTGGCCTGCGGCTCCAGGACGTCGACCTGGAGGTGGGGTTCGTCCGCACCGTCGGCAAGGGCGACAAGGAGCGCATCGTTCCACTGGGGCGCATGGCCATGGAGGCGATACGCGCCTACAACGAGCGGGGCCGGCCCTTCCTGGGTGGGCCGGGGACCCTGAAGGCGCCGGAGTTGTTCCTCAACAACCGCGGACGCCGCCTGTCGCGCCAAGGACTTCACGCCATCATCAAAGGCTACGCCCGAGAGGCGGGCCTGCCGGACGATGTCTCCGCCCACACCCTTCGGCACTCCTTCGCGACCCATCTGCTCGAGGGGGGAGCGGACCTCAGGGCCGTGCAGGAGATGCTGGGGCACGCCGATCTGTCCACCACCCAGATCTACACCCACGTGTCCACGGCCCATCTCCAGAAGATCTACCGCGAAGCACACCCCCGGGCCCGGGCGGAAGAGGCATGAGCCGGTTCGTGTTCGTCGTGCTCGACGGCGTAGGCGTAGGCGCTCTTCCCGACGCCGCCGACTACGGGGACGTAGGATCCGACACATTGGGCAATCTCAGCCGCATCGTCGACCTCCGGCTGCCGTTCCTGCAGAAACTTGGGCTCGGCACCATCATCCCCATCCGGGGGGTGCCTCCGGTGCCCGAGCCGCTGGCCCTCACCGGTCGGCTTGCCACACTTTCCAGCGGCAAGGACACGACGGTCGGGCACTGGGAGCATATGGGCCTGGTCACCGCCCGGCCCTTTCCCACCTATCCCAACGGGTTTCCCGAAGAAGTGCTGGCGCCGTTCAGAGACCGCATCGGCCGGGGAGTGCTGGGCAACAAGCCGGCTTCGGGCACGGCCATCATCGGCGAACTGGGAGAGGCCCATCTCGCGACCGGCGAGCCCATCGTATATACGTCGGCAGACGGTGTCTTCCAGATCGCCGCCCATGTGGGAGTCGTCCCCCTCGAGCGACTCTACGAGTGGTGCGAGATAGCCCGCGACATTTTGCGGGAGCCACACGGCGTCGCTCGGGTGATCGCTCGGCCGTTCACAGGCATACCAGGAGCGTTCACCCGGACCAAAGACCGGCGCGACTTCTCCCTGGCGCCTCCGTCTCGCACATACCTCGATCTGCTTCAGGCAGCCGGTGTGCCGGTGATGGCGCTCGGTAAGATCGGCGAGGTGTTCGTGGGCCGGGGAGTGACCACGACTATCAAGGTGGCGCACAACGACGAGAACCTGGCTCTGGTCCGCGATCTGCTGCAGCACCGCTCCGAACTCGGGCGCTTCGACGAAGGCCTGCTCTTCACGAACCTCGTGGACTTCGACATGGTCTGGGGCCATCGGAACGACGTCGACGGCTTCGCCGCGGGCCTGGCTGCGTTCGATGCCGTCCTGCCGGACATCGTCGGCTCTCTCGGTCCGGGCGACACGCTTGTCGTCACCGCCGACCACGGAGTCGACCCCACTACTCCCAGCACCGATCACAGCCGCGAGTACGTCCCGCTGCTGTTGTACCCAAGGCCTGCTGCGCTTCCCTGCGGCCGTCTACGAGGGCACTCTCGCCGACACCGGAGCGACGGTCTATTCCTCGCTCACCGGCCAGACCCCCGCGCTCGGAGGTGACGTCCTTACCGCCGGCCGGCCGAGTAGAGGCTGGCGACCATACACGCCAGCGCAGCCCTGTCCGGTCGGCGGGCCGGGATGGCTCCCCGGCCGCGTCGGGCCGGCGGAGGCCGAGGAGGCAGCTTCGTACCTGCGCACGCGTCTGGGACCGGCCCCGGAGGCCGCCGTCGTGCTCGGCTCCGGACTGGCTGACGCCCTCAGGGTGGCGGGGAAGGCTGAGATACCGTACCGGGATATCCCCTTTTGGAGTGAGGGGAACGTTTCTGGACATCCGTACCGGCTGTCCGTCGCGGATCGGGGGTCGGGCGCCGTGGTATTTCTCGAAGGCAGGACTCACGGCTACGAGGGATACGACCTGAGCGAACTGCAGCTGCCGGTCGAGACCCTCGCCCGCTGGGGGGTAAGGAGAGTCCTGCTGACGAGTTCGTGCGGGGCCGTGGCCGCGGACCGCAAGGCAGGAGATGTGGTGATCGGCCTGGAGGTCCTCGATTGCCAGACCCCATTGCTCTGTGGGGCGGGGTCTGCGCCAACGCCGGTGCCGGCTCCGGGCGACATCCGAGGAGTTGGCCAAGCGGGTGCTGGCAGCTGCAGGAGCAGCCCTCGTGGTTGTCCACGGGAGTCCACGCGGCGGTGCCGGGCCCTCAGTACGAGACCGAAGCGGAGCTGGGGCTCTTGCGGGCGCTGGGGGCGACCACCGTGAGCATGTCGCTCGCGCTGGAACTGCGAGCGCTTCAGAGAACGGGCATGGAGGCCGCAGTTCTCAGCTTGGTCGTGAACGCCGGGCATACCTCGCATGGCGGCGTGCTGGCGGGCGCCAGCGACGCCGCGACGACCTTCAGCGCGGCGGTAGCCGCTGTGCTCGCGTGCTGGGGTTACTGAGCGGTAGCGGGCGGGGCCGGCGCCCCTGGACGTGGCGGCGCAGCACAGGTCTTTGACCTCGCCGCTATATACTAGCGATCATGAGCTCATCGCCCTCATTGCTTGAAGCCCCGACGGTCATCACGACCCACCAGAACGCGGATTTCGACGCTCTGGCAGCCGTGGTGGGCGCTGCCCTGCTCTATCCCGAGGGGCGGATCGTATTTTCTGGTTCACTCAACCCGAACGTACGGGAGTTCGTCTCCCTGCACGGCGAGAGCCTGCCGATCGTCAACCTGCGGCTGCTCGACCAGGCCAAGATCCGCCAGCTCATCATCGTCGACACCGCGGACACCGAGAGGATCGGCGACCTGGGGCGTCTGTGCGGCAGGACTGGGGTGGAAGTGGTGATCTTCGACCACCACGAGTCCGAGGGCCCCGAGCGGCCCGCCTTTGTAAGAGGAGAGAACTGGGTGCTTTCACGCGACGGGGCTCAGGCCACCTCCATGCTCTACCTTCTGCGCGAGCGAGGCGTGGAGGTGCCCCGGTTGGCGGCCACCATCTTCGCCCTGGGCATCCACGAAGACACCGGGTCGCTCACCTACCCGCGAACCACCATCAGGGATGCCGAGATGCTGGCCGCCTCCATGCGCTTGGGGGCGTCGCAGCCTCTCATCGAGCGCTACCTTCACAGTGCCCTGACGGGCGACCAGCGCGCGGTGCTCATGGAGATGGTCGACCTGGTTCGGCTCGAGCGGGTTCGCGGCCTCGACGTCCACACGGTCGCTCTGGAAGTACCCGGGTATGTCGATGGTCTCAGCGTCATCGCCCACAAGTTGATGGAGTTGATCAACGCCGAGGTGCTCCTGCAGGCTGTGGGCATGGAAGACCGGGTCTTCGTGACCGCCCGCTCCCGCGCCGGCTCCGTCGACGTGGGCGCGTTGCTCCGCTCTATCGAGGGAGGGGGCCACGCCCAGGCAGCGTCGGCCGTTGTGAGGGGACGGACGCCGCAGGCCACCATCGAGGGGCTCCTCGCTCAGCTGTCGCAGAGCAACCTGGGCGCTCGGACGGCCGGCGAGATCATGAGCAGGCCCGTCCGCTTGATCGACGCCGACACGCCGGTCACCGATGCCCTCGTCACGGCCCAGCGCTACGGGCACTCAGGCATATGCGTCCGCGAAGACGGGCGGGTGGTGGGCATCGTAGCCCGGCGAGATCTGGACAAGGCCCTGCGCCACGGTCTGGGGCACGCCCCGGTCAAAGGGGTCATGACGCGCAACATCGCCTTCGCCAAGGCTTCCACGACGGTCGACGAGTTGCGGCGCGTCATGGTAGAGGGCAACGCGGGGCGAGTGCCGGTCGTCACCGATGAGGCCTACGACGCGGCGGTGAGGGACAACTCCGCGAAGGTGGGGGATCTGGTCGGCATCGTCACCCGCACCGACGTTCTGGCGGCCTATCAGGGCCGGTGGGAGCAGGAGCGGGCCGAGGTGGCCGCGCCCCAGGTCTACACCATGCAGGCTCTCGCCGAGCACCCCTTCTTCGGAAGGCTGTTCAGAGCATGCTCGGCACTATCCGAGGACTTTCCGGGGGTCTATCTCGTGGGCGGGTTCGTTCGCGATCTTCTCCTGGAGCAACCCAATGCCGATGTCGACATCGCCGTCGAGGGAGATGGCATCGACTTCGCCACCCGCCTGGCGGCCGAACTGGGGGGAAGGGTGCGGGCACACCGCAAGTTCAAGACGGCCGTGGTGCTTCTTCCACCCGACGTCCTCGGAGAAGCGCCCGCGTGGGTGCGGGCCTGTGGTGAGCCTTTCCACGTCGATGTCGCCACCACCCGTACCGAGTTCTACGACCATCCGGCCGCGCTGCCTCGCGTGGAACACGCGTCCATCCGTCAGGACCTGTTCCGGCGAGACTTCACCATCAACGCCATGGCCATCTCCCTGAGCGGAGAGGACTTCGGCACGGTGATCGATTTCTTTGGCGGGTTCCGCGACCTGCGAGACGGGGTCATCCGCGTGCTCCACAATCTGAGCTTCATCGAGGACCCCACCCGGATCTTCCGGGCCGTGCGCTACGAGAACCGCTACGGTTTTCGCATGGACGAGCAGACGAAGAGTTTCGCAAAGAGTTGCGTGGACATGCACCTTGTGGGGGACCTCTCCAGCGTCCGCCTGCGCGACGAGCTCGTCGCCCTTCTCGGTGAGGAAGACATCGAGTGGACGCTGGGACGGCTGTTCGAGCTGGGGGTGGCCCGCGAGGTCCACCCGAAACTCGCCACCGGGACGAAGACGGTGGCGCTCGTCAAGGAGCTCGATTCGCTGGTCTCCGACATGGGGTTGCGGGACGAAGTGGTACCCTGGCGACTACGGCTCGCGGCGGTGACGCGCAACATGGCCCACGACGAGCTCTACGTGTGGTTGGACAGGCTCAAGCTGAGGGGAGCCGACAGCCAGGCGATCACGGCAGCGGTGGTCGTAGGGCCGCTGCTCGCTTCGCGTCTGACGAAGCCCGAGATGCGGGATTGGGACATCTACCGAGCGCTGCGGACCATCCCGCTCGAAGCGGTGGTCTTTGGGCTGGCGGGCATCGAGCCGGGCGAGGTGGAGGAACGGCTGAGACGGTTCCTGACCGATATCCGGCATAGGACGCTGAGCGTGAAGGGTGACGATCTGCTGGCGATGGGAATGAAGAAAGGACCGGCCGTGGGCCGGATCCTCGAACGGCTGAAGGAGTTGCGGGTGGAAGGTGTTGTCAAGGGCAGGACTGCCGAGCTCGAAGCAGCAAGGCGGATGGTGGAGAAGACCGGATGAACATAGATTGGGTCCTCATATTGACGCTGATCCCGGTGCTGGTGTTCTCCATGACTCTCCACGAATTGGCACACGGATTCGTCGCCTACCGGCTCGGTGATCCCACCGCCAAGAACAGCGGACGTCTGAGTTTCAACCCTATGAGACACCTGGATCCACTGGGCACCCTGATGTTCTTCATCACCGCCATCATCCCAAACGGGTTCATCTTTGGTTGGGCGAAGCCGGTCCCGGTCTCTCCGTACTACTTCAAGAGCCGGCAGAAGGGGATGATGTGGGTGGGCATGGCCGGGCCGCTCACCAACTTCGTGCTCGCTATCGTTTTTGCGGTGGTGCTTAACCTCCTCGCGCCAAGCCTCAAAGAGCCGGGGCCGGTGCGCGATTGGCTCTTCACCCTGCTCTTCCTCGCCCTGCAGGTGAACGTGGTGCTGGGGGTCTTCAACCTGATTCCCGTCCCGCCACTGGACGGCTCCAGGATCGTGGGCGGGTTTCTTCCCCGGGGCGCCTACGAAAAATGGGTGGCGGTCGATCGCTACGGGATGTTCATCATCATCGGGCTGCTCGTCTTGATCAGCTATTCCAGCTTCGGAGATCAGCTCGCCCGCGGCGAGATGGCGCTCTTCCGCGCGCTTCTGCCCGCATACCAGTAGTGATCAGTCCACCCGGCGGCCACACACCGAAGCGGCGATGAGAGCACTCGAACTCGACCTGGACGTCTATCAGGGGCCTTTCGACCTCCTGCTGTCGCTCGTCTTCAAGGAGGAGATAGACCTACTCGAAGTGCCCCTTTTTGAGGTCATCTCCGCGTACCTGGACGAGCTGGAAGCCAAGGGCGCCACCGCCGATTGGGACGAGATGAGCGAGTTCTTGCTGCTCATGAGCCTTCTGGTGGAGATCAAATCGCGTCTGCTGCTTCCCGGTTCGGAACCGGGCTTTGAGGCCGAGTTGACACCGGAGCAAGCGCGCGATCAGCTCCTGGCCCGCTTGTTCGAATACAGCAAGTTCAAGGGAGCCGCGGGCCGGCTGCGGGAACTCGGCGAGCAGAGCTCAGTTTGTCGGCTCCGAGGCCCCGAGCGCGAGCCGACCCGCCGGCTGCCGTCCCTGGACGCTATCGCGGGCAGTGAGGACGCCATGCGGCTGCGCGACGCGATGATGCGCGTGCTCGAAAACCGGCGCGAACCGGACACCGCTCACATCATCCACACAAAAGTCGAGCTTCAGCGCCAGATCCGGATCATCAGAGGGATTCTGGCGCGGCGGGGCAAGTTCTCCTTCAACAGCGTCTTTGGCGGGGAGGAGCCTCTGGTGCAGGCGCTCTCGCTACTAGGGCTACTCAACCTGCTGGCCCGAGGCGAAGTACGGGTCTCGCAGACCGAGACCTTCGCCGATATCAAGGTCCGCCTGCGGGACATGCCGAAGGCCGTATGAGGAGCGACAGTGACCCTCGAGCGCGACATCGAAGCCCTCCTTTTCGCTTCCGGTTCGCCTCTCGCGGTGGAGGCCATTGTCAACGCAGTGGCGTTGACAGGCGATGGTAGCCGGGGCGAGGTCGAAGCGGTACTGGCCGGGATCGCGGCGGAGTACTGCGGCGATGGACGGCACGGTTTCGAGCTTGTCCGTCTGGCCGGCGGATGGGCTTTTCGCACGGATGCACGTTGCCACTCGGTGGTTTCCCGCCTCTTCGAGATGCCCGAGGACGCAGGGAGGCTGTCGCCAGCCGCTCTCGAATGCCTGGCCGTCATCGCCTATCTCCAGCCTGTGTCGCGCCCCCAGGTGGCCGAGGTCAGAGGGGTGAATTCCGACTCCACCGTCCACACGTTGCTGGAGCGGGAACTGGTCACGGAAGTCGGCCGGTCGTCTGCGGCGGGAGGCGCGCTGCTCTACGGGACCACCCGCCGCTTCGAAGCGATGTTCGGTCTGGCGGGTCTGGACGAGCTGCCTCCGCTGGAGGGGTTCGCCCTAACGGAGGACCAGAAGGACGACCTGCGCCGCCGCCTGGGATTGCTGACCCTACCCGAGTAGAGGTGCGCTCGTGAAGGTGCGGCTTCAGAAAGCGCTCGCGCGAAGCGGGCTTCGCCTCCCGGCGCGCCAGCGAGGAGCTGATCAAGGCCGGCAGAGTCACGATCGACGGGGTGACCGCGGAACTGGGCGCGTCCGCGGACCCCGACATCCAGCTCATCGCCGTCGACGGGCGGCCGATAGCCGCTGAACCCAAGGAATACTGGCTCCTGAACAAGCCGGCGGGAGTACTAAGTGCCGCGACCGACGCGAGGGGCCGGCGGACGGTGGTGGAGTGCGTGCCTACCCGGGCACGCGTGTTCCCGGTCGGCAGGCTCGACCTGGACAGCACCGGGCTGCTGCTGCTGACCAACGACGGTGACCTGGCCGGGCGGTTGCTCCATCCCCGCTTCCACGTCGAGAAGGAATACGAGGTGCGGGTGCGGGGGGTGGTCGGCAAGGAGGCGCTGCAGGCGCTTCGTCGGGGGGTGATGCTTGAAGACGGGCTGACGGCGCCGGCCGTCGTGCGCGTGCTCGAGATCATACGTCCGCCTCGGGGCGGCCCGCAGACCTCACTCACGCATCGTCCTGCACGAGGGCCGCAAGCGGCAGGTGCGACGCATGCTCGAGACGGTGGGACACCGGGTGGTAGCTCTGCACCGGACGCGCTTCGACGGCCTCACCGGCGCCGGGCTTCTGCCCGGCCAGGCGCGCAGGCTGTCGGAGGCCGAACTGGCCAAGCTCCGCAAGCAGGCCGGCCTCTAGGTTGGCTGGGGGGGCCGGCTCCCCGCTGGCCAGCCGCCGCGCCCATCTCGCGGCTATACTGGACTCTCACCGCCTCGTGACGGAGTATTGATGAGACTGAACCCGGTCCTGGAGAAGTTGACACCTTATCGCGCCGGTCCCCCGCTGGAAGACATCCGTCGGCGGTATCACCTCGAGCGCGTATCCAGGCTATCGGCCAACGAGAGTCCCTGGGGTCCGTTTCCCGAGGTCGTCGAGGCCATCAAGGGAGCCCTCGACGGTCTCAACCGCTATCCCGACGGAGCATGCAACGAACTGCGGGGCCTGCTCGCCGAGCGGCTCAACGTCACCGAAGACCGGCTGACGTTCGGGAACGGTTCGTGTGAGCTCCTCATGCTGTTGGGGGAGGTCTTTCTCGGCCCCGGCCGGCATGTCGTGCTGCCCCATCCGTCGTTCGTCATGTACCGGGCGATCGCTCTCGCGAGAGGTGCCTCCTTCAGCGCGGTCGATCTCCCCGATCTGGACTACGACCTCGAAGCCATGTTGGCGGCGGTACAGGACGATACAACCCTTCTCATCTTATGCAACCCCAACAACCCGACCGGTAGCCACCTCCGGGGACCTGAGCTCGAGGCGTTACTCCGCCGCGTCCCGGCTCACGTGGCCGTGGTTCTCGACGAGGCCTACGGGGAGTTCGTCACCCCGGCCAAGCAGGTGGACTCCGTCGCCTGGCTCGACGAATTCCCGAACCTGGTCATCCTGCGGACGTTCTCGAAGATCTTCGGCCTCGCCGGCCTTCGGGTGGGGTACGGCATCGCCGATCCGGAAGTGGTCCAGGCACTCGACAAGGTCAGGCAGCCTTTCAACGTGGATTCCCTGGCTCAGGTCGCCGCCGCCACGTCGCTCCGTCTTCCGGGGCGCATGGAGGAGCGCAGGCTGATGGTGGCCGCCGAAAGGGAGCGCATCGAGAAGCGGCTGGATGAGCTGCATGTGGCCTGGCACCCAAGCGAGGCGAACTTCATCCTGTTCGACGTCACCCGGCTGGGCATCACCGGTACCGAGGTGGCCCAGGCCCTGCTGGAGAGGGGCGTGCTCACCCGCTCGGGCTATGCGATGGAATGCCCCGGTTGGATTCGGGTTACCATAGGTGAAGCGGGGGAGAACGACATGTTCCTCGAGGCGCTGGCCGAGCTGCGCGGCTCGCATGCGGCGGCGCCACCTCATGCTGTAGACGATTTGAGCGCTGAGGCGCTGAGCCCGGAGAGTTGAGATGGAAGGCGGGAGCACTGAGATGATGATCGTGATGCAGGAGGGATCGACGCTCGAGGAGGTCGATCGCATCCTGGAGCGCCTGGAGAGCGCGGGGGCAAGCGGGCATGTGTCCACCAGCGACGTCGTGACCGTCATCGCGGTTACGGGGGAGCGGGACGTCATCGCCGGCCTGCCGCTGGAGGCCTACCCCGGGGTGGACAAGGTGCTGCCCATACTTCGCCCCTACAAGCTGGTGAGCCGGGAGTTCCGCCGCTCCGACACGGTCATCACCGTGGGAGGCACGAGCCTGGGCGGCGGGCACGTGGCCCTCATCGCCGGGCCCTGCTCGGTGGAGACGCGCGAACAGCTGCTGGAGGCGGCCCGCGCCGCCAAGGCCGGGGGCGCGACCATGCTGCGGGGCGGGGCCTACAAGCCGCGGAGCTCACCCTACGCGTTTCAAGGACTGGGCATAGAGGGCCTGGAGATACTTGCCGAAGCCCGCGAGGCGAGCGGCCTGCCCGTGGTGACCGAGCTCATGGATCCGCGTCACCTCGAGGACGTGGTCGCCGTACTCGGACGTCATCCAGATCGGCGCCCGCAACATGCAGAACTTCCAACTGCTTTCGGCCGTCGGCGAAGTCGACCGGCCGGTGCTGCTCAAGCGCGGGCTCGCTGCCACCATCGAGGAGCTCCTGATGGCGGCGGAGTACATCGTCAAGGAGGGCAACGAGAACGTCATCCTTTGCGAGCGCGGCATCCGCACGTTCGAGACGGCCACCCGCAACACGCTCGACATCTCGGCCGTGCCCATCCTCAAGCAGCGCAGTCATCTGCCCGTCGTGGTCGACCCCAGCCACGCCGCGGGGAAAGTGGAGCTGGTCGAGCCGCTGTCGTTGGCCGCCATCGCGGCCGGAGCCGACGGCATCATGATCGAGATGCACCCGACACCCGAGACGGCGCTCTCCGATGGCGCCCAGTCGCTCGACCCGGCCCAGTTCGAGCGCGTGGCGGCGCGCATCCGGGAGATCGTCGGCTGGGCCGGCAAGACCCTGGGGTAGATCCCGTGCCCGATCCTCGACCGCATAGCGGCATCCATCGCCTGGCGGTCGTCGGCGTGGGGATGATGGGTGGAAGCCTGGCTCTGGCCGCACAGGAACGAGCCCAGGTGGACGCCGTCGTGGGCTACGACGCCGATCCCGAAGCTCTCGACTCTCGCCCTGAGCAAGGGCGTCATCACCGAGACGGCGCTGTCGGCCGCGGAGGCTGCTGCCTACGCCGATCTGGTGGTCATCTCGACGCCCGTGCGGAGCATCCCGGCGCTGGTCGAGGAGTGCGCCACGGCGCAGCCGGCTCCCCGGCTCATCACCGACATGGGCAGCACCAAGTCGTGCGATCATGAGCAGTCTTTCGCCGCTGGCCCGATCGCTCTTCATCGGGGGCCACCCGATGTGCGGGTCGTCCGACACCGGGGTGCGATACGCCCGGGCGGATCTCTTCGAGAACGCCACGTATTTCCTCTGCACCACGGGGGCGGCCTTCCCGAAGCTGTACGAGATGCTGCAGGAGTTCATCCTGGAACTTGGAGCCCGGCCCACTCATATCGACGCCGTGGCTCACGACCGCATCATGGCGGTGGTCAGCCATCTGCCGCACGTTCTCGCGAACGTCCTCATGGACCACACCGGCGCCTTCCAGGTGCGCGGCAAGAGGGCTCTGCACTGTGTGGGTCCCAGCTTCAAGGACCTCACCCGGGTGGCCGGCGCCAACCCGGCCATGTGGAGCGACATCTTCCTCGAGAACCGCTCGGCCTTGGCCCAGACGCTGCGCTCCATTTCAGCGGAGCTTGCACGAGTTCTCGCTCCTTCTCGAGCAGGGCGACGAGAGCGCCATCCTCGATTCCATCGCCTCGGCGGCCGCATATCGCGAGGAGCTTCTGGAGTACGAGGACATCACTCCCGCGACCCTCTACAAGGTGACGGTGCGGGTACCCGACCAGCCGGGGGTGGTGTCGAAGGTCATGACCGCGTTGGGGCAGGCGGAGATCAACATCGAGGACCTCACCCTTCACCACTTCAGCCGCAGCGTCGGTGGCGATCTCGTGCTCTTCATCGATGGGAGAGGCCGTCGCGGAGACCGCGGCCACGCTCGTCCAGGGTCTTGGCTACGCCGTGTCGGTGTCGTTCACGGGTGACACCGGTGACTGACGACCAGAACCGGCCCGTTTCGCCCGACAGGCGGCGCTTCCCGCCCGCGGCGCCAGGGGCTGCGCGGGGTTCTCCGCGTCCCGGGTGACAAGTCGGTGTCACATCGCGCTGCCCTGCTGGGCGCCGTGAACGATGGGCCCGTGAGAGTGACCGGCTTCCTCCGCTCGGCAGACACGCTGGCGACGCTAGCAGCGGTGCGGGCGCTTGGGGTGCCGGTCGAGGAGGCCGGGTGCCGCGCTGGTCGTCCACGGCTCGGGCTGGGAGGGCCTCAGGGAGCCTGCCGACGTCATCGACGTGCGCAACGCCGGCACGCTGCATCCGCCTGCTGCCCGGGCTTGGTCGCGTCACTGCCGTTCCTCTGCGTGCTCACCGGCGACGCCAGCATCCGCCGGCGCCCGATGGCCCGGGTGCTCGGACCCCTGCGGGACATGGGGGCCACGGTGGCGGGCCGGGAGCGTGACTCACTTCCCCCGGTCGCCATCCGCGGCGGTGCGCTGCGGGGCATGCGGCACGAACTGGCGGTGGCTTCGGCCCAGGTGAAGTCCTGCATCCTGCTGGCCGGGTTGCGCGCGGAGGGGGAGACCCAGGTGGCAGAACCCGCCGCCTCGCGCGACCACACCGAACGCATGATCCGCTATGCCGGGGGCCGCGTGGAGCGGGAGGGACCCTCCGACGGCCCCGGGACGGTGCGCGTCTGGCCGGTCGAGAGGCTCAAGATGGACTCGCTGGCCGTGCCCGGCGACTTCAGCTCCGCGGCCTTCTTCATCGTCGCCGCGCTGCTGATACGACGACTCTCTCGTGACGATCGAGAACGCCGGCCTGAACCCCACTCGCACGGGACTCGCTGACCGTTCTTGAGCCGGATGGGGGCCGCCATCGACGTCGAGACGCACCGAGGTCTCGGGCCCCGAGCCGGTGGGCCGGATCACCGCCCGCACCTCTCGTCTCGTGGCGACAGACGTCAGGGCGGATGAGGTAGCCAACGTCATCGACGAACTGCCCCTGTTCCTGCTGGCGGCGGCCAAGGCCGAGGGCGTCTCCCGGCTGCGCGGAGCGGCGGAACTGCGGGCCAAGGAAAGCGACCGGCTGCAGGCCATGGCCGCGCTGCTCCGGGCTCTGGGGGTCGAGGTGGTGGAGCATCCCGACGGCATGGACGTCATCGGCGATCCGAACGGCTGGGGGGGAGGGACCATAGCGACCGAGGGGGATCACCGGGTGGCCATGGCCGGAGCCATCGCGGGAGCGGCCTCGAGAGACGGGACGACCATCGACGACGCCGGTTGCATCGCCGTCTCCTATCCGGAGTTCGTACGTGACCTCGAGGCGCTGGAGGGACGATGATCGTCGCCATCGACGGGCCCGCGGGATCCGGCAAGAGCACCGTCGCCCGGGAAGTGGCAAAGCGCCTCGGCATGCACTATCTCGACACCGGGGCGATGTACCGCACCGTCACTTTGCTCGCGCTCGATGCCGGGCTTGTTCCCGATCGCATCCCGGAAGCGGCCGGTCTCGCCGCCAAGGCCGACCTGCGCTTCGTCCACAGGCAGGACGATCTCACCCGAGCCTTCATCGGGGACCGCGAGGTCACCGATGACATCCGTGGTCGGGTGGTGTCGCAGAACGTCTCCGCGGTCTCGGCCGATGCCGCCGTCCGCGCCCTGCTGACGGCCAGGCAACGGCAGGAGGCGGCTCGGGGCGACGTGGTCCTCGAAGGTCGGGACACCGGGACGGTGGTCTTTCCCGACGCCGACGTGAAAGTGTTTCTGGTCGCCTCCATCGAGGAACGGGCGCGGCGGCGCCGGGAGCAACTCCTGGCCCAGGGTATCGACCAGTCTGCTTGACGAGTTGGTCGCCGACATCGCGGCTCGCGACGCCTACGACTCCGGCCGGGCGCTGGCGCCGTTGCGCAAGGCCGACGACGCAGTGGAGATAGACACCACGGGGATGACCATCGCCGAGGTCATCGAGACGGTGTCGGCTCTCGTGGCGGCTGCTAAGCGAGGGCCTGCGCAGCCTGCGGTGGCCGCGGAGCAGTGGCCCATATGCCGCATGGTGAAGAGCCCCCTCGATACCGGCCTCTACCGGTTCGCCTATTCGTTCCTTACGCCCCTCTGGCGGTTCGCCTTTCGAATGAAAGTGAGGGGCTCGGAGAACATCCCTCTGACGGGGCCCGTGCTTCTGGCTTCCAATCACCGGTCGAACCTCGACCCCTTCTTCGTCGGCGTCTCCTTCCCGCGACAGGTCCATTTCATGGCCAAGGCCGAACTCTGGAAGGTCAAGGTCGCTCGGCGGCGTCATCGACAAGCTGGGCTCCTTTCCGGTGAAGCGGGGCGAAGCGGACCGGACCGCTGTCAAGCGAGCGCTGGAGATGCTTGCAGCCGGGGCAGTCGTGGGGATGTTCCCGGAAGGTCGTCGCCAGCGGGGCGGGTCACTGGGTGAGATACATGCGGGCGTGTCGCTTCTCTCACTCCGGGAAGGTGTGGTGACGGTGCCGATGGTCCTCGATGGGACCGACCGGGCGGTGCGAAAAGGTCTGCCGCGGTTTCCGCGGGTCACGGTCACGTTCGGCCCCCCGTTGGAGCTCCCGTCCGAGCGATCTTCCGCGCTCGGAACGCGCCCGAGTCGTGACGGAGCGGCTCGTAGAGGCCTTCCAGAAGCTGCTCGACTCGTCCGCGGAGGCCCGGTGAGCACCCTCGAGGTGAAGATCTCCGAGAGCGCCGGCTTCTGCTGGGGGGTGGAGCGTGCCCTTGAGTTGGCCCTCAAGGCTGCCGATGAGGCACCGGGTCCCGTGCGGTCCCTCGGCCCGTTGATCCATAATCCCGGGGTCATCGCCGACCTCGAAGAGCGCGGAGTCAACGTGATCTCCGACCCGGAGGAGGCCGCCCAGGGCACTGTCATCCTGCGGTCGCACGGAGTTCCACGCGAGGTCAAAGAGCAACTCGCCGCCACCGACACGGTCGTGGTGGACGCGACCTGCCGTTTCGTCAAGTCCGCTCAGGAGAAAGCAGCGAAGCTGCGCCGTCAGGGCTACTTTGTCATCATCCTGGGGGAGACCGATCACCCGGAAGTGCTTGCGCTTCGGTCGTACGCGGGCGAGGAGTCGCTGGTGGTCGAATCGCCGGCCGATCTGCCTGAGGACCTTCCGAGCCAGCAGGGTCGGCGTGGTCGTGCAGACCACCCAGTCGCAGGAGCACCTCGCGGAACTGGTGGAGTACCTGGCGCCGCGGACCCGCGAGCTCCTCGTGCACAACACCATCTGCAGCGCGACCGAGCAGCGGCAGACCGCGGCCATGGCCATGGCCGACCGGGTGGATGCGGTGGTCGTCGTGGGGGGGAGGAACTCGGGTAACACCAGGCGGCTTGCGGAACTCTGCGCCGTGCGGCAGCCCAAGACGTATCACGTGGAGGCGGCGGACGAGCTCGATCCAGCCTGGTTCCGAGGACTCAAGGTAGTGGGCATCACGGCGGGCGCCTCGACGCCCCCCGAGCAGATCAAGGCTGTCGCCGACAGATTGGCAGGGTTCGAAGCATGAGCGTGACGAAGCCCCGAGTGGCGATCATCGGCTTTCCGAATGTGGGCAAGTCGACCCTCTTCAACCGCATCACGGGCAGCAGGGACGCGGTGGTCGCGCCCGAGTCCGGTGTGACGCGGGACCGCAAGGAAGGCGAGGCGGAGTGGAGCGGCCGCGAGTTCGTTGTCGTCGATACCGGCGGCATCGATCTACAGAGCGACGAGCCGCTCGGGGAGGAGGTGCGGCGGCAGGCGCAATTGGCCCTCCAGGAAGCGGCAGTGGCCATATTCCTGGTGGACGGCAAAGCCGGGATATCCCCGCAGGACTACGAGATAGCCGCGCTGTTGCGTCGAAGCCCCGTGCCGGTGCTCCTGGCCGTCAACAAGTACGACTCCAAGGCCGCCCAGGAGAATGTCAACGAGTACTGGCAGCTGGGGATAGGCGAGCCCATCGGGGTCTCGGCGGAGCACGGTCTGGGCATCGGGGATCTGCTTGACGAAGTGGTGAAGAACCTTCCCGAACACGAAGCATCGCCTCAGTCGCTCGAGCCGATTCGAGTCGCTATCGTCGGCCGGCCCAACGTGGGCAAGAGCTCGCTGCTCAACGCTATGCTCGGGGATCAACGGACGATAGTGTCTCCTCGTCCGGGGACGACGAGAGACGCCATCGACACCGACCTGGAGTTCGACGGAACGCCGTTCACGCTGATCGACACGGCCGGGCTGCGGCGCCCGGGCAAGCGGACGACCACCGACGTGGAGTACTACAGCTCCCTCCGCGCTCTGCAGGCCCTCGAGCGGAGCCACGTAGCGCTCATCGTCATCGACGCCAACGAGGGGCTCGTCGACCTCGACCTGCAGATCGGCTACGAGGCCCAGCGGGCCAAGTGCGCCACCGCGGTCCTGTTCAATAAATGGGACATCAACGAGATCGATCTGGACATGACGGTCGCTCGACTCAAAGCCAAGGTCCAGATGAAGCCTCGATGGCTGACGGTCTCGGCCCTGAGGGGCCGCGGCGTCGATCATATCCTGCCTCTGGCCCGCGAGCTGTACCAGCAGTACAGTGGGCGGATACCGACATCCGACCTCAACCGCTGGCTCGAGACATTTCGGGCTCAGAGACCGCCCGCCGGAAGGGGGACGAAGATCCTGAAGGCTTTCTACATCGTGCAATACGAGACCTCGCCGCCCCGCTTCAAAGTCATGGTGAACGCGCGCAGCCTGGTCACCAGATCGTTTGCGTACTTCCTCGAGAACCAACTGCGCGAGGAATACGCTCTCTGGGGCATACCTCTCGTCATCGACTTCGAAGGCAAAGAGGAAAGGTATTCGTGAGCACGAGTTCGTGGCTGACCGCGGTAGGCCTGGTGGTCCTGGGGTACCTGGTCGGTTCCCTCTCTCCCAGCGTGTTCCTGGGCAAGCTCTTCAAGGGGGTGGACGTCCGCAAACACGGCAGCGGGAACGCCGGCACCACGAACGCCTTTCGGGTACTCGGGGTCAAACTCGGCATCGCCGTCCTCGTGGCGGACGTGCTGAAAGGGGTGCTCCCCGTGCTCCTCGCAAAGTACCTCAGCACCCCGCTGGTGACCGTCCTCGTGGCGTTCGCGTGTGTCATTGGACACAACTACTCGATCTTCCTGCGAGGCAAGGGGGGCAAGGGGGTGGCCACCGGAGCAGGAGCTGCCCTTGCCATGATGCCTATCCCGATGGCGATCGTGGTAGTCCTGTTCGTGTTTCTACTGGTGACTACCCGGATCGTCTCGCTCGCGTCGATCGCCTGCACCATCATGTTCCCGGTGATGGCGGCGGTCTTCCACCAGCCGCCTGCCTACATCGTGGGCGCCTGTGTCATGGCGGCTGTCGTCTTGTGGGCGCATCGGGGCAATTTCCGCCGCCTGTGGCATCGTCAGGAGCCGCGGGTCTACTTTCCGTGGAACAAGCGGCCGGGCGACGAACCCGGCCCCGAGGGGGACGCACTCCAGGAGGCTGCCTCTTCCGACTCAGAGGCGGCCGCCACGTAGTGTCGGGCCCGCCGGTGCGGTCCACCTCGCCGGTGGCCCGGAACCCGGGGGCGCGCTATACTGGTTCGCGCGCCGGGACGTGGCGTAGCTTGGTAGCGCATCCGGCTGGGGGCCGGAAGGTCGCCGGTTCAAATCCGGCCGTCCCGACTTCTTCCACCTTCGCGACCCTGACCATTCCGGCCTCCCGCGTTCCCTGTTACTCTTTGGTCAGTATCCCGTGCGGCGTCCCATCCGCGACCAGGAGGCTCTCGTGAAGGCAGTCGTCATGGCGGGTGGTCAGGGCACAAGACTGCGGCCGCTGACCTCCAACCAGCCCAAGCCGATGGTGCCGATCGTCAACAAGCCGTGCATCCAGCACATCCTGGAACTGGTCCAGCGGCACGGCATCAACGAAGTGGTGATGACCCTTGCGTTCCTGCCGCGGCTCATCCGCAACTATTTCGGAGACGGGAGCAGCCTGGGGATGCACATCGACTACACGGTCGAGGAGACGCCTGCCGGCACCGCCGGGTCCATCCGGCTGGCCAAGGACCTCCTTGACGACACGTTTCTGGTCATCAGCGGCGACGCCCTCACCGATTTCGACCTCACAAAGGTCATCGATTTCCACCGGGAACGCGAAGCGATGGTCACCATTGCGCTGACCAGCGTAGAGAACCCGCTCGAGTTCGGGGTGGTGATCGTGGACGAGGAGGGGCGCATCCAGCGGTTTCTCGAGAAGCCGGGATGGGGCCAGGTCTTCTCCGATACCGTCAATACCGGCATCTACGTGCTCGAGCCGGAGGTCTTCGACCACATCCCCGAGGGCCAGCCCTACGACTTCAGCCACGACCTGTTCCCCAAGCTGTTCGACATGCGCAAGCCGCTGTACGGCACGGTCTGCGACGGTTACTGGCAGGACGTGGGCAGCCTCGAGCAGTATCTGCAGGCGAACCGGGACGCGCTCGACGGTAAGATCCGCCTCACCCCGCCGGGCGTCCGTCTGAGGGGGAACATCTGGGTGGGCAAAGGGGCCGTCGTCGAGAGCCTTGACGATGTGGAAGGCCCTGCTGTCATCGGGGAGAACGTGCGGCTCGATCCCGGGGCCCGGATACTCTCGCACACCGTTCTGGGCGACAACACCGTGGTGCGGACCGGTTCGCAGATCGGCGGGTCCATTCTGGGCCAGAACGTCTACGTGGCCTCGGGCGCGGTCGTGACGGGCGCAGTGCTGATGGACGGGGTGGAGGTGCACGAGAACGCGCACATTGCGGAAGGCGCCGTGGTCGGAGACCGCTCGATCGTGGGACGTAACGCGGTGGTGGCCAACAACGTGAAGATCTACCCGCTCAAGAACATCGAACCGGGATCCGCGGTCCGCTCCTCCATCGTCTGGGAGACACGCGGCTCCAGCACCCTTTTCGGGCGCAACGGGGTACGCGGCCTGGCCAACGTGGACGTCACTCCCGAGATGGCCATGCGGCTCGCCATGTCGTACGGGACGCTCATCACAAAGGGCTCATACGTCACCACCAGCCGCGACACCCACCACGCGTGCCGCGTCTTCAAGCGGGCGATCATCAGCGGCCTCAACTCCACCGGCGTCAACGTGCGCGACCTCACCACGGCGACGCTCGCCGTCAACCGCTTCGACATCAAGAGCGCCAACGCCATCGGCGGGATCCACGTGCAGATGAGCCTGGAGAACCCCGAACTCATCGAGATCCTCTTCTCCGAGACCCCGGGCGTGCCCCTGGACGGCAAGCGCGAGCGGGCCATCGAGAACCACTATTTCCGCGAGGATTTCCGCCGCGCCGCCTTCGAGGAGATGGGCCAGGTCGTCTACCCGCCCCGGGTGATCGAGACCTACACCAACTCTCTGCTCGAGAACTGGAACACGGTAGCCATCCGGGGCAGACAGCCACGTCTTGTGCTCGACTATTCGCTTGTCGGCGCCGGCCTTCTTCTTCCCGGCGACGCTGGACAAGCTTGGGGTGGAGACCATCGCGCTCAACACTTTCTCCCGGAGCCGCTCGCGGTTCACACTCGATGAGAGCCTGCCGGCGGCTGCCGCGCGAGTGGGGGAGATGGTCCGGGCCATGGAAGGCGACATGGGCGCCATCCTCGACCCGGGGGCTGAATACCTCTACGTCGTCGACGAAAAGGGCCGGCTGATCCCCGATTCCGCGCTCATGCTCCTGCTGCTCCAGCACGCGGCCCGCGACGCGGCCGCGGGGGTGACGGCCCTGCCTCTGCATGCGACCAGGCTGGCGGAGCAGGTGGTCGCTTCCACCGGCGTCAGCATCCGCCGCACCAGGTATTCCAAGGCTGCCGTGATGGCCGAGGCTACCCGTCCGAACACCATCTTCGCCGCCACCACGGATGGAGGCTACATCTACCCGAACGTTCTTCCTTCCCCGGACGCCCTGTATGCGCTGGGCAAGGTTCTGGAGCTGATCTCCACGTCCGACGCGCCGCTGTCGCAACTCATCGCCCGCGTGCCCGCCGCCCACGTGGTCCATCTGCAGGTCGACTGCCCCTGGGAGCTCAAGGGGACGGTCATGCGCCGCATGACGGAGAAGCTGCATGACGGCCGGGTTTCACTCGTGGACGGCATCAAGGTCTTCCTCGACCAGGGGGAGTGGGCGCTGGTACTCCCGGACGCCGAGGAGCCGGTGTTCCACGTGTACGCGGAGGCGGGGGACGACGCAAGGGCCGGCGAGCTGGCGGACAAGTATCAGCAGATACTGCGGGAAGTCGTCGCCGAGGGGCGGGACTAGCGGCGGAGGCGACGCATCCGGGGCGCGAGGCTAAGCCTCGGTGCTCTTCGCGATCACCTGCTTGCAGACGGTCTTGAGGGTCTCGAAGACGCCGACGCCGCTGATGGCGCAAGCCTCCACCACCGGCGACTCGGTGTGGTTGAGCAGTTCGGTGAGGTCGCCGACCGAGAACACGTCGCTCAGGTCTCGCTTGTTCATCTGCAGCACGATGCCCAGTCTGCTCAGATCGTCACCTTGCGCCCGCAGGTTGTCCCATAGGTTGAGGTAGCTGTCCACGTTCTCGTCCAGCCGCGAAACCTGGCTGTCGGCCACGAACACGACCCCGTCGGTACCTTGCAGCACCAGTTTCCTGGAGGCGTTGTAGAAGGACTGGCCGGGCACGGTGTAGAGGTGGAACCGGGTGCGCAGCCCCTTGACAGTGCCCACCGAAAGAGGCAGGAAATCGAAGTAGAGCGTTCGCTCCTCTTCGGTGGCTAGGCTCACCAGGCGTCCTCGGGCGGTGGGATTGATGCGGCGGTGGATGTATTGGATGTTCGTGGTCTTGCCACAAAGCCCACAGCCGTAGTAGACGATCTTGTAGTTTATCTCTCGCGCGGCGAGGTTGATCAGTGCCACAGGTCGTTCTCCAGCGCTATGAGTCACCCTGTCCCGAGAACAGACCGTCTATCGCGGCGCCTATGTCGCGTGAGTATTCGCGATTGACCACTCTGTCATCTCCAGTGGTATTTTCGGCACTCTCCAGAGCCGGCTTGAGGACCTCGAGCGCCCGGCTGGTGTAGAGACGTACGCGTCCCACCTGGGTATCGCGTCCGAACGTGATCAGAAGGAGTATGTGGTCGGTGACCTGCATCACATGGAGATTTGCCTCTTTGCCCTCGTGGAAGAGCAGCGTGAACTCGCGCTCGCTCAGTATCTGGGCCAGTTGTCGCGTGGCAGCGAAGGAGCTGGCTGCCAGGGCCGCCAGGGACAGCGTGTCGGAGCGCGAGTCCTGCGGGGAGATGGCGATAGGCTGCCCGCTTGTGGACACGAGTGCGGCGAACTGAGAGCCGGACACCATCCGCAGCTTCTCCAGCACTGCCTCGATCAGCCTCATCTGCTCGTCGCTGATGACCAGTCCTCTGCGGCTTGGCATCGCTCATCCTCCTTGTGTGCGGACCACGCCACTGAGTATACAAGTCTCTCCTGCTTACGTCGCCGTCCGTGCGGAGAGAAAAAACCACTGTGCTATCATGACGGCCAGCCGATGGTGGCGAGAAAGGAGCGCATGTGAACCCCAAGAACCTCAAGTACCACAGGGAGCACGACTGGGCCCGGGTAGAGGGTGATACCGCAGTGTTCGGTCTCACCAGCTACGCTCAGGAGACCCTCGGTGACATCGTGTACATCGAGCTCCCCGAGGTAGGCGCGGACGTCACAGCAGGGACGCCTTACGCCGAGGTCGAATCGGTGAAAGCCGTCTCCGATGTCTACGCACCGCTGAGCGGTTCGGTCGTCGAAGTGAACGAAGAAGTGGTCGACGCCCCCGAACTGATCAACGAGAGCCCCTTCGAAGACGGCTGGCTGATCAAGATCCGTCTCGCGGATCCCTCCGAGATCGACGATCTGATGAATGCCGAGGAATACGAGGAACTCATCAGCGAAGAAGAATAGCGGCCCTGCGCCCGGAGCGAGTCCTCAGGCGCGACGTATCTCCACCTCAGGTTGAAGGTTCCGGCAGGGAACCTCTATAGTAAGGGTGTGAGCACTATGGACGATACTCCTTTCGAACGACTCATCAACGTCCAGTCGTACAGCGACGAGGAGTTGCGGGAGTTGGCCGACCGGCTGTCGGCTGAGGAGCGCGAGGTCTCCAAACGCAGGCGTCTCCTCCACGGCGAGATCGACATCCTACGCGCTGAGATAGTGAGGCGGCTGCGCGAGAAGCACAGCGCCGGCGCGGGACTGGTGGACGACGGCGACGTGGCGGAGCTTACCGACATACTCAGCGGCAAAAAACGCCGCGAGCAGCCAAAACCCTAGTGGGTGAGCCGCGGCTATGAGCGATAAGAACAAGCCGCCCGGCCGAGGTATGGAGAGCAGATTCGGCGATTTTTCCGTAGATGTGCGGCAGGAGAGGCTGGTCCGCTACATCATCCATCAGACCCAGCGCGGCCGGCATGTGAAGGATATCGTCGACGATCCCTATGTCGTCGCACATTTTGATGAGGTGGCGCGCAGCCGCATCCTCGAGCATCCCGAGGTGATCAAGGGTATCGAGGAGCAGATACGCCACCAGTTCGCTGGATACGGCGATTCGGTCGGGGGACCGGAAGCGAGTGGGGGAGACCAAGACTCAACCGGGCGGACGAACGATGCCGACGTGCCCGACCTGTAGCTTCCAGAACAGCGAAGACTCGAACTACTGCCGGCATTGTGGCAGCCGGCTGATGATCGTCGACCTCAACGACTCAACTATCACATACTCGGTGGCCGACCGCGAGGATAGCGGCCTTTTTAGCGTTGATGCCGGCCGGGGCACCGTCACGGCGCTGCTGATTCGCTCTGGAAGCGGACGCGAAGGGGAGACCATCGACCTCGATGTCGACGCGGTCACCATCGGCCGCAGCCCGCACAGCGACCTCTTCCTGGACGACGTCACCGTGTCCCGCCATCACGCCCGGGTGCTTCGGGACGAGGGCGGGGTTCTGGGTGGAGGACCTCAACAGCTTGAACGGGACGTATGTGAACCGCAAACGCATCGAGCAGCAGAGGCTGTTCGACGGCGACGAGCTGCAGATAGGCAAGTTCAAGCTGGCGTTTGTGGGACACCGCGACGAAATGTCGGACCTATGAAGGATGAGGTTGCCCTGCTGACGATCGGCCAATTGGTCGACCAGTTGAAGTCGGACTTCCCCGACCTGAGCATCACCAAGGTCCGCTACCTCGAGGACCGAGGCCTGCTCGCCCCGAGCCGGACGCCCGGGCGCTACCGCAAGTACAGCGGGGCCGACGCGCGGCGTCTCCGTGCGATCCTCACGCTCCAGAGAGACCAGTACCTACCGCTCGAGGTGATCCGCGAGCGCGTAGACGCGCCCTCCTCAGGGCTTCTTGGCCAGCCGTTCACTGCTTCGGCCCACCTGGGGGCAAGCCTCAGCCTCAAGCGTGAAGACGAGGTGTATACACAGGAAGAATTCTGCGAAAATGTCGGCATTGACACCGCTTTCTTGCGCCTTCTCGTGGAATACCGCCTTATCGAACGCCGGGGGCAGCAGGGGCCTGTCTTCACCGACGGCGACCTAGAGATCGCCCGCATCTGCCATTTGCTGGTCCGGTTCGGAGTGGAGCCCCGCAATCTACGCCTGCTCGGCTCGTCGGTGGAGCGGGAAGCGGCGCTTGTGGAGCAGATAACCACACCTTCGCTGCGGTCTGCGCACGCCGATAAGCGCGAATACGGCGAAAAAATGGTGGAAGATCTGGGATCGCTTTTGTCGCAGTTGATGCAGCTGATTCTCTACAAGGAACTGCGCAAGCTGCTCTGACGCTTTTCCGCCGCCCGCTAATCGTCCGTCCTTCCGATCAAGGAGCACCATGGACCTCGATAAGTACATGCGCCACATCCCGGGATTCCCCAAGGAAGGGATCCTCTTCCACGACATCATGCCGCTCCTGCAGGATGCCGCAGGCGCTCAAGTACGCCGTGGATTCGTTGGCGGAGTACGCGAAAAGCAGGCAGATCGACCTGGTGCTTGGGGCTGAGGCGAGAGGTTTCATCCTGGGCGCCGCTCTGGCCTATTCCACGGGGGTAGGCTTCGCGGCCGCCCGGAAGCCCGGCAAGCTGCCCTGGAAGGTGAAGCGCTGCGAGTACGCACTGGAATACGGCACGGACGCCCTCGAGATGCACGCTGACGCGATCAAGCCTGGACAGAGAGTGCTCATCCATGACGACCTGCTTGCGACCGGCGGCACTGCCAAGGCCAAGATCCAGCTCGTCGAGGAAGCAGGAGGCGTCGTCGCCGGACTTGCGTTCATCATCGAACTCACGGAACTTCACGGCCGGGAGCGTCTGCAGGGCTATGACGTCTTCAGCTTGCTGAACTACCCCGTCTAGCCGGCCCAGAGGCGCTTGGCCCGCCCGGGGGGGCGGTTCGCCTGGCCGGTGAAGGCCTCTGGCACGGTCCCGGCAGAACGCTAGTTTACATAATGCACATTATCGTGCACTGCGAATAGCGCAGAGGGAAGCCGGGTTCTGAGAGCTGTTGCTCCACCGCGACGGGCGGCCCCTATATCGGCCGCCCCCTGACGAGCGGGTAGCTACTTGACGAGGTTCATCATGTTGAACATCGGCAGGTACATGGAGATGACGATGAGTCCGACCAGACCGCCGACGAACATCATCATTATCGGCTCGATGATGGAGGTAAGAGATTTCACGGCGGCGTCGACTTCGTCTTCGTAGAAGTCGGCGATCTTGTTGAGCATTCCGTCGAGCGCTCCGGTCTCCTCCCCAATGGAGATCATGTGCGTGACCATCGGCGGAAACACCGCCACGCGCATCAGAGGCCTGGCAATGGGCTCCCCGCACCGTACGCTCTCCTTGACATCCACCATTGCTTCCTCGATGACGGTGTTGCCGGAGGTCTTGCCGGTGATGTCGATGGCCTGCAGGATGGGCACGCCGGAGCCGATCAGAGTGGCAAACGTGCGGCTGAAACGGGCCACCGCGATCTTCTGGATGATGGGCCCGAGCTTCATCGGCAGCTTGAGCTTGAAGCGGTCCCACGCTCTGCGACCCTGCTCGGTGTTCTTAAGGCGCACCAGACCCCAGATCGTGAGGACGATGACCGGGAAGATGATGAACCAGTAGCCCTTGAGCATGTTGCTGACGCCCATCATCATCCGGGTCAGACTGGGCAGTTGCCCGCCCAGGTCGTTGTACATGTTGGCGAAGATCGGGATGATGAAGAGCAACATGCCGATCATGACCATGATGGCGAAAACCGCGATCAGAATCGGGTAGGTCATGGCCGACTTGATGGACCGGCGCAGGCTGTCCTGCTTCTCGAGCTGCGTGGCCAGGCGCATGAGCGTCGCATCGAGCGCGCCGCTCGTCTCGCCGGCCTTCACCATAGCGACGTAGAGCCGGTCGAACGCGGCCGGGTGCTTGGCCATGGAGTCGGACAGCGGACTGCCGGCCTCGACGTCGTCCCGGACCGCCTTGATGATCTTCTTGAGCCGGGGGTTCTGAGTCTGCTCCTCGAGGACGTACGAGCCCGCGGAGCACGGCAAGGCCTGCAGCTGATCATGGTAGCGAACTGCCGCGCAAAGACGGCCTTGTCGCGCACGCTGATGCGCTTGCTGTTCTCGAACAAGGTCTTGAGGTCGGGATACCCCGTTTCTCCTCGAGACTGACGACGGTCAGGCCCTTGCGGCGCAGTTCGGCGACGACCGTCGCCTTGGAGTCGCCTACCGCTTCCCCGTAAAGAGGGCGCCACGCTCCTTCTTGGCTGTGTAGGTGAAAGTGCCCACTCCGTCCTGCTCCTCGCTCGCTTTCCTGTCTTGATACGTCCTCTGGTTCTCTATCGGTCGCCGGCGGCTCGGGCTGTAGCGAGTCCCGACCCAGCGCCGGTACGGACCCCTCCCCCACGCCACCGCGGTCCGAATCAGGCCACGCCCGACAGAAGCAGGCGTTCGAGCTCATCGGGCACCGACGAGCGCTTGAGCGCCAGTTCGCGGGTGATATGGCGGCGCTTGACCAGGTCCGCGAGACAGGAGTTCATCGTCTGCATGCCGTGCTGGCCGCCCGTCTGCATGACGGTGTAGAGCTGGTGCGTCTTGCCTTCGCGGATGAGGTTCTTGGCCGCCGGCGTCGATATCAGCACCTCGCAGGCGGCCACCCGGCCCGATCCTGAGGTCTTGGGCAGAGAGTTGCTGGGTCACGATCCCTTCGAGGGTGGCCGCTATCTGCACCCGGATCTGCTCCTGCTGGTGAGGCGGAAACACGTCGATGATGCGGTCGATCGTCTGCGGGCAGTCCTGCGTGTGCAGGGTGGCGAAGACCAGGTGGCCGGTCTCCGCCGCCGTGAGGGCGATCTGGATCGTCTCGAGGTCGCGCATCTCCCCGATGAGGATCACGTCGGGATCCTGCCGCAGGGCAGAGCGCAGAGCGACCGGGAAGCCCTTGGTGTCGCTCCCCACCTCCCGCTGGTTGACCACGCAGCGCTTGTGCGTGTGCAGGAACTCGATCGGGTCCTCGATGGTGACGATGTGGTCCGACCGCGTCTCGTTGATCTCGTCGATGATCGCGGCAAGCGTGGTCGACTTGCCCGAGCCGGTGGGCCCGGTGACCAGGACGAACCCGCGCGGCTTGTGGCAGAAGGTGTGCAGGATCTTGGGCAAGCCGCAGCTCGTCGATGGTCTTGATGTTGACAGGGATGAGCCGGAAAGCCGCCGCGAGCGTGCCCTTGTGGAAGAACACGTTCACCCGGAAGCGGGCCTGGCCGTAGAGCGAGTAGGAGAGATCGACCTCCCAGTCGGTCTCGAGCTTCTGCCGCTGGTCCTGGTTCAGGATGCTGTAGATGAGCTCGCGCGATTCGTTGGCCGTCAGCTCCGGATAGCCTTCGAGATTCTGGAGATGGCCGTCGATCCGCACCACCGGAGGCAAGCCCACCGCCAGATGGAGGTCCGACGCTTCGGCCTGAACTACTTGTCTAAGGATCTCGCCTAGATCCACCGGGTGCACTCCCTAACCGTTGGTCCCGATCCTCGGGTCATACGATGACCCGGGAGATCTCTTCAATGCTGGTCAGCCCTTGCAGCACGCGCTCAAGGCCGTCCTGGCGAAGAGCGATCATGCCCTCTGCTCGTGCCACTCGCCCTATCTCATCGGCACTCTTGCGCTCGACGATGAGTCTTTCTATCGCCTCGGTCACCAGCATGATCTCGTAGATCGCCATCCGGCCCTTGTAGCCGGTGTTGTTGCAGCGGGGACATCCCACAGCCCGGTAGAGCGGAGCTCTCCCCCTGCTCTCGATCGCGTCGCTGCTGAAGCCCACCTGACGCAGGATCTCGTGCGTCGGGGTATACGGCTCCCTGCAGTATTCGCAGAGCTTGCGGACCAGCCGCTGGGCGATGACGCAGTCCACGGCGGACGCGGTGAGGAAAGGCTCCACTCCCATCTCGGTGAGCCGGGTGAGCGCCCCGGGGGCGTCGTTGGTGTGCAGGGTGGACAGGACCAGGTGACCGGTGAGGGCCGATTCGATGGCTATCTGCGCCGTGTCCTTGTCTCGGACCTCGCCGACCATGACGATGTCGGGGTCGCATCGCAGGATGGAGCGCAGGCCGGACGCGAACGTCAGTCCGGCCTTGGGGTTGATCTGCACCTGGTTGATGCCCGCCAGCCGGTATTCCACCGGATCCTCGACCGTGATGATGTTCTTGTCCGGTGTGTTGAGGATGTTCAGGGTGGCGTACAGCGTGGTGGACTTCCCGGATCCGGTCGGACCGGTCACCAGGATGGCACCGTACGGCTTTGTGGAACGAACGGCGATACCGGTTGAGGGCCTGATCGGAGAACCCGAGCTCCTCGAGGCGCAGCATCACGTTGGATCGGTCCAGGAGGCGGATGACGACCTTCTCGCCGTAGACGGTCGGCAGCGAGGCGACACGCATGTCGATCGGCCGGCCGCCCACGGTGAGGCCGATACGGCCGTCCTGGGGGATGCGCCGCTCGGCGATGTCGAGGTCGGCCATGATCTTGAGCCGGGAGATGACGCCGGCCTGGAGCCGCTTGGGGATGGTCATGATCTCGTGCAGCACGCCGTCGTGCCTGAACCGGATCAGAAGGTCCCTTGCCTGGGGCTCAAAATGGATATCCGACGCCCCTTCGTCGGCCGCTCGCGCGAGCACGCCGTTGACCAGCTTGACGACCGGGGCGGCCTCGACCTGCTCGCGGATGTCGCGCATGTCGTCGACGATCGCATCGTCCTCGCCGGCCGTGACTTTGGTTTCCAGACTGTCTGCGAGTGGGCTTCCGACGGAGCGCAGCTTGCTCAGCATCTCGACGATCTCTTCGTTGCCGGCCAGCCCCGGCTCGATGTCGAAGCCGGTGAGGATGCGCAAGTCATCGATGGCGACGATGTTCGAGGGGTCGGCCATGGCCACGAGCACGGTGTGCTCGTCTACGAAACTCACGGGGATAGCCGAGTACCGACGAGCGTCGCGCTCCGAGATGAGTTCGAGGGCGACCGGGTCGATCCGGGTGACGGCCAGGTCCAGGTACTTGCATCCGATGCGGCGGGCAAGCGCCTGCATGAGGTCGCCCTTGGTCACCCAGCCCTTCGAGAGGGCTATCTCCCCGATGCGCTGATGAGAGACCTGCTGCTCGGCCGTCGCCTGGTCGACCTGCTCCTGGGTGAGCAGGCCCATGTCGACGAGCACTTCACCCGTCGGCCGGCCTACCAGCCTTCGCTGCGCGTTGTCCTTTTTGGCCACCTGCATGGACGGTATCTCACCTCTCCCCGTCGATGCTTGTCCGCATGACGTCAACAGGCGCCCGCCGGCCCGTCCACAGCTCATACGAGCCGGCAGCCTGCATCACGAGCATCTCCTTGCCGTCAATCGCGGTCGCACCTCGAGCTTTCGCCTCTCTCACCAGCGCCGTGGGTTCCCGGCCGTAGACCAGGTCCAGCACAATCTGGCGACTGTGGAGAATATCGACAGGAATGGCCGACTCCTTGACGGACGGGGTCAGCCCTACTGAGGTGGCGTTCACGATGATCTCCGCTTCACGGCCGACGCCGAACAGTTCGTGTTCGGGAACAGCGAGACAGCCGGCGCTACCCCACGAGGCGGCCTGTGAGCACAGCGAGACGGCGCGCTCGTGGGTACGGTTGTAGATGTGTATCTCTCGGGCCCCGTCCTCGACCAAAGCCGCGACGACCGCGCGCGCCGCTCCTCCTGCTCCGGCGACGAAGCATGCGAGCCCCCGCGCTCCCTCGGGCCGGAGACCGCGCAGCGCTGCCAGGAAGCCGCTCTTGTCGGTGTTGTAGCCGACGAGGCGGTCGTTGTCGTTGACCACGGTGTTGACCGACCCGATACGGAGGGCTGCAGCCTCCACGTCGTCGAGGAGGGCGACGATGGCTTCCTTGTGAGGGATCGTCACGTTGACTCCCCGAAAACCCAGGCCGCGCAGACCCGACACGGCTTCCGGCAGGCGCTCGGAAGGCACGTCGAAAGCGAGGTAGACCATGTCAATGCCCTGGGCCTGGAACGCCGCATTGTGCATGCGCGGAGACAGCGAATGGACGACGGGGTGACCCAGCACGCCGATCACGCCCGTCCGGCTACCGATGTTGTCGCTCGCCCCCATCCACGCACCTCCGCTTCGGTTGCCTGCTGCTACTGTGCAGACTACCGCTCGGAAGGCGGTTCCGTCTCATACTAAGGTGAGATGCTGGCGGCTCAGCCGCGGCGCAGCCTATAGCCCCAGGTTCTTCTTGATCTTGAGGAACTCCTTGTAGTCGGCCGTGAAGTACATCTTGCCGTCCTTGTCGGCAAGGAAGTACAGGTAGTCCACGGCCGCCGGTTGCAGCGCGGCTTTGAGAGAGACGAGCCCCGGGTTTGCTATGGGACCGGGCGGAAGTCCCTTCTTGACACGGGTGTTGTACGGTGAATCGACCTTGAGATCCGCGTCAGTCAGGGGTTCGCTCCAGTTCTGGACGGCGTACCGCACCGTGACATCAAGGCCCAGCGTCATCTTCTTCTTCAGGCGGTTGTAGATCACGGCCGCCACCATAGCCCGGTCGCTGGCAGTGACCGCCTCCTTCTCCACGAGCGACGCGACGGTGACTATCTGATAGGGAGTGAGCCCGAGGGTCTCCGCGTTGGTCCATGGCAACGAGGCCGTCTTCTTGCTGAAGGCCGCCAACTGGGCGCCGATGAGCTCGGTCGGGCCATCCCCGGTCATCAACTCATAGGTGTCGGGAAAGAGCAGTCCTTCGAGCGTGGTGACTTCTGTCTCGGTCCCGCCGATCTTAGGCACCACAAACTTGTCGGGCTGCTGGCTCAGATCAAGATAGGTGGCGGCCGCCTTGACGTTGCCGGCCTTGACCAGCAGGGAGCCCACCTGGCTCGCGGCAAGGCCCTCCGGGATGGTGACCTTGAAGGTATTGGCATTGGTGCCGCTGGTGGTGCCCAGGCCCTTCTCCAGCTTGTCGACGATGGCGACGAGTTGCGCCTTGGTAGGCAGTTGGTAAGTGCCGGGCAGGAGCTTCGCCTCGCTTCCCCGCGAGGCGACGAGGTCTACGAAGGCCGATGCCGAGCCGATAACCCCTTTGTCCTCCAGCAGCTGGCCGATCTGCGTCGCGGTCATGCCCGGGCTGATCGTGACCTTGACGCTGGTCGCGAGGCTCGTCGACGTTGTTTCCGCTGCCTTGGCCTGCAGCCAGTCGTGCCCCCTGTTGACGACCGTGTAGACGCCGAACATGAAGGCGAAGAAGCCAATCACCACGACAATGCGGGTGATCCAGGCTCTGCCCGAACGCCGCTTCTCTTCTTCTTGACGGGGTAGCTCTCGCCCGCCCGCGGTAGTTCCGAATACCAGTCGCTCATCTTTCTCTCCACCTAGCTCCTGGACCGCCATGCAAGATAGTCCTGCAACATATAGCACGCAGCCACCGAATCCTGCTCCCCGCTCCTCTTCGCGCCGCTTTCGGCCAGCTTTGAGGTATACCGTTCATCCCAGGTGAGGACCGGCGATCGGCGTCAGCGTCGCTAGTCGCTCTTTGAAGGCGACCACCGCCTTCATCTGCTCGTTGGTCCCTCCTGCCAGCGGACGCGGCAGCCCCACTACGATCTCACCCGCACCGTGCTCGTCGGCGATAGCGACGATTCTTAGAAGCGCCCGCTCCCGATTCCGTTCCCGGATGACCGGCAACGGCGCACACGTGACTCCCAGGGAGTCCGAAATGGCTACCCCTGTCCGGCTGGTCCCCACGTCTATACCCAAGACTCGCACCTAGTCATTCAGGCTCGTCAGAACCGTATCGCGCGCGCAGACGATAGCATCATCGAGCTTGAGGGGGTCCCCGCCACCGCCTCGGCCCAGATGAGGCGTGCCTCCCCCACCCCCGCCGAATACTCGGGAGGCGGTCCTCACTACCTGACCCGCGTCCACCCCCGCTATCTGGGGGCTCACGCTGACCACCAGCGCGGCCTTGCCCTGCAGTTCCGCGCCCAGTGCCACGACGCTCGGTTGGGTGCGCTCGCGAACCTGGTCGACGAGAGCGAGCAGGTGGTCCATGTCGCGCGCTTCCACCGCAGCCGCGACCACTGCTACCCCGTCGTGGCGCACAGCCTCCGAGGCGAGCGACGCGACCACGTCTTTGGCCGCCCGCGATACGAAGCCCGACAGTTCGCTCTCGAGGGCGGTTACCCGGTTCTGCAGCCTGGCGATTGCCGGAAGCACCTGGTCGTCGGTCACCCCGAGAGAGGACGCCGCGGAGCCGACCAGCAGGTCGCGGTCCCGGTAGTACGACACGGCCGCCCTTCCGGACACCGCCTCGATGCGGCGCACGTTGGCCCCGACGCTGCCCTCGGAGATGATCTTGAAAGCTCCTATTTCGCTCGTCCAGGCGACGTGAGTGCCCCCGCACAACTCCCGGCTGAAGTCGTCGATCTCCACCACCCGCACGAAGTCGCCGTACTTCTCGCCGAACAGGGCGGTCGCCCCCAGATCGCGGGCGTGCTCCAGACTGGTGGTGAACGTGCGGACGGGATGGTTCTCGACGATACGCCGGTTGACCAACTCCTCGATCTCCTTGAGATGGTCGCGCCCTATCGGCTCGTGATAGGCGAAGTCGAAGCGGAACTTGTCGGCTCGCACCGAAGAGCCCGCCTGCGTCACGTCTTTACCCAGTCGCGAGCGGAGCGCGTAGTGCAGCAGGTGCGTGGCGGTGTGATTGGCGGCGACGTCGTGACGGTAGCTTGACGAAAGGCTTGCTTTGACCCGCAGTCCCGCCTCGATCTCGCCCTCGAGCGGCCGGGCGACGAGTACCTGCACCTCGCCCTGTTGCTGCACGTCCTCCACCTGCACCCTGCCGCAGTCGGCTTCGACGACGCCCGTGTCGGCGGTCTGGCCACCCATCTCGGCATAGAAGGGACTTTCCCGCAGCGCCAGCAGTACTCGTCCGTCCTCGAGCGTCTCCAGGTTCTCTACCACCGTATAGAGATCATCGCGCTCGTAGCCCTTGAACTCGGTGGCATGGTCGGTCTGACGGGCGAAGCGCACGATGGCGTCCTGAAGCATGTCCCCGCCCTTCTGGGCGCGGCGGCCTCGCTTGCGCTGGTCTTCCATCGACGATTCGAAGCCGTCCAGGTCGAGCGCAAGGCCGCGCTCCTCGACGATCTCTCGAGTGACTTCCACCGGGAAGCCGTAGGTATCGTGCAGCTGGAAGGCGACGGCGCCGGGAAACACGTTGCTGCCCTCGTCCTCAGCGCGGGCGATCGCCTCTTCCACGAGCACCAGCCCCTGGTCGAGCGTCCTGTTGAAGCGCTCCTCTTCCGATCCCGACCGTGCGCAGGATCGCCTCCCGGCGGTCGACCAGTTCCGGGTACGTCCCCCCCATGAGGTCGATGGTCCTCTGGGCGAAGCGCTGGAGGAAGGGCGGTTCCATGCCGGCCGAACGGCTGAAGCGGGCTGCGCGACGGATGATGCGGCGAAGCACGTATCCCCGGCCCTCGTTGCTGGGCAAGACGCCGTCGGCGACGAGGAACGACATGGCCCGCGCATGGTCGGCGAGCACGCGGAGGGCGACATCCACCGGCCGGTCTTCCCCGTACCGCTTGCCGGCGATCTCCTCCCCCAGTTCCACCAGGGGCTTGAACAGATCGGTCAGAAAGACCGCGGGGACGCCCTGCTTGAGCGCCGCCACCCGCTCGAGGCCCATGCCGGTGTCGATGTTCTGCTTGGGCAGGTTGGTGAGCTGCCTGTTCTCGCCCATGTTGTAGCCGGTGAAGACCAGGTTCCAGTATTCGACGAACCGGTCGCAGTCGCAGCCCGGCCGGCAATCAGGGTCGGAGCAGCCGTAGTCGGGTCCGCGGTCGAAATAGAGCTCCGAGCAGGGGCCGCAGGGGCCCGTAGGCCCGACCGGTCCCCAGAAGTTGGCGCTACGGGGAAGGCCCACCATCCGCGTCCGCGGCACGCCCACCGACTCCCAGAGAGCGACGGCCTCTTCGTCGGCGGCGATCTCGTCGTCACCTTCGAAGTACGAGACCCAGATCAGATCGGGATCGAGCTTGAGGTAGTCGAGGGAGAACTCCCAGGCGTACCGTACAGCCCCTTCCTTGAAGTAGTCGCCCACGGAGAAGTTGCCCAGCATCTCGAAGAACGTGCAGTGCCGGGCGGTCAGTCCCACCTTGTCGATGTCGGACGTGCGAAAACACTTCTGGACGCTGGTGAGCTTGGCGCTCGGGGGCTCGGACAGGCCCATGAAGTAGGGCATGAACTGCTGCATGCCGGCGGTGGTCAGCAGTACGGACGTGTCCTTGTAGGGGACGAGAGAGGAACTGGGAACGAGCAAGTGGCCTCGCTCGGCAAAGTAGTCCAGATACATCTTCCGCAGTTCGGCCGTCTTCACCTATCGAACCTCGCCTCTCTCCGCCGCGCCGTCGGTCTGGGATCTCTTCCACCATGTACTGGCGGAGATTCTCTATCGATCTTCTGATGAGACGCGAAACGTGCATCTGCGAGATGCCGATCCGCGCCGCCACCTGCGTCTGCGTCATGCCTTCGAAGAAACGCAGGTGGAGGATCAAGCCGTTCACGAGGATCGAGCCGCTCCATGGCAGGCGCGAGCAAGCGGCGCTGCTCGAAGACCTCGTACGCTTCTTCTTCGGTGCCCAAGACAGTCGAGCAGGCCCACGGACTCGTCTTCGTCCGGACCCCCTCCGGAGAAGATGGACACCGCGCTATAGGCCCGCCCGCTCTCCAGGGCCTCGACGACCTGTTCTTCTGATGCGCTCGTAGCCGCGGCCAACTCGCCGATGGTCGGAGACCGCTGTAGTTCGACCGTCAAGGACTCCATGACCCGGTTGAGCCGCACGTTCAGGTCTTGAAGGGCCCTGGGGACTTTGACGGCCCAGCCTTTGTCGCGGAAGTACCGCTTGATCTCCCCCAGGATGGTGGGGGTCGCATACGTGGAAAGCTCCACCCCCCGGTCGAGGTCGAAACGGTCGATGGCCTTGATGAGGCCGATGCAGCCGACCTGGATGAGGTCCTCGACGCGGCTGGCCGCGAGACACGAAGCGCCGCGCCAGACTCCTGACCAGAGGCAGATAGCGAGTGATGAGTTCTTCTCTGGCCGCGGGGTCTTGCTCGATCGCGGACCAGGACCAGCAGATCCCGTTCGGGCATCGTCTTTGGTCCGTCACCGTAGGCCATAGGCAGGTTTACCGCCTGTGCCCGTCCTCTTGCAGTATCGGTTCGTGACACCTAGGTGATCCGTTTCTCCATCTCGACGGAGAAAGACCCCGCGGTGGGCCCATCTGCCGTCCGGTACCCATCGACCAGCGAATCCATGAACATCCGGAGCACGTCCGACAGGGCGTCCCTGCCTAAGTCGCTGCGCTCAGTCCCGGAAAGAGTGCTGCCTTACCAGTTGGCTGCTAAGCCCCCCGACCGCGACCTTGAAGGTCTCGCCAACGACGGAGACGGCTAGAGTAAGATCGTTCCCCTCGACGGGCTCTTCCCTGAACAGGGTCTCGACGGCCAGTTCGATATCGTCGAGCCGGTCGACCGACAGCGCATGGCGCGATGCCACTCCCCCGATGACCACCCGCATGACGGGCAGAGTGCCCCTTCCCCGAGGAGCACGAAGGATGATGATATCGGGCGTTTCGCTCGGCTCAGCCAGATCCACCACCGCTACTCCGAAGTACCGCCGCCACTCAGGTACGCGTCCATCTCGACCTGCTTCTCCTCGTACGCGTGACGGCCCCGATCCACCGCTTCTTCGACCCGCGCCTTCAGGTCCTCGAAGACGCGCTGGGCCTCGCCGGGCACTTCGGCGAAAGACTCGGGCAGGCTCTTGCCTGTTTCCTGCGAGACTCGATGCGCGAGGATAAGAGCGCCACCTATGGCCACCCCTGTGACTAGAACAAGAAACGAACGAAAGCCGCCCATCAGCTCTCCTTCCTTTTGCCCGAAACGAACGAGGCGATTCCTTCGGTGAGCGCGGACGACAGGCCGGCCATCTTCTTGATAGGCGTCGCGACAACGCCGTGAACTGCCGTGGTGGTGGACTCGGCCACCTTGATGATCTGAGCGACCGAGGTGGTGATCTGCTCGACCTGGTCCAGTTCCGCGTTCACGCGGTCGAGCGTGGTCTCCACCCGGGTCAAGAGCGGGAGGACCTCGGTGTTGACGTCGGTGAGGATGCTCGTGGTGCGGGTGAAGACCCCGGCCAGGCGAAGAAACATGTAGAGGAGCCCCACGCCGAAGAGCAGGAAGAAGACACCGATCGCAGATGTCCATGATGGCATTGGCGTTCCACTCCATACCTGGCCCCCTTCTCTCTTCGGGGAAAACGATACCGACTATACCACAGGCAAATTCCTGCACTTCCCCAGGGTCACTCGTCCCTGACGGCCCATTCCTTGGTGGAGGTGATGGTGCCTGCCACGACCACATTGTCCGGCCTCGTACACGACCGCGGTCTGACCCGGCGCCACTCCCGGCCGCGGGCTCTCGCAGCGAGACCGTCATTTCATCGCCGGCGACGATCATCTCGCCTGCAGGCAGCGCCGCGCCCGCGGAGCGCACCTGGATCGTGAGCGGCCTGCCGCTCGGGCTCGCGGTGCCATACCAGTCCGGCCGTGGACACGGCCCCTATCTCGGCCTCCCGGGCAGTGCCGACGACGACGCGGCGGTCGAGGGGCGTCTATCGCCACCACATAGCGAGGATCGACCGCCGCCACCCGCAATCCCTTGCGCTGCCCGATGGTGAAGTTGTAGGTGCCTTCGTGGCGCCCAAGGATTCGCCCTTCGGTGTCGACGATGTCGCCGCGGCAGGTCGCCCAGGCGCTCGCGCAGGAAGCGCCGATGATCGTCGTCGGGCACGAAGCAGATCTCCTGGCTCTCGGGGGCTGAGTGGCCCTCCAGGCCGGCCTGCGCCGCCATCTCCCGGACTTCGGGCTTGCGCATCTCCCCCAGCGGGAACAACACGTGCTCGAGGATGTCCGGAGCCACCTCGGCCAGCACGTACGACTGGTCCTTTTGGGGATCGACGCCTCGGGCGAGCCGGGGAGGCATACCGATCATGCGAGCGTAGTGGCCTGTCGCCACGCGGGAAAGTCCGAGGCGCTGCGCGGCCTCGACGAAGCAGTCCCAGGCGCACCCGCGAGTTGCATTTGGCGCAAGGATTGGGCGTACGACCGGCGGCGTACTCGGAGATGAAGTACTCAACCACGTCGTCGTAGAAGGCACTGGGCGGCGTCCAGAGCGAAGTGGGGTATCCCGAGGCTGTGCGCCACTCGCCGCGCGCGGCGGACGTTCTCAGGCGAGCAGCAACTCCGCTCGCCTGCTACCCCCGGGTCGTTCCAGAAGGTCAGCGTGATGCCGACCACCGAGAAGCCCCTGCTGCTTGAGCAGCAGCGCCGCCACCGCGCTGTCCACCCCGCCGCTCATGCCTACAAGCACTCCCCCGCGCCCCTCGTCTGCGACAGGACCCACCTCGCAGCCGGGCGAGCCGAGGGCCGCTGTGAGGGCCTCGTGAAGGGCGTCGAGGGCGATGCCGGCCGTGTACTCCTTCGAAGGGACCAGCCCAAGTTCGCTGGCAGATATCGGCCTGGCTGACCGACGCGGCCTCGAGGAAGGACCGACCGGCCACCAGGGCGCAGACCTGGCTCGCGCTGGCCAGCGTGGCCGGGCAGCCATGCGCCTGATAGCGGGCCTCCTCGATGGACCCGGCCCTCGATGCGCAGCTCGATGCGAACGAGGCTTCCGCAGTCCATGCTTCCGGCCTCGCCGGACGCGTGTGCGCCCACGAGAGGCCCGGAGAAGGTGCACGAGCGAAGGCGCTCGGCCACTCCGGTCCCGTACGCGAGACCCGCCGTCATGCCCGCTCTATCGTCACCGGTCGACTGCACAGGACCCTCTCAATAGCACGAGGGCCGGGATGACCCGGCCCTCGCCTACTAATCTAGTGTCAGGGTCGCCTCATCCTTGCCCGAGGTTGATCAAGCACTGCTTGAGCGTGCCCTCGTCGACGTAGCCGTTCCATATGTTCCGAACGGTGCCGCCCTTGTCGATGAGCACGATCTCAGGCGGGTAGTTTACCTGCAGGAGCATGGAAAGGTCGCCGTAGGCGCTCGGGGTCTTGTAGTCGTATGTGAGGAAGGTGTATTCAGGGAATTCCGGCCTGCACGGTCTTGAAGGTCTCCAGCACCTTGGCGTCATCCACGTTGCCGGGGACGTAGAAGAGCATGACGACCGGACGGGCCTGGCCGACGGCCGCTACGTACTCCTCAGGGGTGTCCTCGGTCACCGCGAGTTTGGTCATGAGGAGGTCCTCGACGGCGCTTCCGACGGAACGCGGGGCAGTGGTGTGAGTAGTCTTCAACACGCTCGTAGCGGTCGTGGCGCCCTTGTCACCGCCACCGCAACCCCACAGGAACACGGCCAGACCGATCGCGACGAGAAGGAGAACGGCCCGACTGTCTGCTTCGTCCCGACATCTCTAACCTTCCCAAAAAAGAATGCTCCACCTTGCCGTGTCTGACAGGCGCTTGAACCTGCCGAAGCAGGTGGGTGACAGTCCCTGATTGGCGACTCGCCGTTCAGGAAAACGTGCCTCCCAAGCGTGGTGTGTTGGCTCAAGTTGGGGCCAGATCACGCACAAGGTCGAGCACCTCGAGGGTACCACAAGGCCCTGTGGCAGGCAACGCGCCTCTCTGTCCGCCCCAGCCGCACACTCCGGCTTTCACCCGAGATATTCGGCGTTTTGCGGGCGGAACTTGAGCGCCATCCGCAAGGGAAGCGCGCGGGCCAGATCGTCCGCCCTAGACGCTGCGGATGTGCAGCTCGCGCAACTGGTCCGGGGCGACCTGCGACGGCGCGTCGGTGAGGGGGCACGAGCCGCTCTGCGTCTTGGGGAACGCGATGACTTCGCGGATGGACGACTCGCCGGCCATGAGCATCACGGTGCGGTCGAGCCCCAGGCCGATGCCGCCGTGCGGCGGTATGCCGTAGTCCATGGCCTCCACCAGGAAGCCGAACTTCAGCTTGATCTGTCCCTCGTCGAGCCCGAGCGCTTCGAAGACCGCCTTCTGCATCTTCGGGTCGGAGATCCGGAGAGACCCGCTGCCCAGCTCCACGCCGTTCAGCACCAGGTCGTAGGCGTAGGTGCCCAGTTCCAGCGGGCGCTCATTGAGGTCTTCGAGGCGCTCGAGCCGCGGTTTGGTGAAGGGATGATGCTGGGCCTTGAGGCGCTTCTCCTTGGCGTCGTACTCGAACATGGGGAAGTCGACCACCCAGGCGAACGCCCAGCCGGTCCGCTCGACGCCCAGGCGCGAGGCCAGGGCGAGGCGCAGCGCGCCCAGGCTGGGCTCGGCCACGGCCTTGCGGTCGGCCACGAAGAGCAGCAGGTCGCCGGGCTGACCCGACAGCCGGTCGATCAGCGCCTTCGTCTGCTCTTCGCCGGCGAACTTCAGCAGGGGAGAGCGTAGACCTCCGTCGTCGTCCAGCCAGACCGGCAGCAACCCTTGCGCTCCGAACACGGCCGCCTCGGCGGCCAGATCGTCCACGTCCTTGCGCGAGAAGCCGGCGCCGCCTTCCGCCCGTATGCCCCTGACCACGCCGCCCTTGGCCACCGCCTCGCTGAACACCCGGAAATCGGTCGCTCCGGCGAGGTCGCTGACGTCGACGATCTCCATGCCGAAGCGCAGGTCGGGCTTGTCGCTGCCGTAGCGCGCCATGGCGTCGGCGTAGGTGAGCCGCGGGAACGGTCGCGGCAGATCGACGTCGAGGGTCTCCTTGAAGGCGGCGGCGAACATGCCCTCCACCACGTCCTGGATGTCCGCTTCGTCGATGAAGCTCATCTCGATGTCGATCTGGGTGTGTTCGGGCTGCCGGTCGGCCCGCAGGTCCTCGTCGCGGAACGCCCGGGCGATCTGGTAGTAGCGCTCGAACCCGGCGATCATCAGCAGCTGCTTGAACAGCTGCGGCGACTGCGGCAGAGCGTAGAACTCGCCAGGCTGCAGCCGGCTGGGCACCAGGAAGTCGCGAGCGCCTTCGGGCGTGCTCTTGGTGAGGATGGGCGTCTCCACGTCGATGAAGCCCTGGTCGCCCAGGTACCGGCGGACGGCCTGCACCACCTGATGGCGCAGCAACAGGTTGTGGAACACGCGGGACGGCGCAGGTCGATGTAGCGGTACCTGAGGCGCAGGGTCTCGTCCACCTCGATGTCGTCCTCGGGGAAGAACGGCGGCGTCTCCGCAGCGGCCAGGATCTGTAGGTCGTCCACGACGATCTCCACCGCGCCGGTGGCGAGGTTCGGGTTGACGCGCTCGGGAGCACGGGCCACGACCGCCCCGCTGGCCCACATCACGAACTCGCCGCGCAGTTCCTGCGCTCGGGCGTGCAGCCCGGGTCCTTCTCGGCCTCGACGACCAGTTGCACGAGCCCGGTGCGGTCGCGCAGATCGACGAAGATCAGACCGCCGTGGTCGCGACGGCGGTGGACCCAGCCGGCCACCTTGACCCGCTGGCCGATGAAGGCCTCGTTGACGTTGCCACACCATTCGTCCCTGTACGCCACCGTCAACCTCTTCCTTGGTGTGTTTCAGCCGCCGAGCGCGCCACGACCGCCCGAGGCGACTTCGGCAAGAGCGACCGCTTCGCTGCGCGGGACCTTGCTCTCTTCCCCAGTGGCCAGATCGCGCAGCGTCACCGTGCCGGCGGCCATCTCGGCTTCGCCGATGATGACGGCGTACCGCGCCCCGGTCCGCCCCGCCTGCTTCATCTGCCCCTTGGCGCTCCGCCCCATGTAGTCGAGATCGACCGCCACGCCCCTGACGCGCATCTCGTGGGCCAGAGCGAACACCTCGCTTCGCGTGTCTTCGCCGACACTCACCAGGTAGGCCACAGGCGTGCGGCGGCGGGAGCTCCCAGCCTCGAGCGCGAGACCGCCAGCAGGATGCGTTCTACACCGGTGCCGAAGCCCACGCCGCAGGTGTCGCGGCCCGCCGATGGCGGCGACCAGGTCGTCGTAGCGGCCACCTCCGCCGACGCCCGACTGGGCCCCCAGCAGCGACGACTGGAACTCGAAGGTGGTGCGGGTGTAGTAGTCCATGCCGCGCACCAGCGTGTGGTCCTCGATGAAGGCGATGCCCTGGACCGCCAGGCAGGCTTTGACCCGAGCGTGGTGCTCGGCACAGGCCGGGCACAGGTGGTCGGGAAGACGCGGGCGCGCTGCTCCAGGGCCACGCCGCAGGCAGGCACCTTGCAGTCGAAGGTGCGCAACGGGTTGAGGTGCGCCCGCTCCCGGCACTCGCCGCACAGAGTCGCGGAGGCCGCCTGGAGATACTCGCGAAGCGCCGCCGAATAGCCGGGGCGGCACTCCTTGCAGCCCATGGAGTTGAGACGCAGGTCGATGCCGGTGAGCCCCAGCTCGCGGTACAGCGCGGCCAGAACGCCGATGACCTCGGCGTCCAGTTCCGGCGCCTCCGATCCGAACGCCTCCACCCCCAACTGGTAGTGCTGGCGGTAGCGCCCCGACTGCGGGCTCTCGTACCGGAACATGGGGCTGTGATAGTAGAGCTTCACCGGCTGCGGCAGCGTGTGCATGCCGTGCTCCACGTAGGCTCGGGCCACGGGCGCGGTGCCCTCGGGACGCAGCGTCATGCTGCGGCCGCCGAGGTCCTCGAACGTGTACATCTCCTTGCGCACGATGTCGGTGGAGTCCCCCACGCCCCGCGTGAAGAGCACGGGTGTCCTCGAAGGCGGGCGTGTCGATGCGCCGGTAGCCGTAGCGGCCGAAGACCGCCTCCGCCGTGCTGATCACCCAGCGGCGCACCGGCTGCTGGTCGGGCAGGACGTCGTACGTCCCCTTGGGTGCGGTGAACGGCTCAGCCATGGACCTTGAGGCTCGGCAAGGAACGGGTTGTGGGCCAGCTCCTCGCCCAGCGTGGTCGACTCCATGTGGCCGGGATAGACCGGGGTCTCGCGCCGGATAGAGCTTGACCAGGCGAGCCACGGAGCCGAGCAGTTGGGCGAAGTTGCCGCCGGGGAAGTCGGTCCGGCCCACCGAGCGACGGAACAGCAGGTCGCCGCAGAACAGGGCCGCCGCCGATCTCAAACGTCACGTCGCCCGGGGTGTGCCCGGGAGTGGCGATGACCGTCACCGTGATACTCGCCCACCATCGACTTTGGTCGCCGTCGTCCACGACCTCGATGGCACGGCTCGCCCAGGGCGGGGACCGGATACCCGGTCGCCGAGCAACCCTGGCTGCCGGACAGCACGGGCTGCACCTGGGCCGAGCAGTAGACCCTCGCGCCGGTGGCCTCGGCCAGGCCCTTGACGCCCTCGACGTGATCGAAGTGCCCGTGAGTGACGAGGATCGCTTCGAGCCGTAGACCCTTCTTCTCCACGAGGCGCGCCAGACGCTCGGGCTCGCCCCCGGGGTCCACGGCGCACGCCGCGCTGGATTCGTCCCATACCAGGTAGCAGTTGGCCTGCAGCGGCCCGACGGGGACGCAGAGTATCTCCATGATCAGACCCTCTCCTGTCGTATCCCGGGGCTGGACTGAACGCCCGGCCCCCGGCCAGCAATTCTACCAGAGGCGCCGCGCTCCGCCCGTCAGTGCGGCGTGACTCGGTAGGCGTCGTACACCGTGTCGATGCGCCGGATGCGCTGAAGCACGGTCTCCAGGTAGTCGATCTCCGGCACCTCGAAGACGAAGCGGTCTTTGACCATGTTGTTGCGTGCCAACGCGGCACTCGGCCGCGAGGATGTTGACACCGCTCTCGCTGAGGGTCCGGGAGATGTCCTCCAGCAGATGGTTGCGGTCGTACGCCTCTATCTGGATCTCGACCCGAAGCGGGGTCTTGCCTATCGAATCCCAGTGGACGGGAGCGAACCGTTCTGGGTTCTTCTCCAAGGCCTTGACGTTCGGGCAGTCCCGCCGGTGGACGGTGATGCCCGCGGCCCAGGGAGATGTAGCCGACGACGTCGTCGCCCGGCACCGGGCCGGCAGCACTGAGGCAGGCGTATCGGCCACATCGTCGACCCCGTCGACGTGGATGCCCGATTGGCGGCCGAGGGGCCTCCCGTGCCTCCTTGGGCAGGGCTGTTGGCACGGAAAGCGCATCGCGCCCTCTCCCCCCCGGTTGAGCATCTGGATGACGCGCGTGACGACATGCTGCGGGCTGATCTTGCCGGAGCCCACCGCCGCGAAGAAGTCCTCCTTCTTCGCGTGGTTCGTCTCCTTCATCACCTCGGCGATGAGGTCGGAGCCGATAAGGCGCTGGGCGGGCAGACCCTGCTTGCGGAACGCCTCGAGCAGCGCCTCGCGACCCAGATGCTCCGCGTCCTCGCGCCGCTCCTTCTTGAACCACTGCCGGATCTTGTTGCGCGCTCCGGAACTCGCGACGAACTGCAGCCAGTCGCGGGAGGGGCCCTGCGCGGTCTTGGAGGTGAGGATCTCGACGATGTCGCCCGATTGGAGCCGGTAGGTGAGCGGTACGATGCGGCCGTCGACCTTCGCCCCGATGCAGCGGTGACCGACGTCGGTGTGGATGGCATACGCGAAGTCGACCGGAGTCGAGCCGGCCGGGAGGCTCTTGACCTCGCCTTTGGGCGTGAACACGTAGACCTCGTCGTGGAAGAGGTCGATGCGCAGCGACTCCATGAACTCGCCGGGGTCCTTGGTCTCCGACTGCCAGTCCATGATCTGCCGGAGCCACTGCAGCTTCTCCGCCTGGGCTTCCGCCCGCTGGGCGGCCCGGCCCTTCTCCTTGTACATCCAGTGAGCGGCGATGCCGAACTGGGCGGTCTCGTGCATGTCGTAGGTGCGGATCTGGATCTCGAGCGGCTTGCCCTGGGGCCCGATGACCGTCGTGTGAAGCGACTGATACATGTTGAACTTGGGCATGGCGATGTAGTCCTTGAAGCGCCCGGGCAGCGGCTTCCAGAGCGAGTGGATGATCCCGAGGGCCGCGTAGCAGTCCTTGACCGAGTCGACGAGCACCCGCAGCGCGGTGAGGTCGAAGATCTCGTTGAACTCCTTGCCCTTGCGCACCATCTTGTCGTAGATGGAGTAGAAGTGCTTGGCGCGGCCGGAGATCTCGGCCTCGATGCTGACGGCCGCCAGCTCCTGCGTCGAGGATGCTCCTCGCCTCCTCCATGTCCCGCTCGCGGTCGGCGCGCCGCTGCGCCACCATGTGCTGGATCTCGGCGTACTTGCGGGGATGGAGGGTGGCGAACGCGAGGTCCTCCAGCTCCCAGCGGACCGATTCGATCCCCAGCCGGTGAGCCAGCGGCGCGTAGACCTCCAGCGTCTCCTTGGCCTTCTCGAGTTGCTTCTCCTTGCCCAGGTAGCGGAGGGTGCGCATGTTGTGCAGCCGGTCGGCCAGCTTGATCAGGATCACCCGGACGTCCTTGGCCATGGCGATGATCATCTTGCGGATGTTCTCGGCCTGCTCCTCCTCGACCGTGCGGAAGGACATCTGCGACAGCTTGGTGACGCCGTCGACCAGGAGGGCGACTTCGTCGCCGAACTGCTCGCGGACCTCCTCGATGGACAGCTCGGTGTCCTCGACCACGTCGTGCAGCAGGGCCGCGGCCAGGGTGGCGCTGTCGAGGCGAAGATCGGCGCAGATGTCGGCGGTGCCGACCGGATGGTTGATGTAGGGCTCGCCGCTCGCCCGCAGCTGGTGCTGATGCTGGGAGGCCGCCACGTTGAAGGCGCGGACGACCAGATCGCGGTCGAAAGCCGGATTGTATTTCTCGATCTTTGCCAGGAGCCGCTCGAGCAGCTCGTCGGGGGACGGAGCCTCGGCCTCAGATGCGATCGGGGAACTCTTCCTCCTTGGTGCCGAAGGCCGGCTGGTCTCTACAGGTTCAGGCACAGTCTGGAGCACTCCTCATATTCGGCTTCCGCCTCGGCGTAGGCCGGGATGTCGCGTGCTTCTAGTTTAGCCTCTCCCGCCGGCAGCTGGTCCAAAGTGAGCTGTTCCAGGATACCCAGGGCGCGCGATAGCTCGCCTCCGGCCCAGGACCACCCGAGCCTCGTTCCAGGCCAGCTCCGCCGCCCGCGCCAGCACTTCTCCCTCCAGGGCCGGTCTTCCCTCGGCCTTCATCGCCTCCAGGGCCCGGTAGGCGCAGACCATGGCGAAGCGCGGGTGGACCAGGTACTTGAGGAGCCGGGCGGTCGTCTGCCGTTCGTCGTGCCCGTAGTAGAGATGCACGCTCGTCCCGGCGTCGGCGAGTCGGTTCACAAGCGCCACATGCTCCGCGCGGTACGGAGGATCGACAGCGACAACATGGGTGCGCGCCGCCGCCGGCGCGGGTGCGCGCATCAGCACGTCCCACTCCGTCACCACGACCCCGGCCTGTTCCGCCATATCGTCGGAGCCCGAGCCGGCGGCGCTTCGCCCCGCGGCACAGCCGCGGGCGATGCAGGCCAGACCGTGCTCGCAAAGATCGGCGAACGGGATACGCTCGCGGGCCTCGGAAAGCATGTGCGGGAGACAGCAACCGACCAGCACTGCCGGTTCCCCGGTGGCAAGCACCTGGGCCAGCGCGCTCGTGCGGCCCGGACGGTCGCGCAGGTCGCGGGCGACCGGCAACCGCAGACTCACCGGCCGGGAGGGTCGCGACGGCGCAGCCGCTAGGCCTACGTCGTCATGTTCCCACTCGGCCGTCCATGAAGAGCACCACTGGTCCGCACTCCAGTGAGGCACCGGCAGCGGGAGGCGGCGATCGAGGTTCTCGATAAGGAACTCCGGCCGCAGCGCCCCCTGCCAGGAGTCCACCCGGAATTGCGCACCCACGAGCTTTCCGCAGCCGTCCGCCTGCAGCGCGGCGGCGGTGTTCCCCATCCCGAAGCCGATACCGCGCGCTCTCACCCCGTCGAGTCGAACAGTGCAGCGGAGGTGCGAGCCATCGCGGGTCGGTTCCGCCTGCTGCAGATCGGCGCCCACCAGCAAAAGGCGCGGCCGGGGATTGCCGCTGCCGAAGGGGCCCAGCGCCGCCAGCGCCAGGGCGGTATCTGCACTGACATCGTCGCCCCGGAGCACGGCGTCGCAGCGGAAGGTGGGCACCAGGTCGCCGGGGCTGAGCACCGCTCCGGCATGTCGCTCTATGGCCGAGCGGAACGTCGTCCACGCGGTCCGCGTCGAGCGTGAGGCCGACCGCCTGGGGATGCCCTCCGTAGATGGTAAGGTGATCGGCGCAGGCGTTCAGCCCCTGCATGATGTCGTATCTGGCGATACTCCGGCCCGATCCCTTGGCCACCCCTTCTCTGATGCCGAGGAGGATCGCGGGGCGGTGGTAGCGCTCGACGAGCCGGGCGGCGACGATGCCCACCACCCCCTCGTGCCAGTCCTTGCCGGCGAGGACGATGACCGGCGGCGGTGGACCGGCGCTCTCGACGCACTCGACAGCCTGCTCGAGGATCTGTCTCTCCACGTCCTGGCGCGCGCCGTTCAGCTCGTGAAGCTGCTGGGCCAGCGAGGCCGCCTCCTTTTCGTCTTCGGTGAGCAGCAGGCGCAGCGGCGGCGACGGATCGGCCAGCCGGCCGGCCGCGTTCAGACGGGGAGCCAGGCGGTAGGCGACGGTAGCCGAGTCGGTGGAGCCGGTGCAGCCGGATACCCCGGCGAGAGCCCGCAGACCGACGCGCTGCCCGATGGCGATGAGCTTGAGGCCCTCGCGAACGTAGTAGCGGTTCTCACCCGTCAACGAGGCCAGATCGGCGATGGTACCGACGGCGACCAGGTCGAGCAGACTTTCGAGCTCTTTCGGCAACCGGTCGGGTGCAGCCCCCCGCCGCCTGATGTGAAGCCCATGCAGCACCTTGAGCGCCAGGCCGACGCCGCAGAGGGTCCCGTGCGGGTACTCGCCCGCCACCTCGTGGATGAGATGACAATCGGGGAGGATGGGCCCAGGCTGATGGTGATCGACCACCACGACGTCCAGACCGCACTCCCTTGCGAACGCGACTTCGTCCGGGTAGTTGACACCGCAGTCCACGGTGATGAGCAGACCCGGTCCACGCGAAGAGATGGTCTCGACCGCCATTCGGGAGAGGCCGTATCCTTCCTTGAACCTGCTGGGCAGATACCAATCGGCCTCGAGTCCAAGTTCGCGAAGCCCTAGGAGCATGAGGGCCGTCGCCGTGATGCCGTCCGCGTCGTAGTCACCGTGGATGATCACCCGTTCCCCTCGGTCGATGGCCGAGGAGATGGCCGCGACGGCTCCTTCCATGTGGGCGAACAGGAACGGGTCGGGAATATCGGCGTCGCCATCGATGAACCTGCGCGCCTCCGCGGGGTCGACCAGACCCCGCCCCGCCAGGACCATGGCGGCGACCAGCGGCAGGCCCAGGGCCTCAGCGAGATCCCGCGAGGCAACCCAAGAGTAAGGGTTGACCTTCCAGGTGGTGTGTTGCGAGAAGGCTGGCAAGTTCATGTCACCGACACTATAGCTGGCAGCGCAGACAGGTTGGGAGGGCCGGCCGCTCCCGTCAGAGTCTGCCGGAGCGAATGATGGCGTAGATGAGCCACACTCCGAAGAACAGCGAGAGCGCAAAGCCGGGAACTCCCCAGACCGAGAGCCCGCCCAGGTGCGGCCCGCCCTACACGAATACGGCTATCGCCGTGCTGGTGACGCCGATAGCGATGGTGATGAGGGCCATCACCAGCCGGTTGGTGATGACGTCGAGGCGGTGGGTGACGTTCTCCAGCCCGGTGTGATGGAACTTGATCTCGAGCTCCCCTGCCCGCATCTCGTCGAGCAACTCGTGGATCTGCAGCGGATAGTCCTGAAAGACCTGCGCGTACTCGGCGGCGTAGCGCTGGGCTCTTCCGGCCAGCACGCGCGGGTCCACCCGGCGCCGCTTGAGCTCGCCCGCATAGCGGCGGCCCATCTCGAAGATCTCCAGGTCGGGATACAGCTGTTTGACCACGCCCTCCATGGTGAGCAAGGCCTTGTCGAGCAGCAAGAAACGGCTGGGAAGACGCAGGTGCAGGGAGTAGACGACGTCGAACACCTGGTGAAGGAGAGCGGCCATGTCGACGTTCTGCGAAGACATGCCGAAGTAGCGGCTGAATCCCTCCTCTATGGCCTGGGTGACCGCCTCGTCGGCGGAGGGGCTCCACTCCACCCCCAGCCGGCGCAGCGAGCGCTTGATCCCCGGTATGTCGGAGTCCATGACGTGCAGGAAGAGGCGCACCCCCTCCTCGAGGTCCTCTTCCCGCAGGAAACCCGCGGTGCCGAAATCGAAAAGAGCGATACGGCCGTCCCCGAGATAGGCGATGTTCGCCGGGTGCGGGTCGCCGTGGAAGAACCCGTCCTCCAGTATCTGCTTGAACCAGCAGTCCGCGACGGTCGCCGCCATGGCGTGGCGCTCCTCGGCGGGGAGGGCGGCGATCGCCGGGCTGTTGAGCGTCGGCCCGTCGATGCGCTCCATGGTCAGCACCCGGCTGGTGCAGTAACGCCAGTGGATGCGGGGGATGCGCACCGGGCCGCCGTCGGCGAAGTTCTTCGCGAACCGCTCGGCGTTGCGCGCCTCGAGGATGTAGTCGAGCTCGCGAGCGATGACGCGAGCGAACTCGTTCACCACCGGCGCTCGGGGAGAAGCCGACGTCCACACGGCCCTCGAGCACTTCGGCCAACTGCAAGAGGACGTCGACGTCCTTGCGGATCTGGCGGGCAGCGCCCGGCCGCTGGATCTTGACCACCACCCGCTCTCCGCCGGGCAGCACGGCTCCGTGCACCTGTCCTATGGAGGCCGCCGCGAGTGGCTCGGGCTCGAAGCTCTCGAAGGCCTGCTCGATCGTGAGGCCGAGCTCCTGCTGGATCACCTCACCGACCACGGCCAACTCGAGGGGAGTCACCTGGTCCTGCAGCTTCACCAGTTCCTGGACGATGTCGGCGGGCAGGATGTCTGGTCGCGTGCTGAGCAGTTGGCCGAACTTCACGAAGGTCGGTCCCAGTTCGTCGAGCATCTCGCGGATGTGGCGGCCGCGTTGAGCGGGTGGCGGCGGGCTCGGCCTGCGCCAGTGCCGGAGGGACGGGAAGAGACGGTGCCGCTCGAAGAAGTAGCCGAAGCCGTGACGGAAGGCGACCTCCGAGACCTCTCGTATCCGCTCGAGGTTGCGGATGCGGGTGAGCAGGCCCGGGTGCCTGAGCGGAGCGTGCCCACTATGTACCTGTCCCGGCGGCTCGGGGCTGTGCTGTAGTACCGGTGCTAACCGGCTGTACCGGCGTCTTCACCCGGGATCCGGCCCACCGTCGGCCGGTGTCCGTTCGAGCAGGGCGAGCCGGTGCTCGAGTTGGCGGACGCGCATCTCGAGGTCTTCGAGGTCTCGCCTGGTGGAGAGGCCGAAATCGCGCAAGGCGCCCTGGAGAGAGGAGTCGGCCTTCTTGACGGCCGATCGGGCCTCGTCGCGGCTGCGCGCCACGAGCTTGTCGACCATCTCCCGGCCCTCGTCACTGCTCAGCTCGCCCCGCTTGACGAACTCTTCCACCAGTTCCTGCACGCGGTCCTTGGTAAAGGCCGCGGCCCCTACCCCGACCAAGAACGTCCGTTCGATCAAGTCCCGGATACTCTGACCATTGTCAACCACAGCATCCTCCTTTCGACGAGACGCATACGCGGATCACTTTCCTGGCGGCCGCTTTGGAGGTCTTACCCTTTTTCGACTTTTGCGAAACGCCCGCCTGTTTGGGTTTGGGCTTGGCGCCGCTCGGGCTGCCGCTCGGACGGGCAGCCGGGGTGGCGGACGCAGCCGCGGTCGCGACGACCGGCGTGTCGAGGTCTAGCTGCACAACACCGTCCTCCAGGACCACACCGCCATCGCGCCCGCGACGGCCAGGCGCTTGCGGTAGCGAGGCTCCCGCTACTTCCACAGCACCACCAGCGGTGAAGCAACGAAGAAGGACGAGTAGGTGCCGGTGAGCACACCGATGGTCAGCGCGAACGCGAAGTCCTTGAGCGTCGGACCGCCGAATATGAGGATGGCCAGCAGCGGCAGGAGCAGCGCGATGGTCGTGTTGATCGACCTGATCAGGGTCTGCGGGATCGACAGGTCGACCATGTCGCCGTAGGTCTCTTTCTTCATGAGCGGCGTGTTCTCTCGGATGCGGTCGAACACGATGATGGTGTCGTGCACCGAGTACCCCAGGATGGTCAAGATGGCGGCGACCGTCGCCGTGGTCACCAACCGGTTGCTGGCCGCGTAGATGCCCAGCGTCAACCCCACATCGTGCAGCAGCGCGACGATGGCCGGGATAGCGAACTTGAACTCGAAGCGGAAGGTGAGGTAGCCGATGATCGCGATGATCGCGATGGCACACGCGATGAAGGCGCGATTGGTCGTCTCCTTCCCGAAGCTCGCCCCTACCGATTCTGTCCCCGTCGCTTCTCCCTTGGTGCCAAACCGGCCGTCGAGTTCGGCGAGTACCTGCTTGGACTGGGCGTCGGTCATATCCTGCGCAGTGATCATGAAGGAGTGGGTGCCGCTGGCGCCGGTGACTTCCTGGACCACCGGATCCTTGATGCCCATATCGCTCACGAGCGAGCGGACCTGGTCGACGGTGGCCTCCTGTTCCAGCCCCACCTCCATGCGGGTGCCGCCCTTGAAGTCGATGCCGAAGTCAAGGCCGACGGCAAAGACCGTGATGATCGCGAACACGGTGACCGCGCCCAGCGTGCTCAGGAACCACCACTTGTAGCGCATGAAGTGATAGATCTTCACGCCTCCAGCGCGCACGTGCAGACCGAGCAGCTTTGGATTGCGGAACGGCTTCCAGCCGCTGAGCAGGCTGAGCATGGACCGCGTGACCAGGACGGCGGTGAACATGGAGAGCGCGACGCCGATGCCGAGCGTCAGGGCGAAGCCCTTGATGCTGCCCGAGGCTGCCCAGAACAGGATGATGGCGGTGATGATCGTGGTCATGTTGCAGTCGAAGACAGCCCGGAATGCCTTCTTGAAGCCCGCGCTCGTCGCGGCCTGGATCGTCTTGCCGGCGGCCACCTCGTCCCGCATGCGGGCGAAGATGAGCACGTTGGCGTCGACCGCCATCCCCAGGGTGAGGATCATGCCGGCAATGCCGGGCAAGGTCATCGTCACCCCTATGCCGTTCAGGATGCCGATGAAGAGCACCCCATAGATGATGAGCGCGATACTCGCGACGACCCCGAGCAGGCGGTAGTACGCGATCATAAAGATCATGACCAGCAGCAGGCCGACAGCGCCCGCGAGAAGCGCCTGATTGAGTGCGGACTTACCGAGGATGGCTCCGATGCTGCTCTGGCTCACCGGCGCAAGTTGCACCGGCAGGCGGCCGGTGTTCAAGACCAGAGCCAGGTTCCTCGCTTCCTCCAGGCTGAACTTGCCGCTGATCTCGGCGTTGCCTCCGGAGATCTCTTCGCGCACCGTAGGCGCGGACTCGACTTTGCCGTCGAGGACGATGGCCAGACGCTGGGTCTCGCCGGTGATCTGCGCGGTCTCGGCCATCTTCTTGGTGACCGCGCCGAACGCGGCCGCGCCATCGGACTTGAACTTCATGTCGACCTTGGGCCGGTTGTTTGAATCGTAGCCCACTCCGGCACTGTCGAGCATGCCGCCGTTGACCGCCGGGGGCGTGGTGACGACGAACCATTGGTCTGCCGCGGACGGATTATCCGCGGCAGCCGGCCACTGGACGATCTCGGTGCCGGCCGGAAGTTGATCGGCGGAAGTCGCCCCTGCCGCCTTGAGGGCCTCCTCCTCGCTGGCGTACGGCGTGACGAACTGCTTGATGTCGAAGAACTCGAGCACAGCGGTCTTGCCGATGACCTGCAGCGCCTGGTCAGGATTCTTGATACCAGGCAGCTGCACGCTGATCTTGTCCTGCCCCTGCCGCTGGATCTCGGGCTCGGCTACACCCAGCCTGTTGACGCGGTCCTGGATGACCTTGACCGCTTGGTCCATGGAATCGTTGGTGACCGGGTTGGTGGCTGTCGGCTGCGCCTGAAGGATGACCGACAGGCCCCCCTGCAGGTCCAGGCCGAGATTGGTCTTCTGTATCGGGAACGCAAGCCAGGCGGCGATACCGAGCAGGATCGCCACGAGTATCAGTATCCCTGCGTCACGCTTTACTCTGGACAACAGCGCACCTTCCTGCGAACGGTTGGATTACGTGGCTATGCGCGTGGATAAGGCCGCGTCGCCTCTCCCGAAAAGTCCGTCACCTTTGCGACGAGTCGCTTCCTTCGCTGGTTTCGTCGGAGCCGGCCGCGGTGTCGTCTGCCGGCTCGTCGACCGGCTCGTCGGCCGGCTCTATCTCGGCGGGAGCGTTCTTGCCGCGCGCCGGACCCTCTGGCGCCGCAGCCCTGGCTTCGGCCTGGTCACGGATGATCTCGCCGACGGCGCGCCGGGCGATCTTGACCGTGACGCCCTTCGCGACTTCGACCACCACGATGTTTTCCTCGACCCTTCTCACCGTGCCGTAGATGCCGGCCGAGGTGATGATGCGGTCGCCCTTCTTGAGCGAGGACAGCAACGCCGCGTGCGCCTTACGCTGCCGCTGCTGCGGTCTGATCGCCATAAAGTAGAAGATGGCGATGAAGGCCACGACATAGATGATCAACATGCCTGCTGAACCGCCCAATTGTCCTCCTTCTAGTGAACCGCTCGAGGGGCGTCGAGCGGGAACCAGCCCCAACACACGAGAGGCTATCTTACCAGAAAGCCCGCCCCGAGACCGCTTCGGAAAGCGGCGAAACGCCCCTCGACGATGGCCTGTCTCGCCTCCCCCACCAGCGTGGTCAGGAAGGTCAGATTATGCTCGGTTAGCAGGATGATCCCGAGGATCTCCTTCTGCATGACGAAGTGCCTGATCGCCCCCCTCGAGAACCTGGCGCAGGCCGAGCAGGGGCAGCCTGGATCCAGAGGCTCGGTGGAGAAGGCGTGCTCGGCGTTGCGCAGATTGAGCCGGCCGGTGCGCGTGAAGGCCGTGCCCATCCTGGCGGTCCTGGTGGGAAGTACGCAGTCGAAGATGTCGACCCCGCGCCCGATGACTTCGACGAGTCCCTCGGGGTCTCCGATGCCCATGAAGTAGCGGAGCCGGTCCTCGGGCAGAAGCGACGCGGCCAGTGAGGTGGTCTCGAGCATGGCGTTGCGGTCCTCGCCCACGGTGAGGCCCCCTATGGCGTACCCGGGAAAGCCGATCTCCTGCAAGCGTTCGGCGCTCGCCCGTCGCAGTCGCGGTATCACCCCGCCCTGCATGATGCCCAGCAGCATCTGGGGCCCGTCGGTGCCGAGACCGTCGTGCTCCTTATGAGCCCGTTTGCACCTTTCCGCCCAGTTCGACGTGCGCCTCACCGCCTCGGCCACCTCGGACTCCGTCGCGGTCCCCGGGGGGCACTGATCGAAGCACATGATGAAGTCGGCGCCGAGCGTCTGCTGCTCCGCCATGGCCCGTTCCGGGCTGAAGACGTGCTTCGAGCCGTCGTAGATGGACCGGAAGGCCACCCCGCTGTCGTCGACCTTCGCCGTGTCCCGGAGGCTGAACACCTGGTATCCCCCACTGTCGGTGAGTAGAGGGCCATCCCACTGCATGAAGGCGTGCAGACCCCCCAGACGGCGGACGGTCTCGCTGCCCGGCCGGAGTGCCAGGTGATAGGTATTGGCAAGCACTATCTGCGCGCCGACGGCCTTCAGCCGGTCGGGCGTCATCGCCTTGACCGTTCCCTTGGTCCCCACCGGCATGAAGCAGGGGGTGCGCACGGCGCCGCGCGGCGTCTCCAGCACGCCCGCCCGGGCCTCTCCATCGCGGGCTTCGATGGAGAAGGGGAAGTCCGGGAGACCGTCAAGCGTCCGCATCGCGCGCCTCCGCCAGCATGGCATCCCCGAAACTGAAGAACCGGTAGCCGAGGGCGATGGCCTCGGCGTACGCTTGGCGCAACCGCTCGACACCGACGAAGGCCATCGTCAGCGCGAGGACGGTGCTCCGCGGAAGGTGGAAGTTGGTGAGAAGCACGTCCACGGCTCTAAAACGGTAGCCCGGGGTGATGTAGATGTCGGTCGAGCCGCTCAGCGGCTCCAGCCGCCGGCGAGTCGTCGAGCGCTCCCAGGGCGGCCAGAGTCTCCAGTACCCGGGTGGCGGTCGTCCCCACGGCCACCAGTCTGCGCCCGGAGGCGCGAGCGGCGCGGATGGTTCGGAGGGCTTCCGCGGAGACTGAAAACGCTTCGCGGTGAATCTTGTGATGCTCCACCGTTTGCTCGCGGATGGGCTGGAACGTGTCGAGCCCTACGTGCAAGGTGACGTATGCCGAACCCATACCTGCGGCTTCCAACCGCGACAGCAGCTCGGGGGTGAAATGCAGGCCGGCGGTCGGGGCGGCCGCCGAGCCCGGCGTGGCCGCGTAGACGGTCTGGTAGCTGGCTGGCTCCGCAGGATAGCTCTTTATGTACGGCGGGAGCGGCAAACGCCCGTGCTCTTCCATGAGTGCCACCAACGACCGGGAAGGCGGGCCCTCAACCATCCAGCGCCCCTCTCCCATCCGGCCGTCCAGACGAAGGGTCTGCCCGTCGGGCAGCGAGAGCTCCTCCCCAGGTCGTAGCCGGTGCGAGGGACGGGCCAGGGCTTCCCAGCGCTCTCCCGTACCCCCGTCATGGCTCTGTGGGCCGCAGGAACAGCAACTCGACCTTCCCCCCCGTCGCCCTTCGCCCCTCGATCCTGGCGGGAAGCACCCGGGAATCGTTGAAAACCAGGGTGTCGCCAGGCCGAAGGATATCCGGCAACGACGAGAACCGCCGGTGATGGCGGCGTCCGTCGGCGGGGAGATGCATCAGGCGGCACGAGTCCCGCGGCACCAGCGGCTCCTGTGCGATGAGTCCTTCGGGGATGTCGAAGTCGAGTTCCTCGAGCTGCATCCCCGTCACCCGACCCGGGGACGTGCAGTCAGGATCATCGGCGGTTCAAGAAATGGAGGGTGAGCGAGACGATGACGCTTATCAGGATCATCAAACCGATGGGAACGATGACGGTCGCGTTCTTGCCCCGGTAGACGAAGGTGCCGGGGAGGTGAGTCCATCCCAGCTTACCCAGGAGGATGAGCAAGCCACCGAGCACGATGATGCCGAGGCCTACCCACAGAAGGATCTTGCCGAGGCCCTCAAGCGCCACGGAACCGCTCCCACTCCGATACGAGGCAGCCGCAGTGCTTCTGCCGGTATATCCCCCATTCCCGGCTCAGCCGGCGTGATTCCCCGTAGTGGCGCCTTAGGTCCTCGTAGAGGAACTCCACGTCGTAGTGGCGCGATGCCTGTTCTCCTCCGGCTCGGATGGCTTCATGATCCTGATATGGGCTGATAGAGAGGGTCGTGGAGAAGGCCGAGCATTCTCGGGCCGCCGCCTCTTCGGCCGTCCGCATCAATCGCTGCGCGATGCAGCGCCGGCAGCGGGATCCCTCCCCAGGGATCACTGACGCGAACCAGGCCGCCGGGTCGTACTGCGGGTCTTCGACCATCTCTATGCCGGTCATCTCGGCGATGTCTCGGGCCCCGGTCGCCCGGCGCCGCCACTCGAGCAGAGGATGGATGTTCGGGTTGAAGAAGAAGCCGGTCACGTCTACCCCGCGGCCTTTCCAGACCGGGATGGTGGCAGTCGCACACGGACCGCAGCAGGTGTGGAGCAACAGCTTCATGGACGCACGCGGCCCTGCCGCTTTCACCCGAATAGGGTGCCGGGCCGCGGCTCCTGGGCCGCCGCCGGAGGCGTGACGCCACAGTGCTCGTAGCCGAGCCGGGTGACAACCCGCCCTCTGGGCGTACGCATCAGGAACCCCCGCTGGAGCAGGAAGGGCTCGTACACGTCTTCGATGGTGTCGGCCTCCTCGCCGATGGCGACGGCCAGAGTGGAGAGCCCCACAGGGCCGCCGTCGAACTTGTGGAGGATGAGGTTGAGGATCTCCCGGTCCACGCGGTCGAGACCTTCATCGTCCACTTCGAACAGACGCAACGCTTCGAGCGCGATATCGCTGGTGATGCTCCCCTGGTGACGTACCTGTGCGAAGTCGCGTACTCGCCGAAGCAGCCTGTTGGCTATTCGCGGCGTGCCTCGCGAACGCAATGCCAGCTCTCGCGCCCCCTCCGTGTCGATGGCCACCGCCAGGATGTCGGCCGAACGTTCGACGATGAGACGGAGATCGTCCACGGAGTAGTAGTCCAGGCGGTGTGAGAACCCGAAGCGGTCGCGGAGAGGCGTGGTGATGAGTCCCGACCGGGTGGTGGCGCCGATGAGGGTGAAGCGCGGCACTTCCAGCCGTATCGTCCGGGCGCTCGGCCCCTGCCCTATGACGATGTCGATCTCGAAGTCCTCCATCGCCGGATAGAGGATCTCCTCGATGGACCGGTTCAACCGGTGGATCTCGTCGATGAACAGCACATCCCCTTCCTGCAGGTGAGTGAGGATGGCTGCCATGTCGGCCTTCCGCTCGAGCGCCGGGCCGGAGGTGGTGGAGATGTTGACTCCCATCTCCAAGGCGATGATGTTGGCGAGAGTGGTCTTGCCCAGCCCCGGGGGTCCGGCCAGCAGGACGTGGTCGAGCGGCTCCCCTCGGGACTTCGCCGCCGCTATGAATATGCCCAGTTGTTCCCGGAGCATGGGCTGCCCCACAAACGCCCCGAGTGAGCGGGGGCGAAGCGACCGCTCCAGTTCCTGTTCGAGCGGAGCTTCCTCGGGGTCCGCCAATCTCTCCTGTTCGGCCGTCATGGCTTGCCGCCCAGCGCTTGCCGGATAATGTCCTCGACCGGCTGGTCGGGCTCCACCCGGGCCAGCAACTTATCGGCCTCGGCTGCCCCGAATCCCAACTCGACGAGCGCCGCCCGGGCCAGCGACAGCGGGCCGTCATCGGCAGCTATGAGGCCAGAGGCTGTCGAGCCGAGCGGTAGCCCGGGCTCGCCTACTTTGTCCTTGAGCTCGAGGATGAGACGTTCAGCGGTCTTTCGCCCGATGCCCGGGACGGCCGCGAAGACCGCCACGTCGCCCGCGAAGAGAGCACGCTTGAGATCGAGCGGCCGGCGCGACGACAATGCAGCCAGAGCCAGTTTGGGACCTATCTTGCTTACCCCCAGGAAAAGCCGGAACAGCTCGCGCTCCTCATCGGTGGAGAAACCGTAGAGCTGGAGCGCATCTTCGCGCACCTGAAGGTGGGTCAGAAGCACGACCGGGGCCCCGAGGGCCGGCAGGTCCCGGAATGTGACCGCCGACACTTCCACGAGAAAGCCTACGCCACCCACGTCCACGACGACCGCTTCCCCCGCGATCGCGGCCAGCGTTCCTGTCAGCCTTTCGATCATCGGGCGCTCCGCCGCGCCGCCTCGGCGTTCTCGCTCTTGCGGATGCCTTCGCGGATACCGCAAGTGTTGGCGTGGCAGATGGCGACCCCAAGCGCGTCGGCCGCATGGTCCGAGCGCGGGGCGACCGGCAACGCGAGGAGAACGCGGACCATCTCCATGACCTGCTCCTTGCTGGCCCTGCCGTAGCCCACCACGGCCTGCTTGATCTGCTGCGGCGTGTACTCGAACACCTCACACTCCGCCTGGGAGCATGCCAGCAGCGTCACCCCCCGAGCCTGGCCCACCGCGAGGGCTGTCCGTACGTTAGCGTTGAAGAACAGGGATTCCACCGCGGTCGCCGACGGCCGATACTTGGCGATCAGCACGCTCGTCTCGGTAAAGATCTGCTCAAGGCGTCGCTCGAGAGGCACGCCCGCGGGCGTCTCCATGACGCCGAAGTCCAGGGCGTGTAGCCGGTTGCCGACGAGTGATATGACCCCGAAGCCCGTGGAGGCAGTGCCTGGGTCGAGGCCAAGGATCACCCGGCCGGCCTGCTCCATCATACGGACAGCGCCACCCTCACCCGGCCAGGGCTTCCATGACTTCGTCGGGGACGTCGAAGTTGGCGTATACCTCTTGGACGTCGTCGTTGTCTTCCAACGCGTCGAGGAGGCGGAGCGTCTTGCGCGCGTCGCTCTCGTCCAGCGCCACTGTGTTCTTGGGAATCATGGTGAGCTCGGCCGAGCTGTACTTGATCCCTGCCTGCTCGAGTCCCTGGCGCACGATCATGAAGTCCGCGACTTCGCAACGGATCTCGTATACATCGCCCTCAGGGATCACGTCTTCCGCACCCGCTTCGATTGCCGCCATCATGAGCTCGTCCTCGTCTCTGCCCGCGGCGTCGACGAAGATGACCCCCTTGCGCTCGAACATCCAGCTGACCGAGCCGTCGGTGCCCAGCTTGCCACCGCTACGGTCGAAGATGTAGCGGATATCGGCCGCCGTGCGGTTCTTGTTGTCGGTGAGAGCGGTGAGGTAGACCGCCACGCCGTTGGGCCCGTAGCCCTCATAGGTGAGGTGCAGATAGGTCTCGCCGTCGGCCCCGGCCCCGGTGCCCTTCTTGATAGCCCGATCGATGTTGTCGTGGGGCATGTTGGCGTCTTTCGCCTTCACGATGGCCTGCGCCAGCGTCGCGTTGTGATCGGGATCGCCCCCACCTTCGCGAGCGGCGACAGTGATGGCCCGCGCCAGCTTGCCGAACAGGTTGCCCCGTTTGGCGTCGACAAGCGCCTTCTTGTGCTTGATCCCCGCCCATTTGGAATGCCCCGACATGTTACAGACCTCCGCTCGAGCCCACGCTCGTCGTCGCTACCTTCGCACGCTGAAGAGTTTAGCCGAGGCTTCGGACGCCTTCAACGAACGCCGCTAGACTCCTACCGCAACCAGCCGGATTCGGCCGCCCGGTCGCGCACCGCTCTCACCCGCGAGTCGTACAGGTCGCGATCCATGCTGTAGATGGCGGCCGCCAGCGCGCTCACCAGACTGATGGGGCCGACGAGCGAGTGGGCGAAGAAGGTGGAGTCGATATCGGCGTACAGCGTCAGGTCTCCCTTGCCCGCCAACTCCGAAAGCGAGTTGTCGGTGATCACGACGACCGTGGCCCCCTGCTCCGCGGCCTTCTCGGCGAAGGAGATGGTGACCGAATGGGCTCTGCGAAAGCCGATGGCGAGGAGGAGATCGTCCGGGGGCCAACCGGCTCAGCCGGGCCACGTTCGATTCGGTGCTGTCGGTGACCGCAAGGCAGGGGATCCCCAGCAACTCGAACACGTACGACGCGTGCTGGGCGACCACCGCGGCCTCGTGGAGGCCCACGACGAGCACCTGCCTGGCTTCGGCAAGCAGGTGGGCGGCGCGGTTGAACCGCTCCAGTGTGTTCTTGCTGATCGTCTCCTCAAGGCTCAGGGCGTCGGTCTTGAGCGAACGGGTGAGGACATCTTCCTCGATCGAGAAGCCCAGTTGGTCGTCGTGCATGACCGGTCTGGCCGTGGCGCCCAGCCGGTATTCGTCCCGGGCCGCCTTCTGCAGTTCGGGATAGCCGGCGAAACCGAGCGATTGCGCAAACCTCACCACCGTCGAACTCGACGTGGAGCCCTTGCGACCGAGTTCCTCCGCGCTCAGGTAGCCGACCTCTTCGAGGTGGTCGATGATGTAGCGGGCGATCGCCTTCTGCGAGCGGGAAAAGCCGTCGAAACCTTCCCTCAGCAGATCGCTCACTCGCCGTGGTCTTGCGTCGTCCAACTCCACTCCAAACACGCCGGAGAGTTGCATAGACTTAGATTATACAACGGATGTTGCAATCATCCTGCCCTCTCATCGGGCGCTGCTGGGGATTCCTTTAGCCGGACATCCGACGAAGGCGGCGGGCGGTGCTTGCCGACAGGTGCGGCAGGCCGCAAGAAGCGGCGGCGGACCCGAGGGGCCGCCGCTCCACTCATGCGCAGCGCTGCTGTGAGTCCTCTACGAGTCGGCCGCCTTGCGGGCCTTGACTTCGGCCACGATCTTCTCGACCAGCTGCGACGGGCACTTCTTCGTAGTGATCGAACTCGATGGTGAAGGAGCCGCGCCCCGCCGTCATGGATCGCAGTTGCGGAGCGTACGTCAGCATCTCCGCCAGGGGCACCTGGGCCCTGATGGCGTGCATCTCCCCCATGTTCTCGCTGCCCTGCGGACGGCCGCGCCGGCTGGAGAGGTCGCCCATGATGTCGCCCATGTTCTCTTCGGGCGCGATCACCTCGACGTTCATCACCGGCTCCAGCAGCACCGGCGCCGACTCGGTCATGGCCTTGTTCCACGCCAGGGTGCCGGCCAGTTTGAAGGCCAATTCCGACGAGTCCACCGCGTGGTAGGAGCCGTCGAACAGCTTGACCTTGACGTCGACGACCGGGTACCCGGCGATGACGCCATGCTCCATGGCTTCCACGATGCCCTTCTCCACGGCCGGGATGAAGTTCCGCGGGATCGAGCCGCCGAAGATGGCGTCCTCGAACTGGTAGCCCCCGCTGCGCGGAAGCGGTTCGATCTCGATCCAGCAGTCGCCGAACTGGCCGCGACCGCCGGTCTGCTTCTTGTGCCGTCCCTGGGCGGTCGCTTTCTTGCGGATGGTCTCCCGATACGGCACCTGCGGCGGATGAAGCTCCACCTCCACGCCGAAGCGCCGCTTGAGCTTGTCGAGGACGACCTCCACGTGCACCTGGCTGGTGCCGGAGATGAGCATCTCCTTGGTCTGTGGGTCGAAGCGCAGCTCCATGGCCGGGTCTTCCTCGCCCAGGCGCCGCAGCCCGTTGGAGACCTTCTCTTCGTCGCCGCGGTTCTTGGGCGAGATGGCGAAAGAGATGGCGGCCGGCGGGAATTCGTACCGGGGGAAGCGGACCGGCTGGGCCGCATCGGACAGCGTGTCGCCCGTGCCCGTCTCCTTGAGCTTGGCCAGGGCTACGATGTCGCCCGCTCCGGCCTGCTCGATGGACTTGGTCTCCTTGCCCTGCATGAGCAGGATGTTGCCGGTACGCTCCTTCTCGCCGGTGCGCTCGTTCAGCACCTGGGTGTCGGTCGCGATCTTGCCCGAGAAGATGCGGACGAGGTTCACGCGCCCGGAGAACTGGTCGTAGATGGTCTTGAACACGAAGAGAGCGGTCGGAGCCGAGTGGTCGCAGAGCAGATCCACTTCTTCACCGCCGGGGACCCGTGAAGCCTTGCGCGCTCCATGAGCTACAGGCGAAGGGATGGACAGCAAAGTCTCGAGCAGACGGTCGGAACCGATGTTCTTGGTGGCGGCGACCGGGATGACCGGAGCAGACGGAGCCGGCGGCTACGGCGGCCTTCAGCGCGTCGCTCACCTCCTGTTGGGTGAGTTCGCTGCCCTCCAGGTACTTCTCGAGCAAGGCGTCGTCGGCTTCGGCCACACGGTCTACGAGCGCCTCACGAGCCTGCGCGGCTGCATCGGCGAGATCGTCGGGGATCGGGCCTTCGGCGCCTTTGCCGGTCGTGCCCGCGTACGTGTAGGCCTTCATGGTGACCAGGTCGACTACTGCCCTTGAAGCCCGCTTCACTACCGATGGGAAGCGCCACGGCCACCACTTCGTCGCCGAAGCGGGCTTTGAGAGCGGCCACCGCTTCCGACGAAGTCCGCTCGCTCACGGTCCATCATGTTCACGGCGGCCACGCGCGATACGCCCACGTCTCGCGCGCGCGTTTCCAGATGCGCTCGGTCTGGACCTCCACCTTGGTCACGGCGTTGACGAGCATCAGGACACCCTCGACGACGGGCAGCGCCCCCATCGCCTCGTTGATGAACGAAGCCTCGCCCGGGGTGTCGACGAGGTTGATCCTGTGACCGGCCCAATCGACGTGGGCGAGCCCCGCCGAGATGGTCATCTGCCGCTTGATCTCGTCCTCGTCGTGGTCCATGGCGGTGGTCCCGTCCACGACTGCGCCCAACCGGCTCTTGGCGCCGGTCGTGAACAGCAGAGCTTCGACCAGCGAGGTCTTGCCCGCCCCGCGGTGGCCCACCACGGCGACGTTCCTGATCTTGGCAGGGTCTACGAGCGCCATGAATCCTCCTCGCGTCTGACTGATAGGCTGCTGAAGAACGACGTTTCGCCGACAGAGCGCGATGGCTGAGTGCGAGAGCAGGACGCAGGAAGCACGAATAGCAGCGCTATTCGTGCGACCGAGGACGAACTATCGCGCCAGCCAGTGCGTTCTGTCGGCCGAGGCTTCATTCTTCAGCAGCCTCCGTGGTCGAAGGGAATCGAGCGACAGGGCACTACCGGCACTAGTCGCCGAGCTTCAACTGGTAGCGGCGATCCTTTCGAAGCCAGGTGATAGAGGCCACCGCCGGCGGCAGGATCTCCAAGGCGCCGTCGCGGGCTTCCACCATGACCATCTCGAAATCGCGGTAGTACACCTTGACCGGTCCGGTCAGGATCGTCAGAGACGTGGTGCGCAGACTGTCGTCCGGAGCCTGTATCGCCATGGTCAGACTCACCGACGCCTCGCCCTCTTGCACAACTACCTGCATGTGGCCGCGGACCCTATTCCTCGACCTTCACTACCTGCCGGCCGTTGTACATGCCGCAATTGGGGCACACGCGATGGGACAGTTTGGGGCTGTGGCATTGCGGGCATTCGCTAACGCTCGATGCCGGACCGGGATGGCTCGACCGCCGCGCGTCTCTACGAGCCCGGGAAGTCTTTCTCTTGGGGACTGCCATTGAATCGCCTCACTATTCACCTATGGGGAAACCGAGAGTTTGTACCCCATCGGCCTCGATATTTCAAGTCGCGGCTCTGTGTCTCCTCGTTCTCGCCCGTAGCTGCGCCGCGCTCACCGAGGTCAAGGTCCTTGAGGCGGCTCCAGCGCTCGTCGATCTCCTCTGCGCTACAGCCGCAGACCCCCTTGTTGAGGTCTGTGCCGCAATGGCCGCACAGGCCCTTGCACGTCTCAGAACAGACCACCTGAGCGGGGAGCGCCAGCACGAGCGCCTCCCGCGCGAGCCCGTCGACGTCGACCACCAGGTCCTTGATGAACTCGCTGGTGTCGGTCTCCTCCCAGCCGTCTTTCGCGGTGGGAGCGAACTCCTGCTGCTCGGCGTGGACTTCGATGACGGCCTCGCCCAGGCAGCGCGCGCAGAGCCCGTACATCTTTGCGTCGAGAGCCACGCTTACGAGGTATCCCCCGGTGACCCGGTCGACGGTGACTTTCACTCCGCCGGGGACGAGGACGCGATACGTCGACCCCTCCCAGCAGGATGGGCTCGAGCTCGAGAGGATAGACCCGCCGTACCGCTCGCCGCCGCGGAGGGCAAGATCGGCGAGGTTCAGCAGCATGTCTGTCTGCGGTCTGGAAGGTGAAGCTACTCGGGCTCAGCCTTCGCGCGGACCGCCGGTCTGCAGACGTTCGCGGCCCCGCTGCACGGCGGCCAGGAACTTGTCCAGGTTGGTCTCGAGTGTCTTGAGGATCTCGTCGGCGTAGTCCTCGGCACCCAGGCGGATCTCCCGCTCGCGGGCCTCGGCGTCACGGATGATGTCCTCCGACTGCCGCTGGGCGCGCCTGACGACCTCCTGCTCGCTTGCCAGCCGCGTGGGCTTCTTCGCGAGCCTCGCGCAGGATGCGCTCCGACTCTTCCTTGGCCTCCTGCAGCATCTCCTGGCGCTCTTTGACGATCCAGCGCGCCTGCTTGATCTCTTCGGGGATGGTGGCCCGCATCTGATCGAGCAGGTCGTATATCTCGTCCCGATCGATCATGACCTTGTCGGTCATCGGGAACGTGCTTGCACCGTGGACCAGGTCGTCCAGCTTGTCGATCAGAACGAGAACGTCCATGCCTTAGTCCTCCACGCGTCCATACATTTCGGCGAAACGACGCTCGACCACTTCGGGTACGAGGTCGCTCACGCACCCGCCGTACTTGGCGATCTCCTTCACCCCGCTCGAACTGAGGAACGAGTACTCGGGTGACGCCATAAGGTACATCGTCTCGAGTTCGGGGTCCAACTTGCGGTTGAGCTGGGCCATCTGGAACTCGTACTCAAAGTCGGTGAGGGCCCGCAGACCCTTGACCAGCACCCTCGCTCCCACCTGGCGGGCGAACTTGACCACCAAGCCCCGCATGATCGCGACTCTCACATTCGGCAGGTGCTTGGTGGACTCCTGCAAGAAGTGCCGCGCGCTCTCCGGCGCTGAACAGCACGGACTTGCGATAGGAATCGTCGACGACGGCGACGACGACCTCATCGAACATGGCGCTGCAGCGCGAGATGATGTCGAGTGACCGATGGTCACAGGGTCGTACGTGCCGGGGCAGAGCACCGTCTTCACCGGAGTAGTCCTCCTTATGGTCACCATGGTGACCCGGGTGTCGCCATAGACCCGATCGAACACCGGAACTAGCCCCGAGCGTAGGATGCGAGGCTTTGTCGCTCTCGAGCACCACTACGCCGCCGTCGTGCATGAGCGACGGCGACGAGAGGCTCGAGCGTTACTTCCGCTTCGGTAAGCATTTTATAGGGAGGGTCCACAAAGAGCAAATCGAACCTCTCCCCTGCATCGATGATGTCCTGCAAAGCCGCACTGGTAGTCGGCCACTACCACCCGGCTCTCCGCCTGGTAGTCAAGATCGTCGATGTTCTGCGCGCAGCACCTCGGCCACTTGCCTGTCCTGCTCCACGAAGACGCAGCCGGCCGCTCCCCGCGAGAGCGCCTCGAGCCCCATGGCTCCCGTGCCCGCGAACAGATCGAGCACCGACGAGACCGCCGATCGGCCCCAGCGAGTCGAAGATGGCTCCCGCACCATCTCGCTGGTCGGGCGCACGGTGGGACCCGCCGGCACACGGAGGCGCCGGCTGCGGCGTGCGCCCGCCACGATCCGCACGGTACCCTGGAGGCCGGCCGGGCCCGAAGCACGCCTGTCGCCCGGCAGGCCGCGCCGATCGGCAGGCCGCCTCGGTATCGCGCGGCGGCCGACTCATACCCGCTCCAACCAGCGGATCTTCCTGCCGAAGCGATCTTCAGCGGCCTCCAGCAGCAATGGGGATACTCGCCGGCCCGTCGCCACCGCGCGCCCCAGATCCTCCAGCGACCTTCTGCGCCTCGGCGCGCGCCTCCTCGAGCAGCGCCCGGTCGCGCAGCAGCGACGCGACATGCAGATCGCCCAGCCCCGACTGCCGCTCCCCGAACAACTGGCCGGTACCCCTGGCGACAAGGTCGGCCTCGGCAAGCGCGAAGCCGTCGTTGGTCGCCGGCGAAGACGCGCAACCGGTCCGAGCGCGCCTCATCGTCGTCGGCGACCGGCAAGAAGCAGAAGGAGTCCTGCGCCCCTCGGCCCACCCGGCCCCGCAGCTGGTGCAGCTGCGACAGGCCGAACCGGCGGGCGCCGAGGATCACCATGACGGTCGCGTTGGCCACGTCGACGCCCACTTCGATCACCGAGGTGCTCACGAGGACGTCCGCCTCTCCCGCCGCGTACTCCGCCATGGCGGCCGCTTTCTCGCCCGGAGGCAACTGGCCGTGGAGCAGCCGAAGCCGGAAACCCGACAGCTCCCCGGCCGCCAATTCGGCGAACGTCCGGCGGGCGGACGCCGCCTCCAGGACCTCACTCTCCTCTATCAAGGGGCAGACCACGTACGCCTGACGCCCGCCTCTGAGCTGGCTCCGGACGAACTCCCACATCTGCTTCGACGGCCTCCGGCGGCACAAGTCTGGTCCGCACGGGGCGCCTTCCGGGCGGCATCTCGTCGAGGACGCTCACGTCGAGGTCGCCGTAGAGGGTGAGGCTCAGGGTGCGCGGGATGGGCGTGGCCGACATGTGCAGGGTATGGGGCCGTAGGCTTTGCCCCTCCCCGCTCTGCCCCTCTCCGGCCACGATCGCGTCCCGCTGGCTCACGCCGAAGCGATGTTGCTCGTCGACCACCGCCAGGCGGAGATCGCGAAACCGGACCCCTTCCTGGATGAGGGCGTGCGTCCCCACGACGACGTCCACCTCTCCGCTCTCCAGGCCCTTCCGTACCCCGCGCCGCTCGGCCGCGGTCTGGCTGCCCTTGAGGAGCCGTACCCGTACGCCGTGGGCCGCCAACTGGGCCGACAAGCCGAGGTAGTGCTGGTCGGCCAAGACCTCGGTAGGCGCCATTAGCGCTCCCTGAGAGCCCTGCTCGACGGCTCGCAGCAAGCAGTAAGCGGCAACCATGGTCTTCCCGGACCCCACGTCGCCGTGCAGCAACCTCCGCATGGGGACCGTCTTTTGGAGGTCCCTCTCTATCTCGGCTATTACTCGGAGTTGCGCACTGGTGGGCGTGTACGGCAGGCCAGCAAGGAACGCCGCGGACAGGGCTGCCGGCGGCTCGAGCCCTCGTGCCCGCTCGTGGGCGTCCTGCGCGCGGCGCTGCTGCAGCACGGCCAGTTGCAGCAGGAGGAGTTCCTCGAACGCCAGCCGCTCCCGGGCCTTGCCCGCCTCGGCGAGGTCGACCGGGAAGTGGCTTGCCAGGACGGCCTCGGCCCGGCCGGCGTACCGCCGCCGGGCGAGCATCTCGGCGGGCAGAGGGTCCATCAGGCTGGCGGCCAGCGGGGCCGCTTCGTGCAGCAAGGTGCGGATGGTGCGGACGCTGAGGTCGGCCGTGCTTGGATAGACCGGTACGAGGCCGAGGATATGGCGGCTCTCTTCTGACTCCCCCAGGATCTCGTGGCGCTTGACCAGGAAGACGGGAGCGCCCCGCTGACGCGTGAGCACCCCTTTCAGAAGCACCTCGGGCCGCTCGCGGAACGCCGGCTCCAGATATGACTGGTTGTACCAGAGGGCCACGACGCTGCCGCTTTCGTCACTCACCAGCGCTTCGAGCACGCTCACCCGCCGACGGGCCGTCTGCCGGGTGGCGCAGGACAGAACCCGGGCACGCAGGGTCATCTCGGCGCCGAAACAAAGACCGGCCACCTCGATGAGGCGGGAGGGCGACTCGTGTCGGAAAGGGAGGTGCAGCAGCAGGTCGCCGACCGTGTTTATGCCTAGGCCCCGGAGTCTCCGCTCAGTCGCTCTTGCCCACTCCGCGCAGCGAAGAGACCGGCCTGTCGAGGAGCGCGGGGTCTAACCTCTGCTTCGAAGTCGCGCTCAGATGGAGTGCTTCGGCGGCGAGCGGCGACTGCGACCCGATAGGGTAGTGAAGTCCGCCGCTTGTCGCCGTGCTCATTCCTGGATGAAACAGAGGGCGACGGCGCCCGGGCCGACGTAGGCGCCGATGACGGGGCCGACTATGCTGGTGGGTATCAGGCGGACATCCCGATCTTCCACCGCTTCGATCAACTCGCGCAGCTGGGCGAGCCCGGGTTCGTTGTAGGCGTGGGAAAGACCTACGTACGTGGTGCGGCCCGGCTGCGTGCGCTCGACCAGACCGTCGCGCATGACCTCCAGCGCCTGAGTCACGCCGCGGACCTTCTTGAAGACGTCGACGACCCCCTCGTCGATGCTGAGCACCGGCTTGATGTTGAGGAGGGTACCCATTAGGTGGGAAGCCCTGCCGATGCGCCCGCCCTTGAACAGGTACTCGAGCGTGGTGGGCAAGAAGTAGAACGTCTTCTCGGCCAGGAACCTGGTGATGTACCCCTCGAACTCCTCTTCAGGGGTGCCGCGGTCGAGCCGCTCGACCAGCCGGTCGACCAGTAAGGCGATGCCCCCGGTGGCGAGTTCGGAGTCGACGACGCGGACCCCGTCTATCTGGCTCTGTGCAATCTCGGCACTGGCGCAGGTGCCGCTCAACTTGCTGCTGAGGTGCACCGAGTAGACGCGCTCGTAGCGCTCCCGGAGGTCGCGGTAGCGATCAAGGAAGGCGCCGGCCGAGGGCTGCGACGTACGAGGAAGCACCGGACTGGCCTTGAGCTTCTCGTAGAACTCCTGGGGTTTGAGTTCCACCCAATCCAGATAGGCATCCTCGCCGAAGTAGACGGTCAGAGGGACCATGCTGATGTTGGGGTCGTTCGCGAGATAGTCCGGCAGGTCGGCGGTGGAATCGACTACGATGGCGGTGGTCGTCCGGTCGACGATCATCTCGTCCTCGCTCCTTTCGTGCTCCGTTGGGCGGAGTCGCGCTCCTACTCCGCCGACAATAGGACCGGATAGAAGGGCTGCCCGCCCTGGTGAAGGTCGATCTCGACCGAGGGGTATGTCGCGCGCAATCTCTCGAGCGCGGCCGCCGCCCGCTCCGCCTCCTCCTCGGCGCCGAGAAGAGCGGTAAGAAGACCGCGGCCCCCGTCCAACAACCGGCCGACGACGTCGGCTATTACGGGTTCCAGTTCATCGCCGGCTGCCACCACGCGGTCGTTGATGAGGCCGATGAAGTCGCCCGCTTTGATCTGTACCCCGTCGGCCAGCGAATCGCGGACGGCACGGGTGATCTCCGCGGTGACCACGCCGTCGATGGCGGCGCGCATCTCCTTGGCGTTGATCGCCCCCGTCTTGCGTTTGTCGAACGCGACCGCCGCGCTCAGCCCCTCCTGTATGGAGCGCGTGGGCACTACGATGACCTCTCTCTCCGTGAGGCTCGGCGTCTGCTCGGCGGTCATGATCACGTTGCCGTTGTTGGGCAGAATCAGGACGGACGGGGTCGCTGCCCTTTCAACGGCGCGCATGAGGTCCTCCGTAGAGGGGTTCATGGACTGCCCGCCCTCCACGATGAGGTCTACCCCGAGATTGCGGAAAAGCAGCTTGTTGCCCTCCCCCGCTACCACCGCCACCACCTGAGTCAGCCCCGCGTCTGCGGGCGGGTGTGCGATCGCCGCCAGGCGGCGATCGCGAGCGGCCTTCTGCTCTTTCATGTTGTCGATCTCGATCTCGGTGAGGGCGCCAAGAGCGCCAGCTATGTCGAGCACGGTGCCGGGCTCGTCCGTGTGGACGTGAACCTTCAACTGCCGCTCGTCGCCGACGATCAGCAGACTGTCCCCCAGCCGGCTCAACCTGTCCTCAAGCGACCCCTGATCGAGCCTGCTACCGGTGAGCAGGAAACTGGTGCAGTAGGTGAAGTCGCTCTCCTCCAGCGCCTGTTCCTCGGCGACGGTAGCTGCCGCGGTTGGGGCGAAGCGCGCCGCGATTTCGGTCTTGGCGCCGACCCTCCCATTGGCCGTCCCTTCCACCAAGACCACCAGGCCGAATCCGCCCGCGTCGACGACGCCGGCGTCGGCCAGCACGCGTAGCAATGACGGGGTTCTCTCCACGCTCTTCCAGCCCGCCGTGATCACCTCTGAGAGGAAGATCTCGACCCGCGGTGCATCCGACGCCTGAGCGGCCGCTTCGGCCATTTCCCTCAGCACCGTCAGCATGGTGCCCTCCACAGGCTTGCGGACGGCCCGGTAGGCCGTCTCGGTAGCGTGCCGGAGGGCCCGGGTCAACACTTCCTGCGTGACGGGCCCGTCCTGCCCGAGGACTTCCATCGCCCCCCGGACGATCTGGGACAGGATCACCCCGCTATTGCCGCGAGCGCCCATCAGCGCAGCCTGAGAGATAGCCGAGCAGACTTCCCGTTCCGGTAGGTCCTCCGGCAACCGGGTCATGGATTCGACCATGCCTCTGACGGTAAGGGCCAGGTTGGTACCCGTGTCTCCGTCGGGCACCGGATAGACGTTGAGATCGTTGATCTCCTGCTTGCGCCGCTCCAGGGCCGCGAAACCGGCCGAGAGCAACTGCCGGGCCCGGGCTACCGTGAGTGTTTCTTCGGCGCTACTCGCCAAGCCTGACCCCTTGAACGTACACGCGCAGGCCGCTGACAGGCTTGCCGGTCATCTTTTCGATGTTATAGGCAACCTGCGAACGGACGTTGCCCGCGACTTCGGCGACGTTCAGACCGTACTCTACGATGATGTAGAGCTTGATCCGTAGGTGCTCAGCCGTCTGCTCCACCTTGATGCCCTGGCGCAGCCGATCGCGCGACAGCAACGAGGACACGCCTTGTCGCAGATTCGGCGAGGCCATGCCCACGACGCCGTAGCATTCCAGTACCGTCCAGCCCACGATATCGGCGATGGCCCTGTCGGTGATGGTCAGGTGACCGCCGACGGCTCCGCCGTGAGCCTCGGGAGCACTTCCGACGTGTGCGCCCGCGTATTCGCTCATGTCCCCTGTGAATCCTCGGTGGGGTTGAGCTTGTTGAGTTCCGTCACGACGGCGTTAGGGTCTATGCCGTGCATCCTCGCGCCGTCCTCGATGGACTCCATGCTGACACCCATGCAGCCGATGCACCCCATACCGTAGGCGGCGAAGACGTCCTTGGCGCGGGGGTCGGCCTGAAGGGCCTCCATCATCGGCATGTCCTTGGTAAAGATGGCCATCTCCTCCCCGATCGCGCGTTTGACCATGCTCAGGTACTATACCCTACCGCATGGAGGGGTTTATCGCCATTGGCCCACCGCCCGTCTTGTCAGGCCCGACCCCATGCGGCATACTATGTCACTCCGTTCTAACCCGAGAAAAGAGCGAGTCCCACATGTCCAAAGTGTGCGTCATATGCGGCAAAAAGCCCAGCTTCGGCAACAACCGGAGCCACTCCATGCGCGCGACCCCGCGGCGCTGGGACCCCAACGTCCAGAAGGTGCGCATACAGCTTGACGGCAAGCCGACCCAGGCCTACGTGTGCACCAAGTGCCTCAAGGGGCACAAAGTGCAGAAGGTCGCTTAGTCGGTCACTGACCCCGTTCAGGCCTCTGTCTGTTCCAGCCTGCGGACGAGGTTCGCCATCTCCAGGGCGGACACCGCCGCATCCCAGCCTTTGTTACCGGCTTTCGTGCCGGCCCTCTCCACGGCTTGCTCGATGGTGTCGGTGGTGAGCACGCCGAAGATCACCGGTATTCCCGCGTCCAACTGCACTTTGGCCACGCCTTTCGCCACCTCTGCGGAGACGTAGTCGAAGTGCGGCGTGGACCCGCGGATGACGGCGCCCAGACAGATGATGGCGTCGTACTTCTTGGTGGCCGCGAGGCGCTGGGCGATGAGCGGGATCTCCATCGCTCCGGGCACCCAGGCCAGATCGATGTCGGTGGCAGCGGCTCCGTGCCGGGTCAGGCAGTCCCACGCGCCGGACAGGAGCTTGCTGCTGATGAACTCGTTGAAGCGGCTCACGACGACGGCGAAGTGCAGGCCCTCTCCTGCGAGGACGCCTTCGTACACCTGTCCCTTGCTATCCATGGCTCTCGTCCTTTCCCTCGGTTTCGGGGTATTGCAGTCCCTGGTGATGCAGGATGTGGCCTAGCTTCTCTTTCTTGACCCGCAAGTAGTCGACGTTGGCCTGCGTTGGCTTGACCTCGAGCGGCACCCTCTCGCTGATCGTGAGTCCATATCCCTCGAGTCCCACCAGTTTGCGCGGATTGTTGGTCATGATGCGGATGGAGGTGAGCCCCAGATCCACAAGGATCTGCGCGCCGATGCCGTAGTCACGCAGGTCGGGGGCGAAGCCGAGCTCGACGTTAGCTTCCACGGTGTCGAGACCCTGTTCCTGCAGTTCGTACGCTCGCAGCTTGTTGAGGAGACCTATCCCCCGGCCTTCCTGGGCCATGTAGAGCAACACCCCGAGCCCTTCCTTGTCGATGCGTTCGAGCGCCGCCTGCAGCTGCTCGCCGCAGTCGCACCTCAGTGAGTGGAAGACATCCCCTGTAAGGCATTCGGAGTGGACACGCACGAGCACGTTCTCCTTGCCCACGACGTCGCCCTTGACAAGCGCCAGATGCTGCTCGCCGTCAAGCAAGCTCTCGTAGCCATGGGCGACGAATTCGCCGAACCGAGTGGGCATCTGCACCACGGCGACAGGCCGTACGAGCTTCTCCGTGCGGCCCCGGTAGCGGATCAGGTCGGCCACGGTGACCATCTTCAGCCCGTGGCGGTGGCAATACTCGATAAGATCGGGCACGCGCGCCATGGTCCCGTCGTCGTTCATGACTTCGCAGATGACCCCGGCGGGGATCAGCCCCGCCAGCCGCGCGAGATCCACCGCCGCCTCGGTCTGGCCGGCGCGGGCGAGCACGCCGCCGGCTCGGGCTATGAGGGGAAAGACGTGGCCGGGCTGGACCAGATCCTCGGCACGCGTCCGGGGGTCGATCGCGACCCGCATGGTGTGGGCCCGGTCGGCCGCCGAGATGCCCGTCGTCACCCCGTCCCGTGCCTCGATCGAGACCGTGAAAGCGGTGCCGAACCTCGACGTGTTACTGCGCGCCATCGGGTGCAGACGAAGCTCCTCGGCCCTCTCGGCCGTGATCGACAGGCAGATGAGGCCTCGCCCGTGCGCCGCCATGAAGTTGACGGCCTCGGGAGTGACGAACTGCGCCGCCATCGTGAGGTCACCCTCGTTCTCGCGGTCTTCGTCGTCGACCACGACGACCATCCTGCCGCTCTTCAACTCCTCGAGCGCCTCCTCGATCGTTGCGAATGTCTGCCGCTCGCTCATGGTGTCAATCCTCCTATCACGCGAACCCCTGTTCGCGTAGGAACTGTTCAGTAAGACCTCTCGGCGCAGCCTCAGCGCCGCCCCCGCTGCCGGCAAGCGCCCGCAGGGACTGCAGCACGTACCGAGCCAGCACGTCCGCCTCCACGTTGACGAGCATCCCTGCCCTAGCCGCACGCAGCGTCGTTTCCTTGAGGGTATGAGGGATCACGCCCACGTCGAAGCCCTCGCCGTCCACCCGCATGACTGTGAGCGAGATGCCGTCGATGGCTATCGACCCTTTCGCGGCGACGGCTCCCCCGACGGCCGCGGGCAACGACACCCGCACTTCCCAGGCGATGCCTTCCTGGCGGACCCGGAGGATCTCCCCCACGTCGTCGACGTGCCCCAGCACCAGATGGCCCCCGAGCCGGTCTCCCCACCGGAGCGAGCGCTCCAGGTTGACGAGAGAACCGGGGCCCGCCTTACCCAGAGTCGTCCGCGCCAGCGTCTCGGGCATGCACTCCACGACGAAGCCGTCACCGTCAAGCGCGATAACCGTGAGGCAGGCGCCGCTCACCGCGATGGAGTCGCCCACCTTCGTGCCTTCGACCACGGTGCGAGCGCGCACGCTGAGCTTGCCGCCCCCCGGCCCTCGCTCCAAACGGCGGACCACTCCCACCTCTTCGATCAACCCGGTGAACATCAGTACACATCCCCCGTATAGCCCGTCATCAGCACGTCGGTCCCCACCTGCCGCACCTCTACCTCCCGCAGCGCCGCCGCCTCATCCATCAGCGCCGGCCCAGGGGCCAGCAAGGCGCCTCGATGTTCGATGCCGGGCGCCAGCTTCGGGCAGATGAACGCGGCGACCTTGTCGATCACCCCGGCAGCCCACCACGAGCCCGCGAGGCGGCGGCCGCCTTCGAGCAGCACCGTCTGCACCCCCCGCTCGGCGAGAAGCGCCGCGGCGGCGCGGGGTTCGAGGAAGCCATCCTCGCTCCGGCCCGCTGTCGCCACCTCTACACCCCAGGAGCGCAGTTCCGCCCGGCGGTCATCTCCCAGGTCGCTCCCCGCGACCACAAGCACCGGTCCCGCCGCGAGGCTCCGCACCAGCGCGCTCTCCCGGGTCAACGTAGCCGAGCCGCCGACGACTACCCGCAGCGGCTGTCTGCGGCATTCGACTTCCCTCGCCGTAAGCTGAGGGTCGTCGGCACGTGCAGTCCCCGCCCCCACCACCACCGCGTCATGCCAAGCCCGCCACTGATGGACCAGGGCGCGGCTCTCCGGGCTGGAGATCCAGCGTGCGTCCCCTGTATCGGTGGCGAGACGGCCGTCCACCGTCATCGCGAACTTGTAAGTCACAAACGGCATCCCCGTGGCTACGACCTTTCGCAGGCCGTCGTTCTGCCTCTTCATTCGCCTGCCGAGTTCCCCTTGCGCCACGTCGACCGGCTATGCCGGCCTCGCGCAGTATGCCTATCCCCCGTCCGTTCACAGCAGGAGTAGGATCGATCGCCCCCACGACCACCCGCGAAAAGCCCGCCGCGATCAGCGCCGACGTGCATGGCGGGGTCCGTCCGTGGGTACAGCACGGCTCGAGAGTCGTGTATATGGTCGTCCCAGCGCACACGGCACGCGCGGCCGCGAAGTCGAGGGGCGCCTCGCCGCCGCCGTCGCTTTCTTGGACCCGGCGGAGGGCGTCTCTGATGGCAGCGACCTCGGCGTGATCGCGGCCAGGTCCAACGTGGCAGCCCTCGCCCAGCACCTGCGCATCCCTCACGATGACGGCGCCCACCACCGGATTGGGGCTGGTGCAGCCCCTACCTTTCTCCGCCAGGGAGAAGGCCCGCTCGAGCATCAGGACATCGTGTGCATCTACTGCCAACAAAAAACCCCTCAGCCTCATGGCCCAGGGGTCGGCAGAGCGGCAAAGCGCTCCGGTCTTCTCTCTTCCAGACTTTCACTGTCGGCCCAGGTATCGCACCTGATCTGCCCCGTAGGGCTCGCGGGCTGTAACCGCCGGTAGGGAATCTCACCCGACCCCGAAGACCAACTATCGTCTCGCACCTAAACGTGCGGGCAGAATCTACCACACAGCAGGCCGGGCTGCCATTAAAAGCCCGGCTCGCCTCTCATGAGCGACTGCAGCGCCCGGGCTTCCACCCCCGGGTCGACGGCTCCGAACACCGCCGATCCGGCGACGATCCAGTTCGCTCCCATCTCCACCACTTGGCGTATGTTGCCCCGGTGGACTCCCCCGTCCAGTTCGATGGCGGCGTCAGGACGAATCATCTCCCTGACCACGGGCACCTTGCGGAGGGCGGAGGGGATGAGCTTCTGGCCGCCGAAACCAGGATTCACGGTCATGATCAGCACCAGATCGACCAATCCGGCCACGTCCCGGATGCGCGAGACATCGGTGCCCGGGTTGATAGCAACGCCGGCCCCAACTCCCGATGCCTTGATGGCCTCGACGGCGTGGAACAGATGAGCGGAGGCCTCCGCGTGCACGCTCAGCGCGTCCGCCCCCGCGTCCACGAAGTCGTCTATGAACTTCTCCGGACGCTCGATCATCAAGTGGACGGAGAGAAATCCTCCTCGTCTATGAACATCCCGTGCGACGGCGGCGACCACGGCCGGGCCTATCGTCAGGTTCGGGACGAAATGCCCGTCCATGATGTCGCAGTGGATGATCCGGGCGCCGGCATCCATCACTCGTGCGATCTCCTCGCCCAGACGGGCAAAATCGGCCGAGAGGAGGGACGGGAGCAGGTGCAGTTCGCTGTATGTGGCTGATGGTATCGGCACCGCTACCTCGCTCCAACTCCTTCGATCCGGTCTCCCAGGCGGGCTCTGTATCCGCGGAGGAAGGCCGCCGCCCCCATAGCGCTCTTGCCGTCAGGCTGGACGCTCAGCACCTGCACCACTCCGTCACCGCACCCCATGAAGAGCTGCTCGCCGGCCACCGCAATCGCTCCGGGCCGGCCGGCGACGTGCGCCGCTCCGGCCGGCGGAGGCTCCAGTCCGGGTTGCCCGTAGGGCCAGGTGCGCCAGATCTTGAACCGGAGGTCGCCGCTTCTCACCCGCGCTCCCACCCTGGGGCTGAGGGAGCGAACCTGGTCGTGCACACGTCGCGCAGAGCTTCTGGTGTCAAGCAGACAGTCGTTCCAACACAGCTTCTCCGCGTAGCCCTGCTGCCCTTCCTGTTCGGTCCATACGACCGTCCCGTCGTCCAAACCAGTGAGCACGCTGTGCAGACCGAGCGCACCCAGGAAGGCGAGCGCCCGGCCGACCGTGCCGGCGTCGTCGCGCAGGCCGACCGAGAACGAGGTCTGCAGTGCCCACGGGCCGGAATCGAGCGCTTCTGTCACGCGCATGATGGTGACTCCGATGCGCGACTCACCGGCCGCCAGCGCCCGTTCGATCGGAGCCGCCCCGCGGTAGGCGGGCAGCAGCGACGCGTGGACGTTCACGCACAGCAGCGAATCGAGGAAGCTCTTCGTCAGGATCTGGCCGAACGCGGATACCACTAGGGCCTCGGCACCGGCCGACCGGAGCCGATCGAGGACCTCCGGGGCATTGATATCTTCGGGCTGGATGAGGTCGAGGCCCAGACGGGAGGCGGCGACCGCCGCCGCGGGCGCGGTCGCCCGCCGTCCCCGGCCTACGGGACGGTCTGGTTGCGATATGACCAGACAGGGACGGCGCTGGAGTTCCGCCAAATGCTCGAGCGTCCTGGCCGCGAAATCCGGCGTGCCTGCGAATGCGAAGTTCACGTGTCTGTCGCCAGGGAAAGCTCGCGAAGTTCCTTGAGCACCCGCCGCCGCTCTTCGGGCGTGGCGCGATCGAGTATGAGCCGGCCGTCCAGGTGGTCGATCTCGTGCTGCATGATGCGGGCCACGATCCCCTCCGCCTCCAACTCGATCGCGGTCCCATGCAGGTCGCGCGCCTGCACGGTGACCTGGTCGCACCTCGACACTTCGACCGTACATCCGGGCACCGACAGGCAGCCCTCGGACGCTGTGGTGCATTCCTCCGAACGGAAGACGATCTCGGGGTTGACGAAGACATACTCGTCGTCCTCGTGCTCGGGGTCTCTCCACACCATCACGCGGCTGAGCACGCCTATCTGGGGAGCGGCCAGGCCTACCCCCTCCTCCCGGTGCATGACCTCGAGCATGATCGCCGCAAGCTTCTCCAGGCGGGCGTCGAAGATCGTAACGATGTTGGTCTGCTGCCGGAGAGCGGGGTCGCCGAGCGTCCGCAGACGCTCTAGCGGGGCCTCCCCCTGGCGCTGTCGCTGTGACTGATCTTTACGTGCCATTCCGGCCTCACCGCTCCGAATCGACCTAGCTGAAAGACAGGGGATCGACGTCGACCAGAAGGACGACACCACGGCGCCGATACGGCTCCTGCAGCTGCGCGAGCGCCTGCCCTATTATAGTCCGAGCCCGCTCTCCATGGCGGGCCGCCACCATCACCTGCCACCGGTGCCGCCCCCGCAAACGAGGCAGCGGCGCCGGACCGTGCAGCTCTTCGCCCAGAAAATAGGGCTCGAGCCGCTCCACCAGATGCCGGCCGGCCGCCTGGGCCCTCTCGGGGTGGGCAGAAGAAGTGACCAGCCGTATGAGCTCCGCGTAGGGGGGATAGCCCAAGCGCTCCCTGATGCTCAACTCCTCTGCGTAGAAGAGATCCTCGTTCCCTTCCAGCGCCATACGGATGCACGGTACGTCCGGATTGGAGGTCTGCACCAGCACGCGGCCGGGGCGCTCCGCGCGCCCGGCGCGGCCGGCTACCTGCGTCAGTAGCTGGAAGGTCCTCTCGGCCGCACGGAAGTCCGGGACGTACAGCCCCACATCGGCATCTGCCACGATCACCAGAGTCACGTCGGGGAAGTCGTGGCCTTTGGCCACCATCTGGGTGCCGACCAATACCGCGGGCCGGGCCGCGGCGAAGCCCTCGAGCGCCGTCTGCACCCGGGTGCCGGTGCCCGTCACGTCGGAATCCATGCGGAACACCTGCTCGCCGGGAACGAGGGCGCGCAACTCCCCGTCGAGCCGTTCGGTGCCCGGAGAGGCCCGCGTGAGCGGCGCTTCGCCACACTTGGGACAGGCGGCCGGCTGGGAGTAGGACCGGCCGCAGTGATGGCAGAGCAACCGGCGCGAGCGCCGGTGATAGGTGAGCGACAGCTCGCAGTCCGCGCACATCAGCACGTGGCCGCAGGCGTCGCAGTAGACATAGCCCGCGTAGCCGCGGCGGTTGAGCAGGATGATCGACTGTTCGCCCCGGCGGAGCACTTCGGCCAGCGCCTCGCGCGAACGCGGGGCCAGAAGGAGGCCCGCGCCCTGGCGCCTCATGTCGACCACCTCTACCTTCGGCTGCGTCCCGGCGGCGCGGCGCGTCAGGCGCAGGCGCTGCTCCCCGCTCACCATGCTGTCGACCGCCGGCGTCGCGCTTCCCTCCAGCAGCAACCCTCCTGGCCCCTCCAATCGCAGTTCCGCCACCGTCTTCACCCGGTACCTGGGCTCTTCCTCCTGCTTGTAGGAGTTGTCATGCGCTTCGTCGATGATGATCAGGCCCAGGTCTTTGACCGGCGCGAACACAGCGGAGCGAGCACCGACGACGATGGGGGCCTCCCCCGAAGCGACCCGGCGGTACTCCCGCACCCGTTCCGCGTGAGGAAGCCCGCTGTGGAAGACCCCAACCCGGCTGCCGAAGCGAGCTCTGACTCGCTGGATCGTCTGCGGGGTGAGGGCGATCTCGGGCACGAGCAGAATGGCGCCTCGCCCGGTATTGAGGGAGTGCGCTATCAGGCGGAGATACACTTCGGTCTTGCCGCTCCCGGTCACTCCCCAGAGCAGCCGGTACGAAAGTCCAGGTTCGTCGAGGGCGGCGACGAGGCCGGCGACGGCATGCTCCTGCTCCGGCCAGAGGGTGAGAGGAGGGCTCGCGCCTTCGCCCTCGGGGGGCACGCCTTCCGGCCGGGTGACGCCGCGGAACTCCACAAGGCCCTTTCTCTCGAGCGTGTCGAGCACCCCCCTGCCTACACCGGCCTGCTCGCAAAGCACCTTCTTGGAGACGCCCTCCGCCGGGACGGCTTTCAGCACCGTCCGTTGCTTCGCGGTGAGCTTGGCGATGCTCGCCGGGTCGGGGTCGGGAAGCAGCACCACCAGATCCTTGCGGGTGGACACCTTCGCGCCTCGCCCGCTTGCGCTGCCCACGGGAGCGACCAGGCGCAAACAGGATTCAAGGGAGCAGAGATATCGGCCGGCCAGAGCCTGGGCGAGGTCGAGCAGCTCTTCGGGGATTCGGTCCGGGCCGACCGCCTCGATAGAACGGAGCCCCTCTTCGGGCACCTCGGCTCGCACCGCGGTGGATAGAACGACCGCCCGGGCCGTCCGCTTGCCGAACGGCACAGTCACGACTGAGCCGACCGAGAGCTCGTCCGCCAGGTGCTCCGGGATCAGATAGTCGAATTGCCGGTCCCCCAGGTGATGTAGCCGCAGAAGGACGACGACCCGGGCTATCCGCCCGCTATCCTCGACCGCGCTAGGCGCCACCATTTCCTCCAGCGGCCTGCGGTGGATACGCCGATCCCGCCGCTCTATCGAGCAAGAGGCCCCTAGTTCAGACCCGCGTCACTGCGAAGGGCGTCGGCCTTGTCCGTGGCCTCCCACGTGAAGTCGGCGTCTTCGCGGCCGAAGTGGCCGTAGGCGGCGGTCTTCTCGTAGATGGGCCGGAGAAGCCTGAGGTCGCGGATGATGGCGGCCGGGCGCAGGTCGAAGTGGCTGAGGACCAGTTCCTGGATCGTGGCCTGGCTCACCTTCTCGGTGCCGAAGCACTCGACCATGACGCTCACCGGATGGGCCACGCCGATCGCGTACGCGATCTCCACCTCGCACCGGTCGGCCAGTCCTGCCGCGACTACGTTCTTCGCGACATGACGCGCGGCGTAGGCCGCCGATCGGTCGACTTTCGACGGGTCTTTGCCCGAGAAAGCCCCGCCGCCGTGCCGCCCGAACCCTCCGTACGTATCTACGATGATCTTGCGCCCGGTAAGACCGGTATCGCCCATGGGGCCACCGATAACGAACTTGCCGGTCGGGTTGACGTACAGCTTGGTCTTCTTGAATTCCGGATCGTAGAGACCCTCGGGCAGGACCGGCCGGATCACATGCTCGATCAGGTCGGGCCTCATGAGGGTCTCGATGTCGATGCCGTCCGCGTGCTGCGTGGAGAGGACCACCGCGGTGATGAACTCCGGCTTGCCGTCGGAGTACTTGACCGTCACCTGGCTCTTGCTGTCGGGCCGCAGGTAGGGGACCACGAATCCCTTGCGCACTTCGCTCAGGCGGTGCACCAGACGGTGGGCAAGAGAGATGGGCATGGGCATGAGCTCGGCGGTATCCCGGCAAGCGTAGCCGAACATCATCCCTTGGTCGCCCGCTCCCTGGCAGTCCAGGGCATCCTGGTCGGTGGGATCGACCCGGCATTCGAGCGCCGCCCGCACTCCCTGGGCAATGTCCGGGGACTGCTCGTGGAGAGTGGTGATGATGCCGCAGGTGGAGGCGTCGAAGCCGTATTTGGCGCGGGTGTACCCGATGCGCTCGATGGTCTTCCGGACCAGGGAGGGCACGTCCACATAGGTAGTGGTGGTGATCTCGCCGGAGACCACTACCAGGCCGGTGGTGATCAGCGTCTCGCAGGCGACGTGACCGTTCGGATCGTCTCGTAGGACCGCGTCGAGCACGGCGTCCGAGATCTGGTCGGCGATCTTGTCGGGATGCCCCTCGCTCACCGACTCCGACGTGAACAGGAAATCATGGTTCTTCACCGCTCTTGACCTCCAGGACTATCGCTGCCAAGGGCGGTCACGGCCGCCCTTCTAGTGCCGTCGGCGCAGTGTATCAGATACGCCCTACCCGGCTCTGTCCCGGTTGTCGATCACCAGGCGCCGCCGGTCCGGGGACTCCGGGATGCTCTTCGGCTCCACGAGCCGCACCCGGGGCCGTATCCCCAGCTCTTGCCGCATGCGCTCTTCGACGTGCTGCTGGAAGCTCTGCAGCTTGCGGACCGTGTCGGCCATGAAGGACGTCTCCACCTCGATCTGGATCTCGATCTGGTCGAGCGCGCCTTCGCGGAACACGATCATCCGGTAGCGGGGCTCGACGCCTTCGATGTCCTGGAGCACCGCCTCGATGGACGCGGGATAGACGTTGACGCCGCGGATGACGAGCATGTCGTCGGTGCGCGAGTACACCTTGCTGTGGCGCGCGAAGACCCTTCCACAGGCGCAGGGCCGGTTGCTGAGGCTGGCCAGGTCGCCGCTGCGGTAGCGGATCACCGGTAGCGCCTCTTTGGTCAGCGACGTGAACACCAGCTCCCCTTCTTTGCCGTCGGGCACAGGCTCTCCCGTCGCCGGGTCCACCACCTCGACCAGGAAGTGGTCCTCGCTGACGTGCAGGCCGTCCTTGTTCCAGCATTCGTAGGAGACACCGGGGCCGATGACCTCCGAGAGCCCGTAGATGTCGCTGGCCGACATGCCCGTGCGCTTCTCCAGTTCGTCCCTGACCTGATTGGTCCACGGCTCCGAGCCCAGGAGCGCCACCCTGAGGTCCAGCGCCTTCAGGTCGTATCCCAAGCGGGGCGCCACCTCGGTCATGTGCATGACGTACGAGGGCGTGCCGACAAGGACCGTGGTCTTGAAATCCCTCATGATCTGCAACTGACGCTGCGTGTTGCCGGTCCCGGCCGGCACCACGGTCACGCCCACCCTCTCCAGACCGGCGTGCATCCCGAACGCCCCGGTGGTCAGGCCGTATTCGAAGCTGATCTGAGCCACGTCGTGGGACCGGGCCCCACCGGCCACGGCCACCCGGGCGCAGAGCTCCGACCAGGTATTGAGGTCTCCCCGGCTGTAGCCGACCACGGTGGGGTTCGAAATGGTCCCCGACGTCGAATGGATGCGGATGATCTTCTCCAGAGGCAAGGCGAAGAGCCCATACGGGTACGCGGCCTTGAAGTCGCTCTTGACCGTGAAGGGGAGTTTCCGCAGATCCTCCAAGGAGCGGATGTCACCCGGCTTGAGCTTCATGGCCGACCAGCGGTCGTGATGGAAGGGAACGTTCTCGTAGGTCCAGCGCAGCGTCATCTGCAGCCGCTTGAACTGCAGCTCGCGCAGTTCCTCCCTGCTCATCGTCTCGTACTCAGGGTTCCAGATCGCGTTCATCACTTCTCCCTGGACGTCTCCACGGCGGACCGGCTCTGTCGCCCGCCCCCACTGCGCTGACCGAAGTAGATGGCCTGCACTTCCGGGTTCACCAGCAATGCCTGCGGCGGAATCGGCGAGCACGATCCGCCCCCGCTCCATCACCAGCCCCCGATGGGCAAGGCTGAGAGCGATGCGGGCGTCCTGCTCCACGAGGACCATCGTGAGGCCTTCCTCGTTCAGCGTGCGGAGCGTGGCGAAGATGTCACGGACGACAATGGGCGCCAGACCCATCGACGGCTCGTCAAGGAGCAGCAGGCGAGGTTCGGCCATCAAAGCCCGGCCGACGGCGAGCATCTGCTGCTCGCCACCCGAGAGCGTGCCCGCCTGCTGCGCCTGGCGCTCTTCCAGCCGGGGGAACAGGGCGAACACCTTCTTCAGCCGTTCGCTCACCGGGACGCCCTGCCGCCGGCGCGAATAGGACCCCAGGGCAAGGTTCTCCGCCACCGTGAGTGGTCCGAAGAGCTGCCTGCCTTCCGGGATCTGCACCACACGCCGGGAGACGATCTGTTCGACGCCGAGCGTGTCAAGCCGTTCGCCGTCGAGGGTGATGCGGCCCCCGGCCAGGCGGACCACTCCGGATATCGCCTTGAGCAGGGTGCTCTTTCCGGCGCCGTTCGCCCCGATGATGGTGATGATCTCGCCTTCGGCCACGGTCAGATCGAGGCCATGGAGGACCTCGATCTTCCCGTAGCCGGCGCGAATGGCTTGAAGTTCAAGCACCTACGCTTCTCCGCTATTCGGCGAGCACCCAGGTGCCTCCCTGGATCTTGACCATGATCATGTCGGAGGCCACGAGTCCGTCGTGGTTGGTCTTCGAGTAGTTGTAGATACCGTCAGGACCGGGGAACCCGGTGGTGGAGTCCAGAGCCGTCTGTATCGCCGCGGCGTCGGTGCTGCCGGCTCTCTTGATCGCGTCGGCGAGGAGCGTGACAGCCTCGAACGCGTAGCCCGCGAACGGGTTCGGCGGAGAGCCGTACGTGTACGCAGTAATCAGCGATGAACTTGTCGGTGACCGCCTTCTGGTTGGGGTCGGTTATGGAACTGGGCACCAGCAGACGGCCTGCGGGAAAGACGACGCCCTCGGCCGCATCACCGGCCAGTTTGATGAACGTCTGGTTGGCGATGCCGTGACTCCCCACGTAGGGGATGTCCATGCCCAGCTGTTTCATGTTCTTCGCGGCCAGAGCCGGACCCGGGTTCGTGCCCCACACGATGAGGACTTCGGGGTTCGCGCCCTTGATCTTGGTCAATTGCGCGGTCATATCGGTGTCGTTCGTCTTGTACGACTCCGAAGCCACGACCTCGAGGCCGAAGCTCGGCGCCTGCTTGGCGATCTCGGCGTTGCCCGAGGAGCCGAATGCGTTCTCGTCGTGGAGCACCGCGATCTTCTTGAGCTTCAGATTGTTGGCGATGTAGTCGAGCGCCCTCTGCACGGCGAGCGCGTCTTTCTGCGGAGTCCGCCAGATCCACTCCATCGGCGCCTTGTCGGTGATGTCGTTCGCCGCCGCCATGGCCATCTGCGGCACGCCCTTCTGCGCCGCGATCTCCTTGACCGCAAGCGTCGACGACGAGATGGTCGACGCGATGAGCGCGACGGCCTTGTCTTGCTGCAACAGCTTGTTGGCCGCCGTCACGGCTTCCTTCGGGTCGCTCTTGTCGTCTTCGATGACGATCTTCAGCGGCCGCCCGAGCACACCGCCGCTCGCGTTGATGAGATCTTGCTCCATCTTGAGGGTGTTGCGCTCCTGCTCGCCCAGAGCGGCTCCCGGCCCGGTAGCCGAGACGATAGCGCCGACCACGATGGGATCGCCCGTGGGGGCCGCGGTTGCCGCGGTAGTCGCGGTAGTCGCGGTTCCTCCCCCGGCCGTCGTCGTCGTAGCCGTCTCGCCGCCGCAGCCCGCGGCCAGCAGCGCCACCAGCAGAAACGCCGCCAGCAACACTCCGAGACTGATTCCGGGGATCGTGCGCGCCCCGCTGTTCCTCTTGATCGACCTGCTCATTCCAGTTCCTCCCCTAGATACGCCTTGATCACTTCTTCGTTGTTCTGGATCATCAGCGGCGGCCCTTCGGCAATCTTTCTGCCGTAGTCGAGCACCACCACTTCGTCTGATATCTCCATGACGAAGGTCATGTCGTGCTCTACCAGCAGCACGGTGACGCCTTCGTCCCGAATTTTCCTCACAGTATCCGCTAAACGCCGGGTTTCGTCATCGTTGAGCCCCGCGGCCGGCTCGTCAAGAAGCAGGAGTTGCGGGCCGGACGCGAGGGCTCGGGCGATCTCGAGCAGATGGCGCTCGCCCATGGGGAGGTTCTCCGCCGGCTCGCCGGCCACGTGGTCGAGGCCTACGCGCCTCAGGGCCTCGTGCGCGGCCTTGAACGTCTCGGCCTCCTCTCTGCGATGGCGCGGGAGGGTGAGCGCCGCCGAGAACAGACCGGCTTTCGTCCGGGAATACCGCCCCACGGCGACGTTCTCGAGGACGGTCATGTCGTCGAACACCAGGCTGTGCTGGAAGGTCCGGCCGACACCCATGCGGCATATGCGGTGAGGCGCCTTGCCGACGACATCGACTCCGGCGAACTGGACCCGGCCCTCAGTGGGCCGATACGAGCCGGACACGATGTTGAACAAGGTCGTCTTCCCGGCCCCGTTGGGTCCGATGAGCGCCTTGATCTGGTCCCGATACACCCCGAAGGTCACTTCCTTCAGGGCGTCGAGGCCGCCGAAACGCTTGGAGACACTTTGCACGCTGAGCAGAGGCATCGTCCGCCTATTCCTCCGACTCCGACCGATAGGTTTCCTCGCCCGCCTGCCGGGGCCATAAGCTCCTCAGACGCCGCCAGACGCTGGTGGTGCCGCCTCCCGACAGCACCATGATCGCGATCAGGAGCACTCCGAACACCAGGTTGGTCAGGTCCTCGTTCACTCGCTTAAGGAGTTCGGGCAGGATCACGATGACCAGCGTCCCCCACACCGCGCCCCAGAGCGTCCGCAGTCCCCCGATGATGACCCCCGTGACCAGGATGATCGAGAACGTGATGGAGTAGCTCTCCGGGCTGATGTAGCGGACGTAGTGTGCGTCGAAACTCCCGGCGATGCTTGCGAACACGGCGGCCACGATGAACACCATGACCTTGCGATACGACGCATCTACTCCGAGCGACTCCGCGGCCGGCTCGGAAAGGCGCAGAGCCCGCAAGGAGCGGCCCACGCGTGATTGAGTCAGGTTGAGGGCGAACCGGAACATGAGCAGGGCGACGCCCCAGACGACCAGGTGGTAGGCGCGCGGGGCGCCGAGGTCGAGGCCGCCTATGCTGAGTGAGGGTATGCCGGTGATGCCATCGGTCCCGTTGGTAAGGGGCTTCAGTTGCACGAGCAAGATGTAGATGATCTCGTTGATGCCCAGCGTCGCCATAGCCAGGTAGTAGCCCTTGAGCTTGAGAGTCGGGATGCCCACCAGCCCGGCAATGGCCGCGGAGAGGACTGCCGCGACGAGCATCGCCACCCAGGGATTGAAGCCAAGCCGGGTGGTCAGGATGGCCGAGCCGTACGCCCCGATGCCAACGAAAGCCGCCTGGCCAAGAGAGATCTGTCCCGCCTGCCCCAGCAGCAGGCTGATCCCCAGGGCCATCATGAACCGGGTCGCGGCGAACGACAGGACCGAGAGGTAGTAGTCGTTCGAGAGGTAGGCGGGGATCGTCATGACGATCACGGCGAACGCCAAGTAGCCGGCATGCCTATGTAGGAACGCTGTCACGCCCCCCGCCGCGGGGCTGCCCGCCCCCATCTGCGATCGAGCCTGGGTCATTGCCGGCTCACCACCCGAGCGCCTAAGAGCCCGGCCGGGCGCACGAAGAGCACCAGTAGCAGGATCACAAACGCGATCGCGTCCTTGTAGCCGGCCGAGACCACTCCAATGCCAAGAGCCTCGATGATCCCCAGGGCGAACCCGCCCACCACCGCCCCCAGGGGGTTCCCCAGCCCGCCGAGCGTCGCCGCCGCGAAGCCTTTCAAGCCCAGCAGCGTGCCGGACGAGTAGCTCACGAAGCTGATCGGTGTGATCATCACCCCGGCCGCCGCCGCTATCCCACCCGTAAGGGCGAACGTGAATAGAACGACCCGCCGGTACGAGATGCCCTGCAGGCGCGCCGCTTCAGGGTTGACGGCACAGGCCCGAATCGCGATGCCGAAGAGGCTCTTGCGGTAGAACACGGTGAGCGCTATGACCACGACGAGGGTGAGCCCCACCACCCACAGGGTCTGGGGGACGATGGTCGCATTCCCGATGTTGATCGGCTCTTCGCCGGAGAAGGGGGGCATCGTCTTGGCGTCCCGTCCCCAGATGAGCATCGCCGCGGTCTCGAGGACGAAGGAGGCACCGACCGTCGCGATGATCTGAGCGAGGACGCCCTTCTTCATGAGAGGACGTATCGCCACCTCTTCCATCCCGACGCTGATGAGGGCGACCATCACCACGGCACCGAGGAAGCACGCCCACAAAGGCAGGCCGGCATTGTAGAGGCTCACTCCGAGCATGCCCCCGAGCATGACCATCTGTCCCTGCGCGAAGTTGATGATCCGGGTGGCGCTGAACACCAGAGTGAAACCGATGGCGGTCAGCGCGTACACGCTGCCGCTCGTGATACCGCTGAAGATGTATTGCAGAAACTGGTCGAAGGTCACGACTGGCGCCGTCCCGCGGGCGTCAGGCCAGGTCGCCGGGGCCCAGGACCCGGAAACCGCCTTCGACGAGCAGCTCTTCCATGCGCTCCAACTCCTCGGTCTTCAGGAGAAGGCGATCGCGATTCCCCTGGTACACGTATTCGATGTCCAGACCGGATTCGGAGACGAGCCGGACCACGGCCGCGAGGGTGCCCGGCCGGTCGGGAAGCACCGCGCAGACCACCGGATGCTCGACGACCACGTATCCCGACCGCTCCAACGCCTGCTTCGCGCTATCCACCTTGTCGACGAGCAAACGGAGTATCCCGTAGTCGATCGTGTCCGCTATGGTGAATGACTGCACGTTGACGCCGGCCGCGGCCAGCGTAGCGAGCGCGTCGGCAAGATGGCCCGGCTTGTTCTCGACGAACACGGAGAGTTGTGGAACGCTCACGACTACCCCCAACCAAGAGCTGATGTTCACGCCCGGTCCGCCAGGCCGGAGCGCAGGTTATTCTAGTGCATAGTATGCGCGAGCGTGAACAATGCCGCCGGGTGGCTCTGGGTCTCGACCCGCCGACCCTCCTCATCAAGGGAGGGCGCGTCTTCTCGCCGTTCACCGGGGAGATGTTCGCGGCCGATGTCGCGGTCTGCGGTTCCCTGATCGCCGGCGTCGGCCAGTATCCTGGAGAGGCCGAGAGGGTCATAGACGCTCAGGGCGCCTTCGTGCTCCCAGGGTTCATCGACGCCCACGTGCATCCCGAGACGTCGCTGCTCTCCCCTCCGCGTTTCGCGGAGGCCCTTGTGGTGCACGGCATCACCACCACCCTCTCCGAGCCGCACGAGATAACCAACGTGATGGGCCGGAGCGGGATCGACTTCTATCTCGAGGCCCGTCCGGGTCTGCCGCTCGATTTGCGCATCATGATCCCCACCACGGTGCCGGCGTCCCCCTTCGAGCACGCAGCCGGCCGGCTGGAGACCGCCGACGTCGCCGACCTCCTCACGCGCGATGGCGTTACCGGCATGGGCGAGGCGATGGACTACATGGGCCTTATCTCCGGAGAGGCTTCGGGCCGCCTCTTCGACCTGTCGGGGCATCGGGTGGTCGACGGCCACGCCCCGGACGTCACAGGACGGCAGTTAGCGGCGTATATGGTCGCCGGCCCCATCACCGATCACGAGACGTCAGATCCCGAGTTGCTGCTTGAGCGCAGGCGGCTCGGGATGTGGACCCTTATCCGCGAAGGTTCCGCCGCCCGCGATCTGGTCAGGGCCCTGCCCTTCCTCGTCAGTCACGGCACCGAGAGAACGGCGCTGTGCACCGACGACCGCAACGCGGCCGCACTCGCCGAGCACCACCACCTCGATGGGGTCGTCGCCGCCCTCTGCCGCGCCGGGGTGCCGGTGGCCGATTCGCTTCGCGCCGCCACGCTCAATCCGGCCACCCTCTACCGGCTTCACGACCGGGGCAGTCTGACGCCCGGATATCGCGCGGACCTCCTCCTCGTGGAGGACCCCGCCTTCCCCCACCCGCGCGACGTCATACAGGCGGGGACCGTCGTCGCTCACGAGGGAGAGCTCACAGTTCCTCTGCCGCCGACCCCCGCCCTGGCCTCGCCTCCGTTCCGGCTCGACCTTTCCGATCCGCGCACGCTTGCCCCGCCGGCCGCCGACGGCCCGCACCGGGCCCGCGCGATCCACCTCACCCCGCGGGCCATCGTCAGTGAGGAGCGGTTCGTCGAGGTCGTGGCTGCCGGCGGCCACCTGCTCCCCGACCCTGACAAGGACATCTGCCTGGCGGCTCTCGTCGAGCGCCGCCCGGGGCCAGGGTCACCCGACGGCCGAAATCGGGTGGGTCGCGGCCTGGTGAGCGGGCTTGGGCTGCGAAGCGGCGCGATCGCGACCACCATCGCCCACGATGCTCACCACCTGCTCGTGGTCGGGACCGACCCGGTCGACATGCTTGCCGCGGCGCGCGCAGTCGCCGCGGCCGGGGGTGGGCTGGCCGTGGTCAGAGGAGAGATGACGCAGGTCCTCCCGCTGCCCCTGGCCGGCCTGATGGCGGATCTGCCGGTGGGTGTGGTCGCGGGTCAGTTGCGCTCACTGGAGCGGGCGGCGGGCGGGCTCGGGGTCGACTTCGAGGAGCCGTTCATGGTGCTCAGCTTCATAACCTTGAGCGTGATCCCCCGGGTGAGGCTCACTCTGGACGGCTTGCTCGACGTGGAAGCGCAGAGGCTGGTCCCAGTCGTGGTTGACTAGCAGCGGCCCTAGCCGCCCTCGCTGCGCAGCGCCCCTACGGTGTAATTGAGGGACGGGTCCCAGAGGAGCCACTCCTCGAAGCCCAACTCCTCGGCCGCTTTGATCTGAGCCTTCACCTGGTCCACCCCGTAGGTGACTCCCCGCATGGAGAAGTCCTGCAGCCAGGGCCGGACCATGGCTCCCGTCCCGGTGAGCCTGTGCTTAGCGTCTTTCAACGCCCCGGTAACGAGCTCGTACGGGCTGGCGTTCGGGGAGTCGAGGTTGTACGAGCCGGGCTGGTAATGCGAGGGATAGATCATCGGGCATACGATGTCGACGTTCTGCCCGATCTGCTCGACTATCTGCCCGATGCCCTGGTCGTTCTGTACGGCGAGCGTCACCCCGAACACGTCGGCCGAGACCCACACGCCCAGCTTCTGGAGCCGCTCACGGGCGTACGAAAGGAAGCCGGCAATAGCGTCCGTCCTCGTCGTGTATTGGCCCGGATACACCGCTTCCTTCACCGGACCGTCAGCCGGGAAACGGACGTAGTCGAACTGGATCTCCCTGAATCCATGCCTGGCGGCATCCTCGGCCACCTGGACGAGGTACTCCCACACTTCATGGCTGTAGGGGTTGGTATAGCTCCGGCCCTTGTAGTCCTTCCAGAGCCCACCCTTTGAGCTCTGCACCGCCAGCTCGGGCCTGGCGTTCGCGAGCCCGCTGTCCTGGAAGCACACGAGCCTTGCGACGGGCGTGATGTCGTGCTCGCGGAGAGTCGCGATCAGCGCGTCGATGTCCGGAATGCGCGGGTCCACCAACCCGAGGCTCTTCGCCATGGCCACGTCCGAGTTGAAGACGACCATCCCCAGATCGTCCTTCACGTCCACGACGAAGGCATTTATCTCGGTCCGGTCCGCTATATCTATCATCTTCGCCAGCAAGTCAGGCTTGCCGGCGTGGTAGCTGCTGACATAGATGCCCTTCACGGGAACGTACGAGAGGTCCCTGAAAGCGCGGAGGTCGACAAGCGGTGCCAGAGGATGGTCGACCTGAGCCTGCAGCGCGACCGGCGAGACGGCAGCGGCCGCGGTGGTGGTCCACGGGAATCCCTTGCCCCCCACTATCACGCTTCCGAGAGACCAGAGAAGGATGAAGGCGCCGGCGAAGACGATCACACTGGCAAGAGCGATGAAGGCGAGCTTGCCTCTCGCCCCCGTGCGTCGCCGGGGCGGAGTGGAATAGGAAGACCGCCCGTTTGATTTGGCCTGGCCCATGGTGGCGGTATTGTAGCAGAGGGCTCTGCTAGACTTGTCCGACCATGCGCCGAGACAAAGTGCTTCGCTTTCTAGGGATCGCCCTTGTGGTAGGAGCCTTCCTAGGGCTTGTCTCCGGGCTGGCGTTCGGCGGACCCGGCCCGGACACCGGCACGCCCAAGCTCACGGCGCCCGCCGACAGCCGCGACAACGGCGAATCTAGCGACGCCTCGGGTGCCACTTCCTCGACGTTCTCCGGGCCCATGACGGCCGAAAAAGCGGCCGCTATTGGTGCGAACGAGCTAGGACAGGTCCCCGTCCTTCTTTATCACGACATCACCGACCAGGGGAGCGCCGAGACGCGGACTCCCCAGCAGCTCGCAAAGGACGTGGATTTCCTCAGATCGGAAGGTTTCTATCCGATAAACCTGCGGGACCTGGCGTCGGGCAATATCGACATCCCCGCCGGCATGTCGCCGGTGGTGCTCACGTTCGACGATTCAACGAGCGGTCAGTACCGGATACTCGACGACGGCTCGCTCGACCCCGCGTCGGCGGTCGGGGTGCTCCAGGCTGCCGTGGAAGCGGGGGGCTGGGCATCCAAGGCGACGTTCTACTGCCTGATCAACGTCACCTCCAAGGACAACGAGCTCTTCGGCCAGCCCGATCGCCAGCAGGAGAAGCTGCGCAACCTGACCGATTGGGGATACGAGATCGGTAGCCACACCGTCAGCAACCTGAACTTGAAGAAGGCCGACCCGCTGGAGGTGAAGAAGGAGCTGGCGGAGTCGCAGTCGACCCTGGAAGGACTGATCGGCGGCGACTACCAGGTCACGAGTCTGTCGGTGCCCTCGGGAGAGTATCCGGAGGACGAGAGCCTGCTCGCCGGTGGCATCTACAACGGCAAACCCTACAAGTACACGTCGGCCGTCGCGCTGGGCGATACGGTCTCGCTCTCGCCGTTCTCCACTCTGTTCAACGCCATGCACATCCCCCGCGTAACTGTGACCGGCAGCACTCTGCGTGACGCGATAGCGAACCTGAAAGCGCACCCCGAACTGCGGTATATCTCGGACGGCGACCCCACCACCGTCTCGGCCCCGCGCGAGCTGGCCGAGGGCTTGGGAGAGGTTAAGGACGACCTGGGCCGGCCCCTGCTCCGTTACTAGCCGGCCGCTTCGAGGCGCGGACCCTCCGGTCCCTCTACCACCTCGGAACTGCCTCCACACAATCCACAGGTGATTCGCTGCCCTTTCTGGTCGCCCGGGCCGAGGTGCAGCGGCACGTGACAGTGTGGGCAGGGTACGTCCACGTCCGGCCCTTGGCCCTGGAGCGGGATCTTCTCGTCGACTATCTCCCACAGCGGATCGAACTTCTTCTTCGCCACAACTCCTCCAGCTCTCGGCGTCCGCCGGTCGTCTTGGCGTTCGTGCGGTATCTTGCCCGCTATGCAAGGAGTCTCTCACAAGTCGGCGCGCGCGCTCAAGCCATCTCCGCCCCAGTTTGCGGTGTTCGACCTTGGTCTGGCCCCCTATCTTCCAGTGCAGGCGCTGCAAGGCCGGCTGCGGGCCGCTGTCGCCGACGGCCGCCTGCCGGGCGTCCTGCTTCTGCTCGAGCACGAGCCCGTGGTCACCCTTGGAAGCCGTGCGGGCCCGCACGATCTGCGGACTTGTCCCGCTCCCGGACGGCCGCGCCATTCCGGTCGTGACCTCCGAGCGAGGCGGTCAGGCGACCCTTCACGCCCCCGGGCAGCTCGTCAGCTATCCGGTCGTGCCGATCCCCGGCCGGGACCTCGGCGCCTACGTGAATGGCCTCGAGGAAGCGAACATCCTCGTTCTGGCCGAGCTGGGCATCCACGCGAGAACGGCGCCCCGGCCGGCCCGGAGTCTACGCCGGCGGAGACAAGATCTCTTCCGTCGGGCTCCGGTGCCAACGCTGGGTCAGCAGCCACGGCACTTCGCTCAACGTGAGCGTCGACCTGTCTCTCTTCGAGGCTATCGTCTCCTGCGGGGAGCCCCAGCTACAACAGACGAGCATCGAGCGACTCACCAGCGCACCGGCCGGACATGGCCCAGGTCAAGGATGCGTATTTACAGGCCGTAACACAGGTTTTCGGCTGGGAGTTGCTCCCCATGCGCCGTGTTTCTTTCGATCAGGTGGAGGCTGAACTGGGGCTGGAGGCCTGACCGCGAAGTGGCGCCGCACGCTGATGCGGCGGAGAAGGGTATGCCCACGGCAGGATTCGAACCTGCGACACCTGGCTCCGGAGGCCAGTGCTCTATCCCCTGAGCTACGTGGGCGCGATCGGTAGCGGGCCGGCCAGCGATGGTGGTTCACCGCCGCCGGCGACGCGCCATTATACCCGTTCGAGCCGGGCCGTGCCCTTGTCTGGATACGGTACGACCAGAACGTCGAGGTCGCGCGGAAGCAGCGCGCCGGGGAATACCTGTCGGGCTTCGTCGCGCAGCTCGCGCCAGCTGTGACGGGAGCTCGATGTGCGTCAGCACCAGGGTCTCCACCCCGGCGGCACGCGCAACCTCCGCGGCCTCCCTGGCGGTCGAGTGGCCGGTCTCGAGCGCCCGCTCCTTCTCCGACTCCGCGAAGGTGGAGTCGTGGACCAGCACGGAGGCGCCGGCTGCCAGCTGGATGATGGCCTCGGTCGGGCGCGTGTCACCGGTGATGACGATCTTCCTGCCCGGCCGGGCCTCGTCCATGACCTCATCGGGGCTGGACGGATCCGCCCGCCGGCGGTGCGTGATGGTCTCCCCCCGCTGCAGCCTGCCGAAATCGGGGCCGGGTGTGACGCCCAATTCCACTGCCCGCTCGGGATGGAAGATCCCCAGCCGCGATCTTCTCCTCCAGACACCAGGCCAGACCCGGGCAGGCCGTGCTCGGTACGGGCGGTCTTCAGTAGCGTAGTCAGGCATCTCGTAGAACGGTACCCGGGACGCGCCTCCTCGACGAGGAACGGGAATCGCGGCCGCCCGATGATCCTCTCCACCTCCCGGAGCAGCTCGTAGAGGCCGGCGGGCCCGAAGAGCTGCAGCGGCTCCTCGCTGCCGGCCAGACTCAGCGTCTTCAGCAGACCCGGCAAGCCCGAGATAGTGGTCGCCGTGGAGGTGGGTCAGCAGGATCGTGTTGATGCGCGCCAGCCCCACCGAGCGCATGAGCTGCCGCTGGGTCCCCTCCCCGCAGTCCACGAGGATTCGCTCTCCCCCGCGGGCGATGAGGGTCGCGGGCGAGCCTCTGTCGACGGTGGGAGTGGCTCCGGCGGTGCCGAGGAATACGAGATGAAGATCCAAAGAGATCCCCTGTCAGTCTTGAGGCTGAGGCTCGGGCGGGACGTTCGTGGTGAGCCTGATCCTCTCCTCGGGCGCTCCCGCCGGCTGATGGAAGAAGGTCGGGTTGCTGCAGCAGCCCGTCGCCAGCGGCGGCCGGATAGGCCTGCTCCACGGTGACCCTGCACTCCCGGCGAGGACTCCGATTGAGCCGCAGGGGCCCGTATGCGCCGGAACCCCGTCCCCGGCCGCCCCTTTCGGCGAAGGCAGCGAGATCCAGCTCGGGGGCGAAGACCTTGTGCAGGCATCCGAACATCTTGGTGTCGTCGTCCTCGTATACGTAGACAGAAGAGCAGCCGGAATCGAGGCAGTGCTGGGGCGAGACCACGCGCTCGCATATGACTTCGCACTCCCGGCACTCCAGCCGCGTGCGGTGAAGACGGCGCTTCCACGCGGCGAATCTGTCGGTGATGCGGGGACGTTTGTCCATGGCGGTGAGTATACCCGGCACCGGCCGCCGATGCCGCGCGGGCTGGGCGTCGGCCCGCGCCAACGAGTCACCCGATGCTCTCCCCTCTTGTGCCCGGAACCAACCGGGCCCGCACGAGGGAGCGGTCGGTGGCCCACCGAAGAATGGAGCGGGAGAAGGCGACCGCACCAGTCGTGCCGAAATCCACCTCGCCGGTTGCGAACAGTGCGCCGTGGAGCAGGGTACCGTCGACCAAGACGCCCCCGTCATCCACGACTATCACCCCGTAGAGGTCTCCCCGACCGCGGACGTCGAGAGCGGCGCCGCCGGTCACCACCAGCAGGGCTGGATCGTCCGCCGAACCGCCCCATCCTTGCGGAAGTTCCAATGTCGTCCCGGGCTCGCCCCGCATGGTGCTGACACGTGCCCCCGGACCTAGTCCCTGCGCCGCGACCACCTCGGTCGCGGCTGCTCCCGTCTCATCTCGCGCGGATGCCACGCTCGCGAACAAGACCCGCCAGCCGTCGTCGAGCCTCCAGACGCTTGCCATGTTTTCGACGACCGCGCCGGGGCCGACCAACGGCGCGGTCGGGACGTTCCGGAAACGGGCAGTCGGCGCGGCCATCCCCACGCCGTCAACCTCCAGCCACGGAGAGACGCGACCGGAGGTCCAGCTAGCGGTCTGGGCCACAAGCCCGGCAAGCGGGAGATCGAGCCCGTCCCGCCCGCGCTCGAGCCACGCCGATACGACGATCGGGGAGATGTCGGCCGAGTGCCGCGCGGAGGCGGCCAGCGCCCAGCCGCTGCTGTCGGGCAGTTCGGCTACGGTTCCCTGAACCGCGGGCGTCTCCTGGATCACCGACCAGGGCATGGGCCCCCACTCGTCGAGGGCAGCGCTGGCGCAGCGTCGCAAGAGCGTTGTCCTTCTCCTCCATCAGCGAGCGTCCGGAGTCTTCGGCGGCGAGGGTGTTGTCGGCGCACAGGACGACCACGGAGAGGGTCTGTACGAGCACCGCTACGGCCAGGCAGACGAAGAGCACGAACAGGAGGATGGAGCCGCGTTCGGCAGCGACCCGTTGGGGAACGCGGCTTTCGCGATGTCTCATCATGGCCGGGCCCATCGGCCGACCGGGCCCGAAGCTATCGCGTGAGCGGCCGAAGCCACTTTCTCCGAGCGGGCGGTGAGCTCCACCGTGATGGCGTCGACCAGAGGCAAGTCGGCAGCCGACAAGGGAGCCCCAGTGGCAGAGCCCGCAACTAGATACGTGAATCGCGATCGGGTCATGTCGACGTTCTCCAGCATCGTCTTGTTGTCGGCGTAGAGAGAATGGCTGAAGGTCGAGGGACAAGTGGTAGGGCATGCGCTCCAGCGCCGCATGAGAGAACCGTTCACGAGCTCCCACTCGACCAGCAGCGGCAGCGGTGGACTCGGATGTCGCGACCAGTAGGACCACCTGCGACGGGGTCGCCTGGAGTACGGTGGCGCCGGTGGCGAACGGACAGTGCTGAGACCCGGTCAGGCGCAGGTCCCTCTCGAATCGCGCGCCGGCTACCCGCGCCTGCAGTGCCCAGATCGTCTCGTCTCCTTCTCGCACTCCAAGCGACTGGGATGAGACCCATAGGGGAGCCACTCCGAGCGCGAGACACAGGGCGAGAGTCAACCCCAGAAGCAACTCGATCAGAGAGAAGCCGGCCTCGTCCATTCCGTCGAGAGGGCTCCGTCGGGCGGGCGTTGGGTCAGAAGTACAGATCGACACTGCGTCCCTCCTCCATCGGCCACCACTGAGTTCGCCCGTCGAGGGTCGCGCCGCCCCAGCCTTCGATGGCAGGGCGCCAGAGAAAAGAGGAGCCCGAAGGGAGGACAAGTGAGGTCGGCGGGGCTCCATGTCGCAGTCAACGAAGAAGTCCCGGTGCCGGGCCGGTGAACGACGACGGTTGGGCCTTGCGGCGGGGCCGAAAGGGCGGCTCCGAGAGCCGGAGTGCCCGCACCAGGTTCAGGAACAGCGAGACGCCACGGCGGCCCCCACATTCCTCCTGCCATGCGCACCCGGACCACCAGCTCGCTGTCCGCCAGTCCGGTCCATAGTTCTGGCCCCAGTTGCACCTCATTGGTCGCCGCGGCGCCGGCCCCGGCGTTCCAGACGACCGCCTGCTGGGCCACCACCCACCCCTCCGCCCAGAGGCCCACCTCAGCCTCGGCCGAGCTCGCCCCCGCTGCGCCGGACATTCTGAGATGAAGCACGGGTCCCGGCCGCCACCATCCGGCGATCACCCGCGGACCCCATTCCCAGCGCTTCTGCGGACCGTGAAGCCGCGTGCCCGGCGGGGTCGCCCTCGGCCCGTTGCCTCACGGTGCGCGCTTCGCCGACCATCCCAGCGAAAGAGGTGGCCAAGGGAACGACGAGCAGTCCGACAAGCAGAGTCGCCATCATCACCTCGAGCAGGATGGAGCCTGCACTGCCGCCTGAGATGAGCCACTGCCCACCCGCGCCTCACGGTGCGGCCTCCACTCGGGTCCTTACTGTCAGCCCGCTCTCCAGGCGGATGGTGACCCGGTAGTCGGAGCCCGGCGCCCGGAAATAGAGGGAGCCGGCCGAATTCGGGATAGGCGGATGCCGCAAGGAAGCGGACCATAACTCCCTGCCCCTGCCGCCACCTGACCACGTTGGCGATTGCCGGCACAGCGGGAGCGGCAGCGCCAAGATCGCCGCCACCAGTCCCTGTGCCCGGCTCGTCACGGCCAGGTGACCGGATTCGAAGGTGACCTCAGTGTCCGTCCCCTGCCACACGGCGCCCACCTGCGCCCAGGCTCCCGCGGCCTGCCAGGCCTGAGCCGCCCCCCTCGCCTCCACGGCCGCGACACCGCGAGCTGAGGGCCACACCTCCGGCGGCGAAAGCACAGACCAAGAAGCGTGAGAACCAGCAACATCTCGACCAGGGAGTGACCGCACTGGCCGGCGTGGATAAGCGCGACCAACCGATCGACACGTGGGGGTTCGGGGTATGGGGGGGTTCGCCTTGGCATAGGCCAAGGCTAGGAGAAGGCAGGCTGGTGGAAGGTAGAACCTTCGTACTAGACTGGAGCGCGAGGGTCTTGCGCAGTCACGGGCGCCGATTCGACTCGTCTCGGAAGAGGCCGCGGCCGGATTCCGAACAGCGCTCCCGCGCATCCCTGCTCAGGACGGGGAGGCTCCAGCTAGGCGAAAGAGCCATGGCGCAGCAAAGCGGGGCTCAGTCGATGCTGCCCGCGATAGAGTGCGTTAGCAGAAGAGGCGGACTACCAGCCGATCCCGCGGCTCGCCGTCGATCACTTTCACTTTGACGTAGCCGGTCTCGTTGAGGCTTACGGTATCCACTTGGATGCCGAAGGTGTTGCCGCTGGCGCTGACGCTGGCCAGATCGGCGACCGTCGGCGACTCGGCCGAAGAACGCCACCTGGTTGCTCGCGGCCATGGCACCGACCGCGTCACTAATCCACGCCGAGCTGGTCGAGTCATGAGACGAGGTCGGCATCGCTCATCGACCCAGTCTATCGCCGGCTCGATGGCCTCGAGATCGGCTTCGGTGATCTCCGTGTAGTCCCCGGTGTCGACGAACGCGCCCTGCAGCGCCGTGAGAGCGTTCCGCACCAGGGTGTACGCAGCTGCATCCTGCGCGTGCTGGCGCTGACCCAGGAAGGTAGGGATGGCAATGGCGCCCAGGATGGCGATGATGATGATCACGACCAGGAGCTCGATCAAAGTGAACCCCTTCTGGTTCTCTTCGTGCTCGCGGAACAAACCCGTCATGACCTGGCACCTCCCTTCCTAAGCTACTCCCGCCCGCACACGCGTCGGACGGTTATGGGACCGTAATATCTATGCCTCTAGACGCAGCCAGCTCGCGGACTTGAGCTGCGTCCGAGGACCGCATATCGTCTTCCAACATCCGAACCAGGACCGAATATGAATGCCCGTACTGCGGGTCGACCTCCATAGCCTCTCCCAGAGATTCCTCTGCGCCTTCGTGGTCTCCGGCCGCGATCTGAGCCTGGCTCAAGAAGGTCAGGTTCTTCGCGCTGCCGTCGAGCGTAGCCGCTTCAGACAACACCCGCACAGCCTCAGCACTCCGATCTTGGTGGTTGAGGTAGTTGAACCCCAACTCTATCCTTATCTGGACTTCGTCCGGATCGGCGGCTACGACCCTCTCCTGGATGGGCAGGGCTTCGTCGTACTTCCCTTGCATAGCCAGGGCAGCCGCGAGCCCGCTAAGTGCCTGCAGGTTGTCCGGATCTGAATCCAACACTTCCTTGTAGATGGCCTCCGCTCCCGATAGATCACTGGCATCCGCCAGCTGGTCGGCCTTCGCGACGGCGTCGGAGCACCCGGCCGCTGCCATGAGCAGCGCCACCGCAACTATCACCGTGACACACAAAGCGCTACGCGTCACGCGACGTCCTCCGGCATTCACGCGAACCATCGCTTTCCCACTACCCATGCTGGCACTCCCTAGATAACACAGGGGGCAACGGATCCTCTTGCGGGCCCGTTGCCCCCTGTCGTCGGTATGCCGCCTCTGGACTCAGACCATTCGCTGGCCGGAGACCTGGTCTAGCGGCGAAGCCGTCAGGCTTCTACCACCTCTCGACTGATGCGGCGTCCTTGTAGTAAGTGGTACCCAAGCCACCGACGCCCTTGTCTACAGACACGGCCCAAGGCGTCTCGGATTCGGCCATGGAGCCGACCTGGTAGGTCTGGCCTGCGCCGAAGTACCCGACCGCGTTGTCGGCGGTGTCACCACCGGGAGCGGCGCTGATCGGCACGTCGCCAGCAACCTCATTCCAAGTGATGGCGGGTTCGATCAACGCGAGAGTGGCATCGTCCATATCGGCGATGTCGAAAGTTCTAAGGTCGACATAGGCGGATTCGATGGCGGTCATGGCATTGCGGACGAGGGACTTGGCAGCTGCGTCCTGGGCTTTCTGGCGCTGGCCGAGGAAGGTCGGGATGGCGATCGCCGCCAGGATGGCGATGATGATGATCACCACCAGGAGTTCGATGAGGGTGAAACCCTTTTCGCCCTTCATCCTTTTGTGGATCTTTCCTGAACATTGTTTGTGTTCCTCCTCCTGTAGTTCGCGGACCCTTTTTCGGGACCGCGAACATTTCGCGGCCCAGCACGCCGGATTGGCGTCTTGCTCCTACTATCGGCAGTCTGCGGCAGGACTTTAGGGCTTCTTCTACGACTTTCGTCCAAGGATGGCGTGATGCGGATCCGTGCTCCTTTGCCATGCGGCTAAGCGGACTCAGGCAGAAGCCGGAAAGCGCTCATCCTCGCGAGTCACGCACGTTATATGGACCGGCGCCCTTCGACCGGTGGCGCTTCGACTAAAGACCGCGACACGGCCTGCCGATATTCCCAGCGACACGCCCACAAGGAGACTCCAATGAACTTCGCTGTCAAGGGGAATCCCTCGTAGGACGCTCCGAGGCCACGAGCGAGGACATCACGCGCGCAGCGACCCAGGATCGAGGTCACGGTCGCCAGGCCCTACTCACCGGTGGAGAGGTCATGATACGAATCACGCGACGTCGGCTCAGGAACGTTCACCGCGACAATGGCTTCACCGTCGTCGAGGTGCTGGTCGCCGGGATGGTCCTCGTCGTCGGCCTCATTTTCATCGCGCACTTCTTCACCGGGACCGCCATGAGGGTCCTGGCGTCTGACACGCGGTCGCTCATGGCTCAGATGGCGACTCAGGAGATCGAGACCATCCGTGGCCTGCAGTATCAGGACATCGGCACCGTCGGCGGCCAACCGCCGGGCCAACTCGCTGCCGCTGAGACCAAGGTGGTGGAGGGGCGCACGTTCCAGATAGTCCGGGAGGTCACGTACATCGAGGACTCGAGCTACAGCGGTCCCTACCCGGCCAACTATCGCCGGGTGACCGTATCGGTCGCGCAGGTGGACAACAGCGCCCTAGCCCCGGTCGTCATGACTACCAATATCGCCGGTGGAGCCAAGGGGGGGACGCTCGACATCACCGTGACCGACCTGAGCGGCGCGGGCATACCCGGCGCGCACCTGACCATCACGAACGACGTCCTAGTCCCCCATGTGCTCATCAACGCCTCCGCGATCCGTACCGATGACAGCGGCCACCTCGAGGTGCCCGGTCTCACCGTCGACCCCAATGGCGGCTACTTTGTCAGCGCGTCGCTTGTCCGGCTACAACAGCGCGGCCTTAAAGAACGGCGTGGTCGTCGCCAACGGCAGCCCCTTCACCGTGGTCCAGCTGATCATGGACAGACTGGCCACGATGAACATCCACGTCACCGACCAGAACGGCACCCCGCTGTCCGGGAGTGGCCCTCACCGTGACCGGATTCCTCTCGGTGAGCCCATGGGACTTCAGCCAGAACGTGACCACCGATGCAAACGGCGACGCGGTGCTCGACCGACATCAGGTACTCCACGTCACTCGAGCCCTACTTCATCCAGCTCGTCACTCCTCACAATCCGCCCCTGGCAGCTCACCCTCCGGGGTGACCGCGCCGACCGTGGACTCGCAGTTTCCTGCCGTTGGATCCCGGGGTGATCCCGGTGATCCTCGATCCCGGGGAGACTCAGGACGTCAACTGGTGATCTCCACCGGCCCGGTGGTGAGCTCACTGAGCCCCACTAGCGGCTCCCCTTCGGGCGGCACCAGCGTCATCATCACCGGCGCCAACTTCACCGGGGCGACGGCGGTCATCGTTCGGCCCCACAACGCCACCAGCTTCACGGTCAACTCCGCCACCCGGATCACGGCCATCGCTCCGGCCGGCACGGGCACAGTGGACGTCACCGTCACCACCCCGCAGGGCACCTCGGCCACCTCAGCCGCAGATCATTACATCTACCAGGCGGTCGCGGCACCCACGGTGACCTCGCGGAACCCGAATAAAGGCATCGAGACAGGCGGCACGACCGTCGTCATCCGGGGCACTAACTTCATCGGGGCGACTGCAGTCAAGTTCGGCAACGTCAACGCCGCCAGCTTCACTGTCAACTCCACCACAAAGATCACGGCCATCTCTCCGGCCGCCGGCGCGGGCATTGTGCACATCACGGTGACCACGCCCGGGGGCACCTCGGCCACGTCGAACTCCGATCTATACACCTTCACGACCCACAACTAAAGCGACGGTCACGATGGCCAAGATGGTGTCCACTATCACAAACAAGTTGCGTGCGGCACGAGGCTTCACGCTGATCGAGTTGTTGGTAGTCTGTTTGACCGCCGGGATACTCGGGGGGGCGATGCTGGGCATCTACGAGAGCCTCATCCGCTATTCCGCCGATACGCAACATCGCATCATCAACCAGGATGATGCCCGCACCGCCGTCAACGAGATCGCGCGTTATGTCCGCATGGCCGAGTCGTCCGCCTCCAACCTGACCTCTCAGACGGATGCAGTCGCATTGGCGTCGGAATACGAGTTGGTCTTCTACGCCGACATCAACGGCAACGGCCTACCCGATAAGGTGCGGTACTACCTGTCCGGCAAGACTCTGCGGATGGCCGCCCTCGCCCCCAACACCTCCACGACCCCGCCCACCTACGCGACGGCATACACCAGCGACGGAATCGTCGTGATGGACGGGATACAGAACGCGGCGACGCCGCTGTTCACCTACTACAAGATGAACCCGGCGTACGCCAGCCACCCCAATCCACAGCCAACGACACCCTGGTCCTCGTCTCGAACCCGACCAGCGCAGCCGATCTGAAGCAGCATCCTCGCCGTCGGCATCAAGCTCTACGTGAACGACGCCCCGGGGGAAAGCAAGGGCACCGTAGCTCTGGACACCATTATCCAGATAAGACAGCGCTATAACGGAGGCCTCAGTGGAGCCTAGACAACACATGGCCGCTCGACTTGGCAGCCGGTTTCGCTTGGTCAGCCCGGCCCAGAATGGCTACGTCTTGATCCTGGCCATGCTCATCCTCGTAGCTCTCGGCATGGCGTCGGCGACGCTTCTCACTGCGACGTTGGCCAACCAACAGCACGTGAGTCGCGATCGCGCCTACACTCAGTCGCTCGCCGTCGCCGAAGCTGGACTCAACCAGTACCTGTGGATGGTGGCAAGCGGAAGCAGTTCCCGGAGCAACGGTTTCGCCATCGCGGGCAACACCGGTCCGGATCCCCGCTTCAAGGTGTTCGATCTCACCGACATCTACGATTCTTCCGTCAAGGGACGTACGCCATGAGGGTGACCCCGCCGAGCGCATCGGATTCCAACGTCCACGTGACTGTCACCGGACAAGCCACCTCCCCCGAGGACGCCCCCCGGACGGTCACTGCCGAGTTGGGTCGGCCATCGTTCAGCCAGTACCTGCTTCTCACGAATGACGAAGTCTGGATCGGCGGGCCGCTCAACCGCATGTGGCACGGCAAGACCTTCTCCAACACCGGCATCTGCATCGACACCGCCGACGTCAACGAGACGATCTCGTGCTCCAACGCGACTTACAACAGCAGCATGTTCGGCGGCACCCACCCCGGGGTCTGGTCGGGCCACCATACACGGTGCCCGCAACGATCCCTCCCGGGCCTTCTGGCAATTCCCGGTGCCTGCGATCAGCTTCGCCACCGTCACCTCAGACTTCGTCAACTTGAACGGTCTGGCCGTGGGCAACGGAATCAACCTTCCCTACTCAACCAGCACCGCTCACGGCGCGGCCCAGGGCTGGTACATCAAGCTGCTCCCCGGCAGTCAGTACCAGATGAAGCGGGTCACGGCGAGAGTCCGAGACCACAAGCGGCAGCGGCGGAAGCCTGACGATGGTAGCCCCCACGTCGCCGGTACCGAGCGGCACCTACCCGTATCCCACTAGCGGGGTCATCTACGCGAACGACAACGTGTGGGTGGAGGGCACCAACCTCGACGGTCGCATCACCATCGCCAGTTCAGGCCAGCTGAACGGCTCGGGCAAGAACTCGGCCACGTCCATCCACGTCGTAGGCAACCTCACCTATTCGGGTAAGGACGGCACCAGTCGCGGTGGGTCTCATCGCTCAGAACAACGTGGAGATACCGCGCTACGCGCCCTTGGGCGCGAGCGGCAGCGTGTCGCAGCAGGACATGGAGATCGACGCGGCCGTGATCGCCCAGCAGGGCAAGGAGTCCTGTAACGCAGCCGACGCGAGCGGGAACAACTACGGACCCATCCGCGATATGCTCACCATCTACGGCTCCGTCAGCTCGTTTCACACACCATACCGAGCTACGGTCAGCAACGGCAATACCCTGGGCGGTTTCGTGAATGGCACAAACACCTACGACGCCTGGCTGCTTAAAGACCCGCCCCCCCTACTTCCCGACGGTGGGCAGCTATCAGATTATCAATTGGCAGGAACTACCCAGCGCCCAGGGTGTCCTACCCGCCTCGTAGTTTTGGTGGTGTCGCGCAACCCCTCGTGCGCGAGCGGCCGCTGGTTGGCTATTCAAATACCGATAGCGCCATCGCCGGAACCTGGCCCATACGCGCCGGGCTCAGTATCGACGTCACCCTGATAGCGCGCGGCCCCTCCGCGTGCTCGGCCAGATCGACGACAGCCCGACCTGTTCCCCTGTCCACAACCGCACCTTCGGCCGGTCGAGCGGCTGTCCGGCGGCCGGGGGCTCGCAGACCACTCCCAGGTCTCCGTTGTCGAGGTGCACGAGAGTGCCCGGCGGATAGATCCCGATCATCTCCACGAACAGCTTCACCAGCAGCGGGTCGAAGAACGTGCCCGAATAGTGAACCAGGTAGGTGACCGCCTCGTAGGGGGTTATGCTGAAGCGCCTGTACCGCCGGGCGGTGGTGAGAGCGTCGTAGCGGTCGGCGATGGCCACGATGTTCCCGAACAGGGACACGTGATCGTGGATCGGGACTCGGGGTAGCCGCTCATGTCGTAGTTGAGGTGATGCTCGTAGGCGACTGATGACCGCCCTCATGCTCGATGTCGTCAGCCGCCGGCCGCCCACCAGGGCGCGGGCGGCGGCGATCGGATGCTTGCGCATCTCCTCCTACTCTCGCGGGTCGAGAGGTCCGGGCTTGTCGAGCACGCCCGGAGTCACTTCCAGCTTGCCGGCGTCGTGCAGGAATGCGGCCATGCAAAGCTCGCCGAGCTTGGATTTGCTCAGCCCCAGACGTTGGCCCAGCAACACCGACAGGATGGCCACGTTCGCCGAATGCGATATCAGCCGATCGTCGGACTCCTTGATGGTGGTCAGAGCGAGCAACGAGTTTGGGTCCTCCATTATCTGGTCCACGAGCGTCTGGGTGACCCTGCGCAGCATCCGCATATCCGCGTCGGCTGGCGTGCTCCGTGCTGTCGCGGAGCCTCTCGCCCAGATAGACCGCCACGGCGTACGCTTCGACTGGGACGACAGCCTGGGCCCGACCGCCGGGGGTCAGCAGCTCCACGTCCACGTGCGTCACCCCACGCCGGCGAAGAAGCCCGGTGATCTCGTCCGGTCCGCTCGCGTTCTCGCGGGCGAGCACCAGCGCGAGACTCATCAGTTCCGTCTGCAGACACGCCCGCGTGGATGGTGATGGCGTTGATCCCCTTGTCGGCGAACAGCTGGGTCAGGGAGGCGAAGCGCTGGTAAGTGACGACAGAGGTGCGTATGCGCGCCGACCCCACGAAGACGCAGTGGCTGTGCGTCGCCTATTCTCACCAGGCCTTCCTCGTCGACGCGCTCGACGACTTGAGCGGCCAGCGCGGAGCATGACCTCCTGCATCACCGCGTTGTCGGCGTCGAAGTAGCCGGCCGTTCTGATGGCGGCCGCCAGGCCGAGCGCCAATGCCTGGTCGGCCCCGGGGGACAGCGGCGGGCGGGGCGGCGTCGCTCATCAGCATCACCAGCCGGGGTGGAGGACTTGCGATGGACAGCATCCGCGGCGGCGCGACTGATCTGAGGTTCGGCAGGACCGTGGCCGCCGCCTGCAGCGCGGCGTGGGCCGCCGGCGCGCGGACGCGGCCCAGCGCTAGCACCGCCGCCACGCGGAACGCCATGGGGCGGGCCGACAGCAGGCTCTTCCTCCAGGACCGCACCAGCAGGGGGATGGCTTTCTCCTGAGCCAGTTCGGCGTAGGCCCCCAGAAAGGCTTCCATCTCCTCCCCGGAGAGAGAGTAGAAAGCTGCGATCTTCGATACGGGCGAGGAGGAGCGCCTCTGTTCGGGCCCTCCCTTGCGCCCGACGGCATTCGCCGCGAGGATGCGCACCGACGGGTCTGTGTCCGACAGCGCCTGCGAGAAAGCACTGAAGGCCGCCCGGCCGCCCAGCCGTCCAAGAGCCCGGACGGTCTCCCGCCTCACCCGTACGTCGTGATGGGCCAGCAAGCGCGGGGCGTGATCGGTCAGCTCCTCGTGCCCGATCCCTGCCGCCAATTGCACGGCGTTTCGAACCACGTACCAGCGCGGGTCTCCGAGAAGAGGCTCCAGATCCTGCCAAGGCACGGCGCCCTCTCCCCCGAGGATGTCGAGGACGGTCTTGCGAACGGTGCGATCCGTCGTCTCGGTGAGGATCTCGAGAAGGGAACGGGTGATCCACTTACTCACCGACTTGAGAAACGTTCACTGCTCGTCCGTCGCCTGCCCCTGCGAAGAAGGCGCCGGACGTGATCGGCCGTGATGGCGCTCGCCGGCTACGAACCCCACCGACCCGGCGGGGCACCAGCGCTGCGCCTCCAACTCCCCCAGGCGCTCGAGCACGAACGTAGCGCCGTCGAGATCATCGTCGTCGAGATAGGCCGCGACCACCACGCCGAGCGACTGGATGAGAACGTCGCTGGCCGAGGTGATGAACGACTTGCCCGCGACTTCCAGAAGGACTTCCGCGTAGTCGGGAAGCACCGAGGAGAGGTCCTCGATCGCTCGTTCCGCCCTTTCGATCTCCTCGGGCGTGAGTTGCAGACCGGCGCTGTCGAAAGGCTTGGGTTTTACGGCGCGCATCCCCGCACGCGCCAGATCTCCCGCAGATACGCCAGGGGCCTGCGCCATCTCCAGCCTGCTCTGGACGGTCTCGCGCAGGGCGTCGACCATCCCTTCGCGGAACTCCCCACCGCCGAGGAAGGGATCGACCACCTGATAGTCGATGCGGTTCAGATCGCGCTCCCAAAGCGCTGTGACCAGATCGTGCTCCATGCTGGCCAGGTCGTCGGCGTGGGATAGGCAGTCCACCAGGGCTTCGACCTCTTCCACCGCGCAGCCCGGCTGCAGGGAGAGCGACCGGATCCCGTCGCGGAACATCAGGAAGGCCAGATTGTCCCGGCTGGTCTCGTTCACGTAGACCACTTCGTCCTCGAGGACCAGTGCGTTCTCCTGCACAGCTAGGGTGAGTGGACCCCATTGCTCGAGGTGTTGGGTTATGGCGACGGCCAGATCTTCGATGGTCTCACGTGCCGAAGGATGGCCGGCCGGATACAGGCGCAGGTCGCGATACGCTCGGTTGAACGAACTGCAGACCCCACTCGCTGCAGCCTGCTGAGAAGACACTGGGAGACTTTCAGCCATGTTGTCCATGTTTTCGAGAGTCCGGACGGCATTCCTTTGAGGGTGGCATGCGTAGCGCCAGTTCCCCGCGGCATCGGGCGCGCTTCACGAGGCGGCTAAAGACCGCTGCTGCCGAAGCCTCCCTGGCCTCTGGTGGTGTCGGGTAGGTGGTCTACCGCGAGGAACTCGGGTTCCTCCACCTTCTGCACGACGAACTGAGCGATCCGCTCGCCTACCGCGACTGTGAAAGGCTCGCGGCCCGAGTTGTACAGGGAGACCCGCACTTCACTGCTGCCGAAGCCTCCCTCGCCCCTGCTGGTGTCGGGTAGCTCGTCGGTCGCGAGGAACTCGGGTTCCTCCACCTTCTGCACGACGAGCTGGGCGATCCGCTCCCCTACCGCGACCGTGAACGGCTCGCGGCCCGAGTTGTACAGCGAGACCCGCACTTCGCCCCGGTAGCCGGCGTCGATCAGACCCGGGGAGTTCACCACCATGATGCCGTGCTTGAAGGCCAGCCCCGACCGGGGCTGGACGAAACCCGCGTAGCCACTCGGGATGGCCAGCGCTATGCCGGTTCCGACGTCCCTCCTATCCCCCGCGGGGATCACTACCTCTTCCACCGAGAAGAGATCGGCTCCGGCGTCACCCGGGTGGGCCCTCCGGGGCAGTTGCGCCGCGGGATGTAGCAGCCGGACTGGGAGTTCCACGCTAGCCTCGGCTCACAGGCGCAGCGACCGCTCGATGCGCTCCACCGCCTCGGCGATGCGGTCGTCCGGCGTCGTGAGCGACAGCCGCACGAAGCCCTCTCCGGCCGGGCCGTAGCCCGAGCCGGGCGTGATCGACTACTCCGGCCTGCTCCAGCACGTGCTCGCTGAATCCCGCCGAGGTGTAGCCGGCCGGGACGGGGATCCACATGTAGATGGTCCCCTTGATCTTGCGGCACCTGCATCCCGACCGAAGTCAGGGCCTCGGCCAGCAGGTCGCGCCGGCGCCGGTAGACCTCGCACATCTCGTCGACGAAGTCCCAGGGGCCGTTGAGGATGAAGGCCGACGTGCGCTGCAGGGCGTCGAACATGCCGGAGTCCATGTTGGTCTTGAGGCGCCAGAGGTGCTCGAGGATGTCGTGATTGCCCACGGCGAAGCCGGTGCGCCAACCGGTCATATTGAACGGCTTGGAGAAGCTGAAGAACTCCACCCCGATGTCCTTGGCGCCCGGCACGGCCAGGAAACTTGGCGCCACATAACCGTCGTACGTGAGCTCCGAGTAGGCGTTGTCATGGACTACCGCGATGTCGTAGCGCTTGGCGAAAGCCACCACGCGCTCGAAGAAGTCGTCCTCGATCACGGCGGCAGTGGGGTTGTTGGGATAGCCGATGAAGAGGACCTTGGCCCGCCGGGCGTCCTCTTCGCTGATCTCGTCCAGATCGGGCAGGAAGCCCTTCTCCGGGTTCAGCCGCAGGTAGCGGACTTCGGCTCCGGCCAGGATGGAGCCGCCCGAGTAGACGGGGTAACCCGGGTCGGGGACCAGCGCGAGGTCGCCAACGTCGAGCATGGAGAGGCAGATGTGGGCGAGTCCCTCTTTGGCGCCCAGAAGGGCCATGAACTCCTGCGTGGGGTCTATGTCGACGCCGAAACGCCGCTTGTAGAAGGAGGCCGCCGCGCTGGCGTACTCCGGATGGCCCCAGTTGCTCGGATAGCGGTCGTTGGCGGGGTCGGCCACCTGACGCCGCATCTCCTCGACGATGTAGGCGGGGGTGGGCAGATCGGGGTCGCCGATGCCCAGACTGATGACGTCGACGCCGCTCTTCCGCTTCTCCGAGATCTTCCGCTCCATCTCGGCAAAGAGATAGGGAGCGAGGTTGTCCATCCGCCGGGAGAATCGCACGTCGGCCTCCTCGTTGTCAGTCGTTCGCGGGCGCCGGCCACCCCAGCCGGCGCAGCAACTCTTCGCTCAGTTCGCAGGTGAAGACCTCTTCGGCCGGGCCGGTCATGAACACCCGCAGGCCGTCCTGACCCTCCTGGGCGCCGAGGCGGCGCGCTCCGGCGCCTCCACCTCGATCACCAGGTCGCCGCCGAGCAGGCGCACCGTCACCGGGCTGGAGGCCAGCCCCAACCGGACGGAGGCCGCCCCCACAGCGGTGGCCCCGGTCCCGCACGCCTGAGTCTCCCCCACGCCCCGCTCCCATACGCGCATGCGCACCGAACCATCGGCCTCGGGATGGATGAACTCGACGTTCACCCGATTCGGGAACAGGCGGTGCCTCTCGATCGCTCCGCCGACGGCGGGCAGGTCGATCTCTGCCGGGTCGTCCACCTGGATGACGCAATGGGGATTGCCAACGTCGACGAAGGTGAAGCGATAGCTCCTCTGCAGGGCCTCGAGAACAGCGTCGACCACGCCGTCGGGCGCCGTCGCCGCGACCAAGGTGGTGTCGATACTCCCGCTCTGGAATCGGGCGCGCCCCATGTCCACCCGGACCGCCCCCCCATCAAGCAGGCGAGGGGTTATCGGACCGGCAAGCGTCTCCAGCGTGAATTCCGGCTCCTCCACGGCGCCTGTGGCTGCCAGGTAGCGCGCGAAGATACGAATGCCGTTCCCGCACATCTCCGACTCACTGCCGTCGGGATTGAATATGCGCATCCGGGCGACGGCGCCGGGAACCGCGCCGGTGGGCGCCGAGCGGAGCAGGATGCCGTCGGAGCCGACCCCGAGATGGCGGTCACAGAGCAGGACGATCGACGCGGTGGTGAGGGGGGCCGGGAGGTCCGATTCCTCGACGACCAGGTAGTCGTTGCCCAACCCGTGCCACTTAGCCAGCTTCATGTTGTCGAGACTCCTCGGCGGTCCGCTTCGCCAGCGCTAGGTCCAGGATCTCGCGGGCAATCTCTTCCGGGTCCCGGTCTTGGACGTCAATGATAACAGCGTCCTTCAGCTTCCGCAGCCACGTCAGCTGCCGCCGGGCGTAGCGCCGGGTGGCGCCGGCGATCTGTTCCGCCGCCCCCTCCCGGGTCAGCTCACCGTCGAGATGCCGGCAGATCTCGCGGTATCCGATGGCGCTCCTTATCCCCGGCCCGCCTGGGGTCGTGGCTTCTCGCCCGTGTTCTTCCCGAAACCGGCGAACCTCATCCACGGCTCCCTCTGCGACCATCCTGCCGGCCCGGACTCCTATGCGCGCGTCCAATCCGCCCCGGTCCAGCGTGAGTCCCACCACCAGGGTCGGCCGGTCGTAGCGAGGGTTCCACAGGTCGTCCCGGCCCGACCACGCCTTGCCCCCGGCGAGGACCGCTTCCAAGGCGCGGACCACCCGGCGGACGTTCCTCGGGTCCACGGCTTCGGCCGCCTGTGGATCCAGCCGGGCCAGTTCGGCGTGGAGCGCATCGGCGCCTTCGGCCGCCGCGCGCGCCTCCAGCCGCGCGCGCACCTCCGCATCGCTGGGCGCCACCGCCAGCGGCGCCAGCGCCGCCCGGAGGTACAGCCCGGTGCCGCCGGCGATCACTGCAGCCCCCTTCTGATCCGCGTCCGTCGCAACGAGCGGCCTGGCGGAGGCGGCGTACTCAGCCGCCGAAAAGCCCCGGACCGGGTCGACGAAACCGACCAGCGCGTGGTCCACCCCGCGCATCTCGACGGGAGAGGGCTGGTTGGTGAGCACGGGAAAGCCGCGATACACCTGCATGGAATCGCACGAGATCACTCGGACGCCCAGCGAGCGGGCGAGGGCTGCCGCCACCGGCGTCTTGCCCACGCCGTGGGCCCGAGCACCCCGATGACGACGCGCGGCACGCGAGCACCCGCGGCGACCGGCGCGGCGGACTCCGGGACGCGGGCCCGCTGCGCGGCGGGCGCGCCGCCGCCGCCCCGCTCGGAGCCGGCGCCGCTCACTCTACCTGCCGCCCACGAAAGCTCGTGGAGGTGGCTTCGAGCAACTCCACCCACACCATGTCGCCCGGTGCGGCGCCTGGACGGGAAGTTCACGGGCTTGTGTCCGCGCGTCCGCCCCATGACCTCGCCGGCCGCGTGGCGGCTGGGCCGCTCCACCATCACTTCGACCGTCTGCCCGATGAGGGCCTGGTTGCGCTCTCGGCCGAGGCGCTGGACCACTTCGACCAGTCTGGTCATCCGATCCTCGTTCACCGCCGCCGGCAGACGGCCGGGAAGCGCCGCGGCCGCGGTATCCCGCCGCGGCGAGTAGATGAAGGTGAAGGCCCCGTCGAAACGGCACTCCTCGACGAGCGAGAGGGTGTGAGGAAAGTCTTCCTCGGTCTCGCCGGGAAAGCCGACGATAAGGTCGGTGGTGAGAGCCAGCTCCGGCACTGCGCGGCGGAGCCGTGCGACCAGGTCCACATATCCCCGGCGGTCGTAGCGGCGGTTCATCGCAGCCAGGATGCGGTCGCTGCCCGACTGCACCGGAAGGTGGACATGCTCGCAGACCTGCTTCGACGTGGCGATGACTTCTATCAAAGCGTCCGACACGTCCTTGGGGTGGGAGGTCATGAAGCGGACACGCTCGATGCCGGGGATGGCGCCGGCCAGCCGCAGCAGATCGGGGAACCTCTCCTTCCCCTCGAAGCCGGCCTCCATGCCGTACGCGTTGACGTTCTGGCCGAGCAAGGTGATCTCGCGGACACCCGCAGCGGCAAGCCGCTCGACCTCGGGGAGAATGTCGGCGGCAGGTCGTGACGCCTCCGGTCCGCGTACCGAGGGCACGATGCAGTAGGTGCAGTAGTTACTGCAGCCGGCGACGATCTGGACCCAGGCCGACGGGCCGTTCACCCTGGTCCGCGGCAGGTCCGCGCTCCAGCGGGTGGTGGTGTCGGCGAACGCCCCTACGGCCTCGCCACGGGTCAGCCGCTGCTCCAGCAGATGGGGAAGCTCGTGCAGGCTCTGCGGCCCCACCAGGACGTCCACGAAGGGAAAGTCCCCGAAGAACTCCTCGCGGCGGCTCTGTGCCAGACAGCCGGCCACGACCACCAGGCGCGAGGGCCGTTCCTTCTTGAGCCGCGCCGCGGTCCCGAGATGCCCGGCCAAGCGGGTATCCGCCTTCTCGCGGATAGAACACGTGTTGTAGACCAGCACGTCGGCTTCCTCGGGCGACGGCGTCGCGGCGACGCCCATCTCCTCTAGTAGGCCGGCGATCCGCTCCGAGTCGTGCTCGTTCATCTGACATCCGAACGAGCGCAGGTAGTAGGTCTGCGGCCGCACCTGACTCAACGCTCCGCCGCCCTCCGGCCCTCGCCCGCTCGAAGCGGTCCCGTTACTTGGCGTAGTCGACGGCCCGGCTCTCCCGGATGACGGTCACGCGGATCGTACCCGGGTAATCAAGCTCCTGCTCGATCTCCTTGGCGATCTCGCGACACAGCAGACCCGCGGCCTGGTCGTCGACCTCGTCCGGTTTGACCAGCACCCTGATCTCGCGACCGGCCTGGATGGCATAGCACTTCTCCACACCGGGCTTGCTCTCGGCTATACGCTCGAGGGATTCCAGGCGCTTGATGTAGGTCTCGAGAGTCTCCCGGCGCGCGCCCGGACGGGCGCCGCTTACCGCGTCGCCGGCGGCCACTAAGACCGCCTCCACCGTGGCCGCTTCGACCTCCGCGTGGTGGGATTCGATGATGTGGACGACCGCCTCCGATTCGCCGTAGCGCCGGGCAAGGTTCGCGCCGATCGCGGCATGCGAGCCTTCCACCTCGTGGTCCACGGCCTTGCCCAGGTCGTGCAGCAGGCCGGCCCGTTTGGCCAACTTGGCGTTGGCGCCGAGCTCGTTGGCCATCAGACCCGCCAGATGGGCCACTTCGAGGGAGTGGACGAGAACGTTCTGACCATAGCTGGTACGGAACTTGAGCCGGCCAAGAAGACGAAGCAACTCGGGGGCTACCCCGTGGACGTTCGCGTCGAGCACGGCCTGCTCGCCGGCGTCCTGGATCTCCTTCTCGACCTCGTCCCGCGCTTTGGAGTACATCTCCTCGATCTTCGCGGGGTGGATGCGCCCGTCGGCGACCAGTTTGGACAGGGTGATGCGCGCGATCTCCCGGCGGACGGTGTCGAAACCGGAGAGCACGACGGCCTCAGGAGTGTCGTCGATGATGAAGTCCACACCGGTGAGGTTCTCGAGGGTCCGGATGTTGCGGCCCTCGCGTCCGATGATCCGGCCTTTCATGTCGTCCGACGGAAGCTGTACGACCGACACGGTGGTATCGGCCACATGGCTGGCGGCCGTCCGCTGGATACAAGTAGACAGGATGTCCCGGGCCCTGCGGTCGCCCTCGTGGCGCGCTTCTTCTTCGATGGCCCGTACCATCTTGGCCATGTCATGGCGGACCTCGTCTTCGGTCCGCTTGAGGATGATCTCGGCCGCTTGGTCCCTGGTCATGCCCGAGATCGTTTCCAGTTGCCGCTGCTGCTCGGCACGGGCGGTCTCCGCCTCTTCGATCACCCGGCGGTAGTGGGCCTCCCTGTCGGTGACCGACTGCTCCCGCCGCGCGATGTCCTTCTGCATGTCATCCAGGCCCTCTTCCCGGCTCAGCAGGCGGTTCTCCAGCTGGACCAACTCCTGGCGGCGCTCTTTCATCTCCACTTCGGCCTGAGTGCGGAGTTGATGCATCTCATCCTTGAGCTCGACTCGGGTTTCCCGCTGCGTCGCTTCCGCCTGTCGCTGGGCGTCCTGGATTATGCTCTCCGCGGCCTGCTCGGCCGAATGGATCTTGGCCTCACCCACGTACTTACGGGCCAAGAACCCGGCCACCACACCGATTATCGCCACAACAAGGACAACTACGATCCACAAGACTGTCATCATCCGGACATCACCTATCCAGTCCACGCGCGCTATCGCGGTTTCCAGAGCTAGAAACGTGCGAAGACCGTACGGGGCATCAAAAAAGCCGAACTACCGTCCGGCCGACAAACTTCTATAGCATGACCTCGCCCTACAGAGGGGCAGTCCATACCGACGAGCCGACCGCCATACCGGCAGCCCCCGTACGGTTATATTCCCCGCTATCTAAGTCTTCTGCTCTGACGCTGCCGCGCCAGATGCGCCGACTTACAGAGCCATTTATAGCCAAAAGGCAAGGTCGCGCAGTGCCGCCATCGACCGATCATCGCACACTGTCGAGTTTACGTTGGGGGGAGTAAAACGTCAAGGAACGCTGGAGGAATCGGGCTCCGCCGGCTCCGAGTCCAGCCGCCTCCGCCCGCAGAGTCCGGGCCATCCGCCCGATGGTGTCCCAGTCATAGCCTCTGCGGGCCATAAAGCCCGCCAAACGCCGCTCGGCTGCCTGCGGGTCGGCGGCGAACTGAGAAGAGAAACGCCTCCGCACCGTCTGCTCCAGCGCGTCCGCGCCCTCCATCGCGGAGGCCGATCCCGCTGTCGTCCTGGATCTCAAGCACCTCGTCGATGACAGATCGGTCGACACCCTTGCTCGCAAGCTCAGCCCGGATCCTGCGCGCGCCCCACCCCGTTCGCTGCTTCTCCGCCGCGTAGGCCGCGGCGAACCGGCGGTCGTTCAGGTAGTCGAGACTCTTGAGCCAGATGACGGTCTCCCCTATGACCTCGGGATGAAAGCCCGCCTGACGAAGCCGCGTCTCCGCTTCCCGCTGAGAGCGATCGCGGACCCCAAGAAGGCGCAGCGCGCGCTCGCGCGCCCGGTAGGGCGCGTCCTCCTCGAGAAGTTCGCGCTGTCTGTCGGCGCTCAGAGGGTCGCCGGCGCGAAGCCTGGCGCTGGTCCACGACGACCGCGGAAAGGTCGAAAGCGAAGCGCCCCTCGAGGTGGACCCCGACGCGGTCTGCCTGGCCCCTTCGTGCAACAAGGGCGGTGATAGCGCCGTCACGCAATACGACCGGGTCTGTCCGCTTGCGGGCCGGCATCGCCGCGCCGACCTAGTCGGCCATCGCCTCCGGACCGTCCGCAGGCGCGGGGCCGCCGGCCGGCGCCGTCGCACCAGCGCCCGGGGCCGCGGTCGGTCGCCCCGTCCGCTGCCCCGCTCTCGTCCGCCGCCGCTTTTCGGTTCGGGTCCCACTCGGGGTTGATGGCCTGGATGACCTCACGGCGCAGCTGCTGCACCAGTTCGGGATTGTCGCGCAAGAACTGACGCACGTTCTCCCGCCCTTGGCCGAGCCGCTGGTCGCCGTAGGAGAACCAGGCTCCGCTCTTCTGCACGATCTTGTTGTTGACGGCGAGATCGAGCACGTCGCCTTCGACCGAGATCCCGAGCCCGTACATGATGTCGAACTCCGCCTCCTTGAAGGGCGGAGCGACCTTGTTCTTGACCACCCGCACCCGGACCCGGTTACCCACGGCCTCGGTACCCTCCTTGAGCGTCTCGATCCGGCGGATATCGAGGCGGACGGACGCGTAGAACTTGAGGGCCCGTCCGCCGGGAGTGACCTCCGGGTTGCCGAACATGACCCCGACCTTCTCCCGGAGCTGGTTGATGAAGACCGCGGTCGTCTGGGTCTTGCTTATGGTGCCGGCCAGCTTTCGCAGGGCCTGGCTCATGAGGCGGGCCTGCAGACCGACGTGAGCGTCGCCCATCTCCCCCTCGATCTCGGCCCGCGGGGTGAGAGCGGCCACCGAGTCGACGACCACGATGTCGAGCGCGCCGCTGCGGATGAGCAACTCGGTTATCTCCAACGCCTGTTCGCCGTTGTCAGGCTGAGACACCAGCAGTTCGTCGATGTTGACCCCTATCCGACGGGAGTACGCGGAGTCCATGGCGTGCTCGGCGTCGATGAACGCGGCCTTTCCTCCGGCGCGCTGCGCCTCGGCGATTATATGCAGCGCCAGCGTGGTCTTGCCGCTCGATTCAGGGCCGAAGATCTCCACTACCCGCCCGCGCGGCACTCCCCCCACTCCAAGCGCCAGGTCGAGCCCCAGCGAGCCGGTGGAGATGGCGGGGACCTTCAGCACCGCGGAGTCGTCCCCCAGGCGCATGATGGAGCCCTTGCCGTATTGACGCTCGATCTGCAGAACAGCCATCTCCAAGGCCTTCTCTTTTTCCACCGATGCCTCCTATGCCCTCTCTTCAGCGTCGCCGCGCTCGAACGTTCTGCGGCAAACGACCGTGTACACAGCTCCCTCGCGCCTCAACTCACTCTGGTAGAGACAGACCGACTGTACAGCAAACCGCGCCTGCTCGCTCTCATACCTTGGTCGCACGGCACCCGGAGTCCGCAACCTGGCGACGGTCAGGTGAGGCCGGAACGGCCTCTTCTCCCGCTTCATGACCCCGCCGGCCTCAAGACCCCCCATGACCGTCTCGAACAAGCCCGCGAACACCCCTTGCTCGTCCGCCAACTCCAGCGTCACCACCCGGGCTCGCGACGGCGAGGGCAGTAGCAGAAAGCGGCCTACAAGCGCTTCGCCCCCCAGGTCGCCCGGTACGCTCTCCACGACGCTCCGAGCGATCGCCGCCCTCTCGGCGTCGACCTCCCCAATGAAGGCGAGAGTCACATGCCACTGCTCCGGCTTGAGCAATCGCAGCCCCGGGACCGCGGGTAGCGACTCCTGCGCGCGCCGCACAAGGGCCTCCAACTCGCCGGGAAGAGGCACGGCTACGAACAGCCTCTGCCTCTCGTCCCCCGCGCCCTCCGCCATGCGCCTATCCTTTGCTCTCCCGCTTGTCGCCGCCGGCCGCCCCGTCGGCGGCATCCCCCAGCTCAGCATGCTCCTGGAATCCCTGCCTCGCGTGGATGAAGTAGTCTATGCCGCTCACCACCGTAAGCACCAACATCAGCAACACGAGATACCAGGTGACGCCCCGACCTCCGACGCTCCACTCAGGATTGAGCCACCGAGGCTCAATGATAAGGGCGGCGATGGCAAGCATCTGACTCGCGGTCTTCGCCTTCCCCCATCTGCTCGCCGGTATCACCGTTCCCTGCACCGCGGCGATCATGCGGAGCCCGGTGACCGCCAACTCACGGCCTATGACCACCATAGCAACCCAGGCGGACAGTGCGCCGAGTTCCACGAGCGAGACGAGCGCCGCCGTCACGATCAGCTTGTCGGCGAGAGGATCAAGAAAAGCCCCGATGACCGTCGTCTGGCGGAAGCGCCGGGCCAGATAGCCATCGAGCGAGTCGCTTGCCGCCGCGATAACAAACACCGCGAGCGCGAAAACGTCGCCGTAGGGAACGTCCACGAGCAGGAAGGCCATGAGAACGGGTACCAGCACCACCCGGAAGAAGGTGATGGAGTTCGGGACGTTAAGAGTCACCGCAGGTCCCTACAAAGTCGTAGCCCACTGCCGCGTCGATCGCCACCCTGATCACATCTCCCACTGCAGTCCCGTCCGGGAGTCGCCCCTCGATATGCACCACTCCGTCTACTTCGGGGGCCTGTCCCCTCGTCCGTCCAACGGCCTCCGGCCCGTCGCACGAGTCGTCTCCGGCGATAGAGTCGATCATCACCTCTACGCTGGAGCCCACCTGTCGCGCGTGCGCCCGCTCCGCCACCTCTCCCAACACCTGGTTCAGCCGGTTGAGACGCTCTCGGGCCACGCGACGCGGCACGTGAGGTTTGAGCCGGGCCGCCGGTGTCCCCTCCTCAGGACTGTATATGAAGCCACCCGCGTAATCAAACTCCGCCTCGCGGACGAAGTCCAGCAGATGCTCGAACTGCGCTTCGGTCTCGCCGGGAAAGCCGACGATGAAGGTCGAGCGTAGGGCGACATCCGGGATGAACCGCCGGGCCCGTGCGAGCAGTCCGAGGTAGGAATCGGCATCGCCTGCCCTCCCCATGCGCCGGAGCACGTCCGGGTGGGAGTGCTGAAGGGGCAGGTCCAGATAGCGGCACAGCTTGGCCTGCCGCCCCATATGGTGGAGGAAGGCGTCGGTGACATGTTCGGGCTGGAGATACATGACGCGCAGCCACTCGAGCCGGGGGTCGACGGCGAGAAGGTCGACGAGACCGGCGAGATCCAGTTCTCCGCTCTCCCAGCGGGCGGTGTCCTGCCCCACGAGGACCAGCTCTTTCGCCCCCTCGGCCAGACAAACGTCGGCTTCGCGGAGGATCTGCTGCGGACTCGCCGCACGATACGGCCCCTTTATCCCCGGGATGGCACAGAAGGTGCAGAGCTCGTCGCACCCGTCTGAGATCTTCACGTAGGCATAGCAGGTGTGGCTGCAAGCCGCGACGCCGATGGACGCGGCCTGCGCCGGACCGGTGCCCCCTGCGGCGCCCCCGGCGCCTTCGCCGCCCAGCAGGCGCATCAGTGCCTCTTCGTCCGCCCCGCCAGCCAGCCCAAACCAGGCGGTCACCTCGGGCATGCCTCGGGCCAGCTCGTCCCGGTACCGCTCCACCAGGCAGCCCATCGCCAGAATCTGCTTGTCGGGGTACGAGGCGGATGCGTCGAGGATGGCGGCGATGGACTCTTCCTTGGCGTCGCGGATGAAGCCACAGGTGTTCAGAAGGATATGGGTGGCGTCGCTCGGATCGTCGACGACGTCGATGCCACTCTCGGCAAGTGACCGCCGGACCGACCGGCTGTCTGCCTCATTCTTCGGACAGCCGAGAGTGTGAAGGTATACCCGCGTTCTGCCGGCAGGGTCCGGACCCATGCTACTCGGCTGGCTGAACGCGCTCGACACCCGTCTCGGTGACCACGAAGGAGCCTGCCTCCCCTGTGAGACTGTAAGGGGTGCCGTTCACGGTGACCGTGAGAGCCTCGGGGATACCGGCCATGAGCCAGTAGCGCTTGGCGGTGTCAAAGGTCTGCCGACCGCCGGCCGAAAGGGTCCCCGCGTAGAGCTCGGCCCCATTCTCATTGTCTGCCCGCACCACCAACCAGCAACTACCCTCGGCCACGGAGAGGACCATTGTCACGTTCTCTCCCGTGGTCGTCGGCACTCCGGCGGTGGTCGAGGTGCTTTCCCCGAGGGTCGAAGAGGTGCTGGTGGTCTCTACCGCGACGGTGGTGGAGGCGGCGGCGGAGGTCGACGTGGCCAGATTGCTCCCGTCGATCGTGGCGGGTGCCTGCCCCCTTCCGGAACCCAGCCAGGCGAGCAGGATGACGACGACGACCGCGATGACCCCCGCCGCCACATAACCCCTCTGGGTGCGCCTCGTCCTCTTCTGCTTGCGCTCCGTGCTCGTCCGGGTACGCGGTTGCTGCGCCATCTCGGTGCGCAGCGGCCCGATCTCTTCCCTGGAGTCCTCATACTGGCTCCGGTACTCGGCCAGCAGCAAGTCGGGGTCGAGCTTCAGAAAGCTCGCGTACGAACGCAGGAACCCCTTGACTACTGTGGGACCCGGAAGCACCTCGAAGTCGTTCTCCTCGAGCGCCTCAAGATACTTGGAGCGGATCTTGGTGATGCTCTCGACGTCGGTGATGGTGAGGCCTCTCCGGATACGAGCCTCACGCAGGGTGTTGCCGATGTCAGGCACGAAACTTCGTTTACGCCTCTCGCATCAGGCGCGCCAGGCCGGCGGCGAAACGGCGCGCGTCGTTAGCAGGGTCGGAGGTCGTCTCGAACTCGAGCACGAATCGCCTTCCCTCTACGCACGACCGCTGGTATAGCGGATCGTAGTAGTCGGTAAGCAGCCCCCCGACGACGTCGGTAAATCTACCATCCGCGAAAGCTGTTTCCAAGGAGACCACTCTTTCCCGCGGCAGGCGGGCTGCGATGAGATGAAGCCCGCGCAGGAAGCGGTCGCGGTCGACATCATCCCATCCCTCGGGCGCGTATTCCCGCAGGATCCGCTCCGCTCGCACCTCCACAGGGGCCCTGACCAGGACCGGCAGACCCCCGCGGATCGCGTCGGCCACGCTCGTCGGAACAAAGATCCGGCCGATCTTGCCGCCTTCCCCCTCGAGCACCAGGTAGTCGCCTTCCGGCCGGCGAAGCTGGTCCCACAGAAGAGCGTCGAAGTCCTTCTGGCGCCGCTCTCCGGGTTGGTTCAGGCCGCCCAGGAGCGACCCGCGATGAAGGGCCAACTCCTCGAGGTCGACCACCCACGGCCGGAAGGCGCCCGCGGCCGCCGATCTCTCGGCCGCCGTCTGCTCGGCCAATGCTCTTATCAACGCGCTCTTGCCGGCCCCGGTGTGGCCGTAGAGCGTGACGACCGGAACGGGTGCGTGCCACTCCGCCAATCCGTTCAGCACTTCCTTGCGGTAGGCCCGGTAGCCGCCGGCGACCGTGACCACGTGGACGCCGACGATCGCCAGCAGAAGAGCTACGTTGCGACTGCGCTCGCCGCCGCGCCAGCACATGATGGCCAGCCGGCGCCCTTTCGGCTGGGCGCGGGCCAGGCTCACCAGCCCCTTCAGATACCCGGGCAGAGCCGGACTGACAAGCTCCATAGCAACAAGGCGGGCCCACGCTGCGCCCTCCTCCTTGTACGCGATACCCACCGTGGCTCGCTCGGCGTCACCGAGCAGCGGGAAGTTGACGGCCCCGGGCATACGGCCATCGGCGAACTCGGCCGGGGAGCGCACGTCCACCACCTGGAACCCACCCTCCATCGCCTGCGCCGCGCTTATGGAGGGCACCTGCAGGTCAGTCACCGTCGATCTCGTCTCCCATGCTTCCGGCGCTCTCTCCGGCTCGCAACGCGGCCAGTATATGCTCGGCCTCGTCGGCGTCGATCAGGATCTGCCGCGGCTTGCTGCCTTCCCACGGCCCTACGACTCCTCGCCGCTCCAGCATGTCGATGAGGCGGCCTGCGCGCGTGTAGCCCACGCGTAGGCGGCGTTGCAGCATCGACACCGAGGCGCTGCCGGTCTCGATGACCAGTTGGGCCGCATCGGCGAGCAGGTCGTCGGAGTCCGGGTCGAACATATCGTCTTCGCCCTTCTTGACGTCCTTGGGATCCGGCGGCCGGCGAAGCAATTCCTCGCGGAATTCAGGCTCGGCCTGGTGCCGCCAGTGGTTGACCAAGAGGGCGATCTCCTCCTCGGTGACGTAGGCGCCCTGGACCCGCTCCATGTGGCTGGAGCCGAGGGGCTTGAAGAGCATGTCGCCCCTGCCAAGGAGGGTCTCGGCCCCGTTGACGTCCAGGATCACCCGGGAGTCGGTCTGACTGGAGACGGCGAAGGCGATGCGGGAGGGGATGTTCGCCTTGATCATCCCGGTGATGACGTCGGCCGAGGGGCGCTGCGTCGCCACCACCAGGTGGATGCCGACGGCCCGGGACTTCTGCGCCAGCCTGATGACGCAGTCCTCCACCTCCTGCGGAGAGACCATCATGAGGTCGGCCAACTCGTCGATGACTATCACGATGTACGGCAGCGGCCGCTCTCCCCGCCGCGCCCTGGCCTTGTTCATGTCGGCCAGGCTGCGCGAGTGCTCCAACTCCATGAGCTCGTAGCGGTCTTCCATCTCCTTGGCTACGTTGTGCAGCACCCCGGCCGCGTCTTTCATGTTCGTCACCACAGGCACGAGCAGGTGAGGGATGCGGTCGTAGTGGGAGAGTTCCACTTTCTTGGGGTCGATCATGATCAGGCGCACCAGTTCGGGGGTGCTGCGGAGCAGGATCGACGACACGATGCAGTTGACGCAGCCGCTCTTGCCCGAGCCGGTGGTGCCCGCGATGAGGAGATGCGGCAGCCGGGCCAGGTCGGTGTACACAGGCTTACCCGAGATGTCCTTGCCGAGCCATACCATGAGCGGGCCGGCCGACCGGGGGAACTCTCGGTAGATATCGCCCAGGGTGACGAAGTCTGGCCGCTGGTTGGGGACCTCCACGCCGACGGCGGACTTGCCGGGGATAGGAGCCAGGATGCGTATCTCCGTGGTGGCAAGAGCGTAGGCGAGGTCGTCCTTCAACGACGAAACCTTGGCCACTTTGGTACCCGGCGCCAATTGCAGCTCGTAACGGGTCACCCGCGGCCCCACCACCATGCCCACCACTCGCGCTTCCACCCCGAACTGAGATAGCGCATCAAGGACCACCGCCGCGGTATCTCGTTCGTTGGCCCGTCCGGGCGCCAACGGAGTGCTCTTCTTCAGCAGTTCGGCGTCGGGAAGTAGATACGCCGGCTGCTCGACCGGCAGTGCGGTCTGCCGGGGCGCCCGGCCCAGCCCGGGTAGCGTGTCCTGGCGGGCTTCAAGAGAATCCTCGTCGTCGCCGTTCGCTTCCGCCACTGCGGAAGAAGCGGCGGATCCACCCGCGCCCCGCCCGCGACCTTCACAGCACCGCCGGCCCCCACCGCGGCGACTGCACCGGCCGCTACAGCGGCTCCGCCCACGTCTCCCGCGGCGCTCGCAACGCCGCCCGCGACGGCGGCGGCGGCTCCCACCACCGACGGACCGTACAGGTCGGCGAACGCTTGCGCCCCGTCGAGAAGGCCCCCGGAAAAGCCGGTCGCCTCCGGAGCTAGGGGGCTGCGCGCGGCCGGGCGCCCGTCGGACCATTCCTCGAACTCCTGGCCGAAGGGGTTCCCCGCCGCCGTGCCCCGCCACTTGACTGCGGCAGGCCAAACTCGTCGCCGACCAGATCGACAGGCCCCAATCGCGTACCGGATGTGGCAGGCGTCGGCGAAGAACCGCGCCAGGCGGTCGCGGCGGCACCAGGGAAGAGGCCGGCGCCGGCGAGATCCGGCTCACCCTCGCCCCGGTTCTTGACCGCGGTCCTGCTCCGTTCCGCCGTATCGCGGACCGTTCCCGCCGCGAGCTTGGTGCCTGTAGCCAGCCGCCCCACCGTCATCCCCGTCGCCAGGCTAAACCCCGCCACTACTGCGACCCAGCCGATGATGGCGACCCCTACCGTCCCGGCGAGGCCATGAAGCAGGGCGTACACGGCTTCACCCAAGCCCCCGGACCGGCCCTCGAACTCCGCGCGCACGAAATAGTCGGCGCTGTGGCCGCCGAAAGGCGGCACGCCGGCGGCGACCAGCAGAAACAAGCCAAAAAGGAAGACCAGGGCGCCCACGAACACATAGGACCGGCGCACCCTGACATCGAACACGGTGGTCACGGCCATGACGAGCAAGGCGATGGGGACGACAAGGGCCACATGGCCGAAGGCGAAACCCAACCCGGCGGCGGAGCCCCGCCCGAGCACGCCCCCGGCGCCGCCGGACAGCAAGACCACGAAGAAGAACACGGCGACCGCGAGCAGCACGAGGGCGACCATCTCCCTCCTGTGCCCCGGCGCCCCGTTCGTTCGGCCACCTTTCGCGGGACCCTTCCCCACCGGCTTCCGCGCGGTCGTGGGCGCCGCCGCTACCGTGTTGGCGCGGGTGGTCGCCGCCGGCCTCGCGGCCATCGCCGGCCGGGATCCGCTCTTGACGGCGGTCCGAGCCGTCTGCTGACTGTTGGTCCGCCCCGCTGCCATCGGCTCTCCCTCTGGCCTAGACGTCGACGACCACGGGAAGCACCATGGGCCGCCGCCCGGCTTCCTTGTGCAAGAACTTCTGGACCACGTCGTGGACTCTGGTCTTGACCACGGTGATATCGGAGGCCTGCGTCATCTCTTCGCCGCCCAGCGCATCCACCACCCTCTTCTTCGCCTTGTCGGTCAGCTCAGCCAGGTCGCCCGCATGCGCGAAGCCGCGAAAGAGCACTTCCGGCTCCCCAACGATCTGCCCATCCTGTGCCCGGCGGGCGACGACGACGATCACCAGGCCGTCGCTCGCCAGGTGCTGCCGATCGCGCAGCACCAGATCCCTGAAGTCCCCCATCGCGAAGCCGTCCACCAGGATCATCCCGGCCTGCACCCGGCCGACGATGCCTGCCGAATCGGGCCTTAACTCGAGGATGTCCCCGTTCTCGAGGAGGAACACGTTCTCGGCGGGTATGCCTGTGGCCCGAGCCAACTCGGCGTGGAAATGCATGTGGCGATGCTCGCCGTGAACCGGCATGAAGTACGTGGGCCGCACCAGGTTGAGCATCACCTTCAATTCTTCCGCGGCAGCGTGCCCCGACACGTGCACGCCGGCGGACGCCTCGTAGATAACACGGGCTCCGGCGGCGAAGAGACGGTCGATCGTCCGGTAGACGCTGGTCTCGTTACCCGGCACCGCCCGTGCGGAGATGACCACGGTGTCTCCCTTTACGATCTCCACAAGCGGATGATCCCGAGATGCTATCCGGGCCAGGGCCGACAAGGGCTCCCCCTGGCTGCCTGTCGAGAGGATCGTCACCCGGTCCGGGGGGAGCAGACTGACCTCGTGGGGCTTGATCAGCAGGCCGTCGGGCACGGTGAGATAGCCGAGATTCTGCGCGATGTTGACGTTCTTGACCATGCTACGGCCGATGACCGCCAGCGAGCGCCCGTGACGGGCGGCCGTGTCCATCACCTGCTGGATGCGGTGGATGTGACTGGCGAAGGAGGCGACGATGACCCGCCCCGGGGCCAGCGCGAATATGCTCTCGAGCGCTCGGCCCACGTTTCTCTCCGGGGTCGTGAAGCCGGGGGTGTCGGCATTGGTGCTGTCGGACAGCAGAAGCAGGACCCCCTTGCTGCCGAGCTCGGCAAACCGTTGCATCGCCGTCGGCCGGAAGTCGATGGGGGTCTGGTCGAGCTTGAAGTCGCCGGTATGCACGACGGTGCCCACCGGGGTGTGGATACCCAGCCCCACCCCGTCGGGGATGCTGTGGCTCACCTCGAGGAATTCCAGAGTGAACGGCCCCAGGGTGAGCGGCTTGGCGCTCGATATCTCGTTGAGGGACACCTTGCCCTGCAGCCCGTGCTCCCCCAGCTTGGAGTTCACAAGGCCCAGGGTCAGCCTGGTGCCGTAGACCTGGGTGTCGACCTGTTTCAGCAGGTAGGGCAGGGCGCCCACGTGGTCCTCGTGACCGTGCGTGAGGATGATCCCCAGCAACCGGTGCTTGTTCTCGACCACGTACGAGAAATCGGGCAGCACGAGGTCTATCCCCAGCATCTCGTCGTCGGGGAACATAAGTCCCGCATCGACGACCAGCATCGCTTCGCCATACTCGAGGACCATCATGTTCTTGCCGATGGCCCCCAGCCCGCCTAGCGGTATCACTTTGAGAGCTTGTTCAGTCACGAGTCCGGGTGGGTACCTCCGCGCGCGATTGTCTGTGGGCTCGGCTGCGGCGCGATGCTGACCAGCGCCGCACTTCGCCGCTGCAGTTCTAAAGAATGTTCTCCAGACCGACGACGAGTCCTTGCAGAGAACGCACGCGTTTGACGGCCAGAAGCACCCCGGGCATGAACGATTCCCTGGAGAGGGAGTCGTGCCTGATGGTAAGGGTCTCCCCGAGCCCGCCGAAGAGGACCTCCTGGTGGGCGACAAGACCGGGAAGGCGGACGCTGTGGATGGGGACCTCCTTCTCCAGGCCGGTCTCGCTCCACGTCTCCTCGATGCGCAGCCGCGTGAGTCTGGAGGTACCGGATGGCGCGTCGAGCTTCTTGTCGTGGTGCAGTTCGACGATCTCGCAGGCCCGGAAATGCCGGGCCGCCTGCTTGGCGAACTCCATCATGAGCACGGCGCCCATGGCGAAGTTCGGCGCGACCAGCACCGGCGTGGTCTGCCGTTCCGTGGCCTTCTCGATCTCCGCCAGGTCCGCCGCCCCCAGCCCTGTGGTGCCGACCACCACTGCCACCCGATGCTCGAGACAGGTGAGCACGTTGGCCCGCACCGACGCGGGTACGGTGAAATCGACCACAACGTCGACGTCGACCTGCCGGAGCGCGTCGTCCAGGCCGGCAAAGTCCTTCTCCGGCCCCAGCAGGGACACGGCCCCGTTGCCGAAGCCGGTGTCCACAGCCGCCACCAGCAGCAACTCAGCGTCGCGCCGACCGCCTCGCAGGTGGTGCGGCCCATCCGCCCCAGAGCCCCGCAGACGGCGACCTTGACCTTCATCTTCTCGTGCATCTGCTCCGCTCCTAGGCCAAGCCGGCCAGACAGTCCTCCGGGACGACCCCTTCGAACTGCGACTGGTCCGACCCGATGCCCACGACCGACAGTTGAGCCGGCCGGTAGACCTCGGAGGCGAGTTCGAGAACCTGTTCGGGCGTGACCGCCTCGATTCGCTCGGCCAACTCGTCGAGCGACAGTATCTCGGTGCCGGTCAACACCCCTTTGCCCAGGCGGGTCATCCGGCTGGAGGTGCTCTCCAGGCCGAGGATCATGCGCCCTTTCAAGTGCTCTTTGGCCCGCTGGAGCTCGTCGTCCGGCACCGGTTCGGTGACTAGGCGCAGCAACTCCCGGCCGACCGTGTCCATGACCGCTTCAAGGCGTTCGGGCCGGCAGCCGAAGTAGAGCCCGGTGAGTCCGGTCTCCTGGTAGAGGCTCGAGAACGAATACACGCTGTACACCAGGCCCCGCTTCTCCCGTATCTCCTGGAAGAGTCTGGAACTGAGCGAGCCCCCGAAAAGGCTGTCGAGGACCGAAAGCTGGAAGCGGCGCTCGTTGTCGCGGGCCAGTCCTACCCCGCCGAGGCAGACGTGCATCTGTTCTGTCTCTTTCTCCACGAAACGGCGGCGAGGCTTCACGGCCGGCTGCTCCGGCGCGCGCTTGGGCTCGACGCCGTTCGAGGCGAGTTGCCGCTCGAGCAGCAACTCGCGGACCGCGTCGTGGGCGACGTTGCCCGCGGCAGCAACGACCATGTCGCTGAACTGGAAGCGCTGACGGTGATAGCCCCGGATCTCTTCCTCGGAGGCGTCGGCGATGCTCTGCCGGGTGCCGAGGATCGGATGCGCGAGCGGGTGGCCGTCGAGTACGACTTCCGCCAGGACGTCGTGGATGAGGTCCTGAGGAGAGTCCTCCACCATGGCGATCTCTTCCAGGATGACTTCCCGCTCACGGTCGAGGTCAGCGAACGTCGGGGTGATCAGCATGTCGGCCATGACGTCCATGGCGACGGCAAGCTGGTCATCCAAGAAGCGGCCGTACACCACGACGTACTCCCGGGATGTGCTGGCGTTCAGCTCCCCTCCAAGGGTGTCGAAGACCTGGGCGATCTCTTCCGCCGTGTACTTCGACGACCCCTTGAAGAGGAGGTGTTCGAGGAAATGTGAAGCGCCTTCGAGCGCACCGGGCTCATCCCGAGAACCGGCGGGGATCCAGAAGCCCAGACACACCGATCTCAGGTGGTCGAGCTTCTCGGTGACCAGCCGCTGGCCGTTCGGGAGATGCTCCAGGCGGTACTCGTCAGGCGACACTAACCTTCCTTCTGAGACAGATTCTCGAGCAGCCGCAGGCTGATCTTCTCCTTGCCGCCCTGCATCTGCACGTCGAGGACTTCCACCCGCACCAGGTCGCCACGGTTGACAACGTCTTCGACGACGTTCACGCGATGATCGGCCAGCCGCGAGATGTGGACCAGACCGTCGGTACCCGGCTTGAGCGTGACGAAAGCGCCGAAGGAGGTCGTTGACGCTACCCGGCCCTCCACGATGTCGCCCACCTGGGTCTCCCTCGTCAGAAGGCCGATACGCTCGATGCAGCCGTCGCCAAGTTTGCCGTCGGTGGCGAAGACCTTGATGAGGCCGTCTTCCGCAACGTCGATGGTGCACTCGAACTCGGCTTCCATGCCGCGGATGGTCTCGCCGCCCTTGCCGATGACCGCGCCGATCTTCTCGGGGTCGATGCGGATGGTGGCGATGCGCGGCGCGAAATCGGACAGCTCGGGCCGCGGGCCGCTGAGCACTTCGGCCATGCGATCGAGAATGAACAGCCGCGCTTTCCGGGCGCGAGCCAGGGCGTCGCGCATGATCTCGAACGTCACGCCCGTGATCTTGATGTCCATCTGGAGAGCGGTGATGCCCTTGTCGGTGCCGGCGACCTTGAAGTCCATGTCGCCCAGGTGGTCTTCCACCCCGGCGATGTCGGTCAGCACCACGTAGTCGTCACCCTCCTTGATGAGGCCCATGGCGATGCCGGCCACCGGACTGGCGATCGGCACCCCGGCGTCCATGAGAGCCAGTGTGGAGGCACAGACGCTGGCCATGGAGCTGGACCCGTTCGACTCGAGAGTCTCGGAGACCAGGCGGATGGTGTATGGGAACTTCTCTTCGTCGGGGACGACCTCGACGAGAGCCCGCTCGGCGAGGGCGCCGTGGCCGATCTCGCGCCGGCCGGGACCGCGCATGAAGCCTGTCTCCCCCACGCTGAACGGCGGGAACTTGTAATGATGCATGAAGCGCTTGGACTCTTCGATATCCAAGCCGTCGACACGCTGCTCGTCGCGGGCGGCGCCCAGCGTGAGCAGGGTGAGCACCTGGGTCTGGCCCCGGGTGAAGAGGCCCGAACCGTGAGTGCGCGGAGCGACGCCCACCTCGCAGCTGATAGCCCGGATCTCGTCGACCCCGCGGCCGTCGGGCCGCTTCTTGTCGACCGCGATGGCATGCCGGACGGCTTCCTTCTCCACGGCGTCGAAGGCCTTGGAGACCTGGGCTGCTTCGGCGATCTGTTCGTCGGACGCACCATCGGGGGCCCAGTTCGTGACCAACTCCTGTTTGAGGGCGGCCAGAGCGTCGGCTCTGCCGTGCTTGTCCAGCACGGTCGAGGCCGCCTGGATCTGGGCGCCTACGCGCGCTTTGATCTTGTCCATGACGGCCCGGTCGGGCAGCTTCGGCGCAAACTCCATCTTGGGCACGCCCACCTCGGCGGCCCAGGCCGATATAGCCGCTACCTGCGTCTTGATGGCCTCGTGCGCGACCTCGAGCCCGGCGATGATATCGGCCTCGTCGACCTCCTCGCACCCGGCCTCCACCATGCCGATGGCGTCCTTCGTGCCCGCCACTACAAGGTTGACGGGGCTTTGGTCGATCTCCTCATAGGTGGGGTTGACCACCCAGGCGCCGTCGACCTTGGCCACCCGCACCGCGGCCACCGGCCCCCCGAACGGGGCCTCAGACAGGCAGAGCGCCGCCGAAGCGCCGGTAACGGCCAGCACATCGTAGGGGTTCTTCCTGTCTACCGAGAGCACCGTGGCCACGATGTGGGTCTCACGGTTGAAGCCTTTGGGCCACAGAGGCCGGATCGGCCGGTCGATCAGCCGCGCGTTGAGGATCGATTGATCGCTCGGCCGCCCTTCCTTCTTGATGAAGCCGCCAGGGATCTTCCCGGCTGCGTACATACCCGCCTCGACGTCGACCGTGAGGGGGAAGAAGTCAACGTTGCGCTCGGTAGCGGCCACAACGGCCGTGACCAACACCATCGTGTCGCCCAAGCGGACGACCACGGCTCCGCTCGCCTGCTTAGCCAGTCGCCCCGTCTCGAAGCTGATCTTCCTGTCGCCTACCGTTACCTCTGTCGTGCTTACTCCACTTGCCACTTTCTTTACTCCCGTCTGAGGGCCTCCGTGGCCCTCTATCCTGCCGATTCTCTCTTCGCTGCCGCTTCTTTCCGACAAACCGTACTACCTGCGCAGACCCAGATCCTTGACCACCGTCCGGTACCTCTCGACGTCTTGCTTCTGCAGATATCCGAGCAGGCGCCGCCGGTGCCCGACCATCTTGAGCAGGCCACGGCGCGAATGGTGGTCCTTGGAGTGGGTCTTCAGGTGTTCGGTCAGAACGTTGATGCGCTCGGTGAGGATGCCTATCTGCACCTCCGGCGAGCCGGTATCGACTTCGTGCTTCTTGAACCGGTCGATGATCTCGGTCTTGCGATCTTTGCTGAGCATGCATGGCCTCCTTGGGCTCCTTGCCCCCAGCCGGGACGCTGCGGTCCAAGCCGAGATGCAGGTTTCAATGCTGGTGGCGCGGCTAACCGCGCGCGTCCACCTCGCCGGAGCGCACTTCGCTCCGGTGCGGTGATGTAGGGTACCACAGGGAGGCGAAGTCGAGGCGCCGCGGGGCCGCGTGGCGCGCGCCGCGCGGCGATGACGCTGCTGCTCCCGCGTCGCCGCCCTAGTAGATGTAGAGGTACGTCCCCACGGGGACTCAGCGGATAGAGGTACGTCCTCGTCCCAAGCTGGGTGCGGACGCAGCCGTGGCTCGCGGGGAGCCGTCGGCACGCTCGGATAGCCGTGGATGGCGATGACGCTCGGCGAAGGCCGAAAGTACATCGGCAGATAGCAGCGAGCTGGTCTACACCGTCTTGCGCAGCACCTTGAAGGTGCCCGAAGGGGTGACGATCCCCACGCTTGCGCTCCCGGTGCAGACGTGCAGGGTGTAGACCACTGCGCCGTTCTTGCAGTACAGAAGCACCTGCTTGGTCTTGTTGACCTCTATCCAGGGGTTGGTGGCACCGCTCTTGGACGGCGTGGGCCGGCTGGCCGTCTGCAGCCGGTTCCAGACGGCGGCGCTGAGGTTACCGTCCCTCGTCATCCCTTCCCACTTCTGGAAAGCGGTGATCGCGCCACGCGTCTTGGAGTCGATGACCCCATCGATCGTCCCCGGGAGGTAGGAGAGGTCCGTCAGCCTCTGCTCGACCCATTTCGACTTGTTCGGTCGTGAACGTAGCCTGGGCACGGCAGGGTACCGAGCACGTCGAACGCGTCGAGGCTGATATAGGCCCTGAGGCGTTGCCCTCGTCCCACGAGATCTGGACCGTGTGCTTGCCGCTCAGCGGTCCCGGTGGACCAGACCTTCTGCTGATACGCCGTCGCCGTCGCGCAGGGGTCGACGCTGACGGGAGCCTTGTCGACGGACACGACCGCGATCCCCATCCCCGGGCCCATAGTGGCTATCCAATCCAGACGCACACCGGTGAAGGTCACGCTGACCAGGGAGCCGCCGCTGGTAGCCGCCTTGTAGTCGCCGCCCGATGCGGAAGCCCCGGAGAAGGTGGACCAGGTGCCGGAGTAGAGCAAGTCGCGGATTGTCTGCTCGTAGCGGTTCACCACGTACGCCTGGGTCAGGTCCCCCGCAGGTTGAACGCGTCGATGCTGACGTACGTGCCGGAGCCGGGTTCTTGCCGTCCGTCACCTCGATCTTGACCGGTGAGCGCCCGAGGGCGAGTTCGCCGGCGTTCCACACCTTCTGCTGGTGTGCGGTCGCCGTGGCCGCCAGATCGATCCTGGTGGCGTCGGCGCCGTCGAGCGAGACCCAGGCCGCGCCGAGCGTTGTCCCTCTGGTGGCGATCCAGGCCAGGTAGGTGCCGTTGAACTCCATCGTCACCGACGCCCCACTAGTGCTCGCCTGTCGGTAGCTACCGCCGGAAGCCCCGCTCGTAGCGAACGTGGCCCACGTCCCGGTGTAGGCTAGACGCGTGTCGGTCTGCTCGATCCTCCCGGTGCCCACGATGGTACCGATGACGTCCACCGCGTCGATGGTGAGGTACTTGCCCGACGCACTCGCCGAACTCCGGACAATTCTGACCCTATGGATGCCGTTGCTCAAGTCGCCGGTGGACCACACCTTCTGCTGGTAGACAGCCGTAGGGTTTGCCAGGTAAATCGTCTGCGCGAACACATCGTCCAGGTACACGTCGGCTATTCCGGTAGTCGTGCCTTTCATGGCGATCCAGTCCAGCCTCGTACCGTTGAACGTGATCGTGACCGACGCCCCGTTGGCGCTCGCCCTGCCGTAACTGCCCTTCCAAGCCTTGGAGGTGGAGAATGTCGCCCACGTACCCGAGCGCCCAAGCCGCGAGTCGGTCTGGTCGTAGCGGGTCATGAACATGAAAGAGTCCGCAGAAGTGTTCGAGCTCGGTACTCCCGCCGCCGTCACGGTCACATGCAAGGTCCCGGAGGCGTGCGCGGGGGTGACGGCCGTGATCTGCGTCTCCGAGAGCACCGTGTAGCTCGCGGCATCCGTGCCTCCAAAGGAGACGGCCGAAGTGCCCGAAAGCCCCGCGAACCCGGTACCGGTGATAACAACGCTGGTTCCCCCGGTGGTCGGTCCGGATGAAGGGGCGATCGCGGTTATGGTGGGAGGCTCCGCTGCCAGGGCGCTCCCGGCCGGGACGAGAATCAGCAAGGCGACGAGTGTCAGGGCAGCGAACGCAGCAGGCCCGGCGAGCCTGCGAAGAACTGACCTACCCCACCACCGACTACCGGACGCGACAGCGCTCGCAGGTGCCACAAAAACCCCTCCTCATGCCCACAATTAGGCGGGAACCCGCAGAATGACGGCCTCAGACTATCACGTGTTTTCCGGCCGGCACACTCCCTATCTGCGTCCTTTATCGGCAGCTTACCCCTCGAAGCCGAGCATCTCCGCCGGATCGACAATGCGGTCAAAATCCTCGGCGGTGACGCGACCAAGGGAGATGGCGGCCTCCCTCAGACTGAGGTCGTTTCTGAAGGCTTGCAGGGCGATCTCCGCTGCAGCCGGCTGCGGTCGGACTTCAACCCGGCCGTCAGATATCGGCCAAAGCTGCGGCATCCGTCGGCAAGGAGGTGCAAGGATTGCAGCAGGGGCCAAGACGCGCTACGTCTGCACTCCCCAGTACCGGTCGGCCGCTACTCCCACACGATACGGACCACGTAGTCCACGCGCCGGCTGCCGGTGATGAATATGAGGACGGTGCCCTTGCGCAGCTCCCCTTGCAATGTGATCACGTTCCCGGTCGTCACCGGCTGCCACCCGGGCCAGGTGATGGCCTCGAACACACCCGGGATACTGGCGCCCACCTGCACTTCGAGGTCCTGGGCATGGTCGCTCTCCACCTCCACGCGGAAGCGCCCCGACCCGACCGAGCCCGGTGCGTCGCACTGAAAGATGTCGAAGTCACCGCGCGAGCCGCCCCGGCCGATCGAAGCCGACAGCGGAGTTCCGGGTGGGAGAGGCGTAGCCGCCTGGAGCTCGTCGTTAGGCTCGTACTGATCCGCGGTGGATCCGCATCCCGCGTCCCCCAGAGGCCAGGGACCGGCACACGAAAGCCCTATCCCGGGGCTGAGCATGAGGAGAGCGACTACGATGGCGGCGACGATGGCCACGACCTACCCCCTTGCGTTCACGCCTAGTGTATGCCGGCGCCGGCTGCCCCGCAAGCGAGACCTGGGAAGCGTTTCTTTCGGCCGACTAGGCGGGGCCCTCGCCTGCCGCTCCGCCATCGCCGGAGTACGCCCGGGCCACCTCCACGTCCCGCCTGATCTGCGCCGCGAGAGAGTCTGCGTCGGGAAAGGTCCGCTGGCCCCGGATCCGCTCTAGGAAGTCGACGGCCAGGAGCGATCCGTACAACGTCCCCGAGTAGTCCAGAAGAAGGGTCTCGACCCGGATCTTGCGATCGCTTTGGAAGGTCGGGTTGGTGCCCACGCTCGTGACCGATCGGTACGACTCCGCTGCGTCGACTGTCGATCTGGTTATGTAGATCCCAAGCCTGGGAAGGGCCATTTCTGGCGTGGGAGTAAGGTTCGCCGTCGGAGCGTCAAGGCCCCTTCCGCGACCGAAACCGCTGATCACGGTCCCCTCGATGCGGTGAGGGCGACCCAGGAGGCGGGCAGCTTCGGCCACGTCGCCCGCCTTCAGCAGCTCGCGGATACGCGTGCTCGAGATCACCTCGTCGCCCGCGCGCGCCAGGCCGACCGCGACGACTTCGAAGCCGTGCGAGCGGCCGTACCGGCGAAGGTCGGCCGGCGTTCCCGCCCCCGCGTGGCCGAACCGGAAGTTCTCGCCCACAAACACCGCGCGCGCGCCCAGATGTTCGGAGAGCACTGCGCTGCAGAACGATTCCGGCGTGAGCTGGGCGAAGTCCCTGTCGAAAGGCACGACCACCAGTTCGTCCAGCCCCAGCGATTCCAGCAGTTCCGCTTTACGGGCCGGCGGCGTCAGCATCGGCGGTGCCGATCCGCGGCGCAGGACCGCTTCCGGGTGGGGGTAGAAGGTCACCGCCGCCGACGCCGCGCCGGCCGCCCGGGCAGCGTCGACAGCCCTCACCAGTATCTCCCGGTGGCCGCGGTGCACCCCGTCGAACACGCCGATCGCGACCACCCGACCAGTAGAGGGGGGGTCGGCTACCTCGGCGAGCGAGTTGTATATACGCAACGTCATACAGCCTCCGGGAAGACGACCAGCGGCCGCGCCCGCTCTCCCGTCCCCTCGTAGACACCCAGCAAACGTCCGGCACCGTAAACGCGGAAACGCCCGGCCGGCGCGTCCCGCAGTTCGTTGCCGTTCGCCGCCAGGCGGGCGTCGGCCTCGCTCAACTCGCGCCCGGGCATGAACGCCAGGGCCTGGTCGAGGCTGAGCACCCCCCGGCCCCCCTCCTGGTAGCGTCGAGGGGATAGCTCGACGGGCGCCAGCGCATCCAGCACCGAGAACACCCCCACGCGGGTCCGGCGTAGGGCGGCCGCGTAGCCGCCGCAGCCGAGAGCTTCGCCAATATCCATGGCAAGGGCCCGGGCGTAGGTGCCGCTGCCGGTCAGCGCCAACAGCCTGGCGGTCTGAGCGGCCTCGTCGAAGTCGACCAACGTGAGGTCGTACACCATGACCTCCCGCTCGGGCGTGTCGGCAGTCTCCCCTCTGTGAGCTTTCTTGTAGAGAGGCTCACCGTCCACCTTCACGGCGGAGGTAAGCGGGACCCGCTGCTTGATCCGGCCCCTGAACCGGTCGAGTACGCCCACTACGTCGGGTGCGGTCACCGTCCCTGCCGGGCTGCCATCGGCCCGCGTAAAGGTGATCTCTCCCGTGGGATCGCCGGTAGAGGAGACAGAGCCGAACTGCACGAGCAGGTCGTACTCCTTGGGCAATCCCATGAGCAAGGAGGAGATCCGCGTCGCGGAGCCGACCATGATCAACAGAAGGCCGGTCGCGAACGGGTCGAGCGTGCCCGCATGACCTACGCGCCCCCGCATCCCGCGGCGGGCAGCCCGCACCATGTCGAAACTGGTAGGGCCGACGGGCTTGTCGAGCAAGATGACCCGGGCAGGTATTGGTGCAGGACCCGCAACGGTCACAAGACGCTCTGAAGCTGCCGCTCTGTCCACTGCAGGACCTCGTTGACGTCGCCGACGGTGGTGAAGCCGGCCGCCTGCTTGTGCCCGCCGCCCCCTTTGATCTGGGCGATAGCGGACACGTCCACCCTGCCGTCCATAGACCGGAGGCTCACCTTCGTCTCGACCCCTCCGCCCCGGGCCCTCTCCCGGGCCAGCACGGCAACGGCGGCCCCCCTCACCTGGCGGAGCGTATCGATGATCCCCTCGGCGTGGCCGTCGTCCGCCCCGGCGGCCGCGAAATCCTCTTCCCGCAGCCAGGATGTCACCACAACGCCGCCCTGCTTCAACTCCATACGCTGCAGCGCTATGCCCAACAGACGCAGCTTGGGCAGCGGGACAGTCTCGTACACCTGCCGGGAGATAGCCGCTACGTCGAGCCCGATTTCCTGTAGCTCCGCCGCCATCCTGTGCGCCTGAGCGTTCGTGTTGGAATACTGGAAGCGCCCGGTGTCGGTCACCAGGCCCACGTAGAGGCAAGCGGCGATCTGCACGTCGATGGGAAAGCGCCCCGCCCGGAATATCTCGTAGAGGATCGCGGTGGTCGAGGCCGCCTCGGGCTCCAGGAGATTCAGATCGGCGTTACCCGGATTGTCCTGGTGGTGGTCGATGGTGACCAGAGTGGTGCCTTCTCCGAACTGCTGGAAGCCTCCACGGGCAAGCGAGGCACAGTCGAGTAGGTAGATCGTCGTCTCGGGACCGAGCGTGGGTACCGGCCCTCGGACCACGTCGTGCAACCGGGGCAAGAACTGGTATTCGGCCGGAAAGGGAGCCTCTCCGGGCACGTAGGCGAGGTACGGGATGCCGAGGCGCTCGCACATGAGTAGGAACGCCGAAAGGCAGCCGAGAGCGTCGCCATCGGGAGATTCGTGGGAGACGGCCAGCACGTGACTCTCGTGGCAGAGGCGATCCGCCACCTCGGCCGCCGTCACCCTCCGTCCGGCCACCGCGCCGTCACTCGTCCTTGCCGGCGGGGTCGCCGGCGCCCGGGGCGCCTTCGCCCGCATCGTCTTCGAGGGCCGGCAGATCGGCCGCCCCACTCGACTTGAGAAGGGCCTGGATGCGCATCCCCTGGTCGACGCTGGCGTCGTAGACGAATTGCAGAGTGGGTGTCCGTTTGGTCTTCAGCTCGTCGGCGATCAGCCTCTGCAGGTACGGCCGGGCGGCCCGCAGGCCTTCCAGAGTGGCGTCCTTTTCCGCCTGCTTGCCGTACACCGAGACAAAGACCTTCGCGCGGGACAAGTCGGGCGCGGCCTCGACGCCCGTCAAGGTGACGAACCCTATCCGCGGATCTTTCAGATCATGGGTCAGCGCGGTCCCGATGATCTCTTTGATCGCCTCGTTCACCCGGCGCATGCGATACGACGCCACGTCACGCATCTACGTCCACCACCTCGGTGCTACAGAAGGTCAGTACCCACTCCTGCGAGTCGAGATACGCCTTGACCTTGTCCAGTGTCCCCTCGAGAACCTGCAGGTCGGATGCAGCCACAGCGATGACCACTCGCGACCGCTGCCACAGATCCTGATGCCCCACCTCCGCGAACGTCGCCCCGAAACGCCTGGTCACCTGGTCACGCACACGTCTCAGGTGCATACGTTTGCTCTTGAGGGAGCCGCTCTCGGGAAAGTGCAACTCGGCCGAGAGGATACCGACGTAGCCCTTCTCGCTCCTACTGGGTACGGGCAACTTCCTTGATCTCGTATGCCTCTACGATGTCGCCTTCGTGGATATCGTCATACCCATCTACGTGCAGCCCGCATTCGTAACCGGCCAGCACTTCGCGCACGTCGTCGTTGAACCGCTTCAGCGACCCGATGCTGCCCTCGTGGATGATGCTCCCGTCGCGCACAAGACGGATCCTCGCTGAGCGGACGATCTTGCCGGTCAGGACGTAGCAGCCGGCGATTGTGCCGATCCTCGACGCCCGGAAGACCTGGCGGATCTCCGCGGATCCCATTTCCTCCTCGACCTTCTCGGGCTCGAGCAGACCGACCAGAGCCGCCTCGACATCCTCGATGGCTTTGTAGATCACCCGGTACGTGCGCACGTCCACGCCCTCCTGCTCGGCGAGAGCTTTGGCAGCGACCGACGGACGTACGTTGAAGCCGATGACCACGGCCTTCGAGGCCGACGCGAGCATGATGTCGGACTCGTTGATGCCGCCGACGCCGGCGAAGATGACCTCGACCTTGACCTCGGGATGGGTGATGTTGCGGAGCGCCTCTTCCAGCGCCTCCACCGAACCGCCCACGTCACCCTTGATGATCAGCGGCAGTTCCTTGACCCGGCCTTCCTTAAGGCGCCGGTAGAACTCGTCCAGGCTGCTCGCGCCGCTACGGCTCTTGGCCAGTTGCTCCTGGCGCAGCCGGGTGGTGCGCTGATCGGCGCGCTGCCGGGCCTCTCGCTCGTCGCCCGCCACCATGACGAAGTCGCCCGCGGCGGGAAGGGTGTTGAAGCCGAGGACCTGCGCGGGCACCGACGGGGTAGCCTTACTCAGGGCCACGCCCGTGAAGTCGAACATCGCCTTGACCTTGCCGTAGGCTTCGCCGCTCACGATGGCGTCGCCCACCCGAAGGGTGCCGCGCTGCACGAGGACGGTCGCCATGGGACCCCTACCCACGTCGAGCTGAGCCTCGATCACGACGCCGGATGCGGGCGCTTTGGCGTTGGCCTTGAGCTCCTGTACTTCGGCGACCAGAAGGATCATGTCCATCAGATCTTCGAGGTTCGTCTTCTGCTTGGCCGAGACTTCCACCATCACGGTCTCGCCGCCCCACGCCTCGGGTACCAGGCCCTGGTCGGCAAGCTGCTTCTTGACCAGATCGGGGTTGGCGTCGGCGAGGTCCATCTTGTTGATGGCGACCACCATGGGGACCTCAGCGGCCTTGGCGTGGCTGATCGCCTCGAGCGTCTGTGGCATGACCCCATCGTTCGCAGCCACTACGATGACCGCGATGTCGGTCGACTTGGCGCCGCGGGCCCGCATGGCGGTGAAGGCCTCGTGACCCGGGGTGTCGAGAAAAGTGACTTTCCTCTCGTTGTGGGTCACCTGGTAGGCCCCGATATGCTGGGTGATGCCGCCGGCCTCGGATTTGACGACCTCGGTCTCGCGGATGGCGTCCAGCAGCGAGGTCTTGCCGTGGTCGACGTGGCCCATGATGGTGACCACCGGCGCACGGGGAGTGAGGTCGGCGGGATCGTCCACGAACTGGTCGGCCCCCTCCTTCTCCTCCTCGGCATGCTCGATCTCGACCTGGCGCTCGAATTCCTCGGAGAGGATCACAATGGCATCGTCGGAGAGCGACTGGGTGATGGTTACCATCTCGCCCAGCTTGAGCAGGGTCTTTATGAGTTCGCCCGCGCTGATCTCGAGTGCTTCGCCCAGATCCTTGACGCTCGCGCCGCTCTTGACCTTGACCGGGGTCTCCGTCCCCGGCAACGCCTTCTTCTTGATCGCCGGTTTGTCCACGTCGCCGATGGGACCGTTACGACGGTCGCGCGGCCCGCCTCTGCCGCCCTTGCGACCCGCCTGCGAGTCGATGATGACCCTCCGGCGCGCGGGCTTGTCGTCACCTCGGCGGACCCGCGAGGGGCCGGCGGGGCGCGGCGTAGCAGCCGGCGCGACCGGTTCGGCGGGGTCCACCCACACTTCGGGCGCCGCAGCCGCGACGGGGCGGAATGCCCGGTCGCGGTGGTCGGCCGTGTCCCGCGGCGGACCGGGGGCACGGTACGGCGGGCGGGCTGCCCCCGGCGGCGGCGCCGCCGGACGAGGCGCAGCAGGCCCCCTTTGGGGCGCGCCCACGGGCTGAGCGGGTTTCGGCGGAGCGGCCGCGGCCGCTTTGCGTGCAGCTTCCGCCCGCGCTTCCTGTTCGGCCTGGATCCGTTCCAATTCCTCTTTGGTCACGACGTTGCCCGAAGGCTTGGCCCCTTTGCGCAGGGGCACACCGGGGCCGACCACGGTCGGCATATCCTCAAGGCGCGGTCTTGCCCGAGGATGGAGCGGTGGCTTCCGCGGCGCCGGCCTGGGCCCCTCGGGACGGGTACCCTCCGGGCGTTGCCCTTCGGGACGGCCCGCAGGCAGCTGTTCCGGCGGGGGTGAGGCCGCCTGAGAAGGTGCCGCAGGTTCCCGCTTCGGGCCGGCCGCTGCCGCGGAGACGGGTTTGGTGACCGGCGGCTTCGCCGCTGCCACGGGCAGCGGCAGTTCCTGTTGTTCGGGTGCCGCGTCCGCCGGGCTCGCGGCAGCGGAAGGTCCTTTGGGGGTCGCCGGCTTCTCTGCTGGCGCCGGCTTCTCCTCTGAGGCCGGTTTCTCCTCTGAGGCCGGTTTCATGGGCTGCGGAGCTGCAACCGGGGGCTGCGCCGCTGCTGCTGCGCGCGCCTTCCGCCCGGGATTGATCGTGGGAGCGAACGCGCGAGCGATGTCGGCATCTTCGACAGTCGAAGAGACGCTCTTGATGTCCAGCCCGGAACCACGCAGAACATCCAGCACTTCCTGGTTCGTCATACCTCTGTCTCTAGCGATGTCGTAAACCCGTCGTTTCGCCACAAGTCACCCGTCCTATTCGGTCACTCCCCGGCCTCGGCCGTTCGCACTGCTTCTCGTACCTGATCCTCGTCCACTACCACCGTGGCCCGGAAAGCCCTCTGGAACGCCCTCCGATGGAGAGCCCGGTCCAGGCACGCCTGCTTCCCGCAAAGATACGCCCCTCGGCCCTTCAGTCCTCGCCCCGCGACCACCATCCTGGTCGAATTGATCCGCTCTTCAACGCCCAGCCGCACGAGTTCGCCCTGCGGCCCGCGTCTGCCGCACCCGATGCACTGGCGCTCAGGAGTCGCCGCCACCGGTGGCCTGATGCGCGGCTATCCCGCAGTATAAACTGCCGGGCAAGGCCGCGTTGGGACAGCGCTTGCCTCCCACCGTGAGCGAGTGGCAGCGCCCGTCCGCCACTTTGTGCTCCGGTTCGGCCGTGGCATACACGGTGTCATCCTCACTCATCTCGGTCTCGGACTTGATGTCGATCTTCCAACCCGTGAGCCGGTTGGCGAGACGGGCGTTCTGGCCATCTTTGCCGATGGCGAGAGAGCGCTGGTCGTCGGGCACCACCACGGTCGCTTCGCAGCGGTCGTCGTCGAGGATCACTTCTCTCACCCGGGCCGGCGACAACGACTTGGCCACGAATCGCGCGGGCTCCTCGTCGAAGGGGATGATGTCGATCTTCTCGCCCCGCAACTCCGAGACGACCATGCGCACCCGGGATCCCCGGGGACCCACGCACGCGCCGACCGGGTCCACCCCGTCGCTGTGAGACACGACCGAGATCTTGGAGCGATAGCCCGGTTCGCGGGCGACGCCGACGATCTCGACCAACCCGTCGGAGATCTCCGGTACTTCGAGCTCGAACAACCGTCTTACCAACTCCTCGCTGCGCCGCGAGAGGACGATCGGCGGCTCCTTGGGATTCTGCGATACCTCTTTGATGACGGCCTTCAAGCGCATGCCGTGCTCGTAGCGCTCCGTGGGGACCTGCTCGCTCCTGGGCAGGCGGGCCTCTACCCGGCCCAGATCCACCAGGGTGTAGCGGCTGTCCGACTGCTGCACGATGCCCGTGACGATCTCGCCGACGCGCCGCGAGTACTCCTTGAACACGATGCCCTGCTCGGCTTCGCGGATGCGCTGATAGATGACCTGCTTGGCAGTCTGCGCCGCGATCCTGCCGAAGTCCTCGGGGGTTATCTCCACGCGCTCGGCCATCGAGGTGTCGATCTCGGTCTCCTCATCCTGCACCGCCGGCTCCTCGCCGGGAGGGAAGATGAGCTCGAACACGTGGATCTGACCACTATCGCGGTCGATGCTCACCTCGGAGAACGGAACGGCGTGAGGCGTCTTCTGGTAGGCGGAATGGAGAGCGTCCTCGAGAGCCTCTATGAGCGTGTCGAAGGGAATGCTCTTCTCTTTCTCGATCTGCCGCAGAGCTTCGATCGTCTCCTTGTTCATTCCCTTCCCCCTATCTAAAACTCGTACATCAAATGGGCGCTCGCGATCTCCTCCAAGGGGATCCGCGCTTCGCGCCCCGCTTCCTCAACGACTACCGCGTTCTCTCCCGCTTCAAGCAGGATCCCCTGCCAGACCTTGCTCCCCTCGACCGGCTGCAGGGTCTTGACGTAGACCTTATTGCCGATCTGCGCCTCAAAATGGCTGCGCTTCCGCAGGGGCCGCTCTATGCCGGGGGAACTCACCTCGAGCGAGTAGGCTCCCTCGATAAGCATCCACCTCGTCCAAGGCCTTGCCGACCGCGGTCGACACCTTCGCACACAAGTCGTGGTTCACACCGCCCGGACGATCGATGTAGAGGCGCAGGATCTTATTCCTCCGATTGCCCGCCTCTTCCAGCAAGACCAACTCGACGTCCTCGACCTCACGGTCGATGACCTGCTGGAACCACTCCTCCGTCAGTGCCACGACGCCTGCCTCGACTCAAAAACAAAAGTGGGTCCATCTGCACCCACTTTCGCGCAACAGCTTGGCTTTGTTTGCCGCTCGATTATAACACGGGCTTTCTGGGCGCGGCAAGGAAAGCAGCTACACCCAGGGGAAGTAGTCCCGGCCGCGCATGGCCGGACGGCAGCCCGCCAAAGGGCTCGCCATGTTACCACTAGTGCGCGGCCTCCCATAGCCGCCGCACCTGCGCGGCGCAGTCCTCCGCGGCCACTTCCTCGCGCGATCCCGCCCCCCTCGGCTCCACTTCCACCACTCCCGAAGCAGCCTTCTTGCCTACTGTCACCCTGACCGGACATCCGATCAACTCGGCGTCCGCGAATTTGACACCCGGGCGCTCCTCGCGGTCGTCCCACAGCACGTCCCAGCCCTCGGCGATCAGGCTGCGATAGATGCGCTCCGCGACCTCCGTCTGCACCGGGTCCTTCGGCTGCACGTGAACGAGGTGGACGTCGAAGGGGGCGATAGCCTTGGGCCACACGATGCCCCGCTCGTCGCAGTTCTGCTCGACTGCGGCCGCCGCGATGCGGGCCGGGCCGATGCCGTACGAACCCATGATGATCGGCCTCTCCTGGCCGCTCTCGTCGAGAACGGTGGCGCCCAAGGGCTTCGAGTACTTCGTCCCGAGCTTGAAGATGTTCCCCACCTCGATCACCTGGTCTATCGTCAGGGGCTCTCCGCACTCGGGACAGGCGTCGCCTGCCGCCGCCTCTCGCAGGTCGGCGTACTCCGCCTGGAAGTCGCGGCCCGGGATCACTCCCCGGACGTGGGTGTGGGCCTTGTTGGCGCCCGCCGTGTACTCACGCGGGCCGCCGGGGCCATCGGGCCGCAATGTCTCGTCGGCGATGAGCCGCAGGCCCTTCTCGGCCAGCCCTAGGGGCCCTACGAACCCGACTTCCACGCCGGTAGCCTCGAGCACCTCTTCGGGGCGGGCCGGGCGGACATCGGCCTTCAGATAGCGGGCGAGCTTGTTCTCGTGCAGGTCGTGATCGCCCCGCACCATGACCACCAAGGGGTTGCCCTCGGATATGTAGACAAGCGACTTGATGACTTGCCAGGGCTCTATCCCCAAGAACGAGGAGACCTCGGCAATGGTCCGCTGATCCGGGGTCGGCACCTCACGAGGCGCCGACGATCCCGCAGCGGCGTCTCCCGCATCCTCGACGGCGGCCGGCCGTGCCGGCGGCTGCGCGGCCACCGATCGCGCCAGTTCCACGTTGGCAGCGTAGCCACACGCCGTGCACACCGCTACGCGGTCTTCGCCGGCGACCGATGGCGCCATGTACTCGTGGGCCTGCGCCCCTCCCATGAAGCCGCTATCGCTCTCCACCCGGAGGAACTCCACGCCGCAGCGGCTGAAGATCCGGTCGTACGCCCCTATGTGCTTGGCGTAGCTCACCTCCAGACCGGCCTCGTCCATGTCGAACGAATACGAGTCCTTCATGAGGAACTCGCGGACCCGCAGCACCCCGCCCTTCGGCCGAGGCTCGTCGCGGAACTTGAGCTGGAGCTGATACCAGATCTGCGGGAGGTCCCGATAGGAGCGCAGTTCCCGCGACGCGAGCCATGCGAAGACCTCCTCGTGCGTCATTGCCAGCACCATATTCCGCCCTCCCCGGTCCTTCAGGCGGAACATCTCGTCGCCGATGGCGTCGTAGCGCCCGGTCGCCTGCCACACGTCGGCCGGGTGCATGCGTGGGCATCGAGAGCTCGTTGGCGCCGATGGCGTCCATCTCCTCCCGGATGATGGCGCAGATGCGCTGCATCACCCGCCACCCGAGCGGGAGCATGATGTAGATGCCGGATGCGAACTGACGGACGAAGCCTCCGCGCACCATCAGCTTGTGGCTGATCGCCTCGGCGTCGGCTGGGTCTTCCTTGAGCGTGGGCATGAAGAGCTGCGTGGCCCGCATCGGGTCCTCCTCGAACGGAAACGGTGAGATCGGCGCGGCGTGCAGCCGCGCCCGAAAGACAGTCTAGCAGTCTACCAGTCCCGTTGACCGGCGGGCGATCTCGGCAAAGAGGGCATCTACGAGCTGGTCCTGGGGCACCTTCCGCACCGGTCTCCCCTGCGCGAAGACCACTCCCTCGCCCGCGCCGCCCGCGATGCCGTAATCGGCCTTTCTGGCTTCACCCGGCCCGTTGACGATGCACCCCATGACGGCCACCTCGAGATCCAGGCCCGACTCCTCCAGGCGACGCTCCACCTCCAGAGCCAGGGTCTCGAGATCCACTTCGGTCCTGCCGCAGGTGGGGCACGATATGACGCGCGGTCCCCGGGGCGCCAGGTCCAGGCTGCGCAGGATCTCCAGGGCCACCCGGACCTCCTCGACGGGATCGCCGGTGAGCGACACCCGGATGGTGTCGCCGACGCCTTCCGCCAGCAGGATCCCGAGGGCGACCGCACTGCGGATGGAGCCGGCCCAGCGGGTGCCGGCCTCGGTGACACCCAGGTGCAGCGGATAGGGCACCCTCTCGGCCAGCAGTCGGTTGGCCGCTATGGTGACCAGCGGGGACGAGGACTTGGCCGAGACCTTGATTCGGGCGAAGCCCAACTCCTCGAGCAGAGCGCACGAGCGGACGGCCGATTCCACCAGGGCTCCGGCGGCGTCCCTCTCCTCCATGTCCCGCAGGTCCCGCTGCAGCGAGCCACTGTTGACGCCCACCCGGATGACCGTTCCGTGTTCCTTCGCCGCCTCGACCACCTCGCGAACGGCGCCCTTCCCCCCGATGTTGCCGGGATTGATGCGGATGCCCGCCACGCCGGCCTCGACGGCGGCCACCGCCAGACGGTGGTCGAAATGGATGTCGGCCACCAGAGGTACGGGCGATTCGGCCACGAGAGACGGGATGGCCGCCGCCGCGGCCGGGTCGGGGACCGCCACTCTGACCACCGCCGCACCGGCCGTCGCCAGCGCCCGGATCTGACCGAGGGTGGCCTCGACGTCGTCTGTCTTGGTGTTGGTCATCGACTGGATCGAGACAGGAGCGCCACCGCCTATCGCCACGCCGCCCAGCATCACCTGTCGCCGGCTCGCCATTCCCCCGGGTCAGCCTCCGAAGATGCGGCCGATATCGTTGGACGTCGCCAATACGAACAGCGCCACGAAGATGATGAGGCCGATCATGGAGACCTGCTCGAAGACGCGGAGCGAAACGCTCTCGTCCCCGTATGCGCTCGATGATGCTGAACAGCACGTGACCGCCGTCAAGCGGCAGTACCGGCAGCATGTTGAGGATGGCCAGGTTGATGCTGATGAGCGCCAGCAGCGACAGGTAGTAGCCGCCCTGGAACGCCTCGCTCGATATCTGGATTATCCCCACCGGCCCCGCCAGGCCCTGCGACCCCGTCACCGGCGCTTGGCCGGTGAACATCATCTTGATGCCCGACGAAGATGAGCTTGACCATGCTCGCCGTCGTCTTCGCCGCGTAGCCGAGGCCCCCACGAAGCCCAGGTCCTTGTGGGTGACGCCGGGCTGCACGCCCAGGTAGCCGGTGCCGTCCTCCTGCTTCTTGAGCTCGGCAGTCAGTTGCGTCTGCTGCCCGCCCCGCTCGACCACGATCGTGACGGTCTCGCCGGGATGGGTGCAGGATCTCGGTCCGCACCTCCTGCCAGTCGGAGACGTCTTTGCCTCCGATGCTGACGACGCTGGTCGCCCGGCCAGCAGGCCTGCCGCCGCCGCCGGGGTCCCGGGCTCGACCTTCTCGAGCGTCGTGCTTACGATGCTCTCGCCCTGGTAGAGCGCGACGATGAAGAGGAGCAGGAACGCCACGATGACGTTCATGGTGACGCCGGCGATGATGAACAGCGACCTTGTGCCAGAACGGATGCGCGTAGTACCGCCGCTCCAGCGGGGTCGCCGCGATCTCGTCGGCGGTCAGCGCCCGCGGCCCCGCCAGCCGGTCCTCCGGGTCCTGGGGCCGCCTGCGCTTCTTGTCCGGGCTGGTCCTGCGTCCGCCCGCTACTCCGCTTCTTTCTCCCGGGCCTCCTCGATGCGGGCCTCGAACTCTTCCTTGTGCATGCCGGTGACTCGGACGTATCCGCCCAGCGGCAGCATGGAGATGCCGTACACCGTCTCCCCGATGCGCTTGCTCACGAGGTAGCGGCCGAAGCCGATGCTGAACTCCTCCACCCGCATGCCGGTGGCCTTGGCCACGATGAAGTGGCCGAACTCGTGGGCCAGGATCAGGAACCCCAGGCCCACGATGGCCACTATCACGCCTATGACACTAGTCATTTCATCTCACCTCGTGCCTACTTCGGCACAAACGCGTTCCGCCATGAGCCTTGCCCGTCAATCGACGGCCAGCCACCTCTTCGTACGTTCCGAAGGCGCCCGCCTCGCATTCGCCGCTATCACCGCTTCCACCACCTCTGCTATACCCAGAAAGCCTAGGCGGCCATCGAGGAAGGCTCGCACGGCCACCTCGTTGGCGGCGTTCAGCGCGCAGGTGCACCTATCCCCTTTGCCGCCGGCCTCCCGGGCCAGGCGGATGGCCGGGAAGGTCGACTCGTCGGGCGCCGCGAACTCGAGCGAGATGCCCGCCGCCAGGTCCAGTTTCTGCGTGGCCACGTGTACCCGCTCGGGATAGTGCAGCGCGAAGGCGATGGGCACCCGCATGTCGGGCGAGCCGAGATGCGACAGCAGCGCCCCGTCCACCAGCCGCACCAGCGCGTGCACCAGGGACTGCGGATGCACCACCACCTCGATGCGCTCGTACGGCAGCCCGAACAGGTGGTGCGCCTCGATGACCTCCAGGCCCTTGTTCATCAGGGTGGCCGAGTCGATGGTGATCTTCTCCCCCATCGACCAGGTGGGATGCGCCAGGGCCTCCTCCCGGGTCACGCCGCGCCAGTTCGCGCGCTTGTCTTGCCCGCGGAACGGGCCGCCCGAGGCCGTGATCACCAGCGAGTCCACGCCTCCGAGCCCGGCCGCGGCGACCAGTTGGAACAGGGCCGAGTGCTCGGAATCGACCGGCAGGATGGCCACGCCCCGGCGTGCCGCCAACTCGGTGACCAGGCCGCCCGCGCAGACCAGGCTCTCCTTGTTGGCCAGGGCCAGCGGGCAGCCCGGCCTCGAGAGCGGCGAGCGTCGATTCGAGGCCGGCGAACCCCACGATGGCGTTCAGCACCAGGTCGGCCTCGACCTCTCTCACGAGCCGAGCCGCTCCGCCCGGCCCCATGCGGATCCTCGCCGCCGGATAGAGCGAGGCGGGGACTGGTCGCAGCCGCTCCCTCGTCGGCGATAGCCAGGTCGTCGACCCCCAGGGCGGTGGCCTGCTCCAGCAGGAGCTTGACGTTCCGGTCGCAGGACAGGCCCACGACGGTCAGGTCCTTGCTGGCCGCGACCACCTCGGAGCGCCTGCACGCCGATGGACCCGGTGGCCCCCAGGACGATGACGCGCTTCATTTGACGCACTGATCACGTCGCCGAGCAGAACGATGGCCATCCAGTAGGTGACGAAGCCGGCGAACAGCACCGCGTCGAAGCGGTCGAGGATGCCGCCGTGCCCGGGCAGGATCTTGCCCGAGTCCTTGACCCGGAAGTCCCGCTTGACCGCCGACTCGAACAGGTCGCCCCACTGGCCGACGAACCCGATGGCCAGGCCCAACAGCACGGCTTCGCCCCACCCGCAGCCACGGCGAGTAGATCTTGACGACGACGGCGGCCACGACGGACCCGATGATGCCGCCTATGGCCCCTTCGACGGACTTCTTGGGCGAGATGCGCGGCGCCATCTTGTGGCTGCCGATCGCCCGCCCGACGAAATACGCGAAGGTGTCGTTGACCATGGTGCAGGCCAAAAGAAGGATGGTGAGCGCCATGCCGTGGTTGAGTTCGCGGAGCAGCAGCACGTACGCGAAGCCCATGGCTATCCAGACGACGCCGAACCCGGTGAGCGCCATGCGGCCCACCAGGTGGGCTCCCAGTTCCCCGCCGAGGGACCAGAAGAAGGTGAGGATCATCAGCACGACGAGCCCGACCAGCAGCCCCTGAGACCCCAGTAGTAGGCGCCGAGGATCGTGGCGATCCCCGCGACAAATCCCACGAGGAGATTGGGCCGGTAGGGTCGCAGCAGGGTGTAGTACTCGTGCAGGCCGATGATCGTGAGCACCAAGCCCAGACCGAGAAAGTAGTAGCCGCCGAGGATGATGGCGGCCAGCCCCGATGGGAATGCCGACCGCGGCGACCAGGAGGCGGTACCTAAGCATCGTCGTCCCCATCGCGCCCGCCGAAACGCCGGTCCCGGGCCGCGTAGTCGTCGAGCGCCCGGCGCAGTTCCGCCTTGCCGAAGTCGGGCCACAGCTTCTCGGAGAAGTACAGCTCCGAGTACGCCGTCTGCCAGAGCAGGAAGTTCGAGAGCCGCTTCTCGCCCGAGGTGCGGATGACCAGATCGGGGTCGCGCATCAGCGGCGAGTAGAGGTGGGCGGCTATGTCGGTCTCGGTGAGGCCGGCCGGGTCCACCCCGCCGGCCACCGCGTCCCGGGCCGCGTCGACGATCTCCCGGCGGCCCCCGTAGTTGAAGGCGATGAAGAGGATCATGCGGGTGTTGGCGGCGGTCAATCCCTCGGCCCACCCCATCCGCGCCAGGAGCTCCTCGCTCAGCCCGTCCCGCCGCCCGACGAACACCACCCGGCAGTTGTTCTTGTGCAGGGTGGGCACCTCGGAGTCGATCATCTCGATGTGGAGGCGCATGAGCCCTTCCACCTCTTCGGCGGGGCGGTTCCAGTTCTCGGTGGAGAAGGAGTACAGGGTGAGCTGCCCCATGCCCAAGGTCGCGCGCCTCCTCGATCACGCGGCGGACCGCCTGCACTCCGGCGCGGTGACCGGCGCTGACCGGCAGGTGGCGGCGGCGCGCCCAGCGGCCGTTGCCGTCCATGATGATGGCCACGTGGTACGGCTTGGCCCCCCCCACGCTGTCTGCGTCGTTCTTGGGGACTTCGCCCCGCCTACCGGGCAGGACCCGAGTGAGCCAAGCGGGTGCCTTCACGTCAGATCTCGAGGATCTCTTGTTCCTTGTGATGGACCAGCTCGTTGATCTTCTCGACGTAGCCGTCGGTGAGCTTCTGGACCTCGTCCTCGGCGCGGTGCTCGTCGTCCTCGGAGATCTCGCCTTCCTTCTTCAGGTCTTTGAGGTCGGCGATGACGTCGCGGCGCACGTTGCGCACCGCTATGCGCGCCTCTTCGGCCATGTTCTTGACGAGCTTGACCAGTTCCTTGCGCCGTTCGGCCGTCAGCGCAGGGATGTTGAGGCGGATGACCGTACCGTCGGTGTTGGGCGTCAGCGCCAGGTCGGATTCCTGGATGGCCCGCACCACCGCGTTGACGGCGCTCTTGTCGTAGACGGTGATGGAGATGGTACGAGGATCGGGCGTAGCGAGGTTGGCGAGCTGCTTGAGAGGAGTCCTCGCTCCGTAGTAGTCGACGTGAAGCCGGTCGAGCAGGCCCGTGGAGGCCCGGCCGGTCCGGACGGTGTTGAACTCGTTGCGCAGCGCCTCGACCGCGCTGTCCATGCGCCTCTTGCCGTCGGCAATGAGCTCCTTGATCATGCTAGCCCCTTCCGTTCGGTTCGCTTGTGACTATCGTGCCCACCCGCTCGCCGCGAAGCACGCGCCGGATGTTCTCCGGCACGCTCATGTTGAAGACCACGATGGGCAGCCCGTTGTCCATGCAAAGCGCGAAGGCCGTCGAGTCCATGACGCGGAGGCCGCGCTCCAGCGCCTCCCGGTGCGTGATCTGCTCGATCATGGTGGCCGTCGGATCGGTCTCGGGATCGCCGCTGTAGACCCCGTCGTACTTCTTCTTGCCCATGAGAAGACATTCGGCCCCGATCTCGAGCGCGCGAAGCGCGGCGGCGGTGTCGGTGCTGAAGAACGGGTTGCCGGTGCCCGCAGCGAAGATCACCACCCGCCCCTTCTCCAGGTGGCGGATGGCCCGGCCCCGGATGTACGGCTCGCAGACCTCCTGCATGGCGATGGCCGAGAGCACCCGGGACTGGGTGGAGAACTTGCGCAAGGCGTCCTGCAGGGCCATGGAGTTCATGACCGTGGCCAGCATACCCATGTAGTCGGCGGTGGCCCGGTCGATGCCCTGGGAAGCGCCGGACACGCCCCGAAAGATGTTGCCGGCGCCCACGACTATCGCCACCTCGGTGCCACCGGCGACCACATGGCCTATTTCCTGGGCGACAGCGCGGAGGCGCACCGGATCGATGCCGTATTGCAGGTCACCCATGAGGGCTTCGCCGCTGAGCTTGAGCAGAACCCTCTTGCACACCGGTTGCTGGGTCATATCTCCTCGCTTCGGCTCACCTTCGCGGCGCCGGTAGCGCCCCGAGGTCCTCTGTACTGCAGCGGGTGTTCTTTAGGCCACCCCGTCGCCCACGCGGAAGCGTGCGAACCGCCGGATCTCGATGTTCTCGCCTATCTTAGCGACGATCTCGCGCCGCAGTTCCTCGATAGTCTTGTCGGGGTCCTTGACGAACGGCTGCTCGAGCAGGACGACATCGGCGTACCACTTGCCCAGCTTGCCCTCGGCGATCTTGGCGATCACGGCTTCCGGCTTGCCGGAGGCTTTCGCCTGCGCGGCGTAGATCTCCATCTCGGCGGCCTTCGTGTCCTCGGGGATGTCCTCGCGGGAGACCCACAGCGGGCTGGCAGCGGCTATGTGCATGGCCACGTCGTGGACGAAGGCCTTGAAGTCGTCGTTGCGCGCGACGAAGTCGGTCTCGCAGTTGACCTCGATCAACACGCCGACCTTGGCGCCGGGATGGATGTAGTAGTCGATCATGCCCTCGTTGACCGCCCGCGACGACTTCTTGTCGGCGGTCGCCATGCCCTTCTTGCGCAGGATCTTGAGGGCCTCGTCCATGTCACCCTCAGCCTCGGTAAGGGCCATCTTGCAGTCCATGATGCCCGCGCCGCACGCGTCGCGGAGCTTCTTCACCAGTCCAGCGTCAACACTCATATCGCTTGCCTCCATCGAGACGGTAATGTTCGTTCAAATCCCCGGACGCAGCGCGATCTCAGGGTCGAGGTCCGGAGGGCGATCGGCCCCCGGCTCCTTCGGTCAGGCCTCTTCGCGGGTCTCGCCGAGCACTTCGTCGGCCGGCTTCTCCGCCGCGGCCGGAGAGTCCGCAGGCGCCGCAGGCGCCGAGAAGCGGCCGCGGGCCGCGGAGCGCTCGGGCGCCTCGCCGGTGCCGGGCGGCTGCTCGCATCGTCACGCCCGGCTGGGCGCGCCGGTCCGCTCGAGCGGCCGGCTCCAGGCCGGCCCGGGCCTCCGGGACGACGGTCGCCGGACTGCGGCCGCTGCCCCCGGGAGTCACGAGAACGGGAACCGCCGTCGCCCCCGCCCTCGCGACCTTCTTCAGACGCCCGCGCGGCCTGAGCCTGGGCTGCCTCCCTGGCTGCTTCCGCAGCGAGGAAGTCGGATATCTGGAACTTCTGCCGGCCTTCTTCGACGGCGCGGACGAGGGTCTTCACGATCAGGCTGCAGGAGCGGATTGCGTCGTCGTTGCCCGGTATCAAGTAGTCGACCTCGTCGGGGTCGCAGTTGGTGTCGACCAGCCCGATCAGAGGCAGGCCGAGCTTGGTCACTTCTTTGGTGGCGATGGCTTCCCTCTTCGGGTCGGCGACGAAGACCGCGTCGGGCAGCCGGGTCATGGTGCTGACGCCGCCCAGGTTGATCTCGAGCTTCTCGAGTTCGCGCTCCATGCCCATCCGCTCTTTGGTGGGCAGGAGGCCGAGCTGGCCTTCTTCCTTCAGTTTGCGCAACTCGTGCATGCGTTGGATGCGTTTCTCGATGGTGCTGAAGTTGGTCAACAAGGCCGCCGAGCCAGCGGTGGGACACGTAGGGCATGCCCACGCGGGAGGCCTCGTCGCGAATGATGTCCTGGCACTGCTTCTTGGTGCCCACGAACAGCACCGTGCCGCCCCGGGCCGCGATATTGCGGACGAAGTCGTACGAGCGGTCCAGAAGGACGGTGGTCTGCTGAAGATCGATGATGTGGATGCCGCCCCGTTCGGTGAAGATGTAGGGCTTCATCTTGGGGTTCCACCGGCGAGTCTGGTGGCCGAAGTGCACTCCTGATTCCAGGAGTTGCTTCATTGATGCTGCGGGCATGCTTACCTCACTCTTGGTTTTGTTACGTATCTCCCGAGGCTCGCTCCGGAACCGGTATCCCGGCACCACCGGCGCGCTTCGTCCTCAGGATCGCTGGTATTGAGCGGCAGGAGTTTACCATAAGAAAGTCTGAAAAAGCCGCCCGGCTGAAGCCCGCGGCGGCTTGTGGCTCGGCGCCGGATAGCGGCTGGCCGGCCGGGCCTCACTGCACGAGAGCGTCGAGATCCAGGTCTTCCTTGATCCGCCCCCGCAGCCGGAGGATGGCCTTGGTGTGGAGCTGAGATATCCGCGATTCGGTGACTCCCAGCACCTCGCCGATCTCCTTCAAAGTCAGGCCCTCGTAGTAGTAGAGCCCTATGACGATCCGCTCCCGTTCGGGCAGGCGCTGGATAGCGGCCGCGAGTATCTCCTTGACCGCCTGCTTCCGGTAGGCCCGGGACGGGTCGGGCGCGTCCGTGTCCTCGATCGTGTCGATCAGGTTGATCTTGTCCTGCCCCTGACCGGGCGCGTCCCAGAACTCGTCCAGCGCCACCACCGAGGCGCAGCTGATCTGGTTGAGGATCTCATGGAACTCGTCGACCTCCACGCACAGGTCGGCGGCGATCTCCTCGTCGGTGGGGGCGCGGGTCAACTGGTTCTCCAGCCTGGTGATGCTCGCCTCCACCTTGCGGGCCCAACTCCGCACCGACCGCGGCACCCAGTCGAGTGCGCGCAACTCGTCGATGATGGAGCCCTTTATCCGCGAGATGGCGTACGTCTCGAACTTGATGTTCCGGGACAGGTCGAACCGCTCCAGCGCACCGATCAGGCCCAGCAGGCCATAGGAGACGAGGTCGGCCTCCTCGATGTGCGCCGGCAACCCGCTGCTCATGCGGCCGGCTACGTACTTGACCAGAGGCGAGTAGGCCAGGATCAGCTGATCGCGCGCCCGCTGATCGCGCTCCTCCTTGTAGAGGCGCCAGTACTCAGCGATGTCGTGCTGCTTTGTCGGGTCGACGATCATCAGTGCCGCTCTCTACGCCCGGGGATGCGCTTTGCGATACGCTCGCCGGAGGTGGGCCGCCGAGACATGGGTGTACACCTGTGTCGTGCGGAGCGAGGAGTGGCCCAGCATCTCCTGGATGACCCGCAGGTCTGCCCCGCCCTCGAGCAGATGAGTGGCGAACGAATGGCGCAGGGTGTGAGGAGACGTCCCCCGTGGAGCGCCCGCCCGGGCGAGATACCGGGCAAGCCGCCGCTGCACGTCGGACGACGAGAGCGGGCGTCCCGTGCGGCTGAGGAAGACGTGATCGTCCTGGGCGGCTTCCTTGAGCAGCCGGGAGCGCCCCTCGCGTAGATAGCGTTCCAATGCGTCCAGCGCGACCTCCCCCACCGGTATCACCCGCACCTTCCGCCCCTTGCCCTTGACGCGAACTTCACGCGACCCCAGATTGATGTCCCGCAACTGCAGGTCCAGCACTTCCTGACAGCGCAATCCGCTTGAGTATATCAACTCGAACAGCGCTCTATCCCGCACTTCTAGGGGCTTGTCGCCGCCCATGGCCTCGAGCAGATCGGCCGTCTGGACTGGGGTCAGCACCTGGGGAAGACGCCGCGGCACCCGGGGCGACCCTACTCCCGCCCCCGGGCTGGCCTCGATGAGGCCGTTGTCCTCGCAGAACCCCAAGGAAGCTCCTGATGACCGACAGCTTGCGGGCGATGGTGCTGCGCGCGTACGGCCTCTGCGTCTCCTCTTTGGGTCGGAGGCGTACGGCAGCGGGAGGGAAGACGGCGCCGTTGCGCCCCGGGTCGGCGAGAGCCGCCGCGAAGTCGCTCACGTCGGTGCGGGTGATGGCGCTCGGGCGCTCCACGCCCCGCTCGCCGAGAAAGGAGGCGAATTGCTGGAGGTCGGTCGCCGAGGCCTTGATGGTACGCATGCTGTAGTCGGCGGCGATCAGACCGCGCAGAAAGGCGGCGATGGCCCCTTCCACCTCCGCCGGCGCTTTCGATCGCGCTGACACGTCCGCTTCCTGCATCGACCTCCGCCGCGCCTCTCACTCAGGGCGCTCTGATGTAGAGTCCCGGTCCGGCCCTTGTGGCCAGTCCGGCCAATTCCAGCTCCGCCAGAGCGACGGTCAGGCGCCTGGCGGTCATCCCCGTCCGGGGCACCAGAGCGTCGATAGAGCGAGGCTGCTCCTCCATGGCTTCGAGGATCGCCTCCCTCCCGGCCGCGACCAGTTCGCGGAAAGGATCCTGCCCGCTCCCCGGCCGGGTAGCCGGGCTTCGCGTTCCGGAGGTCGACGCTCTCCCCTCTCGATTCTGGTTTGAAGAAGGAACTCCTCTACAGTCGCGTCCGGGTCCAGGGCCGGGATCGCGCCGTCTCGCATCAGCAGATTACAGCCCCGGTGGCTCTCGACGTAGATAGAACCCGGCACGGCGAAGACCGGCCGGCCCAGAGTAGCGCCCTGATCGGCGGTCTGCATGGCGCCGCTGGTGGGTGAACCCTCGACGACGACCACCGCGTCGCCGAGCGCGGCCAGCAGCCGGTTGCGGTTGGGGAAGGTCCACGGCGCCGGGGGAGCGCCGGGAGGCAGCTCGCTCATCACCACCCCTTTTTCGACTATGAGCTGGTACAAGGCCCCGATGGCGCCGTGGATAGACGATGTCCGCCCCGCACCCGAGCACGGCGACGGTCAGACCGCGCACGTCCAGGGCCGCCTCGTGAGACCGCCCGTCAACGCCGAGCGCCATGCCGCTGACCACGGCGATGCCCCGCGCGGCGAACGCCGCGGCAATCTCGCGCGCGGCCCGCGTGCCGTAGGCGGTGGCTCGCCGAGTGCCGACGATGGTGACCCGCGGAAGTCTAAGCAGCGCTTCAAGCTTCTCCTCGTCCCCCTTGACGAACAGCCCGACGGGGGGATGGGACAGGTTCGTCAATTCTTGCGGGTAGGCGGGGGTTCCGAAGGCCGCAAACCGCAGCCCGGCCGCCTTCAAGCTGCCCTCCGCCTCCCGCCACACCTGCCCACCGCCTCGATCTCACAAACCGCTGCACGGCCGCTTCCGCCACGTCCTCTGCCAACAGTCGCGATTGCGGCGCGCTCCAGATCTCCTCCGGGCTCATACGTCTTGAGAAGCCTCAGCAGCGAATTGCCGCCGGAGTGGCAGACATAGGCCAGACCGAGCGCAGCCCGGTATCTCTCGTCGCTCGCCGCCGACATCAGACGAAGGCCAGCCGACGATGGTCGAGCCGCAGGGACAGGGCCTCGGCCAGGTGCTCGGCCGACACGTCCTCGAGGCCATCGAGGTCGGCGATGGTCCGGGCAAGACCGGCGACCCGCACGTACGCCCGCCCGCTCAGCGCGTCGCGCACCAGAGCCTGGCGCAGCAATGATCGTGCCTCGAGCGTGAACCGGTTGCGGGTTTCGGCGGAACGTTGCCCGTTCTGCGCGGCCCGCTCTTCGCGCTCCCGGCGGAACTCCCGAGCGGCCGTGACCCGCTCCCGCACCGCGGCGGAGGGTTCCAGCGCCGACCGGTCGTCCAGAGCGGCGAGCGTCAGCGGCGGGACCTCGATGAGGGCGTCCACTCGGTCGAGCAGAGGGCCGCTCACCCTGGCCCGGTACCGCTCGATTGCGGCGGCCGGACATCGGCACGGCTTCGTGGGGTGCCCCAGATAGCCGCACGGACAGGGGTTCATGGCGGCCACCAGCGTGCAGGCGGCGGGGAAGACGGATGTACCGGAGCGCCTGGAGATCACGACACAGCCTTCCTCCAGGGGTTGGCGCAGCGACTCGAGAGCGTCCCGCGAGAACTCCGGGAACTCGTCGAGAAAGAGCACGCCGCGATGCGCCAGGCTCACCTCACCCGGACGCAGGGTCATTCCGCCGCCGACGAGCGCGGCGCGCGAGGCCGTGTGGTGCGGCGCTCGGAAGGGCCGTTCCTTGATGAGCCCCGCCCTGGTGGCCTGCAGACCCGCGGCGCTCCACACCCGGGTCACGTCCACGGCCTCGTCCCGGGTGAGATCCGGCAGGATGCCGGGCAGCCGGCGGGCAAGCATGGTCTTGCCCGCCCCCGGGGAGCCGACCATCAGCAGGTGGTGTCCGCCGGCGGCCACGATCTCCAGGGCCCGCTTGGCCTGATGTTGGCCGAGCACCTGGTCGAAGTCGAGCATCTCCCCGGCTGCCCCGGGCGCCGCGCCTTCTCCGCGGGACCGCAGCCAGCGCCGGCCTCTCTCGAGCACCCTCTCTCTCCGGCCACGTCTCGTGCCACCCGGACGGCCTCCGCCAGCGAGCGCACCCCCGCGACCGGCATCTGCGCCACCTCCGACGCCGCCGGCAGCCCCTCGATGGGGGTCACAGAAGGCGGACACCCACTCCGCCGGCCGCTTCGGCGACCGACACCATGCCCCGGGTGGGCCGCACCAGGCCGTCCAGCGACACCTCTCCCACCGCCCCGATGTCGCGGACGGCCTCGGGGGGCAGGTACCCGCAGGCCGCAAGAGTGGCCAGCGCGACCGGCAGATCGAATCCCGAGCCCTCCTTGGGCACGTCACCCGGGCTCAGGTTGATGGTTATCCGGCGGGTGGGCAGCGGAAGCCCGCACGACGCCGCGCCCGAGCGCACTCGCTCCCTCGCTTCGCGGACGGCCGCGCCGGGAAGGCCCACGATGGTCACGCCCGGCAGGCCGTTGCGGGCATGGGCCTCCACGCGGACGGGCACGGCCTCGATGCCGACGAGAGCGAAGCCCCAGACCGACGCGACCGACATCAGCCCCACCCCTGCCCGACCATCAGCCGCCGCCCTCTCCGAGGATGTCCTTGACGTGCTCGAGGCTGCACGGCAGGCCGAAGCCGTCCAGGGCGACCACGACCGCGTCGAATCGCAGCGAGCACGGCAGCAGCCCCCGCTCCGACAGCCACCACATGGCGGCCGCCCGAAGCCTCCGGGCCTTGCGCGGACCGATGGCTTCAAGGCCGAGCCGTACTCGTCGCCCGAGCGGGCCTTGACTTCGACGACCACGACCTGCGACCAGGTGCGGCAGACGAGGTCGAGTTCACCCAAGGGCGTCCGTTGATTCTTGGCGAGCACGCGGTACCCTCTCTCGGAGAGGAAGGAGGCCGCGACCTGCTCGCCGGTGCGGCCGCGGACCACACGGTCGAGGCCGGAGCGGGCATCATCGATCAACTCTCCTCCTTCGGCAGTGCGTACGGACAACTCCAAACCGGAGGCTAGTGCAGAGTGGAGCGCCAAGAGTCCGACTTTGGTTTCACTGAGGCGCAGGCGGCGGCCTTCGCCGGCGAGGTGTGGGACCACCACAAACGCAATCGCCGCGACCTGCCCTGGCGCCGCACCCGCGACCCCTACGAGATCCTGGTCTCGGAGGTCATGCTGCAGCAGACCCAGGTCGCCCGGGTGCAACTCAAGTACGGCCGGTTCCTTGCGTCGTTCCCCACCGTGCATTCGCTCTCGGCGGCGCCCGTGGCCGACGTCCTCGCCGCCTGGTCCGGCCTGGGCTACAACCGGCGGGCGCTGTCTCTGCACCGGGCGGCGAAGATGACGGTCGACCGAGCACGAGGGCCGCATCCCCACGTCCCCTGCGGAGCTGCGGCGGCTTCCCGGGGTCGGTCCCGCTACGGCCGCGGCGGTCTCTGCGTTCGCGTTCGGCCGGCCGCAGCCGTTCATCGAGACCAACATCCGATCGGCCTTCATCCACTTCTTCTTTCAAGAATCAACGTCCGTGTCCGACGCCGACATCCTCCCTCTCGTGGAGAAGACCATGGACCGGGACGACCCCCGCGAGTGGTTCTACGCGCTTATGGACTACGGCGTCTGGGTCAAGAAGACCTACGGCAACCCTAGCCGGAAGAGCAAGCACCACACGGTCCAGTCGCCGTTCGCCGGCTCGCGGCGCGAGATGCGAGCGAGGGCTCTCGAGGCGCTGCTGGCGATAGCCCCCGGACCGCGACGGCGGACGCCGTGCGCACCATGCTGCCCGGTCCCTCCCGCGACCTGGACGAGCTGGTCTCGGTCCTCGACGATCTGGCCGGGGAGGGGTTCTTGAAGAAGGAGACGGAGGGCTACCGCATCGCCTGATCGGAATCCCGCGGATCGGCGGGCTCCGGGCCGTCGTCCCACAGCTCGAGTTGAGGGCAGGCCACGCCGCGAAAGCTGAGGCGGTGGATGGCGCACGGGCCCGTGGACCCGCAGGGCCTCCCTGTGGCGGCCGGTGGCGTAGCCCACGTGTTCCTCGAACCCGTACTCGGGGTACTCGACGGCCAGCGACCGCATGAGCCGGTCACGCACCACCTTCGCCACCACCGACGCCGCCGCGACAGCCGCGCTCTTGTAGTCGGCCCCGATGATCGCCCGGGCGTTGAGTTCCGGACGCTTGAGGTCGAAGGCGTCGACCACGGCCAGCGAGTACTCGCCGGCGAGCGAGTCGAGCGCCGTGCACAGCGCCGCGAGGTTGCAGCGATGCAGTCCCACCCGGTCGATGGTCGCGGGCGAGAAGGCCACGCACGACACGCGCGCGGCCCGCTGCAGGACCAGCGGATACGCGGTCTCCCGGGCCTCGCGGGTCATCAGTTTCGAGTCGGTGAGCCGTTCGAGGCCGCGAAAAGGTGCCGAGGAGTAGTCGAAGACGACCGCCGCGGCCACCAGCGGCCCGGCCAGACAGCCCCGCCCGGCCTCGTCCGTCCCGGCCAGCCGGAGTGTCAGGTGCCTCGCCGTCGCGCGCCGCGGCCTCCTCCAGGAGGTGCCGGTCGAAGCGGAAGGGATCGGAGGCCCGTCCGGCCCTTCTGGCGCCGCCCGGGGCCATCCCGCGACTACTAGAGTCCGCCGATGCGGCCCAGAGGCCAGTACACGGCGAAGGCCTCACCCATGATGGCATCGAGGGTCACCGGGCCAAACACCCTGCTGTCGCCGCTGTTGTTGCGGTTGTCCCCCATGGCCCAGACGTATCCGGGCCGATGGTTGTCTCAGGGTAGTCGCCCTCGATGGGGTACTCCTTGACGTACGGCTCGTCCTGAGCCACCCCGTTCACGTAGAGCGCTCCGTCGTGCACCGCGATGGTATCTCCCGCCACGGCGACCACCCGCTTGATGAACGGATCCGAACCCGGCCGTCCGGGAGGGTGGAACACGATGACGTCGCCCCGCCGGGGAGGGTGGAAGTGGTAGACCAGCCGGTTGACGAGCACGCGGTCGCCTTCGACCAGCGTCTTCTCCATCGAGGGCGAGGGAATGGCGAAGGGCTTGACGATGAACTGCTGGACCAATAGCGCAAGAACAAAAGCCGCCGCCACGATGACGACGACTTCTATCACCCACCTGAATGCGCGAGTCCGGCCTTTTGCCTGGATCGGCGGGGACGTTTCCTCCCCGTCGCTGGTCGGTCCGGGTCCGGTCAGAGCTCCGGAATCGGGTTCACTCATCCGGCCCTCACTCCCCTCAGACGCGCTTCTCCTTGACGCGGGCTTTCTTGCCCAGCTTCTCGCGCAGGTAGTAGAGCTTGGCCCTGGCGACGTCACCGATGGCCATGACCTCGATCTTCTCTATCTTGGGAGAGTGCACCGGGAACGTCCGCTCGACGCCCACACCGAACGACTGCTTGCGCACGGTGAACGTCTCGCGCGCCCCCTCGCCTTGCTTCTTGATGCAGAAACCCTGGAAGACCTGGATGCGCTCCCGGCTCCCTTCGACGACCTTGAAATGCACCCGGACGGTGTCGCCGGATTTGAACGCGGGGAGATCCCGGAGTTGCGCCCGCTCGAATTCTTCTATCGCACCCATGTCTTTTACCTAACCCTGATCCTTGGTCCTGCGCCCACCGAAGTACGCCATCTGGCAGAAAAGTCAGCAGACTTTAGAGCATCGGGCACCCGTTTGCAACCCGCCTCGCCCGGGAAGGCGGCCCGCCTTCCCGGTGTCAGAGCGTCTTCCAGTGCCGGATGGGCCAGTAGACCACGAAAGCGCTGCCGATGATCGTGTCGGTGGAGATCGGCCCGAAGAGCCTGCTGTCGCCGCTGTTGTTGCGGTTGTCGCCCATGACGAACACCTCGCCGGCGGGTATGACCGTCTCGGGCATGTCGCCTCTGAAATCCTGTTCGAGAAGATACGGCTCGTCCTGAGCCACTCCGTTCACGTAGAGCTTGCCCCCCGAGATGGCCACCCGATCGTTCGCTATGGCGACGATCCGCTTGACCAGGTCCTCGTCGGGATTGATGGGCGAGTGGAACACCACGATGTCGCCCCGGGCTTCGTCCCGAAAGTGGTAGGAAAGCCGATTCAGCAGGATGCGATCGCCCTCCTCGAGCGTCGGCCTCATGGAGACCTGGTGGATCGTGAAGGGCTTGACCAGGAAGGCCTGCACCAGCAGGGCGATGGCGAAGGCGGCCGCGACGATCACCACGATCTCGACGACCGTCCCCAGGACGCTCGACTTCTTCTCCTTGGGCGTCGCCGATGGGACCTCCCCCGGCCGGGACGGCTCGTCGGCCGGCACTCCCTGCCCGGGATGCTGGTCGAACTCCCCGCTCACCCGGCGCCCTCCCTCGAGGCCCACGGCGATGGCCGCGCATTCTGCAGGCGCCACCTGGCGATCGCCGCGTGGTCGCCGCTCACCAGCACCGCCGGCACCTCTGCGCCCGCGTACTCCCGGGGCCGGGTATAGTGCGGGTATTCCACCATGCCTTCCAGCCCCGCGCTGAACGACTCCTCGAGCACGCTGTCCTCGTTGCCGAGAGATCCGGGCAGATGGCGGACCACCGCCTCGATGACCGCCAAAGCCGCCACCTCCCCTCCGGCAAGCACGTACGGGCCTATGGAGAGAGAGCCGGTCGCGAACAACTCCTCCACCCGTGCATCGAAGCCCTCGAAGCGGCCGCATAGCAGCACCAGGTCGCGCTCGCTCACGGAGAGAGCAAGCCCCACGCCGTGATCGAACGGCCTTCCTCCCGCGGCCAGCACGTACACGTCCCGCGAATCTCGGACGGTCGTGGCCGGGACGCCGAACACGGCCTCCATAGCCATTCCCACGATGTCCACCCGCGTGACCATGCCGGGCCCACCGCCGTAGGGAGAGTCGTCCACTTCATGGTGCGGCAAGGGACTGTATTCGCGGATGTTGTGGATGCCTATCGTCACCGAGCCGGAATCGATGGCGGCGGAGACGGGATGCTGCCGCACAAACCAGCCGAAGGCATCGGGGACCAGGGTGAAGACGTCGATCCGTTTCACGACGGGCCGCCGCCGTCGGGGCCCTCCGCGTCGGTCAACTGTTCCCCGCTCGGAGCGCCGGAGATGCTGACGAACTCGGGGTCGACGACCAGATAGCCCGCCTCCATGGCGACCACGGGGACGGCCGCCCGCACGAACGGCACGAGCGCTTCGCCCCCGGCCTTGAGCGAGACGACCAGGATCGCGTGGGCCGGAGAGTCAAGCGCGTCGACGATCCGGCCCATGACCGATCCGGAGGGATCGCGCACATCGAGGCCGATGAGGTCGAACGGGTAGAACTCGTCCTCTTCCAACTCCGGTAGTTCGTCGGATCGGACCTCGAGCACATAGCCGCCCAGAGCTTCGGCCCGGCCGCGATCCTCGATCTCGCGGAAGGCGACGATGGGGAACGCCTCGTCGCCCCTGACGCTCTCGACCGTCAGAGGCACCTGCTCGGGCAGCCGCGAACCGGCCACTCCGGTCCGCCCGGGCCGCGCGTGCAACTGGGCTCCCGGTTGGAACCGTTCGGGGTTGTCCGAACTGAGCGACACCCGCACCTCTCCGTGTACGCCGTGGGGCCGGGATATGCGCCCCACCTCGATCCACTCGGGCCGCGGCATGCCGGCGCGCTCAGACGCGAGCCGGAGTGAAGGTACGCCGGCAGGCTGCGATGGACGCGGATGAGGCTAGGACGCAGGAAGCGTCCGTAGCGGAGCTACGGGCGCGCCCGAGGACAACGCATCGTACCGTACAGTGCAGACTCGGCGGCCGCAGCCTCACTTCGTATCGCGTCCCTAGTCCGCGATCTCGACTGTGGCCTGCCTGCCGTCGCGCACGGCGCTCGCTTTGACCACCGTCCTGATGGCCCGCGCTATGCGGCCCTGCTTGCCGATGACCTTCCCCACGTCCTCTTTGGCGACGGTCAGCCGCAGCAGCACGCCGTCGGCCGTGTCGATCTGCTCCACCCGGACTTGTTCCGGATGGTCCACGAGCGACCGGGCCAGGAATTCGAGCAGCTCTTTCAACTAGACGATTCCTTTAATACTAAAAAGTTTGCGCACCGTATCGGAAGGTTGAGCGCCATTCTTGAGCCACTCCTTGGCCCTGGTCTCGTCAACGTCGATCGTGGACGGATCGGTCTGCGGGTTGTAGAAGCCGATGTTCTCGATGAAGCGGCCGTCACGAGCCCGCCGGGAGTCGGCCACCACGATGCGGTACGTGGGATGTTTCTTGCTGCCCCTGCGTGCCAGTCGTATCGCTGTCGCCATTAGTCACCTCCTCCCCTTCAACTCGGGTTGCCGAACATCTGGAAGGGATTCTTCGGCATCCTGCCCGATCCCAACTGCTTCATCATCTTCTGGACCTGCTTGAACTGGTTGAGCAGTTGGTTGACGGAATGGATATCCGAGCCCGCCCCGGCGGCGATGCGCTTGCGGCGGCTCCCGTTGATGATCTCGGGATGGCGGCGCTCCTCCGGCGTCATCGCGAAGATGACAGCCTGGATCTTGTCGAACGCCTTGTCGTCGACCTGGAGGCCTTTGAGCTTGTTGGACAGGGATACCGGGGATCATGCCGATGAGGCTCGACAGCGATCCCATGCGCCGTACCTGCTGGATCTGCTCGAGGAAGTCGTCGAAGGTGAAGGTGCTCTTGCGCAGCTTCTGCTCGAGCTCGCGCGCCTTCTTCTCGTCGATAGTGCGTTCCGCCTTCTCGATGAGCGAGAGGACGTCGCCCATCCCCAGGATCCGGGAGGCCACCCGGTCGGGGTGGAAATACTCGAAGTTGTCGAGCTTCTCGCCGCTGCTGGCGAACTTGATCGGCTTGCCGGTGACGGCGCGGACCGACAGGGCGGCGCCACCGCGGGCATCCCCGTCCATCTTGGTGAGGATCACTCCATCGAACTGCACCCGCTCCTGGAACTGCAGCGCCACGTTCACCGCGTCCTGGCCGGTCATGGCGTCCAGGACCAGGAGGATGTTGTGCGGCTTCACCGTGTTGCGGATCCGGGCGATCTCTTCCATGAGCTTCTCGTCGATGTGCAGACGGCCGGCGGTGTCGATGATGAGGACGTCGCGGCCCTTCGTGCGCGCCCATTCCACCCCGTGCTTGGCTATGTCCACCGGATCGGCTTTGTTGCCCTCGTCGTACACGGGCACGCCCAGTTGGTCACCGAGGGTCTTGAGCTGGTCGATGGCAGCCGGCCGGTACACGTCCGCCGCCACCAGACCGGGGCTCTTGCCCTCGGAGAGCAGGAACTTGGCCAGCTTGCCGCAGGCTGTGGTCTTGCCGGAGCCCTGCAGGCCGACCATCATGATGACCGTCGGGGGGCGCGGGGAGAAGGTCAGCTTGGTCGAGGCCGACCCCATGATGGCGGTCAGCTCTTCGTTCACGATCTTGATGAACTGCTGTACCGGGGTGAGGCTCTCGAGGACCTCGGCGCCTAGCGCCCGTTCCTTGACCTTGTCGACGAACTGCTTGACCACCTTGTAGTTGACGTCCGCCTCGAGCAGGGCGAGACGGATCTCGCGGGCGGCCCGCTCCACGTCTTTCTCCGTGAGCTTGCCCTGGCCTTTGAGGCCGTCCAGAGCGGTCTGCAGCTTATCTGAAAGGGTTTCGAACACCTGTCACCTTGTCGTCGCCGGGTGCATCGCGGGCACCGCTTCGCAGCGGCCCCCATGCGGCCGCGAATGAGGGAGTTTACCGTCGGGCAACCTCCAGTCAAACGCAGGCGGGGATGGGACATGCGGGCTCGCCAACGGCCGCATGAGTGTGACATGACCAGCCGCAGTTGTCCCCATCCGCCCGTCGCTTCAAAGCATGCTCGCAGACGACCTTTTACCTTCCTATGACAAACCGCTGACGGTCGTCTGACAAAAGTCTGTCATGCTGGGGAACGTAGCTGATCCGGCAGCAGGGGACGAGCGGGTGGCGTGAACGAGTTGCCGCGCCAGAGGAGGGCCGGATGGGGCTGGTGGTCCTTGTCATCGAGGACGAGCAGAGCATCGCGAATGTCGTGCGCATCGCGCTTGAGCGGGATGGGTACCGCGCTGTGCTGGCGAGCACTGGAGAAGCGGCTCTCGTCTACCTCGATCGTTCCCACGTGGACCTGGTGGTGCTAGACATCGGGCTGCCAGGCATCGATGGTCTCGAAGTCTGCCGCCGGATCCGCAGTTCTTCGGATCTTCCCGTAATAATGCTGACGGCGCGGGACGAGGAAGCGGATCGAGTGGTCGGGCTGGAGCTGGGCGCAGACGATTACGTCTCGAAGCCGTTCTCTCCGCGCGAACTAGTGGCCCGTGTCCAGAGCGGTCCTCAGGCGCGCGCGCCCTTCTGGCAGCCGAGAGCGATCACCTAGAAGTCGGAATGGTCACCCTTTCGCGCTCGGGACACGAGGCTACCGTGGCCGGCAAGAAGCTGGATCTCTCTCCGACCGAGTTCCAACTCCTCGCCTTCCTCCTAGAAAACGCGGGCAAGGTCGTGACGAGGGAGAGGCTACTGGACCAGGTCTGGGGACTTGCGTTTCCCGGCGGGACACGCACGGTAGACCAGCACGTCGCGCAACTGCGCACCAAGCTCGGCCGTCCTGACTTGATCGAGACGGTGAAGGGCGTCGGCTACAGGATGATACGCCCATGAAGACCGTCCGGCGCATCACCAAGACGCCACGTCGATACATGGCCGCGGTCCTCAGGCCCATCTGGCGTGTCTTGCGGCGGATCGTCATCGGCAAAGACCCTCCGACGCTGCGAGACGTTCTCTTTCGGGTGATCTTGGTCGCCGTTTGTATCCCGGTCGCGCTGTTCGTCTGGGCCAACCCGCAGCAGTCGCAGCAAACCAATCTAGAGCTCCAGTCGCTCCAGCGTTCTTTTCAAGAGGGTCACACGTATCCAAATCCCCCTGCTCCGGCGGCCGACTTCGAGCAAATGAAGCAAGTCGTCCTTATGAACGGCCCGGCAAAAGCGGAATCGTCCGAGGAATGGCCGCTCAGCTCATTGGCCTGGAATAGCCTGGCCCAAACCCACTCACTCCCTCCGTCGGTCCTCACCGACCTCCAGACGAAAGGCTATTCATACGGCGATTGCCTCTTCATGGGCGAAAAAGCCCGCTTCGCCGCCTGGCGCGCCCCGGCCGCCTCCGATCAAGATCTCGATTCCTTCCATATGGTCGTGGCTCAACCTTGGACTTGGTACTGGAGTCTGGCGCGCTGGGGCATGCAGCTACTGATGTTACTGGCCCTGCTGTCCGTCATCGCCTCCCCTGCTGCCTGGTTTCTGGAGCGACAAATCGCGAGGCCGGTGTTTCGCCTGGCCGAGGCGAGCAAGGTCCTGGCAAGCGGCGGTCACCCCGTGCCCCTGCCGGCCAAAGGCCCGGCCGAACTCCTCGTGCTCAGCGATTCCTTCAACCACATGGCGAACGAGTTGGAGAGGGCGCAGGCGGCCGAGCGGGGCTTCCTGCTATCGGTCAGCCACGAATTGAAGACGCCGCTAACCGCGATCGAGGGCTATGCCGAGCTTCTCGGGGACGAGGCGGTGACGGCCAAGGAGGCGGCGCCGGTCCTCATCAGCGAGGCCAAGCGCCTTCGCCGACTGGTGAGCGATCTCCTCGATCTGGCCAAGATCCACCAGAGTTCCTTCTCCATCAGACACGAACCGGTCCTTCTCTCGGCTGTCGTCGAAGAGGTGACCAAGCGCCACAAGGCCGAAGCGAAGGAGCTGGGGGTACAACTCATCTCGGTCTCCTCAGGCGCGGCTGGGATATTGGGAGACGAGGACCGCTTGGTACAGGCGCTATCCAATCTTGTCGAGAACGCGCTCCGCTGCACGCCTAGAGGCAAGACGGTCTCCGTGAACGCGAGCGGGACGCGAGTCGCGGTCAGCGATGAAGGCCCCGGGCTTTCGGCCGAAGACCTCCCACACGCCTTCGAGCGATTCTATCTTCATAGCCGCTTGAAGGGCCAGAACAACGTCGGAAGCGGGCTAGGCCTCGCCATAGTCAAGGAGCTCGTCGACAGAATGGGCGGCGAAGTCACTGTCGAAAGTGAGCCGGGAAAGGGCTCGCGATTTGCAGCGGAGTTCCCGCCCGCTCCAACAGAACTTGACCGTGCCTCGCGCAGTTAAGAGCGACAGGCTGTCAATCAGCCCCGGGCCAGCGAATCGTCGAACAGCATCGAGGCGAACTCGAGCGGGTCGAACGGCTGCAGGCTCTCCAGCTTCTCCCCCGTCCCGATGAGCTTGATGGGAAGGTCCAGCTCGTGGGACACGGCCAGCGCGATGCCCCCCTTCGCCGTTCCGTCCATCTTGGTCAGCACCACGCCGGTCAGGTCGACCGCCTCCTTGAACATGCGGGCCTGGATGAGGCCGTTCTGCCCGGTGGTCGCGTCGATGGTGAGCAGGCATTCATGCGGAGCGTCCGGCATCCGCTTCTTGATCACCCGGGAGACTTTCTCGAGTTCCTTCATGAGGTTCACCTGCGTATGCAGCCGCCCGGCGGTATCGATGATCACCACGTCCACCTTGCGGGCTTCCGCCGCGGCCAGCCCGTCATAAACGACGGCTCCCGGATCGCCGCCCCGCTCGTGCTTGACCACCTCGCACCCCACCCGGTGGCCCCACTCGGTGAGTTGCTCTACCGCCGCGGCCCGGAACGTGTCTCCAGCGACCAGCAGAGGCTCCTTGCCCAGTTGCTTCAGGTGCCAGGCGATCTTGCCGATCGTGGTGGTCTTGCCGGTGCCGTTCACGCCCACCATGAGGATGACGGCCGGCGAATGAGCCACGTCTATCCGCCTGTCGCCCTGGCAGAAATGCTCGGCCGTGATCTCGCGGAGCCTCTTCAGCAGGCCGGCCGAGTCCTTGATCTCGCCCGCGTTGGCCTCGGCCTCGAGCTTCTCCACGATCGAGACCGTCGTATCGACACCCACGTCGGCGTAGATGAGGGCCTCCTCGATCTTCTCCCACAACTCCTCGTCGAAGCGGTCGAACATGACCGAGGCGAACTGCTGCTGCAGCGCCTTGCGGCTCTTGGATAGGCCGTCCTTGAGTTGCGACAGCCAGCCGCCCCGTTTCTGTTGCTCCAGGTCCAAAGGGTCCGGCACCTGGCCGCCGGTCACGCCTATGAACACCTCTGACCAGTTGTGGCTCAACTCTCTAGGCCCCCTTCGCTACCGTCAGTCTTCTGGAAAGGATGCGGGAGGTGCCGTCGCTCTCAAGCGTCACGCCGTACAGCGTGTCCGCCACCTCCATGGTCTGCCGCTGGTGCGTGATGATGATGAACTGCGTCTTGTCCCGGTACCTCCTCACGAGCGAGAGGAAACGGCGGATGTTGATGTCGTCGAGCGAGGCTTCCACCTCGTCCAGGATGTAGAACGGACAGGGCCGGGCCAGGAAGAGCGAGAACAGGAAGGCGATGGCGGTCATGGCCTTCTCGCCCCCGGACAGCAGAGTCAGGCTCCGCGGCGACTTGTTGGCGAACTTGACCTCCAGACCGATCCCCCGGACCGGCGGCTTGGCCTCCTCGCCCAGGACCTCTTCCAGTTCCGCCCGCCGTCCCGTCCTCCGGGCGCCCGGAAGCCGCGCGTGCCCTCCACCAGCTTGAGGCTGCCCTTCGCGCCGGGGAAGACGGTGGCGATGACTGCGGAGAAGTTCTCCTTGACCGTCTCGAAGATATCGCCGAACGAGGTCTCGATGTGCTGCGTCGAGGTCGGAGACCACCTCTTGAAGCTGCGTGAGCGACGCCTCCAGATCGCGCCTCTGCTCGGCCAGGAAGGCCGCCCGCTCCTCCAGTTCCGCGCACTCCTGCTCGGCCAGCGGGTTGACCGGGCCCATCCGGTCCACGCGGCGGGCCGCCCGTTCCTCGGCCGCCTCCAGCAGCTCGAGGTTCTCGCCCGCCACGTCGGCCGCGATCAGCGAGCGCGGCGTCAGGTGCTTGCGCCGCAAGTCCGCCAGCTCGTCTTCCACAAGCGTGCGCCGGTCCTCCTGCCGGGCCCTGTCGACCTGCAGTTCGTGCCAGCCGGGCGCCCATCGCCTCGTACTCTTGCTGCAGCCCGGTCTCGGAACCTGCGGTGTCGCGCATGAGGCGCGCGGCGCCTTCGGCCGCCGCGCGCGCGTCTTCCAGCCGGACCTCGAAGGCCGCCTTCACCACGCGGCTGTGCTCGGCCAGCCGTTCCAGCAAGGTCAGCAACTCCGCGAGCAGCGGAAGGTAGCGCTCGAGGAAGCCGGTGCGCCGCTCCCACCGGTCGGCCGCCATCACCGCCGCGTCTCTTTGACCGCCCACGCGCTCTCGCTCGCCCTCCCGGGCGCGGCAGCGCTCCCGCAGCCTCACCTCCACCAGCCGGCCTGGGCCTTCTTCTGCTCGAGCGTGGTGACCGTCTCGCGCAGCCGCTCCAGCCGGCCCTGCATGGCGCGCAGTTCGGCGCGGGCCGCATCCAGCTCGGCCTCGCTGCCCCGCGATCTTCTCCTCCACCTCCGCCAAGTCGGCCGCCATCTTTTCGGCCAAGCCGCTCTCCCTCTCTTCGCGGGCGCGCAGCTCATCCGCCTGGACGCCGCGCCTCTTCGAGGCGCCGTCCGCAGAGGTCGTTGTCGTTCCTGTGCCCGACGAGGGTGCGCTGAGCTTCGCTCACCCGTTCCTGCGCCTCGCGGACGACGATCTCCGCCCGCTCCAGACCGGCCGCCGCTTCGCGGCGGCGACCTGAGCCTCCTCGCGCGCCTGCAGCATAGCGACCCGTTCGGCCGCCACCGCCTGCAGTTCGTTGCGGGCCCGCAGAAGGGTCTCCACGCCCACCTCCCGGCGGCGGGCCACATGGACGCCGCCCTGAAGCATCTCTCCTCTGCGGTTCACCAGCCGGTAGGGTCCCTGGCTCGCGGCCACGTCGGCAACGCTCAGCCGAACATCGTCCACTACGACGGCCGTGGCAGGCACGAGACTGCGCAACGCGCCGATGACCCGGGCCGGGCCGCAGACGAGTTCCCACAGATCCCTGGTGCCGGCCGGGGCCGCCCCCTTCGCTTCACCGAGCGGTCGCTCCCCGTCCACCACGATCGCCTCGAGGACGTCGTCGCCCTCGAGGACAAGCCGGAGATCGTCCGGCGCCCCGAGCACGACGGCCTGCGCCAGAGGCCCCAGCGCGGCCGCCACGGCCCGCTCGTAGCCGGCTTCGACCGCGACCACCTCCGCCAGCAGGTGGCACGCCTTCGCTGCGCGCCATCAGGTCCCGCGCGCCGGCCGGCGTGCCTTCGCGGCGCGCCACCAGATCCTCGAGAACGGCCTGCCGGGCTTCGATACCGCTCAGCGCCTCCAGGATCGAAGCCTCCCGCCTGGCCGTCTCGGAGCTTCTCGTCCGCGCGGTCTCCCGGGCCGCCGTCGCGGCCCGCATCTGCGCCTCGGCCGTCTCGCACCGCCTCTTCCCCTGCCCGCAACTCTTCCTCGTGCCCGGCCGCTTCCGCCTCCAGCGCAGCCATCCGGCCGCTGGATCTCCTCGATGAGCGAGTGCAGCTCCCGGTCGATCCTTTGCCGCGCCTCGATCTCCCGGCGCAGGAACTCGCGGTCTTGCAGGGCCCGGGCCCGCGTGCACTCCATCTCGAAGGCCGCGTCCTTCAACTCGTCCTCGGCGGCGGCGGCGGCGCGGAACTCAGCCACTCCGCCCTCCAGAGCGGCGCGCAGAGCTTGCCTCCACCGGCCGACTCGTTCGAGCCGGCTCTCGTCGGCGGTGCGGGCGGTCACCTCGGCCAGGCGCCGCCCCAGCGACTCCACATCGGCTCGCGCGGTCTCCCGGCGCCGGCGCGCGCGGTCCAGGTCCGCCTCGATGCGCGCCACGCGCTGGCGGAGCGACGTGGCTTTGCCCTGGATCTGCTCGGCCTCCACGGCCAGCCGGTGGTAGACGGCGCCGACCTGCTCCCTCTCCTGGAGCCCGGACGGCGAACCGGTCCTCCTCGGCGGCCCTCTCCCGGCGCAGTCCGGCCAGCTCGGCCTCGATGCCGGCGCGCGCTCGTTCCAACGCCTGCAGTTCGGACTCGGTCTGGCCCGACGCCTCCTGCACCGCCACGGCCTGCGCCAACAAGAAGCGGCCCTTGGCCAGGGCCCACTCCTCCTTGGCGTCCGCGAAACGGCCGGCGGCCGCCGCCTGCTGGCGCAGGGGCCGGAGGGCGCTCTTGACCTCGCGTTCGATGTCGGCCATGCGCACCAGGTTCTGCCGGGTCTTCTCGAGCTTGACCTGCGCGCGCTCTCTCCTCTTCTTGAACCTGCCCAGTCCGGCCGCCTCTTCCACCATGGCCCGCCGGGCCTCTGGCGTGGAGTTGAGCAGCGCCTCGACCTTGCCCTGGCTGATGACGCTGTGCATCTCCCGGCCGATGCCCAGACCTCCCACCAGGTCCTGCACATCCAGCAGCCGGCAGGCGCTGCCGTTCACCCGGTACTCCGACCCGCTTTCCCGCTCCAGCCGCCGGGTGAGCTCCACCTGGCCGGCATCGATCGGCATGGCCCCCTGCTCGTTGTCGAAGACCAGGCTCACCTCGGCCACGGCGCTCGAACGGCGCCCGTCGGGACCGGAGAAGATGACGTCCTGCATGCTGCGTCCGCGCAGGTTGCCGGGACTCTGCTCGCCCAGCACCCAGAGCACGGCGTCGGCGATGTTGCTCTTGCCGCTGCCGTTGGGCCCGATGATGACGGTCACGCCCGGCTCGAACGCCAGTTCGGTCGGCTTTGCGAACGTCTTGAACCCCCGCAGCCGAACCGAAAGGAGCCGGGGCATCTCAGCCATCGGGGACCGCCGCTGAGGTCAGGGGCTGGGGCCGAGGCGGAAGAGCGCCCGCTGGCTCCGGAGCGAGGCCAGAGCCTCCTGGGCCGCCGCCTGCTCGCTCATCTTTATGGTCGTCCCCACTCCCCGGCCGCGCACCGCGCCATCGATCACAACCTCCGAGGTGAAGATGCGGGCATGCGCTGGCCCGGTCTCTTCGACCAGACGGTATACGGGCTGCGTCCCGCGGGGAGCGAGCAGTTCCTGCAGCGCCGTCTTGTGGTCGACGTGGGCGGTGGCTGCATAGTCCATCTGCTCCTCGAACACCGCGACGATGGCCGGCCGCGCACGTTCGAAGCCGTGCTCGAGGTAGACGGCGCCGATGAGAGCCTCCAGCACGTCTCCAAGCATGCTGGGGCTTCGCACCGCGTCACGGCGCCTGCGCTCGGAAGCCGGGGCATGTTCGAGAACGAGAGACGCCAGGCCCATCCTCTCCGCCACCTGCACGCAACTCGCCCGGCTGACGACGAAGGCCTTCAGACGGGCGAGGCCGCCTTCTTCCCGGTCTGGAAAACGGCTCGTAGAGCACCGACGCGATGGCCAGGCCGAGTACGCTGTCCCCGAGGAATTCGAGGCGCTCGTACGATCCGGTGCGCTCACCCACCCATGACGAATGGGTCAGGGCGCGTTGCAGAAGCTCGGGGAGAGCGACCCCACGAGGTCCATCAGCGTCTCGCGGGCCTGGGTTCAACGGCATCGCCGGCCGGCTGCTCAGCAGGGGCGCCTACCAGCCGCCGGAAAGAGGCGGGGACTGCCCGCAGCAGCGCCGGCAGTCCCCGCATCGCAGTCCTCTCCTCAGGACGGATGCTAGCTACGGGCGGCGATGAAGTCGACGGCGTCGCCGACCGTGGTCAGTCCCTGGGCCTCTTCGTCCGAGATCTTGATGCCGAACTGGTCTTCCAGCTCCATGATCAGTTCGACCAGATCGAGGCTGTCGAGCTGAAGGTCGTCCTGGAACGTGGCGTCCAGCGTCACCTTGGCGGGATCCGCGTCGACCTGGTCGACCAGGATGTCGCGCAATTTGGCGAGGATCTCGTCTTTGCTCATGTGTTGCTCCTTACCGAAATCAGGGACGATCGCCGCGCCCTACTTCGCGACGCCGCCATTGTATCAACGAGGTTCAAGAAGCGGCAGAGGCCCGTGGCGTCTGAGCCGCCAGCGGACGAGTCGACGGCAGGGGTCGCCGGCCTCCTGGACCGACCCGGCGTCATCCCACACGCTCCAGCTCGCCACGCACCGCGGGCAGGATCCCCTTGCGCAGCGCCTCGGCTCCGAACAGCAGCGCGTTGGCGATCGCCCGGCGCGACGAGTTGCCGTGGCAGATGACCACCAGCCCGCGCACCCCCAGCAGGCAGGCACCGCCCACCTCCTCGGGGTCGAGCGCCGAGCGCAGCCCCCGCAGGGCCGGCCTGCAGCAGCATCCCGCCCGATCTTGGCCCGCGTCGCCGCTCTGGGCTGCGGCTCTTGATGCGCGTGAAGAACGACGAGGCGCACCCCTCGAGCAGCTTCAGACGCCACGTTGCCGGTGAAGCCGTCGGTGACCACCACGTCGGCGACGATTGCGCAGCAGGTCGCGCCCCTCGACGTTGCCCACGAAGTTGAGCCCCGACTCGCGCAGGAGCTCGTGCGCCGACCGGGCCAACTCGCTGCCCTTGCTCTCCTCTTCGCCGATGTTCAGCAACCCCACGCGAGGTTCGGGGCCAGCCCGAGGACCGTCCGCGCATACGCCGACTCCCAGCACGCCGAACTCCAGGAGATGCTCGGGCCGGCAGTCCGCGTTGGCTCCGGCGTCGAGCAGAAGCACCGGGCCCATCCAGCCCGGGCAACGTGGTCACGATGGCCGGCCTGCGGATGCCGCTCAGCCGCTTGACCACCAGCAGCGCCGCCGCCAGCATGGCCCCAGTGTTGCCCGCCGAGACGAAGCCCTGCGAGCGGCCTTCGGCCACCGTGCGCGCCCCGACCACGATCGAGGAGTCGGTCATGGACTTCACCGCCCCGGCCGGTTCGTCGTGGAAGGTGATCACCGTGGCGCTGGGAACCACTTCGATGTACGGGTGGTCAGAAGAGCCAAGGAGCGGCTCGACTATCTCGGGCCGCCCCACCAGCAGCACGTGCAAATCAGGGGAGGCGGCCAGCAGCGCGCCGGCGACTATCTCTCCGGGAGCGTTGTCGCCTCCCTCGGCGTCGAGCGTCAGCGTCACCGGGCCCTGTTGAGCCATGGGCGATGCGATCGACGTTCAACCTGGGTCTCCTTGGTCGGAGGCATGGAGGCGGACATGAAGAATGTCTCACAAAGGGCCGCGGACGGGAAGCAGCGAATGAATAGCGAAAGATACTTGCCTTACCAATGATTTAGCGGCTATAATCGATGAAGGGTACAGGTCCGAGGCAGGGATTGACGACAGAGCGAGAAACGAGTATTATGTTGCGGTTTGCGCCGCAAGATGGTATAGAAAGAGAAAGCGTTAGTCTTTCACTAGGATAGCAGGGAACCGTGCACAAAGATAGCTGATACATCCACCTTCGAGGGCCGCCGCATCGTCGACGTCCAGGACCTCCTGCTCGCCGGCCAGGACCGCGGCTACGTCACCAGCGACGAGATCATGGCTCTTGTCGAAGACTACGACATGACCATGGAGGAGATCGAGGATCTCTACTCGCAGCTCTTCGATCAGTCCATCGAGATCTACGAGCAGAGCCCGGTAAGCCAGGGCGTCCTCGAGCCCACCGAGCCTACCCTCGATCTCTCCATCCAGACCGTCACCCACGACCCGCTTCGCCTCTACCTCAAGGAAGCCGGGGAGATCCCCCTGCTCACCAAGGACGAGGAGATCGAGCTGGCCAAGCGCATCGAGGCCGGCGACAAGCGGGCCAAGGACCGCATGATCCAGTCGAACCTCCGCCTGGTCATCTCCATCGCCAAGAACTACTACACCCAGGACATGGACCTGCTCGACCTCATCCAGGAGGGCAACACCGGCCTCATCCGCGCCGTGGAGAAGTTCGACTACCGCAAGGGCTACAAGTTCTCCACGTACGCCACGTGGTGGATCCGCCAGGCCATCACCCGGGCCATCGCCAACCAGGACCGCAACATCCGCATCCCGGTGCACATGATCGAGAAGATCAACAAGATGGTGCGCACCGAGCGCAAGCTGCTCCAGGAGACGGGCAAAGAGCCCAACGACGACGAGCTGGCCTTCGAGCTCGGCATCGATCCGCAGGAAGTGCAGGAGATGCGCAAGATCGCGCAGCGCACCACCTCGCTCGAGACCCCCATCGGCGACGAGGAAGACGCGGAACTGGGCGATTTCATCGAGAACTCCAGCACGCCCGACCCGGCCGACGTGGTCTCCAGCATCATCGCCAAGGAGAGCCTCGACCGGGTGCTCAAGGCCATGGACGAGCGCGAGCGCAAAGTGGTCGAGCTGCGGTTCGGCCTCAAGGGCGAGCATCCGCGCACGCTGGCCGAGGTCAGCTCCCGCTTCAACGTCAGCCGCGAGCGCATCCGCCAGATCGAAGCCAAGGCCCTCGAGCAGATCAAGGCCTCGGAGGAGATCCAGGCCATGAGGGAGTCGGCCTAAGCAGCCTCTGGCCTACGCCGGCAGCGGGGTCTCCCCTCTGCGGGCGCGTACAGCGAGGGCGACGTTGTCGAGGATGAGCTCGGCGATGGTCTCCTTGGGCGCCTTGTCGAGGAGGACTTCGGAATCGCGGGCAAGGACTCGCACCTCGTTGAAATCGGAATCGAACCCGATGTCGGTGCGCGAGATGTCGTTGAAGACGATCATGTCGAGCTTCTTGCGCTCCATCTTGCCGCGCGCCCGGTCGAGACCTTCCAGCCCGTACTCCGCCGCGAAGCCCGACCAGGAACTGGCCCTTGTGGTGCGCCGCCACGTCGCAGAGGATGTCGGGGGTGGCCGCCAGGTCGATGCACCACTCGTCCCGGCCCTTGCCTATCTTGCCTCCCGCCGGCCCGTCGGCCACCCGGTAGTCGGCCACGGCTGCCGCCATGATGAGGATGTCGATGTCGGGCAGCCGCTTCATGACCTCGGCGTGCATCTCTGCGGCGGTCGAAGCCTCGATCTGCCGCACTCCCGGCACCGCGGGCATGTCGACGTTGGCCTGGATGAGCTCGACGTGCGCGCCCCGGTCGAAGGCTGCGCGGGCCAGAGCGAACCCCATCTTGCCCGAACTCCGGTTGCCGATGAAGCGGACGGCGTCGATCGGCTCGCGCGTACCTCCCGCGGTGATCAACACCCGCAGGCCGCGCAGGTCGCGCTTGCGCTGCACCTGCAGCCGCAGTTTGACCTCGGCGACGATGCTGTCGGGGTCGGCCATGCGCCCGGAGCCGTAGACGCCGCACGCCAGCTCGCCGGCGCCCGGCTCCACCACGAAGACTCCGCGCTCGCGAAGCAGCAGCACGTTGCGCTGGGTGGCCGGGTGCTCCCACATGTTGGTGTTCATCGCAGGAGCGACCACCACGGTCTTGGCGAAGGCAAGGTAGATGGAGCTGAGCAGGTTGTCGGCGATGCCGTTGGCCATCTTGGCCAGGGTGTTGGCCGTCGCCGGCGCCACCACCATGATGTCGGCCTGTTGGCTGTCGTCGATGTGGGTGATCCGCGACTCGGGCGTGAGTTCGCTGATCTCGTCCAGCCGGACGGGATGGGCGGAGAGCGTCTCGAAGGTCATCGGCCCGACGAAGCGGGTCGCCGCTCGAGTCATGACCACCCGCACGTCCATGCCTGCCTTCTGCAGGCCGCGCAGCAACTCTGCGGCTTTGTAAGCGGCGATACCCCCCGTTACCCCCAGGAGTACGACGGGTCGGTCGGCCATGAAGCGCTCCTTGCGGCGAAGCCTACCGGTTGGTGCGCAGCTTGTAGGCGATCTCGCCTCTGGCCGCTTCGGCCATGGCGATGCTCAGATAGTTCTTCGTGAAATTGGCGACCGGCGGGGGCGCGAACGCGTCAAGGCCGCCCCCCTCGCCCAGGCTGTGGTAGTACGAGTTGATCTGGCGGGCCCGCTTGGCCGTGACCATGACCGCCGTGTAGCGGTTGGGCTCCTCGATGTCGCCCTCTCGCGCGCTGGCAAGACCTTCGAGGACCTCGTCGACTGTCGGTTTATCCATTCCCGTCCTTGGTCATCCGGATGATTCCGGCAAGCTCGCCGCTCGCCTCCCTGATACTTTCATTTACTATAACATAGTCGAATTGCCGGGGCGCCCGCCACACCCCGTTCAACACGGCCTCCATCTCTTCCTTACCCCTGGCCAGACGGCGCTCGATCGACCCCGGGTCCTCGGTCTTCCGCGCCTCCAGCCTGCGCCTCAGCTCCTCGAACGATCGGGGGCGTGATAAAGATCATCAGGGCGTCCGGACGCTTCTCGAGCACCTGCGCGGGCACCCTCGAGTTCGATCTCGAGGATCACGTCGCGCCCGGCCTGCGAGGTTCTGGTCGACCGCCTTCTTGGGAGTCCCGTAGAAGTGGCCCGCGAAGCGGGCCCACTCGAGAAAGTCCTCTCGCTCGATGCTCTTCTCGAACTCGTCCACGGTCAGGAAGAAGTAGTCGCGGCCTTCCACCTCGCTCGGCCGTCGGGGACGAGTGGTGGCCGAGACGGACAGCACGAGATCGGGAAACAGCGGCAGCACGTTCCGGATGAGGGTGCCCTTACCCGCGCCGGAGGGACCGGAGATGACGATGAGTCTGGGGATGACCGCTCCTAGAGAGAAGAGCCGGTCAACTGCTCAGCATGTCGAGCAGTTCCTTGCGCTGGCGAGGCGTGAGGCCGTTGACCGTCTTGGACGAGCTGACCCGGCACCGTTCCAGTAGCTTGTTGGCCTTGACACGCCCGTACTTGGGGACGGCCAAGACGAGATCGAGGACCTTCGCCGTGGCTACGCAGGGGGGCGGATCGGACAGGACATCAGCGATGGCGACGTCGCCATTGCGCAGCGCTTCCTTGATCCGTGCTCTCTCCGACCGGATGTCGTTGGCTCTGCGCAGCGCGTCCATTCGCTGCTGCTGACTGCGTTCCGGAGTCTGCGGCACTATGCTCGTTGGCTGGTTCACAGGCGCCATTATACACACGAGGTTTCCGGACGCAACACGGTTTTCGGACGATGTGTAGAGAGCTCGCCGGTGCGCTCCGGGACGCGTCTCAGCAGGGAGAATGGGCCTGGCCGCGGAGAACGCCGAGCGTGAGGCTACGCTCCTCGAGGGCCTGCTCAGCTCTCTGGCCAGCCTCGCGCCGAGGCCGGGCTCGCGAAACGCGGCGGACCCCACCGCCACCACCTGGGCACCGCAGGAGATGAACTCGAGGACATCCTGCGCAGTCGCCACGCCGCCCATCCCGACGATCGGCACCGTCACGCTTTCGAACAGGTCGTAGACGGCGCGAAGAGCCAGAGGCTTGATGGCCGGACCGGATAGCCCCCCTGTGACGTTGCCCAGATAGGGCCTGAGGGTGCTACGGTCGATGACCAGCCCTTTGTACGTGTTCACCGCGGCGATGGCGTCGGCGCCCGCCGCTTCGGCCGCCCGGCCTATGGCGGCGATGTCGGTGACGTTCGGAGTGAGCTTCGCCACGAGGAGACCGGGCCACACTCGTCTGACGGCTGCGACCACCGGCCTCGGTCTCCCCCGGGTCGCTGCCTATCGACACACACCCGGTGTGGACGTTGGGGCAGGAGATGTTCAGTTCGAGCCCGGCCTTCGCTGGCCAGACATCCCCCAGGGCGTCGTCGAGAGCGTCACGGAGGCCCAAGGCCAGCGTCACGTATTCCTCGACCGAGAACCCGCCCACGCTCAGGATCAACGGGCACGGCAACTGCAGAAGACGCGGAAGACGGTGACGGATGAAGGCCTCGAGACCCTCCCCGGACAGCCCGATAGCGTTGATCATGCCCGCCGGGCGTCTCCAGGATGCGCGGCGGCCGGTTGCCGGTCCGCGCGTCCACGGTGATGGTCTTGGGCACGTAGGCGGCGACGGGTGGACGGTCGAGGATCTCCCGGACCGAGGACCTCCGCCAGGTCGAAGATCTCCATGGTGCCGGACGCGTTGATGAGGGGGTGCCGAGTCGGAGCGGGCCAAGGTCGGACCGACAGGTCTGGAGCTTCGTTCAGGCTTCACCCCTGGCCGGCGGCTGGGCCGATCCCGAGCGAAGAGCGTCTGAGCGGTGAAGACGGGCCCTCCCGGCAGACTCTGGCCGCGCTGCCGTCCGCCAGCGGGATGACACAGCCGTGGCACGATCCGACGCCGCAGGCCATCCCGGCCTCGAGGCTGAACCAGGCCTCCACGTCGGGGACAGCGTCGCAGACCCGCGCGACCGCCTCGCACATCGCCCACGGTCCGCAGACCGCCAGCCGGTCGCCCGGACGGAGCTCGCGCTGCAGGGCCTCGGTGACCTTCTCGGCGCGGCCGAGGCAGCCATCTTCGGTGACCATCTCGGTGCGGCACATCACTCCGCGCTCCTGGAGGGCCGCGGCCGCGTCGACGACAGGCTCGGCGCCGGCGGCCTGGACGGCGTCCCGGAAGCCGAGCAATACGAGGACTTCGGCCGCGTGCGCCGGCTCGCCGCCGTCTTCAAAGCCAAGCCAGGACAGCAGCAGCGGGAACGGTGCCGCGCCGACGCCACCGCCACCACCACGACCGCTCCGGCCACCGGTCAGGGCACGCATATCGAAACCGTTACCGAGCGGCCCCAGCACCCAGACCCGCTCCCCCTCGCGCAGCGCGCACAGTTCACGCGTCCCGTCCCGACCGGGGCGATGAGGAACGAGATGAGTTCTCGCCTCTTCCTGGGCTACCGAGAGCGGGCGGCCCAGGAAGCACCAGGAGTCCTCGGCCTGCAGCAGAGCGAACTGCCCGGGACGGGCGCCCGGCCAACCGGGGACCTCGAGAGTGAGCCATACCAGACTGCCGAGGGTCCGTTGCCGGCCACCTGGGCGAGCGACCGAACGGCGGGCAGTCCGCGCCGCCGGCTCCCGGGTGGTGCGGAGGCGAGCCTTCACTGTGTTCCCGGCCTTTGGGCTCCGCCCATTGGCGGTCGCGGCCAGACGGGTGTGAAGGTCCTGCAGACAGACGACGCTGATCTCCCGGCGCTTGTGGTCGTTGGCGATGGCCTGCACGGCCGCGTGTGCGGCGGCGGCGTTGGTCATGGCGGGCACTCCCTGGCGCAGCGCCGCGCGGCGGATCTCGTAGCCGTCGGAGCGGGCGCCACGGCCCCGGGGGATGTTGATGACCATGTCGATCTCACCGGCCTCGATGAGGTCGACGATCGTGGTGACGGCGCCGGCGGTTCGGCGCTCCCGGCCGCGGCCCGAGCGGCCTCCAGCTCCGCCCTCTTCTCCATGCCCACGGTGTGCTTCAGCACCGATTCGGAGTCGATGCCGTTGAGCACCAGAGCGCGGTGCGTCCCTTCGGTGGCGAGGATGCGGAAGCCCAGCGTGCTGAGCATGAGCGCCATGAGTACGACGGTGTCCTTCTCGGCGTCGGCGACTGAGATGAAGATGGAGCCCTTCCGCGGCAGCCGGTCGCCGGCGGCCAGCGAGGCCTTGGCGAAGGCCTCCGGGAAGCTGGTGCCGACGCCCATGACCTCACCGGTGGACTTCATCTCCGGCCCGAGAGTCGTGTCGACACCTGGGAACCGCGGGAATGGCAGGACGGCCTCTTTGACGGCCACGTGCTCCAGGTCGCGCCGGCAGGGCACCCGGCCGGCGGCCACCGATTCCTCCCAACCGGGCAGGCCGAGGTCGCGCAGCTTCTGCCCGGCGATGACGCGGGTGGCCACGCGGGCCAGCGAGACGCCGGTGGCCTTGCTGACGAACGGCACCGTGCGGCTGCCCCGGGGGTTGACCTCCAGCACGTAGATGCTGGCCCCTCCGTGGTCGCTCTGCTGGACCGCATACTGCACGTTCATCAGGCCGACCACACCCAGTTCCATGGCCAGGGCGGCGGTCTGCTCCTCGATGCGCCGCACCGCCGCGTCGCCCAGTGACACGGTGGGGATCACGCAGGCGGAGTCGCCGGAGTGTATGCCGGCCTCCTCTACGTGCTGCATTACGGCGCCGATATACACGTCCTCACCGTCGCAGAGGGCGTCCACGTCGATCTCGGTGGAGTGCTCGAGGAAGCGGTCGATCAACACTGGATGCCGCGGTGAGGCCTTCACCGCGGTCCTCAAGTAGTGCTGGAGGGTCTCCTGGTCGTAGACGATCTCCATGGCCCGACCGCCCAGGACATAGGACGGGCGGACCAGGACCGGGTAGCCGATGCGCTCGGCCACGGCGAGCGCCTCCTGCTCGTTGCGGACCGTCCCGAAGGGCGGGGCCTTGAGGTCGAGCCTGCGCAGTACCTCGCCGAACCGCTCCCGGTCCTCGGCCAGGTCGATGGCGTCCTGCGACGTGCCCAGGATGGGGACGCCGGCCGCGTGGAGCCTCTCGGCGATCTTGAGCGGCGTCTGCCCCCCGAACTGCACCACGACGCCCTTGGGCTTCTCGTTCTCGATGATGTTGAGCACGTCCTCGAACGTGAGCGGCTCGAAGTACAGGCGGTCGGAGGTGTCGTAGTCGGTGGAGACCGTCTCCGGGTTGCAGTTGACCATGATGGCCTGGTAGCCCAACTCGCGCATCTCCTGGACCGCGTGCACGCAGCAGTAGTCGAACTCGATGCCCTGACCGATGCGGTTGGGCCCGCTCCCCAGGATGATCACCGATTCCTTGTCGGGGACGGGCAGAGCTTCGTTCTCCTCCTCGTAGGTGGAGTAGAAGTACGGAGTGTAGGCCTCGAACTCGGCCGCGCAGGTGTCCACCGCCTTGTAGGTGGGGATGATGCCGTCGGCCATCCGCCGCTCGCGCACCTCCAGTTCGGCGGCGCCCAGGAACCGGCCGATGTATTCGTCGCTGAAGCCCAGCCGCTTCGCGTGCCACAGCTCCTCTCGCGGCAGGGCAGGGAGACCGCCCTTTTCGGCGAACGACTTGAGGTGGTTCTCGGCCTCGATGATCTCCCGGAATTCCTCCAGGAACCACTCGTCGATGAGGGTGGCCGCGAAGAGGGCCTCGAGGGTCACGCCCCGGCGGTACGCTTCGAAGATGAGGTCGTAGCGCTCGGCCGAAGGGATGGCGATCATGGCCACAAGCGCGTCGTTGTCGTCCGGGACGTCGGGGCGCACGTCCAGTTCCCGCGAGCGCATGGACTTCTGGAAGGCCTCCTTGAACGTGCGGCCGATGGCCATGTTCTCGCCCACGCTCTTCATGTGGGTGGTGAGCCGGGCGTCGGCCATGGGGAACTTCTCGAAGGCCCAGCGCGGCGTCTTGACCACCACGTAGTCGATGGTGGGCTCGAAGCAGGCCGGCGTCTTGCGGGTGATGTCGTTGGCGATCTCGTCCAGGGTGTAGCCGACGGCCAGCTTGGCCGCGATCTTGGCGATGGGGAAGCCGGTGGCCTTGGAGGCCAGCGCCGAGGAGCGCGAGACCCGCGGGTTCATCTCGATGACCAACAATTCGTCGGTCTCGGGAGAGAAGGCGAACTGGATGTTGGACCCTCCCGTCTCCACTCCGATGGCCCGGATGATGGCGAGCGACGCGTCGCGGAGGCGCTGGTACTGGACGTCGGTGAGGGTCTGCTGCGGCGCCACTGTGATGGAGTCCCCGGTGTGCACGCCCATCGGGTCGATGTTCTCGATGGAGCAGACGATGACCACGTTGTCCTTGAGGTCGCGCATCACCTCGAGTTCGAACTCCTTCCAACCGATGACGCTCTCCTCGAGCAGGACCTGATGCGTGGGCGACGCGTCCAGGCCGGCCTTGACGACACTGTCGAACTCCTGCTCGGTGGCCGCCACGCCTCCCCCGTGGCCGCCAAGCGTGAAGCTGGGCCTGATGATGAGGGGAAGGTGCAGGCCATTCTCAAGTGCAGCTCGAGCCTCGCGCACGCTCTTGACCACGGCGCTCTCGGGCACGCGCAGGCCTATGGAGGCCATGGTCGTCCGGAACTCGTCGCGCGCCTCGGCCCGATGGATGGCGGCATAGTCGGCCCCGATCAGCTCGACGCCGTACTTCTCCAGAGTGCCGTCCTCGGTGAGGGCGACCGCCAGGTTGAGCGCCGTCTGGCCGCCGAGGGTGGGCAGAAGCGCGTCCGGGCGCTCGACCTCGATGATCTTGGCCACCACCTCGGGCACGAGCGGCTCGATGTAGGTGCGGTGGGAGAACGAGGGGTCGGTCATGATGGTCGCCGGGTTCGAGTTGACCAGCACGACCTCGAAGCCCTCTTCCATCAGGACCTTGCACGCCTGGGTGCCGGAGTAGTCGAATTCGCACGCCTGCCCGATGACGATGGGGCCAGAACCAAGCAGGAGGATCTTCCGGATATCGGTGCGGCGGGGCATGCGTCAGCCACTCATCCTTTCGGCCTCACAGGGCTCGATTAAAGGTCGCCTAATCGTACCGTATCGGGCGGGGAGTGGGAAGCGACGAGCAGCCGAGCACTGACGGTGTCAGCGATGTGCTTAGGCCTGCGAGTCGTCACCCGATCCAATACCGGCGCTTCGGCTTTTCGAGATCCGGCCCTGCGACGACGTTCTCCAAGACGCCTCCGCACCTCTCGATGGTCTTGATCGAGGCAACGTTGTCGTCGTCGCAGGTCACGAGGACGCGCCGAAGGCCGAGCTCGGCGTGGCGATGTGTATGGCCATCCCGAGCATCGTCGTGGCGTACCCCCTGCGGCGGAACTCCGGGACGACGACGTAGCCGACATGACCGCTCGTCCGTTCGAGACGCGCGTTGAGAGAAGGACGGATCGACACCCTCCCCACGATACGCCCCGACACAAACGCGAAGAGGAAGATCGACGCGACGTGACCCGGCTGAAGACCGACGCCCCGCTGCTGCTCCTCGAGCACTTCAAGGTAACGGCCGAAAGGCATGCCTTCTTGGTAGTAATGGAGAAAGCTTGCGTAGCCCGGCGAGGTGGCACGGTGGGCCCGCAGGAACTCCTCCTCGTCTTCTGCCCGGAGCGGTCGAAGGGTAAGGTCCACCGGCATTCGCCGCCGTCCCGTCAGCTCATCGCGATCGAGGGCCGCGCGCGACCGAAGCCTGTCGCAAAACAGAGATCGTGCGCCCGGCTTGACATCCCGGCCAGATCCTACGGTCACCCGCCCGTACCTGATCCTCAGGCTTTCGCTCAACCAAGCCTGTCCCCCACCTTGAGCCCGGCGCTCGCCGCGAACTCGGCTGCGGCCATCTTGCCCGCACCCGCCGGCTGCACCCGCTTGACGAAGATGCTGCCTCCGCAACCGAGCACCAGGAAGCCGTCTTCGGCGACCTCCAGGATGGTGCCCGGCGCCTGGGGTCCGCTCACCGCGCGCCTCTCGCAGTCGAGGACCTTGAGCTCCTGGCCGTTGAAGGTGGTCACCGCCCCCGGCGACGGGTTGCAGCCCCGGATGACGTTGTAGACCACGCCGACCGGATACATCCAGTCGATCATCATGCGCTTGCAGATGGGCTCGTACTCGCCCTGAGTGAGGTCCTGGACGATCTTGGGCGCCTTGCCCTCCTTCACCAGCCGGACCGACTCGAGCAGGGCCTCGACGCCCAGCGTGAACAGCTTGTTGAAGTAGACGGTGCCGATAGTGTCGTCGGGCTCGATGGCCACTTCTTTCTGCAGCAGGATGGGACCGGTGTCGAGGCCCTCGTCGGGCCAGAAGATGGAGAGGCCGGTCTTGGTCTCGCCGTTGATGACGGCCCAGTTGATGGCGCTCGCCCCCCGGTGGCGGGGTAGCAGCGACGGGTGATACTGGATGGTCCCGAGCGGCGGGTGGTTCAGGATGGTCAGCGGCACGATGTCGGTGACGAAGGCCATGACGTTGAGGTCGGCTCCGAAGGTCTTGTACTCCTCGAAGACCTCGGCGTCGCGCATGCGCGCCGGCTGGCGCACGGGGATACCGCGCGCCTCGGCGGCTTCGCGGAAGGAGTTGCCCTTGCCGCCGGGCGGGTCCGGGGGCATGTAGACGACCGCCACCTCCTCGCCGGCCTCGACGAGCGCCCCGAGGACCTTCTCGCCGAACGCCGCCTGCCCGATCAACGCGATCCTCATGTTCCCCTCCCACTCTGGACCTCGTCCCGGGCCCGTCGCGATTCTTTCTCTTCTGCCCTGATTCTAACCTGTCACGCGGGCCGCCACGCCCCAGCGCCGGCGCCCCTCGGAGCGGCGGGCCCCATCAAGCCGGACCCGCTTCCAGCGCCTTCACCCGCTCCAGCGTCGGCGGATGCGAGTAGTTGAGGAACACGTAGAAAGGATGCGGGGTGAGGTTGCTGAGGTTGTCCTTGGAGAGCCGCTTGAGCCCCGACGCCAGCAGGTCACCCCGCCCGGTGGTGGCCACGGCGAAGCGGTCGGCCTGCCGCTCGTGCCGCCGCGAAAGCGCGGCCCCGCCGACCGAGAGCACCAGTTCCAGCGGCTGCAGCAGGATGGCGACGAAGATCACCCCCGCGTACACCGCCGGCGTGTCGACGCCGAAGGCGGTGAACAGCCCGGTCTGATCCACGAGGAGCGAGAACAGGCCCAGGAACAATCCCGTCTCGAGGGCCGAGACGATGGTGCCGATGAGCACGTGCCGCTTCTTGTAGTGGCCCACCTCGTGCGCCAGAACGGCGACGAGTTCCTCGGTGCTGTGCCGCTCGATGAGCGTGTCGAACAGCGCGATCCTCTTCCTCTTCCCGAATCCCGTGAAGAAGGCGTTCCCCTTGCTGGAGCGGCGGGAAGCGTCGATGGAGAAGACGCCCTCCAGCGGGAAGTCCACCCGCTTGGCGTAGTCGAGGATGGCGTCCTTGAGCTCGCCGTCTCCAAGGGGCGTGAACTTGTTGAAGAGGGGCATGATCAGCGCCGGAGCCAGGATCTGCATGAGGAACGAGAAGGCGACCACGGCCACCCAGGCGTAGATCCAGGCGAACGGTCCTCCGTATTCGAAGAGAGCGAGGAAGCCGGCAATGAGAGGCACGCCGATGACGGCCCCGACCGCGAGCCCCTTCAGCAGGTCGAGGACGAAGGTGCCCGGAGTGGTGCGGTTGAAGCCGAACCGCTCCTCGATGACGAAGACCGCATAGATGCTGAAGGGCAGGCCCAGAATGCCCCGGGCGACCGCGAGGATCACGAAGAAGACGAGCCCGGTCCAGATCGGGCCGAGGCCCCAACCTCGGACGACCCCGTCCAGCCAGCCGAAGCCGCCCGCGAACCAGAAGGCGAGAAGCACGGCCAGATCGAACATGCTCTCCACGAAGTGGAAGCGAGTATTGACCCTGGTGTACTCCTGGGATCGGCGGTAGGCCTCCGCGTCGTACACGTCGGCGAACTCCGGTGGCAGCTCCGGTCTGAGCGCCCGCAGGTTGAGCAGTCGGGCAGTCCAGTTGATGGCCTCCACGACGAGCAACCCGGCGAGCGCAGCGATGAAGTATCCGTTGACCATCTACTCCGACTGGTGGAACAGCGAGGGCCAGTACTCGATGCCCTCGAACTCGGTCGAGATGAGAGTGCCCGCGCGGCCCTCGATGATGGCCACCGCGTCCTCCAAAGCGCCGATGCCCGCCCGTCCCCCGGTCGCCCGGGCGTAGTCGCAGGCCGCTTCGACCTTGGGGCCCATCGACCCCGCGGCGAAGCGGAGACTTTGAAGGGCGTCAGGCGACGCCCGCCGGATGGCGCGGGCGTGCTCGGTGCCCCAGTCCTGCCAGACCGCCTCGGCGTCGGTGAGCATGAGGAACACCTCCGCCTTGAGCGAGCGGGCGAGTAAGGCCCCGGCGTGGTCTTTGTCGATGACCGCCTCCACCCCCATCAGCACTCCGTCGGCGGTGAGCATGGTGGGGATGCCGCCTCCGCCGGTGCAGATCACGACCACGCCCCGCTCCACCAGCCACTCCACTACTCGCAACTCGAAGATGCGCAGGGGCCGCGGCGACGCCACCAGCCGGCGATACTTGCCGTTGTCGGGTCCTATGGTCCAACCGTGCTCGCGGGCGAGCTTCTCGGCTTCCTCCCGGCCGTATTGCGGCCCGATCGGCTTGCTGGGGTTCTGGAAGGCCGGATCGGCCGGGTCGACCTCCACCTGGGTGAGGATCGTGGCGAAGGGGACTTCCTCCGGGAGGACGTTGCCCAGTTCCTGCTCGATCATGTAGCCGATCATGCCCTCGGATTCGGCGCTGAGGACGTCGAGCGTGTACGGCTCGACGCCGGTCACCGCCGCGGCCTCGAGCGCGAGCAGGCCTACCTGCGGCCCGTTGCCGTGGGTGATGATCAGGCTGTGCTCACCGGCCAGCGGCGCCAGCGCGCGCGCCGCTACCTTGACGTTCTCGCGCTGGTTCTGCGCGGTGAGCGGCTCCCCCCGCTTGAGAAGGGCGTTACCGCCGAGCGCCACGACGATCCTCATTCTGCCCCCTCGCCAGACCTCGGTCAGCGTACGTTGACGCCCGCCGTCCGCAGGGCGGCCGCCAGTTCGTCGACTTTCTGCGAGCCGATCAGGATGCGCTTGTCACCCTTGAGCCACAGCTGCACGCCCTGAGTGCCGTAGGCGCTGTAGCACTTACCGCTCCGGCCCACGCGGATCCCCCAGCCCCCGAACTCCCGCATGGCGGAGTAGTCCCGCACCTCCGCGTTCTCGATCTCCGCCAGTTCGATGCGGGCAGTCCGGAAGGGGTATAGACCGACGCTCATCCAGCCCGGCCGCACCTCGGTGATGACACGCACCACTAAGGCGAAGGCCGGGAATCCGAGACCGAACACGATGGCGAGCACCCACGCGGCCCAATCGGGGATCGGCTGGCTGCCTTGCGGGTTGCTCCGGATGATCTGCTCGTGAACTGCCACCAGACCACGAAGGTGACGATGGTGATGGGAACCCAGAACATCCACATCCGGAAGCGCTGGACCTCGCGGAACAGGGGCGGCGCGGCTTGGTCCGCACCCGTTGATCCCCGTTCTTGCATCCGCCGACTCCTTCCCGTCCTTGAGGAGCACACATAGTACACTAGCCCCGCAATGCCTGCCGACGCCTCACAATCCGCCCGAGAGCAGCGAGAAGTGTCGGCCCGCCGCACGCGCTGGGCCTGGTATTCCTACGATTTCGGCAACACCGCCATCGAGTTCGCCATCCCGCTCTACCTCACCGTCTGGATCGTCAGCGACCTGGGAGTGCAGGCCTGGGTATTCGGTCTGGCGACCGCGGTGTCCTCCTGGGCCATCGGACTGAGCGGTCCCTACATCGGCGTGAGCGCCGACGAGAAGCGCACCCGCCGCCTCTGGTTCACCGTCGCGATGGTCGTAGCCACGGTGTTTCTCGGCTCCCTGAGCCTCCTCCCCCATACCGGCCTTCCCGCGCTTCTCACGATCCTGTTCGTTGCCGCGCTCGGCAACTACGCGTTCCAGCTCACCAGTCTCATCTACAACGCGTCCATGCTGAGCGCCGCCGGCGACGACAACGTGGTGAGCGTCTCCTCGCGCGGCATGGCGCTCAGTTTCCTGGGCGGCGCCATCGGGGTGGGGATCATGGAGCTGGTCGTGTCCGGCCGCCTCATCCCGGGGGTGAACGGCAGAGGCTACGCGATGCTGCCGGCGGCGCTCGTCTTCATGCTCTGCTCTCTGCCCGGCATCTTCACCCCCACGCTGTGGCAGAAGAAGAGCGACCCGGTCGTCAAGCCTCCGGGTAGGCTACACGAGCGGATGCTCGAGTTGTGGCGGGAATCGTCGCGCGAGTATCGGGCAGGTTGGTTCCTGGCCGGCTACTTCGCCCTCAACTCCGCGATCATGGGCCTCACCCTGTATCTGCCCCTCCACATCAAGGATGTCACCGGCTTCGAAGGCCTCAAGCTGCTGGCCGTCTTCGCGGTCGTGGTGCCCATGTCGGCGGTCGGGGCCGCCGTGGTCGCCAAGATGCGGCCGGACAGGGCGATGGCCCGGCGGATCATCCTGGTGGGCCTGACGCTTGCTGGGCCTCAACGCTCTGGTGTTCAGCCAGATGACCGCGCTGCCTCTGGTGGTCCTGTGCGCTGCCCTGCACGGGCTCTTCGCCGGGGCCCTGACGCCGACGGTGAGGGGCGCCTACGCCCAGACATTCCGCTCGGACTACCAGGCCCTCGCCTTCGGCCTCTTCGGCGCCGTGCAGAGGCTCTCGCAGGGCATGGGAGCCTTGCTGGCGCCCCTCGCCAGCGCGGCGCAGCGGGACCGCGGCAGGGATAGCGGCGATGGGCGTGCTGGCCCTCATCGGCGTCCCCCTCTTCGCCCGCTGGCGGGCGGGCACGGACCCGGACTCCGAGCCCCTCGCGGCGGACGCTAGTCCGTAGGGAAACGCACCGGCCCTGCGAGCGAGAAGACGATGATCCGCTCGCCCATGATCGTGCTGATGTCGGTGTGCAGGCTGCGGACCGCCTGGCCGGTGATGTCGGTGATGATCGTCTCCAGCAACGGCCGGGCCTTCTCGATGAGTTCGCGGCGCACCTGCTTGACCAACTCCCTGCCGTGCGGGGTGCCGTCGGCGCCGGCGAGCTGCCGCTCGGCCGGCGTCAGCACTCCGCGCAGCCGCACCAGCACCAGGTCGTCGATGAGATAGGTCCTGGCCTCTTCGGGGCCTCTGCCCATGTAGTCCAGCTCGAAGCGGACGATCGCGTCGCTGATCTCGGCTTCCAGCTGCCCTTGGTCTTCGCCACCATGTCCCCCGGTCGGCCGGCGTCAGCCCCGATGTAACGCGGCCCGCGTCAGACCTTGCCGCATCCCCACGGCGCACTCGAGCATGACATCGTACAGGTCGGCGATGTCGGCCTCGTCCACGCAGGAGTGAGCCACCCGGATGTCGGTGTCGCTCGTGGATATCACACCGACCCCGTAGTCGTTCAGCAGCTTCACCCGGTACGCCTCGGCGTCGAGGTCGTGCATCTTGAGGCACATGAAGTACCCCGAGTTGAAGGGGTACGGGGTCCAGGCCTCGGCGAACTTGGGATCGGCCAGCACCGTCCTGGCGACGGCCGCCCGCCGCTGCAGCACCGCGAACTTCTCGGCCTTCTGCGCTGCCGTAGTCGGGGTCGCTCATCGCCCTCATCAACAGCTCCTGGGACACGTTCGGGGAGTTGGAGATGGTGCCGCGGATGCAGCCGCCGGTCTTCTTCTCCAGCGCTTCGTACGCGCCCTGCCCTCCGGCGATGCCGTAGGTCATGAAAGCCAGCCGCAGCCCCCAGGCGAAGTCCTCCTTGGAGGCGCCGTCCAGCTTGATGGCCAGCAGGCGCGGATGAGCATCGGCCAACCGGGTGAAGAGCGACTCCTTCATGACCTCGTCGTCGAAGAAGAGGCCGAAGTAGGCGTCGTCGCAGACGGCCACGATGTCGCATCCACCTTCGGCCGTCGCGACCAGGATGTCCCGGATGGCGTCGGCCTCGGCGGCGGTGATGGAATACCCGGTCGGGTTGTTCGGGAAGTTGAAGAGCACGATGAGCTTGCCCCGGCCCGCGTTCTCGGCGATCGTCCGGCGGAAGCCCTCCACGTCGAAACCCTTTGTCAGGTCGAGCAAGGGATAGCGGCCAGTCTGCGCGCCCCGCTTCACTGCGAAGATCAAGAGGTAGTTGCCCCAGAGCTTGTCCGGCAGAAGAAGGAGGTCTCCTTCGTCGACGAACATGTCGGCGACCGTGCTGAGCCCGTGAGTGATCCCGCTGGTGACGACCGGCAGGCTGATGGGGATGTCGCCCAGCGACGGGTTCTTCTGCCTTGATCTCCTCGCGCCAAGCCTTCCGGATGTCGGCACGGCCGGCCGAGGGAGCGTACGGAAGCACCGCGTCGGCGCCCAGGTCGGAGAAATGGCGCATGATGGACTCGAGTCCCATGGAGCGCTTGGCCTCGCGGGCCTCACCGATGGTGGCGTTGTAACCGGTGCGCCTTCTGGTTGGCCTCTGCCGTCTGCGTCAGGATGCCCTTGGGGAAGTAGAGCTCACGGCCGAGCGCGGAGAGCATCCGCATGACAGCCGGCGCTTCCTGCTCGATCGTACGATTGAGTTCAGCTGCCAAGGGGTTCATGTCGTACCTCTAGCCGAGACGTTCTTTGAGAGCGGCGAGTTGCGTGCGAAGTTCTGGCCGGTAGCCGGTCCCCGAACTCGTCGTAGTACTTAGACAAGCCGGCTGCTTCCTGCCTCCAGCCCTCCCGGTCTACCGAGAGCAGTTCCTCCATGCTCTCGGCGGGGACGTCCAGGCCGGAGAGATCGAGCGCCTCGGGAGTCGGAAGGTAGCCGATAGGCGTCTGCACCGCTTCGCCGCCGCCTTCGACCCGCTCGAAGATCCACTTGAGAACGCGGCTGTTCTCGCCGTACCCGGGCCACAGGAAGCGCCCCTCGTCGTCCTTGCGGAACCAGTTGACGAAGAAGACCTTGGGCAGCTTCGCCGGGTCGGTCCGCTGCGAGAACGAGAGCCAGTGAGCGAAGTAGTCGCCCATGTTATAGCCGCAGAAGGGCAGCATGGCGAACGGGTCGTGCCGGAGGACGCCGGTCTTGCTGAGGTTGGCTGCCGTGGTCTCCGAGCCGGCGGCCGATCCCATGAACACCCCGTGCTCCCAGTCGAAAGACTGGTTGACGAGCGGGATGGTGCTGGCCCGGCGCCCGCCGAACAGGAAGGCCGAGATGGGGACGCCGGCCGGGTCTTGCCACTTGGGGTCGATGACCGGGCACTGCCGGGCAGGCGCGGTGAAGCGGGAGTTGGCGTGAGCGGCCTTGCGCCCGGCGTCGGGCGTCCAGTCGCCGCCCTCCCAGTCGATGAGATGAGGCGGCGCCTCGACCCCCATGTCTTCCCACCACACGTCGCCCTCGTCGGTGAGGCCGGTATTGGTGAAGATGGTGTTCTCGGTGAAGGTGTCCATCGCGTTGGGATTGGACTGACGCGACGTCCCCGGAGCCACGCCGAAGAACCCGGTCTCGGGGTTCATGGCGTACAGGCGGCCGTCTTCGCCGAGCCGCATCCAGGCTATGTCGTCGCCGACACAGCGTGACCGTCCAGCCCGGCAGCGTCGGCTTCATCATGGCGAGGTTGGTCTTGCCGCAAGCGCTCGGGAAGGCCCCGGCGATGTAGTGGGTCTTGCCCTCGGGCGAGGTGAGCCCGAGGATCAGCATGTGCTCGGCCAGCCACCCCTCCTTGCGCGCCATGGACGAGGCGATGCGCAAAGCGAGGCATTTCTTGCCCAGAAGGGCGTTGCCGCCGTAGCCCGACCCGTAGGACCAGATGGAGGGATCTTCGGGGAAGTGGACGATGTACTTGTGCTTGGGATCCCGCTCGCAGGGCCAGGGCACGTCCCCCTGGAACGGGGCGAGCGGCGCCCCCACCGAGTGGAGGCACGGGATGAACTCGCCGCAGCTGCCGAGCGCCTCGAGGACCGGGAGCCCCACCCGGGTCATGATGGACATGTTGACCACCACGTAGGGCGAGTCGGTGACCTCGATGCCGATCTTGGAGAACGGCGAGCCGACGGGGCCCATGGAGAACGGGATGATGTACATGGTCCGCCCTTCCATGCACCCCTGGAAGATGCGGGCCATCTTCAGCTTCATCTCCCGCGCCGGCACCCAATTGTTCGTTGGACCGGCATCGATCATGTCCGTGGTAGCTGATGAAGGTGCGGTCCTCGACCCGGGCGACGTCGCTCGGGTGGGAACGAGCCAGGAAGCTGTTGGGCCTGAGCGTTTCGTTCAGCGGCGTGAACGTCCCGTGCTTGACCAGCAGATCGCACATGTACCGGTATTCCTCTTCGGAGCCGTCGCACGTGTACACGTTGTCCGGCCGACAGAGTTCGACCACGTCCCTGAGCCAAGCAAGTAGCTCCCCGTGCTGAGTGAGCGCGTCAAGCGCAGCCGCCATCCCGTCTCCTTCCCTCGCCGTCAGCGGTCGCGAGTCTCTCGTCTAGTCTTCAAACACGTAAGGCCGGCGCGGGCTACGTCTAGTCACGCGACCGGCCTCCCTGCGCGGCCGATGGACTCTCGTCACCTCCCGCGCAGTCTGCCAGTGACAAAAAATACCATGTATCCCCGTGCGCTGCGTCATCGTGGCACTAGGGGCACGAACGAGTTGGGTGCCGACTGATCGTGGCCGCGTAGCCCGGCTTCGACCCGAGCGAAGCTACTCAGACCCCAGCCGTCGCACTGCTACCGCTATGGCCCCCAGCCCCGTATGAGTGGAAAGGACGGCGCCGCACTCCATCATCGGGATGGCCTGGTCGGGGCCGAACCGTTTGCGGAGTTGCTGGAGGAGGTAGGACACCGCGGCCGGCGAGTCGGCGTGCGCGATCGCCACGCGGGCCTCTCCCCCGGCGGCGAAGTCGGCCGCCCGGCGAGCGACCCCTCTGATGGTCCGGTTGTACCCCAGGTGGCCACCGTCGGCGCGGGCGGCCCCGTCCTCGTCGAACAGGATGACGGGCTTGAGCTTGATCAAGCCCGCCATGTAGGCGACCTTGGAATTGACCCTGCCGCCTTTGACCGCGAAGTCGAGCGAGGGCGTCGCCCCGTATACCCGGGTGTTGCGAGCGGCGGACTCGGCGGTCGCCACCACCTCCTCGAGCGAAGCCCCTTGCTGGATCGCCTCTCCCGCCGCTTCGATCACCAGGCCGAGACCTACCGAGAGGTGCCGGGCGTCGACCACCCGGACACGCGAGGGGTCGATGTCGGCGGCTGCGCCGACCGCCGACTGATAGGTCCCCGACATCCGTGGGGAGAGATGGATCGACACGATGCTTTCGTGGCCCTCGAGGAGGGCCTCGTAGACTCGGCGGAAATCGGCGCGGTTGGGCTGAGAGGTCCGGGGGAGCTCCTCCGTTGTCTCTGACCAGCCGGTAGAACTCCGGTGAACTGAGCTCCACCCGGTCGAGATAGGTCTTGCCCCCTATCGTCACGGTCAGCGGCACCATCACGATCCCCAGCCGGATCTGGGCCGCCTCGGGAAGGTCGACCGTGGAATCGGTGACCAGGGCGATCGTGGCATCCTTCGCAGCGGCTTGCTGCGCCACCATGTCGTCGATCTTGAAGCTCTCCACAGTGGCCACCGCCTCCAGGGCGCTCCGAAAGGCGGCCGGTTCGTTGGTGTGGAGATGGATGCGCATGTGCGCGGCGCCCCCTGCCAGCACCAACGATTCGCCCAGCCGGCCGACCGCGCGTTCGATGCGGTCCCGGTCGAGCTTCTCGCCACTCAGCAACGCTTCAGCGCAGTAGCGAAACCGCTCGTCGAACTCGGCGCCGCCGGGCGCCGGCCATGCGCCCCGGCCCGCTCGCCACGAAGCCGCCTCCGTGGGGACCGGAGATCCCCGCCAATTCCTCGTAGGCCGCCGGGAACGTCAACGACTGCAGCACAGCCGCCTCCTGCAGCCCGTGGCCCCGGATCGGGTCCAGCATGCCCTCCAGGAAGTAGACGAACCCCTGCCCCCCGGCGTCAACCACGCGGTTGCGGGCAAGCACCTGCAACTGCTGGGGAGTGGCCGCCAGAGCCACCCGTGCCGCCTCGAGCGCCTGGGCCATGAGGTCGCGGAAATCAGGCGCGCGCTCGGCGTCGACTGCCAGTTGCGCCGCCCACGCCTTGAGCACCGAAAGAATCGTCCCCTCGCGTGGATGCTGCACCGCTAGGTAGGCCGATTCCACGCCTCCGGCGGCGGCCAGGGCGAACTCACCGGCGACGACGTCATGCTTCAAGTGAAGCCCTTCGGCCAGGCCGTGCAAGAACTGCGCGAAGATGGCCCCCGAGTTCCCCCGGGCACCTATCAGGGCGGCGTCGGCGGCCATGCGGGCCGCCATGCCTATCCCCGGCGGCGGCGTCCGGCCCAGGCCGGCGGCCGCGGCGGTCAGCGTTGCCGCAAGATTCGCCCCGGTGTCCGCGTCGGCCACCGGGAACACATTGATCCTGTCAAGGGTCGCCTGGCCCTTGACGACCGCATATGCACCCGCCCGCAGGCTGTCCGCGAAGCTGTGACCGCTCAGAGAGTGCATAAGCAGGTCGCCTTCCGCCTAGAGATCCCCCTTCGCAAGCAGTATCACTGTAACGCGCGGCGGCCTACCGCGCCACGGCCGCTCGCACCATGTCGAGCGTGCCGGCGGACTGCAGCTTCTCGTTCTTGTGAGCGATGAACGCGGCGTACTCGGCTATGAAGATCTTGCCCGGGTCGCGCAGGTCGAACTTCTCCGGGTGATCGCGGAAGAACTCCCGATGCACCCGGGTCCACACCAGACGGCCGTCGGTGTCGATGTTCACCTTCGTCACCCCCAGCGGGACGGCCCGGGCGAACTCGTTCTCGTCCACTCCCTTGGCTCCCTTGAGGGCTCCCCCCGCCGCGTTGATGCGCGCCACTTCCTCCTGCGGCACCGACGACGACCCGTGCATCACCAGGGGAAAGCCGGGAAGGCGCTTCTGGATCTCGGCCGCCACGTCGAGATGCAGCCCCTGCTCGCCCGCGAACTTGTAGGCGCCGTGGCTGGTCCCGATGGCGACGGCAAGACTGTCGCAGCCCGATTCCCTCACGAAGATCTCCGTCTCGGCCGGGTCGGTGAGGTGGGCGTTCTTCTCGTCCACCTGAACGTGCTCCTCTACCCCGCCGAGCTGGCCCAGTTCGGCTTCCACCGAGATGCCCTCGAGCGTGCGCGGCCTCCACCACCTGCCGGGTGATGCGGATGTTCTCCTCCAGCGGCTCGCCGGAGGCGTCGATCATGACCGAGGAGTAGAAGCCGCTCTCGATGCAGTCAAGGGCGGTGGGAAGGTCGCCGTGATCCAGATGCACGGCGAAGATGGCCTCGGGAAAGATCTCGTCGGCGGCCTTGATCATAGCCTCGAGCATCCGCTTGTCGGCGTAGGAGCGGGCGCCTTTGGAGATCTGGATGATGAACGGCGCCCGGGAGTCGATGTTGCCCCGGAACAGGCCGAGGGTCTGCTCCATGTTGTTGATGTTGTACGCGCCGACGGCGAACCTGCCGTAGGCGACCTTGAATAGCTCCTTGGTGGTTACGATCATCGCCCGCTCCTATCCGGATTGTGCGGCTTCCCAGTAGGCCTCGGCCTCTGTTTCCATCTGCTCGAGCCGGTCGTAGTAGTCCGGGAACTCCTTGAGATGGGCCCAGGCGATCTTGGCCGTCAGAAGCGGGTCGTCGCCGGTCACGTTGGTCTCCGGATCCCGGATCCCGTGCTCGAGCTCGACCTCCAGACCCTTGCGGAACTGGTCGACCTCGACTCTCTTCCAGTCGACGCCCAGACTGTCGCCGACCGTCTTGGCCTCGTCGAAGGCGTAGCGATCCACATCACTCATTCGTAACCCTCCTCTTTCGTCTCGTGGCTAGGCGTTCGTGCGAAGGAACTCCTCGATGACGATTGCTCGCGGAGGCGTCGCGTCCCCCGCCCATTCGACGGCTTCTTTCAACTCATACGAATTCGCAAAAGCGTGCGCGCGCTCGACCGTGTCCCACTCGAAGACCGCGATGATGTTGTTCGGGTCGTCGACGTTCCGATAGAGCGTGCCGCCCTTCGAGCCGCCCCGCTGTCTCCGGGCCTCATCGTCGTTGAAGACCGGCTCGAACCTGTCGTAGTTCGCTACGTTGTGCTGGATCAGTACGTATGGCATGGCGTCCCTCTCCTCTCGTGCGGCACTCTCTGTTCCGACCGAACTCCGTTCCGGACCTCGCGGCGAGGGCTAACCGGCCTCCAGCGCCGTCAACACATCCGCCGTGGTCGTCACCCAGCCGAACGCGTGCTCCACGTTCCACTCGGTCGCCAGCCGGTTGTACTCCGGTCCCGAATTATTGCAGGCGTCGGCCACGAGGATGGGCCAGTAGTCGAGCAGATAGCCGTCCCGCAGCGTGGTCTCGACGCAGACGTTCGTCGCCACCCCGGTGTAGAGGCAGTAGCGGATCCCGTGGGTCTTGAGGATCATGTCGAGGTTCGTGCCGGCGAAGCCCGAGTAGCGCTGCTTGCGCACCACGATATCGCCGCTCTCGGGAGCGATGTCCTCCGCCACCTCCTCGTCCCAGGTGCCCTCTGTGACGTACTTGCCCCAGTTCTCGGGCCGGGCCTTCATGAGGACAAGCCCCAACTCCTTGTGCCAGTTGGGGGACTCCGGCCCGCCGGAGTCGGAGTAGTCCTCGTTGTAGCTCATCTTCAGGTAGACGACTTTGACCCCGGCCGCGCGCAGCGCCGGCAGCAGCCGGGCGTTATTCGCGATGCAGGCAGGCGCGCCCGATATGTCGTAGCCCGCCTCGTCGAACATGCCCCCCGGGCTGACGAAGGCGTTCTGCATGTCGACGACGACGACCGCGGTGCGTGCTAGATCGATCTGGATCGGCTCGGGTCTCGCCGCGATGGTCGCCGGCCTCGGCTCGCCCGGCCGCGGCCCTCTCCTGATCAGACATCTCTTCCTCCAGCATCGGCCTATTCCGCTGCCCGCACATAGGGTACAGCTTCCCGGCCGCCCAGACCTGGCCTATGCTGCGCGTCGCCGCCGACCCGCGGTCAGACCCTCTCCAGCGCCTCGAGCACCTTCTCGGGAGTCATGGGCAGCGAGTGGATCCTGATCCCGACCGCGTCGTAGAGAGCGTTGGCGATCGAAGGCGCGACGTTGGTGATGCCGGTCTCCCCGACTCCCTTGGCCCCGAACGGTCCGGTGGGATCGGGCTCCTCGACCAGGATGACCTCGACCTCCGGCATGTCGAGCGCGGACAGCATCTTGTAGGTGGCGAAGCTGTCGCTGACTACCTTGCCGGTCTGCCGGTCGATCACCAGGTCTTCGGTCAGAGCATAGCCGAGACCCTGGGCTGCGCCCCCTTCCAGGCACCCCTCCACGGTGAGCGGGTTGATGGCCCTGCCGATGTCGTGCGCTATCACCAGCTTGAGGACCTTGATAACACCGGTCTCGATGTCCACCTCGATCTCGGCAAAGCCCGCCTGGAAGTTGGGGCAGTGCATGACGCACTGATGCTTGCCCGTCGCCATGATGTGCTCGGCATCGGTACCGTAGTCGTAGATCGCCTCGCGGGAGATGTCGGCCACGCTGACAGTGAGTGCCCGGGTCGGCCTTCACGTACACCCTGCCGTCTCGCACTTCCAGCTCGTCGGCGCCGGTGCCCAGACGGCGCGCCGCTCGCTCGAGGACGGCGGCTCTGATCTTCTTGCCCGCGTCGAGCACCGCGTTGCCGATGGCGTACGTGGACCGGCTGGCGTGCGTGCCGATGTCGAACAGGGTGACGTCGGTGTCTCCGGTCACCACCCGGATGTCCTCGTACCGCAGGCCGGTCGCTTCCGCCGCGATCTGCGAGAGAGTCCCCAGGATGCCCTGCCCCATCTCGCAGGGGCTCACCGAGAGTTGGGCCGACCCGTCCTCGTTCAACTTGATCACGGCGGTGGAATGCTCCAGCAGGAAGCCGCCGGCGCCGCTGGCGTGGGTCATGATGGACATCCCCACGCCGCGGCGGTAGCGGCCTTGCTTCTCGACTCCCCAGCCCTGCCACTTGTCCTTCCAGCCGATGGCTTCCGCCCCCCGCTCGTATGCAGGCGGGAAGAGCGCAACTGGTAAGGTTCTGCGGCTCCCACATGCTGGGCTCGCCCGCCCCCTTGGCGTTCTTCAGGCGGAACTCCACCGGGTCCATCCCGCACTTCTCGGCTGCCATGTCGACCGCCTGCTGCAGGATGAACGAACCCTCCGGATTGCCGTAGCCCCGCATGCCGCTGGAGGTGGGGTTGTTCGTGTAGACCATGGTCGCCTTGCCGCGCACCACCGGCGACCGCAGCACGCCCGAGCGTCGACTGCATGTTGACCGCGCTGATGGTGCCGCTGTGGGAGAAGTAGGCGCCGGCGTCGGAGAGGACGTTCTGCTCGATGGCGTTGATCGTCCCGTCCTCGGCGACCCCCATCCTGATGGTCTGGCGCTGCTCGGTCCGGCTGTTCCAGCCGTTGAAATCCTCCTCGCGGGTGACCACGACCTTGACCGGCTTACCGGCGACCTTCGCCAGCATCGCTGCGACCGGCTCCACGCCGAAGCTCAGGCGTGCGCCGAAGCCGCCGCCCACCGCCGGGGTGATCCACCGGACGTTGCCCTCGCCGATGTCGAAGACCCGGCAGCCCATGGCCTTCTTGGCCAGGTGGGCGTTCTGGCAGGGCGACCACACCGTCAGCCTTCCCTTGGCGTCCCAGGCGGCGATGGCCACGTCCGGCTCCATGTGGGCCTGCTTCTGGCGGGAGTTGCGCCCGGAGAACTCGACGACATGGGCGGAGGCCTCCATGCCGGCATCGAGATCTCCCCGGTTGAAGGGGTGGTCGATGACGGCGGCCACGTTGTCCTTCCAGCCGTCGTGCACGACCGGCGCCCCGGCCTCGAGCGCTTCTTCGGGATCGAACACCGCCGGGAGCACCTCGTACTCCACCTCGATCAAGTCGAGCGCCCGCTCGGCCGTGTACACGTCGACCGCGGCGACCGCGGCGATCCAGTCGCCGATGTAGCGAGCCTTGTCGGACAGGATGAACTGGTCCTGGTTCTCGCCCTCGTAGGCGAAAGGCGGCAGGCCCTCGGCCATGACCGAACGGGTGAAGCCGCGCTTGGGAACGTCGTCGTGGGTGATGACCGCGACTACGCCCGGAAGCGCCTTGGCCTTGGAGATATCGATCTTCGCCACCCTGGCGTGGGCGTGAGGACTCATGAGGATGCGCCCGATGAGCATGCCGGGCAGCGTGATGTCGGCCCCATACAGGGCCGCCCCGGTGGCCTTGGCGGCGACGTCTGGCCGGGCCAGCCGCTTGCCGACCGAGGAATAGGTGCCGTCCGAAGAGACCTCGGCCGTCATCGTCCACCCCCGTTCCTCATCGCCGCCGCCGCCGCTTCGACCGCGTCGACGATCTTCACGTAGCCCGGTGCACCGGCAGAGATTGCCGGCAAGAGCGCTCTTGATCTCGTCCCTGGTCGGCTCGGGGTTCTCGTCGAGCAAGGCCTTGGTCGACAGGATCATGCCCGGCGTGCAGAAGCCGCACTGGACGGCGCCCTGATCGACGAACGCCTGCTGGATGGGATGCAGATCGTTGCCGTTCGCCACGCCTTCGATCGTCAGGATGCTCTTGCCCTTGGCCGTCACGGCCAGGGTCAGGCACGAGAACGACGGTCTTCCGTCGATCAGGACCGTGCAGGCGCCGCAGTCGCCGGCGCCGCACGCGTACTTGGTCCCGGTCAGTCCGAGCGTGTCGCGCAGCACGTCGATGAGGAGCATGTGCGGCTCGATGATGACCTCGTGCTCCTGTCCGTTCACCAGGAAGGTGGCGATCTCTTTGGCCATCACGCCTCCTTCCCCGCCGCCGCTCGCGCGGCCGCCTTCTCGAGCGCGTCTCTCACCAGCACCCGCACCATCTCCTTGCGGTACCACGCCGTGGAACGGACGTCGGAGATGGGAGACACGGCTGCCGGCTGCCGCGTCGGCCGCGTCGGCAATCGCTTGGGCCCCGACCGGCCGCCCGATAAGCGCCTGCTCCGCGGCCAGCGCCCGCACCGGCGTGGGCGCGGCCGAGCCCACGGCGATCCCCGCGCGAACGCAGACGCCACCGGCGAGCTCGATCATCACCGCCGCGTTCACCTTGGCGATGTCCTCGGAGGTCTTCGACAGCTTGAGGAACGCGCCGGCGCTGCCGGCGGCCGGCGCCGGCACGACGATCTCGGTGACGATCTCGTGCGGACCCACGGCGGTCTTGCCGGCGTCCAGGAAGAACTCCTCGATGGGTATCTCCCGCTCCCCATCCGCTCCCCGCGATCCTCATGCGGGCGCCCAGCGCGTACAGAGCCGGAGCCACATCGGAGGCCGGCGTGCCGACGCACAGGTTGCCCACCACCGTGCCCATCACCTTGGTCTGTACCGAGACGATCGAGCCGATGGCCTCGGCCAGCAGCGGCCATCCCTGCCGCACCGCCGGCGACCGTCTCCACCTGCCGCAGAGTGGCGAGCGCGCCGATGCGGAGCGCGCCGCCTTCAGCGCGGCCGCCTGCGGCGGCCTGGTCCCCGGCCTGTCCGTCGACCCGCACGTAGTCCAGACCCGGGCACCTTCTGCAGGCTCACCACTCTCTCCGGGACGATCTGGCGCAGGCGCATCTTGAGCACCAGATCGACGCCGCCGGCGAGCACCCTGGCTCTGTCGCCGTCTACCAGCGCGACGGCCTCCGCCACCGTGACCGGCTCGGAGAACTCAAAGGGCAACAAGACCCGATGCATGCTCTCCCCTACTCGTAGTACTCCGGGCACGCCTTCAACGTGTCGAACTGCTCCTGGTCGTGGCCGAAGAAGATCTGACCCTCTTCCTTCTCCACCAGGTCGCGCACCCGCTTGAAGCTCCACAGCTCGCCGGCGGCCGACCAGGTGAATGCGTGCGGGATGCCCGGGGCGTACCCGTTGACAGGGATGTCGTAGTACATGCCGCGGTGCTCGCAGGCCGACAGGAAGACCGGGCCGGTCTTGGGCAGCCGGACCATCACGTTCTGGAATCCCGGCGTGTGTCCGGGCAGCGACAGGATCTCCACGTCCTTGCCGAGCAGTTCGTAGTCCCCGTTGATGTACATGAAGTCGAGCCCCGGCACCTCGAAGTACTCGCGCACGTACATCCAGGTGTGGAACTGCTCCACGGCCGGTTCGTCCCCGGGCCGCGGCGGCGTGCCTATCCGGCTGGCGTATTCCTGCTCGGCCTCCTGCACCACGATCTTCGCCTTGGTGTTGGCGAACTGGGGCAGGTAGCCGGCATGCTCGCTCATGAGATGCGAGATGACCACGTAGTCGACGTCCTCGGGCTTGACCCCGATCTTGGCCAGTTGGGCGATGGGGTTCTGGTCGGGCGCCTGCTTCAGGTGGAAGCCTTCCGGGCCCTTACGGTGCGGGAATCCGACCAACTTCTCGAACCACTCCCGGGTAAAGCCCAGGTCGAACACGATCTTGGCCTTCGGATGGTCGATGAAGAACTGGATGTTGCGGATGCCGAAAGGCCCTTCCTTGTATTCCTCCCCGGTGGCGTCGCAGGTGCCGAAGTGCCACAGGAACCCGTGCTCGGTCCACATCTGGCCACAATCGAGGATGTACAGCTTCATACTCATGCTCGCTCCTCCGTGCTGTGCGTCGGCGTGTGCGTCAACGTAAGCGTCGCGGCGGTGTCAGTCTTTGAGGCAGGCGACGACGTCGATCTCTACCAGCATGCTCGGCCGGGCCAGCGACGCCGGCATGATGAAGGTGCTGGCCGGCGGCTCTTCGATCAGACCCGGCGCATGCTTCTGGTAGTACTCGTACTCGGTGGCCCGCATCACGTCGTAGTTCTTGACGTCCTTGAGGTAGATCGTCGTCTTGACGATGTGCTCCATGGAGCTGCCCGCCTCGTCCAGCGCGGCCCGGACCTTGTCGAGAGCGACCAGCATCTGCTCCTTGACGTCGTCCGAGGAGACGTCGCCCGTCTCCATGGTGCGGCCGCTCATGCCCGACAGGAACACGATGTCGCCCACCACGACGGAGCGGGCGAACTTCTGCTTCTGGCCTCCGTAGTACAGCGGGTACGTCTTCTTCTTCATCTGCGGCTCCTGATCACGAGATCTGCTCGTCCATTCCTACGATCCGAAACGCTCTGCGGGCGAACGGCCGCGTCTTCTGGTCGATGAAGATGCGGTCGCGCTTCCATTCCCCTTTCAGCCCGGCCCGCCTCTCCTCGGTGGCCTGCCGGTCTATGAGCTTGCCGGACTCGTCGAGGACCGCGCCGTAGTCGCGGACGGCGCTCTCCGCCGAAACGAGCCCGATGTCCAGGTCGTGTTGCAGGTAGTCGAGGTCCCGGTCGAGAGGGTCGCCGTACCCGCCCCCGCCCGGCGCCCGGAAATAGAGAACGTCCCCCGGTCGGGCTATCTTACCCCCGGCCCGGTCGATGGGCGTCTCGCTGCCGTCCGGGTGGAGGATCTTGTTCTCGCCGTGCAGCCCGGGCATGCCGCCAAAGATCCCGTACGGAGGGATGACGCAGCGGTCGTTCGCACCCCCCACCTCGCACTCGTGCCCCAGCGGCCGCATGATCGTGACCCCCGACATGCCGCCCCTGAACCTGACCGGGGCCGCCCGAGTCGGGGTAGAACGCGTACAGCTCCACCAGGAACGGGTAGCGGGTCTCGAACACTTCCATGGAGACCTGGGAGACGCTGCCGCCTATGCGGGGCCCGCCGGCGAGCTCGAAGCCGTCCTTGGTGGCTCTCGCGCCCCACGCGGTCGGGTCGGACCCCAGGTACCAGGCGTAGTACTCGCCCGTGCGAGGGTCGAAGCCGCCGGCGGTGTGCGCCGTGGCCGTCCCCGAGTCGCCCCCGATCACCCTCTCGGGGATCACGCGGGCCAGGGCGGCGCTCACCGTGTCGATGATGCGCAGTGAGGTCTCGGTGTTGCCGCTCACGACGGGGGCAGGGAACCGGGCGTTCACCACCAGCCCCTCGGGAGCGATGATGGTGACCGGACGATAGCAGCCGTGGTTCTTGGGGATCGCCGGGTCGGTCAGGTTGAAGAGCGCGCAGTACGTGGCCGAATGGGCGACGCCGAGGACGCAGTTGGCCGGGCCCTTCACCTGGGGGTCGGAGCCGCTGAAGTCCACCGTGATGGTGCTGCCGTCGACGGTCACCCGGGCGTGGATCTTCACGGGGCGGTCTTTGTCGATGCCGTCGTTGTCCAGGAAGTCCTCGAAGACGTAGACGCCGTCTGGGATCTTGGCGATCTCGGCCCGCATGAGCTGCTCCGAGTAGTCCATGGCCCATTCCATGGCGGCGGTCATGCCGTCGGCGCCGTACTTGTCGAAGAGCTCGCCGATGCGCCTCGCCCCCAGGCGGCAGCCGGCCGCCTGAGCCTGCAGATCGCCCCAGGAGAACTGCGGGACCCGAACGTTGGCGAGGAAGAGATCCCGCACTCCTTCGTTGAGGACGCCGGCCGCGTAGAGCTTGATGGGCGGGATGCGCACGCCCTCCTGGAAGATGCTCACGGTGTCGCCGGCGAAGCTGCCCGGATGCATGCCCCCGATGTCCCCGTGGTGCCCCCGGGAGACGGCGTAGGCGACGAGCTCCCCCTCGTGGTAGACGGGGGTGATCACATCCACGTCGGGGAGATGCGTGCCGCCCGGGAAGGGGTTGTTGTGGATGAGGACGTCCCCCGGCTCGAGATTCGCCTTACCGAACCGGTCGATGATCGCCTTGGCGCTCAGTTCGAGCGCCCCGAGATGGACGGTGACGCCCATGGAGGAGGCGATCAGGCGGCCCTCGCCGTCGAGGAGCGCCGTCGAGAAATCGAGGACCTCGTTGAAGATGGGGTGATACGAGGTGCGCTTGAGAACCTCCGCCATCTCGAGGGGTATGGACTCGAGCAGGCTTCGCAAGACTCCGAGGGTGAAGGCGTCGCGGCCCCGGCCCGCTGCGCTGCGCCCATCGTCGCCGGGGCTCACAGCGCCAGCTCCACTATCAGCGTGCCGAACCGGTCCACCGTCGCCGTCTCTCCCGGGGGGAGGACCGTGGTGGTATCCATCTGCTCGATGACCGCCGGCCCGGTGATCACGTTGCCCGCCGCGAGCCGCGACCGTTCGTAGGTGTCGCAGTCCACGTAGCCGCCGGCCTCCTCGAAATAGACCTTCCTCGTTCCTTTGTGCGCCGGGCCCGGGTCGGGAGCGCCCGCGGCTATCTCGGGCATCTCGCCCCTCTCTCGCGGGCCTACGGCCGACGCGGACAGGGTCATGAACTCCACCTCCGAGTCCCGGGAGTCGTGCCCGAACAGATGGAGATGCTTCTCGTGGAAGAGCGCGCCGAGCTTGTCGATCGTCCGCCCATCCATTCCTTCGAGCAGCTCTCGCGGCACCTCCACCGGCACCTCGTGGGCCTGGCCCAGGTAGCGCATGTCGATCTCGTAGCGGGTGACTATCTCGCCCGGCGCAAACCCCAGCTCCTCGATCTGCGCCGCCGCCTCCACGGCGATCTCCTTGAAGATGGCTTCGAGGCGGACTGGGTCGGCCTGAGAGAGCCGGATGACGTAGGAACGATGGACGTCGTACCGGGCGTCGGCGGTGATCAGACCGACGGCCGAGAACACCCCCGCGTTGAGAGGGATGACCACCCTGGGGATGCGGAGTTCCTGGGCCATGCGCACGGCATGGATGGCGGCCGTCCCCCCTGACGCCACCAGCGTGAAGTCTCGGGGATCGTGCCCACGCTGGACGGTGACGACCCGCGTCGCCCCGATCATGTTCGCGTTGACCAGCCGGTAGATGCCGTGCGCCGCTTCGGGGACGCCCATGTCCAGCCGGTCGGCGACCTTCTCCTTGACGGCCCGCCTGGCGGCCTCTGCATAGACGGTCATGTCGCCGCCCAGGTAATAGTCCGCGTTGATATAGCCGAGCACCAGATCCGCGTCGGTCACCGTCGGCTCGTGGCCGCCCTTGCCGTAGCAGGCCGGGCCGGGCACCGAGCCGGCGCTCCGCGGGCCCACGTGGACTGCTCCGGCCTGGTCCACGGAGGCGATGCTGCCCCCGCCGGCGCCGATCTCCACCATGTCCATCACGGGGACACCCACGAAATAGCGGCCTCCGAGCCAGAAGCGCGTGGTCACCTCGGGCCTGCCGTCGCGAACGACGCAGATCTTGGCCGTGGTCCCACCCATGTCGAAGGAGATGACGTCGGGATAGCCCGAGCGACAGGCCCAACTGCGCCGCCGCGGAGACGCCCCCCGCGGGACCGGAGTCGATGGTGTAGACGGGCCGGGTGGCGGCAACGGCCGCCGACATGATCCCGCCGCTCGACTGCATGAGATAGAGCTCTTTCTGGAAGCCACCCGCCCTCAACCGGTCGCGCAACCTCTGCAGGTACGACTGCATGATGGGCATCACGTAGGCGTTGACGGTGGTGGTGCTCAGCCGCTCGTACTCGCGGATGACGGGAAGGATCTCGCTCGAGATCGACAGGCGAAGACCGGGAAGCGCCTCCCGGAGGATCTCGGCGGTGCGCTGCTCGTGCGCCGGGTTCATGAACGAGAACAGGTAGCAGATGACCGCGGCCTCGACGTCCTGTCTGCGGAGCTCTTCGGCGATCTGCCACACGACGGGCTCGTCCAGCTGCTTCAGCACGTTGCCGCGGATAATCGAGGCGCTCGGGGACCTCGAAGCGGAGCGGCCGCCGCACGAGAGGGTCGTAGCCTCCCACGTAGTCCTGCGGCAGGTCCATCTGCAGGTTGTACATGTCGTCCGGGTTGTCGATGACCCGCTGCCCCCGCCGCAGCTCCAGGGAGTCCCGGAAGCCCTCGGTCGTGACGACCGCGACCCTGGCGCCCCTGTTCTCGATGACGGCGTTGACGCCGACCGTGGTGCCGTGGGAGAAGAAGTCGACCTGGGCCAGGTCGATGCCCGCTTTGGAGATGGCGTCCATGACGCCGTCGGACTGGTCGGCAGGAGTCGTGGGGGCCTTGGCCACGATGACTCTGCCCGCTTCATCCATGGCCACCAGGTCGGTGAAGGTCCCCCCGACATCTGCCCCAACGCGATAGTTCACTGTCAGTGGACCGTGAGCGTCGACGTGATGTCGGGCAGAGGGGCCTCCGAGCCGGACGGGCCCACCTTCGCGGTCACCCGGGCGGTGACGTCATAGTCCCCCGCGGGGACGTTCAGCGTGTCGTTCAGCACTACGGAGAGGGACTTGCCCGGCTCGAGCGTGACGGTCTCGACGGCCTGCGTGAAACCCTTGCCGGCGCTCCAGGTGTAGGCGTCCACATCCCCCTGGCTCAGGATGACGTCGGCTCGCTGGCCGTCGGAGAACACAAGCTCGCACGGGCGCCTGCCCGGTGTTGGTCACGTCGAAGGCCCACCAGACCGGATCGCCCGAGCTGACCGGCTCGCTCACCGGACTGTACCGCAGGCGCAGGCCCTCGAAGCTGGTGTCCTCTTCGACCCGCGGGGTGCCCTCGCACCTGCAGAGACGCCCGCCTCGGACGACGCCCTTCAGCACCAGCCAGTAGTCCGACCACGTCACTTCGACGATGCCCGGCCTGTCCCGCCGTGGTAGTCAGACCCACCAGGGAGGTCAGGTCGAGCCCATTGACAGGCAAAATGGCCCCGCCCGCTTGGGGTGGATAGGACTCGGCCAGCGCCGAAGCGAGCACCGTCTGACTGCCGGTGGCCACCAGGGAGCCCTGGACGTTGAGGTCCTGGCCCTCCTCGGCGGCCAGAGCTTGCTCCACCGTCAGGACCACGCTGCTGTCGGGCCCGGTGGGAGTCCCAGAGCCCTCGCCCGAGGGCCCGCCCGTGCACGCGAACGGGACAACGGCCACCACGACAAGGAGGCAGGCCGCGGCAGTCAGAACGACCGTCCTGCTCTTGCAGCCCGACTGGGCACCGTTCTCCTTCCGAAAGCACTGTTCCAGATCAGTCCGGCAGCCGGGCCGTCGGTGCCGGTTTCGAGAGCCCTGCCGACGGAGAAGCCCCGTCCCAGATCCTCTCCCAGGCCGTAGTACTGGTTCTCGCTGGGCCCCCACCAGATGGGCCGCACGAGTTCGGCGGTCGGCGTGCCCTTGGCGTCCAGACAGCCCTCCTCGACCTTGACGTCGAGGATCTCGCCGGCAAAGAGCGTATGGAGGCCGAGTTCGGCCACGTGGACGACCTTGCACTCGAGCACGAAGGGGAACTCGCCCACATAGGGCGCGTCCACCAGGTCGGAGGCCACCGGCGTGAGCCCGGCAGCCGCGAACTTGTCGGTGTCCCGCCCCGAGCGCTACGCCGAAGAAGTCGGCGAGCCACGACCTGGTCCTGCGTCGGCAGGCTGATGGTGAACGCCCGGCGCTCCATGAGGTTCCCGTAGGTGTACGTGGCCTTGCGGACCGAGATGGCCACGCACGGCGGCTTGCTGCAGCAGATCCCGCCCCATGCCACGGTCATGACGTTCGCCTTGCCGGCGGCGTCGTAGGTGCCCACGACGAACACGGGCGTCGGGTAGAGCCACGTGCCGGGACCGAGTGACTTCTTCATCGCTTCCTCCCTACCAACGATCGAAATGGACGCGGCCGGGATCGTACCGATCGGCCGGAGCCGGTCGCTCGGCAGGATACCCTATCGGCACCACCGCGAACGGGATCACATGCTCGGGCAGTCCAAGAACCGCTGCGATGGGCCGCATGCGCTCCTCGCGGGGATACGTGCCGCACCACACGGCTCCCAGCCCGGCGGCGTGGGCGGCGAGGAGGAGGTTCTGGGTGGCCGCCGCGCAGTCCTGCACCCAGAAGCCGGGGCGCTCTTCGCGTTCCAGATCGCCGCAGACGATCACGGCCACCTGGGCGTCACGGGCCATCCCTCCGTATGGGTTGGCGTTCGCTACCACCTCGAGAACCGCCGCGATCGCGCACGACGACGAACTGCCAGGGCTGCTGATTCCCGGCGGAAGGCGCGGCCATCGCAGCCCGGAGCAGATCGGTGACCAGAGCGTCGGGCACGGGCTGTTCCGTGTACTTGCGGATGCTGCGGCGAGTCAGGATCGTCTCCATCCATCCTCCGTCGGTCGGCGCCTGATGGTCCGCCGAGTCGTGGCCTGCTGTCTTGGCCAAGGATACCCCGGGCAGCGGCGCTACGTGGACGAACAGCTCAGCGCGGCACCTCCGGCCCCGCCGCCACCTCCACCGGCTTCGCCGCCCGTCGGCGCGGGCGCATGCCGAGCAGGAAGCGGAGGACGCCCACCCTTCGAGAGAGTGGAGGCCTTGACGTAGAAGGGCTCGTTGTTTGACACCCGCAGGGTGTGGAACGGGAACAGGAGCAGCACCGCCAGGATCCGCAGCCAGTCGACGTAGTAGACGCGAGACGCGGCCCGCTCGTCCGATCCCTACTCCTGTCGCTCGCCGACTCGCCAGGTCAGGCGAGCACTTCCTTCACCAAGCCTTCGAACGCGTTCACGTACCGGTCGATGTCCTCGTCGGTGTGCTGCACCGACAACGTCCACTCCTCTTCGCGCCCCGGGGCCATGATGACGCCGCGGTTGATGTTGTAGAGCCAGGCCAGGTTGCACAGCTCGAAGTCCTGGTAGCGGATGAACGACTCGTAGTCGGTGATCTTGCCACTGGCGAAGTTGACACAGCCCTTGGACGAGATGCCGACCGTGTAGCCGGGGAAGTCGTACTTGGCGCAGACGGCGTCGCACTCGGAGATGAGGCGATCGTTCAGATAGTTGAGGTGTTTGTAGGCATCCGGCGTCATGACTTCTTCCAGGCTCGCCCGGGCGGTGGCCATCGAGAGCGGATTGCCGCTGTACGTGCCAACCTGGTAGACCTTACCGGTCTCTACCACGCTCATGACCTCTTCCGAGCCGCCTATGGCCCCCGACGGCAGACCCCCCGCGAGGGCCTTCGCCAGAGTGACCATGTCGGGGACCACGCCCCAGCGTTCGACGGCGCCGCCGGCGGCCGTACAGATGCCCGTCTTGACCTCGTCGAAGATGAGCACGATCCCGTGTTTCTTGGTGATCTCGCGAACCGCCTCCAGATAGCCGGGCTCGGGAAGAACGACCCCCAGGTTCATCATGGCCGCTTCCATGATCACGCACGCCGGCTTGCGGTCCTCGTCGATAAGGTGCTGGATCCGCGCTTCCATCATGGGAGCGTCGTTGAAGGGCACCGCCGCGGTCATTTCGATGACGGCCTTTGGTATGCCGGCGCCGTACGAGACCGACTTGTAGTTGTCGCGCTCGCCGATGTCGCCCCAGTCGGCGATACCCAGGCTGACCATCACGTAGTCGTGGTGCCCGTGGTACGAACCGAATATCTTCATCACCTGCTCGCGCCCGGTGAAAGCCCGGGCGATGCGGATGGCGTCCATCGTCGCCTCGGACCCCGAGTTCACGAAACGCCACTTGGGCAGTCGGAAGTTCTTGGCCAGGTACTCGGCGACCACGATCGAGTCCTCAGTGGGCAGGGCGAACTGGGTTCCCAGCTCGCACCGCTTCTTGATAGCCTCGATGATGGCCGGATGAGCGTGACCCTGCACCATACAGCCGAAGCCGTTGTGGAAGTCGCTGAGCTCAAGGCCGTCCACCGAGTAGATCTTGGAGCCTTTCCCGTGCGAGAAGTAGACGGGATAGGGGTCGCGCATCTGATAGCTGGATGACACGCCGTTGACGAGCGACTTGGAAGCCCTCTTGAACAGCTCGTACGACTTAGGAGTGGCAACCTCGAGACGCTTCTCTTCGCGCTCCACCAACTCGGCGATGCGCTTCCGGTCCACCTTCATCGTTCCCGATGACATCTCTCTAACCCCCGAGTCTTGGTCGTATTGATCCTCCTGCACTGCCTACCCATGATACCGGGCTCGCGAAGGCCGCGGGCGCTCCTCCGCCTCACGGCTCCTCGCCACCCTCGTCCTGCAGCAGGGACTGCGCTCCTTTGGCCAGCTCCTCCCGGACCTCCCTGCCCGATGCCTTGCGTCCCATGACGTCCCATTCGTGCACCGACCCGCCCCGCTCCAGCGCCACCGGCGGCAACTCTCTCCAACGCGTGATCCGGTACAGCGCGCCCTCCTGGTCCACTAGGGCTCCCACGGCCCACTCCGGCGACCGGAAGGGCGGCTGGTGGGTGCGGAAGAGCACCCGCTCCCGGTTGAACAGCCAGCCCACGTCAGGCAGTCATCTCCTTGAGCCCCCAAGGGAACGCGTATTTGGGCATCATCTCGACAAAGGGATCGGGGTCGAAAGCTTCCGGGCCCAGCACACCCCTGCCACTCCAGACGCCTGTCTCTAGGAGTTCCCAGGCGATGACCGGGCTGACCGCCGTCTGCCACACGACGGCCTGCACCCCGTATTCCTTCATGCAGGTCTCGTTGTCGGCCACCTGATACAGGTACACCTGCCGCGGCTTGCCGTCCTTGCTGCCTTTCACCCACGTCCCCGCGCAGGTCTTGCCGAACATCTGGCCGCCCAGGTGCGCGGGATCCGGCAGGGTGGCCGCCACCACATCGCGCGGGGCCACCCGCACCCCCTTGACGTCGATGGGGAAGCGATTGTCGAGGCCGAGCATCTTGATGGTCTTGAGCACGCCGATGAACTGGTCACCCAGACCGTACTTGAAAGTGACCCGTTTGCACTTGACCCAGCGGGGCACGAGCAGGACCTCCTCGTGCTCCACGTTCACGCACTCCACCGGACCGATGCCTTCGGGAAAGTCGAACACCTCCGGCTCCGAGAACGGCTCGGTGGTGCACCAGCCCTTGCCCTCCTCCCAGACCACGGGCGGGTTCAGACACTCCTCGATCGTGGTCCAGATAGAGAAGTTCGGGGCGAACTCGTAGCCGCGGACCTCAAGGTTGGCCCCGTCGCGGATCCCAATCTCCTCGATCTCGTCGAAGAGGTGCTTCTCGGCATACTTGGCGAACACGTCGGCCATGCCCGGCTCGACCCCCATGCCCACGAAGGCTAGCAGTCCCTTCTTCTCCCAGGCGCCGGCCCGCTCGAACTGATAGTCGCCCAACTTGACGCCGCACATCGAGTAAGGGTCGGTGGCGTGAGCCGTGGACAGAGTCATGGCCATGTCCATGTAGTGGCAGCCCGCCGCGTACGCGGCGTCGAAGATGGCCTCGTTGAACACCGGGTCTACCGCGTTGTGGATCAGGTCCACCCCATGGCGCCGCGCCAACGCCTCGATCTGCTCCTTATCCCCCGCGTCGATGAACTCCACCGGCATGCGGTCGGCGCGGCCCACCTTTGCCTGGACCTCTTTGGCGCGCTCGACGTTGTAGTCGGCGAGGACCAGCTTCTCGACCCAAGGCCTGTCCTTGCAGAGGACCGCTATGGCTTCGCCGACTCCTCCCACGCCCACTAGGAGAACCTTCATGTCTATCTCCTCGACTCGTTGACAGTCCTAGAGCGGCTACCGCTCACTTCGACGAGTGCCGGGGCCGTTTCCGCGGCCGGAGGGACTTCTTCTTGAGGTGTGAACGGATCGATATCCGGGATGCCCGGCTTCACGAACCGCTTCATCACGAAGTAGAGGATAGCCCCGATGGCTATCGCGATGCCGGCCAACCATACGGACTGCCAGCCCTCTTCGGTGACCTGGCTATAGATGGCCAGGATGATGACCAAGGCGGGAAGGATGGTCACAATGAACAGGCCTATCAAGCCACCGGGAATCCGGCTCCTCGGTATCTCGGGGCGCTTGCGGCGCAGCCACCACAGGGCGGCGAATTCCAGGAGAAGGGTCAGCGAGTTGAGAAGCACGTCAAGGACGACCAGGAAGGCAAACGCATTCACCGAGAAAACGGCGAAGATGACGCCGCTTATGATGATGGCGATCCAGGGCGTGCCCCACTTGCGGTGGACCCGCACCAAGGGCTTGGGCATCATCCCGTCCTCCGACAAGGCGAACGGGATACGCGTGGCAGAGATACTGCACCCGATGAAAAGTCCCACCATGGAGAGGATGGCCGCCACCATCATGAAGTTGCCGAGGAAACTGGCAAAGCCGCTGCCGGCACCCGAGGTCGTCTCCCCCACGGCCTTGGCGATATCAGGGAGCCACCAGCCTTCGGAGCTCGTCGCATCAACGCCGGCAGCCTCCATCTGCTCCGGCGTCATGCCCGCTGCTTCCAGGTCGGCCCCGATGCCGGCCCCCTCCTCTGATTCCTCGATGCCCCATAGCAGGACCTTGTTGTTGTCACCGGCGCCTCCGTACAGGGCGGCGACGGTCGGAATGGCGTACGTTGCTATAGCGGCGATAAGAACCAGGGCCATCGCCAGCGGATAGGTGCGTCTCGGCTTGACGATCTCGTCGCCGGCCGATGTAGGTAGCTCCCAGCCCATGTAGTTCCACATGACCACGAAGAGCCCGACGGAGAATGCTCCCGTCATCCCTGTATCCTTCGGCAGGAACGACATCTGGAAGCTGCTGCCGTGGACTCCCCAGTTCCAGAAACCGAGCACGCTCATGATCAGCAAAGGGATCAAGAGAATCGCGCCGATCCAGACGCTGGTCATCCCGGCAACGCGGGCTCCCCTTATCTGCAGGACCGAAATGATCGCGATGATGACGATGGCCACGATCCACTGCATGACCCAGCCGGGGATGCCTCCGATGCCGTCGTTGATCGCCGGGAAGAAGAAGCCCAGATACACCGCTCCGAGCACCGGATAGATGGCCACGTCGACCCAGGACATCACCAGGTTCATCCAGGCTGTCATGAAGCCTGTGAACGGGCCGAATGCCTGCTTCGTCCAGTGATAGTAGCCGCCCTCGACGGGCATCATCGACTGGAGTTCCCGCACCATGAGGATGTTCGGGATGCTATAGACGAAGGGAATCACCGCGATCAGCAGCAGCGCCATGCCCGCGCCAGAATAGCTGAACAGAGATTCGATGCCGAACGTGCCGCCGCTTATGGTGAAGTAGATGATCCCGAAGAGAGGCAGTAGCGTCAGCGACCGTTTGAGCATCTGCCGCTCTGCGCTTATCTCCTTCGCTGCCGATGACCTTGCTTCGCCGTCCATGACCCCTCCTCAGTCGATTGCCTGCCGGACCCGAGTCGCACCATGCATCTTCATCAGCCGTCCCTGCGCCGCCACCGTCCCGCCAGTAGTCCCACGCCGACGAGGATGAGCACTATCGGCCATATGTAGGACCAATCCAGCTCGAGCAAGAAGACCAGCGTCACAAATACGAGCAGAAGCCCGATCAACAGAGGACGCGCGACGTCTCCGCCGAACCGGCGACCGTTTGCTTCGTACTGCCTCCAGGCACCGGCCAGCGATCCGAACGCAGGGATGAGAATGAACAATGCCCACCAGTTGTGCAGCGACCACCCTGGCCACCAATCGAGGTTCTGGCCAAGAAAGACGACCCCGATGATGATGACGATGACGCCTATCAGCCATCCGCCCGCATGCCGGCCTCTGTGGGAAGAATAGGGAGGAGGGGGCGGCGGCGGCGCAGTGGACGGCGGCAATACGTCGCCGCGGTAGGGTTCCGTCGGCGAAAGGGGAGATGGCTGCCGCTCGGCAGGGGATTGCGGCCCGGGAATGTTCTGTTCGTCCAACTGTCGCCTTCCTCTCGGAGAGCTACAAGCGGTGAATAGACGCTCTCATACTTGCATATCACTTGGCAAGGGGGGATGAGGTTGTGGGCGCGGAGCCGCGGGCGTTGCCCCGGCTCGCCGGGCACCTCTGAAGGCCGCCAGAGCCCGGGATCGGGCCTCGGCGTGATCGACGATGGGGAGAGGGGGCATTCCCCCAGCTTGCATCGGGTCGATCGCCTCATCCAACCAGGCCCGTACGTAAGCTCCCTCGGGATCGAACCGGCGCGCCTGTAAGACGGGATTGAAGATTCGGAAGTATGGAGCGGCATCGGGCCCTGAGCCTGCCGTCCATTGCCACCCGAGCGTGTTGTTGGCGAGATCGGCGTCGACGAGGCGGTCCCAGAACCAGGCCGCCCCTTGCTGCCAGGGGATCAAAAGGTCCTTCGTAAGAAAGGACGCGGCCACCATGCGGGCGCGGTTATGCACCCACCCCTCCGCCATCAGTTGATGCATCGCGGCGTCCACGAGGGGATAGCCGGTCTCTCCCCGCTTCCACGCCTCCAGTCCCTCCGGGTCGTCCTCCCACGAAAAGTAGGCGAACTCGGGGCGGAAGGGCTCTTCGGACATGTGCGGGAAGTGGACCAGCAGATAGTGCGCGAACTCACGCCAGCCGAGTTGCCGCAAAAATGACGCCGGGCCCGGGGTCGCGGCTCCGCGTGCCGTCCCGCTAGTCCAGGCAGCCTCTCTGACGGCGTGCCACACCTGCCGGGGACCTATCTCCCCGAAGTGCAGATGGGGCGAAAGGCGCGACGTCCCGTCGATGCCCGGAACGTCCCGGGACGACTCGTAATCGACCAAGCCGTCCTGGAGGAACCGCTCGAGGCAGGCGTGCGCCCCGGCTTCTCCCGGTACCCAGGCCGGCGTCTCACCCATGCGTGGCCCCCACGGCGCGGCCGTCTCGGGCGTACGCTGATCCGGGGCAGCGCCCGCCGACTTCGCCGCGAACGCCGGGCTCAGCGCCGTTGCCGCCACCTTTTCGGTACCCAGTAGTGGGCCCGCCCCAGGCTCGGGTGGGCCCGGCTCGGGCAGAGATTGGCAACTGCGCCAGAAGGCGGTGAACTGCACAAAGGGTCTGCCCGATCGGGAGAAGTGGTTCTCCGGGTTGAACAACAACGCCGCGTCAAACGCGCGCCACCGCACCCCAGCCCGCTCCAGGCCCGCTGCCACACGGCGTTCGAGTTCCCGTGGATACGGTTCGTAAAGACGGTTCCAGACAACCTCCCGGGCTCCGATCTCGCGGGCAAGACGGGGCAGTTCCTCTTCGGCCTTACCGCGAAAAGTAAGGAGAGGCGCACCCCGAGCCGCGAGGGAAACGGCAAGCTGGCGGAGGGACTGCTCGAGCCACCAACGTCCGGCCTGCCCCGGGGCCCAGCGGTCGCCATCCTCCCAACCACCCACGTAGAGGGGCAAGACCGGCTGCCCGTGCCGGGTGGCATAGAGCAGCGCGGGGTTGTCCGCGATGCGGAGGTCACGTCGGAACCAGACGATGATCGGGTCGGAGACCATTCTGGGATCCATTCTACCCACACGGCCGGGCACCGCGCCGGTCCGGCCGTGTGGGAACCGGATATGATGGTGCCATAGACGTCACCCGGAGCGCTGTTGCGCATGTGACGAACTTGGTCGGGCGCTGCGATCGAAGGAGGCTGCCGAGATGGGTAATCCGATCGTGCACTGGGAGTTGATGGTGAGCGACCTCGAAAAGGCCAAGGAGTTCTATACCACGGTCTTCGAGTGGCATGTCGAGGACGCTCCCGCGTTCCCTGGCTACCCGATGATCGACCCCGGGAAGGAACCCGGAGGCGCGATGATGGCCAAGACCTATGACCGCGCCGGGCTACGCTCTCACAACCTACTTCGGCGTGGACGACGTCGAGCAGACGCTGGCACGTGCTGTCACCGCAGGCGGGACGGTGCTGGTCCCGCCGACGCCCATCGAGGGCATTGGTGAATGGGGCATGTTCGCCGATCCCGACGGGATCCCGATAGGCCTGTTCCACGAGAAGTAGAGCCGCGCGGCGGACGTGAGGAGCCGCACCCCGTTTCGGTCAGATGCGGCCCTCGGCCCGGAGTTGCTCGACGTCGGCTAGGACCCTCGCGGCGTGGCCCTTGGCGCTGACGGCCCGGTACGCGAGCAGGATGACGCCATCCCGGCCGATGACCACCGTATCCCGCTCGTGCGAGCTCTCGGGGCCGCCCTTCAGCGTCCCAAAGGCCGTGCCGATGCTCCGGTCGTGATCGCTGGCGAAGGGGAACTTGATCTCGTACTTGTCGCGGAACTTCTGGAGTCTGGCGACCGGGTCGACCGACGTGCCCACGATCGCCACGCCCAACTTGTCGAATTCGGGGAGTGATTGGTTGAACTCAACCGCTTCGATCGTTCAACCGGGGGTCAGAGCCCGAGGGAAGAAGTAGAGCACGACGGGCTTCACCTCGAGCAGCGCACTCAGGTCGACCTCTCCGTCACTCCCGGCCGCCACGAAGATCGGCGCCTTGTCACCTACTGCGAGCATCGTCTCCCCCTCTCTCTTCAAGACCGGCGCCGGAGCGCCTAGCGCGCGGCGGCCATCGCATCCGCGAACTGGCGGAACAAGTAGTGGCTATCGTGAGGCCCGGGCCCGGCCTCCGGGTGGTACTGCACGCAATAGGCGGGCACGTCCAGCAGACGAAGCCCTTCCACCGTGCCGTCGTTCAGATTGAGATGCGTTATCTGGGCCGGTCCGTACGCCGAGTCCAACATCATGTCGTCCGCGCTCAGCCCGGCGATACCCCCGTCTCCGACAACCGACCCCCGCTCAAGTGCGGCGCGCACCGCTTCCGGCGGCTCGACGGCGAAGCCGTGGTTCTGGCTGGTGATCTCGATGCGGCCGGTCAGGTAGTTGCGGACCGGGTGGTTGACACCTCTGTGGCCGAACTTGAGCTTGTACGTCGACAGTCCGACGGCCAGGGCCAGCAACTGATGGCCCAGGCAGATCCCGAACACGGGGGTCTTGCCCAGAAGACCCCTGATCGTGCCTACCGCGTAACCGACGGCGGCCGGGTCGCCGGGCCCGTTCGAAAGGAAGACCCCGTCGGGCCTCATGGCCAGCGTCTGGTCGGCCGTCCAGTGGGCGGGCACCACCGTAACCCGGCAGCCGACCGCGGCGAGGTTCCGGAGGATGCTGCGCTTGAGGCCGAAATCGTAGGCCACGACTCGGAATCGAGCCTCGGGCGCTTCCGGACCGCCTTCCCACTCGTACGGTTCAGCGCAGGTGACGGCGCTCGCCAGGTCCCGGCCCGCCATGCCGGGGAAAGAGCGGACCTCGGCGAGGAGGGCGTCGACCTGAAGACCGTCCCCGGCGGCGACGCAGGCCGTCATGGCCCCGCGCTCGCGTATGCGCCTGGTCAGCGCCCGGGTATCCACCCCAGCGACGCCCACTATGCCTCGCGCGGTCAGCCAGTCCACCCAGGCTTCGGGGCAGGTCCCGTTCCAGGCGGTGTTCTTGACTTCCCGGACGACGATCGCCCGGGAGTGGGCTTGGTCCGACTCGAGCAGGTGATCGGAGGCGCCGTAGTTGCCGATCATGGGATAGGTGTAGGTGACCATCTGCCCGTGATAGGAGGGGTCGGTCACTATCTCCTGATAGCCGGTCATACCCGTGTTGAAGACCACCTCGCCGAGCACTCTGCCCTGGGATCCGAAGCCGTAGCCGGTGAACACCGTCCCGTCGTCGAGCACCACATAGCCGGGCGTATCGCCCCGATACATCAGGCCTCCCCCTGGGCGCGCGCGAAGCGGCGCGCCCCATCCACCACCGTCAGCCGCACCCGGCCGGTGAAGGTCTCTCCCAGGAACGCGCAGTTGCGGCTCTTGCCCCGCAGCGTGGCCGGAGTCACCGTCCAGACCTCGTCGCGGTCTACCACGCACAGGTCGGCAACCGCGCCAACAGCCAGCCGGGGCGCAGGCAGCCCGAAGACCCGGCAGGGGCCGCTCGACATGGCCTCGACGAGCCGGCCGAGAGACAGCGCACCACTCAGGACCAGGCCGGTGTGCAGAGCGGCGAACGCGGTCTCCAGCCCCGTGCTGCCGCTCAGCGCTTCCTCCATGGGGACTTCCTTCTCCTGCGGCGCGTGAGGAGCGTGGTCGGTGCCCACGCAGTCGATAGTGCCGTCCGCGAGGGCGGCGACGAGCGCGTCCCGGTCGGCCGCCGACCGGATGGGCGGGTTCACTTTGAGATTCTGGTCGAAGGCGGTGAGCCGCTCGTCGGTGAAGAGCAGGTGGAGAGGGGTGGCTTCGGCCGTGACGGGCAAGCCCTCCCGCTTGGCGCCGGCGACCAGGCGCACGCTGTCGGCCGCCGACAGGTGCTGGAAGTGCACGAGGGGCACGTCTTCGCCCGCCGTCGCCGGGCGCCCCGCGCCCCGCGCCACCGCGAGACGCTCCTCCTCGGCCGCGGCGTAGCGGATCAGCTCGAGGTCTCGAGCGAGGGGTCCCGATTCGCTTGCCGCCGGTATCCCCCGCAGCCCCAGGCGGGCGCTCCACTTGCCTTCGTGCATCACTCCGTCGAGCGAGAGGCTCCTGTTCTCGAGGTGAAGCAGCAGGGGCCGTCCGGTGCCCCGGGCGTAGCGCAGAGCGTGCAGTAAGAGGTCGGCATCGGAGACCGGCTTGCCGTCATCCGCGAAGGCAGCCACCCCCGCATCGGCAAGTTCGCGCATCTCGGAGAGCTCCTCGCCCTTCAGGCCCTTGCTCACCGATCCCACCTGGCCGATGCGCACTATCGCCTCCTGGGCCGCCTTGGTCAGCACGGAGGAAGCGACGGTACCGGAGTCCACGACCGGGTCGGTGTTCGCCATCGCGATGACGGCAACATACCCTCCCGCCGCGGCCGCCCGGGAACCTGAGACCAGGTCCTCCTTGTACTCGTAGCCGGGCGTGCGCAGGTGCGCGTGCGGATCGACAAAGCCGGGGAAGACCCAGCACCCCGACAGATCGTCGACGACCTCAAGCCCTGGATCTCTGGGCAGATGGTCCCCCATGGCAGCGATCTTCCCCTCCGCGATCAACAGATCGCCCAGGAAGTCGACCCCTTCGCCGGGATCGAAGAGATGTACCGCGGGAAGGAGGAACCGTTCGGAGGGATACGCTCGGCAGGCAAGCTTAGGCGGGGAGGGACGTGGACCCATGTCCATCCAAAACTCCTTTCGGCCTCACTGGGCTCGTTTAAAGGCCCGTCTATGGTATCGCGAACGGAAGTGCGTGTTCCAGTTCCCGGGCCGGGACGAGAGAGATCAGACGCGTGGCCCGGCTCTCCTCCCGTCGATCCAGGAGGGTAGAGATCTCCAGGCGTCGCGCGCCTGCCGCCTGTGGAGGGCGTAGTCCGGGTCGTGCGCCTGCATGAGAGACCAAAACCGCTTCGAATGGTTCAACTCCCTCGTGTGGCAGAGCTCGTGGATCAGAACGTGATCGACCAGAACCGGATCGAGGAACAGCAGGCGCAGGTTGAGCGATATCGTCCTACGCGGCGAGCAACTACCCCAGCGCGTGCGCTGGTTCCGGACCGTCGCCCGCTCGAAGGTGAATCCATGCATGGGCGCCAGTTCTTCCAAGCGCGCTACAAGCGTGTTGCGCCCCCGTCTACGCAGCCACGCGATCAAAGCCCGGCTGTATGCGTCCTCATCACCCGCAGGTCCGCTGACCACCAGCCGGCCGTCCCCGGCCTCGCGAGCCACCGCTACCCGCCGGATCGGTGCGCCCGGCCCGCCCGGCTTCGACCGGTATTCCACCTTCCACTCTTCGCCCAGGGCCGGAAGCGCGATGTGGTCGGGCAAAGCTGCAGTCCCGGCTCCGGGCGCAGGACGCGCCGCCATCCTCGCCCGCGCCCGCTCTATCCAAGACCTTTTGGCCTCCAGGACGGCGGGGATCGCGCGCCGGTCGAAGCGCCGGGGTACGACGACGATCAGCTCTCCTCCGCCGGTCACGACGAGCCGCACATGGCGCGCCCGGTCACTTGTGCGCACGGTGAACGCCGGCAGTCCCGTGGCGGCCTCGCCCTCGGGGATGCCGGTCACCACGGGCCGTCAGCCCAACAGCCTGGCATTCAGCACTATCTCGGGAACCGCGGCGAGGGCCTTCGATACCGGGCAGGCCGCTTTGGCCTGAACGGCGAGTTGCTGGAACTGCGCTTCGTCCACCCCGGAGACCGCGGCCTCACAGTCGAGTTCTATCTTCGTGATGGTCGGCCCCGCCCCCAGGTGGACCGAGGCGGTGGTGCGCACGCTGTCGGGGGGGTACCCCGCGTCGGTCAGTAGGGCGGCCAGGAACATGGAGAAGCACCCGGCGTGGGCCGCCCCGAGCAGCTCTTCGGGGTTGGTGCCCGCTCCCTCTTCGAACCGCGACGAGAACGTGTACGGTCCCTCATACAGACCGCTCGCCAGGCGCATCCTCCCGCTTCCCTCTTTTAGCGTCCCCCGCCAGACCGCTTCGGACTTTCGTACCGGCATGGTGGCACCTCCCGCTGTGGCTCTCCTACACCCGCTCACACATCCGAGTCATAGAGATCAAGAGTCGTCTCAGAACCGTCCACGGCCCCACCGGCAGGCAGGTTGGGCCCGGTGCTTACGGGGGTGACCGTCCGCGCGCCTGTAGCCGCAAGCACCTCCCGGTCAATGACGCCGAGGTCGAACGGGGTCTCAATGTCGTACTTCATCTCGGCCTGCTGCCTGAGTATGCCCCACCGCGTCGCGACATGACGCTGCGCCTTCTGCCACAGCATGTCCGCGGCACCTGGGGCGAACTTCTTGAGCATGTTGTAGCGGTTCTCGGTGGGAACGAAGTCTTCTACCGGAAGGGTCAGACCGCGAGAATCGATCTGCAGCGGGTTCTTGCCCTGGGCGGCCAAGCGCGGGTCGAACCGGTAGAGGTTCCACGACCCGGACTGCACGGCCGTCTTCTGGTGCTCGTAGCCCTTCCTCAGGTCGAACCCCTGGCTGATGCAGTGGCTGTAGGCGATGATGAGCGACGGCCCGTCGTACGACTCGGCCTCCACAAAGGCCCGCACGGTCTGGGCGTCGGAGTAGCCCATGGCTATCTGGGCCACGTAGATGTTGCCGTAGGTCATGGCGATGGACCCGAGATCCTTCTTGCCGATGGTCTTGCCCCCGGCGGCAAAGAGGGCGACCGAGCCCATGGGAGTGGCTTTGGAGCACTGGCCCCCGGTGTTGGAATACATCTGCGTGTTGAGGACGAGAAGGTTGATGTTCCGCTGGGAAGCGAGGACGTGATCCAGTCCCCCGTAGCCGATGTCAAAGGCCCAGCCGTCTCCGCCGACACCCCAGACGCTCTTGCGGACGAGATAGTCGGCCACCGAGAGAAGCTGGGCCCATCGAGGTTCGGCCCCGCTCCTGGCCAGGTGGGCCTCCACCCGCCTCTTAAGCTCGGCCACCCGCTCCCGCTGCCTGGCGATCTCGGCCTCGTCTTCCTGGCGGGAGGCTAGAAGCGCTTCCACGAGCTCCGCCCCCAGGGCGTCCTTGAGTTCGGTGACGAGCTCCCGGGCGAACTCGGTCTGCTTGTCGACGGTGAGGCGGAGGCCGTAGCTGAACTCGGCGGCATCCTCGAAGAGGGAGTTGTTCCAGGTGGGACCGCGCCCGCTCTCGTCCTTGGCATACGGGGTGGTGGGGAGGTTGCCTCCGTAGATGCTGGAGCAGCCGGTGGCGTTGCCGATGAGGAGCCTGTCCCCCACAAGTTGGGTGAGCAGCTTCACGTAGGGGGTCTCCCCGCAGCCGGCGCAGGCCCCGGAGTATTCGAAGAGGGGACGAAGCAGCTGGCTCCCCTTGACAGTCGCCACCCGCACCTGAGCGCGGTCGGGGTCGGGAAGCGAAAGGAAGAAGCTGTAGTTCTCGCGCTCCGGGACCCGAAGCGGGAGCTGGAAGGCCATGTGGATGGCTTTCTTCGCAGGGTCTTCCCTGTCTTTGCCCGGGCAGATCTCCACGCAGGCCCCACAGCCGGTGCAGTCCTCGGGGGCCACCTGGACCGTCCAGAGCTGCCCGGCGTTCTCCTTGCCCTTGGCAGGCGTGCGACTTGAAGGTCGCCGGGGCGCTCCGGAAAGGAGTGCCGGGTCGTACAGTTTGGTGCGGATGGTCGCGTGCGGGCAGTGAAGGGAGCACTTGCCGCACTGGATGCAGAGATCGGGCTCCCAGACCGGGATCTCGAGGGCGATGTTCCTCTTCTCCCAGCGGGTGGTGTCGGTGGGCCAGATGCCGTCGTCGGGCAAGGCGGACACGGGCAGCAGGTGTCCCAGGCCCGCCATGATGGGCGCCGTCACCTTCTTCAAGAACTCGGGAGCCTCCTCGGGGACGAGCGGAGGCTTGTGCCACGTGCTGGTTACGATGTCCGGCACGGTGATCTCGTGCAGGTTGGCGATGGCCTGGTCGACGGCGTTGTAGTTCATCTCGATGACCTTGTCGCCGCGCTTTCCGTAGGTCTTCTTGATGGCGCCCTTGATGGCGGCGATAGCATCGTCCGGAGGGATGATGCCGGAAAGGTAGAAGAAGCAGGTCTGCATGATGGTGTTGATGCGCCCGCCCATGCCGGTGTTCTTCGCCACCTCGTAGGCGTTTATGGCGTAGACCTTGAGCCCGAGGTCGATGATGCGGGCCTGGCTCTCGTAGGGCAGGCGGTCCCACACCTCGTCGGCCGGGTAGGGGGCGTTGAGGAGATAGGTCGCTCCCGGACGGGCGGCAAGGAGGGTCTTGTAGCGCTCGAGGAAGGACCACACGTGGCAGGCGACGAAGTCGGCCTTGTCCACCAGGTACGCGGAGCGGATGGGCTCCGGACCGAAGCGCAGGTGGCTGACGGTGAGGACCCCGGCTTTCTTCGAGTCGTAGACGAAGTAGCCCTGGACGTGGTTGTCGGTGTCCTCGCCGATGATCTTGATGGAGTTCTTGTTGGCCCCGATGGTGCCGTCGGAGCCCAGGCCGTAGAAGAGGGCGCGAAACACATGGGGCTGCTCGCTGTCGAAGCTTGCGTCGGGGGCCAGGCTCGTGTGGGTGAGGTCGTCTTCGATCCCCAGGGTGAAGTGGTTCTTGGGCGAGGCTTTCACGAGCTCGTCGAACACCGCTTTCACCATCGACGGGGTGAACTCCTTGCTCGATAGCCCGTAGCGGCCCCCGATGATCCGGCATGAGCGCCCGGCTTCCATGACGGCGTTGACCACATCCAAGTAGAGAGGCTCGCCGGCCGATCCCGGCTCTTTGGTGCGATCGAGCACGGCCAGGGACTTGACTGTTTCCGGAAGGGCCTCAGCGAAGCGCTCCACGGAGAACGGGCGGTATAGGCGGACCTTGAGTACCCCCACCTTCTCCCCCGTGGCCACCAGCGTGTCGACGGCCTCGTGCACCGTCTCGCATCCGGAGCCCATGAGGACGATGACGCGCTCGGCATCGGGGGCCCCGTGGTAGTCGAAGAGGTGGTAGGCGCGACCGGTCAAGGTCCCCAGGCGGTCCATGTAGTCCTGGACGATCCCGGGGCAGGCGAGGTAGTAGCGGTTGACGCTCTCCCGGGCTTGGAAGTAGACGTCGGGGTTCTGACTCGTCCCCCGTAGGGTGGGCCTATCCGGGGTCATCGCGCGGGCCTTGTGGGCGAGAACGTGCTCCTCTTCGATCATGGCCCTCAGCACCTCTTCGCCCATGAGTTCGATCTTCTGCACCTCATGGGAGGTGCGGAAGCCGTCGCAGAAGTGGATGAAGGGGATGCGGGACTTGAGGGTAGCGGCGGAGCCGACGAGGGCAAGGTCGTGGGCCTCCTGCACGGAGGCCGAAGCGAGCAGGGCGAAACCGGTCTGCCGGACCGCCATGACGTCCTGGTGGTCGCCGAAGATGGAGAGTCCTTGAGCCGCGATGGAGCGAGCGGTCACGTGCCAGCAGGTGGGGGTGAGCTCCCCGGCCACCTTGTACATGGTGGGGATCATGAGCAGGAGCCCCTGCGACGCGGTGAAGGTGCTCGAGAGCGATCCGGCCTGCAGAGCCCCGTGCACGGCCGCGGCGGCCCCCGCTTCGGACTGCATCTCCACGACCAGGGGGACGCTCCCCCACAGGTTCTGCTTGCCGGCGGCCGACCAAGCATCGGCGTGCTCGGCGATAGGCGACGACGGGGTGATGGGGTAGATGGCGATGACTTCGTTGACTTTGTGCGCTACGTGGGCGATCGCCTCGGTGCCGTCGAGAACTGCCACACTGCCTGCCATGCCGGTCCCCTCTCGAAGTCGCAACTGTCGGCGCGACCAAGAGTCACGCTCATATTAGAATATTGACTCTAAATTCTAATGTCAAGCAGTTAGACCATACTCGACGCCAGAGCTAGATGGCCGCCTCCTCACTCAGGCTTCCGGCCAGGCACTGATAGAGGATGGCCATGCGCACGGCCAGTCCCGACTCGACCTGGTGAAGGATGAGCGAGCGGTCGTCGTCGGCCAGATCGGCGGAAAGCTCCACCCCGCGGTTGATCGGGCCCGGGTGCATCACCCGCTGTTCCGGTTTGAGACGGTAGGGCGAGAGACCCCATACCCGGCTGTACTCCCGCAGCGAAGGCACCGGCGGCACCTTGCCTTTGGCCCGTTCGAGCTGCATGCGAAGGAGGTAGACGACGTCCACGTCCTCCAGGGCGTCAAGTTCGTTGTACACCGGCACGTCCCAGTATTCGATCCCCGGCGGTATCAGCGTCGGCGGTCCGACCAGTCGCACGTCGATGCCCATCTTGCGGAAGCCGAAGAGGTCGGAGCGAGCTACCCGGCTGCGTAAGATGTCGCCCACTATGGCCACTTTCAGCCCCGCCATGTCCCCGTAGACGCGGCGCAGGCTGTAGAGATCGAGCAGGCACTGCGTGGGATGCTCCCCGGTACCGTCGCCCGCGTTCACGACCGACGCGTTGGTGTAGCGGGTGGCCATGCGCGACGCTCCCACCTGGGGGTGCCTCATGACGATGATGTCGGGCCGGTAGCTCTCGAGGGTCAGGATCGTGTCTTTGAGGCTCTCCCCCTTGGAGACGCTCGAGGAGGAGCCCTTGATGTTGATCACGTCGGCCGACAGCCTCTTGCCGGCGAGTTCGAAGGACGACTGGGTGCGCGTGGACGCCTCCAGGAACACGTTGATGATGGTGCGGCCGCGCAGCGTCGGGACCTTCTTGATGGGACGGGAGGCTATCTCGAGAAACCCGTCGCTCAGGTTGAACAGATTCTCGATCTCGGCAGCGGTAAGGTCATCGATGGAGATGAGGTGCATTTCGTTACCCTTTCGGCCTCGCTGGACCCGTTTAAAAGGTTCGTTTGCTTCCCGATTCTACCGCGCCGGCGGCCGGAACGCTTGCCACCGGGCCCACGGCCGAAGCGCTCGCCCGGGCGGCGGGCGGAGCGCTGCTCCCGCGCTACTCCTCTATGGCCACCTCATCCACCCCGTCCGTCTCCACCAGGTGAACGACGACATCCTCGTCCCGGCTGGTGGGGACGTTCTTGCCCACGAAATCGGGGCGTATGGGCAGGTCGCGGTGCCCGCGGTCGACAAGTACCGCCAGGCGGACCGCCACGGGACGCCCGTAGTCGAAGAGAGCCTCGATGGCCGCGCGGATGGTGCGGCCCGTGTAGAGTACGTCGTCCACGAGCACGATGGTCTTGTCGTTGACGTCGAACGGCAGGTCGGTCGAATGGACCCGGGGTTGCTCGTAGTTGCTTCCGGTCCGGGTATCGATATCGTCCCGATAGAAGGTGATGTCGATGGCGCCCGTCGGGGGCCGCACGCTGTAGAACGACTCGAGCAGGCCGGCCAGCCTGGCCGCCAGCTCCACCCCTCGGCGCTGGATGCCCACCAGCGCCAGGTTCGCCAGGTCCGGGGATTGCTCCGCGATCTCGTGCGTCATCCGAGCAAGGGTGCGGCTCACCTGGTCCTCGTCGAGCAAGATCTTGGACTTGCGCACCCGCTCACCGCCCTTGTCCGTCACGGCCCTCACCCAGCCTTTCTCTACATCGCTCCTGGTCGCCGGCGACTCCCGCACCGGCGCTCCCCTCGCACGCTACCCGCCCACAGCGGCCGCGTCAAGAACGCGGCGCAGCCCAGTCGGCGACCCAGAGCGTCCGGCTAGGAGGCCTGGTCCTTCCCTACCAGCCGCAGCGCGGTCGCGACCATGTTAGCGGCGGTGATGCCGAATTCACGATACAGCACCTTGGCCGGCGCCGAAGCTCCGAAGTGGTCGATGCCGATAGCGGCTCCCGCGGGGCCCACGTACCGGTCCCACCCGAAGGTGGAGGCGGCCTCTATGGACACCCGGGTCTTGACCTCGGGCGGCAGCACGCTCTCCCTGTATGAGGCTTCCTGGCGTTCGAACAGTTCCCAACTGGGCAGGGCGACCACCCTGGCCGCCACTCCCGCCGCCGGCGAGCGTGTCCGCTGCCGCGACAGCTATCTCGACCTCGGACCCTGTGGCGAGGAGGATTACATCCGGCCGTCCGTTCGCAGCCTCCTTGAGGACGTAGCCCCCGCGGAGGAGGGAATCGGCCCCCGCGAGCTGGGTCCGGTCGAACACGGTAAGGTTCTGCCGCGTGAGCACCAGCGCCGTCGGCCCGTCCCGTCTTTCCAGGGCGGCGCGCCAGGCCATGACCGTCTCGTTGGCATCGCTGGGCCTGATGGTCACCAGTCCCGGCATCGCTCGAAGCGAGGCAAGGTGCTCTATCGGCTGGTGGGTGGGGCCGTCCTCCCCCAACCCGATGCTGTCGTGCGTGTACACATAGACAGCGGGGAAATGGGAGAGCGCAGCGAGCCGGATGGCAGGGCGCATGTAGTCGGAGAAGATCAAGAACGTGCCGCCGTAGACGAACAACCCGCCGTGAGCGGCAAGGCCGTTCAGGATGCCCCCCATCGCATGCTCGCGCACTCCGAAGCGCAGGTTGCGACCGCCGGGACACCCGGGCTCGAAGTCGGCTAGACCGGAGAGATAGGTGTTGTTCGACGGGGCAAGGTCGGCCGAACCGCCGATCAGGGTGGGCAGCAGGGGGGCCAGGGCGTTGAGGACTTTGCCCGAGGCAGACCGGGTGGCGAGGCTCTCGCCCGCGGCGAACACCGGCAACTTGTCCTCCCACCCCTCCGGCAGCCTTCCCGCCATGGCGCTCTTCCACTGCTCGGCCGGCGCGGGGAACTCCCGCTCGTAGCGGGCGAACGTCTCGTCCCAGCGGGCTCGGAGCGCCCCTCCGGCGGCGGCGACGGCGGAGTACTGCTCCCGCACCCGCTCGGGGACGGCGAAGAACAGGTCGCCAGGCCAACCAAGAGCTTCTTTTGTGAGTCTGACCTCGTCGGTGCCAAGAGGCGCCCCGTGCGCTTCGGCCGTACCCGCCTTGTTAGGGCTGCAGCAGCCGATGATGGTGCGCACCATCACCAGGGACGGCTTGGCCGGCTCGGCGCGGGCGAGCGAGATCGCGGCATCGATCGCCTTCAAATCGTTCCCGTCGTCCACCTTGATGACCTGCCAGCCGTACGCTTCGAAGCGCGCCCCGACGTCCTCGGTGAAGGCCAACTGCGTGGATCCCTCGATGGAGATGCGGTTATCGTCGTAGAGATACACCAGCTTGCCGAGGCCGAGGTGCCCGGCGAGGGAGGCGGCCTCCGAGGCCACCCCCTCCATGAGGTCGCCGTCGCTGACGATGGCGTAGGTGTAGTGGTCGACCAGGTCGAAGCCGGGCCTATTGAAGGTCGCGGCAAGGAACGCTTCGGCTATGGCCATGCCGACGCCGTTCGAGAAGCCGGCGCCCAAAGGCCCGGTGGTCGTCTCCACCCCCGGGGTGAGCCCATGTTCGGGATGCCCGGGCGTGCGGCTACCCCATTGCCGGAAGGCCTCGAGCTCGTCGATGGTTAGGCCGTAGCCGGCGAGATGGAGCAGGGCATAGAGCAGCATGGAGCCGTGGCCGGCGCTGAGGATGAATCGGTCGCGGTCCGGCCACCCGGGGTGCGCCGCATCGAACTTGAGATGCCGGGTCCAGAGCACGTGGGCCATCGGAGCAGCCCCCAAAGGCATCCCGGGATGGCCGGAGTTGGCCTTCTGAACGCCGTCGATGGCGAGGGTGCGGATGGTCGCGACGGCCAGGTCGTCGAGATCCCACTTGCCGGCCGCATCCGCGGGGAATGCGTCAGCCATTTCGAACACCTCCTGGATGGGGGTCAGGGCTCAATAGAATCGGCCAGCCTTCTCGCTCCGCCTCTGAGCGAAGGCGCGGACGCGGGTTGACGGCCACGGGATGTCCCACCAAGCGAAGCAGTTCGAGGTCGGTATCGTGGTCGGCGTACGCCCAACAGTCGGCCGGATCGGCGCCGTGTTCGGTAATGAAGCGCTCTGCGATCCGGGCCTTCTCGCCGGCATACGGGATGGGGCCCTTAAGCCGGCCGGTGTACCGTCGGTCCACGACCTCGCAACCCGCGCCCGCGTATTCGGTGACGCCCAGGCGGCGGCACAGCGCCTCTACGAGCGGGTGAAGCGCAGCGGACACCACGGCGACCACATCCCCGGCGGCCTGATGCTCGGCCAGCGCGGCGGATGCGGCAGGGTGCAGGCGGGGGACCATGACCTCCTCGGCGAAGCGGCTCATGAGACCCTGCACGTCCTTCTCGGGCAGGCCCTTGAAGACCTCGGCGCCTTTTGCCCGCGACGCCTCGTTTACCTTGACCAACCCGGCCTTATAAGCGAGGAACCACAGAGCCGTCCCCACCACGAAAGACCGGCTGACGATGCGGGCGCTACGCAGGAACCTCACCAGCAGGACCTGGGTCTGGCCCACCACGAGAGTGCCGTCGAGATCGAAGATCGCCACCGCCGGCGGTCTCTGCCCGCGAGTGTCACTCATCTCCCCGCCCGCTTCCCGCTCTGAGGCGGCGCAGCACCGCTTCGAGATCGTCCGGAAGCGGGGCGTCGAAATGGAGGTCTTCCCCGCTGAACGGATGGAGAAACGCCAGCCGGTGACTGTGCAGGAACTGCCTGCCAAGGCCCAGGGGATTGCGCCGCGCATAGAGAGGGTCGCCGGCCACCGGGTGGCCGATGGCGGAGAAATGAACGCGGATCTGGTGGGTCCGTCCGGTTTCCAGCCGGGCTTCCACGAGGGTCAGTTCGCCCAGGCGCTCGAGGACCGTGAAATGAGTGGTGGCCTCGCGCGCGGCCAGACCGCCGACGGTCATGGAGGTGCGCCGCACAGGATCCCGCCCGACCGGCGCCTCTATCGTCCCGCTGTCCGCCGTGAAGCCGCCTTGCACCAGCGCCAGATAGCGCCGGTCGATCGCCCGCCGCCGCATCATGGCCACCAGCCGCCGGTGTGCCTCCGTCGACTTAGCCACCACGAGCAACCCGCTCGTGTCTTTGTCGAGGCGGTGCACCACTCCAGGGCGGAAGTCCTCACCGCCGGCCAGTCCATGGCCGGACAGCGCCTGCACCAGCGTCCCCGAAGCGTGACCACGGGAGGGATGAACGGTCATCCCCGCCGGCTTGTCCACCACCAGCAGCCACTCGTCCTCGTATACCACGGGCACCGCCGCCTGGCTCCCGATATGCGGCCGCGATTCGCCAGGCAGTAGGACCGTCACCGTCTCTCCCGCCCCCACAAGCCGGCTCTTGGCGGCAGGCGCTCCCTCGACCTGCACCGCTCCCGAGGCTATCAGCGCCGCAGCCTGAGACCTGCTGCCTACCTCGGGAAGCCTGCCCAGGACGACGTCCAGCCGCGTGCCTGAGTCTTCTTCACCGACGACGAGATCGAACTGAGTCGGGCCGGCGCTGCTCGTCCCGCTTCCCACTAGCGAGAGGCGGGAGCCTTGTTTCCGGCCCTGAGGACGCGGATCGCCTCGACGATCAGCCCCAGAAACACGATGGCGATACCGACGACGATAAACACGTCGGGCAGGTTGAAATTGGGCCAGTAGGGGAACTTGATGAAATCGGTGACGTGTCCGTCGCCAGTCAGCCGCTGGATGATGTTCCCCAGACTGCCGCCGACGATCAGCCCGCCGGCTATCCCAGCCAGCACCGGACGGCGCTCCATGTGGACGTAGACCAGCACCACGGCGATCGCCACGGCATTGGCCGGAAGAATCACGGCCAACCGGCCGTTGAGCAGTCCGAAGGCTACGCCGCTGTTCACGCTGCGCTGCAGCGAGAGGAAGGGCAGGACTTGGCGCACCTCGCCGAGTACCAAGCGCTGCTCGGCCAGATACGTCGTCCACAGTGCCAAAGCGGTACAGATGGCGGCCACCACCACGAGCAAAGACCACTTGATGATCGTGCGCCGCCTGTCAGACGTCGAGGGAGCCGAGGCTTTGTCGGGAATCGCCGGCTTCGCGGGCTTCATCTGCCCCGTTCTTCCCGGCGCTTACATTCGATGCACAGCGTCGCGAACGGAGCCACCTTGAGCCTCTCTTCGCTTATGGGGCTGCCGCACTTGTCGCAGGAACCGTAGGTGCCTGTCTCCAACTTCTGCAGCGCCCGGTCGATCTGAGATATGGCGGCTCGAGCGTTCTCCTCGAGCGTGAGGTCGATCTCCCGGTCGAGCGTCACGGCAGCAGTCTCGGCCATGTGCTGATCGTAGGGGCTCTCCTCGGAGGAATCCTCCAACGACTCGGAGAGGTCGGCGTCGAGGTCGGCTATCTCCCGGCCGAGGCGCTCGCGCTCGGCCATGAGAGCTTTCTTCAGGGCTTCATCATCCATCGGCTCTTCTCATCGGACTTGCTCCGCGGAGCAGTGTGTTCAACTTATAGCGCAACTCGTCTTCCATCATGCCGGAGAAGGCTACCACCTTGTCGCGCCCAGCGTGGCCTGATTCCACCCTAACGTCGTCGATACGCAACTCCAACCAGCCGGCCAGCGCCTGGATAAGCCGGGCGTTCGCTTTCCCGCCCTCGGGCGGTGCGTTCACCGCCACCTTCAACCGGTCGCCGTAGACCCCTCGCACCTCGGTGCGCGCCGCCGACGGTATCACCCGGAATCCCACCAGCAGGGCCCCGCCCCGCGGATGTATCGCCGGGGCCGCGGCGCCTACGCCCCCTTCATCACCACTCGAAGTCACGCGCCTTGCTTTTCCCATCCTTGTCGCCACCGGGGAAGGCTTCATCCGTGTCCTCCGGCTTCCCGTTGAAGAAGAAGCCGCTCAAGGGATCCTCCTCCCTTGGCGCTATCGCGGGTCCGCCCCCGTCAGACATCCTGTCCGCTTCCGCCTTGTCGAACTCCGAGAATACGGAGGCCTGCTCCACAGTCTCGGTGTCCCCGCTCCCCACCGGCCCTGGTTCTGTCGCCCAGACGCCGGCCCCCCCGGGCTCCATCGCCGCCAACTCCTCGACGGCATTGGCGGGCTCAGCAATCGCCGGCGGTTCGGGCGCCACAGGACCCGCGAGACCGACCGCAGGCCGCCGCTAGGATGTCGGCGGCAGTCTCTGGGACGGCCGGGGATTCGGGTTGAAGGGCTGCCTGAGCGACCGGCGGGTACTCAGGGACCTCGTCGACGGCGGCCGGGACTACGAACGGGGTTTCCTCGCCGGCGGGCGCGGCAGGTTCCACCACCACAGGCTGGGCCGCAGCCATGTTTATCGGGGCCTCGTCGAGCAGCCTCAGGTGGCCTTCGAGCAGCGAGCGGAACTTGAATTGGAAGTCCTCTTCCAGATGCTTGAGCTGGACGAGGGCCTGTTGCACCCGCTGGATCTCGGCATACGAGTCGCTGACGATGCCGCGCGCCTTGAGCTCGGCGTCCCGCAGGATCAACTCGCTCTCCTTGTGGGCGTTGGCTGTGGTCTCGTCGGCCTGGAACTGGGCGTTCACCAGCGTCTTCTCGAGCGCATCTCTCAATTGCGCATGCCCGGCGACTTGTTCCTCGAGCCGGCGGATGCGGTCCTGCAGTTCGACATTCTCCTGGAGGAGCCGTTCGACGTCGTCGGCGACTTCGTCGAGGAAGAGATCGACTTCCTCGTCCGAGTACCCACGCATCGAGTGCTTGAACTCTTTCCGCCGGATGTCGAGAGGCGTCACTTTCACTTCGCTCTCCCTTCGCAGAGGGCGCTTCGCCCCCGGGCCGCTACTCTTCTAACCGTCGCACACTATTCAATCACGCCGGGGCGGGCTGCGTCTCGCCGTGCGCGCACTTTGACGGCGGATTGCTGGACGGCGCGGAGGAAAGCGCCTCGGACTCCGGCATCCTCCAGGGCGGCGAGAGCGACGATCGTCGTGCCGCCCGGGGACGCGACCTGGTCCTTGAGGTCGGCGGGAGACCCGGGATGGTCCCGAAGAAGCAACGCGGTAGCGAGCGCGGTCTGATACGCGAACGAGCGGGCGGTATCCCGCGGCAGGCCCTCACCCACCGCGCCTTCTTCCAGCCCCTCCAACGCCGTGCACATGAAACCCGCGCCGCCGAGACTGACTGCGGCGACGGCGTCCAGAGCCTCCTCGCTCACTATTTCTACGGCGCCGATCCAGGCCAGGGATGCCCTGACCTGCTCGATCACCTCGGCGTCGGTCCCAGGCTCCGGCGCCAGTGCCACCACACCTTCGCCGGGCTCGGTGCCTGAAGGGATGACCGCCCGAAAGAGAGCCGGCCCGGACCCCACCAGAGAACGCATGAACTCCAGGGGGACGACCAGGCAGGTGGAGACGACGGCTGTTCCGGGGCTCGTGCCGCCGCAAAGCGAGGAGAGCGCCGCTCGGGCCTCGTCAGCGGGGAGGGTGAGCATAATCACGTCCGCGCTCTTCACGACGCCGATCGTCGTGCCCCCCGGTAGCCCCCGGGCGTCAGTACTGATTGAAGAAGCCCTTCTCGAGCAGCCGCTGCCGCTCCTCCGCCGAGACCTCGACGTTCTTGGGCGTGAGAAGGAACACCTTGTCGGCCACCCGCTGCATGCCCCCGTCGAGGGCATAGGTAAGCCCGCTGGCGAAGTCGATAAGCCGCTTGGAGAGGTCGGTCTCGCTCTGCTGCAGGTTCAGGATCACCGGGACATCGCCCTTGAACTTGTCGGCGATGATCTGGGCATCGTTGAAGTTCTTGGGCACCACCAGATGAACCCGGACGGGAGCCTGATCGGGCGTGTTGGGAACGGGACGCACCGGCGATGTGCGCGAGGGCGACGAGCTGGGCCGCGACTGCGAGGACCGATAGTCGTCCTCGGAGTAGATGTCGTCGAAGTCCGAGGACGAACGGCGTTTCTGAAGTGGACTCTATCCGCCGCACGGTCGCCCGTTGCCGGTACGTCGATTCCACGTCGGGCTGCTGTACCGGCGGCTCGTCTTCGTAGTAGTCGTCATCCTCGTCGGCGAGCCCGAAGTATACTAGCGTCTTGTGCCACATGCCGGCCATGCCATCCTCCTTACGCGTCGGAGAGAAGCGCGCTGCCTATCCGCACTATTGTCGCGCCTTCCTCTACAGCCACTTCGTAGTCGTTGCTCATCCCCATCGAAAGCTCGGTGAGCTCGTACCGGCTGGTAAAGGCGACAGCCAAACGGTCGCGGAGCTCGCGTAACTCTCTGAAGAAGAGGCGGGTGGACTCCGGGTCCGGCGTTAGCGGAGCCATCGTCATCAAGCCTGCAAACCTGACCCGCCGATGGGCAGCCGCCCGCTCCAGAAAGGTCTCCGCGGCCGCCGGGAGGATACCATATTTGGTCTCTTCCCCGCTCACGTTGACCTCCAGGAGCACCTGCACCTCTGTCGTCGCTCTCTTATTCAACTCCTCCACAAGCGAGATGGAATCCACAGAGTGGATCAAGGAGACGCAGGGCAGCACCTGACGCACCTTGCGGGTCTGCAGATGCCCGATGAAATGGAACTCGAGCTGAGTCTTTCCATCGGGTCCACTTCTCCTCCAACCCTTCTGCCCTGTTCTCCCCGACGAGGCAGATTCCTGCCTGCACGAGCATGCCCATCTGGTCTACGTCGAGATACTTGGAAGCGAAGAGCAGGCGCGGGGAGGCCTCACGTCCCGCTCGAGAACAGGCGGCCTCGATCCGCCGCTCGACGCCGGCGAGGTTCGTCCGCAACCGTTCGACGTCGGCGCTCACGCTGCGGCGGCCCACGCCACGCAGCCGTGGCGGCCAGTGACAGGGCCTTCCACGCGGTATGAGTAGAAGAGATCGTTGTTGCAGACGGTGCAGAGCCGGGGATTGAGCACTCCGCCTCGCGGCACTCCGACTTCGCCCAAGGCCCTGACCGCAGCCTCCCACAGGTCGACCCGGGGAGAGCCGCCGGTCTCACTGGGCGGCAGGACCACCTCGGGCCCAAAGCGCAGGGCAAAGGCATCCGCCACTTGTTGGCCTACCGTGAAACAGCAGGGGCCGATACTCGGGCCTATGACGGCCGCCGCCCGGCGGCCCGGTCATCGCCATGCCCGCCTGCTGCACGATCCCTCCCAGGATGCCCCGCCATCCGCCGTGGGCCACCGCCATGTCGACGTCACCGTAGAGGACCAGCGGGACGCAATCGGCGAAGAGGAGGACGGCCGCGAGGTCCCGGTCGAGCAGAGGATTGAGGGTCAGCCCGTCGCAGGGCGTCCCCTCGGGCTCGCCGACATATTCGGAAGCCCCCACCACCCGGAGCCCGTGCACCTGCATCGGGCTTACCAGCCGGCGCCCGGTTTCCCGCGCGATGCGGTCCCGGTTGGCCGCAACGACGGGCGGACTGTCGGGAGATCGCGGGTCGAGGTTGAGAGACGCGAACGGCCCGGTGCTGCCGCCGCCCATGCGTGTGGTGAAGAACGCCCGGAAGGGCCGCGGCAGGCCAGGCTCGATCACCGGGATATCGACCGATCATGCGGACCGCGAAGCGGGGGCGAGCTTCGGGGTCGATCCTTTCCGCAAGCGCCGTACTCACGCGACCGGCGACTTCCTCCGGCACCGCGGTGACCGTCAGTCCTTGTCTCGCAGGAAACGAGGTATCTCGAGCACCTCGTCGTCCATGTCGAACGAGTTGGTCTTCGGCGGGAGGCCGTCGGGCATCTTCGCCGCCGGCCGCTCGATGGACTTGTCGGCTTCCGCCTCAGCGTGTCGCTGCCGGTCGAAGCCGGTGGCGATGACCGTCACCCGCATCTGCTCGCCGAGCGATTCGTCGATGACCGCGCCGAAGATGACGTTGGCCTCGATGTCGGCCGCCTTGGCGATGATCTCCGCCGCCTCGTTGACCTCGAAGAGGCCCATGTCGGGGCCACCGCTGATGTTGAGCAGGATGCCCGTTGCGCCCTCGATGGACGACTCGAGCAGCGGAGACGAGATCGCCATCCGAGCCGCCTCGACCCCTCTGTTCTCGCCGCTCGCCACGCCGATGCCCATGAGCGCCGAACCGGCACTTCTCATGATGGTGCGCACGTCGGCGAAGTCGAGGTTGATCAGGCCGGGCACGGTGATGAGGTCGGTGATGCCCTGCACGCCCTGCCGCAGCACGTCGTCGGCGACTTTGAATGCTTCGATGATGGAGGTCCGCTTCTCGACCACCTGAAGCAGGCGGTCGTTGGGGATGATGATGAGAGTGTCGACCTTCTTGGCCAGCATCTCGATGCCGGCTTCGGCCTGGGAGGCGCGCTTGCGGCCTTCGAAGCTGAAGGGCTTGGTGACCACGCCGACGGTCAGCGCGCCCGAGTTCCTGGGCCACCTCGGCGATGACCGGAGCGCCCCCGGTGCCGGTGCCGCCGCCCTTGCCCGCGGTGACGAACACCATGTCGGCGCCCTTGAGGATCTCGCGGATCTCGTCCCTGCTCTCCTCGGCCGCCGCTCGGCCGACCTCGGGATTCGCTCCGGCTCCTAGCCCCCGCGTGATCTTGCCGCCGATGTGCAGCTTGACGTCGGCGTCGCACATGAGCAGCGCCTGCGCGTCGGTGTTGACCGCGATGAACTCGACTCCCTTGAGGCCGGCGTCGACCATCCGGTTGACGGCGTTGGTGCCGCCCCCGCCGACTCCGACGACCTTTGATCACTGCGAGATAGCTGGATCCCGTGTCGCTCATAGTCCTCGAACCTCCAAGATCATCAAATCACAGGACTCCAACTTGAGCCTTGGTGCGAAGCCCTCTATCAGTACTCGACAGTATGTCTATTCGACAGTACGCGCCGGGGTCGCTCTTTCCTTCAAAAGGCCACGATATCACTTTCATTTGGCCTTGACAGCCACACGGTCCGCGGCGCTCGCGTCCACATATTCCAGGGTCTTTCCATCCCTCAAGTACTTCTGGATGAGGTCCGGCCGCGACCATCATCTTCTGCTTCAGGTCGGTGGGCATCGCCCAGTCGCAGTTCGGTGCCCCCCTGCAGATGCACGACCACGTCGCCGCCGGCCGACACCGCTATGTGGTCGACCAGCGGGCAGGCTCGCGGCCACGTCCGGCGTCTGCAGCATCTCGGCCACCGGCAAGGCGGCAAGCACCGTCTGCGGGATCGTCTCTCCGGCTCGCGCCGGAAACTGGCTGGCGGAGACGATGAGAGGCAAGGGCGAGGACGCCTGCGGCCCCACCTTCTCGAGCAGCCGGCCGTCGTCGGCGACCAGCCAACCCTTCCCATCGGCCGTCCGGACCCAGGCGACCGGCTCGTACTCCTCCAGCTGGATCTCGAGACTGTTCGGGAACTGCCGGTAGACGTGGATGCTGCGCACGTAGGGCAGCACCTCGAGCGACTTCTCGATGCGCCCCGGTGGAGACCTTGAGAAGGCTCACGCCCCGCGCGGCCGAGACCGCGTCGGCGATCTGCTCCTCGGTCACGTGATGGGTGACGGGGCGGTGACCTCGTTCACGGCGAAGACACGGAAGAGAGCGCAGCCACAAGAAAGAGAGCGACGGCCACGACCGCCAGGACGCAGAGGAATATCAGGCCGGCCCGCCGGCGTCCGCGCTCTCGATTGACCAGACGCCGCCGCTCCCGGACCTGCTTATCCATCGACCGCCGGCTGCTGGAGGGCCGGTCCGTCTGGGAGTCCCAGGGAGAACGAGTCACCGAGCAGCTTGACTTCGGGTTCGAGGGCTATCCCGCTCATCCGTTCGACTCCCTGTCTCATCAGGGCCATCAACGCCAGTACGTCCGCGGTGGTCGCGTCGCCCAGGTTCACCAGGAAATTGCCGTGGACGGTGGATATTTCGGCGCCTCCCCGCCGCACTCCTTTGAGGCCGGCGGCTTCCACCAGCCTGCCGGCGTGCTGCCCCGGGGGGTTCTTGAAGCTGCTGCCGAACGTGCGGACCGAACGGGGCTGCTTCTCCCGGCGCTGCCGCAGGTAGCCACGCTGGCACTCCATGATCACGCTGCAGCGCTCGGCCGGCTGCAGGCCCAGACGGACGGCGGTGACCACCGAGCGGTCGGGCAGCCGGCAGAAGCGATAGCCCCACTCCAGGTCTCGCCGGCCGGGACCCAGCGGACGCCCGACGCCGTGGCGATCTGCACCTCCTGGACGACGTCACGCATGCACCAGCCGTACGCCCCGGCGTTCATGGCCACAGCGCCGCCGACCGAGCCGGGGATGCCGCAGGCGTGCTCCATGCCTGACAGCCCGGCCTCGGCCACCACGGCCGCCAGGCGGGCCAGGTAGGCCGCCGCGCCCACCGTGAGGTCCACGGTCCGGCAGTCGGCCGGGGCCCGGCGCCGGAGGCAGGCCTTCCACGTAGTGGAAGCTCTCGTCGAGCTTGATGACCACGCCTTTGTAGCCCCGGTCGGCCACCAGCAGGTTGGAGCCGGCGCCCAGGCAGAACCAGTCGGCGCCCGCGCGTCTCGACGGCCGCCAGGACCTGCGGCAAGCGCCTCAGCGGTCGCGCACGGTCACCAGCAGGCCGGCCTTGCCCCCCGTCCCGATGGTGGTGAAGGGAGCGAGAGGAGCGTTGGACCACAGCCGCACGCCGTCGATGGCGCGCAGACGCGGCAGAGAGAGCCGCGATGCTATCCATGTCGGGCGGCCTAGGCCGGCGACAAGAAGCGCTCGCCCACCCGGTGCACGTCGCCGGCGCCCAGGGTCAGCACGAGGTCTCCCGGCGCGGTGGCCCGGTTGAGGTAGTCGACGATCGGAACTCAGGCGAGGCAGGTAGACCACCGGCTTGCTCTTCTCGCAGCCGAAGGATGCCGTCGACGATGAGCTTGCCGCTCACGCCGGGCATGGGGTCCTCACGGGCCCCGTAGACATCGGTGACAACCGCCACGTCGGCCCCGAGAAGCGCCTCGGCGAACTCGGCCTGCAGGAACTCGGTGCGCGAGTAGAGGTGAGGCTGGAACACCGCGATCACCCGGGACCACTCCCCTTCCCGGGCGGCCGACAGGGTGGCGCGGAGCTCGGTGGGGTGATGCGCGTAGTCGTCGACCACGGTGACCCCGTCACGCTCGCCCTTCCACTGGAATCGGCGCACGGCGCCGGTGAAGCTCTCGAGCGGAGCTACGATGCGCTCGGCGCCGCACGCCCAGTTCGGAGAGTGTGGCGAAACAGGCCAGGGCGTCGAGCACGTTGTGCTTGCCCGGCACCCGCAGGGTCACCGTGGCCAGCTTCCGGCCGCTCCCGCCACACCTCGAAGCGGCTCCCAGGTCCCCATCGGGCATCACGGCCCGGGCCTGATAGGCCGCCTCCGGCCTTCCAGGCCGTACGAGCAGGTCCGGCAGGCCACGTTCTTGGCGAGCGCCGTCACCCGGGCATCGCCGGCGTAGTAGACGAACAGCCCGGCGGGCGGCAGGTTGTCGGTGAAGCGCCGGAACACCCTCTCCACATCCTCGACGTGCAGATAGTGGCTGTGATGGTCCAGTTCCATGTTGGTGAGCACCGCCACTTCGGGGCTGAGCAGCAGCAGCGAGCCATCGGACTCGTCGGCCTCGCACACCACGAACTCGCCGTCCCCGTGCCGCGCGTTCGAGCCCAGGTCGTTGAGCTCGCCGCCCACGAGGAACGTGGGATCGTAGCCGGCGTCCACCAGCACCCTGCTGATCATCGACGTGGTGGTGGTCTTGCCGTGGGTGCCGCAGACCGCTATCCCCCGCCCGGACTCCATGAGCCAGGCGAGCGCCTGGGCCCGCTTGACCACGAGCATGCCCCGGCGCCGGGCCTCCAGCAGTTCCACGTTGTGCGCGGGGATGGCGGACGAGATCACGACCACGTCAGGACCGTCCAGGTTGCCGGCCCGGTGACCGATGCTGACAGGGATACCGGCCCTCTCGAGAAGAGTGACGTACCGGGAGGGCTTGAGGTCGGATCCGGTGACGCTGGTAGCCCCGCTTGTGCAGCACCAGCGCGATGCCGCTCATGCCGGCTCCGCCGATGCCTACGAAATGGACACTCCGCAGCCACTTCGGGCGCAGGGATGCTGATGGTCTCGGTGGATGCTGAGTCAGTCATGTCCCCTCTCCGCTCGCGCGGCGACCAATTCTACTACGACGTCCGCTATGCGGTCGGCCGCGTCCGGCCGCGCAAGCCGCAGGGCGGCCGCCCGCATTCTCTGGTTGACTTCGGGATCCAGGAGCGTCACCACCGCCTCGGCCAGCCGTGTCGGCGTCCAACTCGGCGTCCGCGACGGTGAGCGCGGCGCCTTCAGCCGCGACCATCCTGGCGTTCTTGTCTGGTGGTCTCCGGCGGCCAGCGGGTAGGGCACCAGCAGGGACGGCACGCCCCGGGCGAGGATCTCGGCCACCGAACCACCGGCCCGCCCCACCACGGCGTCGGCGGCGGCCAGCGCGAGGGGGAAGTCGTCCAGGAAGGGGAAGGCCTGATAGTCCGGGTTCGCCCCCGGCGGTCCTGAGCTTGTCGGCGACGGCCGCGTATTCCTGCTCGCCGGTCACGTGGAGGATCTGGAACGGCGTGGCGCCCTGGGCGAAGGCGCTAAGGGTCGCCCGGTTGAGCGTGCGGCCCCCAGGCTGCCGCCGAAGACCAGCAGCACCGGCCGGCCCGCGTCCAGGTCGAAACGGGCCAGACCCTCCTCGCGCGTGGCGGTCAGAAGCGCAGGGCCGCAGCGGCCTGCCCGTGTACACGTACTTGCCGCGATTCAGGTCCGGACCGGGGGAACGACAGGCAGACCTTGTCTACCATCTTGCTGAGGATCCAGTTGGTCACTCCCATGTGGGCGTCCATCTCGACGGCCACCGCCGGGATGCCGCGCGACGGCCGCTTCGGCCACCACCGGGCCCGAGGCATAGCCGCCCACGCCCACGACGCAGTCGGGCCGGTAGGAGCGGAGCAGCCTCCAGGCATCCGCGCCCCCAAGCGGGATGGAGCCGAGGGTCCAGACGGTGGAGAGCCCGAGTTTGCGCTCGAAACCGCGGATACGCACCGAGGAGAACGGGTAGCCGGCCCGGGCGACAAGGCTCTTCTCCATTCCCCGCTCGGTGCCGCAGAAGGCTATCTCATGACCCCGGCCGGCCAGGACGTCAGCGAGCGCCAGCGCGGGCACCACGTGCCCGGCCGTCCCACCTCCGGCGATCAATATGCGTGACATTCTCGTACCTCTCCCCTTGGGACTGAGCCGCGGCGACCGGGGCCCGTTGGCAGACCGCCAGGATCAACGCCGACGGCGACCAGCATCACGAGCAGGCTGTTGCGGCCGTAGCTGATGAACGGAAGCGGTACCCCGGTCAAGGGCAGCGCCCCGATGACTCCTCCGATGTTGACCACCGCCTGCAGGATGACTAGCATCGCCACAGCCGGCGATCAGAAGCTTCCCCATCGGGTCGTCGCAGCGCCGCGCCAGCCGCCAGCAGGCGACGGCGAACACGCCGAACAGCAGGATCACGAGGCCCGCTCCAAGCAGGCCGAACTCCTCTCCCAGGATGGCGAAGATCATGTCGGTCCGCGCCTTGGGAAGGTACTGGAACTTCTGGACGCTCTCGCCGGGGCCTACCCCGAACCAACCTCCCCGGCCAAGCGCGACCAGCGACTGCGTCAGTTGGTAGCTCGCCCCTTGCGGGTCGCTGGAGGGGTTCAGGAAGGAGAGGATCCGGCTCATCCGTTCGGTGAACCGTTCGGCGTTGAGCACGCTCAGCCGAGGACCCCGGCGCAGCCGATCGCGGCGATGAGCGCCCAGTGGCGGCCTTTCATGCCTCCGATCCACAGCATCCCCATCATGAGGCCCGCGATGATGATGGCCGTGCCCAGGTCACCCTCCCAGAACACGAGAAGGCACATCGCCAGACCGGCCACGCCGAACGGCCACATGTACGACCAGAAGCGCCCGTCGGCGACCCGCCGGCTGGTCAGGAGGTGCGCTCCGAGGAGGACGACTGCCAGCTTGGCGAACTCCGACGGCTGATAAGTGAATGGCCCCAACGGGATGTAACTCGCCGACCCTCCCTCGCTCCGGGCCACTCCAGGAACATGTAGCAGCAGCAGGGAGAGCACTATGAAGGCCAGGAAGGCTACCGACCAACTTCGGAAGCGCCTGTAGTCGATGCGGGACAGCAACAGAATCGCGCACACTCCGACCGCCGCCGTGATGCCCTGATTCCTCAGGTAGCCGAACTTGTCGCCGCTCGTGACGGCCGTGGACACCGAAAGCATCATGCAAAGCCCGATGACCAGCAGGATGCCGGTGAGTACCCAGGTGAGATGGTAGGGCAACGGCTGCCCCTCTTTGGACCGGGCGGCACGTTGCCGCCGGTTGACCTCGGGTTTGGCCGGTCTGGGCGCCTCCCCGGTAGGCTGCGCCCGGTGGGCGGGTTTGCGCACGGTGGTCGCCGTCACGGCCTCTCCCTTTGGAGGCGCTGCACGAGGGTCTTGAAGTGGTCTCCGCGCTCTTCGAAGTTCTTGTACTGGTCGAAGCTGGCGCACGCCGGCGCCAGCAACACGACGTCGCCGGGCACCGCGACCCGGGACGCCGCCTCCACCGCTCTCTCCAGATCGCCCAAGGAGCCCACTTCGGGCATCCGGTCCACCTCGCCACCGGCGGCCACCTCGGCAAAAGCATCCGCGATGAGCGGAGTCGCCTCTCCGATGAGATAGACGCGCCTTGCATCCCCGCGCGCAGGCGCGCGCCACGGGTCGGTAGTCCGACGCCTTGTCGCGCCCGCCCAAGATGAGATGTGTTCTTTCAGGGTAGGCGTTCAAGGCCGTAAGAGTCGCCTCCACGTTGGTCGCCTTACTGTCGTTGACATACGTCACCCCGGCGACCATTCCTGCCTGTTCCAGCCGGTGAGTCACTCCCTGGAAGGTCCGCAGTCCCTCGGCAAGGGCCTCTCTGCCGACCCCCCGAGCCCGAGCGGCAGTAGCGGCGGCCAGGCAGTTCTCCAGGTTGTGAAGACCGGGCAGGCGTATGTCGCCTACCGGCAAGGCGGGCTCGCCATCGATGACGACGAGGCCCCCCTCGATCCACGAATCAGGTGTCGCGGACGCGGAATCGCGCGTCGCACGCGCGGCGGGCGCCGGACCGGCGCCCCTCTGCGTGGAGAAGTAGGCCACTCTGGGACCGTCCTGTCGGGCGGCCAACTGCGCCCCCAGGCCGGCGACCGCAGCGTCGGCCAGGTTGAGGACCGCGACGTCCCCCGCCCGCTGCTTGGCGAAGAGGTTGGCCTTGCACGCCAGGTAGCGTTCCATGGTGCCGTGCCGATCGAGGTGGTCGGGCGTCAGGTTGAGGAACACCCCGACGGCCGGGCGGAACTGGTGCGTGTCCTCCAGCTGGAAGCTCGATACTTCGACGACCACTTCTTCGTCGGCCGCGATCTCACCGGCGACCGAAGTCACCGCGACGCCGATGTTGCCCAGGACACGTACACGGCGGCCGGCGGTCTTGAAGAGGTGGCCGAGCAGGGCCGTGGTCGTCGTCTTCCCGTTCGTCCCCGTGATGGCATCGAACGGGTTGGGTAGGACGGCATAGGCCAGCTCGAGCTCGCTCCATACCGGCACCCCGTTCTTGCGGGCCCTCACAACTGCCTCGGCCTCCCCCGGAACGCCCGGGCTCTTCACCAGCAGGTCGGGGCAGGGCCACCGCTCGGCGAGGGACTCTTCCTTTACGAACCGTACACCGGCCCGTAAAGCAGCATCGATTCCATACAGAGCTTCCTGCCCGCGCCTATCACTCAACGTCACCTCGACGTCTAGGTCGGACAGAGCGAGGGCCGCGGCGATCCCGGAGCGGCTCGCCCCGAGCACGAGAGCCCGGCGGATTCCGGCGGGAAGCGCCGCCCTGCCTCCCCGGCGCACGGGTAGGCTCGCCCCTTCATCTGTCGACCGCCGCATCATGCTGTCACTTCGCGATGTTGCCCAGGTAGTAGAGCGTGAAGCCGGCGCCGGCGAGGATCGCGGCCACGATCCAGAATCGTACGATGATCTTAGTCTCGGACCAGCCGAGCAGTTCGAAGTGGTGATGGATCGGGGTCATAAGAAAGACCCGCCGGTGAAAGAAGCGGAAACTGAAGACCTGGATGATGACGCTGACCGCCTCGACCACGAATATCCCGCCGATGAGGATCAGGAGCAGTTCCATCTTCGTGACTACGGCCATGGCCGCCAACCCCGCACCCAGAGCCAGGGAACCCGTATCTCCCATGAAGACGGCAGCCGGGTGGGTGTTGTACCACATGAACCCGACACAGGCTCCTGTGAGGCACGAGCCCAGGATGGCTAGGTCTGTCTCTCCCTGCAGAAAGGCTATCCCCGCGTAGGCGAACATCGCGACCGCAACGGTGCCGGCTGCGAGCCCGTCCAGCCCGTCGGTCAGGTTCACGGCGTTGGAGAAACCGGCTATGAGAAGGAAGGCGAAGATGTAGTAGAGGAAGCCTATCTCCAGCCCCTGCTGTATCAAGGGCACCATCAACTTGGTGTCCGCCCCTCCGTAGCGGAGAGCGAGAAAACACGCAACGCCCACCAGGGGCACCTGCAGCAGCAGCTTCACCCTCGCGCTCAGCCCGAGCGATCGCTGCCGCCGCTGTTTCAGCAGGTCGTCGGCAAGACCGATGGCTCCGGAACCATAGGTGAGGATGATCACGACCAGGCTGTGCCAGTACTTCTGCGCGAAGATCAGGTACGGGATGAGGGCGGCGACCAGGATGAGCACGCCGCCCATGGTGGGCGTTCCTTGTTTGGCGTTGTGGCGCTCCGGCCCGGCCTCCCGGATGTTCTGCCCGATGCCGCGCTTCTGCAGCCAGCGGATGAACCGCGGACCCGCCAGCATGGCGATGACCAGCGCGACCAGCGTTGCTGCGAGGATCTTGATCATTGCGTTGGTCCCGATCTCTTAACGTTTGCACCGGCAGTAGCTTCGCCGGTCTCGCTCGCCCACCTGCCCATGCGGGCCTGCTCGCACATGGCGTCCACCATCGCTTCGAGCCTCACGCCCCGCGAGGCCTTGAAAAGTACGACGTCGCCTGGGCAGAGCGAAGCCGCTACGAGGGATGTTTCTGCAGGGGAAGGGACATGTCCTGCGCCACCGCAGTGTCGCCCACCGCTTCGCGGGCGGCGCGAAAGCCCTCGGCGGTGGATTCCGAGAGCGGCCCTACTCCCCACAGGAGCTCTACCCCCGCTGCTGCCGCATATTCCCCGGTCCGCCGGTGATAGAGACGCTCCTCGGGACCCAGCTCTCTCATGTCTCCAAGTACCGCGACCGGCCGGCCTCCCCAGCGCGCCGCCAACCGGACCAGATTGTCGATAGCCGCACGCACCGCCGCCGGATTGGCGTTGTAGGTGTCGTCTATCAGGCAGATGCCGGGAAGGTCGATCACTTCGCCGCGGCCTTCGCCGGGACCGGAGTCAAGGAAGCCCGGAAGACACAGCTCCACCGGCAGTCCGGCGGCGTAGCACGCGGCCGCCGCCGCGAGCAGATTCTCAAGGGTATGGCGCGGGATCGCGGGGATCTCCAAGCTCGTGGACGCCCGCCGGCCACCGGACGCGCAGCGTCTGGACCCGATCGCTCTCCTCTGGTTCGACAGAGCCGACCACGTCTGCGCACTCGTTCGCGCAGGGGAGGCCGCCCGCCACCGCGAAATCGCACGACGCGCCGCCCGACGGCGCTCAGACAGGGCTCGAGAGGCTCGCACACGAGGGGCGCCACCCCCACCCCGCCCAGGCGCAGACCCTGGATGAGCTCAGCCTTAGCTTCAGCTATATCCTGAAGGGTGCCCAGAAGCTCAAGGTGAACTGGATAGACGTTCGTGACGATGCCCACATCGGGTTCGGCCACCCGCGCCAGGGCGGCTATCTGCCCGCGCCCACGCATCCCCATCTCCACGACGACGGCCTGGGTGTCGGGCTCGATCTGAAGTAGAGTCAGTGGGACGCCTACCTCGTTGTTCTGGTTGGCCGCCGTCGCCGCGACCCGGCACACCCTGGAGACCATAGCCGCAAGGATGTCCTTGGTGCTGGTCTTCCCGGCGCTGCCGGTGACCGCAAGGACCAGGGCGCCCGACTTGCGGCGCACCTCCCGAGCCAGCACGCCCAGCGCCTCGAGAGTGTCGTCAACCGGGTAGATGTTCCGCTCCGTGTCGCCCCCGCCCGGCTCGCCCGACGCGGTGCGCCGCGCTCCCCACGAACGGCGCTCGACGACGGCGCCGCAGGCGCCGGCGGCGAGCGCGGCTTCAACGTAGTCATGTCCGTCGAAACGCTCGCCGCGAAGTGCGACGAACAGATCCCCCGGCCTGAGCGACCGGGTATCGGTGCTGACCCCCGAGACCGCCGTCTTCAAGAGCCCTATCTCGAGTGCCCGACCGGCTTCTTCGGCCGAGAGGACGATCATAGGGTCTTCGACCCTCGGGCGACCAGAGCCTCTCTGGCCACCTGGCGATCGTCGAACGGGATCGTTCCCGTGGCGAATTCCTGCCCGGACTCGTGACCCTTGCCAAGGATCAGGACCACGTCTCGGCTCTGGGCTTGGGATACCGCGTCATAGATGGCGAGACGCCGATCGGGTTGCACCGTCGGCTTGCTCCGGCCGGCGACAGCCCCCCTAGTATCTCGGCGATGATCGCGCCCGGGTCCTCGCTGCGAGGGTTATCCGAGGTGACGACGACGACGTCCGCCAGTTCTTCCGCCTCGCGGCCCATGAGCGGGCCGCTTCGTCCTATCGCGGTCGCCCCCGCAGCCGATGACGGCGAACAGCCTGCCCCGGGTGAACTCCCGGGCCGTCGTCAGCACGTTGCTGCACCGAATCGGGAGTGTGCGCGTAGTCGACGAGCACGGAGAAGTCCTGTCCGGCGTCGACCGGTTCCATGCGGCCTGGCACGCCCTCGAAGTCGCTCAGAGCGGTCAGCATGCCGTCCAGATCCAGTCCCAGCCCGAGACCGCAGCCCAGAGCGGTGAGGGTGTTCGCCACGTTGAAAGCTCCCACCAATCGCGTGAAGACGTCGCTGCGGATCTCCGCGGGCCTATCCTCCCCCATCGGGCCACTCAAGCGCGCGAGCGCCGTCCCCCGCACGACCAGCACTCCCCGGGTGCCCCCCGGGGTCATGACCGACTCGCTCATCTCGAGGTCCGCGGGCCCCCAGTCCGAGACCGAGGCCGCGGTGGAGAAGCTGATCACCCGCTCTCGGTCGCACGCTCCGGCGAGTCGGCGGCCAAAGGGGTCGTCGACGTTGATCACCGCCGCCACCCCACCGGATGCGAACTCCTCGTCCAGGAACAGCCGACACTTGGCGGCGAAGTAGTCCTCCAACGTCTTGTGGTAGTCAAGATGATCCTGAGTCAGGTTTGTGAAGGCGACAGTCCGAAAGTCGATGCCTCGGGCACGCCCGAGGTCGAGGGCGTGCGAGGAGACCTCCATCACGGCCGCCATGTCCCCGCTCGCGACCATCTGCGCGAAGTCTCGTTGGATGTCGAGCGCTTCGGGCGTCGTGCGGCCGGCCGGCAGAGTCTGCCCGCCTATCCGGCGCTCCACGGTACCCATCAGCCCCGACCGAAATCCGGCGCGATCGAGCAGGTGGGCCGTGAGGAAGGCGGATGTCGTCTTACCGTTGGTCCCGGTGATGCCGACGGTGAGCAGACGCGAACTGGGATGGCCGTAGAACGCCGCGGCGACCGAGCCCATGGCCCACCTGACCGAGGGGACGACCACCTGCGGGACGGCCAGATCCAGAGGACGCTCCACGCATAGAGCCGCCGCCCCCCGGGCTACGGCGTCGGGAGCGAAGTCGTGGCCGTCCCGGACGAACCCCGACACGCAGAAGAACAGCGTGCCCTGGACCGGTCTGATCGCTGCGGTAGCTGAGTGCGCCGATGTCGACATCGGCGCCCGCCAGGCGCCAGCCCTCGACGCCGGCGAAGAGGTCACGTAGTCTCACAGTCCACGATTCTATCACCGGTATGGAGGCCTCCGAGACGAGCCGGGCGGAATCTCACTCCGAATCGGACAGATCCGCCGTGTCCTCCCCCGCCGTGAGCGTGTCGGCGGCCTCCGCCCCGGCCAGGCTTTCCTCGACGGTCGCCGGCGCTATCCCGAGACGTTTGAGGGCAAAGTCGGCGATCCTGGCAAACACCGGAGCAGCCACCATTGCACCGGTGCGCTGGGTCTGTGGTTCGTCGATCATCACCAGTATCACGAGGCGCGGCGCATCGCCCGGGTACCATGCCGACGAACGAAGCGATCACCTGGTCGGAATAGCCGCTACTCTTCTCGTTCGGCTTCTGCGCCGTTCCCGTCTTGCCCGCGACGTGGTAGCCCTGGAGCCGCGCCCTCTTGCCCGTCCCCTCTTCCACCGTCACAGTGAGCATCTCTCGCAGTTGAGCGGCGACGGCCGGGCTGACCACGCGGCGGCTCCAAGGATCGACGGTCTCCCGGACCAGGTGCGGCTGCACCAGCACTCCGTCGTTGGCGACGGCCGCATACGCCGTCGCCAGTTGCAGAGGCGAGACTGCAACGCCCTGGCCCATGGGGACCTGGTAGATCGTCACTCCGTTCCATCTTTCCGGCAACTGGCCCGGGGTCTCTCCCGGGAAGTCGATGTCGAGCTTCTCGGTGAAGCCGAACTTCTTGATCATGTCGACCAGACGTTCTTTGCCCACTTCCTTGCCCAGCGTCACCGCGCCGATGTTCGAGGATTGGGACAGGATCTGCGGTGACGGTGAGCGTGCGGCTCGATGGCACATTCGCGTCCGCCTCGTGGATGACCTTTCTCATACACCTTGATCTCGTTCGGGAGAGTGAAGGGGTGTCGGGGGTCACGATCCCGTTCTCCAGCGCGGCGGCGACGGTCACCATCTTGAAGGTCGAGCCCGGCTCGCACTGGTCGGTCACCATCCAGTTGCGCGCCCTCGCCCTTCTTCAGGTCCGCCGAAGAATAGCTCTCCGGACTGAAGACAGGGGTGCTCGCCATCGCTAGTATCTCGCCGGTCTTGGGGTCCATCACCAGAGCGCACGCCCTTTTCGCGTCGTACTCCTGCGACAGCGTCGGCGAGCGCCTTCTCAGCCTCGAACTGGATCTCGGAGTCGATAGTCAGAGTAAGGGAGAGGCCCGGGACTGCGTCGGTGGTGGATATCGTCGACAAACGGTTGCCGGAGAGGTCGCGGACCACCTGCGTCTCTCCTGGCTTGCCTGAAAGCAGCTTGTCGTACTCGTACTCCAGCCCTTCCATGCCCAGATAGTCCTGACCGCCCACAAAACCCAGGAGCTGGGGCGCCAGCGCTCCCTTCGGATAGACCCTCTTCGGCTCGGAGAGGACTCCTATCCCCTCGAGCTTCAGCGCTTTCACTCTCGCGCCAATCGCCGGGTCGATCTTGCGGGCAAGGTACCTGAAGCCAACGTCACCCTTGAGTTTGTCCAGCAGTTCCCGCTGCGGGAGCTCCAGTACGGGGGCCAAGGCCGCCGCCGTCTTTTCAGGGTCGGTCACGTGCCGAGGATCGGCGTAGATGCTGGCCATCGTCCGCGATATCGCGAGTGCCTCGCCGTTCCGGTCGAAAATGGTGCCGCGAGGAGCGTCGAGCTCTATCGTGCGCACGTGTTGACTGTCGGCCTTCTCCTGCAGCTTGGGGGCGGCGAAGACTTGCACGTAGAAGGTTCGGGCGAAGAGGGCGACCAGGAAGACGACGGCAAAACCCATGAACAGGGCAAGACGCTTGTGCGTCCGGCTGGCGCTCATCGGTCCGCGACCGTGGTATCACCCTCCGTTTCCGCCGTGGCGCTCTGCACGTAGTGGACCGTCTCGGCAGGTTGAAGCCCGAGTTGGATCGCCTGCTCCGCCACCCTATCCGGAGCCGAGAGCGCGGATATCTGCGAGGAAAGGGCAGCGATCGTGGCCGAAAGGTGCGCCTGGTCGTTCTCCATCCGCCCCACCTGGGATTCCACCTGGGTGGCTCCTGAGGTCAACAGTATCGGGCTTACGATGGACACGCCCAGCAGAGCGACGGCGAACAGCAAGGCGACGGCGATGGTCGGCCACTGGGGACGGCGACGGGCGACCAACCTCGGCTTGGGCAGAGACTGAGCCCGCTCGATCTCGGGCGACGGTTGGGGGAGACGGGCGGTCGCCTCGCGCCCGTAGTACCGGGTCGCCCTGGTCCTCACGCCGGCCCTGGCATCACTGCGCCTGGAGGCAGCGGACGGGACAGGGTCTCCCTCCCAGGCGTCGATCCATGTGGAGCGCGCCGCCACAGGCGTCACAACTTCCTAACGGCGCGAAGCTTGGCCGACCCGGCACGGGGGTTCATCTCCAGCTCGGCGGTTCCGGGGACGACGGCCTTGGGGGTCATGACCGCTCCGGTCGCCCTGCCCCCGCATGCGCATACGGGGAAATCGGGCGGGCAGATGCATGGCTTGGCCTTGCTTGTGAAGAAATCCTTGACCATCCGGTCCTCGAGAGAGTGGAAGCTGATCACCGCGAGGACGCCTCCGCTCTCGAGGAGATCGAAGGCGACGGGAAGCGCTCTCGCTAGGCTCTCCAGCTCTCCGTTGACCTCGATCCTCAGAGCCTGGAACACCCGGCGTGCGGGATTGCCGGCTGCGAAGCGGGCAGGAGTGGGGATGGCGGCCTTTATGGTGTCGACGAGCTCCGAGGTATGGGTATAGGGCCGGCTCGCCCTGCGTTTCACGACCGCCCGGGCGATCCTCCGCGAGTACCGCTCCTCCCCATACCGGCTGAACACTTCGGCCATCGCCGGTTCAGACCAGGTATTGAGGATGTCACCCGCGGTCACGCGGATGGACGGGTCCATGCGCATATCGAGCGGCGCGTCGTAGCTGTAAGAGAATCCTCGCTCCGGGGTGTCGATCTGCATACTGCTCACGCCCAGGTCCATATACACGTGGGTCACCCGCTCTCCGCAGTCGACCAGATCTTCGAGGCTGTCCGCGAAATCCCCCGGACAGAAGCGGGACGGGCACTGCAATTCCTCGGTAAGAGCCAGGTAGTAGTCCTCGGCGACAGGATCGCGGTCGCAGGCGATGAGTAGACCATCTGCGCCGATTCCCGCCGCGACAGCCTCCGCATGTCCCCCCGCTCCGAAGGTGCAATCTACGACCCGGCTGTCTTCATGCACGTCGAGAAGGCGGAGCAATTCTTGGGTCAAGACCGGGACATGCGCCATAGCCATCTCCGTCACGAAGGAAGCCGCCGCGCTAGGCATCGGGGCTCATTACCTGTTGCCGGCTCGCGAACGTATCCGGGTCCCATATCTCGAGATGATCGCGGGCCCCGATGATGGTCACTTTCCCCGACAGGCCCACTTCCTTGATGTGCCGGGCCGAGAGGAGCACGCGCCCCTGGCCGTCCGGTTCGACCGCGTCCTGGTTCATGTAGATAGCCCGCGAACGCCAGGCGTCGGTCTTACTTTCGAACACGTTGAGAGGTTCGATGTATTTCGCGTCGAATCTCGCCCATGTGGCCGGGTGATAGACGCTCACGCACCGCTCGCCATCCGGCAAGCGCACGAGGACCACACCATGCTGGAAGTGCTCTCGATATCGGGCGGGCAACGTCACCCTGCCCTTGGCGTCGAGGGTGTGATCGAACGTGCCGGATAGCAGTAGGTCATCCATGTCACCACTTTACGCCACTTTAACCCACTACGCAACACCTTTACGGCTTGACTCCACACAATCCTGCCTCGACGCATACCGGGCAGCGCCTTATATGCAGTAGATATCCCATAGTTAACTAGTTGCAACTTATATTGCGTCATTTGGTGGCGAAGGACGGATGCGGCGGGAAGACGGGAGGGCCGATGGCCGGTGAAGCGATGGACTGCCGGAGGGAGCGGAAAGGGCGGCTAGAGGCGCCGCAGCGGAGCGTATTCGAGCAGCAACCGCTTCTGCTCCCCGGAACCGGAAAAGAACACGCGGATGATCCCCCCTGGCTCGAGACCAAGGACCACTCCCTCTCCGAACTTGGCGTGAAGCACCTTGTCGCCCGGCGAGAATGCGCCCGACGGTACCTCTTTCCGGGCGGGTCCCGTCTGCCCGGGCGTCCGTCCTGCCGCAGCCTCCCGGCGCACGTAGGCGGTACGGGTACCGCCCCGGCTGTCGCCCCGGGGCTCCTTGAGCCGCGCGGGGATCTCGCTCAGGAAGCGGCTGGGAAGCTTGTATCCCGCCGCGCCATGCAGAGTGCGGGAGCGGGCATGTGAGAGATAGAGGCTGTCTCGGGCGCGCGTGATGCCTACGTAGCAGAGCCTTCGCTCTTCCTCGAGGCGCTGCTCGTCGAGAGACCGTGAGTGAGGGAACAGCCCTTCCTCCATCCCCGTGATGAACACGACGGGGAACTCGAGACCCTTGGCGTTGTGGAGGGTCATGAGAGTGACCAGAGGCTCGCTTTGCTCCAGGCTGTCGACATCGGCGTAAAGGCTTATCTCCTGCAGGAAGTCGGCGAGAGTCCCCTCGGGATTCAGGCGGTCGAACTCCTGCGCCACCCCGACGAACTCCTCCAGGTTCTCCAGCCGGCCTTCGGCCTCCAGCGTCCTTTCAGCCTTCAGGGTCGTCGCAAGACCGCTTTCGTCCAGTATCAGACGGACCATCGCCGCCACCTTGCCCGATGTGGCTTCCCAGCGGACGAAGTCTTCGCCCAGCTTGCGGGACGCGTTCACGGCGGACCCTGTCAGCCCGCTCGCCTCTCCCGCGTGAACGAGAGAGTCCCGAAGGGACATGCCATTCTCTTGGGCGTAGCTCTGAAGACGGCCGAGAGCAATGTCGCCCAGGCCCCGGCGCGGGGTATTGACGATCCGGAGCAGGGAGATATCGTCTGACGGATTCAGCGCGACTCGGAGGTACGCGAGAAGATCCTTGATCTCCGCGCGCTGGTAGAACTTCGTGCCGCCGATGACGCGATAGGCCACCCCCTGGCGAACGAGCATGTCCTCGAGCACGCGAGACTGCGCGTTGACACGGTAGAAGACCGCCACCTCAGACGCGGGTCGCGTCCTCAGCACCTTGACGATCTCGTCGCAGACGAACCGGGCCTCCTCATGCTCGTCGCAGCACTCGAACACCACCAATGGCCCCCCCTCGCCCCTCTCCGTCCAGAGGTTCTTGGGTTTTCGGCCCCGGTTATGTCCAACGAGCGCGTTGGCTGCCTCCAGGATAGTGGTGACGGAGCGGTAGTTCTGCTCCAGCTTGACGACCTTGGCTTCGGGGAAATCGTCCTCGAAGCTCAGGATGTTCCGGATGTCCGCTCCCCGCCAGGAGTACACCGATTGGTCGTCATCGCCGACGACCGTGACCTGCCGGTGCTCCTCGGTGAGAAGCTTGACCAGCATGTACTGCGCCCGGTTGGTGTCCTGATACTCATCCACCAGAACATGGCGGAAGAGGTCCCGGTAGTAGGCCAGCCTTTCGGGGAAGAGCCTCAGAATATCGACCATGCGCATGAGAAGGTCGTCGAAGTCCAAGGCGTTGGTCTCGAGCAAGCGAGCCTGGTAGCGCCGGTAGACGGCCGCCGTGACGTCGTGGAAGCCGGACGCGCCGTAGTCGTCTCCCCCGGCCTCGTACCGGTCCCCACCGGTCACGCCGCCCCGGGCGAAGTCGTCCACGTCGACCAGCTTGTTCTTGGCGTCGGAGATGACGCTCTGCAAAGCCTTGGGCGGGTACCTCTTGCTATCCAGCCTCAGGTCGTCGATGCAGTGCCGCACGAGACGGACGGAGTCATCTTCGTCGTAGATGCTGAAGTTGGCCCGATAGCCGAGGAGGGCGGCGTCCTGCCGCAGCATCCGGGCGCACGCGGAATGAAAAGTGGACACCCAGGTCCAACGAGACGAAGCCCCGAGGAGCCGGGCGACCCGCTCCTTCATCTCCCCGGCGGCCTTATTGGTGAAGGTGATGGCCAGGGACTGGTGCGGCCTGACCTGGCCGCTCTCGATCAGATAGGCGAGCCGGTAGGTGAGGACCCGGGTCTTTCCGGAGCCCGCGCCCGCGAGAACCAGCAGCGGGCCCGGCGGGTGAAAGACGGCCTCTTGCTGGCGCTCGTTGAGGTCTTGTGCGAGACGGGCGCGGAGGTCAGACGTCGGGTACGCCATCAAGTCTCACGGGGTCGCACGCGACCTCCGCAGCCGGCAGGGGCCGGGGAGGGTGCGGGATAGCTCTGTGAGCGCCGGGAGAATCGCCCTCGGACCCCGTCCCCGATGCCGCGGTCATTCCGCGGACCTCCTCCAGCTCATTCTCGAGTTGTACCACCCGGCGCACGAGACACCTCATCGCCTCGGCGACCGGGTCGGGAAGATGGGTGTAGTCGATATCGGGGATGCCCACTCGCGTCCCATCCATGATGACCGGTCGGCCCGGGTTACCTACCACCGTGGTGTTCGACGGCACGTTCTGGACTACCACGCTGCCGGCGCCCACCCGCACGTTGTCGCCGACGGTGATGGAGCCAAGCAGCAAGGAGCCCGCCCCGATCACCACGTTGTCCCCCACGGTGGGATGCCGCTTGCCCGTCTCCTTGCCGGTTCCACCGAGGGTGACACCCTGATAGATGGTGACGTTCTGGCCGACCTCGGCGGTCTCGCCTATGACGACTCCCGCCCCGTGATCGATGAACAATCCTTCACCGAGAGTGGCTCCCGGGTGGATCTCGATACCGGTCAGAAGACGTCCGACCTGAGAAACCAGGCGGGGAGCCAGAGGCACCTCGCGACGCCAGAGGGCGCTGGCCGCGCGGTGGAACCACAGAGCGTGGAGACCCGGGTAGCAGGTGAGGATCTCAATGTCGCTGCGCGCGGCCGGGTCTCGCTGCCGTATCGCCTGCATGTCGTGCGACATGGTGCCGGTCAATTCCCTGCCTGCCTCGGAAGCCCGAGAATACGCCTGGGCCGCATTGGCCAGGGCGCTGCGCGCGGCGAACCGACAGACCCCACCGGCCTCGTTGACGATGTTGGCGCGCAGATCTCTCACTCACCCTCCTCGTCCTCTGCCTCGGGCAGCACCTCGTTCAGACTGCCGCTCCTGAAGCCTTGAAGATCCAGCGCGATATAGCAGTATCCGAGTCCGCGCAGGTGGTCTACGATAGCACGCCTGACCCGCGCGTCGGCGGCCCGGGGGATGTCATGCTCGCTCACCTCTACCCGGGCGACGGTGCCGTGATGGCGCACCCGGACCGGTCCGAATCCGAGGCCCCTCAGATACCTCTCCCCCGCGCCGACCATGCGCAGGCCCTCGGCCGTGATGGTCTGCCCGTAGGGGAAGCGCGAAGCGAGACACGGCGACGCGGGCAGATCCCAATTCGGCAGTCCCAGCGTCCGGGCCAGGCTGCGCACGTCGTCCTTCTTGAACCCCGCCGCCAGCAGCGGGCTGACGATCCCCATGTCGGCCGCCGCCTGCATGCCGGGACGGTAGTCCCCGCGGTCGTCCACATTGGCTCCATCGACGATGGTCTTCATCCCTTCGGATCTCGCCACCGCGATCAGCTGCTCGTAGATCGCGCGGCGGCAGAGGTAGCACCGTTCGGGCGGATTGGCTGCGAAGCCGGGAAGACCAAGCTGATCCATGGGGACGACGAGGTGGCGCGCCCCAAGCCGCGCGGCCGTTTCGCGGGCCGCGGCCGACTCCTCCTCGGTGTGCACATCACCGTGGACCGTCACCGCCAGCACCTGCTCCGGACCGAGTTCGTCGAGCGCCACCCTCAGCAGCAGCGTGGAATCGACCCCGCCGGAGAAAGCGACCAGCACCGGCGCTGCCTCCCGGAGGACTTTTCGGAGCTCAGCCTCGGCGGCAGCCAGGTCGCCGGACACGCCGGTATCCGTAGTCATCGCCTTCACGCTCCGCAGCAAGGACAGGTGGGATCGCGCGGCACGAGGAGCCGCTCGAAGGTGAGGTCCCATACGTCGACCAGCAGCAGATGGCGGCTTCGCGCCTCCGGGTCGACCACCAGCTTCACGACCTCGTTCGCCTCGACGCTCGCAATGAGGGCCACGATCGTGTTGAGCACTCCGGCCACATCGGCGGTAGGAGAGTGCTCGCGGCTGGGAAGGTCGCGTACGAAACAGCGAAGGCAGGGTCCGCCGCCGGGAACAACGGTCATCGACATGCCACTCGATCCGATGACACCGCCATAGACCCAGGGGATCTTGTGTCTGACCGCGTGCTCGTTGATGACGAACCGCGTCGGGAAATTGTCGGTGCCGTCGACCAGAATGTGGAGATCCTCGGCAAAGGTGACGATCGTGTCCGCGTCGATCGTGCTCCACGACAGGTTCGACCGTCACCTGGCTGTTGACCTCCCGGAGGTGAGCGGCGGCCGCTTCGGCCTTGGGAACCCGCAGCGCGACGTCCTGCTCGGTGAACAAGACCTGCCGGTGCAGGTTGTGGATCTCCGGATAATCCCTGTCGGCGATGCGCAGCAACCCCACGCCGGCCCTCACAAGGTTGTTGGCGATGGCGGACCCGAGAGCGCCGCAGCCGATCAGGCCCACCTTGGCGCTCTGTAACCGTTCCTGGCCTGCCCGCTCCGATATGGGGCACAAGCATCTGCCGGCTGTAGCGAAAGAAGCGATCTTCCTCGGCCATCAGCCGTCTCCGGCCATGGGGAGCCCCTTCCAGACAGGTTCACCCGCGTTCACGTCCGGCTTGCTGAAAGCAGCGGCGAGAGCCTGCTGCTTGTCGGGAGCATAGAGACGCACGAGCCTAGTGAAGCGATCGCCGGACCTGAGCAGTGTGAGGCCGGGCACGCCGAGGACGACGCCGCCCTTGGACCCCGCGAACACCAGCGCCAGCGCCACGGCCGCGCCGTCTTGCTCGCAGCAAAGCCGGGGCAACCGCCGAGAAGAGCCTGCGCGCTGCCCGGCGAGGTCGGGGCCGTCGAACCGGCCGGGGCGGTCGTCGCCGAGGTGGACGATGCCACGGTCGCGGCCAGAGGACGTGCCGGGCACTCCGCCTTCCGTCTGGGTAGGTGAGCCGCCGGCGTCGGTCACGTCTGGTCCGGCGAGCAATACTCGCCGGTCTTGTCGATCAGGTCGCAGACCGCGTCGGGGACGAGATAGCGCACGGGAAGACCCGCTGCCAGCCTCTCTCGGATCATGCTCGAAGAGATATCCAATCCCGGGACCTCCATGACCTGCACCCGGGCTTCGGGTCCCGGTCCCACGACTTCCGGACCCAGCGAAGCCAGCGCGGCGGAAAGCCGGGAAAGGTCGAAGCCGGGACGGGTGGCCGCTATGAGCGTGCACAGCTCGAGCACGCCCGGCGGGTCCTTCCAGGTAAGGATATCGAGGACGGCATCGGCCCCCGTGACGAAGAACAACCGGGCATCGGGCGCCAGGTGGGCGGCGAGATACTCGAGTGTGTCGACCGTGTAGCCCACTCCCGGCCGGTCGATCTCCAGGCGGGAGACCGAGAACTTGGGGTGCGAAGCGGTGGCCACTGCCACCATGAGATAGCGGAACTCAGCCGGGGCCAGCCGGCGCTTCTTGTGCGGGGGGCGTCCGGAGGGCATGAAGATCACTTCGTCCAGATGGAACTGCAGCAGGGCCTCCTGCGCTGTGACCAGGTGGGCGATATGGATAGGGTCGAAGGCCCCTCCCATGATCCCCAGGCGCAGGCTGGTCCGCGTGCTCAGACGGGTGATGGGGTCGGCCTGGTCCACTCGTGTCCTCCGTCTACCTCCAGCCGGCCGGCGTCAGCGGACGTGCCCTTGCCCGGTCACCACATACTTGACCGAGGTCAGCTCCTTGAGGGCCAGCGGACCCCGCGCGTGCAGCTTCTGAGTGGAGATGCCGATCTCGGCCCCGAGGCCGAACACCCCGCCGTCGGTGAACCGGGTGGAAGCGTTGACATAGATGACGGCCGCGTCGACGGCTCGAGCGAAGCGGCGCGCGGCGTCCAGGTCCCGGGTGACGATAGCCTCTGAGTGGCCGGTGCCGTAGCGGGCGATGTGCTCCACTGCCTCGTCCAGACTCGCTACCACCTTGATGGCCATCTGCAGGTCGAGGAACTCCGTCGCGTAGTGCTCTTCTGTGGCGTTGACAAGCGGGGCCAGGGTGTCGCCGGCCAGCGCGCGGGTGGGAGCGTCGACGTAGAGCTTGACCTCGCGCTCCTGCAGACCCTTCGTGACGGCGGCCATGAAGTCGGGCGCAACGGCTTGATGCACCAGCAGGGTCTCGGCGGCGTTGCACACTCCGGGCCGCTGGCACTTCGCGTTGATGGTGATGTCCAGGGCCTGCTTGAGATCGGCCGTCTCGTCCACGTATACATGGCAGTTGCCACCCGCCGCGTAGATGACCGGCACCTTGGAGTGCTCGAGCAGGAAGTCCTTCAGCGCTTCGCCGCCCCGGGGTATGACGAGATCGACCTGGTCTCTCAGTTGCAGGAGGTCGATGAGGGAGTTGCGGTCCTTGTCGGCACGAACTGGATGGACTCGCGCGGAAGCCCGGCTTCCATAGCCGCTCCGGTGATGACTTCGGCCAGGATGCGATTCGAGCGGTAGGCGTCGCTGCCGCCCCGCAGGATCACCGCGTTCCCCGTCTTGAGGCAGAGTGCCGCCGCGTCGACGGTCACGTTCGGCCGCGCCTCATACACGACCGCGATGACCCCGAAGGGCACCCGCACCCGCTCGATCTCGAGACCCTCCGCCGTCCGCCACCCGGCGACGATCTCTCCTACCGGGTCGGGCAGGGCGGCGATATCCCGCAGACTGCGGGCTATCCCGCGCAGGCGCTCCTCGTCGAGAAGCAGGCGGTCGATGAGAGCCGGTGAGAGGCCCTTCTTGCGCCCTTCTGCGACGTCTTCGGCGTTCTCCACCAGTATCTCGGCCGACCGGCGCTGGAGCGCCTCGGCCATCTCGATGAGGGCCCGATTCTTCTCGGCCGCGGTGAGGAGCGCCAGCCGTCGCGATGCTTTCTTCGCCGCTTGCGCCAGTTCCGTCGTCTTCAAGTGCCCTCCTGGTCCCCTAGCAAACCAGCACCAGATAGTCCCTGTGGATGGCCTCGGGCGATGCTTCGGGAAGCATCTCGGCCACACGGGTGCTCTGGAGCCCCTTGATCCTGTCCAGTTCTTCTCTGGAGTAGCTGACCAGCCCTTTGCCCAGTTCCACGCCGTCCGCTGTCGACCACCATGACGGCATCTCCCGCCACAAAGTCTCCCTCCACCGCCGTGACCCCCACCGGCAGCAGGCTGCCCTTGCCGCGCAGAGCCAGGGCCGCACCGGCGTCGACGATCACCTTGCCGCTCGCCGGCTTGCCGTAGAGCAGCCACAGCTTGTAGTCTGGCAGACCGAGCGGACGGGGCGGAAAGCGGGTGCCGACGTCCTCGCCGGCCAGGCTCGCGGTGAGGACACCCGGGCGCGTCCCCCGGGCGATGACCGTCTCCACTCCCCCGCTCGTGGCGATCCGGGCGCTGTTGACCTTGCTCCCCATGCCCCCGCGCCCCAGCGCGCTGATGGCGCCGATCTGCACGCACTCGAGATCGTTCAGATCCTCGACCGTGGTGATGAGCCGGGCATCGGCGTCCTCGCGCGGGTCGGCCGTGTACAGACCGTCGGTGTCGGTCAGGAGGACGAGAAGGTCGGCCTTGACAAGCAGGGCCACCTGCGCCGCCAGGGCGTCGTTGTCGCCGAAGCACAGCTCGTCGGTGGAGGTGGTGTCGTTCTCGTTGATGATCGGCACGACCTTCCACTCCAGCAGGCGCTTGAGGGTGTTCCGGGCGTTGAGATACTGCGTCCGGGCCGCCACATCGAACGCGGTGAGGAGCACCTGGGCGGTCACCACGTTCTCGTGGGCGAAGAGCTCGGTGTAGGTGCGGAGGAGATGTCCCTGGCCTACGGCCGCCGCCGCCTGCAGGTCGACCACCGCGGTAGGCCGGCGCTTGCGGCGCAGGACGCCCATGCCCGGATGAGACCGCGCCGGACGAGACCAGCAGCACGCGATGGCCGGCGGCGTGCAGCTCGCATACCTCCGCGACCAGGCCGGCCACCGGAGCCAGGCGGAACGTCCCCCGCTCGGTGGTCAGCGTGGTGGAGCCGATCTTGACGACGATCGTCTTCGGCTCGCGTCTCTTGCTCGTCACCGCTTTCCCATCACTACTGGAACTCGAACGTATAGCCCTCGATGTCCACTTCGTCTCCGGGCTGAGCCCCGCGCGCCCTGAGTGCAGCGTACACCCCCAGCCGGTCGAGCCGCTCGGCGAGGTACTGTATAGCTTCTTCGTTGTCGAGGTCAAACCTGCTAACCAGACGCCGGACGGCCTTGCCTTTGACCACGAATCCGGCCTCGTCGCGGCTCACGACGAAGCTCCGGGCGCCGGTCGGCGCCGGTCGGTAGGTGACGTGGCCTCCCTCGGCGTGCCCCTCCACGGCCGCAGGCCCGCGCGCCGCCCCTTCTGCCGGCTCGGCGCCGGGCGACTCCGGCGCCGTCAACCGCATGATCAGCGGCCCCACCCAGGCGAGCAATGCGCTGAGCCCCGCGCCCGTGACGGCCGATACCGGCCGCACCAGACGGGCGGAGGAGGCAGCTCGCCGTCCACCTCGTACGTGAAGGCCGGGTGGCCTTCGCGCCGCAAGCCGATCCACCTCGGCGACGAATACGTCCTCCCACTCCCTGACGGTCTCCGGAGGGACCGCGTCGATCTTGTTGAGCACGATGATCTGCGGCTTGCCGGCGAGGTCGGCCGCATGGGCGTCCAGTTCCCCGAGGATGGTGCGGAATCCCTCGAGCGGCTCCACGCCGTAGTATCCGGTGATGTCGACGACGTGCAGGAGCAGCTGACATCGTTCGAGATGGGCCAGGAACTCGTGGCCCAGGCCCACCCCCTCGCTTGCTCCCTCCAGCAATCCGGGCACGTCGGCCAGCGTAAAGACATCCCCTTCGCCGGTCCAGTCGACCACGCCCAGCATGGGCTCGAGAGTCGTGAAGGGGTAGTCCGCCACCTTCGGCTTGGCGTTGGAGAGCCGCCGTAGCAGCGAGGACTTGCCGGCGTTGGGCAGGCCGGCGAGACCGGCGTCGGCTATGAGCCGGAGGGACAGGCGCATCCAGTAAGCTCTCGCCCTCTTCGCCCAGCTCGGCGAAATGAGGAGCCTGGCGAACGGAGTTGACGAAACGGGAGTTGCCCCGGCCCCCGGCGCCACCTCGGGAGAGAAGCACCCGCTGACCCGGGCGAGTGACGTCGGCGACCAGTTCGTCTTCGTCCTCGACAGTGCCGCAGACCCGCCAGAGCTGAGTGCCAAGCGGGACCCGGATGACCACGTCCTCACCGTCGGCGCCGTGCCTGCGCGCGCCGGACCCCGCTTCGCCGAAGCCGGCCTTGTAGTGCACCTTGAAGGTAAAGGGCTGTAGGTCGCGGAGTTGAGGATCGCCCACGACGATGACGTCGCCGCCCCGGCCCCCGTCGCCGCCGTCCGGCCCGCCGCGAGGGACGTGCATCTCTCTGCGAAAAGAAACGCAGCCGTTCCCGCCGTTCCCGGCCGCCACGTGGATCTTTGCCTGATCGAAGAACATGGACGGAGCCGAGGGGTGCGAGCCCGGCCGCGAAAGGGTGCGGGCCGCTACTCGGTGACTATGCTGATGACGCGCCCGGCCTTGCCGGTGGTGAAATCCACCTTACCGTCGGCGGTCGCGAACAAGGTGTCATCGGAGCCGATGCCCACGTTGACACCCGGGCGGAACCTGGTGCCGCGCTGGCGGACAAGGATCGAGCCGGCCGTGACCGTCTCGCCGGCGAAGGCTTTGACGCCCAGACGCTGAGCATTGGAATCGCGGCCGTTCCTGGAGCTGCCGCCACCTTTCTTGTGAGCCATTCCCTATCCCTTCCTAAGCGATCTTTTGCACCTCGAGGCGCGTGAGCCCCGAGCGGAAGCCGGTCTTCTTGCGAAAGCCCCGCTTGGGTTTGAACCTCGAGATGGTGATCTTCGGTCCCCGCAGATGCCCGACCACAACGGCCGTCACCGTGGCTTCTTTCCCATCGGCGGCCAGACGGAGATCGCCCCCGTCGGCGACGAGCAGCGAAGGCAGCTCGACGGTGGCGCCCTCAGCGGCGTCGAGGCGGTCGACGACGAACTCCTGCCCTTCTTCTATCCGGTATTGCTTACCGCCGACCTTGACGATGGCGAACATCCCGACTCCTCGCATATTCTCATCCGACAGCGGCGGCCACCTCAAGGCGGCCGCGAGCAAGGCAGTATAGCAAGGTTGGCGCCCGGCTGCCACCTGCCGCCGCCGACCGCCGGGGCGCGGCGCGCCTGCCGCCGGCGCTCGCGACGGGCCCACCGCTCCCGTCAGTCGGGCACGATCGCCACGTGGGCGAGCGGGACTTCTTCGCCTGCCTGCTGGAGCTGTAGAAGACGCCCCGTCACGGCCTCCAGGCGCTGAAGCATCTCGCCGCTCCCGCACGTGAGGCGAGCGGCGATCCTCGGGTGCACCTCCACCCGCAGGACGGGCAGCACGGAACAACCGAGCAGGTCTTCCAGGCGGCGCTCGACGACGATGAGCGCCGACTCCTCGGAGATGACCCGGCCCTGTCCTCTGCAGACCGGGCACGGAGCGGTCACTATCTCCCGCAGCCCCTGGGTGACGTTCTGGCGCGTCATCTCCACCAGCCCCAGCGGCGAGATCTCCATCACGTAGGTCTTGGTGCGGTCGAGGGTGAACTCGGCCTCGAGAGCCGCGAGCACCACTTCCCGATTGGTCTGCGCCGTCATGTCGATGAAGTCGATGACGATGATGCCGCCGATGTCGCGCAGGCGGAGTTGCCGGACGATCTCCCGGCACGCCTCGAGGTTGGTCTTGAGGGTGGTGTCTTCCAGTTGGCGCCTGCCGACGTAGCGGCCGGTGTTCACGTCGATCACGGTCATCGCTTCAGTGTGGTCGATGACGATGTGTCCGCCCGACGGAAGGCCGACACGCCTGGCCAGCGCTTTCTCCATCTCCTGCTCGAGGCCAAAGCGCTCGAAGAGGCGCGTCTCCCCGTTGTGGCGCTCCACGCGGTCTTTGAACTCGGGGGCAACGGCGCGCAGGTAGCTGACGAGCCGCCGGTGCAGCTTCTCGTCGTCCACGATGACCGCAGAGAAGTCGGGGCTGAGCAGGTCGCGGGCGCTCCTGACCGCCAACTCCGCTTCGGCGTAGGCCAGAGCCGGCGCCGGCGCCGCCTGTGCCCGCCGTTCCGCCCCGGCCCACACCCGCTGCAGGAAACGGAGATCGCGCTCGATCGCCTCCTGGCCCGCCCCTTCCGCGGCCGTCCGCACGATGACGCTCCCGGTCTCGGGTCTTACCTCACGGCTTATCGCCCTCAGACGCTCCCGCTCGCCCTCGTCCAGCCGCCGAGATACCCCGGATCCCTTCCCGCCGGGCAAGTAGACGACGTAGCGGCCGGGGATGCCCACTTCCATCGTCAGGCGCGGGCCCTTCCCCCCCATCGGGTCGCGCGTCACCTGGACAAGCAGTTCTTTGCCGGGTTTGAGAAGGTCGCCTATCTTCCGCGAGCCGCCGCTCCGCACCTCGGGGGCCACCACCTCGCCGACGGACAAGAACCCGTTGCGGTCCAGCCCTATGTCGACGAAGGCGGCGTCCATTCCGGGCAGCACGTTCTCCACCCGGCCCTTGTAGACGTTGCCTACCAAGCGACTGCCGGTGCGGTCGTTCGAGGTACATCTCCGCCAGCTTTCCGTCTTCGAGCACGGCCACGCGCGTCTCCAGATGGTCCCGAGAGATGATCAGCTGTTTCATGAGATCCCGGCCTTCAATCTACGTGGATGCCGGTGCGGCGGATGGAAACAGGGACGAGCCTCAGCCCGGAGGCCTGCTCCAACGCCTTCAGAACGAGTCCCGGCCGCGCGGTGCCCGCCGGCGTGACCGCCGCGGTGAATTCGACGACCCACTCGCCCTCAGCGTCCCGGACTCATGGAGATCTCTTTCACGTACCGCCTGACATCGACCGCGCGGACGCGGTCCTCACGGGTCTCTTCCACCACCCAGGCGCCCGCCTCGGCGAAACGCCGCGCCCCTTCGAACAGAGCGGCGGCGTTGGCCGTGCGGGCGGCGTCCGAGTCGCGGGCATCACCGTCCGCTGCGGCCACCGAGAACATCACCTGGTACGACGCCCCCGTCACCCGGGCGGCCAGTCGCCGTGCCTCCTCGTAGGGACGCAGATCGAGGAGGCGCATGTGCCCGGGGAGAGCGGCCGCCAGCCGCTCCGCGAAACCTTCCGCAGGCTCGTCCGCCAGTTCGAACTCGCACAGCTCGTCCAACCCTTCTGTGCCAACACCCAGAGGCAGGACCAGACTGAGCAGCGGCTTGGGCCGCATGCCGGCGGAGAGGGCCAGGTCGCCTCCGGCCCGGCGAACGGCCCGCCGGAAGGCCTCCATGCGATCGAGATGGCCGAGAAAACGGCCCCTGCCGGTGACGGAGAAGCGAGCGACGTAGCGCCGAGGCGGCCGGCGCTCGCCTCGGTGCCGGCCCGTGGCGCGCTCGCTGCGGCCACGGCGGCCGGCGGAGGCTATCTGGTTCCCGGGCGGATCCTCACAGGCTCCGCAGACCGTGCAGCCGTCCCAGCGGCAATCGCCGGTCAGCCTGCCGCGCGAAGCCTTCTCCCACTCGGCCCACAGGAAGTCGCGATCGGGCACCCCTTCGACGACGTCCCAGGGGAACGCGCGTTCCCGGGGGAACGGCGCGGTCGCCATCTCCTCCGCCGACGCTCCCGCTTCCGAGAACGCCTCGGCCCAGGCGCCGGCCCGGAACTGCTCCGTCCAGGAGTCGAACCGGGCCCCTTTCTTCCAGGCCGCCTCGATGATCGCTCGCCGTCTGCTCGTCTCCTCGCGCCAGGGCGGCCTCCAGATAGCTCTTGCCCGGGTCCGACATGGCCAGACGGATGCCCGGCTTCCGCAGACGGGCCCGCAGCAGCTCCTGACGGCGCTGCAGGGTCTCCCGATCGGCCATGGCCGCCCACTGGAACGGGGTGAACGGCTTGGGGATGAAGGTGTTGACGCTCACGTTCAGCTGCAGCCTTCCTGCCCGGCCTGCCAGCAGGCCCCGGCCGGCCTGACGCACCTTCAGACACAGATCGGCGATGGCGAGCGACGTCGTCGTCGGTCTCCCAGGGAAGGCCGATCATGAAGTAGAGCTTCAGGGTCGTCCGCCCTGCCCGGAAGGCCTCCTCGGCCGCTGCCAGCACGTCGCTCTCGGTGACGTTCTTGTTGACGATGTCCCGCATCCGCTGGCTGCCGGCCTCCGGGGCGAGCGTGAGTGAGCCCCCGGTCGGCGACGCAAGCCAGGCGAGCCGCACCGCCGCGGTGTCCACGCGCAGCGACGGGAGGGAGAGGCGCACCTCGGGGTGCGCGGCGGCGACCCCCGTCAACACCTCCTGCAGACAGGAGTAGTCGGTGGTCGAGAGCGAGGCGAAGGCCAGTTCTTGATGCCCGGTCGCCGCCAGTTCGTCGCCGGCCAGCGCCAGGACCTCGGCGGCCGGGCGCTCCCGTACCGGCCGGTACCACATCCCTGCCTGGCAGAAGCGGCAGCCCCGGGTGCAGCCCCGCATGACTTCCACCCAGGCCCGATCGTGAACACCGGCGACCAGCGGCACCAGGCACGACGCCGGGTACGGGGCACCCTCCAGCCGGGCCACCGCCCGTCGCCTGACCCGGCTGCTCGACCCCGGGACGAAGACGCCGTCGATGCGCCCCAGGCGGCGCTTCGTCTCGGCTCGCGACGCTCCCCCGCGTCTTGCCGCCGCCATCTCCGCGAGGATCTCCGGGAACAACTCCTCCCCGTCGCCGACCGCGACCGCGTCCACGAAGCGGCCGACCGGCGCGAAGTTGGCGCAGGCCGGGCCGCCGGCGAGCACGAGGGGGTGCTCCTCGGTACGCACCGCGGCGTGCAGGGGGATGCCGGCCAGATGGAGCATCTCCAACAGGTTCGTGTAGTGGAACTCGTGCTGAAGCGTCACCGCCAGAAGATGGGCGTCGGCTACCGGAGTCCACGTCTCCAGGGTCAGGAGAGGGACGTTCCGACGGCGCATCTCGGCGATCGCGTCGACCCACGGCAGGTAGGCCCGTTCGACCCCGACTCCCTCCTCGCGGCGCGCGAGGTGGTAAAGGATCTGGATGGCCTGGTTAGAGATGGCGATCTCGTAGGTGTCGGGGAAGCCAAGGACCACCCGCAGTTCCGCAGGTTCTCCGCTGAATCCCGGTCCGGCGCCCGCCTCCTCGCCTATGAGCCGCGCCGGCTGCCGGATGCCGGCGAGCATGGCCTCGAACGCGCTGTCGTACCGCGGTGCTCTCAACGCCTCATCGAGCCCGCCAGCGCGATCACTTTGCTGGTCGAGGCGGGAGCCCCCTTCTCGAAGTAGGCGATGGCGCCCAGGCCCACAGCGGTGGTGGCCGAGTATGCCGTCACCATCCTCATGACGATGGCGAGCCCCGGGACTGCCCGGACCAGCAACCTGCCCAGACCCCGGAACCCGAAGCCGAGCGCCACCAGGCCCGCGAGTTCGACCGCCCGTTCCTGGTCGATGCGCTCGCCGTACATGGCGGCGATATTGAGGACCATCTTTGCCTGGTTGAGCGTCATCGCCGGCATGTCCGAGCCGGGGACGAAGAAGACGAGGGCTATGAAGACGTTCTGCGCCGAAGTGCGGGCTATCAGGCGGCGGGCAGCTGCACGCCGCACGACGGGGTACCGCCGGCCCAGCGCGATCCCCTTGTCGCCCGCCGTCTCCGCGCAGAGCGAGAACAGGCGGTCCCAACCGGCGTCGCTATCGGAGAACGATAGCCGGACGATGCCGCCGGCAAGGTAGCCGGCCTTGTGCCTCGTCCCCGGCCCCTCGTCGACGGCCACGATGACCGATCCCTTCGCGGCCACGGCCGCGAGCGAAGCCTCGACCTCCGACTCCTTGTCAGGGGTGGTGAGCACGACCAGCAGCTCGCCGGGGCCGGGGCTACGCCTGCCGGCCCGCTCGAACGGATCCGGCATGGCTCGAGGGAGCCGTGCCGCCCTCGGCAGAACCGCTCCCTGGCCCGCTCCACGAGGACTTGATCGCCGGCCAGCACGATCGACGCGGACTCGGCCGCGCTCGCTGAAGCCTCTTTCAGCGCTTTCAGGCTCTTCGTAAGGTTCAAAGGCAGCTTGGCCACTCCCAGCCTCCCCAAAGTTGGGCGCCGGGGGCTGCTACTTAGCCTGCCCGGCCACCGAGTGAACGTGGACGCTCTCCAACAGGCCGATCGCCATCAAGAATACTACCAGCGAACTGCTGCCGAAACTCACGAACGGCAGGGGGATGCCGGTCACGGGCATGATGCCGATCGTCATCCCGATGTTCACGAACACCTGGAACACGAGCACCCCGGCAACGCCCGTCGCGATCAGCCGCCCGTACATGTCTTCCGACAGCCGGGCGATCCGAAGCGCCCGCCAGATGATGACGGCGAAGAGCCCCAGCAGCAGCAGGGCGCCCATGAACCCCAGCTCCTCGCCGATGACGGCGAATATGAAGTCGGTGTGGTGCGCCGGGAGGAAGTTCAGGTGGGTCTGCGTGCCGTGCATGATAGCCCTTCCCCGTGAACATGCCGCTGCCGATGGCGATCTTGCTCTGGGACAGCTGGTAGCCGAGGCCGGCGAGGTCCTTCTGCGGATCGAGGAAAAGAGTGAGCCGCTGCAACTGATAGTCCTTGAGCAGGTGCACGCCGAACGCGCTTGGCAGCACCCGAAGCACCATCACCACGGCGAGGACGACCGGCACCGGCCAGAGCGCCCAGATGCGGCAGCCGGATGCCCCACACCACCAGCATCGTGGCGAGAATGGCGCCGAAGACGAGCGCGGTGCCGAGGTCGGGCTGCAGGAACACCAGCGCGGTGGGGATCAGCACGTAGACGACGCACAAGATGACGAACCGCAAGCGGTGCCGCAAAGCGACTCCCTCGGCAAGCACTCCGGCAAGCGACAGGATCAGCAGCAGCTTCGCGACCTCCGACGTCTGCAGGCGGAAGAACGGCAACTGGATCCAGCGGTTCGCTCCCACCTGCTCGCTGCCGCTCCCGGCGAAGAGGGTGAGAACCAGAAGCGCCAGCGTGGCGAGGTAGATGTAGGTGCGCCAGCGGGCGAGCCAGCGGTAGTTGCCGATGCTGGTCATCAGGAGCAAGAAGAGCCCGATGACCACGCCGACCCCCTGCGATCTGAGGTAGTAGAACGGAGTGGAGATGTTGGTATCGGCATGGGTCGCGGAATAGAGCACGAACAGGCCGAAAGTGACGAGGGCCAGGGTGGCCGCCAGCAGTATCCAGTCCATGCCGCGCAGATAGCCGCCCAGGGAGAAACCTAGCGGCTGGCGCCGTTCGCGAGCGTGCTGGAGGACCTTGGGCTGAGGGGTCATCTACCTTCCTACTCGGTCACCGGGATGATCCTCGGGCCACCGGACTCAGTGTGGAAGTAGGCCTCGAGCACCCGCCGCACGACCGGGGCCGCGATCGAACTACCGTGCCCGCCCTGCTCGATGATCGCGACCACGGCGATCTCCGGGACTCCGCTCGCGTCGGCCGGCGCGTAGCCCATGAAGAGGGCGTAGTCGTCCTCGGGCAGCTTCTGCGACGTGCCGGTCTTGCCCGCCACCGATATGGGGAAGCCCTTGAAGGCCCCGTAGGCAGTCCCGCGACGGGTCTGCGGTGACCTGCGACATACCGGTGCGGATCAGATCGAGGATCTCCGCGCTTATTCCCAGCGTGCCCCGCTTCTCGTTCTCGAACTGGTGGATGATGTTGTTCGAGGCATCGGTGATGCGGAGTCCGAGGTGCGGGACCCACAGCGTACCCCCGTTCGCGATGGCTGAGAGAGCGACGACCATCTGCATGGGCGTGACCAGCAGGTCGCCCTGGCCGATGGCCAGGTTGATCTCGTCTCCCGGCCTCCAGGTCTTCTCCAGGTCGGTCTTGCCGACTTCGGCCTTCCAGTACTTGTCGGGCACCCGGCTGCCGGTGGTCTCCCCCGGCAGATCTATTCCGGTGGGCTGCCCGAAGCCGAATTGGCGCACGCCGTTCTGCAGGACGGGGCTCGGCTGCTGATAGAGCAGATTGCCCACGTTGTAGAAGTAGACGTCGCACGACTCGGTGATGGCCTGCAGCAGGCTGACGTTCCCGTGCCCCGCGGGTAGTCCAGTCCTTCCATGTCTGCTGGTTGGTGGAGTACTTGCCGGTGCAGTCGAACGTCGTGTCCGCGTTGATGAGGCCGGCGTCGAGAGCCGCGGCCGCGACGAACGGCTTGAAGGTGGAACCCGCGGGATACAGGCCGTCGATGACCCGGTCGAAGAGCGGAAAGTGAGCCTGGGGCGCGTTCAGTTCGGCGTACTTGGTCTTCGTCATCCCCCCGACCCAGAGAGAGGGATCGTAGTCGGGATAGGAGGCCAAGGCCAGGATCTCGCCGGTGCGCGGGTCCATCGCCACGACCGCCCCGCCAGCGGCATTGGTGAATTCCGTAGCGTGAGCCGCCTGGATGCCCTCGACGAGAGCGGTCTCGGCGGCCTGCTGCAGCTCGCTGTCGATGGTGAGCACCAGGTTGCTCCCCGGAGTCGGAGCGCGGTCCTCCAGGAACCGCTTGGGACGTCCGGCCGCGTCGACCTCCACGGTCTTCCAGCCGTCCGTGCCCCTCAGGAAGGAGTCGTATTTCCTCTCGACTCCGTCCTTGCCGATGGTCGCCCCGGCCCGCAGCGTGGCGAACTCCTCGTTGTCGAGGTCGTTCTGGGAGACCTCGCCCACGTAGCCCAGCACATGGGTGGCGAGCGCCCCGAAGGGATACTGGCGCAGGTAGGATGCCTCCACCTGGACGCCCTGGTATTCCAGGCCGTGCTCCTTGATGTGGGCCACGACGGTGTTCTCGGGCACGTCCTCCTTGACGATGTACGTCACGTACGGGTCCTTCTTCGCCTTGTCGTAGGCCGCCATGAGATCGGTCTCGGGGATGTCGAGGATCCGGGCCAGGCCGTAGATCTCCTGCTGGAACTTCTCGGGGTCTTTCTTCGGGTCGTACATGTCCATGGGAAGGATGCCCACGTTGAGACCGGCCCTGTTCTCCACCAGGATCTTGCCGTTGCGGTCGTAGACCACCCCGCGCGCGAGCCTCGACCTTGACATCCCGTTGCCGGTTGTCCTTCGCCACGGCTACGTAGGAGTCGCCGGACAGGATCTGAAGGAACCACAGGCGGAAGCTCAGCACGCCGAAAAGAGCGAAGACGATGATCAGCAAGACGCCGACCCGCATGCCTACGAACGAGTCGTCCTCCGGCGACCGCTTCTTCCTGACCGGTTCGAGGATCACTCGTCAGCTCCGCGGGGCCGGGCGGCCTCGAGATGTCCGGCCTGGCAGCAGCCGGACGCGAACCAGGAACACGTAGAGCGGAGCGGTGATCAACCCGTCGATGACGGCTTCAGGCAGCATCTGGGTGCCGATCATCGTGAGCAGGGCCGCGCGTGGGCCCATCATGAACTGGAACAGCCCGAACACGAACTGGGCGAGAAAGGAAGTGACACCGGCCAGAAGAGCCACGCTCCAGGGGTTCACCGTGCCGAACCGAGCCACGAACATGCCCACGAAGTAGCCGACGAGCACGTAGATGAGCGACCGCACGCCGAGCGGCTGGAAGTAGGCGATGTCGGCTACGAGGCCTACGAAGAAGCCGAAGACCGCGCCTTCAAGCGAGCCCCGGCTGACGGCCACGATGATGGTGAGGATCAGGAACAGGTCCGCGGTGACCCCGAGTACGCTGACGTGCGAGATGCAGCACGGTCTGCAGGAGGACCGCGAACACCAGCAGCAGGACGACCTTGCCGACCACGACGAGCTCTTTCCGGCCCATCGATCCCGCTACCCCGTCGTGCTCGTCGTGGTGTGAGGTACCCGTGGTACCCGTGGTGCCCGTCGTGCCAGTGGTCCCGGTGGCACCCGAGTTCTCGGGCACGATCAGGACCATGACTTCTTCAAGCACCCGGAAATCGAGGAACGGCTGGACCTCGATGTCCTTGTAGCTGTTGACGTCCTCCTCCCCCACGTTCGCGACGATCCCTATGGGGATGTCCGCGGGGTAGACGCCGCCGAAGCCCGAGGTGACGATGACAAGCTTGGGGTCGACGACGATGTCGCGGTCCACGTAGTCCATGGTCAGCTTGCCCGAGACGGAGCCCTCGACGATCCCCTCTCGCCCTCGATCCCTGGATCTTGGCCGCGACGCTCGATTCGGAATCGGTGATCAACTGCACCTTCGCGGCATGCGCCGTGACCTCTATCACCTTGCCCACGAGGCCCTTGCCGGCTAGTGATTCGCCGGCCAGAGGCGTGGAGCCGACGACCGCCTGGTCCACCTGGAGACCGTCATCCGATCCTTTATCGATCTGGATCCAGGCCTGCCAGCGCGTGGGCGACTTCGCCGGTCACGCGGGCCACGATGAAGTCCGTGCCCGCGGGAAAAGTGCCCTTGTCCCGGAGATCGAGCAGGCTCTTGAGACGCTGGTTCTCCTCTCCCTGCTCCTGAAGCTTGGATCACCTCCCCCTGGAGCACCTGCACCTGTGCGGCCAGCCGCTCGGCGTCTTTGTGTGCCGACCAGAGGGTGGCGACCCAGTCGTATCCGTCCTGGAAGGGCTTGGCGATGCGGGCACCCCACGATTGCAGCGGGGCGAGCAGGCCGGCGGTCCCCTGTTGGACGGCGTGGACCGGGCCGGATTCGGTCTCCCGAAACGACACTGTGAGCACAGCGAGCGACGCGATGATCAAGACGACGAAGACGAACCGTCGCCAGGCCACCTTGTTGCGTGGCATATGGTACCTCGCTAGCTTAGTAGCGTCGTCTCTTGACTCTCTGCGAACCCCGGTAGAGCGTGTCGAACTCCTCCAGGGAGCGGCCGGAGCCGACGGCAACGCACGTGAGGGGCGATTCGGCAAGATTCACCGGCATCTGCGTCTCCTCGCGGACCCGCTCGCACATCCCACGTAGCAGCGATCCCCCGCCGGCCATCATGATCCCCCGGTCCATCACGTCTGAAGCCAGTTCCGGAGGGGTCTTGTCGAGGGTGGACTTGATGGCGTCGACGATAGCGGCCACTGGTTCGGCGATGGCCTCCCTGATCTCCTCCGAGGAGACCACCAGGGTCTTGGGCAGCCCGGTGACGAGGTCGCGCCCGCGGATCTCCGCGTGCTCTTCCTGCTCGAGCGGGAACGCCGAGCCGATCTCGAGCTTGAGCTCCTCGGCCGTCTGGCTGCCGATCATGAGCTTATATTCCTTCTTGATATAGGCGATGATCGCCTCATCCAGCTCGTCCCCACCGATCCTGACCGATTGCGCCACTACGATGCCGGCCAGCGAGATGACCGCCACCTCGCTGGTCCCGCCCCCGATGTCCACGATCATGCTGCCGGTCGGCTCCCCCACAGGGAGACCCGCTCCGATAGCAGCGGCCATGGGCTCCTCGATCAGGTAGGCAGCCCGGGCGCCCGCGCTGATCGTCGCTTCTTCGACGGCCCGCCGTTCGACACCGGTGACTCCCGAAGGGACGCACACCACGACTCTCGGATGCGCCCACCGGTTCTGGTGCACGCGCTGGATGAAATGGCGGAGCATCTGCTCGGTGACGTCGAAGTCGGCGATGACTCCGTCTTTGAGCGGCCGGATGGCCGAGATGGTTCCCGGCGTGCGTCCGAGCATGCGTTTGGCGTCGGCGCCGACAGCGAGGACATCGCCGGAACGGGAGTCGATAGCTACCACCGACGGCTCCGAAAGGACGATGCCGCGCCCTCGGACGTAGACGAGCGTGGTCGCGGTACCGAGGTCGACGGCCATATCCCGACCGGCAAACCCGGTGATGAACTCGGTGAAAGCTATGGCCCTACCTCCCTCACGCGCTTCCCAAAAGCCCCTCGAGCGCTACCGGGGCGCTGCGTATTATAGCCACTGCCGCCGCAGAAGGTCGAACCCGGCCTCCCGAAAGAGGCGAGCGAGCAGGCACAGCGGCAATCCGACCACGTTGCTGTACTCGCCGCGTATCTCCGAAACGAACATCCCCGCCAGCCCCTGGACGCCATACGCTCCCGCCTTGTCGGTCCATTCGCCGGACGCGATGTACGCCTCGATCTGAGCCTCTTCCAAGCGGAGGAAGGTCACATCGGTCGTCGCGGTGGCCACGCGAAGCCGTTCGTCGGGCTCTGCGCCGACCGCGCCCGGCTCGTCAGACGCCGGCATCTGCGCGCCCGCGGGGCCGCCGCCGGTGGCCGGCTCCCCTTCCGCAACGATACGGCGAAGCGCCACCCCGGAGACGACCTGGTGCGTCCTGCCCGACAGGGCCGCGATCATGTCTGCGGCCTCGGCGCGCGACGAAGGCTTGCCCATCACCCGCCCGTCGAGGGTCACGAGGGTGTCGGTGCCCAGCACGAAGGCGCCCTCAAGCGGACCGTGGGGTAGGGCGGCGTGGCGCACCTTCGCCACGGCGTTCTGGGCCGCCAGAGCCACGGCTGCGTCCCCTCCGACGGCTTCTTCGGCATCCGTCGCCACGACCTCGTACGGCACCCCGACGTCGCGAGGAGCGAGTGGCGGCGCGGCGACTGCGAGGCGAGAAAGAGCCGGAAGTCGGCCGGAAAAGAGGGCCGCAGGTCCACCAGCGCCTGGCGGGGCGAACGCGAAGTGCGGTGGCTGCTAGTAGCTGAGCTCGCCGCCCTCGGGGAAGAAGATGGCTATCTCCCTCTCGGCGCTAGCCAGGCTGTCGGCACTGTGCACCACGTTGCGGCGCATATCCAGGCCAAAATCGCCTCGGACTGTACCGGGTGCCGCGTTCGAGCGGATTGGTGGCGCCCATCATCATGCGCACGATGCGAACGGCCTGGCGGCCCTTCGACCACCATTGCGAATACCGGGGCCGACGTGATGTGGTCCACGAGGTCGGCGTAGAAGTCCTTGCCCTGGTGCTCGGCATAGTGCCGCTCGGCCATCTCGCGAGTCACCATCAGCATGCGGGCGACCTTGATCGTCAGGCCCCGTCGTTCCATGCGGCTTATGACCTCTCCCACCAGGCCGCGGGCCACTCCACTCGGCTTGACAAGCACCAACGTACGTTCCACCAGTTCCTCCCGGCGTTAGAGCGCGACACCCGCGCAGTTCGAAAAGCGAATATCTACTGCACTTCGACGAGCCCGGGCGGCGCGTCGACAGGCGGGGCCACCCGCCGTGCTTTGAGATCGTGAGCGCAATAGGGGCAGAGCTTCCAGCCGGGCTCGAGCACCCGGTCACAGGAAGGGCAGGCGGTGCGCAGAGGCCGCCGGCAACTCGGACAGGCCAGGTAGTCGGGCCGGATGACCTCGCCACACGACGGGCAGGCGCGCAGCGTGTGAAGCTCTTGCTCCATGGCCCGCATCTCCAACTCCCTTTCGCGCGCCTCGGCCAGATACTCAGCAGGCCTGAGGATGGCGTAGATCAAGGTCCCGATGTAGGGCAGGACAAGCGAGGTGAGCACCGCGACACCCACGATGACGGGGTCGTCGATCCGTTTGCGCGCGTCCTTGTAGGTCCAGAAGACCAGAACGAGCCAAAGAACCACAGCGCAGAACAGGATGATGTAGACGGTGAGCATCCAATACGGCGAATTGATGATCCTATTGATGGTCTCGAAGAGGTTGTCCACCTGCCGCCCCCTAGATCAGGACCCGTGCAAGCACGTAGCCGAGGGTAAAGAATACCACGACCACTATCGCCAAAAGCAGCAGGGTTATGAACACGGGATGCCCTGATTTCCTCGCTTTTTGTCGCGCGGCCACGGTCTACTTCATTCCCCGTTTGAGGTCGGAGATGAGCGTGAGGGAGCCGGTCACCAGTACCACCTGGTTGGAGGTGGCGAGCCGGTACGCGCTCACCATGGCCGAGTGAGGATCGGGGTCGACGAAGACCTCCGGTCCCTTGCCCAGTCCGGCTATGATGGCGGCCAACTCGTCCGCGAAGAGAGCCCGGGAGCTCGAGCTCTGGGTGGCGAAGATGATGTCGCAGCGCGGAGCCAGGTGACGGATCATCTCCGCGGCTTCCTTGTCCCGGAGGATGGACACGACGGCGATGAGACGGCGGCGCTCGAGGATCTGATCCAGGGAGCGCATCGTCTCTTCCATGCCCGGAGGGTTGTGCGAGCCGTCGAAGATGCATAGCGGCTGGGTGCTGATGACTTCCAGCCGGCCGGGAGCCGCGGTGGAGGCGAGGGCGCGCCGCACCAGCTCCGGGTCGAGCTCATCGCGACCGAACAGCTCGACCGCCGCTACGGCGACCGCGGCGTTGGTCCGCTGGTAGCCGCCGAGGACCTTGAGACGGATATCCGTGTAGCAGCCATACAGACCGAAGACGTCAAACGAGTCGCCGCGAGGATCGGCCAGAATGACGACATCGTCGCCGAAGAAATGGCATTCCGCCTCCCGGGCCGCGCAGAACTCCTTGAGCTCGGCCTGGATCTCGGGAGCAAGCACCCCGGCGACGACCCGGCCGTGCTGAGGTATCACCGCGGCCTTCTCCTTGAGGATGGCCGATGGGCTGTCCCCAAGAAGCTCCGTATGCTCCCGCCCGATGCTGGTGAGCACCTGTACTTCCGAGGAGATCACCGCGGTCGCGTCCAGGCGGCCCCCCAACCCGGCCTCGATTACGGCCACGTCGCAACCTTGTTCTTTGAAATAGACGAACGCGGCGGCCGTAAGGACCTCGAACTGGGTGAGGGATTCACCCGGCTCGAAGGACTTCTCCACCTCATCCGCGACCGGCCTGAGGCGGGCCATCAGGTCGCAGAACTCCTCGTCACTCGAGGGGATGGAATCGACCATCTGACGTTCGGCCAGGCTGGTCAGATGCGGGGAGGTGTACGCCCCCACCTTGTGCCCCTGTGCTTCCAGCAACGTGGAGATGAAACGCGTCGTCGACGTCTTGCCATTCGTGCCCACCACGTGGATCGTGCGGTAGGCCGTCTGCGGGGAGCCGAGGGCCTCGACCAACTTCCTTACTCTCTCCAGGCCCAGCCGGGTACCCAGCCGCTCGAGCCCGTTGACATACTGCCAGATCTCGTGGGGGTCGCACGTGCTCACTGGTCTTCCTCCCCGGGTAGCGGCAGCCGCCCCCCTACCCGCTCCTCGTAGTGCCGGCGCACCTCGGACAACGCCGCTTCCGCCGCTGCCAGACGCAGGCGCTCTTCTGCGACCACCGCTTCGGGCGCTTTGGCCACAAAGCCCTGATTCTCCAACTTCGCCCGCGCTTTTGAAGCCTCGGCGTGCGCCTTGCGCGCCTTGGCCACCAACCTCGCAGCTTCGCGCTCCACGTCTACCAGACCCGCGAGGTCCAGCATGGCTTTCACGCCGGGTCCCTCGATGGAAGCGAAGCGTCCCTGCCACTGCTGCCCGTCGGCCAGCACCGCGACGAGCTCGCAACCGCACAACTGCCGGACCGCCCCGGGAAGGCCTTCCAGCGCTGCTGCCGCTCCCGGGCTCGACTCGGCAAGCGTGACTTTGCCCACGACCTCCCGGGCCAGACCCAACTCCTCTCGAGCCGAACGCAGACCGGCGACCACGGCTGTGAACGCCTCCATCGCCGTCTCTGCAGCGGGGTCGGCCCACTCCGTGTGAACCTCCGGATAGCTCGCATCGAAGAGGCTGGCGGGGCGCTGCCCGGAAGCCACTTGCGGCAGGTGCCCGTAGATCTCCTCGGTGACGAACGGCATGACCGGATGAAGGATGATCATCACCGCTTCGAGCAGGGCCAGTAGATTGCCGCTTACCTGGGCGCGTTGGGCCTCACTCTCGCTGTACAGGCGCGTCTTGGCTATCTCCAGGTACCAGTCGCACACCTCGTTCCACACAAAGCGGTAGAGCAACCGGGCTACGTCGTCGAATTCGTAGGCTTCATAGAGCGTGGCCGCCTCGGCGCCCACGGCCGCAAGGCGGCTGAAGATCCAGCGATCGGCCGGGGTGGCGAGCGCCACGCGGGGTCCGCCCTCTGAGCGGCCGGCGGCCGGGTCGGCACCCTGGAGGATCAGGCGAGAAGCGTTCCAGATCTTGTTGGCGAAGTTGCGCCCCATCTCGATCCGCTCGGCGCTGAAGCGCACATCCTGAGCCGAGCTCATGTAGGCGAGGCCGAAACGCGTGGCATCGGCTCCGTAGTCGGCTATCAGCTCCAGCGGGTCGACTCCAGTTCCGAGGCTCTTGCTCATGCGCCGTCCGTCGGCCGCCAGAACGGTGGGATGGATGATGACGTCGGCGAAGGGGGCGTCGCCCATGAATTCGAAGCCCATCATGATCATCCGCGCTACCCACAGGTAGATGATGTCGCGGGCGGTGGAGAGCACCGAAGTCGGATAGAAGGTCTTGAGCCGGTCCGTCTGCTCGGGCCAGCCCAGTGTGGCGAACGGCCACAGCGCCGAGCTGAACCAGGTGTCGAGGACGTCGTCCTCCTGCCTCACGGGACCGCCGCACTTTTCGCACAAGGCGGGGGCGGACACCGCAACCATCAGGTGATCGCAGTGCTCGCAGAGATACGCGGGGATGCGGTGCCCCCACCACAACTGCCGGCTGACGCACCACGGCCGGATGCCCCGCATCCAATCCAGGTAGACGTCGCCCCAGCGCGCGGGCACGAAGCGGACGCGGCCTTGCTCCACGGCGGCGATGGCAGGCGCGGCCAGCCGTTTCATGTCCATGAACCACTGCAGAGAAAGCAGCGGCTCGATGGTGGTGCCGCAGCGGTAGCAGGTGCCCACCGAGTGGTCATAGTCCTCGGCCTTGACGAACAGACCCTCCTCCGCCAACCGTTCCAGGACGGCGGTCCGGGCGTCGGCGGCGGTCATGCCGGAGAAGTCGCCGGCCTCCGAGGTCATGAGACCGTCGAGGCCGATCACCGAGAGGCTGGGGAGCCCGTGGCGCATCCCTATCTCCCAGTCGTCCGGGTCGTGCCCCGGCGTGATCTTGAGGGCACCGGTGCCGAAGCCGATGTCCACGTGCTCGTCGGCGATCACCGGCACCTCGCGCCCGGCAAGGGGCACCACCGCCATCTTGCCCACGAAACGCCCATACCGGGGGTCCTTGGGGTTGACCGCGACGGCGGTGTCGCCGAGGATCGTCTCCGGGCGGGTGGTGGCGACCGTCAGCGCCTCGCCCGATCCGGCGATGGGATACTTCACGTAGTAGAGCTTGGCCGCCTGGTCCTCGTGTTCCACTTCGAGGTCCGAGATGGCCGAGCCGCAGCGGGTGCACCAGTTGACCAGATAGACGTCGCGGTAGATATCGCCCTTACTGTAGAGCGCGACGAAGACTTCGGCTACGGCCTCCCGGTAGGCGTCGTCCATCGTGAACCGCTCCGACTCGTAGTCGCAGGCGCAGCCCAGGCGCTTGAGCTGGTGGATGATGGTCGATCCGTACTCCCGGCGCCATTCCCAGACGCGCTTCTCGAACTCCTCGCGGCCAAGGTCCTCCTTGCGCAGGCCCTCACCGGCCAGTTGCCCCTCGACCTTGTTCTGCGTGGCGATGCCCGCGTGATCGGTCCCCACCACCCACAGGGTGTTGAAGCCGCGCAGGTGGCTGTAGCGGATGAGGATGTCCTGGATGGTGTCGTTGAGGGCATGCCCCATATGCAGCGAGCCGGTGACGTTCGGAGGCGGTATCGAGACTGTGTAGGGCGGACGAGGGTCATCGGCCGAGGCGTGGAAGGCGGAGCGCGCCAGCCAGGCCTTCATCAACCGCTCCTCCACCTCGTGGGGCGCGTAACGCGCCCCCATGCTCACGTCGGTCATGCCGGCCCAGTCTCCTCCAGCTCGCCCCTGCCGGGTGCCTCGACGCTACGTTCCTCGACGCCGTGCAGCACGTGCGGCAGGACGTCGATGAAGCTGTCCACATAGACGATCTCGAGTCCCTTCTTGAGCTCCAACGGAAGCTCGTGGATCTCGGGCGCCACCGTCCTGGGCAGGACGACGGTCTGCACTCCTTCCCGCAGAGCGGCCAGCATCTTCTCTTTGAGCCCACCCACCGGTAGCACCTGGCCGGTCAGCGTGATCTCCCCCGACAAGGCGATCTTGGGCAGGACGGGTATCTGCAGCAACGCCGAGAGAAGCGCGGTGGCGACGGCGATGCCCGCCGAAGGCCCTTCCTTGGGAACGCCGCCCTCGGGGAAGTGCATCCGCACCTCCAGCGCGGACAGGAGTTCATGGTCCGACGGTTGCTGCGGATCGCACTCGCCGGCGCGTTCATCGGGCCGGAATCCCGGCTCCGGAGCGCCGGTCTCGATGAGCCGGCCGCCGGGGCGACGCAGATCGCCACCCTGGCCGGCGCCGCCCGAGTCCTCAGGCGGCTCCGGTTGCTGGTAGTTGTCGAGCAGATAGGCGCGCCCGGGCGACTCCGCCCAGAGTGCGCCCAGAACTGGATCTCTCACGAGCGAGGTCTTCAGATAGCCCCAGGCCGCGGTGACGCTCTCCTGCATGATCTCGCCGAGTTGCCCGGTCAGGTGGAAATCGCCCTTGCCGGGCGTCACCACGCATTCGATGCGAAGCACGTCCCCCCCGGCCCCCGTATATGCCAGTCCGAGGCTGACGCCCACGTGGGGCTCGGTGCCCAGACGAGCGGACAGGAACGGGGCCGGCCCCACCAGTTTCGGCAACTGGGCCGGCCCTACCCGGCGAGGCACCTGTCTTGCCCTCCACCTTCATGCGCGCCAGCCGCCGGTACACCTTGCCGATGAGGCGGGCCACCTCCCTGCACCCCGGCCTCCCGGGTGTACTCACGGATGAGGGTCCGTACCGCGGCCGGGGTGAGCACGTTGCCCAGGTCGCTCAGCCCGCTCTCCTCGGCGATCCTCGGGATCAGATGGCGCGCGGCTATCTCGAGCTTCTCGCGATCCGTGTAGCCGGGAAGCCGGATGATCTCCAGGCGGTCGTGCAGCGTCTCGGGGATATCCTCGTCGTAGTTCGCCGTGGCTATGAAGAACACGTGCGAAAGGTCGTACTCGAGCTCGAGGTAGTTGTCGCGGAAGGTGCGGTTCTGCACCGGGTCGAGCACCTCCATGAGGGCCGCGGCCGGGTCTCCCCGCCAGTCGGCCTCCATCTTGTCGATCTCGTCGAGCACGATCACCGGGTCGTCGACGCCCGCCCGCTTGAGCGCGTCGATGATGCGGCCGGGCATGGCCCCCACGTAGGTCCGCCGGTGACCCCGGATCTCGCCCTCGTCGCGCACCCCGCCCAGGCTGATGCGCTGCAGCGGCCGTTCCAGCCCTTTCGCGGTGGCCATGGCGACGGAAGTCTTGCCCACACCCGGCGGGCCGACCAGGCAGAGGATCGCGTTGGGCGGAGTGCCGCCCCGCAGCGACGCCACCGCCAGGTACTCGATGATGCGGTCCTTCACGCTCTTGAGACCGTAGTGGGTCTCGTCGAGCACGCGCGCGACCGCGGCCACGTCCGGGATGGCCGAACCGGAGCGAGTGCCCCAGGGCAGACCGAGGGCGGTGTCGAGGTACGTCTTGGCCACCGCGACTTCCGCGGATAGCGGCGGCAGGTCGCTGAGCCTCTTGATCTCCTTGGTGAGGGCGGCAGCGGCGGCTTCGGGAAGCTTCTTGCCCTCGAGTTGCTTGAGGTACGCCCCGCGCTCGCTATCTTCCTCGCCCTCCTCGCCCAGCTCGTCCTGGAGCACTTTGAGCCGCTCGTGCAGGAACACCCGCCGCTGCTGGCGCTCGAAGCTGTCGTGCACCCGCTCGGAGATCTCGTTCTCCAAGGCGATGAACTCGTTCTCCTGGATGAGCGTCTCGAGGAGCAACAGCAGCCGGGCTTCGGGCTCGTCGCCCTCCAGCAGCTCCTGCTTGCGGTCGGGGCCGATCATCAGGTTCGAGGCGATGACGTTGACCATGTTCTCCGGGTCGGTCACGCTCTCGAGCGCGGTCTCGGCTTCCTCGGGAAGCTGTGGGGTCTGGCCGACATAGTTGGCAAACTCCCGCCCGACCGAGTCCATGAGCGCCCGCATGCGGGGCCACTTGGCCGGCGTCTTGCTCTCCACCGGGCTGTAGCGGACCGTGAACAGAGGTGCCGTCGCCTGGAAGGAATCTATGGTCACCCGTTCCCGCCCTTCGATGAGGGCTTTCAGGGTGCCGTCCGAAAGACGCGAGAACTGGACCACCTTGGCCAGGGTGCCAACCGGGTAGATGTCCTCTGGCTCGGGGTCGTCGGTGGCGGCCGACCGCTGCGCGGCCATCACGAGCATGCCGCCGGTCTGCTGGGTCTGCTCGAGCGCGCGGACGCCCTTGTCCCTCTCCACGAATATCGGCGCCAGCATCCCCGGGAAGAGGACGAGGTCGCGTGTAGCGAGTAGCGGGACAGCCCGTCTGCTTTCAGCCATCTATCGTCCCGCCTATGCTGATTCTTGACCCAGCTCCAACTCCTCGCGCGCAGTGCTCGTCACCAGGGTCGGGTCGATACGTTTCTCTATGACTTCCCTGGTAACGACACACTTCGTCACGTCGCGCCGGCTGGGGAGCTCGAACATGACGTTGATGAGCGCGGACTCGATGATCGACCGCAGCCCCCGGGCACCGGTCTCCAGCTTCAAGGCCGCTGCCGCTATCGCGTCGAGGGCCTCTTTCTGGAAGATGAGCTCCACCCCGTCGTAGGCAAAAAACTTGTGGTACTGCTTCGTAAGAGCGTTCTTCGGTTCTGTGAGTATGCATACCAGGTCTTCCTGGCGGAGCTGATGGACATTGCAGATGACCGGGAGCCGACCGATGAACTCGGGTATGAGCCCGAACTCGAGCAGGTCCTCGGGGAGCACCTGCGCGAACAGCTCGCCGACGTCCCGCTGGTTCTTGCTCTCGATCTCGGCGCCGAAGCCGACGCCCTTCTTGCCGATCCGCCGTTCGATGAGCTTCTCGAGGCCCGCGAAGGCGCCCCCGCAGATGAACAGGATGTTGGTCGTGTCGATACTGAGGAACTCCTGGTGCGGATGCTTCCGCCCGCCTTGCGGGGGCACGCTGGCGGTGGTGCCTTCCAGGATCTTGAGGAGAGCCTGCTGCACCCCTTCGCCCGACACGTCACGCGTGATGGAGGGGTTGTCGGCCTTGCGCGCGATCTTGTCCACTTCGTCGATGTAGATGATGCCGGTCTCGGCCTTCTTGATATCGAAGTCCGCCGCCTGGATGAGCTTCAGCAGGATGTTCTCCACGTCCTCGCCGACGTACCCGGCCTCGGTAAGGGCGGTGGCGTCGGCGATGGCGAACGGGACGTTGAGGATGCGGGCCAAGGTCTGCGCAAGCAGGGTCTTGCCGCACCCGGTCGGGCCAAGCAGGAGGATGTTGGATTTCTGCAGCTCGACCTCGTCGTCGGCCGAGGCCATCCGCACCCGTTTGTAGTGGTTGTAGACGGCGACCGAGAGGGCGCGCTTCGCTTCTTCCTGCCCGATCACGTAGTCGGAGAGGATCGAGTAGATCTCCTTGGGCTTGGGCAGGTTGTCCAGATCGAGCGTCGCCGGCGGGGAGAACTCCTCGTCGATGATCTCGTTGCAGAGGTCGATGCATTCGTCGCAGATGTACACGCCCGGGCCGGCGATCAGTTTCTTGACCTGACGCTGGCTCTTGCCGCAGAAACTGCAGAGCAGCTGTTCGGATCCTCCCGGCGGTTTCGGCACGAGTCGACCCCCTACCTGTGCTCGATGATCTTGTCGACGATCCCGTATGCGAGCGCTTCTTCGGCCGTCATGAAGTAATCCCGGTCAGTATCGTGCTCGACCTTCTCCAACTCCTGGCCCGTGTGCTGAGCAAGTATCTCGTCAAGCCGCCTGCGAAGGCTTAGCGCTTCCCGGGCATGAATCTCGATATCCGTCGCCGGACCTTCGAACCCGCCCGAGACCTGGTGGATCAGTATCTTCGAATTCGGTAGAACGAACCGTTTACCTTTGGCTCCGCCCGCGAGCAAGAGGGCCCCCATGGACATGGCGATGCCCACGCAGATGGTGGACACGTCGGGCTTGACGAACTGCATGGTGTCGTAGACCGCCAGACCGGCGTACACGTTGCCCCCGGGGCTGTTGACGTACAGAGAGATGTCCTTGTCGGGGTCCTCCGACTCCAGATGCAGGAGTTGGGCAACCACAAGGTTCGCCACTTGGTCGTTGATCGGAGTGCCCAGGAAGATGATGCGCTCACTCAGCAAGCGCGAGTAGATGTCGAACGCGCGTTCGCCTCGGCTGGTCTGCTCGACCACCATAGGTACCAATGGACTCACGGCTACCGTCCTTTCCGCGTGGACAAGACGCTCATTCCGCGGCGGGGGCCTCCGGTTCAGGCGCTTCTGCCTCCGTCGCTTCTTCAGTTTCTACAGGCTCCGCCTGCGCGTCAGGCTCGGCCTCCGCGGGCGCCTGCGCCGCGGGCGCGCCAGTCGCGAGCGCTTCTTTGGCCTCGGCGACCGCCGCGGCGCCCTCGCTAAGCGGGATGGCGTTGGCAGCGATGAAATCCGCCGCCTTGTCGCGGACGATCTGCCACCTCACGGCCTGGATCCTGCCGCTCTTGCGCAACCGGTCTTCGAAGGTCTTCGCGTCGACCCGGCCGGCCGTCGCCATCTGGGCGACCGCCGCCTGGACCTCTTCGTCAGTGGCTTCGAGACCCTCAGCCTGCGCTACGGCGTCGAGCACCAACCCGGTCTTGACGTTATTGGCGGCCGCCGGCTTCAGGTCCTCGATCATTTGCTCGACCGTGGTGCCGGTCCCCTGCATGTACGCATCGAGGTCACCACCCTGGGCCTCGAGCGACTTCTTGAAGTCGGCAAGCAACTCTTCGGCCTGTTCGCGCACGACGACGTCGGGCAGGTCGAGCTTGGCGTTGTCGGCCACGGCCTTGACGGCCAGAGAGCGGAAACGCTGCTCGGCGGAATAGGTCTTGCCGGCCTGCATCTTGCCCCGGATCTCCTGCCGGAGCTCGAGCAACGTCGGGAACTCGCTGACCTCTGAGGCCCACAGGTCGGTGAGGGGAGGCAAGACCTTCTCTTTGATCTCCTTCACCGTGATGGTGAAATCGGCCGTCTTGCCCGCCAGTTCGTCGGGAAAGCCCTCGGGCAAGGGCAGCGGGAAGGTCTTGGCCTCTCCCTGGTTCATGCCGACGACCGCTTCTTCCACTTCGTTGAAGATCCGGCCCGCGCCCACCTCGAACGCGAAGTCGGTCGCTTCCAGGCCTTCGACAGCCTCGCCCTCGACTTCCGCGCGGAAGTCGGCGGTCACGAAATCGCCGTTCTGCGACGGCCCTGCCCTCGAGCGGGCGAAGCTCCGCGAACTCGTTGCGCAAGCGGTCCATCTGCGCGTCGACTTCCTCGGTGGTCACCTCGTCCGCATCTTTCGGCACTTCCACGCCCTTGTACTGGCCGAGTTCCACTTCGGGCATCACGGTAACGGAAGCGGTGAAACCGAAGGGCTTGCCCATTTCGGGCACCTGGTCTCCGACCTCTATCTGGGGCCGATCGACCGGGTCGATCCCGAGTTCGATCGCCGCCGACGCGAACCAGCGACCCATGGCGTCTTCGACCGCGTCGACCAGGATGGCTTCATCGCCCAGGCGCTGCCTGACCATGACGAGAGGCACCTTGCCTTGCCGGAAGCCCGGGATCCGGACTTCCTTGGCCACCTGCTTCAAACGGGAATCGAAAGCTTCCTGCAGCTCCTCGCCGGAAACCTCGACCGCAAGCTTGACCGTGTTTCCTTCGCGCTCGCTGAGGGTCGTCTTCACGTCTTTCCTTTCGTTGCTCCTACGGGGGTGTTACCCGAATGCGGGTGAGAGGACTCGAACCTCCACGTCAAAGACACATGATCCTAAGTCATGCGCGTCTGCCATTCCGCCACACCCGCCGACGCTTCGCGGCTCCGTTCTGAACCGAGCCCTCAGGGGTGAACGACGGGACTTGAACCCGCGACCGCTGGGGCCACAACCCAGTGCTCTGCCAACTGAGCTACGTTCACCATGTCTCTACAACCACCGTCGCTCACCCCGGTGCCAGACACCAAGCCTAGGCGCGCCTGGCAGGATTCGAACCTGCGGCCCACGGATTAGAAGTCCGTTGCTCTATCCAGCTGAGCTACAGGCGCTCGGGTCCAACACCGCCGCTGTGGCAAGCGGCCGGCGGAAGAGCGGGCGACGGGGTTCGAACCCGCGACATTCAGCTTGGAAGGCTGACGCTCTGCCAACTGAGCTACACCCGCCTGCTTCGCCCTGCCGCCCCAGCCGGACCGTGGTCGGGACGAGAGGATTTGAACCTCCGACCCCCTGCTCCCAAAGCAGGTGCGCTACCAGGCTGCGCCACGTCCCGACAGCCGCACACCCTTGGCTTCGGCCGCGAGAGTATAGCGTATTCGGCCGCGCGCCTGACCCTTGGCTGCTGACCCCCGGCCCGTTTCTGCACTACACTGGGAACGTGGATAGGGGTCCGGTAGTTCGAAGGAGGAGGGCACGTGAAGATCTTGGTCACCGGAGGAGCGGGCTTCATCGCCTCGCACGTGAGCGACAGCCTGCTGGCTCTGGGCCACGACGTGGCCATCGTCGACAATCTGACCAGCGGCAAACGGGAGAACCTCCCGGCGGGGGCCCGCGTTCTACGAGGTCGACATCCGCGAGGACACCCTCCAGGAAGTCTTCCGGTCGGAGACGCCGGAAGTCGTGGTCCATCACGCCGCCCATATCGATGTGACCCGCTCCGTCCGCGAGCCTGCCCACGATGCCTCCGTCAATATCCTGGGTTCTCTCAACCTTCTGGAATGCTGCCGCGCCACCGGCGTCCGCAAGGTCATCTACGCCGGCACCGGCGGCGCCCTCTTTGGGGAGCCCAGCTACCTACCGGTCGACGAAGCCCACCCGATCGACCCCATCTCCCCCTACGGCGTGAGCAAGCACACCGTGGAGCACTATCTGTTCGCGTACAAGGCCAACCACGGCATCGACTACATCGTGCTGCGCTACCCGAACGTCTACGGCCCCCGGCAGGACCCGCACGGCGAGGCCGGCGTGGTGGCCATCTTCTCGCTGCAGATGCTCGCCGGTGAGCAGCCGGTCATCTTCGGTGACGGCACCAAGACCCGCGACTACTGCTACGTGGGCGACATCGCCGCCGCCAACGTGCTCGCCCTTAACAGCCCGGTCAGCGGCGTCTACAATCTGGGGCGCGGCATCGAGGTGAGCGACCTCGAGGTGTTCGAGGCCGTGCGCGTCGCCGTGGGCTCGGAGATCGCTCCCCGGTTCGCGCCGGTCCGGCCGGGAGAGGTCGAGCATATCGCGCTGGACGCCTCCAAGGCCGAGCGCGAGCTCGGATGGAGCTGGAAGGTCGACTTCGTCGACGGCGTGGCGCAAGCCGTGGAGTTCTATCGGGATCAGATCGAGAGGAAGCAGTCATGAGCAAGAGAGACGGCCGGGACAGGGACGGCCGCGACCGGGACCGGCGGGACTACGACCGCCGCGACTGTCAGCCCGAGGACGAGCCAGCAGCGCCGCAGCGGTGAAGGCGACCTCCAGGAGGGCGACTCCCTCACCGCGCTCAAAGCCATCCTCGCCAAGGTGGCCGCGCAGCTCAAGCCCCTCAACCTGAGCGCCGACGAGTCCATCCGCCTGGTGGAGCAGCTCTACGGCAGCGTGCTCGACATGGACGTCGCGCTGGCCGGCGAAGCCGACGACACCCGCAAGTCGTCCACCCTGGCCTACCTCCAGAACACGACCATACGCCGCGACGGCGACAAGCTGGTCGTGGAATATCCCACCGCCGAGGAACTCCGGGCGGCGCCGGCGCCGGCTGCCGAGGCCTCCGCGGAGACGCGGACCGAAGGCCCGGCGGACGCAGCTGCTACCCAGGCCCCGGCCCGCGAAGCGGCCGCCGCGCGGGCGCCCCGAGCCGGCCAGCCGCGGCAAGCGCCGCCGCGGGAAGCTCAGGCCCCGGCCAGACAGCCCCAACGGCCGAGCCGGCCCCGCGGGGGGCCCGTCGAACGTCCGCGAACCCAGCACGGACGCGCGCACAGCCTATGCCTCGTCGAAGTGCGTCAGCCGCTTGAAGCGACGGAAGCGTTCCGCGATCTCGTCCTTCGTCAGACGCACAAGACGATCGATGCTGAAGTCTTCCACGGCGAACGACGCGAGCGTACTGCCGTAGATGATGGCTCGCGCCATCGACGCGTCGCTGGTCTCCCCGCACGCGGCCAGGTAGCCGACGAAACCGCCGGCGAACGTGTCGCCGGCGCCGGTCGGGTCGAACACCTCCTCGAGCGGCAGCGCCGGCGCCGCGAAGAACTCCCCTTCACCCGCACACGTCATCAGAACGCCGTGCTCGCCGCGCTTGATGACGACCGTGCACGGCCCCATGGACCGGAGGACACGTGCGGCCTTGACGAGGTTGGCCTCGCGCGACAGTTCCCGCGCCTCGGAATCGTTGATGATGAGGATGTCGACGCGCTTGAGCACCTCGCGCAGCTCGTCCGGCGTGCCCTCGATCCAGTAGTTCATGGTGTCGGCCGCCACCAGCCGCGGCGCCGTCACCTGGTCGAGCACCTCCGCTTGCAGCCGAGGATGGATGTTGCCCAGGAACACGAACGGTGACGAGCGGTAGGCCTCAGGGATGACCGGCTGGAACTGCTCGAAGACGTTCAGCTTCGTGTAGATGGTCTCCCGCTGGTTGAGGTCGAAGCCGTACTCGCCCTTCCAACGGAACGTCTCCCCGGGTACCGTCTGCAGACCGGCCAGGTCGATCGAACGGCCGTCGAACACCTGAGCACCGCGCTCCGCGAAGTCCTCGCCGACCACCGCGACGAGCCTCACGTCGGTGAAGAACGACGCCGCCAGCGAGAAGTACGTGGCCGAGCCTCCGACCACCCGGGGCGCTTCGCCGAACGGGTTCTTGATGGTATCGAAGGCGACCGAGCCGACCGCGAGGATAGGTTCCATGCCTACCTCACCCCACGTACTTGCCGATGATGGGAGCCAGATCCCGCTTCGTCTCGTCGGAGATGGCGTCCGGGCTGGTGATGATCGCCGTCGCCAGCGCTCTGCCGCAGGTGCACCCGCGCTCGGCCGGAACGCGCCCGACGGCTTCGGCGATAAGCTGCTGCGCCATCTCGGCGTTCCTCATCAGATTCGCGACGATCATGTCCACGGTCACGCTGTCGTGATCGGGGTGCCAGCAGTCGTAGTCGGTGACGAGCGCTATGGTCGTGTAGCAGATCTCGGCTTCGCGGGCCAGTTTGGCCTCCTGAAGGTTGGTCATCCCGATGACGTCCAACCCCCAGCTCCGGTAGAGCCGCGACTCGGCCACCGTCGAGAACTGCGGCCCCTCCATGCACACGTAGGTGCCGCCCATATGGGCCCGCGCGCCCACCGTCTGGGCCGAATCGAACGCGATCGCGCTGAGCTCCGAGCAGACGGGATGCGCGAACGACACGTGCACTGCCATGCCTTGCCCGGCAAAGAAGGTGCTGATCCGCCCGTTCGTCCTGTCAAAGAACTGGTCGGGGACCACGACGTCCAGCGGCGGGTACTCTTCTCTGAGGCTGCCGACCGCGCTGGCCGAGAAGATCCGTTCGACCCCCAGGAGCTTGAATCCGAAGATGTTCGCGCGGAAGTTCAGCTCCGAGGGCGGGATCCTGTGGCCGGCGCCGTGCCGGGCCAGGAACGCCACGCGACGTCCACGCAGCGTCGCGAGCACGTACGGCACCGCTGGGATCGCCGAACGGCGTCGACAGCCGGACTTCCTCACGGTCCGTCAACTCCGCCATGTCGTAGAGCCCGCTCCCGCCGATGATGCCGATCTGGACGGCCATGCTCCTCCTTTGGGGATGTACCACCGCGTGATTCCCTGCGCTCACCAGGGGAACAGCGTATCACGAGCCTCCGCCGGCTCCGTCGGTCATCCCCGCCCGCGAGCGCCCCCACGTAGGCCATTTGCAGTTGCGACAGAGCCGCACGGTGAGCTGTGATCTCCTCGGCCGGCCGTCTTCCCTCGAGCGCGCCCAGGAGCGCTTTGTAGGCGTCGATAGAAAGCCGGGCCTGCTCGAGGTCCTTGCGGACTGCGGACTCGGGAGTGAGCCCCAACCGGTCTACCGCCAATGACGAGAGCGAATGCATCATGAGCAGCACGTGATCGGCGACCGACATGCGGCCGATCTCTTCCTGCAGGCGCTGCATCGCCTCCAGCTCGTCCGCCTCCACTCCGTCGATCTCGGCGCCGCTCACTTCGTCGTCCGGCATGGGCCCTCACCCCTCTTCTAGTCGCATGCAGGTCAAATCGACCTTAGCATAAGCGACCCTGTTAGAATGTGAAGCACGTGCGAGGACGTGAAGCTGAAGGAGCAGTGACAACGCTTGAGCCTGAGCCCGCAGGTGCGCGATGCGGACACCTATCTCATCGAGCGAGCTCGTAGCGGCGATGCCGAGGCCCTAACGGAGCTCTACCGGCGGCACGAGCGGAGGGTGTATAACCTGGCCCTTCGCACCCTCGGCAACCCCTGGGATGCTTCCGATGTCGCTCAGGAAGCCTTCATCAAGGCCTTCCGGAACCTCGACTCCTTCAAGGGCGACGCCCGCTTCACCACCTGGCTCCACCGCATCGTGGTCAACGCCGCGTACGATCATCTGCGCAGACAGCGGCCGGAGCCCATGGACGGCGAGATCCTGGAAGACATATCGGGGCCCGGCGGCTCCGGCGCCGTGGTGGGCTCGGGGCGCGACGGGATCGATCCCGCCATGGACGGTCTTTCCGACCCGCTGCGAGACGCCCTTATGAGCCTGAACGAGGGGTTCCGCTTCGCGGTCGTTCTGTGCGATCTGCTCGGCTTCCCCTACGACGAGGCGGCGGAGATACTCGGAGTCCAGGAGGGAACGATCAAGTCCCGGATCTTCCGCGCCAGAGAGGCGCTGGCCACCGCTCTGACCGAGGCAGGGTATGACGCTGCCCGGCGAACGGAACCCCGGTCCTCAGACCGGCGTCACATCGCAGGGTACAACGGGGGAACGTAGAGGATGATGATCAGGGGCGATCAGCACGTAGACGATTGGGCCGAGGTAGCCGTCGACTATCTCGATGGCCAACTCGACCAGGACGCGAGAGCGGCGGTCGAGAGCCATCTCTCCGGCTGCCCGGACTGTTCCGCCCGTCTGCGCAGGCAGCAGTACGTCGTCAGATTCCTTCAGGAGACCTCTCTCTACGACGCGCCCGAAGACCTGGAGTACCGCTCCATCGGCGAGATAGTCTTCCCCTCCCCCGGTGGACAGCCGCTTGCACGCCCCATGGAGCCGGAGAAGCCCTCTCGCACACCCGGCTGGTATCGCACCCTTCGAGCCTGGGTACCGGCCACGGTCGCCGTCGTCGCTCTCCTCGCCGCAGTCGTCGGGTACGGCATCGCCCGCTCCGGGCTCGGGCCCAGAGACGGCCGCGAACGATAGCCGCGCGGCCGGGGGCCTGACCACCATGGCAGCGAGCGCGACCACGGCCGCCCCCGAGGCGACCATGGCCGGCCCCGAGGCCACCGTGACCAGCGCCGGGGCGACCAGCACCACCGCGCTCGCCTCCGGACCTCCCGCCACCGACGCGCGTTCCTATGACTGTTCGCCGCCACTCAAGACCGCAAGACCATGATCCGCGCCCTTGAAAGCGCTCAGACGCCGGCCTACGTCTCGTTCCGAGCCCCGATCGCCGCGCCGGCCGGCGATGACCAAAGCACCACCACGAGCGCGGCCGGCGGCACGGACACGACCACCACCGGGACGCAGACGACGGCAGCTGGCTCGACCGAGACCACCGCGGGCGCCCCCACGGACACCATGACGCTTCCCACCGTCTCTCAGGACCAGGCCGCCAGCATCGTCCAGCGAGATCACCGGCTTCACCGGACTTCTGCCCCTCGATGAGTCGCTGTGGCTTGACGGGCCCACCTTCGCGGCGTTCCTGCCCCGGGAGGACGCGGAAGAACTGGTAGACCTGGTGCGCTCGATCGGCGTCTCCCTCGGTCTCGTGGTGAGAGTGGAGGGAGGCCCTCCGGCGACGGCGAAGAGCCCTTCGGAGCGCCTGCTCGAGCACAAGAAGTCGTTCGCGGTGCTCGCTGCTCAGCGGGCTTTGCAGCCTGCCACCTGGGGCTACGATTTCACGACGTCTACCCTGGCGGGCGAGTCGGGAGAGCCCTCAGGAACGCCCGACGCCCGATGAGGCAGGGACTCACGTCATCGTGGTGATCTGGATAGCGCGATAGGCTGCGGTCCGGCGCCGCCTCGGCATCGACTCCCACAACGAGAAATACCTGCTATCCGCAGGTATTTTCTAAGTCGGGGTGCCGGGATTTGAACCCGGGACCTCATCGTCCCGAACGATGCGCGCTACCAGGCTGCGCTACACCCCGCCTCTTGAGCTCGGATCCCCGTGCCGGTCGCCTATTCTACCACCAGTCAGACGGCCGGTCATTGCACGGCAAAAGCCCTCGACTCCGCAGTCGCTGCAGGCGGCCCCCACGTGTGCCGGGAAGCTGCTCTCCTTGATTCCCGCGAGAGCGTCATCGAGCAGACCCTCCAAGTGTTGACGGTCGGCTTGCCGGTACTCGAAGATCACCGGCTCGCTCGGCCTCTCGAGGAACAGGAACTCCATGCGGACGGCGGGCGCCCCGGCCTTGAGGCCCGCGAGGCAATAGACCGCCGCCTGCATATGGTAGCTCTCGGCGACCTCCGCTGGAGTCCGGCTTCCGAGCGCGTTCGACTTGTAGTCGGCGATGCGCCAACCTTGTTCTCCCCGGCACAGGAGGTCCATCACCCCGTGCACGGTGACGTCTCCCTGAAGAAAGAAGAACTGTTCTTCCCGCAGGGCCGAGCCGACCTCCGGGTCACCGGCCCACGGGGAATCCCAGAACGCGGCGGCAAGCGCCACCGCGCGCTCGATCCCGCCGCTCGGAAGGCGAAGCCCGGCGTCGGCCGCGACGCTCACCGCCAGCTCGCGGAGGCTCTCCCGAGCCGGCGGCTCGGCCGTCAGCTCGACCCGCTCGAGGAGGGCGTGTACCACTAGGCCGACGTCGCGGCCCGTGAAGCTCTCGGCGTCGTCCAGAAGGGTCTCCCCTCGGCCGGGAGCATCGTCCTCGCCGTCTGGCGCGGCTGCCGACGCGGGCAAGAATCCCAGGCCCAAGACGCGCTCGAGGTAGAACCGGCGCGGGCACCGGCCGAACGCGGACAGCGCCGAGAAGCTGACCTGCCGGGAGGCCGGACCGGGCACGGGCAGATCGAGGAAGCATGGCGGTTCCGGAGCCACCTGTGGGTGGCAGCCCGGGGAAGGCCCCTCGTCCAGTGCCGCGTGCCTCATCTCTTTCGCGGGACGGGTAGCGGCACCCCTATCACGGCAGCGCCCACACCATCCAACAGGACGACCGCGTCCGACTCGGGGAACTCCTCCAGTCCGAGCCCGGCCATGATCCTGCCTATTCGACGAGCGTCGACCTTGTTCCCGTTCGGCCGCGCTCCGACCAGGATGAGCCTGTCCTTGGCCCGGGTCATCGCCACGTAGAGCACTCGGGCGTCTTCCTCCTCGTCCCGGCTCTTCTCCTCCGCGAGGATCTCCGGAGCCGGCCCCCAGTGGGGATGGCAGGGTTCGTAGTTCTTCTGCCTTTGCTTCACGAAGGCGGCCATCCGCCCGCCGCTTCCCAGGACGAATCCGCCCGGCGGGTCGCCCCAGGGATCGGAGCCGAGGCCGGCGACGAACACGACCGGGAACTCCAGTCCCTTGGCCTGGTGCACGGTCATGACGCGCACCACATCTTCCCCTTCGGCCAAGCTGGGAGCGTTGCCCTCGGAGTCCCCCAGGTCGTTCATGGAGCCTATGAGGGCGACGAAGCCGGCCAGGTCCGGCCCTTCCAGAGCTTCGAAGTCGCCGGCCATCCTCATCAACTTGCGGATGTTGGCGAAACGCCGCTTGCCCTCCGGCGCCGCCAGCAGACGCAGGTCGTAGCCGCAGGCAGTCAACGCCTCGTCTATGAGCCGCGAGAGACCGGGCCGTCCCACCTGCGCCCGGAGGGCATCAGAGCCGGCCGGTGAAGGTGGCGAGCTTCTCCCGGTCTTGCGGGGCGAGTCTGCCCGCCGCACCCCTCCCGCACGACCTCCCAGAGCGACCGGGCGCGCGGGTGCGCTTGCGGCCGTGCGCCGCGCGCCCCACCAGGTAGAGGCAGTCGTCGGACACGCCGACCAGGGGCGACCGAAGGACGGTGACTAGAGACAGATCGTCGTGAGGATTGACCAGAAGCTGCAGAAGGGCGGCGACGTCGGCCACCTCGTCCTGGGAGTAGTAGCCCTTGCCCCGGACGACGTAGACGTCTACCCCCTGCGCGAGCAACGCCTCCTGGTAAAGGGTCACCTTGCTGAGCGTCGGGAGCAGCAGCACGATGTCGCTTTGCGAGAAGCGCTCTTCGTCGAGGAGGCGGCGGACCCGAGCGGCCACCGCCCGGGCCTCGGCTTCCTGGAAGGGAGGCGGCTCTCCCTGGCCTTCGACCGCCACAGGCCGGTCGGCGACAAGCACTTCGGTGACCCATGACCCGCTATTCGGGCCACCGGCCGCGCAGCCGCGGTCGGCCGTGCTTCGCCGGCGGCCGCTGCTTGGCCGCTGGCAACTGCTTTGCCGCCGGGGGGGTCGGACTCGAGATCGCGGCCCGCGACGAGGAGGTCGAACTGTTCCGGACCGAAGAAGCAGTCCTGCATGAACAGCCGGTTGACGAAATCGAGGATCTCTGGTCGGCTTCGGTAGTTCGTATCGAGGCGGTACTGGCCGAGGTTCGTCGCCTCCTTGCGCCGGCGGAACACGTCGACGTCCGCCCCCCGGAACCTGTAGATGCTCTGCCGCTCGTCGCCGACCATGAGGAGTCGGTCCGCGCCCAGCCCCTCGAGGATGGCGCATTGAAGCTCGTTGGTGTCCTGGAACTCGTCGACTAGGACGTGCGAGACGAAGGCCGGGCGCTCGAACGGCGCGGCCGAAGCGGAAGAGGGCGCAGCGACCAGCATGGCTCGGGCCCGCAACTCCAGGTCGGCAAAGTCCAGGACGCCGCGGGACTCCTTGTACCTGGCGTACTCTTCATGGAACAGCGCGAGCAGCCTGTTGGTGACGGCCAGCTACCGGGCGAAGTTCCTCCTCGGCAAGAACGCAGCGATACCGAATCAGCGCGGCCCTGACGGGAGCCAGCCATGGCTCGGCAGAACGGGTCAGTCTTGCTGGGGAAGAAACCGTTCGTCGCGGCCACGGTGCGCCGCTCGCCCCCGGCGGCGGTCCGCTCGAGCCACTGCACGCACCTGCCGATCCTCTCCAGATCGCTTCTCGAGCGACGGGCCGCGCTTGGATAGGCTCCCCGCCTCGGCCAGGGCGTCGGCGCAGACCTGAAGCGAGCGCCGCGCGTGCCGCGCTTTCGGCGGGACCGGGCTCGATGTGGAGTCGGGGTATCTCCTGGCCCATGCTCCGCAGCCGTTCGTAAAGCCCGAGCATCTGCTTTCTCAAGTCGTTCCCGCCACGACGCGAGGGCTTCAAGTTCGCTCTCGGCCGCCTCTTCGACCACCAGGCTCCAGGCCTGCTTGGATATCTCCTCTTTGATGAGACTCCCGGCGTCGGGCTCGAGGACGGTGAAGGAGGGATCGACACCGGCTTCGAGGGGTCGCTCCCTCAGCAAGCGGCTGCAGAGACCGTGGATGGTGCCTATGGCGGCGCCGTCGACGCCGCGGGCGAGGTCGGGGCGGCCGCAACTGATGAGTTCCCGGCGGATACGCTCGGCCAGCTCGGAGCCGGCCTTGCGGGTGAAGGTGACGGCGGCCAGGTTCTGCAGCGGCACCCCCCCGTCCACGAGCGCGTGGACGAAGTAGGCCACCAGCAGGCGCGTCTTGCCGCTACCGGCACCTGCCGCTACCAGGCCCCGAGGTGCGGCCTCGATCAAGACCTCGAGCTGCGCCGGAGACAACTCCACGTGTTCCAGGTAGCTCATCCCCTGAAGCCCCCCCTGCGCGCCCTGCAGACCGGGCCGAGCCGGCACCACGAGGGACAGGCATGGTCGACCGGGGGTGCGATCACTCCGCTCCTGATGCCCTCGGCGGCTTCACGCGCCAGCTCCCTTGCGTCCTCAAGCATCTGACCCAGCCCGTCGGCCTCGACCACCAGGCAGGCCTTCGTCTCGGCCCCAAGAACGTCCTCACAGCCGGCCACGACCACGCCCGCCCGGGTCATCTTCTTAGGGGATAGGTACGCGCCGCCCACAACCCGCTGCCCCGGCCTCTCCTCGGCCAAAGCGAGCATGTAGAGAGGCAACTGCAGACCCTCGGCCGTCCCGATCTTGCCTTTGTCCGGCACCGTGCCGCTCTTGTAGTCGATGATGAACAGCTCGCCGCCTGCTGTGGAGTCCACCCGATCGATGCGCCCCCGGATGGCCAGCCCACCAACATCCACGCCGTTCTTTCCACCCACCTTGAGCTCGGTGTCGTCGAGGGTGCAGGCACTGCCGGCTGCGACTTCCATGGCGAATAGATTGGCCGCAAACCGCTTGAGCCGCCACTCGACGAGACGGCGTTCCGAAGCCGTGCCGGGGCATGCCTCGCTGTCGACGAGGGCCTCGACGATCGCCCCGGCAACACCCTCGGCGAACGAGAGGTCGTGGGCCCGCGAGAGGCAGGACACCGGCCGATCTGAGCTCCAGGTAGGTGTCGCTCAGCGCCTTGTGCAGAAGCTGCCCCAGCAGACGGCTCGTCGACGACCGTCTCCATGTCTTCGACCCCGATCACCTTCTCGACGAACCAGGCGAACGGGCACCGGAGGTAGCTCTCGAGGGCCGAGGGAGTGAGGCTCTGTGTGGCCGCCAATTCGTCCAGGACCTGGCCGGAGACGAGCGCGGCCTTGTCACTCGGCCGCGCCGACTCGCGCAGAGAAAGCGAGGAAAGACCGCAGGCGGGATGAGGGTCGAGACCCTGAGCAGCGCAGGCACGCAGGTACTGCAGTAGCGAGGGAGCGCCGGCCAGGTCGAACACCTGGTCGGCCAGGGTGCGGTGGACATGCTCATGTTCGCCGACACCGAGGAGAGCCTTGCAGTGAGACCAGTAATACGACTGGCCCGCGTAGCCGCCGCCGTCGTCGGCGTCGCGCGCACTCAGCAGCAAGACCTTCCAGGCTCGAGACACGGCCCGTACGAAAAGCGCTTCCTCCTGGTCGGCCTCCGGCGAAAAGAGGCCTCCACCGATGGAATCCAGGCGAGCGCGTTGGCCGTCGGTCAGCAGCGCCGGCCGGTCGGCGCGACCGGGAAACGCGCCCTCCACCAGGCCGAGTATGAGCACGGCCTGAAACCGGCGGGCGCGCACCCGATGCACGGTGAGGACCTGTACCGCATCCTCTGAGCCCAGGGGCCCCCCGGGGACCGCCATGCGGGCGAGCGCGGGGAGGAGAACCCCGACCAGGAGCGTGCCGGCCGGGAGCTTATCCTCCGCCTGGTGGAGAGAGAGCTTCGACAGGGCGTCCTGCAGCGCCCGGAAAGCTCGGGCATCGGTGGCGGCGTCGCCGCCACCAGCGGCCGAGCCGCGAAGACCGTTCTCCAGCATGCGGCGGACAAGGACCTGGGCGGCGTCGAGGTCCACGAAGGCGCCTTCCGCCCGCTTCCCGACGACGCGGACCAGCTCATCGAGCGGCGGCCGCGATCCGGGTGGGGCGCAGCCCTCCAGCGCAGCCACTCCTCGCGCCGTTCTTCGCAGATAGTCAAGTTCCAGATCGCTCGCCCGCTCCAAGGTGAGACCGCTGAAGGGGCTGCGAAGATACTTGAGGACCGCGGCCGGATCGTCCCCGGCGACCCCGCGCAGCCCTGTGAGAAACGCATGGCCGAGCCCGGTCTCGTCGAGCGTGAGCCGTTCGTCCACCTGGCACGGGATGCCGCAGGACGCGAAGACATCTCCCAGCAGCCTCCCCCAGGGCTTCATGTGCCGGACCACGACGGCGACGTCTCCTGGGCGGAGCCCCGAGCGTATGAGATCGGCCACGTGGGCGGCCGCCAGTTCGGCCTCGTTGCGCTGACCGGAGGCCAGCAGGAACCGGACCCCTGCCTCATCGGCCCATGCCGGCGGGGGCTCCTCCCGATGCCCGTCGTCCATGAAATACCGCTCGAGGTGGGCGATGGCAGGCGAGGTATAGGCAAGAGCCTGCGGTGTGAGCTCGACGGTGTGGGACGCGAGCGCTTCCCACGCGGCAAGCTCGCTCTGGCTGGTGAGCCCCCGGGCCCGTGACCGCTCGTGGTCGAAAACGAGCACGACTTGGGTGGCCTGCGCAAGGACCGCGATCAACCGCCTCTGGGCCAGGGTGAAGGAGGTGAAGCCGTAGAGAGCGAGCGGCCGCGCCCACCCGCGCGCCGCCGTCAGCGCCTCTCTGAGGGAGTCGGAGCGGTCGGACAGTCCCAGCCGGTCGCAGAGGCGGCGGTATGCGGTCAACAGCTCGCGAATGTCGGCAGCCAGCAGGGCGGAGTCCGCGTCTGCCGACGCCCACCGGCCGAGCGCCTGCTCGATCTCGTGGGGAGATCGGCCGCTGTCGCCAAGCTGCTCGAGAAGCGATCCGGCGACGGCGACCATCCCGGGGAACCGAGCGGAGAACCCGGGCGCCTGGGGCGGGCTATCGTGCAGAAGCTGGCGAGATGAGGAGCGAGCGTTCGAAATCGCCCGCGTAGCGGGGTGAGCGCCCGAGCAGCAGGCGCACGAGACCGTCGAAGGTGACGGCCGGCGACTGGCCGACCAGAGCGCCCGCACGCTGGGCCATCTCGGCCGAAAGACTGCGCGCGTCGGGACCGGTGGGAACGACCACCAGCGGGTGGGATGCAAGCCTTGCCTCCCACCAGTCGAGCACGCGGCCCAACTTCCCGGAGTTGGCGGGCCCCAGGATGAGAGTAAGACCGGTGGGAGACGACGTGCTCATATCACCAGACATTGTAGAGGTGGGGACGGACAGGTGTATCGACCTCGGACGGATGCGCCCGGCCCCAAGGTGACCCGGCGGGTGTTCTGCGCTAGTCTTACCGCATGAGCCGGGACGACGACAAACTCATACGGCAACTCTCTCTCCTCTCTTTCCTCCTCAGCAAGACGAGGCCTTTCACCGCGCGCGAGATCCAGGAATCGGTCGAGGGCTACTGCGGACATGAGCGACGACACGTTCACGCGGCGCTTCCACGGCGACAGGGCGGACCTGGCGAAGATAGGCATCGAGATCAGAGTCCTCACCGGCTCCGACGCAGCCGACGCCGCCGAGGCGCAGCTATATCTGTTGAAGGAGGAGGATTTCCGCCTTCCGGAGGTCGACTTCACCCCGGCGGAGCTGACGGCGCTCTCCATGGCCCTGGCCGCGCTTGACGGCCGCTTTGCGTACGCCCGCCCCCTGCGTCTGGCGCTGACCGCGATCTGCCACGGCCGGCAGGACGAACTCGCGGGGCAGTTCGACCTGCTGCCGGTGGCCCTGGCGCCCGACGAGGATGCCCGCAAGGCAGGCAAGCAACTCGCCCGCCTGGAGGACGCGGTGGCCCGGGGTCGGTCGGTTCGCTTCTTCTACCCCGGCGCGGACCCGGATGCTCCGGTCGTGGAGCGCACGGTCGACCCGTATAGCCTCTTCTTCATCCAGGGGCACTGGTACGTCGTCGGCCGGGATCACCTGCGCGACGCCGTGCGGACCTTCCGGGTGACGAGGATCGCCGGACCGGTCCGCTTCCTCACCGAGAAGAACCGGGACTTCTACGTCCCCGCCGACTACGACCCCGCGGCCTACCGTGCCCGGCCCGCCCTGGTTGCTCGGACCCGGTCAACGGCACGGCCACGATCAGCGTCGGCGACGACCTGGCCTGGTACGTCGAGCGGCTGGCTCCCCACGTCCAGCCACTTCCCGCGGAGGACGATGCCTGCACCCGGTTCCTGGTGCCGTACGCGGACGCGGACGTACTGCTCTCGTGGGTGGTCGGCCTTGGTGGTTGCGGCGAGTTGCTCGAGCCGGCCGAGCTTCGCGCCACGCCTGCTCGGAGGGCCTGCACCGGGTGCGCGACAGCGCACGCCGGCCCGCCCGACGCAGCCACCGGCCGCCGGCCGACGACCGGCGGAGCGTCAAGGCCGCCGAAGGCGGCGGCGAGCCGGCGTCGCGAAGAAAGTCACGCCGGAGACGAGATACAAGCCCATAGCCACGGAACATCTCGCCCGCGCAGTCGCCCTGCTTCACTATCTCGTCGACCCATCGAACGGCCGGCCCTGATCCCCTGGGCGGCTGTCGAGCACGACCTGGGACTCGACCGGGACGAGGTAGAGGAAGACCTGTCGCTCGTCAACATGGTCAACTTCGGTGGCGGCACGTATGCGCTCATGGCCGAGGCCGAGCAGGGAGGCAGTCCGGGTGACCCCGGACGTCATGGCGGATACGTTCTCCCGGCCGGCCCGCCTCTCCCCCCTGATGGCCCGGGCCCTTCTCCTCGCCCTCGATCTGCTGGGCGACGCTTTCACCGTCCCCGGTCTCGAATCGCTGTCTCCCGTCCGGCAGAAGATCGCCGCGCTCGTCGGCGACGCGCCGGGCGAAGCGGCCGTGGTGCTCGACGACGTGCGCCCGCCCGACCACGAGGTCATCGAAGCCATCAGACGCGGCATCCGCGACCGCCGGATCTCGACCTGGAGTACCTCACCAACGGCCGGCTGGAGGTCGCAACCCGGCAGAGTGGAGCCCTACCTGCTCTTCCGCGGCCAGGAAGCCTGGTATCTGGAGGCCTACTGCCTGCTCGCCAGGGCCAGCGGACGTTCAAGCTCGAGCGGATACGCTCGGCCCGGCTCACCGGCGACGCATACACGCCCGCGCCCCGAGGTGGACCTGACGTCGGGCCGCAGCGGACAGCCCTTCGTCCCTGGGGATGTCGCCACCTGGTCGACGGTCCGCTTCGAGCCCCGCTGGCTGCGGCATCTGGAAGACCGCGGAGTGGACTTCGCCACCTTGCCCGATGGGAGGCTGGAGGCCCGCATCCCCTACGCCGACGAGGGCTGGATGGCCTACGACGTCCTCCGCTTTCTGGGCGAAGCCGTCCTCGAACGACCCCAATCCGCTCGCGACAGGATCAGAGAACTCGCGGCCGCGCTGGCCGCCGCTACGAGAGCGAGCGCGGCCTCCGCCGACGAGTGGGGTACATCGTGAAGTTCTGGCTTCGCTGGCTGGCGAACGGTGTCGGCTATCTTCCTGGCGCTCTACCTGGTGGACTCGCTGCTCCACGAACAATTCCAGTTGGAGGCTACCTGGCCGGCGGTGGTCGCCGCGGTGCTCCTCGGCTTCGTCAACAGCTTGGTCCGGCCGCTCCACCGGGCCAGAAGCAAGCCGCTCGCGCGCGGCTCTGGCCGCGGTCGTCGACCGTGCTCGTGAATGCGCTCATCCTGCAGACTCTTCGTGTGGGTGGGCGCCGACGTGACCACCCAGGGCTTTCTCTGGGTGCTGCTCGCGGCGGCGTTCGTCACCCTGGTCGCGGGGCTTATCAACTGGCAGATGGGGTTCGACCAGAAGGAGAAGCCGCGCTCCGGTCATCCGGAAGAAGCTGCCGGGGCTCCGGCGGGTCCGACGGGCGAAGGCCGGCCTGGCAGCCGTACGCCTAGTTCAGCACCGGCATCTCGTGCCCGTGCGACTGCACGAGCAGCCGGAAGTCGTGCGGGCTGCTGGCCACCAGCTGGGCATCCGCGAGCGAGACGAAGCCGCGCTCGAACAGGTCCAGCAGGCTCTGGTCGAAGGTCTGCATGCCGTAGAAATCGCCTTCCTGCATGGCCGTCTTGATGTTGTGGGTCTGGCCCGGATCGAGGATCATGTCGCGGATGCGCCCGGTCATGACCATGACCTCGACGGCCGGCACCCGGCCCTTGCCGTCGGCCGCGGACCAGAAGCCGCTGGGAGATGATGCCCCGCAGCGACCCGGCGAGCATGATGCGCACCTGCTTCTGCTGGTAGAGCGGGAAGAAGTCGATGATGCGGTTCACGGTCTCGGACGACGTCGATGGTGTGCAGGGTGCTCAGCACGAAGTGCCCCGTCTGGGCGGCGGTCAGGGCCGTCCGCACCGTCTCCTGGTCGCGCATCTCGCCGATGAGGATGATGTCCGGGTCCTGGCGCAGCACGTACTTGAGCGCGGTGGCGTAGTTCTCGGTGTCGAGGCCGATCTCCCGCTGGTTGACGATGCACTTGATGTCGCGGTGAAGGATCTCGATCGGGATCCTCGATGGTGACGATGTGCCGCCGCAGGTTGCGGTTGATGTGGTCGATCATGGAGGCGAGGGTCGTGGTCTTGCCCGAGCCGGTGGTGCCGGTGACGAGCACCATGCCGCGCGGTTCGAGAGCCAGTGTGCTGGACCACCGGGGGCAGGTTCAGCTCGCTGAAGTTCGGGACGCGGGTGACCACGTGGCGCATGGCGATGGAGATGGTGCCGCGCTGCCGGTAGACGTTCACACGATAGCGCCCGCTGTTGGGCGCACTGTAGGCGAAGTCGATCTCGTTGGTCTCGCTGAACCGGCGGATCTGCTTCTCGCTCATGAGCGAGGCTGCATAGTCCTTGGTGTCCTCGGGAGAGCAGGTCGGCTCGTTCAGTTCGCGCAGTTCGCCGTCCACGCGGATGACCGGAGGGCTGCCGACCTTGAGGTGAAGGTCGGAGGCGCCCGCCTCCTTGACCTGCAGCAGCAACTCGTCGATGTTCTTCATCAAGACCTCTCCCGGGCGTTCACGCGCGACACCGGCGAGCGGCGTCGGTCGTCCTCTTCATACAGTGTCGGAGGAAACGGCCGGCGACTTGAGAGAATCGAGAGCATCGCGCCGGTCGGGGGCGCAGGGGCACCCCGGCGTGCTGCTAGAACGCCTCTTTCCAGTAGGGCTTGATCTCTTCCAGGGTCTCGCGGACGTCGGCCCGCTCGTCCGCGGTGACGGCGGGCTCGAACGCAGGCGCCTCTCCCCCCATACCCGCGAGAGTGGCGACCACCGAGTCGGCCATCATGGCGGGGACATATCCTCCCTCGAGAAAGCACAGCGGACCGGCCGCTCCGGTCTCCTCGGCCAACTGCACCAGCCGGGCGGCCATCCACTGGAACGAGGTCCGCGAGAAGAGAAGGTCGCCGAGCGGGTCGCCCGACTGCGGGTCGTACCCGGCCGACACCAGCAGAAGTTGCGGTTTGAACGCCCGCGCCAGCGGTGCCAGTAGCGTTTCGAACGCCTGCAGCACTGCTCCGTCGCCTCCGCCGGCCTGCAAGGGCACGTTGACCGTGTACCCGGCCGCATCCCCCGAGCCGACCTCCCGCGCCATTCCCGTGCCTGGATAGTGGCCGGCCTCATGGGTGCTGAAGAAGAGCACACGAGGCTCGCCGTAGAACATTGACTGGGTACCGTTGCCGTGGTGAACATCCCAGTCGACGATGAGCACCCGCTCCAGCCCTCGCTCCTCGAGGGCATGGGCGGCAGCCACCGCGATGTTGTTGAACAGACAGAAGCCCATGCCGCGGCTGCGGCAAGCGTGATGCCCGGGCGGCCTCACCAGCATGAACGCCTTCTGGCCGGTCTCGAGCGCCCGGTCCACCGCCATGAGCCCCGCGCCGGCAGCCAGTATCGCCGCTTCGTAGGATCGTGGCGATACCGCCGTATCCAGATCGAGCCAGCCGCCCCCGTCCTGGGCCAGCTTGCGGACCGACTCGATGTAGCCGGCGTCGTGAACGCGGGAGATCGCCGAGACCGGCGCCGGCTCGGGGGTCACCCACTCAAGGTCGAGACCACTGTCAAGGAGCGTCTGCTTGGCGACCACGAGCCTGCGCTTGTTCTCCGGATGCTCGCCGGTCTCGTGCTCGAGGAACAGGGGATCGTAGAAGACGGCGATCGGCGGCACAGGCGGTGGCGAGCTAGCGAAGTATCCGGCGGCCGCAGTTATAGGAGCTCCAAAGATAGTCGATGCGCACGCCCTTGCCGGTGCCCGCCGCATTCACCATCTTCCCGCCGCCGATATACAGACCGACGTGGTGGATGGGGCTATAGAAGAACACAAGGTCGCCGGGCTGCAGATCGGCGCGGGATACGGCTGCTCCGTATCCCGACTGCATGCTGCTCGAGTGCGGCAGGTAGATGCCGAAGTGACGGTAGACGTACATGGTGAAGCCCGAGCAGTCGAATCCGGAGGGAGTGGACCCTCCCCAGACGTACGGCGGTGCCGAGAAACCTGAGGGCGTAGTCGACGACCTCCCCACCGGTCGACCCCCCGGATGAAGGAGGATCGGTCGTGGTCGTGGTGGCGTGGGCCGTCGTCGTCGTGTGCTTGGTCGTCGCCGTGCTGCCGTCGGTGGTCGTCGAATGACCGGTCGTCGTCGTATGCCCGCCCGTCGCGGTCGTATTCGTGGTGGTCGTCGCCCGGTGGGTGGTCGTGGTGGTCGCCCTGGCCGCGGCAGCCGCGGCTTCCCTCGCCTTCCGCGCTTCTTCGGCGGCCTTCCTGGCCGCGGCCGCCAGTGCCGCCTGGCGCGCCGCCTCTTCCTTCTCCAGCTGAGCTATCTGGGCTTCCTTGCCCTTGAGGGCCTTCTCCTTGGCGGCAAGCTGGGCCGTGACCTTTTGCTCGGCAGCCGCAGCGTCGGCGACGTACCGCTTCTCGTCCTCCATCTGCTGGGCCAGTTCGGCCTTGCGGGTGGTCACTTCATCTTGGTACGCCGTCACCTGGGCAACCAGGTCGCTGTCTTGCTTGCTGAGGCGCTCCATGAGACTGAGCCGGTTGATGAGATCGGAGAACGAGGCGGAGCCGACCAGAGTGTCGAGCACGCCGAGGTGGCCCTCCTTGTAGATCTCCACGACGCGGTCGGTGAGGCGGGCCCTGGCTTCTTCCAGGTCGGCCTCGACCACGGCCAGCTTCTGCTCGTTCTCCTCCGCAGCCGCCTGGGTCTGCTCCAGTTTGGCGTTGGCCGTGTTGTACTCCTCGACGGCCACTTCCACCTGGGCGTCCAATGCGTCGATCTGTTCGCGCAGAGCGTCGGCCTGGCTCTTGGCTTTGTTGATGGCGGGAGTCTCGGCCCACGCGACACCGGCTGCGACGAGCGCGATGACTGCACAAGCTACGAAGAATGGGATGAGACGCCGCCCGATGCCGCTCACGTTGCCGGTGATGTCGGTGCCTCCCTGACAGTTTTCCGGACCGGAGCAGTGCTCGCACCGCCCCTCTGGAAATTCGGCTCCACTATACCATTTTCCTGGCCGGCGGCACCGACCGGCCGGCCGGTTGCCGCTACAGTCGGGCCAGATAGGCCTCGATGCCGTGCACTATCGCCTGGGCCTCGCGGGCGATGGTCTCGGGCTCGGATAGCCGCCGTCCTTCATCCGGATTGCTCAGGAAGCCCGGCTCGACCATGACGGCAAGCGGCTTCACCTCGCGCAGGCAGGCGTAGTTGCGGCCGTGCTTCCGAAGGTCCACCCGCCCCAGATCCCGGCTGAGAGCAGTCCACGAGGTAGCCTGCCAAGCGCTTGCCCGCTTTGGACAGATAGACCGAGTTCGCGAAGTAGTAGGAGGCGGCCCCCTGGACCTTCGGATCGCCGGAGTGGGCGTGGTGGAGGCAGATATGGATGTGCGGCTCCCACACGTTGGCGGCGTCGGTCCGTTCGTAGAGCGGCAGGTTGACGTCGCTCTCCCGCAGGAGGAACACCTCCGCGCCGGCGTCCATGAGCATCTCGGCCAGCCGAATGCCGAGAGTCAGGTTCACGTCCTTCTCGCTCATCCCGTTCGGCCCCTGGAAGCCCCTGTCGCGGCCGCCGTGGGCAGGGTCGATGCTCACTCGCAGGCCGGGCAGAGAGTCCAGCCCCACGTAGCCGTCCATGCGGTCCGGGATGTTGACCGCCCGCCCTTCGTCCCCCACCTTCTGCAGCCGCCGGATCCGGTCCATCGTGGTCTCGCCCACGATGCCGTCCACGTTGAGGCCCGCGTTGCGCTGGAACTCGGTGACGGCCACCTCGAGCGGGGGCGAGAAGATCCCGTCCACCGGCCCGCAATCGAAGCCCAGCTCGTCGAGCCTGCGCTGCAGATAGAGGACGTCGTCGCCGCGCATGTACGGCACTCGCAGGTAGAGGAGCCGGTCGCCGGGCTGGTAGCCGGCCTCGACCAGTTCGGTCCACGTGTTGTCCTCGACGATGCCGTCGGCGGAGAGCAGCCGCTGCTGCTGAAAGGCGCGGATGGCGTTCTCGGTGTGGGGCCCGAAGAAGCCGTCGGCCCCTTCGTCGCCCAGGAAGTAGCCCAGGGCGGCAAGGCGCGTCTGTATGTCGACCACCTGTTTGCCTGTATTGCCTCTGCCAACGGGACGCATCAACCGCACCTCTCCGAATGTGTTGCGCCGCTCCGCAGCGTGCCGGTCCCCCGGGAATGATGAGCGCCTCTCCTGCTCGGGAGGCTCGGCTATTATACTCACTGATATGGCCGGCGCGGACACACCGAGGAGGAAGACGGATCGTCGATCGCAGGTTGGCGGTCGTCGCCATCCTCCTATGGGAGGTCGCTCTTGCCCTGGTGGCCGTCTACGCTACGCGAGCGCTCTCACGCCGGCGCATCGGCCGCGACCACCACGTCCGGCTCGGCCATCGCCGCCGCTTCGTCGACCCTGTCCACCGGTGCCGCCGTGACCGCTCCACCCACCACCCTGCCTCCTACCACCGAGCCGCCCACCACCGAGCCGCCCACGACTTCCACCACTTCCACCACCGAGAAAGCTCCGCCGTCGCTGACGGTCGCCGCCGGCGGCGACGTGCAGGGCGACCGCCTGGTAGGCAAGTACATCGACGCTCATGGCGGCGCGGCGGCCCTGGCCAAAGTCGCACCCTATCTCCAGACGGCGGACCTGGCCTTCGTCAATCTCGAGGGGCCCATCTCCGACAAGGGCACCAAGCTGGCGTGGAAGGAATACACGTTCCGCAGCCGCACCGCCCTCGCGTCCGGGCTCGGCCGCGGCCGGGGTCGACGTGGTGAGCATGGCCAACAACCACGCCGTCGACTGTGGGCCGACGGCCCTGCTCGACACCATCGCCCGGCTCGACAAGGTCGGCATCGCGCACGCCGGGGCGGGCAAGGACATATCGGCTGCGCGGACGGCCGGCCATGGTGGACACGCCCGCCGGAACGGTGGCGGTACTCGCCTTCACCGACAAGTTCGCGAGCGGGTTCGCGGCAGGGACCGACCGCCCGGGAGTGGCCACCATCGGCGACGGCTAGAAGGTCCTGGAGGCCATCGCGGCGGCCGAGAAGAAGGCGGACTTCGTCATCGTGAGCTTCCACTGGGGCACCGAGTACACGTCGCAGGCCGCGGCGCTACCAGCGGTGCGCTGGCCCACAAGGCCGTCGACGCGGGCGCGGATCTTATCCTCGGCCACCATCCCCACGTCATCCAGGGTCTCGAGGTGTACAACGACAAGCTCATCGCCTACAGCCTCGGCGACTTCGTGTTCGACCACCGCCCCGGGCCTACGGGCCAGGCCTTCGTCCTGCGGGTGACTCTGCATCCCACCGGGCCGCCGGTCGCCCGGATCATCCCGGTCTACCTGAGCGACGCCAACGGGATACCCGGCGGCGGTGACGGGAAAGGCAGCGGACACGATCCTCGACCGCCTGACCAGGCTGAGCGCCGCTTTCGGGGCCAAGCTCACCCGCTCGGGCGACCAGGCGTGGCTCGGGGCGGATACGACTCCGCTGACCCGTCAACAGCGCAGGTCGCGGCCCTTCTTCTGCAGGAACCGGCTGTAGTCAGCCATCTTCCCCAGGATCCGCACGGCTCGTAGCGGTGACGGCAGCACGAACGTGGAATACCTTCCTCCCGTGGAGTAGACGGCCTGGGTCATCGGCTTGAAGGAGATGTTGATGATGGGCTTGCAGTAGCGGTCCATCAAGCCCGCCATCTCCTTGATGAACGCCAGTTCCCGCTCGCTCAGTTCGGGCTCGGCCGCCTCGGGCTCGCACGCGCCGCCGTTCCCCGGCGAAGCGCCGTCGGAAGCGCACTGCTTGAGCCGCTCGATCTCCCTCAGCGCGCGGCGGCTCTCGCTCATGGACCCGATGACCCCCATGACCAGCACCGCGTCCACGGCGTCGCTCGCCGCCAGCATCTCGACGACGGCCTCGGGCACGCCGGGGGTGATCGTGGCGACGAGGTCGATGGGGTTCGAGTGGCTCCAGTAGGGCGGCAGCAGGCGGTCGAGCCCGCCGATGACGTCCGGGGAAAGAGTCGCGAGCTCCAGACCGCAGCGGGCGATCTCGTCGGAGACCAGGACGCCCCACCCTCCCCCCATGGTGGCGACCGCCACCCGCTTGCCCGGAGGCAGCGGCATGTAGGCCAGGGCGAACGTGAGGTCCATGAACTCGTCGGGATCGGTGGTGACGATCATTCCCGATTGGCGGGCCGCCGCCGCTGAACACGGCGCCGGAGGAGGTGAGCGCGCCCGTATGCGAGGCCGCGGCCTTGGCCCCGTAGTCGGTCATGCCCCCGCGCAGCACGACCACCGGTTTCTCCGAGCGAGGTCTGCCGGACCACGTCCAGCAGTCTGCGACCGTCGTCGAATCCCTCCATGTAGGCCACGATGGTGGTCGTGAGCGGGTCCGTGCGGAGGTAGTTGATGAAATCCACCGCGTCGATCATCGCCTCGTTGCCGACGCCGACGAACGTGCCCACCCCGCCTTGGCGCCGCTCGGCGGCCACGAGCAGCTGCGTCCCCAGATTGCCGGATTGCGACACCATGCTGGCCCCGCCCGGTTCGGGCCGGAGAAGGGTGAACCCGGTGGCATACAGCTTGTGGTGCGAGGAGATGACCCCCATGCAGTTGGGGCCGACAAGGGCCATGCCGTAGCGCTCGGCCGTTCGAACGATCTGGTCCTCCAGCGCCCGGCCCTGCGGTCCCGTCTCCGAGAAGCCCGCCGAGACGACGACCACCGCCGCCACGCCCTTTCGGCCACATTCGTCAACAACGGCATCGACAAGCGCCGCATTGACGGCCACGATGGCCAGATCCGGCACCTCCGGCAACTCGGAGATGCTTTGGTGGACGGGAAGCCCGAGGATGGTCCCGCCTTTGGGATTCACCAGGTAGATGGGACCGGGAAAACCACCGAGCTGGAGGTTGGCCACCAACATGCCGCCCCATTTGTTCGTGTCCGAGGAGGCCCCGACCACCGCCACGCTCCGCGGAGCGACCAGGGCGTCGAGCCGGGAGACGTCGGCCGGCGGGCGCGTGGAGACCAGGACCGGGTCGCCGACGGCGATCAGCGCGTCGACGGCCACTGGAGCGGCTCCGTCGATCAAGAGCGGGTTGACGTCGACCTCCCGGATCTCCGGATGATCCTCTCCTATCCTCGCGACAGCCTTGATGATTCCGGCCAGCGCCGGCCGGTCGACGGCTGGGCTGCCCCGGAAGGGCCCCAGGAGGACCTTGGCCTCGATGGAGTCGACCAGCTCTTCCACATCCTCGTCGGAGAGCGGAGCGACCGCGAACGCCACGTCGTGCAACGCCTCGGTGAAGATGCCGCCGAGCCCGAACATGACGACCGGACCAAAAAGACGGTCGCGTATCAGCCCGACGACGAATTCACGCTTGCCCTGCACCATATGCTCGACGAGCACGCCATCCAGGGACACACGAGCCGCGGCCGCGCGCGCTTCCAGCGTCCGGTAGCCCTCGCGCACCTCCCTCTCGTCGGAGAGGCCCAGGAGCACCAGGCCGGCGTCGGTCTTGTGCTGCACCGCGGCGGCCGATCCTTTCATCACCACCGGGTAGCCCAGGTCGGCCGCAGCCTGCACGGCCTCGTCGGCGGAGCGCGCCGTGAAGCCGCGAGGGACGGGGATGCCGTAGGCCGCGAATAGCTCCTTGCCCGCGGACTCGTCAAGGGCCGGCGCTCCGGCGCGCAGGGCCGCCTCGATCAGCCGCGCGCCCCGGGCGCGGGTCGTCATCGGCTCCGGTCATCGGGCCTCCTCTCCCCCGTGGCGCGCTTCCACGGGCACGGAGCAGCCGCTCTCACAGGACTCCGGGCACTGGTAGGCGCACGGCTCGACGTGGATGTGAACGCGGGAATCGGGCAGTCGCTCCTTGATAGCCAGGACTATCTCGTCGCCCAGTTCGTGCGCTTCGCCCACCGACATGTGGTCGTCCACTGCCAGATGGAAGTCGATGAACCGGGTGGAGCCGGCCTTTCGCGTCCGCAGCCGGTGAAAGCTGCGCACTGCCGGCCAACGTTCTTTGACGAAGCCCGGTATCCACTGCACATCCTCGTCCGGAAGGCTTACGTCGAGAAGATCCCGGGCCGATTCCCGGGTCAGATCATAGGCGGCCTTGATGATCATCAGAGCGACGACGATGGCGACCACCGGGTCGATCCAGCCCAGGTTGGCGCTGGGCCAAATGCGGCTGCCCACCCAGATGACGAGGAGCCCGAACATCACGCCCAACGAGGTGTACACGTCGGTCCGCAGATGCCACCCGTCCGCCTGGAGGGCGACCGAGTCGGTCGCACGGCCCACCTTGAAGAGCCGCCTCGAGACCAACGTGTTCACGATGGCCGAGACCAACATGACCGCTACCCCCCAGCCGGCCATCTCGATCTCTTGCGGATGCATCAGCTTGCGCACGGCGGAATAGATGATCCACGCCGCCGCGATGAAGATGAGGAGGGCCTCGACGGTGCCGGAGATATTCTCGAATTTTCCGTGGCCGTAGGGATGGCGCTCGTCGGCAGCTTCGCTCGACTTTCGCACAGCGAAGAGAGCGATGAGGGCCGCGACCAAGTCAACGGCTGAGTGGATGGCCTCCGATATGACGGCCACCGACCCGATGAGAAGTCCCACCGCTATCTTCATGAGGATGAGGGCGGTGTTGGAGCAGACCGACAGGATGGCCACCCCGGTCTTCCGGCGGCCTACGTCCGCTCCCACAGGTGACGGCGCCACCAGCCGCGGGGGCGAGAGGCTGGACTCGACCCCCGTCTTGCTCTGCTCGACTTCGACCATCAGCGCCTCCAGACACGAAAAAGCTCCGCGGGATTCAAAGCGTCCCGCAGAGCTTTCGCATCTGCTGCTCGGTCATCGAAGCCCGGCTACACCACGCCCCTGATACTCGACGACCAGGGCCGGGCTGCCTGTTCGGCACGAGTATAGCTCAGTTCTGCCGCGACGCGGGAGCACGGCAAGGCAGCCGGATTCCTCTAGCACAGTCGTCGCGGTGGGGGCGGTGCGGCAGGGTTAGGAGCGCGAGGCCTACGCAGGCCCAGAAGAGGCGATCAGCACGCCGCTGAAAGAAGAATCCGTCGCTCGTCCGTCGGCCAAGCTCAGCAAGATCAAAGCGATGACCATGGCCAGGATGATGACGGCCATCGCAATGAGAATCCGGAACCGGCGCCCCCGTCCGGTCTGGACTCCTGCCCGCGCCGGCCCGACCTTCTCTGCGGCGCCGTCTGACTCCGCCTTGTAGTAGTTGATGCGTTCGTCGCTGATGTCCCACCCCTCGGGTCGGCGTCAGATTCCCGCCGGTCGGAGCAGCGGGTCAGGTGGAGGCGGGGGGAATTGAACCCCCGTCCGAAACCCGTCTGGCCCAGGTGTCTACGAGCGTAGCCCCTACTATGTTTCTCGCCTCGCGCCCCCGTAGGAGCTGGGTGCGTCCGGCCAACCACCTTGATGTTCCCCCGACGCCGGCGGCCCTCGCCGGAGGTAAGCCCGCCTGGTTTATGCCGCGGCCCTCCCCGGCAGACACGGGAGGCGCGACAGGCGCTTAAGTCTTGTTCAGACTAAGCGGCCAGAGCCAATTCAGGTTTGGCAATTGTTTTTTTCCAGCCTGTTTAACGAGAACGGCCGGGATCTCGGCTCGCTACCCAAACTCAGACATGAGCCCCGTCGAAACCATGTCGCCCCCACGAGGCCCAGCGGGCACGACCCTGACGCCGCGCTCTCTGAGCATAGCGATTATACAGCATGCGGAAGACGGGCCGGCTTACTCCCGGTCGCGGCCGCGCGAGTGGAAAGCCCTCTCCATGTCGCGCTGGGCCTCTTTCTTGGCCAGAGTCTCGCGCTTGTCGTAGGTGGTCTTGCCCTTCGCCAGCGCGACCTCCACCTTGACCCGGCCGTCCTTGAAATACAGCTTGGTGGGCACCAGCGTGTAGCCCGCCACCTTCACCTTTCCGTACAGCCGGCGGATCTCTCGCGCGTGGACCAGTAGCTTGCGGTTGCGGAGCGGATCGTGGTTGAAGATGTTGCCCTGCTCGTAGGGGCTGATGTGCACGCCGACGAGCTAGAGTTCGCCGTTCTCGACGGCCGCGTAGGAGTCGCGCAGGTTCACCCGGCCGGCGCGGAGGGACTTGACCTCCGTCCCGGTCAAGGCGATGCCGGCCTCCAGCGTCTCCTCGATGTGGTAGTCGTGGTAGGCCTTCTTGTTCTGGGCGATGAGTTTGACACCGATGGGCTTCATGGGCGGGGAGTATACCAAGCCCGCTAGCGGCGACCGCGGCGCGGCGCCCGGCCGGCACCCGAGGTGCGCGGACGCCCCCGGCCTGGCGGGCGCTCGGGCGTGGTCTCCGGGCCGGAGCGCCCTCTGCTCCCGCGGTCCCGATCATCCTCGTCCCGCGAGCCGGCGGGCGTGAGGTCGACCCTCCCCCGGACCTCGTCGACGGCAAGCACGCGCACCGGTAGCGGGTCGGCCAGCTTGTAGGCCCGGCTCGTTCGCCTGCCCTCGAGGGCCGTCTCCAGCTCGTTGAGCCGGTAGTCGTCGCGGGGTAGCTCGCTGACCGACAGGTAGCCCTGGAACAGGCGATCGAAGAGCACGAACATCCCGCGCCGCGTGAGGCTCAGCACCTGGCCCTCGAACACGCTCCCCCCGCCCTCCTCGGCGAGGCGCCGCTTGAGGAGATGGGCAAGCACGATGTCGTCCGCCTTGAGTTCGATCTTGGCGGCTTCGCGCTCGGTCTTGGAGCAGTGTTCCGCCCATTCGGACAGAAAGGCAGCCGCTCGGCTCGGGCCGAGACCCAGACGGCCGAGCAAGGCGCGGTGCACCAGGAGGTCCGGATACCGGCGGATGGGCGATGTGAAGTGGCAGTACGTGGGCGATGCCAGTCCAAAATGGCCGATGTTGACGGTGTCGTAGACGGCCCGGGCCTGCGCCCGGAGAACTTGCTGCGTGAGCGCGGCCTTCCCGAGCCCGGCCGCCGCATGGGTGTCGATCGACTCGGCGGTCTCCCGCGTCACCCGGCGCACGTCGTCTGAAGTGGCCAGCAGAGGGTCGAAGAGCGGGGTCGGGAGTCCCAGGCTGGAGAGTACGTCCAGCAGCCGGTCCACCCGGAACGGGTCGGGAAGGTCGTGCACCCGGTAGACGGTGGGGACCTGCTCTCTTTCCAGGAACGAGGCGACCTGCTCGTTGGCCAGCACCATGAAGTTCTCGATGAACCAGTGGCTCTCCAGTTCCTCCCCGGGGTCGGCCGACGCCACCTGTCCGTCCTCGTCCCATTCGAACTCCGGCTCTGTCGACTCCACCCGCAGGCTTCCCCGTTCGTGTCTGAGGCGGCGGAGGGTCTGCGAGAGTTCCCTCCCCTGCGCAAGGGGAGCTGCCAGGTCTTGGCCGGCCGGCTCGACGCCGCGAAGCATCCGCTCCACCTGCTCGTAGTCGAGGCGCGCGTCGCTGCGGATGAGCGAGCGATAGAAGCGGGTCCGAAGCACCCGGCCTGCGTCGTCGACGTCCATCTCGACGGTCACGGTCTTGCGGTCCTCGTCGGGGCGCAGCGAGCAGACCCCCGAAGAGAGCACTGCAGGCAGCATCGGCTCCACGCCTGTCGCCACATACACCGAATTGCCCCGGCGGAGCGCCTCCCGGTCGAGGGCCGTGCCCTCGGCGACGAAATACGAGACGTCGGCGATGTGGACGTAGACGGTGGTGACTCCGTCCGCCTGCCTTGCGAAGGAGAGCGCGTCGTCGAAGTCCTGGGCCATCTCCGGATCGACCGTGAAGGTGTAGAGGCCGCGCAGGTCCACCCGGTCCGCGTCGGATACCTCGTGGAGCGAGGCCACCTTGGCCGCCTCCGCCAGGACCGGCTGGCTGAAGCCGCGGCGGATGCCGCTGTCGGCGAGCAGAGCCTCCATCACGTCCTTCAACACGCCGCTCTTGCCGAGAGGACGGACGATCTGGGCCCTGAACCCGTATGAGAACGTGAATAGGACGAGATCCCCGGGCTGCGGCTTGACGGGCCCGCGCTCGACGGGCAGAGGGGGACCGGGCTGGAAGAGCGGCTCCACCTCCAGACTCTTTCCATGCCGGACGATGATCCCCGCGATGGTCGAGGAACGGCCGGTGGGATCTCCCGGCGGGATCAGACCGGCCCTGACCAGGGTCGCCCGGCGCCGGTCGGAGCGGCTATTGCCTTTGCGGTGTCGGGCCACGACGCTTCCTACCCCTCGGGGCGGTCTGGCAGCAGTTCGAGGCTGACCCATTCTTCCTCGCAAAGGCGGCGCCCGGCAGTGAACCCGGATTCGTGCGCGGCCAGCATGATCTGCTCTTCCTGGCTTCCGGCGAGGATGCCCGAAACGACCAGTCGGCGGGGACGGGCGGTCGCGCCGGCCAGGCGCCGGAGGAGAAGCGAGACCGGCTCCAGGGTCATGTTGGCAAGGACGGTGGCGTCACCGAACCATGTCTCGTCGGCGCCGCCGATATCCTCCTCATGGACCTCGACCTCGCTTTGCACACCGTTCGCTGCGACGTTCTCCCGAGTCGACACCAGGGCTACGGGATCGTTGTCCACGGCCACGACCGGCGCCCAGCCCAGTTTTGCCGCGGCAATGGCGAGGATGCCCGAGCCGGTGCCCACGTCCACGAGCGGGCCCCGGCCTCCCGGGGAGCCGGCCGAGTGACCCGCCGGAGAGACTTCGAAGGGGCTTGGCTGGGAGCCTTCGATCCGACGCATCCCCTCCTGTAGTAGCAGCAGGGTGCCCCGGGTGGTGGGATGTAGACCCGTGCCGAAACCGAGGCCGGGGTTGATGACAACGTCGACGGGGGGAAGTTCGGGCGGCGCTGCGCTCCACGCAGGCGCCGCGAAGACAGGCGCCGGCGCCTCGAGTGGCGGCTCCCAGGGCGGCCGGATGCGGACCGACCCGATGAGTATCGGCCGGAAGTGCTCGCGCCAACCTTCCACCCAGTCGCGAGAAACGCTTGCGCTCTCCACCTCCAGCGCCCCTGGCTCGGCGAAGACCGCCGGCAGGAGTGGAAGCAACTCTTCGCGGGTGGAGGGACCATCGGCGGGAGGGTAGAAGACGAGGGTGGCCCTCCTCCGCGCTCGCCTCTTGCCCCGGCCGATTCCTCCTCGAAAGAGCCAAGGATGTCCATGAGTATCGCCCCGGCCTCGTCCGCCAACGTTTCGGGAACGGAGACTCGGACGGAGCGGTCCTCCCCGCTCTCGCCCGGAGTCCCGGGGCGGAGTCCGGCCATCAGCCGGTGAACAAGCTGCGCAGTTTGTGGAGCACTCCCTCGGGGCGCTCGGCGTAGTGCTCGGCGCCCACCGCGCCGTCGAAATCTTCGAGCAACCGGCGGTGCTTCTCGTCGAGATCACGGGGTACGATCACCCGCACCGTGATCGCCTGGTCGCCACGCCCGTGGCCGTTCAGCCGCTGGACTCCCTTGTTGCGCAACACCTTCACATCGCCTGGCTGGGTGCCCGGCGCGAATTCGACCTCTTCCTCCCCGTCCAGCGTGGGCACGGTCACAGTGGTGCCGAGCGCCGCCTGCACCATGGTCAGATCGACGCCGGTCAGGATGTCGTCGCCGTGCCGTTCGAATGACTCGTGCGGCGCCACGCGGATGCGCACGTAGAGGTCGCCGGCCCGGGCACCGCGCTCCCCGGCTCCTCCCTTGCCCGACACCCGGATCCGCTGGCCCTCATCGATGCCGGCCGGTATCTGCACCGTCACCTTGCGCTCGGCCGGACGACGGCCGGCGCCCCGGCAATCGGCGCAGGGCTTCTCGATGATCTGCCCGCTTCCGGAGCACCGCGGGCAGACCCCGGCCTGGACGAACTGCCCGAGCATCGTGCGCCGGACGGTGCGCACCTGGCCGCGACCGGCGCATTCGGGGCAGGTCCTAACGGAGGAAGCATCGGTGGTACCCGCGCCTTCGCAGGTGGGGCACACTCCCTGTGCGGTGAACGTGATCTCCTTTTCCACGCCGAACGCGGCTTCCTGGAGGGTCAGTCCCACCTCGATCGCGAGATCGTCTCCGCGAGCAGGCCCGCGTTGCTGGGCCGCCCCGTAGGCGCCGCCCCCGAAGGCCCCGCCGAAGAGGTTCTCGAACAGGTCGCCGAAGCCGGGGAAGCCATCGAAATCGAAGCCGCCGGCGCCACCGGCGCCGCGGCGCAGGCCGTCGTGACCGTACGTGTCGTACGCCTCACGCTTCTGGGGATCGCAGAGCACCTCGTACGCTTCGGTGGCTTCCTTGAACTTCTCCTCGCCGTCCGGGCCGTCGACGGCCACGTCGGGATGGTGCTGGCGAGCCAACTTGCGGTAGGCCTTCTTTATCTGCTGAAGATCGGCGTCGCGGGGGACGCCGAGGACCTCGTAGTAGTCGCGCTTCATACGCCGGGGGTCATTCGTACCGCTCCCCTACCAGCTCCGACAGAGACTGCGCGGTCTCGCGCACGGTGGCGATGGCCTTCTCGTAGTCCATGCGGGTGGGACCCACCAGGCTGACCGTGCCCAGCCGCCTCTGGGGCAGCCCGTAGCTGGCGGCGACGATGGAGAACGGTTGAAGAGCCGTGGCCTCGTGCTCGCTCCCGATGCGGACCACGACGGCGCCGGTACCCAGGACGGCCCGCATGACCCGCAGGAGCAGGAACCGTTCCTCCAGCAGCGAGAGCAGGTCGCGGAGCGACGAGATGTCCTTCAGCTGAGACTCGACGAGCAGACGAGATGTGCCTCCGACGAACAACTCTTCTTGATACTGCTCGTCCACCAGTCGCTCGAACGCCGGAGCCAGGGCTTTGAGGAACGCGCCCTCCCGAGGACTGAGTTCCGGGTTGTCCAGCGTCCGGCGGATGAGGCGGGCGGTCAGAGTGTGCTCGTTGAGCGTCTCGTTGAGGTAGGTCCGCGCCCACTCGACCAGGCCGGGGTCGACGGGCCGGGGCCAGTCGACGAATCCTTTCATCACGCCACCTGTCGAGACGATGAACACGTACATGAGCTCTGTCGGATGCAGTGTCAGGAGCTCGACGTGGCAGAGGCGGGCGCCGCTGACCCGAGGCGCCAGAGCGAGGGCGAGCAGGTTGGTCGCTCGGGACATGGCGTCGGTGGCCTGCCGGAGGGCGGTGTCGATCTCGCCGGTGAGGTCTTCGGGCTGAAGCGGAGCGGGCGCGCCAAGGGCCACGCCCGGCCGGCCCAGAGACCTCGACTGCGGCCCGCTCATGAGATGGTCCACGAACTCCCGGTAACCCAGGTCGGTCGGCATCCGGCCGGCCGAGGTGTGCGGGTGCGTGAGATACCCCTTATCCTCCAGCAGGGCGAACTCGTTGCGCACCGTCGACGAGGACACGACGAGGCCCGCGACGCCAACGAGCTCTTTTGAGGAGACGGGAGCGCCCGTGCCGATGTACCGCTCGGTGACGGCGTTCAGGATCATTCGTTGTCGTTCTGTGAGTGACATCATCCGCAAGCGAGTGGATTATGACTCTTCGGGCGGAGCCAGAAGAGTCGAGATGACCGTGTTGCTGACATCCAAAAAGGCTGGATTCAAGCGAAGTCTACCACAGCGTCTCTGCAGGCAATCCTGGGACAGAAGCCGGTCGCGGGCGGTCTGGTCGAGCACGGGAAGCACCTCTGATGCATCCACACCCTCAGCCGTCCGCAGCCCGAGCATAGCCTTCTCCCACAAACGTGTCCGCCGCGAAAGCGCCTCGACAGACGGCGGCTTGCCGGCGACATAGTCGGCAACAGCGGCCGGGTTCGTCCGCCGCTCGGTCCCGACCGTCGAAACCGCTGCCGCCCCCACCCCCAGGTAGTCCTCGCCGCGCCAGTATGCCTGGTTGTGCCGGCACTCGTGCCCGGGCAACGCAAAGTTGGAGACCTCGTACCGCCGGTATCCGGCAGCTTCGAGCCGAGCGACCGCGGCGGGCAGGTACTCCTCGGCAAAGTCGCCGGCCGCCGCCCGGGCGCCGGCGCCCGCCGTCCTCGCGACCCTGGCGGCAAAGGCGGACGTATAGGTCAAGTCGTACAGGGAGATATGCGTTGGCCCGGCGGCGACCGCGGCATCGATGTCGGCCGCCGCTTCCACCCACGATTGACCGGGAATGCCGAAGACGAGATCGAGGTTCCACTCCTGCAGCCGCCGGCCGGTCACGGCGGCGCTCACGGCGCTGAGCGACTCTTCGATCTCGCTCTGCTCGGTACGGCGGCCGAGAGCGGCGCGCAGCCCGGGCGCGAACGACTGGACACCCAGAGAGACGCGGGTGACCCCGGCCTGGGCGAGCTCCCGGAGCAACCCCTCGTCGACCGTGCCCGGGTTGGCCTCGATCGTGAACTCCGGATCGGCGACGCCCTCTTGAAGCCGCGCTAGATGCCCCACGAGAGACAGCAGGCGGTCCCTCGGCAGGACCGTAGGAGTGCCACCGCCGAGGTAGATGGTCTCGACCGGCTCGGGCGGCGGCGCGGAGAAGTCACTTCCGGCCCCCGCCTGGCCCGCGGCTTCCGGTCCCGTCCGTTCCCGCAGTTCCGCCCACAGCCGCTCGAGATAGGCCTCCACCCTCCCCGCCCGCAGATGGGCGCCGATCGGCTCCGAGGCGAAGTCACAGTAGGCGCAACGCGAGCGGCAGAACGGGATATGGACGTAGAGGTGGCGCATCGTGATCAGCGCTTCACCACGGCCGCTGGCCGGCCCATCAGCGGCCGAGCACCCCCAGGACAACCAGGGCGATACCCATGGCGAGCCCAAGAAGACCCAGGATCGCCGTCCAACTCTCCCACACCCGGCCGCTGCGTACTCCCCGGCTCGACGCCGGACGGCGGCCCGCCGCCTCGGCGTCGTCCCCTCCGGCGAAATGGCGGAAGTAGATCTGACCGGCGCCCATGAGGATGAGGATCACCCCCAGAACGATGTACTCGACGGTCACTTCTTGCCGTCCTTCCCTTCGCCCAGATCGAGCACTGCCAGAAACGCCTCTTGCGGGATCTCCACCGTCCCCACCATCTTCATGCGCTTCTTGCCCGCCTTCTGCTTCTCAAGGAGCTTCCGCTTACGGGAGATGTCCCCACCGTAGCACTTGGCCAAGACATCCTTGCGCAACGGAGCGACGCTCTCCCGCGCGATGATGCGGCTGCCGACCGCCGCCTGTATGGCCACCTCGAACAGCTGCCTGGGGATCTTCTTGCGGAGCCGCTCGGCCAGGCCCCGTCCGACGGTGTATGCACGGTCCGCATGTACGATGAGGCTGAGGGCATCCACCACGTCTCCGGCTATGCGAATATCAAGCCGAACCAGATCTCCAGGTTCGTAGTCCTTCAACTCGTAGTCAAGACTCGCGTAGCCACGGCTGCGGGTCTTGAGGAGGTCGAAGAAGTCCAGGACGATCTCGGCCAGCGGTAGGTCGTATTCAAGCCTCACCCGGTCGGTGGTCAGGTACTCCATATGAACGAACCGGCCCCGCTTGTCATTACACAACTCCATTACGGGACCTACGTATTCGGCAGGCAGGAGGATGTTCGCGTCTATGTACGGCTCGCGCACTTCCTTGATCGACCCGGCATCCGGGAACTCCACCGGATTGCTGATCGAGAGGACCTCGCCGGTCAGCAGTTCGACCTCGTAGAGCACGCTTGGAGTGGTGGCCAACAGGTCCAGGCCGAACTCGCGCTCCAGCCTCTCGCGGACGATCTCCATGTGCAGCAGGCCCAGAAAACCGCACCGGAAGCCAAAGCCAAGTGCCTGCGAGGTCTCTGGCTCGTAGAACAGGGAGGCGTCGTTGAGCTTGAGCTTCTCCAGGGCGTCCCGCAGGTTCGGATAGTCCTCCCCGTCGATGGGGAAGAGCCCGCAAAAGACCATCGGGGTGATGTCCATGTATCCGGGCAGTGCCTCGGCCGCCGGGCGGGCGGCGCTGGTCAGGGTGTCCCCTACCCGAAGGTCGGCCACCTCCTTGATGCCCGGGATGATGTACCCGACTTCGCCCGCGCGAAGCACGTCGGTCTTAAGCATGTCCGGGCTGAAGATGCCCACTTCTTCGATACCGCTGCGGCGCCCGGTGGCCATTGCGAGCAAGGGGTCGTCCTTGCGGAAGGTCCCATCGTGGACGCGTACGAAAGCCACTACTCCTCTGTACTGGTCGTAGACAGAGTCGAAGATGAGCGCCCGAGGCGACCCCTCGGCCTCACCCTGGGGCGGCGGGATGCGCTTCACCACCGCCTCGAGCACGGCCGGCACCCCTTCTCCGGTCTTGGCGGAGACGTGCAGGATGTCGGAACGGGCGCAGCCGATGACGCTGGCTATCTCGTCCGCCCGCTTCTCGGGCTCGGCCCCGGGCAGATCGATCTTGTTGAGCACGGGGACGATCTCCAGGTCGTTCTCGAGGGCGAGCAGCGTGTTCGCCAGAGTCTGCGCCTCCACGCCCTGGGTCGCGTCGACCACCAGGATGGCGCCCTCGCAGGCAGCCAGGCTACGCGACACCTCATAGGTGAAGTCCACGTGCCCCGGAGTGTCGATGAGGTTGAACTCGTACTCCTCGCCGTCTTCCGCCTGGTAGTAGATCCGCACCGCCTGGGCCTTGATGGTGATGCCCCGCTCCCGCTCCAGGTCCATGCGGTCGAGCACCTGCTCGCGCATCTCCCTCTCGGCCACCGTGTTGGTGATCTGCAGGATGCGGTCGGCCAGCGTCGACTTGCCATGGTCGATATGGGCGATTATGGAGAAATTGCGGATATGCTCGAAACGTGCCATAGGCGACGTATTCTAGCGCAAGGGGCGAGCGGGTCCGCCCATCGACACGCGAAATAGCTGCTCAGTTCTCGCGGTCGATATCGATCACTTCTTCGGTCGACCGCGGCTCCCGCCGGCGCTTGGCCAAGTTGATCACGTCGCGCAGTTCCGGCATGCGCAAGACCCAGGCGGTCAGGCAGTAGGCCGCGCCCCCGAGCAGGTAGGCCAGCCCCACCGACAGCACCTCTGACCCAATGGACGTGGGCAGGACCGAGTCCAAGCCCCACCACACTACATACGAGACCACGCCAAGCGGGACGAGAGCGACCAGGCACCGGAGAAAACTCCCCGCGACTCTCCGCGCCCCTATGCCCCCGATGCGCGGGCTCAGCAGGAACATGAGGGCGATGGAATTGAACAGGCTGACCAACGACGTCGAAAGAGTGATGCCGCCTACGCCCAGCGGCTTGTAGAGGAGCAGGTCGAGTCCCGCGTTGAGCGCCAGGTTGACCGCCCCCACTATCAGCGGCAGGTAGGGCTTCTGGATGCTGTAGAAGGCGCGGTTCAGCAGCGTGTTGATGCTCACGAAAGCCATACCCACGCTGAAGAAGGTCAGAGCCGACGCGACAAGCGCGGTGTCCTCCGGGGTGACCTTGCCGTGCTCGTAGATGAGACGGGTGGTGGGCAGCGCCAGCACGGCGAAGAGAGCGGCGAAGGGCAGGGTCATGAAGAAGATCTGGCGGAGACCGATGGACAGATAGTCGCGGAACTCCTTCATGCGTTTCGCGGCAGCGTGCCTGGAAAGCGCCGGGAACAGGACCGTGCCGATCGCCACGGCGAAGATCCCCTGGGGAACCAGGAAGAGCCGGAAGGCCTTGTCGATGATCGCCGGCGCGGGTTGGCTGATGAGGGTGGCGACAACGGTGTCGATGAAGGAGTTGAAATTGATGACCCCCAGGCTGAGGATCACCGGTCCGATGAGGACGCCGACCCTTCGGACCTCGGGACTGCGCAGATCCAGTCGGTATATAGAAGGGCCCTCACCCTTCCAGCGCCGATTCCACACCCCGGGCGCCATCATGCCCAACTCGATCACGCATCCGACAAGGAAACTCCAGGCCAGAGCCTTGACCCCGTAACCGGCCCAGAAGGTGACCACCGCCGTGATGATCACCAGGTTCCACACGATAGGGGCCACCGCGGGGACGGTGAAGTGGTCGTACGAGTTCAGGATCCCGATGAAGATGGCGGCGATTCCCATGATGATGACGGTGGGGAACATGATCCGCATGAGGTATACCGTCAGATCCACGATCGCGGGGTCGTTCCTGAACCCGGGGGCGACCACCTTGACCACCTCGGGAGCAAACACCATCCCCAGGACCGTGACCACGCTAAGGATGGCTGTGGCCAAAACGGTGATGGTATAGGCCACCTGCCAGGCTTCGCGGCGCCGCTCCTTCTCCAGCAGTCCGGTGAACACGGGGATGAACGCCGCCGTGAGCGCGGTATCGGCCAGGAGGGAGCGAACCAGGTTGGGGACCTTGTTGGCGACTGTGAAGGCACCCATGTCCGGGCCAAGGCCGAGGTACGTCACCATGACGATCTCTCGGAACAGACCGAGGATCCGGGAGCTGACTGCGACCAGGACCAGGAAGGTGGCGGTGCTGGCTAAGCGTTTCTTGGTGTTATTGCCCATGTGCGAGGGCTATGCTAAACTCCGTCGACTCTGAAGGGAAGACGGGAGGATCGAGGTTGGCTAACACCAAACAGCAGCGCAAACGGGTGCGCATCGCCCAGCGGCAGCGTCTGGAGAACCTGCGCTACAAGTCGTCCATCAAGACGCACTTCCGGCGCCTCAAGGACTCCATCACCGCCGGCGACACCGACACCGCTGCTCAGACAGCCAAGAAGCTGACCTCCACCATCGACAAGGCCGCCGCGAAAAACGCCATCCACGGCAACAACGCGGCCCGCAAGAAGTCGAGGGTGGCGCGCTCTCCGCTCTACCCGAAGGGTCCCAGGGCGGTCCGGTGCGAAGTCGCTTGGCTCAAGCGCCTGACGCGAGGCGCTTGCCTCGTTCACGCGGCCAGCAGGCGGCCAAGGCACAACTGCAACTCCATCTCTGGGGGCAGCGTTCCCATGCCCTTCATCCGGGCGTCTGTATCGGCCAGCACGGCCAGCCGCCGCGCTATCCCCTCCGCCCCGAGCCGGCCGGCCTGCTCCACCAGCTTTCGCGCCGGGAACGCCTTGATCTTCAACTCGGCCTGAATGGCGTCTCGGTCAAGACCGGCGTCCCGGAGCGCGGCCACTCTGCTCAATGACTGGAAGTGGCGCAGGATCCGGTAGAAGAGCACTTCCTGCCTCTCCCCTGCGCTGAGCAGTTCGTCGGCAGCTGAGAACGCGGCCGCCCCTCTTCCGAGAGCAAGCGAGTCGAGCAGGTCGAAGATGCTCGCTTCCACCGTCGCCGTAGTCAGCAGGCGGATATCGTCGTCGGTTATCCGCCGACCGGCGTAGAGGTCGAGCTTCTCCACTTCTTTCAGCAAGATGGTCTGATTATCCCCACAGCGCTCCACGAGGTGGCGGGCCTGCTGAAGACCGAGCCCGATGCCCGCCCGGCCCGCTTCCCGAACCAGCCAGGCGGGGAGCTCACTCTCTTTGGGAGCAGCGTACTCGAGCACGTCGCCGTGCTTCTCCATGGCCGTCCGCAGCAGGTCGGACGCAGCCAGCTTCTCCGCGACCAGCGCGAGACAGGCGTCGGGAGCGGGCGAAGCGAGGTAGGCAGCCACTGCCTCTTTGTCGGCCTTCTGCCAGGCGTCAGCGTGGTGGACCAGGACCAGTCTGGTGCCGCCCAGGAAGGCCATCGTGTTCGCGGCGTTGACCACCTGCGGTCCGGAGTCGGCCGGCGCCTCGAACTCGGAGATGTTGAGATCGGACCCCGACTGCTCGACGATCCTCAATTTGAGACGCTTGAGCGCCTCCTCGATCTTGGGGAGGTCATCGCCGACGATCAGATAGGCGGGCCCGAGCGGCCGCCGAGCGTCGGCTCGGGGGGCGGTTCCGCGGGGAGCATCGGTCATCGTGGACGGGTCCTCTCGGTAGATATGGTCATCTCCGCATCCTTCAGACCCAAGGATACCCAACCGCACTCGTCCGTGCGAACGATAGTGTCTCCGGCGGCGGCCAGTATGGCGACCGTGCCTCGGTCGGGATGCCCAAAGGTGTTGTTCTTACCGACCGAGATGAGCGCCAGCCTGGCCTGCAGAGCGGTGAGTAGAGGCTGAGTAGACCGCGCCCCGGCTTCCGTGATGAGGAACGACGATGGCATCGAGCGGCGGAAGGTCGTAGTTCTCCAGGACGTCCGCTTCGGCGTCACCGGGGAGCAGTACCTCGGCCTCTCTCACGCTCAGCAACGTCACCAGAGAGCCTCCGTTCAGTTCGTCGCCCGACGGCGGACCCCCTCTCCCGCCCCAGGGATCTCCGTCATCGAGCAAGAGCAGCGACCTGGCCGGCCCGAAGAATGCCATGCTGACGCCATCGAGCGCGAGAGACGACCCCGGCGAAGCTTGCAGCAGGCGGCTGCCGGCAGCCGCCAGCCGCTTGCGGAACTGCAGGTACTGTCCCGCCTCCTCCCCGCCCGTCTTCCCCGCGCCCGCCGCCCGGGTACTCCCGGCGGCCCCGCCGGGCGGGGCGGCCACCTCGGTCCGATCCACGAAGGTCGCGACCTCCAGCGAGTCGAGCGCCTCGAGAAGACCGGCAAAATGGTCGGCGTGGGGATGGGAGATGACGACCAGATCCAAGCGCCGCACTCCGAGCGCGCGCAACTGCCCTGCAAGATCGCAGCCCTGGGGACCGGCGTCGAACAGAGCCGCATGATGCTGCGGAGTCCGGACGAGGACGGCCGTCCCTTGGCCGACGTCGAGGACCCTTACCTCCACCTGCGCGGGCCAGCCTCGTGCGCCCGAGAACAGCTCGACCGAACGGAACCCGCTGGCCGCGGCGGGGTAGCCCGCGGCCCCGACGAGGAGCGCCACAAGTATCGAGGCGAAGGCCAGGGCGACAGCCCGCCGCCGGTCGCGCGGTCGACGAGAACGGAGCCACGATACCGAACGGCGAAAGAAGGGCAGCCGTAGACCGAGAGGCAGGGTGACTGCCCGCCCGGAGAGGGCAAGAGCGGCAGGAAGCACGAGCGCGGCCGCCGCCGCTGCGAACAGCACCCGGCCGATGTCGCCGGCGCCGAGAACCGGCGCGCGTGCGCAGAGCGTCGAGACCAGAATGGTCCACGACATGGGCAGCGAGGCCAGCGTATCGAGGGCCACGCTGAAACCGCTCCACACGAATCCGAGCAGCACGCTCGCCATCCCCAGCCCTGTAACACTTGCGAGCGTGGGGACGACCAACAGGTTCGCGAGGGGCGAGATCAGCGAAGTCCTGCCGAAGACTAGAAGCGACACCGGGGCGGTCCCAAGGGTGGCCGCCAGGGAGACGGCCAGGTTCGCGCGGACCGAATCCGGAAGGCTATGCAGAAGCCGCTCGATCGGCCCTACGAGCGCGAGCATCCCGGCAAAGGCACAGAACGACAGCTGGAACCCGACGTCAAAGATCGCGAACGGGTTGAGCAGCAACACGACCAGCGCGGCGAACGCCAGCCCCTGCCACTGGTCGCGCCTCCTCCCGACCAACCGTCCGGCCAGGACGACGACGATCATGGCCGCCGACCGGACGATGGGTGGCGAGGAGCCTACAAAGGGCACCATGAGCAGCGCAGCGGCGGCGGCGAGCACAAAGCCGGCCCTGCGAGACAGCCGGGCACATCCGGCAAGAGCGATCACTATGGCGGCCAGGCTGGCGACGTGCAGGCCGCTGACCGAGAGCATATGTGCCGTGCCCGATCGCCGGAATGCATCCATCCACCCCTGGTCGATCCCCGCGGTGTCTCCCATCACCACGCCCTGCAGGACCTCATTCACCCGCGCGTCGGGTCCGAGACTGAGGTGCTCCTTTGCGGACGAGCGAAGGTGGTCGAACCAGCCGCTCACCCCGCCCCTCTGTCCCCGGTAGTACACGTCCGTGGCGCCCTCTACCCGAAGCACCACCTGGATCCCCTGGTGTAGCAGTTGCTTCGCCTGGTCGAACCCGGAAGCCGATGGACCTTGAGGAGCCCGCCAGGTGCCTCTGACGGCGAGCAGGGCACCCTGGCTGAGAGGCGGCCCGGGTCCTTGCTCGGCGACCGGGCCCGTCGCCTCGCGGACGGGCGCCACTTCGAGCAGGATCCTCTCGCCGGCCCCGGGCCCGCCGGGTGATGCACCCTGCGCACTTGCGGTCCCCTTGATCGCTCGAACGACCGCGGTGGCGCTTTGCCAACCTGAGTTGGAACGGACGGGCCCGGTGATCACGATCTCCGCCTCCACCGTCTGCCCGATCCGGGAGGAGAGTACCCCGTCGAGCAGTGACGAGACTCTCAGCGTGCCCAGGAGAAGGCCGGCGAGAAGCCCGACGAGCACGACGGAGATGAGAGTCACGGCTGGACCCGTCTTGGAGAGTGGGCGCAGGCACGAAACGACGTGGCCCGCGAGGATCCCCGCCAGCGCTAGGGTCAGACCCGCGATGGCCGCCAGGTAGCGCCCTGGGAGGAATGCCGCGAGCGAGAGGCCCGCAACCGTCGCCACGGTCGTGCACCGGGCAAGGCCCGCGCGCCGGACGAACCAGGCAGTCGCGCCGCGACGCGGATCGTCAGCGGCCATGCGGGTCTCAGAGACCGACTAGCGGCCGCAACTGCTCGAGCTTTGCGGGCCCTATGCCGGGCACCTCGCTGAGTTGGTCTATCGCGGTGAAAGGACCGTGGGCCTCGCGGTAAGAAACGATCTGTTGGGCGAGTGCCGGACCTATGCCGGGCAGAGAATCGAGCTGCTCCAGGGTGGCCGAGTTGAGCAAGACGGGCCCGCTCGCCGGCGTGTTGCTGCTCCCGCCCCCACTGGGATCCGCAGAGAGCGCCGGCCCTGCGATGGCCTCCCCGATCCGCGGGACGTAGAGCCTGCAGCCGTCGCTCAACCGGGCGGCCAACGGTACCGCTTGCTGGTCGGCCTCCTCGCTGAAGCCGCCGGCCTGGAGAACGGCCTGGAACGCCCGGGCCTCGGACGGCACCTGGTACACACCCGGCCGCCGGACTGCGCCGGCCACCTGCACGTAGATCAGTGGAGGCTCCGTGATGGTGGTGCTGCTTGCGGTGGTCGAGACAGCCGGGCCCGGGATGGCCGACCCCGCCGGCCAGACCGAGCCTTCAGCCCCGGCCTGTGCCCCGGAGACGTCCAAGACCATACCCTCCGTCTGCACGCCGCCGGGCGGGCGCATGGCCAGCAGCCCAAAAGCCCCGACCATGAGGACGAGAAGGCCGGCTGCTGCGTAGACGAGAAGCCGTCTTTTCGGGATAGTAGCCATGCGCGGAGGCTACCGCGCATGGCCTCCCCCCGGACTACGACCTCGGGATTAGATTGGCGGCGCTAGAGCGGGATCGGCGGCACCAGCGCGCGTCGCACTAGAAGTTCTCGCAGTAGATCTCGAAGTAGCCCTGAGGCTTGCCACAGACCGGGCACACCCGGGGCGCTTCGTCACCCTCGTGGACGTGTCCGCACTCCACGCATTTCCACATCACGGGGCCGTCCTTGCGGAACACCCGTCCGCCCTCGACGTTCGCGAGCAGCTTCCGGTAGCGGCGCTCGTGGTACTTCTCCACTCCCGCTATCTTCCGGAACGTCGCGGCGGCCTTCTTGAAACCCTCCTCTTCAGCCGTCGTGGCGAAGTCGGGATACAGGGTCCCCCACTCCGCCAACTCGCCATCGGCCGCCGCGCGCAGATTGTCGGCCGTGGAGTGAGCCGGCCCGGCAGGATAGGAGGCGGTGAACTCGGGCGTGCCTCCCTCAAGAAGGCCAAAGAACTGGAACGCATGCGCGCGCTCGTTATCGGCGGTCTCGAGGAAGAGGTCGGCTATCTGCTTGTAGCCCTCCTCGGCTGCAACCTCGGCAGAGAAGGTGTATCGGTTGCGGGCCTGCGACTCCCCCGCGAACGCTTTCATCAGATTCTGCTCGGTCAGAGAACCTTTCATGTCCATCGGGCTGAGCTCCTTTCCAGTCGACGCTACTCCAGCCATGGTACCCGGGGCCGACGAGGACTACTCGCCTTTGCCCGGCCGCTTCCCCAAAAGCGTGTCCGCGATGAACGCGGCCACCTGCTCGCCTACCTCTCGCTGTTTGTGCTCGAAAAGATGCCCCGCTCCGGCGACGATGGCGACACGCACATCGAGCCGCAGCCCGACCAGCGTCCGCTCCACCACTTCGGGAGGGGCGAGATCGTCCGACTCACCGCAGACGGCAAGCACGGGGCCTTGGAACCTGGCGAGACCATCGAGCAGGCCCGGCGGCGATTCCTCCCACCCGACCACCAGCGCTATCAGGGCCAGTGCCTGGACGGGCACGGTACCGGCGCCGGCGGCGAGGGCCGCCATCACACTCCCGAACGAGTAACCGGCCAGGGCAAGAGGCGTCCGCCGCCCCCCATTTGCCGCCGCCGGCTCGCCGGCTGCCAACCGGCCACGCAGGAACGCGGTGGCCGCCTCCACGTCCCGGTATTCGTCGCTGCCGCTGTATCGCCCCGCGCTTTGTCCCACTCCCCGGAAGTTGAAGCGCAGCGAGGCGAAGCCCCGCTCCCGGCAGGCCTGCGCTACCCGGTAGACCACAGGCTGGGCCATGGTGCCCCCATACAAAGGGTGAGGGTGGGCGACGACGACTCCCCCTGCCACCCGCGGCCCCCCCTCGCCGCCGGTCGCGTCGCTCCCGCCTGCCCCGGCCGGCCACTCCAGGATCCCTTCCAGCCGGTCGTCGCCGGAGAAGAAGACGTGGCCATGCGGATGGTGCGGCAGGTCGGTCATTCCCGATAGTTGACGAACTGCAGGGGCATCCCCAGGTCGGCTTCCTTCAGGGTCGTTATCGCGTCCTGCAGGTCGTCTCTCTGCTTGCCGGTTATGCGGACCTCCTCGCCCTGGATGGCCGTTTGGACCTTCAGCTTGGTGTCCTTGATGACTTTGACCACCTTGCGCGCCGTCTCGATATCGATACCGTTGGTGATCTTCACCGTCTGCCGGACCATATCCGCGGCGGCCTTCTCAGTCGGGCCGAAGACCAGGGCGTCGGGCTCTATGGAGCGCCTTACGACTTTGGCTATGAGCATGTCCTTGATAGCCCGGAGCTTCATATCGTCTTCGGTCAGCAGGTGGATCTCGCCCTCTTTGCGGTCGAGGTCGATCTGCGTCTTGGATCCCCGAAAATCGAAGCGGGTGGCGATCTCCTTCTTCACTTGGTTGACGGCGTTGTCCATTTCCTGCATATCGACCCGGCTGACCACGTCGAACGACGGCATGCTTGTTCCTCCTTCAGGGAGCGAGACACAGGTCCAGCATAGCGCAACTGATAAGCTGACCGGCGAGACCACCGCGATCCGAAACGATCCGTTACGACAAAGGAGAGACGCCCGGTGGGCAGAACGGCCCTCGAGGAGCATGGCCAGGAGTCGATTGTCGCGAGAGGGCCGGCCGGGGTCACCGGGCGCGTCCGGTCGTACGACATCTACAGGGGTCTGCTCCTGACCGCGATGGTGCTCTATCACGTCATCGCCAACCTCACACCCCTGCATCGCGACCTCCGCTTCTCCTACTGGATCCCCATGGGGTTCGTGCTTTTCCTGGGAGTCATCCTTGCCCGCTTCTTGGAGAACAGGACACGCAAGAAGCTCTGGCTGGCGCTGAAAGTCCTGGCCGCCTTCTTCCTGCTGAACATTCCCAAGTACCTCGATCCCGACTTCCGTTTGCTGGCCCTGGTCCGGGGTGACCTCTACTTCTTCTCCTTCGAGGTCCTGCTGCCCATGGGGCTGCTGATCCTCGTCAGCGTCCCGCTCGATCGAGCGAAACGCATCGCCTGGCCTCTTGCCGCGCTGGTGTACGCCTGCATCGTCGCCCTGAGCCTCACCGGGTACGAGAGCTATAACCTGTCCTTCCTTCTCTACGGTCTGGTGGGCTATTTCGTCGCCCTGAGGGTGGACCTGCATGGCCTGGCCGTCACCCAAAAGGCTTGGTACGCGCTGCCGCTGGTCTTGATCTCCGCCTTCCCCTTCATACTGTTGGGCTTCGGCTACTACTTCGATTTCCTGTTCGTCCTGCAGGTGATAGCGTGCTACTTCCTCCTGACTCGTCTGGTCCCGAGCAACAGACCCCTCGCGTTCGTGGGCAGGCACTCGTTCGTGATCTACATCGCTCACATCATCATCATCAAGGTCATCATGGAGCTCACGGGGTGGTAGACTGCGCGCATGTCGCCCGACGTCAAACGGAAGGGCCCCCGAGAGCGCGTGCAAGAAACCGGTCGGTCGAGGGTCCTGCTGACACGAATAGCCCACATCGCCGTGTGGGCAGTGGTCGCCACCCTGGTCTTCACCCTGGTGGGGTCGGCCGTACCGTCCGGCCTCGGCCTCACGCAGGCCTCCGCAGCCACATCCAGTCTCGCCAAAACGAAGGCCGACCTGGCCCAGGCCAAGAAGGACCTCAAAGCGCTGCAGGCGAAGCTCGACAAGCTGGCCAAGCTGCAAGCGGATGCCGAGAACGACCTGGAGAGCACGAAGATCCGCATCGACGAGGTCCAGACTAAGATAGACGCGGCCGAGACCGACCTCGCCGGGTTGCGCGCGCAGTTGGAAGGCCGGCTGGCCGAGATGTACAAGAACCGGAACTCAGACGCAACCATCACGTTCTTGAACGTGCTTTTCGCCGGCGACGACACCTCGCTCGCCGCGGTCGTGGAACGCCTCGCCATGGTGACCCACATCGCCCAGGCCGACACCGATCTCGTCAACGCCGTTGTGGGCCGGGTGCACGAGCTGAAGACCCTCAAGGCGGACCTCTCGTTGCAGAAGGCTGCCGAGAAGAAGCAGACCGCGAAGTACGAAGCGGCTCGCGACAAGACCCTGAACGGCCTGGAGAACTCCAAGGACGACTACAACCGGCTGCGTAAGCGTGTCGCCACCCTTCAGGAGGAGGCGCGCCAGCGCGAAGAGGAAGCGCGCAGAGCCGAGGAGGCCCGCAGAGTCGCCGCCGCGGCCGCCGCCAAGAAGAAGACAACGGGCACCACTGCCCATAAGACGACTACCACCACTGGGTCCAGGCCGCCGGTCATAGCAGATTTCGTCTTTCCGGTGGACGGCCCCAACAGTTTCAGCAATACCTTCGGGGCGCCTCGTTCAGGCGGAAGGTCGCACCAGGGATGCGACATCATGACCGCCCGCAACACTCCGCTCGTCGCGGTGGTCGATGGGGTCATCACCAGCACCAGCCCCTCCAACTCAGGACTGGGAGGCATCACCATCCACCTGCGCGGCGGCAACCGGACCGTCTACTACTACGCCCACCTGTCCTCTATAAAGAGCGGCATCCGGGCGGGGGTGCGGGTGAGCGCCGGCCAGGTGATCGGCTACGCAGGGAATACCGGCAACGCGAGCGGAGGCGCGGTACACCTCCATTTCGAGATCCGCCCCAACGGCGGGGCCGCGATCAATCCGTATCCGATACTGATCAAGTACCGGTAGCCGAGGACCGCTCCTCCTCGAGCGTGGCGACCGCTTCGGCCAGTTCCTCCCATTGGGCGTTCGCGGCAACCAGGTGTTCCTTGACGGTCGTCAGCTCTTCACTGGTCGCGTAGAGCAGCTCGTAATCGGAGATGTGGACCGGGTCGCTGAGGAGGGCCGCCAGTTGCTTCTGACGCTCCTCCAGGGCGAACACCGTCTTTTCGGCTCGCCGATAGCGCCGTTGCAGATCCTTACGCTCCTGGTAGCCTAGCCGGGGCGCGCCGTCCGGGTCCACAGCAGGCGCCTTCGGGCGGACCTCGACGGCTGCCGGGGCCGCGACGGGCGGCGCCGCGGGTCCGGTGGGGGCCGCCGAGATGGTGTCCTGCGCCTTCTTCCACAGGTAGTACTCCCAGTCTCCGGGGTAGTGTTTCAGCCGGCCGTCCCTGACTTCGATCACCTTCGTGCCGATAGCGTTGATCAGGTGGCGGTCGTGGCTGATGAACACCACCGAGCCCTCGAACTGGCGAAGCGCCTCCGTGAGGACGGCGCGCGAATCCATATCCAGGTGGTTCGTCGGTTCATCGAGCAAGAGTAGCCCCGCCGGGTCCATCAGCATCCGGGCCAGAGCCAGCCTCGCCTTTTCCCCTCCCGACAGGACGCCCACCTTCTTGGTCACGTCGTCCTCACCAAAGAGAAAGGTCCCCAGATACCCGCGCACCTCGGGAAGGCGCCCGACCGGCCCGGCCACTTCCTCCATGGTCTTGAGCACCGTCGTGTCCGGATGGAGCACCTCGAGCTGGTGCTGGGCGAAGTACTCGCGGCGCACCGCATGGCCAAGCTTCACCGCCCCCGCGTCGGGCTCGATGACCCCCGCCAACAGTTTGAGGAGGGTCGACTTCCCGGCGCCGTTGGGGCCAACCAGCGCGATCTTCTCGCCGCGCTCGACCACCAGATCGAGCCGCTTGTAGACGACGAGGTCACCGTAGGCCTTGCGGACGTGCTTGACGTCGGCGACCACCCGGCCGGTGCGGGGCGGTTGCGGGAAGCGGAACTTGATGGTCTTGCGCTCCAGGGTCGGGGCATCGATCCGTTCGGTACGCTCCAATTTGCGGATCTTCTGCTGCACCTGCTTCGCCTTGGTGTTCTTCGCGCGGAAACGGCGGATGAAGGCCTCGGCGGAGTCTATCTCCCGCTGCTGGTTCTTGGCGGCGTTGACCAACGCCTCGTACCGCTGCCTCTTCTCCTCCTCGTAGTGGTCGTAATCGCCGGCGTAGAGATCGATGACTCCCCGGTCGAGATCGGCGACGTGGGTGACCATCCGGTTGAGAAAGTACCGGTCGTGGCTGATCACTACCAGTGCTCCCGGCCAGTTGAGAAGGAACTCCTCGAGCCAGATGAGGCTTTCGAGATCCAGATGGTTGGTCGGCTCGTCCATCAACAGCAGGTCGGGCTGCTCGAGCAGCAGCCGCGCCAGCGCGACCCGCATCCTCCAGCCCCCGGACAGCTCGACTATGGGGCGCCGGAAGTCGGTCTCCCGGAAGCCCATGCCGCGCAGGATGGTCTGAGCCCGCGTCTCGAGCTCGTAACCGTGAGCGTTCTCGAACGCCGTCTGAAGAGCCCCGAGCTCGTGGAGAAGCCCGTCGGCGTGGTGTGGCGGCTCGGTTCGGCCGGCCATGCGGGTCCCCGTGGAAGTCGCCGGCTGCTCCGCGTACGCCCGGCCGATCTGCTCGCCAAGCTCGGCCATGCGGCGTTCCGCATCGAGGATCTCGAGATGGGATGCGAGCACCTCCTCGATGACGGCATGATCGGCGATCTCTTCGATCTCCTGCGGAAGGAAGCCGACGCGCAGATCCTTCCGGGCGCTGATCTCGCCCCCGTCGAGCGACATCTCGCCCACGATGAGGCGAAGGAGCGTCGTCTTCCCGGCTCCATTGGCGCCGACAAGGCCGATCCTCATGCCGGGTTTCACATGCAGGCTTGCCTCGTCGAGCACTGTCTGAGTGCCGAACGATTTGGAGATGTCGGTGAGGTGAAGCATCAGACGGGTAGGATACCAGCCGGGACGCGCCGTCTCCGCCGACCGGCCGCGCGAGCCTGTCCGGCAGGTGCCGCCCCGGTTACGTCCCGTCCCAGAACAGGCTCTTCTCCGACGGGTCGATGAGCCCGGCGTCACCTGCCGCGGCCAAGAGCCGCTCGATGGCGTCCTCACCTTCGGTCCCGTAGTCGAGGGTCGCTTCGTTCACGTAGAGGTCGATGTGGGCTTGACACACGACCGGATCGATCTCCTGGGAATGAGCTGCGACGTAGTCGCGAGACGCATCGGGATGGGTCCGGGCGTACGAGACGCTTTCGAAGACCGCCCTCTCCACCCCGCGCTGGACCTCGCGGTCGAGTTCCCGAGAAACGGCTATGGCGCCCAGAGGGATGGGAAGACCTGTGGTCGCTTCCCACCACTCCCCCAGATCGACCAGCCGTCGCAGCCCGTACGAGCCGAAGGTAAAACGCCCCTCGTGGATTATCACCCCGGCGTCGACCTCGCCCGCCGCGACCGCCGGCATGATGCGGTCGAACGGCATGACGACCCGCTGTCTTGTGGAGTTGGTGAAAAGGCCGGAGAGCAGGGCGGCAGTGGTCAGCTCTCCCGGGATAGCCAGGCGCACCCGGCTGAGATCGTCGGCGAGCGACGCCATGCCTCCCGCGGAGTCTGCCGGGCGTAGGAGGGAATCCTTGCGCGCCACGATCAGCGGGCCGCAGCCACGCCCCAGCGCCCCTCCGGAATGCAGCAATGCGTAGCGCTCCCGCAGATGGCCGAACGCATAGAACGACACCTTGACGACCTCGGCCTCGCCATCGGCCGCGAGCCGGTTCAAGGTGTCGATATCTTCGAGCCGCTCCTCCACGGGTGGAGCGTCGGGCAGCAGTCCCCGCACCCAGGCGTGGAAGATGAACGTGTCGTTGGGACAGGGCGAATAGGCCAGGCGGAGAGGGTCCATGTCAGGCCCCTTCAACGGGCCGCGCTTCCACTTCTGCCACGGGTAGGCCGTCCAGCCCGTCCACTATCGCCCGCGCTGCCCAGGAGGCGGCAGCCACCGCTCTCTGCACTTCCCAGGCCGCCCGGTCCCTGTCTCCCACCAGGTTGCTGATGCCGCGCACCTCCAGGAAGGGCATCCCGTAGAGCGCGCAGACATGGGCGGCCGCCGCGCCTTCCATCGATTCGGCCACCGCCTCCCAGCGGTCGGCCAGTTCCCGGGCTTCCGAAGCCAGGCCGGTGACCAGCGATGAGGTCACGCACGGGCCCGCCAGAACGCGCGGATGCTCTTCGGGTCTGATCGCGGCCGACGCGGTCTGGTCCGCCCGAGCCGCCGCTACCGCGACCGCCTCGAGAGCGGCGGCGACGAGCCGGCCATCGATGGGGAAGACGCCCCCCGATTCGACCCCGTCGACAAGCCCGATGGGCCAGCCGAGCTCTCGAGCGGACAGCCAGCCTGCCGGACTCGAACTCCCCGTGTCCGAATAGGCTTCGCGGGTGGCGATCACGACATCGCCCACCGCGGCCGAAGCGAAATCGCCCCTTCCGGGCAGAGCCCCGGCGATCCCGACCTGAACCACCAACCGCGGGCCTGGATCCATCGCCTGGAGCAGACAGGTGAGCAGGTGGGCGGCGTTCACCTTGTCAATGCCGCTCACCGCCAGCGCCACCCGCCGTGCTGCGAGGTGGCCCACGAGAAGCTTCTTGGTGGCGACCGTGAAGGCGGAGGTATCGGCCAATGCACGCGCTAGAACGACCGCCTCGGCGTCGGTAGCCACCAACAGGACCACCTCACAGCCCAGAGTGGCCGCGCGCAGCTCTTCGCAGGTGAGACGGTCCACCCCGTTGCGCTCCTCAAGCTCCTTCGAGGAGCAGCAGGTCCGGGTCCTCGAGATAGCCAATGACCAGATTGAGGAACCTCGTCGCCTCGGCTCCGTCCACCAGGCGATGATCGAAAGTCAGCGCCAGCGGGAGCGCAAGACGGGTCACTATCTTCCCTGCACGGACCGCGGGTATCTCCCTCACCCGGCCCATCCCCAGGATCGCCACTTCCGGGTAGTTGATGACGGGGGTAGCGAAAAGGCCACCGATAGCACCGTAGTTCGTGATGCTGAAGGTGCCTCCCCGGAACCCCTGCAGCTCTATCCGACGTTCCTCCGCCCGGTCGACCAGGTCGATGATCTCCTCGGCGATCTGGAAGATGCTCTTGCGGTCGGCATCTTTGATATTGGGCACCATCAGCCCGCTCCGGGTATCGATCGCGATGCCGATGTTGTAGTAGCGCTTGAGAAGGAACTCCTCCCCGGATTCTTCGAGCACCGCGTTCAAACGCGGGAACCGTTTGAGAGACGCGGTACACGCCTTCACCACGAAGGCCAGATAGGTAAGGCGCACGCCGCGCTCCGCCGCTACGGTTCTCTCTTTCTCGCGGATACGCTTGATGATAGTGACGTCGGCCTCGTCCATGGTAGTCACCTGGGCCTGCTTGGCCACGGCTTCAGCCATGCGGCGGGCCATGCTCCGGCGCACCCCTCGGAAGAGCACGCGCTCCACCGGTCCGTGGCCGTCGCGCTCGATGACTCCTCCAAGAACCGGCACGAGTCCGGCCTCCTCTTCCCCCATCGCGGCCGGACCAGGCGGGGGCGGCGCCGCAGGGGCGGGCGCGAAGGAGGCACGCCGCGCCGGGAGCGGGAGCGACGACCCTCACGGCACCCGCGGCCGCGGCCGCGGGAACGGCGGCGCCGTAGGCCAATGACTGAGCAGTATCCTCCACGTCCTGCTTGATGATCCTGCCTCCCGGCCCGGTCCCCCGGAGACCTCTCAGGTCGACGCCGAGTTCCCGGGCGAGGGCTCGGACCGAGGGCATGGCGAGGACGTCCGGCTCTTCCGGCGTTGGCGCCATCTGTTGCGGCGGGCGCGCCTCTTCTTCCTCCTCAGGCGCCTCCTCGAGCCGGCCGACGACCGATCCCGTGTAGGGCGCCGGCTCCGGTTCCGCAGGCCTGGTGCAGGTTGGGCGCAGCCCCGGCGGCGGCGCGCGCGGGCAGTCGGCGGCGGCGCGCCGCGGGCGCCGGCTGTGCTATCACGGGCGCCCCGGCCGCAGGCGCGGCCGCCTCTTCTATGGTCACAAGAACATCGCCGACGTTGACGATGTCCCCTTCGGCCGCGTGCAGCTTCAGTACGCGTCCGGGCTTGGGCGACGGCATCTCGACGACCGCCTTGTCGGTCTCCATCTCGGCGAGGGTCTGGTCTTGGGCGACCTGATCCCCCTCCTTCACCTTCCAGGAAAGCAGCTCGCCTTCGGTGATGCCTTCACCGACGTCCGGGAATCTGAACTCATACGCCATAGCCGCAACTCCTCGATAGCTTGCCGGTCGACCACTCACCGCCCGACGTTCACTCCTGAGCCTTGTCCGCCTCGACATGGCGGGCGACGTTGCCGGCCCGCAGCTTCACGATCTCCTTGCGCAGCGCCTCTTCGCTCATGAACTCATCGTCGGCCGCCCGATCGTAGTGCACCATCTCGTCGAGGTGGCGCATCAGCTTGGCCGAAGGGCCGCCTTCCATGGCGTTGTAACCCACCAGGAAGATGTCGTACACGTAGATGAAGTCCGGCAGGTTCAAGCAGGTGTTTGACCAGGCCCTGAACCTTCGGATACTTGACACCCGAGATCGGCTGCGCCGCCAAGCCGAGGCTGTGGGCGGCGAGCCACATGTACATGAAGGCGTTCGAAAGCGACGACTCGAAGATGGAGTCACCCTTCTGCTTGGAGTAGCGTGCCGCCATAGGAAGACCGACCCGGCGCCGGGTGTCGCCCATCACGAGGATATCCACCGGCGCCAGAGGGCAATCCCACTGACCGTGCGTCTCGATAGCCCACGGCGAACCCTGCCACTCCTCGCGGGTGGCTTCGAGCGCGAAGAAATCGCTGTTCTTGTAGTCGTCCACGATCTTCTTGATGCCCAGCCTCAGCTCCAGATCCTTGACGACCAGCATCTCGAGAGGCTGCATGTTGAATCCCGTCGGCGCCCAGCGGGCGGCCTCCAGGAGCTTGTCGACCACCTCGTCTGGGATAGGGTCCGATTTGATGGCCCGCAATGTGCGCCGGCCCTTGACGAACTCCAGAAACTCCTCGTACTCCATGTCCGCTCCTTCGTTCTCGTCCACCGGCGCCCCCTGCGCCGGCGCTTCTCAGAACCGTATCAGCGCCTTGACAGCCTCAACGACCATCGCCGCGTCCGGTTGATAATAGTCCTCCAGCTTTGCGAGGGGCGGGATGGTGTCGAAGCCTGTGATCCTGACGACGGGCGCCTGGAGGTGAAGCACCGCCCGCTCCATGATCTCGGCCGAGATCTCCGCTCCGAAGCCGCACGTCTTCGGCGCCTCGTGGACGATCACAGCCCGGCCGGTCTTCGTCACGCTGGAGATCACTGTAGGGAAATCGAACGGTGACAGGGTGCGGACGTCGATAACCTCGGCGTTGGCGGCGCCCTCGGCCTGGAGTTGCTCCGCAGCCTCCTTCACGGTCCTCACCTGCGCGCCCCAGGCTATCAGGGTCACGTCTCGTCCTTCGCGCACCACCCGGGCTTTTCCGAGGGGCAGAACGTAGGGCTCCTCCGGCACCTCGGTCTTGATCGCCCGGTACACCCGGGCCGGCTCGAAGAAGATGGTTGGGTCGGGGTCCTGCAGCGCAGCGGTCAGGAGGCCTTTGGCCTCGTAGGGATCGGCAGGGATGACCACTTTGAGCCCCGGGACGTGCGCGTAGATCGCCTCCATGCTCTCCGAGTGGTGCTCCAGAGCCCGGATCCCGCCGCCGTACGGCATCCGGACGACGAGCGGCACGGTGAACTCGCCGCGGCTGCGGGTGCGCATGCGGGCGGCGTGCGACACGAGCTGGTCGTAGGCCGGATAGGAGAATCCCGCAAACTGGATCTCGGCGACCGGACGGTAGCCCGCGATGGCCATCCCGATCGCCATCCCCACGATCCCCGATTCGGCCAACGGCGTGTCGATGACCCTCTGCTCCCCAAACCGCTGCATCAGGCCGTCGGTCACCCGGAACACCCCGCCGTCTCTGCCCACATCCTCGCCCATCACCACGACCTTGGGATCGCGCTCCATCGCCTGCAGAAGCGCCTGGTCGATAGCGTCGACCATGTTCAGCCGCGCCATCTCAGCCCCTCCTTGCCAAGCGGGCATTCAGCTCCGCCTCCTGTTCCAGCAACTGGGGCGTCTTCTCGGCAAAGACGTGCGCGAAGATCTCCTCGGGCCCGGGAGGAGCAAGGGCCTCGAAGGTCGCCACCGCCTCGGCGACCTGTCTGCCGGCATCGGCCAGGACCTCGGCCTCCCCGGCTTCGTCGAGCAGGCCCGCCGCGCGCATGTAGCGCGCGAGCCGCTCGATGGGGTCCCGCTGCCGCCACGCGGCCACCTCTTCATCCTGGCGGTAACGCCGGGAGTCGTCGGACGTAGTGTGGTCGGTGACGCGGTAGGTGTAGGCCTCGATCAGCGTCGGCTCGTGTCCCGTCCGTGCCCGTTCAAGGGCTTCCGAGACCGCCCGGTAGACGGCGAATACGTCGTTGCCGTCCACCTGCACGCCGAACATCCCGTAGGCAAGCGCCTTCTGGGCGACGGTGGGAGAGGCCGTCTGCCGAGTGTAGGGCAGCGAGATGGCGTACTGATTGTTCTGGCAGAAGAAGACCACCGGCACCTGGAAGACGCCGGCCATATTCATGGCCTCGCTGAAATCGCCCTCTGACGTCGCACCTTCGCCGAAGACGGTCAGCACGGCCGCATCCTCGCCCGCCGCCTTCATCGCCCAGCCGATGCCGACGGCGTGGAGCATATGCGTCCCTACCGGAATGGCAATGGGCAGCGTCCTCAGCTCGTGGGGGAATGCGTTTCCCCGTTCGTCTCCGCTCCACACCTGGAGAAGTTGCACCATGGAAAGACCGCGCAGCAGCAGCGCGCCGTTCTCCCGGAAGGCGGGCACCAGCCAATCGTCCGGACGCAGGGCGAAAGCGGCGCCGATCTGGGCCCCCTCCTGGCCGGCGACCCGGGCGAAAGTACCCAGCCGTCCCTGGCGCTGCAGATTGAACATGCGCTCGTCGAACTGCCTGGTGAGCACCATGTGCGCGTACAGCCGCTTGATGTCGGCGGCGGAAAGCGGCGGCATCAAGGCCTCATCGACGGTGCCGTCTTCCCTCAGCACCTCGAGGCGATCGATCGAATACGAGACGAGCGGACGGACAGGCACGCTTCTACCCCCTTTAGACTGTGAGAACAGCGGCCCCGCGCAACTTGCCGCTTCGCAGGCGCTCGAGCGCTTCGTTGGCCTGCTCGAGCGGGAACAACTCCACTTCGGTGTGGACGGGCACCTGCGTTGCGAGCGCCAGGAACTCCTGCCCGTCGCGCCTCGTGAGGTTCGCCACCGAGCGGATCACCCGCTCGCCCCACAACTCTTCGTAGGGAAACGAGGGGATGTCGCTCATGTGGATGCCGCCGCAGACCACCACTCCGCCTTTTGCCACCGCCTTGAGAGCCGCGGGCACCAATTCACCCGCGGGAGCGAAGATGATAGCGGCATCCAGTTCCTCCGGCGGAGCGGTGGCGGTGTCGCCCGCCCACTCCGCGCCCATCTCCCGGGCGAATTCCTGCGAGGCGGTGTCGCCGGGCCGGGTGAAGGCGAAGACCCGCCGGCCCTGGTGGCGGGCCACCTGCGTCACGATGTGGGCCGCGGCGCCGTAGCCGTACAGCCCCAGCCTCTGCGGCTCCCCGGTCGACCCCTCCCCGGTCATCGACAGCGACCGGTAGCCTATCAGACCGGCGCAAAGCAGCGGGGCGGCCTGGGGTATCGGATAGCCGGCGGGGATGGGAAAGGCGTAGCGGTGGTCGGCGACGGTGAACTCGGCGAACCCGCCGTCGAGGTCGTAGCCCGTGAACTTGGCGTGGTCGCAGAGGTTCTCCCGGCCGCTCCGGCAGTAGCGGCAGGTGCCGTCGGTCCAGCCCAGCCAGGGGATGCCGACCAGCTCACCGACCGCCGGGGTCGTCACGCCCGGCCCGGCCTTGTCGACCACACCCACTATCTGATGCCCGATGACGAGCGGCCGCTTGTGAGGCGGCAGCTCTCGGTCCACGATGTGAAGATCGGTGCGGCAGACCCCGCAGGCTTGGACCTTGACCCGCACCTCGCCAGGCCCCGGTTCGGGCGTGGCGACCTCGGCCAACCGCAGCGGCCCCCCGGCCTCGTCCAACAGCATGGCCCGCATCGGCACCTCCGAGAGTCGAGGATCAGGGAGCGACGCCCGGCTCGCCATCGAGGTCGAAGATCTCGTTCGGCTCGGCCACCACAACCTTGAAGTGGAGCTGCTCCTCCAGCAGCCGCTCGAGCGCCATGGCGGACTGTAGTTCCCCATGGATGAGGATAGTCAACCGCGGCGGCGCGAAGTGCGACGCCCAGGCGAGCAGTTGAGCCTGGTCCGCGTGCGCGGAAAGACCGCTGATCTCGTCGATGTGGGCCTGCACGGCGATCTCTTCGCCGAAGATGCGCACCCGTTTGTCGCCGTCGAGCAGCCGCCTGCCGAGCGTGCCCTGCGCCTGGAACCCGACGATGACCACGTGAGCTTCCGGGCGCCACAGATTGTGCTTGAGGTGGTGCCGCACCCGGCCGGCGTCCGCCATGCCGCTTGCCGAGATGATGACGATCCCTCGCTTGCCGTTGAGCTCCCGGGACTCGTCGGCGCTCTGCGTGTAGTGCAGTTGGGGGAAGTCGAAGATGCCGCCCGGCTCGTCCACCAGCTTCCAGGCTTCCTCGTCGAAGGCTTCCCGGTGCTTCCGGTATACCTCGGTCGCCCTCGTCGCGAGCGGACTGTCCACGTAGATGGGCATGTCGAGGTGGTGCTGCTCGAGAATCTCGCGCAGGAAGTACAGAAGCTCCTGGGTCCGCCCCACGGCAAAAGCCGGGATGATGACGTTGCCCCCCTCCCGCTTGGCCTGCACCAGGATGTCGGCCAACTCGTCCTGGGGTCTCCCGTCACGCACGTGGAGCCGGTCGCCGTAGGTGGACTCGAGGAGGAGATAGTCGGTCTGCTTGACGAAGTCGGGATCCCGGATGATCGGCTGGTCCGGCTGCCCCACGTCGCCGCTGAACAGGACCCTGACCTGTTCCCCCTGCTCTTCGAGCTGTAGTTCCAGGAACGCCGACCCGAGGATGTGGCCGGCATCGTGGAACACGACGGTCACGCCGGGGGCGAGCCGGACCGGCTTCGAATACTCAAGCGGCTTGAGCAGCCGTATTGTCTTGCGCGCGTCTTCCTGATCGTACAGAGGCTCGAGCCCGCGGCGACCGGCCCGCCGGGCCTTGCGCGTGCGCCACTCGGCGTCCATCTCCTGGATGTAGGCAGAGTCGAGGAGCATGATCTCCGCCAGGTCGCAGGTGGGCGCGGTGGCATAGATGGGACCGGTAGTATCCGGCCCGGACGAGCCGCGGGAGCCTTCCCGAATGGTCGATGTGAGCATGCGTGAGCAGGACGAACGCAATCTCTCCGGGGTCGAAGGTGAAGGGGGCGAAGTTGAGCGCCTCCTCCTTCTCACCTCCCTGATGCATGCCGCAATCGACGAGGAAGCGGGTCTGACCCACCTCCACCACATAGTTCGACCCGGTGACCTCACGGGCGGCTCCGCAGACCTGCAAGAACATACATCCTCCTCGGGCTATCCAGTATCCGGCCAAACAACCACACGGCGGGTCCCTATAAACGTCTGTGCTATTCTACGCTGGTGCGCCGCAGGGCTGCTGAGAAATGACGCCGAGGTTTCGTTTCTCAGCAGCCCATGACCCCGGGCACGCCGGGTCACACAGTAGGTAAACAAGACAAGCGGAGGATGATGGTGGCGAACGAATCTCTCGACGAGAAGATCTTCGACGTACCGGCCGAGTTCAGGAAGACCGCCTGGATCTCGAGCATGGAACAGTACGAAGAGATGTACCGGCGCTCGCTTGACGACGCCGATGCCTTCTGGGGGGAAGAGGCAGAAAAACGGCTGCACTGGTTCAAGAAATGGGACTACGTGCAGAACCATAATTTCAGCGAAGCCAAGGTTCGCTGGTTCGAGGGCGGTAAGCTGAACGTTGCGTACAACTGCCTCGACCGCCATCTGGACAAGAACGGGGACAAGGTCGCTTACTACTTCGAGGGCGACTCTCCGGACTCTACCCGCACCATCACCTATCGGCAACTGTGGGAAGAGGTCACCAAGTTCGCGAACGTCCTCAAGAAGAAGGGCGTCAAGAGGGGCGACCGGGTAGTCATCTACCTGCCCATGATCCCGCAGCTTCCCGTCGTCATGCTGGCTTGCGCCCGCATCGGCGCCGTCCACTGCGTCGTCTTCGGCGGCTTCTCCGCCGAGGCCCTGCGTGACCGGGTCCTGAACGCCGGCGCGACGCTGATGATCACCGCCGACACGGGTCTCCGCGGCGGCCGTCCGACCCCGCTCAAGACCGCTGCCGACGCGGCCATGGCCGAATGCCCCGACGTCAAGACCTGCATCGTGGTCAAGCACACCGGCAACGAGATCCCCTGGACCGAAGGCCGCGACACCTGGTATGAGGAAGAACTGGCCGCCGGCGACATCACCACCGATTGCCCGTGCGAAGAGATGGATGCTGAAGATCCGCTCTTCATCCTCTACACCTCGGGCTCCACGGGCAAACCCAAGGGCGTCATGCATACCACCGCCGGCTACCTTCTCTACGGCGCCATGACCCACGAGCTCATCTTCGACTACCATCCCGAGCAGGTGTACTGGTGCACGGCCGACATCGGCTGGGTCACCGGGCACACCTACATCGTCTACGGCCCGCTGGCCAACGCCGCCACGAGCATCCTTTTCGAGGGCGTCCCCAGCTACCCGACTCCGGACCGGTTCTGGACGATCGTCGAGAAGTACAAGGCCGATATCTTCTACACCGCTCCCACCGCGCTGCGTTCTATCGCCCGCGAAGGCGACGACTGGGTCAAGAAGCACGACCTCTCCTCCCTGCGTGTGCTGGGCACCGTGGGCGAGCCCATCAACCCGGAAGTCTGGCTGTGGTACCACGACCTCATCGGCGGCGGCCGCTGCCCGATCGTGGACACCTGGTGGCAGACCGAGACGGGCGGCATCCTCATCACGCCGCTGCCCGGCGCCATGAAGATCAAACCGGGTTCGGCGACCCTGCCGTTCTTCGGTGTCGAACCGGCCCTCGTTGACGAAGACGGCATCGAGATCACCGGCCCCGGCGTCGGCAACCTGTGTATCAAGCGGCCTTGGCCGGGCATGATGCGCGGAGTCTACGGCGAGCCAGATCGGTTCCATGAGACCTACTTCGTCCAGTACCCCGGCCTCTACTTCACCGGCGACGGTTGCCGGCGCGACGAAGACGGCTATCACTGGATCACCGGCCGCGTGGACGACGTCATCAACGTCTCCGGTCACCGCATGGGTACCGCCGAGGTCGAGTCGGCCCTGGTCAGCCACCCGGCTGTCGCCGAAGCGGCCGTCGTGGGCATGCCCCACCCGATCAAGGGCCAGGGCATCTACGCCTACGTGACGTTGAACGCCGACGTCGAGCCCTCGGACGATCTGAAGAAGGACCTCGTCAAGCACGTGCGCAAGGAGATCGGCCCCATCGCTACTCCCGACGTCATCCAGTGGGCCCCCGGCCTGCCGAAGACCCGCAGCGGCAAGATCATGCGCCGGATCCTCAAGAAGATCGCCGCGAACGACGTCGGCGACCTCGGCGACATCTCCACCCTTGCCGACCCGAGCGTGGTCGACAACCTCGTGGAGCACCGCGCCAACCAGTAAGTCGAGCGACAGACCGCGTCGGCCCGCGCGAGTGGGCGACCGGGAGCGAGACACAAAGGGGCGGCCGCAAGGCCGCCCCTTCTTTTCTGGTGCGCACCGCCCCAACGCGCCGGTCAATGATCTACCTCACGACGAAATTCACCAGCCGGCCGGGGACGACCACTTCCTTGAGCACTTCATTCCCTTCAAGGTACTTGGCCACGCCTGGCAGGGCCCGTGCCGCCGCCAGGACCTCGGAGGCCGGCGCATCTTTCGCGACCTCCAGTCGGTCCCGCACCTTGCCGTTCACCTGCACCGCCAACTCGATCGTCTGGCTGCTCAGGAACCGCGGGTCGGCCTCGGGCCAGGGAGCATCCCATATGCACTCGTGCCCCATCAGCTCCCACAACTCCGCCCCCATATGCGGAGCGAAGGGCTCCAGCAGGCGGACCATCATCTCCATCGCGTGGGCCAGTACTGCCCTTCCCGTGGCGCCCGCGCCAAGGCCGGCGGTCCGTGCCGCCCCGATGTCGTTGTTGAGCTCCATGATCGCGGCGAGGGCCGTATTGAAGTGGAAGCGCCGGCCGATGTCCACGGTCGCCTTCTGCACCACCTGGTTGGTCTTGACCAGCAGGGCGCGCTCCGCGGGCGTCGAGCGCCGCCTCGTCGATCCCGGCTGCGAACCCGGCTTGACCCCGGCCGGCGCCGCGGCGCCGTGCCACCGGCATCCAGCAGACCCTGGTCGAGGGCGTCGGTGACCTGCCGCCAGACACGGCCCAGGAAGCGGTAGATCCCATCGATTCCTTGATCGATCCACTCCGCGTCGCTCTCCGCGGGGCCGATGAAGAGGATGTAGCAGCGCAGGGCGTCGGCGCCGTACTTCGCCACATGATCGTCCGGGTTCACCACGTTGCCCTTGCTCTTGGACATCTTGGCGCCCTTGTAGTAGATCATCCCCTGGGTGAACAGTCTCTTGAACGGCTCCTCGAAACCAACGAGACCCAGGTCGTAGAGCACCTTGGTGAAGAAGCGCGAGTACATCAGGTGCAGGATGGCGTGCTCCACCCCGCCGATGTACTGGTCCACCGGCAGCCAGTAATCGACGGCCGTCCGGTCGAAGGCCACGTCGGCCCGCCAGGGCGAGGCGTAGCGCAGGTAGTACCACGAGGAGTCCACGAACGTGTCCATGGTATCGGTCTCCCGCCGGGCGGGCCCTCCGCACGCCGGGCAGGTGGTGTTGACCCAGTGTTCCGCGGCGGCCAGGGGCGATCTGCCCTTGGGTGCGTAGTCGGTGATTGCGGGCAGGAGCACCGGCAGCTGGTCGTCCGGCACCGGCACTTCGCCGCAGACAGTGCAATAGACGATGGGGATCGGGGCGCCCCAGTAGCGCTGGCGGGAGAGCAGCCAGTCGCGAAGCTTGTAGTTCACCGAGAAGTCGGCTTTGCCCTGCTCCTTAAGCCATTCTGTGACGTTGACGACGGCCTCGGCCTTCGGCAGCCCGTTGAACTGCCCGCTATTGACAAGCAGACCGTCTCCGCTGTACGCCTGGACGAGATTGCCTTCGCAGTCCTTGCACTCGTCTGGGCTCTCGATGACCTCGACGACCTCCAACCCGTACTTCTTGGCAAAGGCGAAGTCGCGCTCGTCGTGTCCGGGGACGGCCATGATCGCGCCGGTGCCGTAGTCCATGAGCACGTAGTCGGCGACGAAGATGGGGATCTTGCAGCCGGTCACCGGGTTGACGGCGTAGCGCCCGGTGAAGACGCCCGTCTTCTCCTTCTCGATGCTTGCCCGCTCGATGTGTGACGTGGCCATGGCTTTGGCTACGTACCGCTTGACCTCAGCCTCCTGCGGAAGGCCGGCGACCAACTCGTCCACCAGCACATGCTCCGGAGCCAGGATGAAGAACGTCGCTCCGAACAGCGTGTCTGGGCGCGTGGTGAAGACCGTCACCTCGGTCGTGCCGCCTCCCGGAGCTTGGGCGCTCGACTCATCGGCGCCCGCCACCGCGACCGCGGGCGCGGTGCCTTCCGGTGCGGCGATGGTGAAGACGACATCCGCCCCGGTCGACTTGCCGATCCAGTTGCGCTGCATCGTGACGACGCGCTCCGGCCACGACTCCAGCTTGTCGAAGTCCTTCAGCAGCCGCTCGGCATAGTCGGTGATACGGAAGAACCACTGCGTCAGCTTCTTGGCCTCCACAACGGTGTCGCAGCGCTCGCACGTGCCCTCGAGCACCTGCTCGTTGGCGAGGACGGTCTGGCAAGAGGGGCACCAGTTGACGGGGGCTTCTTTCTTGTAGGCGAGCCCCTTCTTGTAGAACTGAAGGAACAGCCACTGGGTCCACTTGTAGTACTCCGGACGAGAGGTCACTACCTCACGGGTCCAGTCGATGGAGACGCCCAGGCGCCGGAGTTGGCGGTTGATGGTCGCGATCGCTTCTTCGGTGAAGACGGCCGGGGGCTCGCCGGTCTTTATCGCCATGTTCTCGGAGTTGAGCCCGAAGGCGTCGTACCCCATGGGATGTAGCACCCTCTGCCCCTGATGGCGGCGGAAGCGGGCGATGACGTCGCCCATGGTGTAGTTCTTTACGTGCCCCATGTGCGCGCTGCCCGAAGGGTAGGGGAACATCTCGAGGACGTACGTGGCGTCCTTGCCTTTGCCCGTCGGGCTCTCTCCCGGCTCCGGGTTGGTCACTTCGAAGGTCTTCCGCTCCGCCCAGACCTTCTGCCACTTGGTCTCGATCCGCTCGGGATCGTACCTGTAACTGCGCGCCATGCGTCGTCCTTCCGCCGTCTTCAGTCCTGTCGCGGGCCGTGCGCCCCGCCGCCGCATCCCGCCAGGCAATTATTCCAGCCCGTCCCCCGCTCGCCAAATGGCGAGTCGGGTCAGGGGCCGGATTCGCTTTCGGAGCTCGGAGAAAGTAGAGAGTAGCGGCGCCGATCATCAAGAGGATCCCAAAGATGACAAAGGCTAGATCATAGCTGGCCGTCGAGTCGAAGATGTAGCCGGCCACGAAGGGCCCCGCGATCGCCCCCAGGGAAAACGAGAGCGATGTGAACCCGATTATCGTCCCGATCGCCCGGAGCCCGAAGAGTGTAGGAACTACCCCCATCCTCACGGGAACGACCGCGCTGAACGCGAAGCCCAGGATCACGGCGAGGGAGTAGAACGCCCACACGCTCCCGGCCCCGACGAACAGGAATGTCGCGACCCCGTTCAGGGCCGTGAGGACGAGAAGGGTCCACCTGTATCCGAGCCTCGCGGTGATGGCACCCGCAAGCAGGGTGCCCGCCGCGCCTCCGACGCTACTCACGGTCAGGACGAGCGCGGCGGCCGTTGTAGATAACCCGACATCGGTGGCGTAGGGCACGACGTGGGCGGTGAAGGCATAGAAGCCGAGCCCAAGCACGGCTCCCCCTACCATCAGTATCCAGAAGGCGGGCGTTTTGGCGGTCTCTCCGGCGGATAGCCCCTGCGCGGCCGGCCGGGGCTCCCGTCCAGTGGCGTTTCGCGATCCGGCCGTCTCGTCCGCAGCCGGCCTCTTGCCCATCAACACGAGCGCCGGCAGGCCGCACACAAAGGCCACCACCGCAAGGACCACCCAGGCAGTACGCCAGCCGCTTCCTTCGATCACGGTGGAGATCACTGGCGACAGTATCATCTGGCCGATGATGGGCCCCAGAAGCGCTACCCCGATCGCCATCGTCCTGTTTCGGGCGCCGAACCACTTGGAGACGGCGGTGACGGTCGGCGTGTAGCTGCACCCGGCCAGGATGCCCCCTCCCACGCCGAACAAGAGGTAGAACTCCCACAGAGAGTCCATCCTGGACATGAGCAGATACGACAGCGCGCCTATCACGATCCCGGGCGCGATCGCCGCCCTTGCCCCGTATCTGTCGGTCACCTTCCCCATGACGACTCCCACCAGCCCAGCGACGGCCATCAGGAGAGACATCGCGCCCGACACGCCGGCGCGCGACCATCCGAATTGCTCGGTGAGCGGCTTGAGGAACAGCCCGAAGCACATCTGAGTACCGAACGAGCCGATCAGCAAGACGAACGAAGCGGCAACGATCACCCAGCCGTATGAGACACGGCCCTTGATCACGTCCAAGCGATGGCCCTCCAGAAGGATGGTGACGAGACGGGTGACACTCTTCGTGGACTCTATAGGCTGCGCGGCGTTTGGTCAAATGGAAGAACCATAAAAGGAAAGCAAGAGGTGCGGCCGCCCCTCGGGGCGGCCGCACCAGCACGGTTTGCCTCGCGGTAGCGCCGGGCCGTCAGGCCCGGCGCGGCGTCAGTACGACACGAAACTCGGTAACCAGGTCGCTATTTGCGGGAAGATCAACAGCAGCGCGGCGAGGACGATCATCCCGATCAGGAAGGCCATCGCTCCTTTGAATATCCTCCCCATGGGCACGTCGGGCGCCACTCCTTTGATGATGTACACGTTGATGCCTACCGGAGGCGTTATCACCCCCATCTCAACCACCAGCACGATGATCACCCCGAACCAGATCGGGTCGAAGCCCAGGGCGACGACCGTCGGATACAGGATCGGGACGGTGAGCGTGACCATGGCCAGGGAGTCCATGAAGCACCCGGCGATCAGGTACATCACCAGTATCAGTATCATGACTACGGTCGGCGGGACCGGTAGACCGCTCAGAAAATCGGACGCCGCGCTCGGTATGCCGGTCACGGCCATGAAATGGCCGAACACGGTCGCACCGGCCACGATGGTCATGATCATGGCGGTGATGAGGATCGTGTCCTTTACCGAGAGCCAGAACTTGCGCAGGTCGAGCGACCTCCTGAGCACCCCGATCACGATGGCGGCCGCCGTGCCGATACCCGCGGCCTGGGTAGGGCTGAAGAGACCCGCGAACAGGCCGCCGATGCACCAGCGCGAAGAGGAACAGCATCTCGAGTGAGGCCGGTGAGCCCCAGCAGCTTCTGCTTCAGGGTGGTACTGCCGCCGGCCGGGGCCGAAGTCGGGTGAAAGATCGTCCAGACCAAGACCGCGACCATGAAGAGGCCGGCCAGGATAAGGCCGGGTACCACCCCGGCGATGAAGAGCTTACCGATCGATTGCTCCGACAGGATGCCGTAGACGATGAAGATGGTACTGGGCGGGATCATGATGCCCAGACTCCCGGCGGCCGCCATACAGCCGCAGGCGAGACCCGGGTCGTACCCGTGCTTGCGCATCTCGGGGATGGCCACCTTGCCCATGGCCGCCGCGGTGGCGCTGGTCGACCCGCAGATGGCCGAGAAACCGGCGGTGGCGACGATCGTCGCCATGGCCAGCCCGCCCCGCCACTTGCCGAACAGGATGTAAGCGGCGTCGTACAGCCGGCCGCTCATCCCCGCGTAGAAGGCGACGGAGCCCATGAAGACGAACATGGGGATGACCGTCAGGTTGTAGCTGGACCAGGTGTCCCAGAAGTCACGCGCCAGCAGGCCGAAGCCGGCATCGAAGCCCTTGGTGACCGCGAAACCGATGACACCGACAAAGGCCATGGTGAAGCCGACGGGCATGCCGAGCAGGAAGATGACGACAAGTACGGCGATCCCTATGATCCCGATGGTCACGGGGTCCATTGCTTACCTGCCTTCAGTACGGTCCGGACGAACTGCAGTATCAGGACCAGGAGTGTGGCCAGGAAGCACACCGCCATCCCGTAGACGAAGGGATGGAAGGGGATCTTCTGAGTCATCGAGACTTCACCGGAGGACCGGAGAAGCCCCGCGTATCTGAAGCTGTAGACCATGAGCAACGCGAACAGTGCGACGCTCAGGAAGACCGTCACGCACTCGACGATCAGTTTCAGCCGCCTGGGGAACGTCTCCACGATGAAGTCCACCGCGACGTGACCCTTCATCACCTGAGTGAAGGGGACCCCGAATGCTATGGCCACCGCCGCGAGGAACGAGACGAACTCGATGCCCCCCGGTATGGGCTTGGAGAAGATCTTGATACCGATAACGTCGGCCACGACCAGGGCTGTCATCCCCACGAGCCCCGCCCCGGCGATCCAGAACAGGATCTTGCTGAACAAGGCGACGTACCTCTCCGCGGTGCTCAGAGCGCCCTTGTCGGATCCCGCTTCACGGATCGCAAGAGGCTCCTGATCGGGAGGAAGCATCTCCATAGAACCTCCTCGCCACGCCAATCAGGCGGAGAGGCGAGGCAGACGCCTCGCCTCTCCGCGGCTTGATACTACCTTCGAACCACGCCCGAGTATCTAGCGGTCACTATTTGGCAGACGGGGACTTGACGTTCTCAGCGACCCAAGCTGCAGCATCGGCTTCAGGAACCGCTTTTTCGGTCCAGTATTTGATGCGCTCCTGGATGTAGCCGACGTAGTCATCGCTGAACCCGGCAGCCTTCAGATCGGCCAGTTTCTTGTCGAACATAGGCTTGACGGCCGCTGCCCACTTGGCGCTCTCCTCCGCGCTCAGGTCGACGGCCTCGCGGCCCGGCTGCTCACTGAACAACTTGACACCGGCAGCGTCCAGCGCCGAGGAGACCTTCGCCCAATACTCGATGTATTCATTGCTGACGTCGGTGAACACCTGCTGGACGTCGGGCGGGAGCGAGGCCCACTTGTCGCTGTTCATGATGAGATACATCGAGGTGATGGAGCCGACCGAGAAGCAGTTGGTTATGTACTTGACGACCTCCGCCTGTTTCCAGCCGGCCAGGACCTCGCGAGGAGCGAGGCTCCCATCGACCACGCCCTTGGACATGAGTTCGTATGCCTCGTTCTGGGGCGCCGCATAGCCCTCAGCCCCCAGAGCGGTGGCGATGGCGGCCCCGACACCCGTGGAGCGGATGACAAGCCCTTTCATGTCATCGAGGGTCTTCACCGGGTTCTTCACCGTGAATACGAGCTGAGGCCCGGTGCCGTAGAACATGAAAGGATGGACCTTGTCGAGTTCGGCCGGTTTGAAGTTTTGGTAGTAGTCGTTGACCACGTGAGTGCCGACGTACCCCATGGGATAGCCGTTGGGATAGTCGAGGAGGTCCATCACCGGGAAGATCCCCGGCGTGTAAGCGAATACGGAGAGGCCGATGTCGGAGATGCCGGTCACCACGCCGTCATACACCTTGTTGGCGGCCGTGAGAGACGCACCGGGCAGGTATTCGAACGCTACCGCGCCGTTGGTGCGCTTGGTGATCTCCGCCATCCACATCTCAGCTACGATGGCGATCTTGTTCGTGGCCGGGAAGAACGAGTTGAGGGTGAACTTCCATTTACCGGCCGGGTAGGTCACTGCCGTCGACGCCGCCGTTGTGGTCGGCCCTGCGGTCGTAGCGGGTCCGGCAGTGGTAGCGGGCCCGGCGGTAGTGGCCGGTCCCGCCGTGGTGGGTGGGGCAGTCGTCGTGGTGTCTCCGCTTGTGCCGCACGCAACGAGCACCCCCATCAGCGCGAACGCGAGCACCAACCCTAGCACCAACGCCTTCCTCATCGCACGCCCTCCTCTTGTGGTCCCGGCGGCTTTCGCTGGGCCTGCCGGATCGCCTAAAGAGCACACGCCATGAATGTATCAAATGAGGTATGAATCGCGCTATTCATGTTTCGCCGGAATACACGAAACGCGTGCCACGATCGCGGAACGGACCGGGTGAGGGCAGTCAGCCTCGAGTAGGCTTTGCGGTGGCCGCCGCTCTGGCCGCCGCGGCCCGCCCTTGCCGCGCGCCGCGGCGGCACCGGCGCCGGGGTCCCTTCCGCCGTCGCCCCGCAGCCGGGCCAGGTCCCGGGCCAGGTCCTTGATCTCGTCGCGGAGCTTGGCCGCGTACTCGAAGCGGAGTTCCTCGGCCGCCTGGAACATCTCCTCTTCCAGCGTCGCCATGAGCCGCTCCATCTCCTCGGCCGACATCTCCTCGCCGCGCGCCGTCTTGCGCCGCTCCTTGTAGGGGACGGACCCGCTGATACCCAGCAGTTCGGCGATGTCGGAGACGCCCTTGACGATGGTGCGCGGCTCGATGCCGTGCTCCGCGTTGAAGGCCAGCTGGGCCGCCCGGCGGCGGTCCGTCTCGGAGATAGCCCGGTCCATCGCCCTTGTGCGCTTGTCGGCGTACATGATGACCCTGCCTTCGACGTTCCGCGCCGCCCTGCCGATGGTCTGGATGAGGGCCGTCTCGCCGCGCAGGAAACCCTTCCTTGTCGGCGTCGAGGATGGCGACGAGAGTCACCTCGGGAAGGTCGAGACCCTCGCGGAGCAGGTTGATGCCCACCAGCACGTCCACCTCTCCCAGCCGGAGCTCGCGCACGGTGCGGATGCGCTCGATGGTGTCCACCTCGGAGTGCAGGTAGCGCACCCGGAACCCCATCTCCAGCAGGTAGTCGGTCAAGTCCTCGGCCATCTTCTTGGTGAGGGTCGTCACCAGGGTCCGCTGGCCGCGGTCCACGCGCACCCGGATCTCGTTCATGAGATTGTCGATCTGGTGTTTGGTGGGACGCACTTCGACCACGGGATCCACCAACCCCGTCGGCCGTACCAGTTGCTCCACCACCTGGGTCGACACCGACATCTCCCACTCCCCGGGTGTCGCCGACACGAACACCAGCTGCGGTGCCCGTTCGATGAACTCGTCAAAGCGGAGCGGCCGGTTGTCGAGCGCCGACGGCAGACGGAAGCCGTGCTCCACGAGCATGGTCTTGCGGCTGCGGTCCCCCTCGTACATGCCGTGCAGTTGCGGGACCGTCATGTGGGACTCGTCTATGAGCACCAGGAAATCGTCGGGGAAGAAGTCGAGCAGCGTGTAGGGCGGCTCACCCGGCTGCCGACCGGCCAGGATACGCGAATAGTTCTCGATGCCGTTGCAGTAGCCCAGCTCGCGCAGCATCTCCATGTCGTACTGGGTGCGCTGGCGCAGGCGGAAGGCCTCCAGTTGCTTGCCCTGCGCCTCCAGCTCGGCCACCCGCGTCTCGAGCTCGGTGGCTATCTCCGCCAGAGACCGCTCGATGGCATCCTCGGAAGTGACAAAGTGGGTGGCGGGATAGATGGCCACGCTGGACAGCCGGGCGACCACCTCCTGAGTGAGCGGATCCACTTTCACGATCTCCTCCACCAGGTCGCCCCAGAGGCTGACCCGCAGAGCATAGTCGTCGTAGGCGGGCCACACCTCGAAGCTCTCGCCGCGCACCCGGAACTTGCCGCGGGTGAAGCCGATGTCGTTCCGTTCGTAGTGGATCTTCACCAGCTTGGCGAACACCTCGTCCCGGCTGATGTCGTCGCCCTGCTTGAGAAGGACCACCTGACCCAGATACTCCTGGGGCGAGCCCAGTCCGTAGATGCAGGAGACCGAGGCGACGATCACGACGTCGTCCCTCATGAGCAGGTCCGAGGTGGCTGCGTGCCGGAGCCGGTCGATCTCCTGATTGATCGAGGAGTCCTTCTCGATATAGGTATCGGTAGCCGGGAGATAGGCCTCGGGCTGGTAGTAGTCGTAGTACGAGACGAAGTACTCCACGGCGTTGTCGGGGAGGAACTCGCGGAACTCGTTGCAGAGCTGAGCGGCGAGCGTCTTGTTGGGCGCCATGACCAGGGTGGGCTTGCCGGCCTGCGCGATGAGGTTGGCCATGGTGAAGGTCTTGCCGGAACCGGTCACGCCGAGAAGCGTCTGGAAGCGGTCTCCACGACGCAGCCCTTCGGCCAGCTTGGCTACCGCCTCGGGCTGGTCTCCCTTAAGTTCGTAATCGGCTTGGAGACGGAACGAGGCCATCGCTACAGACCTGCCTTACGCGTTCCACTGGGAGAGCGAGAAGGCGTCCGGGTGGGCCTTTTCGAACAGCGCCCGGGAGTTCTCTACCCTGCGGACGAATTCCCGCGTCTCGGGGTACTGGATATCCTCCGGACCGAACGCGTCCGCGCCCCCGACCTTCTTGATCCAACCGGCGACGGCGTTAGGGCCGGCGTTGTATGCCGCGATGGCCGCGGTCGGGTCGTCGAACCTCCGGAACAGGTACGCCAGATAGCAGGCGCCCAGTTCGAGGCTGTCCTGGGGGTTCTTGAGCGCGGGGTTCTTGGGCCCCTTCCAACCGTCGAGGCCGGTGACCCACTCGGCGGTGCCGGGAAGGAGCTGCATGAGGCCTACCGCACCCACGGGGGACTCGGCGTCGGGATTGAAACCGCTCTCGGTCCGGGCCACAGCGGCGAGCAGGTAGGGGTCGATATCGTACTGTTCGGCCACCGTCGCTATCTCCTTCTCATAGCGGATCGGATAGACCTTCCCCGAGAAGGCCGGCACCACCATCCGCCCCGTGAGCAGGGCCGCGGCTACACCCACGATGGCGGCGACCACGATGATCGGGACCGCCAGAAGCAGAAGACGACGGCGGCGCCTGCGGCGGCGCGCCGTCCTCATCGCCCGTCCTCCACGGCCATCAGCCTGGCGCGTTCGTACGCCTGGCGCACGAACGCCTGAAGGCGCTCCACGTCGCCGTCGTTGTAGAACGCCAGATCGCTTCCGGCCACCCGCCGCTCGCTGGAGGCCTGCAGCGCCTCGAACTCGCCGAACGTCTCGGCGTCGAAGTCGTGAATGGAGCGCCTACGGCGGTTCTCCTCCCCGGCTTCGATGGTGATGACCAGGTCGAAGTAGTCTTCCATGCCCGCTTCGAACAGCAGAGGGATCTCGCAGACGACGACCGATCCGGCCGGCGCCTCGCGGATGAACCGGGATATCTCCTCCCCGACCAGGGGATGTGTGAGGGCCTCGAGCCACGCGAGCCGGTCGGGCCGCCCCCGTACCGCCTCCGCCAGACGCCGCCTGTCGATCTCACCGCGGGACTCGACGACCTCGGGACCGAAGTAGCCGAGAAGTGCCTGCTTGACGTCGTCGCGCGACGTACAGGTGGTGTACGACCTCGTCGGCAGACAGGGCAAGGGCGCCGGACTCCGCCAGGAAGCGCAGGGCGGTGCTCTTGCCGGCTCCGATACCGCCGGTGAGGGCGACGGCCACCACATCTGGTCGCTCGAGCGTCAACTCGCCTCCACAAAAACGGGGAGCGCCCAGAGGCGCTCCCTTATGATGCCCTATCGTCCGGACGTTCAGGCTTCTTCTTTTTCCGCCTCTTCATCGGCAGGAGCGGCCTCGGGGGCGTCCTCCGCTGAGGCAGCAGCCTCTTCGAACTCCTCAGCCGTTGGCTCCTCGATGACCGTTTCGGCTGCTTCCGCTTCGGCGACCGCCGGCTCCGCCACGACGGCTTCGGCCGCGGAAGCGGGTTCGACTGCCGGCGCGGCTTCGTCGATTTCGCCAGCTTCGTCCGCCGGAGCGGTTTCATCGGCTGGCTTGGAGTGGACTTCGTCGGCTTGGACGGCTTCATCCGCCGGAGCGGCTTCTGCCGCCGCTTCCTCCGTGGGCTGCTCCTCGGTGGCGGTCTCCACAGCGGCACCCACCTCGCCGTAGGCTTCCTCAGCCCCCTCGACCCTCTTCGCCCTCTTCGCCCTCTTCAGCTTCGTCCGCCATGGCGTCTTCATGGATGCGGTATTCGGGCTCGAGGCGCTTGAGGCTCAACGACAGACGGCGCCGCTCGGGATCGATCTCTATGATCTTGACGTTGACTTCCTGGCCGGGACGCACGATCTCGGACGGATCCTCCACGTGATGCTGGGCCAGTTCGGAGATGTGGATGAGGCCTTCGACCCCCTCCTCGATCTCGACGAACGCGCCGAACGACACCAGCTTGGTCACCTTGCCATGCACGATCTCGTTGACCTGCCGGTTCTCGAACACCTGCTGCCAGGGGTCTTTCTGGGTCTGCTTGAGACCCAGGGAGATGCGCTGCCGGTCGCGGTCGATATCCAGCACCCGCACCTCGACCTTCTGGCCGATGACGAGCACTTCCGACGGATGGTTGACGTGGCTCCAGGAGAGCTCCGAGATGTGGATGAGTCCGTCGATGCCGTCAAGGTCGACGAACGCGCCAAAGTCGACGATGTTGGAGATGGTCCCGATGACCAGGTCGCCGACGTTCATGCGGTCGAGGATCTGCTCGCGGGCACCGCGGCGCTCTTCTTCGAGCACGGCACGCCGGCTGAGGACCACGTTGTTGCGGAAGCGATTGAGCTCGATGACCCGGCACTCGAGCGTCTGACCAAGGAATTCGTCCAGATCGGCCACCCGGCGGATATCGACGAGAGACGCGGGCAAGAAGCCCCGCACACCGAGATCCAGGATGAGGCCGCCCTTGACCACCTCGATGACCGAGCCGGTGACCGGGGTGCCTTCTTCGGCCGCCTTCTCGATACGCTGCCAGGCACGCTCGAAGCGGGCCCGCTTCCTGGAGAGGATGAGCCGTCCGTCGGCGTCCTCTTTGGTCAGCACGAGGGCGTCGACAACGTCGCCCACCGAGACTTCTTCAGCAGGATCGACGGACTTTCTTATCGACAGCTCGTTGGCGGGGACGACCCCTTCGCTCTTGTAGCCGATATCAACGAGAACTTCGTCCTTGTCCACCCGGACCACGGTCCCGGTGACAATGTCCCCCTCTTCGAAAGTCAGGATCGTGGCGTCGTAGTTGGGAACCATCTTCCCGTCTACTTCGATCATCAGGTCCTGGCCGCCCTGTAGTGTTTCCACGCTGTCGTCGGTTTGCGCGTTGTCGTCGATGTGTTCGTCTGACATGTAGTTTCCGCTTCCTTTTTATAAAGCAATGCACAACTAAACCATGCCCCCGCATGGCTCACGTGCCGGGTAGTATACGCAGGCGCGAGGGAAAAGCAACCTGCACACCCGGCCGGCCGCTCGCTACTTGGCAGCCAGCCAATCGGGCCCGACCCCCGCGTCCACCCGGAGCGGCGGCTCCATCGGGAAGGCGCCGACCATCTCCTCCACCATGGCGTCGCGCACCGCGTAGGCCTCGGCCTCCAGGGCCTCGAACACCAGTTCGTCGTGTACCTGCAGGACCAGACGAGAGCCCGGAAAGTCCTTCGACAGCCGGTCGTAGCAGCGGATCATCGCCACCTTGATCATGTCGGCGGCGCTGCCCTGGATGACCGAGTTCACGGCCAGCCTCTCACCCAGCGAGCGCTCCTGGAAGTTTCCCGAGGCAAGCTCCGGGATGGGCCGGCGGCGGCCGAAGACGGTCGTCGCGTAGCCTTGCCGCCTGGCGGTCTCGATGGTGACTTCGATGAAGGCCTTCACCCGCGGCAGGCGCTCGAAGTACCTCTGGATGTATGCCGCCGCCTCCTCCCTGGCGATCCCCAGGTTCTGGCTGAGACCGAAGGACGAGATCCCGTACATGATGCCGAAGTTGACCGCCTTGGCGTAGCGGCGGTGGACGGTATCCACCTGGTCGGCGGGCATGCCGAAGACCTCGGCCGCCGTGCGGCAGTGGATGTCCTCTCCACGGGCGAGCGCCTCGAGCAGCGCCGGCTCGCCGGAGAGATGCGCCATGATGTGCAGTTCGATCTGCGAGTAGTCCGCGACGACGAGCAGGTTGCCCGCCTCCGCGCAGAAGCATTGCCGTACCTGGGCGCCCAAAGCGGTGCGGACGGGGATGTTCTGGAGGTTCGGGTCGCTCGACGACAGCCGCCCGGTCGCGGCGACCGTCTGATGGAAGGTGGTATGCAGCCTTCCCGTCACGGGATCCACAGCCTGCGGCAGGGCGAGCAGATACGTGGACATGAGCTTGGAGAGCTCCCGGTGGTTGAGGAGATGCCCGACGATCGGATGGTGCTCGCGCAGGCTCTCCAGGGTCTTCGCGTCGGTGGAGTAGCCGGTCTTCGTCTTGCGCTGCCGGGCCAGTCCCAGGCGCTCGAACAGCACCCGTCCCAGTTGCTGGGGCGAGCCCAGGTTGAACGTCTCGCCGGCCAGCTCGTAGATGCAGGCCTCCAGACCCTCCATCTGGTCTTCGATCTTGCCGGTGATCTCCCCCAGACGGTAACAATCGAGGAAGATGCCGGCCTTCTCCATCTCGATGAGCACCCGGGTGAGCGGAAGCTCGATGTCCTGGAAGAGCCCCCACATACCCTGATCCCGAAGGGCCTGCTCCTGCCGGACCGCGAGCGGGAGAGCCAGGGCGGCCGCGGCGGCCGCGGCCGGCGCCGGCGGGGGCCGCACTCCGGGAGCGCGATGCCGCCCTCCCGCGCCAGGTCGTCCAACCGGTAGTCCCTTCTGCCCGGGGCCAGCAGATAGGCGCCTATGTAGGTGTCGTGCGCGGCCCGGCCCACGAGGGGGTACAGCGCGGGCGACGCCTTGAAGTCGTGACAGACCGCCCCGCTGCTCTCGAGAAGCAGCCGCCAGCAACGGAGACTCCTTGCCGCCCTCGCCCACTCTGGCCAGGGTGAACTCCCGGTAGTCTCCTCCGCCCGCTGCCCCGCTCGCTGCCTCGCCCGCCACCGGGTCTTGAGCCAGCCAGACCGCTTCTCCTTCGGCGGCCACTCCCACCGCCCGCGACCAGTCGAAGAGGCGTCGGGCAGCCTCCTCCGTCGCCGGCCAGGCCAGGACGGGGGGAAGCGGGGACCCGGCTCGCTCGCCGGGCAACGCGGCCGGTACCGGCTGGAGTGCCGCCACCCGCTCGAGTAGGGTGTGGAACTGCAGGCGCTCGAAAAGCTCCTCGAGCTTCTCCCTTTGAAGCTGATGCGGCAGCAGTTCGGCCGTATGGATATCGATGGGGGCGTCATGGTCCAGGCACGCCAGCCGCCGGGACAGGAGAGCGACCTCCCGATTCTCCCTGAGCAGTTCCTGCCGCTTGGGCCCCGCGACCTGGTCGATATGCGAGAGAACGCCGTCGAGGTCACCGAACTGCTGCAGCAACTGGGCGGCCGTCTTCTCGCCTATCCCGGGGATGCCGGGGATATTGTCGGAGGTGTCGCCCTTGAGGCCTATCAGATCGGGGATAAGCCGGGGAGGCACCCCGAACCTCTCCTCCACCGCGGCCGGGTCGTAGATCTTGACGTCGGTGACCCCCCGGGTGTTGGCCATGATGCTCACATGCCGGCCGGCAAGCTGCAGCGCGTCGCGGTCGCCGGTGACGATGAAGGTCTGCCTCCCCTCGGCCTCCGCCTGCCGGGCCAGTGTCGCGAGGATGTCGTCGGCCTCGAAGCCGGGCACCGCCAGGTTGACGAATCCGAAGGCTTCCGAGAGCTGGGGCAGGAACGGCCACTGCTGCGAGAGCAGATCCGGCATGGGCTTGCGCTGGGCCTTGTAGTCCTCGAACTCGCCATGCCTGAACGTCTTCTCCGGCGAATCCCAGGCGACGATCACCGCCCCCGGGTGGTAGTCCGCGAGGATCTTGATGACCATCGCGCAGAACCCGTAGAGGGCGTTGGTGGGAAGGCCCTCGGAGGTGGAGATCTCCTGCGGCAGGGCGAAGAAGGCCCGATAGGCGATGTTGTTCCCGTCGAGCAGGAAGAGCGGGCCCCGCTCGGCCGGGGCCACGGGGCAGCCCGGCTGCATCTCTCCTCTTTCCTCTCCCGCGGGCGGGTTCACTGCAACCGTATCTCTTCCCCGGTCTGAGAGACTTCGTAACCGCCAAGCCCGGTGAGCGCCTGCTTGAAGGGGGGCGAGCCGACCACGTGCCCGCAACGCTTCGAGCGCCTCCTCGTCCCACCGCTCTCCAGGCACCACCAGGTCGTAGCGCTCCTCCCCCAGCCGGACGAACTCCAGGCCATAGGCGCTCGCCGCGGCCTGAATGCCCAGCCCCGCCGTCGCTCGCCCCTCGGCGACAGCTCGGGCGACCCCCATGTGGGTGGTCTCCTCCCGCTCGTATCCGGTGATCCGGGACGGATCCACGCCCGCCCGCTTGAGCTGCACGTCGAGCCATACCCTGGTCCCCGAGCCCGGCTGGCGGTTGACGAACGAGATTTCCGGCCGAGACAGGTCGGCCACCTCCCCCAGCCCCTGAGGGTTGCCGGGAGGGACGATGAAGCCTTGCAGGCGCTTGACCAGGTTGAGCAGGACCACCGGACGGTTGGGTAGAACTTTCTGCACGAACGGGATGTTGTACAGGCCTGTGGCTTCGTCCCAAAGGTGGGCCCCGGCGATGTCGGCCTCGTCCCGCGCCACGGCCATCAGCCCGCCCAGGCTTCCGATGAAATCGGTCGTCATGGTTACGGGGGGAACGCGTTCGGCCAGCAGCCGCGCGAGCAGCTCCACCGAGAGATCGTGGCTGCCGACGAAGCGGATGACCGCTTGGCCCGGACTGTCCGCGCGCTCGCTCTCGGGCGCCGTCCGGGTGCTCCGCACCTGCTCCCAGCGCGCGATCGCGGCGGCGAGAGCGGCTTCTGCATGGCCCGGACTATGCCCCAGTCCGATAGCTTCAAGCAGATAGCTCTCGGCCCGGTTGACCAGATCGGCCCATTGCCATTCGGGGGGTGCGAGCAGCCCGGCAAAGCCGGTCCGCCGGGAGACCCGGGTGCCACCGCCACGGTGCGCGGACACAAGGCCTTCCCGCCCGAGCAGGGAATAGGCCCGGCTTACGGTGTTGGGCGTGCAGTTCCACCGCTCGGCCATCTCTCGAACGGAGGGAAGCCGGTCTCCCGGGGCCAACTCGCCGGCGACGATGAGCCGGCGCATCGTCTCGGCGATCTCCAGATAGACGAAGTTCTCGCGCTCGGCCATAAGAACCTCGCCGGATAGGGGGCGGACTATTCGGTCCCGGGTGTTTCCGGGACTGTCTGAGCGCACTGCGCGGCGACCGCGCACTGCAGGCAGGACTCGTTGCCGTCTTCCCACGTGCCCCAGCACTTCGGCGTCTCACCGACCGGCGGGGCGGCGACCGCTTCGGCGGCGGCCGAGGGCTCGGCCGCTTGGCTCTTGGTCACGGGAGCGTCATCCGGACTGGTAGCCTCTTGGGCTACGGCGATCGTCTGATCCTGGTCGTCGTGGTCGTCCTTCATGCCTTTCCTGAACCCCCGGATGGACTTGCCCAGCGACGATCCCAGTTCGGGCAGCTTCCGGGGACCGAAAATGAGCAGGATCAGCACCACGACGATGGCTATTTCCCAAGGTCCTATCCAACTGGGCATCCGTCAACTCCTTCTTGTCGTCTCCGTGCGGCGCAACACTTCTCGCACGGGAACCCAGCCAGGCTTTTCCTTTATTTAAGCACACTCCGGGTCACTGGTTGACACCCCCCGGGGGACTCACTATCATTGCCGCCCGTCTGAATTGCACCCCAGGAGACCGCATGGCCGGATCGCTGAGAAGACCACCGCGCGAAGCGCTTTCCCGCACCGTCGCCCGGCTCGAGCACTCCAGCCTCGAGGCACTCACCGGACTGCCCAGAGAGCGCCTCGCGGGGATGTTCCAGAGGATGAGCCTCGTCCGGGAGTTCGAAGAACAGTCTGCCGCGCTCTACCGTTCGGGCCGCATCAGGGGGGTCACCCACACGTATCAGGGCCAGGAAGCGGTCGCCGTCGGCGCGGTCTGGTCCCTCCGGCCCGACGACTACATCTCCTCCACTCATCGTGGCCACGCCCACGTTCTGGCCAAGGACGCCGACGAGAAGGTCTGCATGGCCGAACTCATGGGCAAGGTGACCGGCTACTGCCGCGGCCGCGGCGGCTCCATGCATATAGCCGACATGAGCCGGGGCATCCTCGGCGCGAATGGCATAGTGGGCGGCGGGGTCGGCATAGCGGCGGGGTCGGCGCTTGCCTCGCAGATGCTCGGCAACGGCAGGGTCACCATCTGCTTCTTTGGGGATGGGGCTCTGAACGAGGGGATCCTCCACGAGGTGTCCAACCTGGCCGCGATATGGAGACTCCCCTGTGTGTTCCTGTGCGAGAACAACCTGTACGGGATGAGCGGGCCGGTGGACCAGATGCTGGCCCTTGGAGAAGGCGGCTTCCTCGGGCGTCCCGCCGCTTACGGCATCCCCGGCGTCGAGTGCGACGGCATGGACGTGGTCGACGTCTTCCTCGGCGTGAAGGAAGGCGTGGAACGGGCGCGGCGCGGCGAGGGACCTACCTACGTCGTCGCTCACACCTACCGGTTCCTCGGCCATCACGTCGGTGACCCTCTCACCTACCGGGATAAGGACGAGCCGCTCCTCTGGCGGCAACTCGACCCCATCCCCAACTACGGGCGCCTGCTGGTGGAACAGGGGATCGCGTCGGAGGAAGATCTCGAGACGTGGACCCACGACGCGGCGGCCGCCGTCGCGGCAGCGGTCGAGTACGCCGAAGCGAGTCCGGAGCCCGAGGCGGCCACTGTCATGGAGGGTCTGTTCTCATGAGCGGGCCCCGTTCCCTTACTTACGCCCAGGCGCTGAACGAGGCGTTGCGCGAGGAGATGCGGCGAGACCCGGCCGTCATGCTCATGGGCGAAGACATAGCGGTCTGGGGCGGCGGCGGAGTCTTCGGCGTGACCCGTGGGCTTCTCGAGGAGTTCGGGCCCGACCGGGTCCGCGACACGCCTATCTCTGAGGCCGGTTTCACCGGAGTCGGGCTTGGAGCGGCCCTCGCCGGCCTGCGTCCCGTCGTGGAGTACATGTACGTCGACTTCTCCATGCTGGCGATGGACCAGATCTGCAACCAAGCGGCGAAGATCCGCTGGATGCTGGGGGGCGGAGTGGACGTGCCCGCTCGTCATCCGCGCCCAGCAGGGCGCAGGGCGGGGCAATGGGCCCCAGCACTCCCAGAGCCTCGAGGCGTGGTTCACCCACACTCCGGGCCTGACTGTCGCCCTCCCCAGCACGCCCTACGATGCCAAGGGGCTGCTCAAGACCGCCATCCGCAGCAACGACCCGGTGGTCTTCCTGGAGCACAAGTTGCTCTACGGAGTGAGCGGACCGGTGCCCGAGAGCGACTACACGGTGCCCTTCGGGCAGGCCGCGGTCCTCCGGGAAGGCAGAGACGTCACCTGTGTGGGTGTTTCGATAATGAACCAGAAGGCGCTGGAGGCTGCCGAGATCCTGGCGGCCGGCGGGATAGAGATGGAGGTCATCGACCCCCGCACCCTCGTCCCCTACGACCGCCAGACGGTAGCCAGGTCGATCGCGAAGACCGGGAGGCTCCTGGTGACCCACCAGGCGTCGGAGCGGGCCGGAGTCGGGGCGGAGATAATCGCCTGTGCGCTAGAAGACGCGTTCGACTACTTCGATGCGCCCCCGGTAAGGGTCTGCGGCAAGAACGTGCCCATCCCGTACAACCTGGGGCTCGAAGCCGCCGTCATCCCCCAGACCGAGGACATCGTGGACGCGGCCCGCCGTCTGGTGAGGGGGCTGCCCCCGTCCGGGGGTGGCAAGCAGTGATCATCGAAGTGGCGATGCCCGTCCTGGGGCTGACGATGGAACAGGGCACGATCGTGGCCTGGCTCAAAGAGGTCGGCGACGAGGTAGCGGCGGGCGAGCCGCTCTTCATGGTCGAGACCGACAAGGCCACTTCCGACGCTCCCTCCCCCGCCGGCGGCATACTGGCCCGCATCCTCTGCGAAGAGGGCGAGACCGTCGCGGTCGGGCGGGTGATCGCCTATCTCGCCGAGACGGCGGACGATCTGGGACGCGTTCCCGCGGGCCCGGCCGGCGCGGCTGGGCTTCGACCGGAGGGCGCGCAGCCGCGGACCGGCGCCGCGGCGCCTGCGGCGCCGGCGGGGGCTCCCGCGCCCATAGGCGGAGAATCCGCCCCTGCGCCGGACCGGGTCCTCGCCTCTCCCCGGGCTCGCGCGCGCGCCCGCAGCCTCGGTATCGACCTGGCGGCGGCGCCTTCGGGCGCCGCCCGCCTCACAGAGAAGGATGTGCTGGCCATGTCCGAAAAGCCTTCGCCGCCGCAAGTTCAACCGCTGAGTAGAACTCGCCGGATCATCGCAGAGCGGATGACCTTGTCCGCGACGACGATTCCGCAGGTCACGTACACCCTGCGCTGCGACGTCACCGACGCTCTGGCACTCCGCCGCGGACTCAAGACGAACTCGGGCGGCGAGCGGGCGGCGGTGTCGCTCGATGCGCTGCTGGTCCGGGCGGCGGCGCTCGCCCTGGCCGGCTTTCCCCAGGTCAACTCACAGTGGGCGGAAGGCGAGGGTATCCGCCTTCTCCCCCAGGTGAACATTGCGGTCGCCGTAGATCTCGAAGAGCGGGGCCTGGTGATCCCGGTCGTGCACGACGCCGACCGCCTGGATATCCGAGCCACGGCTGCGGAACTCGATCGGCTCGTCGCAGGAGCGCGGGCAGGCAAGCTGGGGCCTGACGACTACGCCGGTGGCACCTTCACCATCACCAGCTTGGCCCCCCTAGGCGTGGAGAGCTTCAACCCGATCATCGTCCCGCCGCAGGCGGCCATCCTCGGCGTCGGCGCGATCATCCCCACTCCGGTGTTCCAGCGCGATCAGGTGGTCAAGCGGCGCATGCTCGCGCTCTCGCTCACGACGGATCACCGCATACTGGACGGAGCCCCCTCGGCCCGGTTCTTGAGCAAGATACGCGATCTCCTGGAGCAGCCCGCGAGACTCGCCGAATAGCGGAGGAGAGCAGTGCACTCGGCTATGGCCGCTATCGCCGCTACTGCTCCGCGTCTCGAGGTAGGTAGCCCAGCCTGAGCGACAGGTCGTTCCCGAGCTTCATCACGCTGCGGATGAGGCCCGGTAGACGCTCCGCGGAGAAGCGCTGCACGATCCCGGAGATGCTCACCGCGGCCACGACGGCTCCGCCGGCGTCTCGCACAGGAGCGCCGAGCGCGCAGGCGTGAAGGGTCACGTCCTCCCAGCTCACCGAATAACCTCGTTCCCGGATCTCGCGACGGTCGCGCTCGAGCTCGTCGCGAGACACCAGGGAGTACTGCGTGAGGCGGCGGACGTGGCCGCCGACCACTTCCTCCCACCGGCTGTCGGGCAGATGCGCCAGGAGGACCCGCTGCGCCGCCCCGCAGTTGAAGGCAGAATGCTTCCCGGGTTCGAGGTAGAGCACGCGTATCTGGTGGCTACCGTCGAAACGCCGCAGACAGAGGGCTTCGTTCCCGTCGGCCAGCACGAGGAAGGCGGTCTCGCTGGTCTCCTCCGCGATGGCGGCCAGCAGCGGATCTCCCTGCTTGACCAGATCCATGCTCCTCGCGACGACGCTGCCGAGCCGGAAGGCCTTGAGCCCGAGCCGGTAGTGCCCCGTCCGCTTGTCGAACTCCACCATCGCCGGTCGCTTCGAGCGTGCCGAGAAGCCGGTGAGTCGTGCTCTTGCTGAGGCCTATCCCGGCGCTTATCTCGGTCAGATTCAGCTCCGGCCGTTCCAGACTGAATTGCTCAAGGATAGAGACGGCCCGGACGACCGCGCGGACGTTGAGATCTGATTCGCCTGACCCAGCTTGCTGGTCGGCGGATCGCGCCATGGGATTCCCCCTCGTGCCTTCGGTCCTATTCCATGCAGCGGAACGTTCAACCGTCATACGGGAATGGGCTCACGATACCACCGGGACGGCTGAGGCGGCAAGGGCCGGCCGGCCGCCAAAGGGAAGAGGCCGCCCCGAAGGGCGGCCTCTGTCAGTAGCCAGGGCTCGAGCGAAGACCTAGACTGTCGCTCCTCCGCTCTCGGCGGCAACCGGCTGGGGTTCCGCGGCCGCCGTGTTGATCTTCACCTTCCGCTGGAGCGGGAAGATGAAGAAGTTGGTCTTCCGCACGATGAATCCGTAGATGCCGGCGGGGCTCCAGATCGTGACAACGATCGCCAGGATACCGAGCACGATGAAGTACCACTCGCCGTACTTGCTGGTCATCTCTCTCAGGACGAAGTAGATCAAAGTACCGATGATGGGTCCCTCGAGTGTGCCGATGCCGCCGATGACCGTGATGAAGATCAGATACCCAGTCCAGTTCACCGAGAAGGCGGCTGCCGGCTGCACCCGAAGCAGGTGGATGGCAACGATGGCGCCGACCATGGCGCACCCGGCACCGGCGATGACGTACGTATACAGCTTCATGCGCCAGAGGTTCACGCCACTGCTCTCGGCCGCCAAGTCGTTGTCTCGGATAGCCTTCAGACCCAAACCGGTGCGTGACCGGAGCAGGAAGTAGCTGAACCCGATCGCGATGACGGCGGACGCTAGGCCCCACCAGTAGCTACCGGGCACCCGGACGTCGGTACCGAGCTTGGTGGCCGCCTGGATCGTGATGCCCGACCCGCCGCCGGTCCGCTTGATATTCGCGACTATCAAGCGAAGGATCTCCGCGATGACCCAGGTGCCGATGGCCAGATAGCCACCTTTGAGCTTGAAGACCAGACTCGCCGCCGGCAGAGCGATGACGGCCCCGCCGATCGCCGCGAAGATGACGCCGATGAACGGGTTGATATGGAGGACATCGGCGAACAGCCACAAGGTGTAGGAGCCGATGCCGATGTAGCCCTGCTGTCCAACCGAGATGAGGCCGGCGTAGCCGAGCATCAGGTTCCAGAACGACGCCAGCGCCAAGAGGGTGAAGAAGTCGACCAGTCTGCGCGTCCACGGTATGCCGGCGAAGAATGGGAAGAGCGCGAGCACGACAAGGACGCAGACTCCGAATCCCAGGATGATCAAGTTGGTGCGGCTTGCCACCCAGACGTTATACCGCTTGCCGTCCGCCGGGGACATCGTCGCTGTCGTCTTCATGCCGTCACCGTCTTTGCCATCAGGCCTTGCGGTCTAAAAGCGAGGACGATCACGAAGACCATGTGCCCCACAAGGATCGACCACGCCGAGCCGAACGCCTGGGCACCCAGGGTCTGGGAGAGCCCGAGGATGATACCTCCGAGGAGAGTGCCCCACGCCGAACCCATGCCGCCGATGATGACCGCCTCGAACGCGAAGATGAGACGCTGGTTGCCGAGCAGCGGATCGAAGGTGGTGCGGATCCCCATCATGACCCCGCCGATGGCGCCGATCAGAAGCGCGACGCCCATGGCCATGGCCCAGATGTGCTTGGTGTTGATGCCCATCAAGCGAGCCGCTTCCGTGTCATCGGAGACGGCGCGGAATGCGCGCCCCATCTTGGTGCGACCCATGTAGACCTGCAGGACGGTGATCACCACGATGGCCATCAGGAAGATAATGAGGGGAAGCCAACCGACCGCCAACCTGTCGTTGATCTTGATGCTCAAGTTCTCCACCCGGCCGGCGTCAAGACCTTGCGAGTTCGCGGTGAAAGCGAGGAGCAAGCCGTTCTGGATCACCATGGAGAGCCCGAAGGTGACGATGACCCCGGCGACATCTCCCTTGCCTACCACGAAGTTCAGCAATCCGGTCTGTAGCAGGTAGCCGACGATGAACATGATCACCATGGTGATCGGGATGGAATAGAACGGGTTGAACTGAAATGCGTTGACCAGCATGAGGGCGACGTATGCCGGGAGGATCGTCAAGTCGCCGTGAGCCAGGTTGACGAGACGCATGGTGCCGAACACGAGCGAGAGGCCCACCGCGAAGAGAGCGTAGAGGCCGCCCAGAAGAATCCCTTGGGTAGCTGCGTTTATCCAGTCCATGTCTATACCCCGAAGTAGGCCGCGGTTATCTGTTCGTCGGTCAGCTCATCGGGCCGACCCTGCAGGGCGATACGCCCTTCGAGGAAGCAGGCCACATGGCTGGCCACCGTCAGTACGTGCTGCACGTCCTGCTCGACGACAAGGATGGTGCAACCGTTGGAGATCAGAGTGGGGAAGGCGTCGTAGATGCGCTTGATGACCACCGGGGCCAGACCCAGAGACACCTCGTCCATGAGAATCAGCCGGGGATTGGCCATGAGCGCCCGGCCGATGGCGAGCGCCTGCTGCTCTCCGCCCGACAGCCCGGAAGCCTGGCGCTTCTTGAGAGGCTGGAGCAGCGGGAAGAGCTCGTAGATGGTATCGGTGGTCCAGGGCCCCTTGCGGTTCCGGTAGGCCCCGATGATGAGGTTCTCGTTCACCGTCAGGCTCGGGAACACCCTCCGGCCCTCGGGTACCGAGGAGATGCCGATCTCCACCCGCTTATGTGTGGGCATATGGTCGATCGGCTGGCCGTCGAAGAGGATGCGGCCCCGCCGGGGCACCAGCGCGCCGGCCACGGTCTTGAGCATCGTGGACTTGCCGGCGCCGTTGGCGCCGATGCAGGCGAAGATCTCGCCTTCTTCGATCTTGATGTTGAGATCGTAAAGGGCCTGAAAATCCTCGTAATAGACACTCATGTTCTCGATCTCGAGAAGGCTCATGCCGGCGTCCCTCCCATGTAGCAGGCCTGGACTTCCTGGCTGTTCATGACTTCGCGCGGGTCGCCTTCGCACAGCTTGCGCCCGAACTGGATAACGGTGATACGGTCGACGATCGCGAGAAGGGCATGAACGATGTGCTCGATCCAGACGATGGTGATGCCGGTCTTCCTGAGCTTGCGTACCTCCTCGAGGAGTTCTTCCACTTCGGCCTCGGTGAGGCCCCCCGCGATCTCATCCAAGAGAAGCAGCGTGGGGTCGGTGGCCAGAGCCCGAGCCAATTCCAGGCGTTTGCGATCGAGCAGGGTCAGCGAACCGGCCAGGATGTTCGCCTTGTTCTGCATGCCGGTGACCTCGAGGATGTCCACGCAGTGCTCGTAGGAAGCCCGCTCTCCCATGTTGCGCCCGTGGGTAGCTCCTACGAGGACGTTCTCGAACACGGTCATGCCCGAAAACGGCTTGGGGATCTGGAACGTGCGGCCGATGCCCTGGCGGCAACGCTCGTGCTTGGATAGGCCGGTGATGTCCTTGCCACCAAAGATCACCGTCCCGGCGTCGGCGTGCACCGCACCGGTGATGAGGTTGAACCAGGTGGTCTTGCCCGCCCCGTTGGGGCCGACGATGCCGAGCGCCTCGCCTTCTTCCACGCTGATGCTCAGGTCGTCGATCACCAAGACCCCTCCGAACGACTTTCGAAGGCCTTGGGTTTCAAGAGCTAAGGTCAAGTGGATCCACCTCCATGTGTCATCCCAGTCCCCCTTCCTTCCCTGTGTTGTTTATTTCGCAGGGCCCGTCCCGGAATGGTCCCAGCATGCAGTGACCCAGAATGTCATACGAGGCGGCCTCAGGTCAAGAAAAATCCGGCTGGAAACGGCCCCGAATAGGCTTTTTCTACTCAAGAAACGGGCTGCCGCGCGGTCTCCCGCGCGGCAGCCTTCAAACCAGCCCTCGAGCCCTGCTTCGACTCCTCTAGACGTACTCTTGCACCTTGTCCTGAACCGGGATGCCAAGGTCTTTGGCAGCCGCGGTGCTGACGATGGTGAGGTCGAACGGATAGGTCGTGCCTGTCCGCCACTGGCCACCCACGAGCGGGGTCTTGTAGACGTTCTCCACGATGTGGCAGGGACCGACCTTGAAGGGCGGGCCCGCCGCTTCCACCGGTGCAGTGAAGTCGATCGGGCCGCCGATGGTGTCGAGCTTGGTGGTCTTGACGGCTTGGATGATCGCCTCTTTGTCGTCCACGCTGGTGGCCCGTTTCAGAGCGTCCACCGCCATCTCGAAGACGATGAAGTGCAACAGCGGCTGAGTCCACTGCGCGTTGTTGTTTGCCGCCGTGAACTTGTCCGCGAACTGCTTACAGGTCTCACCCAGCAGCGAGGAGGTGAACGGGTGGCTGGGCGTCCACCACACCTCGGTCGTCAGGTTGTTGGCGATAGGCCCGAGCGCTTCCACGGACTGCGGGAAGAGCAGGGCTTTGGCGTACGTGGCCAACTTGGGCTTCCACCCCTGCTGGATGGCCTGCTTCCAGAAGTTGGTGAAGTCCGGCGGGATGAACACGCCCATGCCGATCTCGGCGCCCGCCTTCTTGAACTCTGCCAACTGGCTGGTGAAGTCCTCGGTGCCGACCTGGTACTGGCTGGGCACGACGGCGGTCAGGCCGGCCGGTGCATACACTGGTTCCCAGCCGGGGAGCCATGCGTTACCGTCGGCGTCGTTCGGGAACATGGCGCCGACGACCTTGTTGTTGGGCACCTGACTCCACATATCGAGGAACGTCGCCTGGACGTCCTCCAGGCCCCAGAAGGTGTGGTAGGTCCACTTGAAGACCTTGGTCAAGTCGCCCTGCGCCCGGCTGCCGATATACGGCTGCCACGGGCAGTCGTTGGTGATGCACGGCGTGTTGTTGGCTTCGGACTGGTCGGCCACCGGAGCGACGGTGTCCGGAGTCGAAGCGGCTGTGACGATGTCGACCTTGTCGTTGTTGATGAGGTCGCCCGTCACCTGGGCAGCGCGGGCCCCGTCTGACTGGCTGTCCTTGACTATGATGGTCACCGGGTGCTTCTTGCCGTCGCCACAGACGACGCCGTCGCCGATAGCCTCGGCGGCCCGGTCGACGCAGTACTTGTCGGGCACGCCGAACGAGGCAAGCCCCCCGGTCTGCGGCGTGATGAAGCCGATCTTGACTTCGCGGCCCATCTCCGCGCCGGCGCTGACCGTAGTGGTCGCGCCCGCAGCGGTCGTCGTGGTGGCGCCGGCGGCGGTAGTGGTCGTCGCCGGGGCGGCGGTAGTTGTTGTGGATTCCTCAGTGCCGCCACAGGCGGCGACGAGCCCGCCGAGTCCACCGGCCACGCCGATCGTCGCGCCCGCGACGCCGGCCACTTTAAGGAACTGGCGACGGCTGACTGAGGACTTCAACAGCCCTTCATCCTTCTCTGACATTTCCCCTCCTAGGGATAGATCACAGTACGAACTCATGATAGGCCCGATACGTATGTTAGGACAACAACTACCGAACCCTCGGTAGCTTATCAGCTACGAGCTTCGACCCTAGTCCACCTCGCTCTCTGAATCGCTATGGTCGCCGAGCACGCGGGCGGCCGCCGTCAGTCGACGGGAAGTCTGAAGAAGTCCCTAGGATTCTGATAGCACACCTTGTCGATGGTGGCTTTGTCGAGACCGAAGAGCTTCATCGCCAGGATGACCCGGGGCACCATGAAATAGTCGTTGCCTTCGCCGCCCAGTTCCGAGTTGATGATGATCTTGTCACGCATCTCCGGGTGGTCGATGACGTAGTGGGCCGCGGGCTCGGGAGGCATCTTGTCCCAGCAAATGGACAGCCCGACCATGCCTCCGGTCTTTGCCCGGTAGTCCAGGCTCTCTTCTCCGGCGTGATCGAACACGCAACGCTCTACCGGGAACCCCTCTTCCTTGATGATGTCGAAGACCTGAGGCAGCACGGTCTTGCCCTGGGGGGCCAGCCGGATGGGCGTGTGTAAGATGACGGGAAGATCGTGGGCCTTCGCGATCCGCAGATGTTCCCGGAAGAGGTCCTTCTCGTACTCGGTCGCCGTGTCGAGACCGATCTCCCCCAGGGCCACCACCCGCTCGTTACCCGAACAGCTTCATGGCCAGGATGACCCGGGGCACCATGAAGTAGTCGTTCCCCTCGCCACCCAGTTCCGAGTTGATGATGATCTTGTCGCGCATCTCCGGGTGGTCGATGACGTAGCGGGCCGCGGGCTCGGGAGGCATCTTGTCCCAGCAAATGGATAGGCCGACCATGCCTCCGGTCTTTGCCCGGTAGTCCAGGCTCTCTTCTCCGGCGTGATCGAACACGCAACGCTCTACCGGGAACCCCTCTTCCTTGATGATGTCGAAGACCTGGGGCAGCACGGTCTTGCCCTGGGGGGCCAACCGGATGGGCGTATGTAAGATGACGGGAAGATCGTGAGCCTTCGCCAGCCGCAGATGCTCCCGGAAGAGGTCCTTCTCGTACTCGGTCGCCGTGTCGAGACCGATCTCCCCCAGGGCCACCACCCGTTCGTTCTCGAGGAAGTCGGGCAGCTTGGCCAGGCATTTCTCGGTGTCGGCGCGATTGACCCCGAAGAAAGGCACGGACAGACTGGTGAAGAGCTCGAAGCCGAGCGTCTTCGCGGTGGTCGTCTCCATGCCCAGGAAGCGCTCCCACAGAAGGAGCACCGCGTCTGCGTCGCGGCTACCGAGGAACATGTGCGGACTGGGGACGACAGCCGCCTCCATGCCCATCATGACCAGCTTCTGCAGCTGCTTGTCCTCGATCATGTCGGTGTGCAGGTGGGCGTCGATGAAACGCATTGGTCACTCCTTAGGTGCTCAATGGAAAATGCTGCTCTTCGCGGCGCAGCCTCACTCGTCGACGACCGCGATGGCGTCGATCTCGACCAGGCAGCGCGGATCGGTAGCCAGGCGCTGTACCTGAACGGTGGTGGAGGTGGGCTTGTACTTGCCCATGTACTCGTTCCATACCTTGTTGAGGTCGTCCTGCAGGTCAAGGTCGGTGAGAAAGCGCTTGCAGTGGACGACGTTCTCCAGAGGTCCCACCGGCCGCTTCAACCGATTTCTTGAGGTTCTCCATGGTCATGCGGGCCTGGGTGAGCATGTCCGGCGGGATGTTGTCGAACTCCGCTGGCACGTGGGGATGGCTGTGGTAGACGGGAGCGGCCGTCACACCCGCGAAGAACAGGATGCTGCCCCCGGTGACTTTGATCGCAGGCGAGTACGGCATCATGACGTCGGGCCGGTCCGGCCATTCGACGTGCTCGATCTTGACACTCATCAGTCGCTCCCCCTTCTGTTCGGCCTCACGGCACCGCGGCAGCGATGCGGGGCCCGCCCCTCGCGGGGCGGGCCCCCGACTCTTCACCAGATCCTCAGACCTGTGTCACCGACGCAGTTCGGCGTCACGCCTTCCACATGGCTATGTCGCCGATGTTCATGTCCTTCTTGGTAACGTCGACGGGCCCGACCTTCTGCGCCAGGTAGCCGGACTTCTCGATGTGCAGCGTGTAGGTGCCGTTCTTCAGGTCCCGCAGCCAGAAGTCGCCGTAGCTGTCAGACTCGGCGGCCAGCTTGTCGCCGGTCTCGTTGTTGGTCGCGGTGACCTTGACGCCCTCGAGGCACTCGTCGGCTTCCTGGTCGAACACCGCGCCGGCGATGAACTTCTTCGGCAGGCCGATGTAGAAGACCCGAGGTTTGACGTCGGCCAACTCCGGCTTGAGCGGCTCGGCCTTGGCGACCAGTTCCTTGATCTTCGGATCGTCTTCGTCACCGAAGGTGAAGGCGCCGGTAGGGCAGGCGTCGGCGCAGCGGGGCTCGGTCCAGCCATCGTCCAGCAGGTGCGCGCAGAAGGTGCACTTCTGGGCGATGTTGAGAGCGTCGTTGAAGTAGATGACGTTCTCGTAGGGGCAGGCCGTCAGACACATCTGGTTGCCGCGGCACTTGTCGGGGTCGATGATGACGATCCCGTCGTCCCGCTTGTAGATGGCGTGGACGTTGCAGGACGTGATGCACGGGGCGTCGTCGCAGTGCTGGCAGATGCTGTGCTCGTAGGTGACCTTGACTTTGGGCACCTGGCCGCGCACGTTGTCGTAGACCTTGTTCCAGAACTGGCCGGTGTCGGGCTGCGGCTTGGCGATGGGCGACCAGTCGTTGGCGACGTGCTCGTCCTTGCAGGCGATCTGGCAGTTGTAGCAGCCGTTGCAGATGTCGTAGTTGATCACAAGGATCTTGCCCATCATTCACCTCCTAGGATGCAGGCCTGCAAACCCGGACCCGCACAGGGGTGGAAGGGCCGTTCGAACGCCTCGGGATACTTCTTCTTGAGCGCTTCCAGATCTGTCTTCTCGATGTCGACCAGGAAGCCGCTGACCGCGTGGCCCACCGCGTTCTTCGACGTGGTGTTGCGCGGGACGATCGTGTTGATCGCACCGCCGCGATCGATGACGCCAGGGTCGATGGGATCCCATTTGGCGCCGTGATCGATGTAGACCACATCGGGCATGATGCGCTCGGTCACGTAGGCGGCGCTGAGGACCGTGCCGCGGTCGTTGAATATGGAGACCACGTCGCCGTTCTTGATGCCGCGCGACTCGGCAGTCGAGGGATGCAGCCACAACGGATGGTACTGATACCCATCGGGGCCGGTCACCTTGCAGGTCTCGATCTCCCGCAACCAGGTGATGTCCTCGTGCTGAGAATGGACGCTCCAACGCGGGTGGTTGGAGCACACGAGCAGCGGGTACTTCTTGGCGCGCTCGGTCCCGATGGTCTCCTCGTGGCTGATTCCTTCAGCGACCCATTTGGGCACCGGAGGACGTTCGAGGTCGTCGGGGAAGTTCGCCTTGAGACCGGTGGACTCGAACTCGAGCAGTCCGGTCGGGGTCGTGAGGGGGTTCTTCTTGGGATCTTCGTAGAACCTCTGGAATCCGGCCGGTTCGTCCTCCCATTTGTCGGCGGTCGGGATGACAAGGTAGCCCTTCTCCTGTAGGTCTTCCCAACTGATGAGGTCGGCGCACCGGGAGGTCTCGTAGCCGTATTTGATGAGCTCGGGGATGCTCTTACCGCCCGTGTACTCCTCGAGCAGACCAAGCCGGTCGGCGAGCATGCAGACGATCTCGTAGTCGCTGTACGACTCTGCGAGGGGCTCGACGCACTTGTGCTCGGGAAAGAGCAGGTTGTACTGGCCACTGAAGATGTCGCCGGCGATGTCGTCCTCTTCCAGCTTGGTGTTGACCGGCAGGATGATGTCGGCCAGGAGGGCATCGTTCTCCAACCAGGGATGTTGGCACCACATGAACTCGATGTCGGGGTGCCGCATGGCCCGGATGTAGTTGTTGCCGTCGTTCCAGCAGGTGATCCAGGACGGGGAGTCGGTCCATACCGCGTGGATCTTGGAGCAGCCTTCGGCCGGGTAGGACCGGTGGACGAACTGGTCTTCACGCGGAGCCGTCTCGGACTCGCATCCCCACCAGTCGCATTCACCCTCGAGGATGGCCTTGGGAATGAAGGTCTTCGGCAGCGATGGGTGGTTCATATCGGACGGGTGGCCGCCGGTATAGGCCGAGCGAAGGTTGGGCACCCGGAAGGGCTTGGGCTGCGCGTACTGATCGGGGAAGTCGAAGAGGCCCCACTCGATCATCTTCACCTGGTTGATGCCGGGCTTGCCAAGACCCTGCATGGCGAGGCAGATGTTCTGCAGACGGGCGGGCTCGGTGGCGTACGGGCCGCGGATGCCGGGGCCGCCGTTGCCGATGACCACGCTGGTGCGCTTGGACGCCCACTCCTTCGCCAGGGCCTTGATGACCCGCGACGAGACGCCGCAGATGGGAGCGGCCCATTCCGGAGTCTTGGGAACGCCGTCTTCGTCACCCATGACGTAGGCTTCGTACTTGTCGACGCCCACCGCGTGGGTCGCCAGGTATTCCTTGTCGTAGGTGCCGTCTTTGAACCACTGGTAGGTGATGGCCAGATAGAGGGCGGCGTCGGTGTTGGGCAGCACCGGGATCCACCGGTCGGCGTGTACCGCCGCTGCGTAGTTGAGGTCGGGGCACACGTAGATCTGCTTGATGCCCAGGTCGGTATACCAGTAGGACAGGCGGCTGGGGAGCTGACCCTGCCAGCCCCAGGGAGTCGTCTCCTGGTCGCAGCCCCAGAACAGGAGCAGCTCGCAGTTCTTGGCTACGTCGTAGAGCAGGTTGCTCTGCTTGCCCTGGCCTACCGGCTCGCATCCCCAGAAGTGCTTGCTGCCCCACCACCAGCCTTCCCAGCTGTCGGGCTGCCGGATCTGAAGGGTGTAGCCTCCCCACAGCGGGAGGAGCTTGCGGCCGGCGCCGTGGCAGGCCTGCACTACCTTGTTCTCGCCGTGCTGGTCGCACTGATAGAGAAGGGCGGTGGGACCGTACTTCTCCTTGAGGCGGTTCATCTCGCTGACGATGGTGTCGAGCGCCTCGTCCCACGAGATGCGCACGTACTTGCTTTTGCCCCGGTTCTGCGGGTTGCGCTCGCCGTTGGGATCCCAGTCCACCCTCTTGAGGGGATAGCGGACGCGGGCCGGCGAGTAGACGCGCTTCTTGTAGGCGATGGAATACGGCGGGATGAGCGTCTTCATGCTCGGTTCGAACGTCTGCCCCCGCACTACCATCTTCCACGGGTTCATGTGCTTCTCGGGATCGTACTTCCAGTCGTAGTGCATCGGGCGGATGCGGATGATCTTGCCATCCTTCACATCCACCATCGAGGCATTGGACCCGTTCTCGGGGACCCCGCAGAAGCTGATGTCCCTGATGAGCGTCTTTTCGCCGGACTTGCCGTTCGGGGCTCGGTCTTCTGCCATCCTATCTCCTTCCCTCTTCCGGCTATTCCGCTTAGCGGAATAGCTATTCCGTCATCGCGACATATCTAGTGTGGCACGCGTCGTGGCCCTCAGTCAATCCCGAAACGCCCGCGCGGCGGAAGAAGAACCGCTACGCCTGGCGCGTGTCGGCCACCGAGGTGCTGCGGAAGTAGGCGGTCATCTCCGCGGCCTTGTTCTTGACCGCCTTCGTGTTCTTCGCGCGGCCCTCCGCACCGAAGCGGTCGGACGGGGCGACAACGGTCAGCACGGCCAGCACGTCGCCCCCCGGTCCGAAGATGGGAGCGGACACCGCGCACACGCGGAGGTCCTGCTCCTCGAGATCGTAGGCGACCCCCTCGTCGGCCGCCTTCGCCAGCATCGCCGCGATCTCGTTCGGGATCGGTCGTCGTGTGCGGAGTGAACTTGACCTGCGGCTCCCTGAGCAGCCGCGCCCTCTCCTCCTCCGGCCGCATGGCGACGTACATCCGCACCGCGGAGTTGGCCATGTTCCCGAGGATGCGCCCGGTCGGCAGGTTCGGCTTGAACGGGTGGGACGTCGCGACCTGATCGACGACGACGGCGCCTTGGGCACTCTCGACCGTGAGCTCGACGGTCTCCCCCGTCTCCTTCGCCAGATCCTCCAGGAAAGGGTGGGTGGAGCGGACGAAGCTCACATACGACAGCGTCAGGTAAGCGCCGGGGATCATCGCCCTGCCCAGCCGGTAGCGCTCGGTCTCCGGGTCGAAGACGACGAACTCCTTCCACTCGAGCGTCCGCAGCATCCGGTAGGCCGTGGTCTTGGATATGCCGGTCCGGGCGCAGATGTCGTTGAGGTTCCACTCCGGGTGCTCCACGTCGAAAAGCGCCAATATGGTGAGGCCCCGGGCCAGGGCCTGGACGTACAGCTCGCTCTCCTCTTCGGATCGCCCGCCCAACGAAGCTCGCTGCCGCCCTCCCGCTCTAGCCACCCGCCTGCTCCATCAATACCCCGGCGATACAAGGGCCTGCCGTAGCGTGGCACTCCCGTTCGAACGCCTCGGGATACCTGCGTTTGAGCGCCTCCAGGTCCGTCTTCTCGACCTCCGCCAGGAACCCCGACACCACCATGCCGACGGCGTTCTTCGACGTGGTGTTGCGCGGGACGATGGTGTTGATGGCGCCACCCCGGTCGATCTCGCCCGGCTCGATCGGGTCGTACTTGGCCCCGTGATCCATGCCGACCACGCCGGGCATGATGCGCTCGGTCACGTAGGCGCCGGCGAGCACGATCCCCCGCTCGTTGAAGATGCTCACTACGTCCCCGTGCCCGATGCCTCGGGCCTCGGCGTCTTTCGGGTTCATCCACAGCGGGTGATAGTGGTAGCCGTCGGACCCGCGCACCTTGCAGGTGTCGATCTCCCGGAACCAGGTCACGTCGTCGTGCTGCGAGTGGACTCCCCAGCGGGGATGGTTGCTCATGACCAGCAGCGGATACTTCTTGCTGCGCTCGGTGCCCAGGGTCTCCTCATGAGTCTCGCCCCGCGCGATCCATTTCGGCACGGGCCCCCGCTCGTCGTCACCGGGGAAGTGGTCGGCCAGGCCGGTGGCATAGAACTCCAGCTTGCCGGTGGGCGTGGTGAGGGGATGGCCCTCCGGGTCCTCGTAGAACTCGATCATGCCGGCCGGGATCTTCTCCCAGTCCGGGTCCGGAGGCACGACGAAGTAGCCCTTTTCGTTGAGTTTCTCCCAGCTGACCAGGTGGGCCACGCCGGAGGTCTCGTAGCCCGCGCGGATGAGTTCCGGCACCGTCTTGCCGCCCGTGTATTCGTCGAGCAGCCCCAGGCGCTCGGCGATCTTGCACACCACCTCATAGTCGCTGAACGACTCGCCCAGAGGCTCGATGCACCGCGCTTCCGGGAAGAGCAGGTTCATCTGCCCGCCGAACACGTCGTTCGCGATGTCGTCCTCTTCCAACTTGGTGTTCACCGGCAGAAGGAGATCGGCGAAGAGCGCGTCGTTCTCGAGCCAGGGGTGCTGACAGAAGATGAACTCGATCGATTCGTCCCTCATCGCCCGGATGAAGTTGTTGCCGTCGTTCCAGCAGGTGATCCACGACGGTGAGTCCGTCCAGATCATGCGGATGCGAGAGGCGCCTTCGACCGGATACCTGTAGTGCACGAACTGGTTCTCGCGGGGAGCGAACTCCTCCTCGGCGCCCCACCATTCGACCGCGCCCTCCAGGATGGCTTTGGGCACCAGGCTCTTGGGCACGAAGTTCGGGTTTGTGTCGCCCGGCGTGCCGCCCGTGTACGCAGCCAGCACGCTGGTGAACACCAGGGGAGCCGGCGGCGACAACTGCTCGTCGTCGTGGTGGAGGCCCCACTCGATCATCTTGGATTGATTGCAGCCGGGTCTGCCGAGGCCCTGCATGGCGAGACAGAGGACCTGCAGTCGCGCGGGTTCCGTGGAATACGGGCCGCGGATACCGGGGCCGCCGTTCCCGATGACCACGGTGGTGCGCTTGGAGGCCCATTCAGCGGCCAGCGCCTTGATGACGCGGGAAGGCACCCCGGTGATGGGCGCGGCCCACTCCGGGCTCTTCGCCTGCCCGTCTTCCCGGCCCATCACGTAGTCCTCGAACCTGTCTACGCCGTACGCGTGGGTATCGAGGTACTCCTTGTCGTACGTCCCGTTCTTGAACCAGTGGTGGCAGATAGCCAGGTAAAGCGCGGCATCGGTGTTGGGGAGTATGGGGATCCACCTGTCGGCGTGAACGGCGCTGGCGTAGTTGCAGTCCGGGGCGATGTAGATCTGCCTGATACCCAATTCCGTCCACCAGAAGCTGAACCGGCTGGGGAGTTGGCCGCCCCAGCCCCAGGTGGTCGTCTCCTGGTCGCACCCCCAGAACAAGAGGAGCTCGGCGTTCTTGGAGATGTCCCACAAGAGGTTCTTCTGCGGCACCTGCTGTCCCACCGGCTCGCAGCCCCACACGTGCTTGGCCCCCCACCACCAGCCTTCCCAGCTGTCGGGCTGCCGGACCTGCAGGGTGTAGCCACCGAAAAGGCGCAGGAGCTTGCGGCCACATCCGTGCGGGCCGTGGACGACCTTGTTCTCCCCATGCTGGTCCGACTGGTAGAGGATGGCCGTAGGCCCGTACTTCTCCTTCATGCGCAGCATCTCGGCGGTCACGATGTCGAGCGCCTCGTCCCAACTGACGCGCACGTACCTGCTGACGCCCCGGTTGCGGATGTTGCGCCCGCCCGGGCCCTCCGAGCCCGGGGCGCCGTTCGGGTCGAAGTCCACCCGCTTCATGGGGAAGCGGATCCGCGCCGGCGAGTACACGCGCTTCTTGTAGGCGAGACTGAGCGGCGGGATGAGGCTCTTGTCGCTCGGCTCGAAGGTCTTGCCCCTGGCGTGCATCACCCAGGGCTTGACCTCGTCCCTGGTGTACTGCTCGTAGTACCGGGCCGGCCGGATGCGGACTATCTTGCCGTCCTTCGCGTCCACCATCGCGGCATTCGCGCCCGCTCCCACCCCGCACCAACTCAGGTCGCGGACGATCGTCCGCTCCTCTCCCGTCCGGCTCTTCTCGCTGCCCCGCATGTCGCCCCCTTGGCAGGTCCTCGGCCGGTCGGAGATCCGCCGGCGCCTATAAGCATAACTCCGTGCGGCGCCGGGCAGGGAGGCGGAGGCAGGACCGGCGCGGAAAGACATCGGGGCCCGCCTTGCGGCGGGCCCCGATCATCAGAGCGATGTTGCCGGCGCGAAGCCCGCTAAGCCTTGTCGAGCATGACGAGACCTAGGTTCAGGCTCTCATCGAGGGTGACGGTCTTTGCGACCGCCTTGTATCCGTCGGCCGCGATGGCCACGTCGTAGCTCTTGCCCGGCTCGAGATCGTCAACGACGAACTCGCCGTAGTTGTTCACGACGCCTTCGCCCACGACCGCACCGGCGGCGGACACGGTGACTTTGGCGCCCTCGGCGCAGTCATCGGTGTCTTTGAAGGCCACGCTGCCCGACGCGAACACTTTGTCCCAGCGATGCAGGTTCTTGTACATCACGCGCGGCTTGGTGTTCAACTCGGCCTTGTGCGCGCGGAGACCTTCCTTCTCTACCAGAGCCGCGAACTCGTCATCGTCGGCCAGCACGAGCAGGATGGCGTTGGTCGGGCAGACCTGCGAGCAGCGGGTCTCGGTCCAACCGGCGTCGATCAGGTGCGCGCAGCCCGTGCACTTCTGCGCGACCTGCTTCTCTTCGTTCCAGTAGATCACGTCGTACGGGCAGGTCGCGACGATCTCCGGATGGCCCTTGGCCTTCTCGGGATCGATGATGACCAGGCCGTCTTCGCGGCGGTAGATGGTCCCTGCCGGCGAACCGTCGATGCAGGGAGCGTCGACGCAGTGCTGGCACGGCTTGGGCAGGTACCCGGTCTGGACGATGGGGTACTGGCCCCTTTCCTTGCGCTCGATGTTGAGCCAGCGATGGCCGGACCATGGCTGCGCAACCGAGTACGGAGGAAAGTCGTTGCCTACGAACTCGTCCTTGTCGGCGAGAAAGCAGTCGTTGCAGTCGTGACAGCGGGCGCAGTCGATGACCAGGTTCCACTTCTTCATTTAACTTGACCCTCCCATTTCTCCACCTGAAGCAGAGTCGAGTTGTTGGCCATCGCGGTGGACGTCGGCGTGATGAACCGCTTGGGCGAAAGAATATTGACACAACCGGAGGTGTCCGGGGAGTAGCCCGGCTCACCCAGCGGCAGGTAGTCGGCACACGACTCGTAGGAGTGCACCGTGCCGGCCGGCACCCGCTCGGTGACCTGCGCGGCGAGTATGACCGACCCGCGGTCGTTGAAGGCGCGGATGAGGTCGCCGTCCTTGATGCCCCGGGCGGCGGCGTCTTTGGTGTTGACGCGCATGATCCAGTAGCGGTGGCCGTCGATGAGGACCCGGTGGTCCTTGACCTCGTTCAGCCAGCTCTCTTTGGAGTCACCCATCGTGTGGAAGCTGAACCGCGGGTGCGGCGAGACCATCTGCAGCGGGTACTTGCCGTACAGTTCCTTGGTGTGGTGGCCTTCCCACGAGGGGATGTACTGCGGGCCCATCGCCGGCCGTTCGGGATCGACGAAGCCGTCGGCCTCGAAGCGCTTGAGGCTGCTGGCGACGAACTCGATCTTGCCGCTCGACGTCTGCAGGCCTTTGAGCCCCACGGTGTCGGCCGGATGCGGGCCCCAGTCCGGTGTGTCTTTGACACGGCCCTCGGCGAACCAGCGCATGGCCGGGGTGGACTTGTGGTCTTTGGGGAAGGGGATCAGCACGTAGCCCTTCTCCTCGAACTCCTCCCAGGTGATGATCTTCGGCAGGTCGGTGGCGTGGAAGTAGTCCTTGACCCACTGGTACTCGTCCTTGCCGCCCATGGTGAAGATCGGGCCGATGCCGAGCCGCTCCGCGAACATCCTGAAGATCTCGTAGTCGGACTTGGATTCGCCCAGGGGCTCGATGCACTTCTTCTGCAGCACCACCATGCGGTGGTTCGTCTGCGCGCCGGTATGGGGGATGTAGCCCGAGCAGTTGGCGAACTCGCTGATGTCAAAGCGCTCGAAGTTGGTGCAGGCCGGCAGGATGATGTCGGCGAACCGGGCTTCACCCTCGAACCAGATCGACTGGTTGACGACCATGCCCACTTTTCCCTCACGGTACGCCTTGACGTAACGGTTGGTCTCGGTCATGGTGCCGATGAACGAGGTCCCATACTTCCAGTACATCTGGACGTGCGGGTAGCCGGGGGCCGGGTACGTGTACTTCTGGAACTGAGACTCGATAGAGGACCCGCAGAAGCCCTTGCCGTGCCACTCGACCTTCTCGTGCATCATGGCTTCGGGGATGCGGATGCGCGGCACCGTCTGCCCCTCGGTGGAGTGATGCGCGGTGCGGGTCGCGCCCTGGGTGTTCGCGAACAGCCTCCACGCCAACTGGAAGCCGGCCGCGGAGTTGTCGACGTCGCCGGAGATGCCGCCTTCGGCATAGCCCGGGAAGAAGAACTGCTCGTTACTCGGAGCGCCCTGCGAGGTGCCCCAGATGTTGCTGCCCGGCTTGCCGTAGCCCTGCATGGCCGCGAGCGCGATCATGACCCGCGCCCACTCGTTGCCGGTGGCTGAACGGCAGGCGCCGCCCCAGCCGCCGAGTCCGCCGGCCGCGAGCATTGTCTTCTTGCTGCCCCACTCGCGGGCCAGAGCCCTGGTCTCGCGCGCTGGGATGCCCGACTCGACCTCAGCCCATTCGGGCGTCTTCGGTACGCCGTCGCTCTTGCCCAGAACGTAGTCTTTCCACTCGTCGAAGCCGGTTGTCCGCTTGGCGATGTAGTCCTTGTCGTATAGGTCTTCGGTCAACCAGGTGTAGGCGATACCCAGGCCGAAGGCCACGTCGGTGCCGAGCCGCGGCGCGAACCACTTGTCGGAGAAGAGGCTGGCCGTGTCGTTGAACCGCGGGTCGACGAACACCATCTTGATGCCGAGTTCCTTCATCCAGAAGCGGCGCGACGTGCTCTCGAAGGCGGCGTAGATGCCGCCGCCGGACACCTCGGGGTCGGACGACCAGAAGACCACCATGTCGGTGTGCTTGAGGGCGTCTTCGAGGAGATCGTACTGCTCGGGGATGCCCAGGCGGTGGCTGTTGCCCCACATGTGCATGCCGCCCCAGTGCCAGCCCTCCCAGCTATCCGGGTTGTGCTCGCCGTAGGTGTAGCCGATCAGGTTCATGAAACGGAAGTACGTGCTGTGCCGGTAACCCACGTTGCCCCACAGATGGTGGGAGCCGGGGGTCGTCAAGATCGCGGCCGGACCGACCTCGCGGTGCAGGCGAACGATCTCGTCGCACACGATGTCGAGGGCCTCGTCCCAGCTGATGGGCTCGTATCCGGAGACGCCGCGATTCTGGACGTTGCGCTCGCCCTTGGGATCGAAGTCGACCCTCTTGAGGGGGGTGAGGATCCGCTTGGGCGAATAGACCATGGATTTCTGCGCCACCGCATGCGGCGACAGGGTGGTACGGCGCGGGGGCTTGAAGTCCCGGCCGCGAGCCTGGATAGTCCAGCCCTCGGGATCGCTCTCATCCAAGTCGATGGGGATCATGCGGACGATCCGGCCGTCCTCCACATCGACGAACATGGGGCCCCCGGTCGTACAGTTTGTGAATCTCTCAACTTTTCCCATATTGTTCCGACCTCCGCTCGCTTTCGTTGACCGCGTTCGCTTTGCCGGTCCGCACATCGTGGGACCTCGCCCCTTCATAATCTACGCCAAGGGAAGCATCACGCCCCTCGGCGAAGAAGAAAGTCCCCGGCCTATTCCATCTGATGGAACGCACCACCGCATCGTGGTCTCCCCTACAGCGTTCTCGAGAACAAAGCCCCCCGCCGGACACGTCCGGCGGGGGGCTCCATCCAACATTCCGTACCGGACCGACCCCCTCGCCTAGCGACGAGAGAAATCGGACCGCCTGTCACTTACTAGAGTTCGCGGGCTGGGCCGTACCCCGTGCCGCAGTACGTGTAGGTGCGATCCGGAACGTCCTTGTTGACCTGATCTTCGTCGATCTCGGCCACGCAGCGGACCATCGAGCCGTCGCCCATGTACCAGCGGATCGGGAAGCAGAAGAACCGGAAGCGCTTGCCGGACACCTTGTCCAAGTCTCCGCCGAGGTTCTCGACGCCGACGATGCCGTGACCCAGCATCTGCTTGTGGCAGGGTTCCCAGGTTCCTTCGTTTCCCAGCGCTTCGAGATCACCGAATTTGGCGTCATAAGCGGCTTGGCCATGCAGCCGGATGTAGGCCGCTTTCTCGAATTCGGCATACGCTTCTTCACCGAACTGCTCGGCGTATTCCACCGTGATCGGCTTGCCCGAAGCTCCGGGCAGATTCATCTGCGGCGGGCCGTTCTTGCCCATGGCCGTATGAAGCGGATGATCCAGCGCCTGCGAATCCATGGCCACGCACTTGACCTTGTGCTTCACGAACCATTTGCCCGCTTCGACGCCGGTACCGCACGCGTAGTGATAGTACTCTTTGGAGTCGTCGAACTTGCGATGCATGCCGGTGTTCAGGCAGACGACCATGCCCTCGAGCTCTGACGGCTTGATGTTCGCGCGCTTGCAGGCGTCTTCGAGATGCTCGGGCAGGATCAGGCCCCAAGGATGGATCTTGATCTCGAGGCAGACCGCGTCGCCCGTGTATGCATCAACAGGCATCTCGTGCGTGTAGCGGGCTCTTCTGCCGTCGAATTCGCGTTCCATGACGTGACGAGGTGCGTCGGCATGAGTGCCGGTGTGCTGAACACAGTCGACCCTCTGCGTGAGGACGCCGCCCTTGGCCAGTGTGTGCATCGAATCGATGACCGGCTTCACGAAGTACGGCCAACGAGGGATCTCCGCACTGAACGGATGTGTCAGATCAACCCATACTTTCCCCATAGTTCCTACTCTTCTCCTTTACTCGTTACCTATCGACTCACGGGCGCACGATGCGCCCGGTTCGTCCCTTGTTGCCTACTCGGCTTCCGCCTCTTTCATCTCGCGCACTGCCTTGGTGAGATAGGTGAGGAGACGGCTGCGAAGCGCCTTCTGCTCCTCGGGCGTCCAGGTCTGGTAGCCGACGCCGCCCGTCTTGAAGCCCAACTCGCCCTTCGCCACCTTCTCTTTGAGGAGCGGGGAGGGTTCGTGCGAGTCTTCTAGATGCTTGAGCACGTAGTTGTGTATCGACAGCGTGAGGTCCAGACCCACCATGTCGGCGTTCTCGCAGGGAGCCAACACCGGGAGCCGGAGGCCGGGGCCGTACTTGAGGCTTTCGTCCACGGTCGCCGCGTCGGCGATGCCGCGCTCGACGATGGAGAGCGCTTCCCGCCACAGCGCATGCTGCAGCCGGTTGGCGATGAAGCCCGGAACGTCCTTCTTGCAGTGGACCGGACGCTTGCCGATGGCTCGGTGCAGTTCCATGGTGACGTCGATGACCCACTCAGGGGTCTCTGCGGTCTGCACGACCTCGACAAGCGGGATGAGGAACGGCGGGTTCCACCAGTGGGTGCCGATGATGCGGTCCCGCTTCTCCGACTCTGCTGGCGATCTCCGTTGGGCTCATGACCGAGGTGTTGGTCGCCAGGATGGCGTCCGGCTTGCACATGTGGTCGAGCTTCTGGAACGTGTCCTGCTTGAGGGCCATGTCCTCGGCCACGCATTCGAGGACGAAATCGGCGTCGGCAGCGGCTTCCGCCAGGTCCTGCGTGGTGCTCACGAGGGCCATGGTCTTGTCAACGTCCGCCAGTGTGCCAAGACCGCGCTCGGCCAGGAAAGTGAGGTCGTTCCGCATGGCCTCGACACCCTTCTCCAGGGTCTCGAGCCGGCGGCTGTACATGCCCACCGGGTAGCCGGCCGCCGCGAAGACCATCGCGCAGCCGTGGCCCATGGAGCCACCGCCGACGATGGCGATCTTCTTGACGTCGTCCAGCGTCATCATCCCGCCACCGCACCACCGTCGACGGACAGGATGAGACCGGTCACGTAGTCAGAGGCCGGCGAGGCGAGATAGACGCACGCGCCGACGAAGTCGTCGAGCTCGGCGGCCCTGCCCATCGGGATGCGGGCCATGAAGATCTTGACCATTTCCGGGTTGTCCTGGATCTGCTTCGTGAGCGGGGTCCAGAAGATAGAAGGAGCGATAGCGTTGCAGTTGATCTTGTACTTGGCCCATTCGGTCGACAGCTGCTTGGTGAGCAGATGGACGGCGCCTTTGGACGTGCCGTAGGCCGCATACCCGCCGGGATGGCCAAGGAAGCCACGCACCGAACCGATGGTGATGATCTTGCCGCCGTCGCCCTGCTTGATGTACTCGGCGCCCGCGTATTTTGCGCACAGCAGGGTGCCGCGCACGTTGACGTTCATGACCTTCTGCCACTCGTCGATGTCGAAGGTCTCGGCGGGCTGGCGGTTGCCGGCAGTGCCGGCCACGGTCACCATGATGTTGACCTTGCCGAAGTCCTTGATGACGGCTTCCATGGCGGTTTTGACGCTCTCATCGGAGGTCACGTCGACGCCCGAAGCGGTGGCTTTCTTGCCGAGGCCCTGGATGTCGGCTACCACGTCCTGCATGATGTCGGTCTTGATGTCCCAGCAGGCCACGTCCGCGCCAAACACGGCGAGGCCTTTGGCGAGCGCGTGGCCCAAGGTGCCGCCGGCACCGGTCACGACCGCTACTTTGCCGGTCAGATCGAAGATCTTCCTGAGCTCCTCGACGGACTTCCTTGGTGTTTCTTCAGCCATTTCTTACCTCCCGATCAGATCTTGTATGTCGATCAGTTCGTGTTGTCGCCGCTCCACCTTCTCGGGCCCCCGGCCTTCTCAGGCGGCTTGGGGGTCCCCAGGATCACCATCATGCTCGCCGGATACTGGGTCTTGTTCTGGATCGAACGGCCCTCGTCGCCGGCGATGAAGATCGAGTCGTGCGCTTTGAGGACTATGTCCTTGCCGTCCTTGTCGGTGATGGTGATCTCACCATCGATGCAGAAATAGATGGTGTCGAACGGCCGGCCCGGGCTAAAATCGGCGCCGCCGCCCGGCAGGAAGTGGGTGCAGCCCAGCGAGAACTGGGTTGTCCCCGTCTCCTCTTGGCCCTGCAACCTGAAGCAGGCGCAGTCGTTGTGGGCTGGAGGAGAGTATCTCTTCGCGTCACTGATCGAAACCTTCTTCATTCCTTCACTCCCTACGTCCGGCGACCGTGGTCGCTTTGTCGGCCAGACAGCGCGCCGCAAAGACCGGGCCGCGGCGGGCTGGAACAAACGGCCGGGCCGAGGCCCGGGCCTACTTCTCGGGGGACAGGCCCAGGATCTGCCGGGCTTCGGCCACCGTGGCCACCGGCCGGTGGAACTCGGCAGCCAGGCGCTGCATCTTCTCGACGAACTCGGAGTTGTGCTTGGCGAGCTCGCCTTTGCTCAGGTAGACGTTGTCTTCCATGCCCACCCGTACGTGGCCGCCCATGTTGATAGCCATGGCCGTGATGAGGTCGGCCGTGGGGCCGCAACCGAACGCCGACCAGGTGGAGCCTTCAGGCAGCGAGTCGACCAGGTGGACCAGGTTCCGCGCGTTGCCTTCCATCCCGCCGTGCACGTGCATGCAGCACTGGAAGTGGATGGGGGCCTTGAGAAAGCCGTCTTTCAAGAGACGTTTGGCATTCCATACCATGCCGGCGTCGAACACTTCGACTTCGGGCTTGATGCCGTTCTCGATGTATGCCGCGCCCAGTTTCTCAAGGAAGAGCGGCGGGTTGAGGAAGACGCCCTTGTAGAAGTTCATGGAGCCGGCGTCGAACGTGCCCATGTCGGGCTTGAGTTCGACGTGCGGAGCGATGCGCTCCTCGTCGCTGAAGCCCAGGCCACCCGAGGAAGTCATGTTGACGATGATGTCGCACTTCTCCCGGACGAGGCCGACGGTCTGGCGGAATTTCTCCACATCCATCGTGGCCTTGCCCTCGTCGGTGCGGACGTGGATGTGGGCGACTGCAGCCCCTGCCTGATAGGCCGCGTAGACCTCTTCGGCGATCTCCTCAGGAGTGGTCGGCAGATAAGGCGTGTTGTCTTTCGTGGTCATCGCCCCGGTGGTCGCCACTGTGATGATGAGCTTCTCCATACCTCAACCTCCACGTCTTGTCGTCGATGCAACCCGGCAATGGGCATGGGGACGCACCACAGTGACCCTAGCGGGCGGAACAAAAACGACCCGGCAGACCGGATCTAGACTCAACTTCGACAGTGAGTTCGACAACAACTCTACACCATTCCGTTAGCTGGGGGGCGACAGCTTAGGCGTTTCCCGGAGCGATCCGCCTCAATACCGCATAGCGGCACCGCTCTCCGCCAAGTGGTACGTGTCACCTCGCACGAACGCAGTCCGGGGGCGTTCTCATTCGACTATAATACTGCCCGCACGCTTCACCGGGCCGAAGTGGCGGAATTGGCAGACGCGCTGGACTCAAACTCCAGTGAGGCTCACACCTCGTGCGGGTTCGACCCCCGCCTTCGGCACTCTCGACCCACAGTTTCTGGCATTTCCCGCCTGCTACCACGTCTCAGAAGGACTTCTCACGCGAGACGCGAAGATTCTCGAAGATTCTAGTCGTACAGGCTATCGTTACCGTAGATTTCGTTCTGTGAGGCTGCTACACTTTTCAATATGGACGAGACACAACAGGATAAAGAGAGACGGTACGCCGAGTTGGTCGGCGAGAGGCTCCGGCGGCTCCGCCAGGACCGCGGGATGAGTCTACAAGAGGTGTGCGAGCGATCGGGGGATTCCTTCGTTGTCTCCACCCTTAGCGCCTACGAGCGCGGCAAGCGAAGCCTCAGCCTGGAGAGACTGTACGAGCTCGCTACCATCTACGGCCAATCGCCCATGTCGATCCTCGATGTCGAGGACGATCCTGAGTTCCAGCGTACGCTGAGCAAAGGCACGCCTCTCCGCATCCGTCTCGACCTTCTCGACAGGCTCGAGCCCGAGGAGCGCCGCCCTCTGGAAACTTACTTGGCCTTCCTGCGGAAGTTACGTAACGATCCCTCTCAGGAACTGCTTACCATCCGCAAGGACGATCTCGCCTATATCTCCGGGCTCTACGGCATCCGGCCGCAGATGCTCAAGGATTACCTGGAGAAAGAGGGCATCCTCGTCACTCACTGACGGCCGCTGCCGCGCCCCCGGCCGCCTCGCCGGCCGCGATCGCCTCGCCCGCTTCTTCGAGAAACGACCCTAGCTCACGTAGGGCCAGCTCGACGCTCTCACTGCCTCCTCACGATGTCGACGAGCGCGCTCCCGATTATGACTCCGTCCGCGTACCGGGCGACCGCCCCCGCTTGCTCGGCAGTCGACACCCCGAACCCCACGGCGAGGGGCAGCGAGGTATGCCGCCTGACGCGGGCGACAAACTCGGGAAGGTCCGACCGCAGGGCCGCTCTCGCTCCGGTCACCCCTGTGGTCGAGACGCAGTATATGAACCCCGAGGCGGCGGCGGCGATCCTGGCGAGCCTCGACTCCGTGCTTGTGGGAGCCGCGAGAAGGACCACGTCGACGTCGCAGGCGCGCGCCGCGGCCTGGAGATCGGCTGCTTCCTCCACGGGAACGTCGGGCACTACTACTCCGGCCACGCCTTTGCGCCCGCAGTCGGCGAAGAAACGCGTCGGACGGTAGGCGAGGATCGTGTTCAGATAGGTGAGGAGGACCACCGGCACCCCGAGCCCGGCCGTTTCCTCCGCAAGATCGAGAACGTCCCCCGGCCGGATGCCGGCCTGCAACGCCACCTGGGAGGCGGCCTGGATGACCGGCCCGTCGGCGAGCGGATCCGAGAACGGCACGCCGATCTCTATGATGCCGGCGCCGGCCTCGCGGTAGGTGCGCAGGATGTCTTTGCAGGAATCGAGGTCCGGATAGCCCCCCACGGCGTAAGGGACCAGCAGCGGGTGGCCGGCTCGCCGGAACGCCGCGGTCAGGCGACTCTCCTGCCCATTCACGACTTCATCCCCAGCATGCCGGCCACGCTGTACACGTCCTTGTCTCCCCGTCCGGACAGACCGACCACCACCACATCGCTTTCGCGGAAGCCGTGGTCCCCCCTCAACAGGTAGGCGATCGCGTGTGCGCTCTCCAGTGCCGGGATGATGCCCTCGAGGCGGGATAGTGCCTGGAAGGCTGCAAGCGCCTCTTCGTCGGTGGCGCTGGTGTATTCCACCCGCCCTGAGTCTTTGAGAAAGGCGTGCTCGGGGCCCACGGAGGGATAGTCGAGGCCCGCCGCTACAGAGTGGGCCTCCTGGATCTGGCCGTCTTCGTCCTGGAGCACGTAGGAGTATGAGCCGTGCAGGATCCCCGGGGCGCCCCGGGCCAACGAGGCTCCGTGCTTGCCGGTCTCGAGCCCCAGTCCGCCCGCCTCCACGCCCACCATCCGTACGCCCGGGTCGTCCACGAACTCGTGGAACATCCCGATCGCATTGCTTCCGGCGCCGACACACGCCACCAGCGCGTCCGGCAGGCGCCCCTCCTTCGCCTGCACCTGGCCGCGCGTCTCCCGGCCGATCACCGCCTGGAAGTCGCGGACCATGGCGGGATACGGGGCAGGACCGACAACCGAACCGATGATGTAGTGCGTGTCCTCCACGTGGGCCACCCAATCGCGGATGGCTTCGTTCGTTGCGTCCTTGAGCGTGCCGCTCCCCGAGGTCACCGGTACCACCTCAGCCCCGAGCAACCTCATCCGGAACACGTTGAGCTCCTGCCGGCGGATGTCTTCCTCGCCCATGTAGACGTGGCACTCGAGCCCGAAAAGAGCTGCGACCGTCGCCGTGGCCACTCCGTGCTGGCCGGCCCCCGTCTCGGCGATGATCCGCCTCTTCCCCATCCTCCCGGCCAGCAGTATCTGGCCCAGAGTGTTGTTGATCTTGTGGGCCCCGGTGTGGGCCAGGTCTTCCCGCTTGAGGTACACGCGGCAGCCTGCCCGCTCGGACAGGCGATCGGCGCGGAAGAGGGGCGTGGGGCGCCCGGCATAGTCCGTTTGAAGGGAATGCAGCTGCGCGAGGAAGGCAGGGTCGTCGCGGTACATGTTCGTAGGCAGCGTCCAACTCCTCGAGGGCGGACACCAGGGTCTCCGGGACGTAGCGGCCCCCGTAAGGGCCGAAACGGTGGGCTGTGGTCAATTCGTCGTTCCTTCCCGTCGTTCTTGGTCTTCGGCCGGGCGTGCAGCTCCGGGGGCGAACAGGGCGCGCAGCAGCGCTTCGTCCTTGATGCCGGGCGACTGCTCCACCCCGCTCGATACGTCCACGCCCCACGCGCCCGACACGTCGAGCGCTTCCCTGACGTTGTGGGGGCCGATGCCGCCCGCCACCAGGTAGGGCGAATGCCCGGCCGCCTCGCGAACCGGTCCCCAGGGAAAGGTCATCCCCGTGCCGCCCCATCGGCCTTCTGCTCTCGTGTCGAACAGGATCAGGTCCGCGCCCTCCCGGGAGGCGGCGACCGCCTTCCGCAGGTCTGCCACGCGTACCTCGCCCGCCGGCACCGGGATGGCCCGGATGACGAGCACCGGCAGTCCCCGATCGCCGAGCGCGTCTCGCACGGCGGCCGCGTCCGGCTGGGACCCGTGCAACTGCACCGCGTCGAGCCCGACCGCCTCCGCCATGTCCACGACCGCCTCCGCCGGGCTATCGCCGAACACCCCCACCATCAGCGGGCCGTGCAAGAGCGGCCCGCGCGCGGCGGCCTCCCGAGCCGCGACCACGAGCCGGCGCGCGACATCGCCCGTCACCCGCCGGGGGCTGGGCGCGAACACGAAGCCGACCGCCCACGCGCCGAGCTCTACGGCAAGGGCGACGTCCTCGGGCCGCGTGAGGCCGCATATCTTCACCAGGGCCTCGATGGTCACGTCCTCCGCCACGTGTACACCAGAATGCTCCCGATCGAAACGAACATGAGGCAGAACATCACGACGAACCAGGCGAAATTGTGGAAGGGCATGAAGTCGAAGTTGGTGCCGAACAGCCCGACGATGAAGGAAAGGGGCATGAACACGGTGGCGACGACCGTCAGTTGCTTCATCACCCGGTTCAAGCGGTTGGAGACGCTCGAAAGGTGGAGGTCCAGCGCCGATGACAGGATGTCGCGGTAGGTGTCGAGCAGTTCGATGACCCGCATCACGTCGTCGTGCACGTCGCGGAAGTAGACCTCCGCCTCGTGATCCACGTACAGGACCCCATGTGAGCCGAGGCGCTGCATGACGTCGCGGAGCGGCGCCACCCGGCGGCGAAGATCGACGAGGTCGCGCTTGAGGCCGAAGAGCGCCTGGATGGAGGACTCGTCCGTGGTGAGCACCACCTGGTCCTCCAGAGAGTCGATGTGCTCGTCGAGCCGCTCCAGGGCCGGTTGCAGCGTCTCCACCAACCACTCACAGATGTGGTAGGCGATGAAGCTGGCCCCTCGCTCGCGGGCGAACACCTGGCGGCGGACCCGCTCGGCAAGTTCTTCGTATTCCGATTGACGAAGGTGCCCCACGGAGATGATCCAGCGCGGTCCCAGGAAAAGACGCAGCTCGTTGAGGCGAGGCAGAAGGGTCTCCTGCTCGTCTGCCCGAGCGGCCGCGCCGGCCGCGGCGGCGGGCGCCACCCGCCTCGTCTTCTTGCGCACCGCGTTGTCCGCCGAGAAGAGGGATATGTACAGATGATCGGAGAACTCCTCCACCCGGGGCCGCTCGGGGCCGTCCCGGAGGCTCCGGACGCCCACCTCGTCTAGGCCCATGTCGTCGAGCGCCTGACCGACGGACGCATCCGGATCGCAATGGACCCAGGTGACCTCGAGACCGGCCGCGCCCAGCCCCGCAAGGACGGGCGGCAGGGACGCCAACGGTACCTCCTGTAGCCCGGAGGCCCTGAGCACCCGCGCCCTGTGCTCCGCCGCGGTCATGGGACGAGCAGGATGGGGAGCGATACGGACCGCATGAGTTGCTCGGCGGTACTGCCGAGGATGAGGTCGTGAAGCACGGAGTGCCCGCGCATGCCCATGATCACCACATCCACCGGTTCCTTCGCCAGCATTGCGGAGGCCGCCTTCGCGACCCTCCCGGAGAGGACCGTGTACGCGGCCTCCAGCCGGAGCGGCCCCAGGTAGGCCGCGGCCTCGTCCTGGGTGGCGCGCCCCCTGTCGGCGTCGTCGTCCACGGTGAGCACGTTCAGGGCGAGGCCGGCCCGCGTCGCAAGATCGGCGGCCATCTTCAGCGCCCTGTTGGCCGGGTTGCTGCCGTCGAACATGACGAGCGCCTTGGCGAACGGCCGGTAAGCGGGCTCCACCAGCAGCACGGGCGTCGCGGAGCGCCGGGCCACGTTCTCGGCGGTGGACCCGAGAAGATCCCTCCCCCACCTGGCGTGCTCGCCCCGCTTGCCCATGACGATGAGGTCGTAGGCCCGGCCTACGTCGGCGATGATCTGGCTGGGGACCCCCTCCTCGGTGCGGGTGTCGACCGGCAGTCCCGCCGCGCCGACGAAGTCCCGAAGATCGTCCAGTATCCGCTCGCTCTTGGCCCTGAAGCTCTCCATCACTTCCAGAGGCGCAAGCGTTGGAGGGACCGCCTCGAAGGTGTAGGAATAATCTACGTAGGGCGGCATCTCGACGTAGCGGATGTCGAGCACGTAGAGCCCGGTCACCCTGGCCTGGTAGGCCTTGCCGAGGGCCACGGCCTGTTCCCGAGCCGAGACGGCGTACGTCGACGAATCGACTGCCACGAGCAAGGACGCGATCATCGGGCCTCCTCCATATGTGCCATTTCACCAGACCGCCGGGCTGCCACGGGAACAGGGTGCGCGAGCACGGCGACCGCCGCGGCGACCGCCTCTTCCCTCAGCAGGCTCTCCCCCACGAGCGCGGCGTCTATGCCGGCCGACGCGATGAGCTCCAGATCGGCGCGGCTCTTGATGCCGCTCTCCGAGACCAGCAGCCGGCCGGCGGGTACGAGCGCCGCCAACCGAAGACTCGTATCGAGCGAGACTTCGAACGTGCGGAGGTCGCGGTTGTTGATGCCGATCGCCACTCCCTCCACGCCGAGCGCCCGCGCCATCTCCCTTTCGTCGTGCACCTCCAACAATACGTCCAGACCGAGGTCCGCGACCAGAGCCGATAGGTCCCGTAGTGACCTATCGTCGAGGATGGCGGCGATCAGCAGGACGGCCGACGCGCCGAAGGCGCGGGCTTCGTGTACCTGGTAGGGGTCGATGGTGAAATCCTTGCGGAGCAGGGGCAGCCGCGTACTCGCCGCCGCCTCCCGCAGGTCGGCGAGGCTTCCACCGAAGTGGTCTCCCTCGGTGAGGATCGAGACGGCCGCGGCACCGCCGGCCTCGTAGGCGGCGACCAGCGAGCCGACATCCAGGTCTGGCCGTATGGGCCCCTTGCTCGGGGAGAAGCGCTTCACCTCGGCGATGACCGAGACGCCGGGGACCCGGAGAGCCTCGGCGAACGAAAACCGGGGACCCTGGACACTCGTCCTTTCCAGCTCGGCGCGCGGCACCCGGGCCTTGCGCTCGGCAAGGCGGCGCCGGACGTCGGGGAGGATGGCGTCCAGATAGGAAGGGCTGCTCATGCGGCTCCTCTGTCGGCGCCACCGCCGCCATCCCCGCGCGCAAGCCGGTTGGTCAGAGCGATCAGCCGCTCGAGCACGTCCATTGCGCTCCCCGAGTCGATGGAGGTCCGGGCGAGGCCTACTCCTTCGCGAACGGACAAGGCCGCCCCGGCGACGTAGAGAGCCGCGGCCGCGTTCATCAAGACGGCATCGCGCGGCCCCCCCTCCCGGCCCTCGAGCACGTCGCGGATGATGGCAGCGTTCGTCCCGGCGTCGCCGCCGCTCAAGGTCGTCAGCGGGTACCGAGGAAGGTCGCAATCCTCCGGCTCGAGCTGGAACGAGCGGTGGGCGACGCCGCTCGTCACCTCTATCGCCTTGTTAGGTCCCGTGACCGAAAGTTCGTCCATGCCCAGGTCTCCGCATACGACGAGGGCGTGCTCGCAACCCATGCGGGCGAGCGCGTCGCCCATGACGTAGAGGTGCTGCGGGCTGCTCACCCCTATCAGCTGGCGGCGGGCGCCGGCAGGGTTGGTCAGCGGGCCCAGCAGGTTGAAGACCGTGCGGACGCCTAGGGCGCGCCGTACCCCGGCGACTCTCCCGGCCGCCGGATGGTGAAGCGCGGCGAGCATGAACCCCATCCCGACCTCGTCGATGCAGATCGCGACCTCACGCGGTCCCAGACCGATCTGCACGCCGAGCGCCTCGAGCACGTCGGCCGAGCCACAGAGCGAGCTTGCGGCCCGGTTGCCGTGCTTGGCTATCTTCACCCCCGCCCCGGCCGCTACGAAAGCCGCAGTCGTCGAGATGTTGAACGTTCCCAGCGAGTCTCCGCCGGTGCCGACCACGTCTACGAGCGCTCCGCTATGGACGCTGTCGACGAGGACGGCCGCCCGCCGCATACCATCTGCCAGTCCTGCTATCTCGTCGGCCGTCTCCCCCTTGACTCTGAGGCCCATGAGAAAGGCGGCGATCTGCACGTCGTCGACCTCCCCGCTCACAAGCTGGTCGAGGATGCAGGCCGCTTCCTCCCGGGTGAGATCCTCTTTCTCGGCCAGACGCCTCAGGGCGTCGGCGAACTCGAGGAGACGCGCCGGCCGGGCCCGGCCGGCGGCATGCGCGGGACCCGGCGAGGCGGCCGCACCCGAGGTGGCGACAGGCTCACTCGGCGCGGCCTGCGCGCAGCCAGGCGCCGCCGGGGAGGCCGCCGCGGCCAGGGCGCTCATCGCAGGGCCTTTCTGTTGCTGAGGAAGTTGCGCAGCAGCTCCTTGCCGACTGCCGTCAGCAAGCTCTCCGGATGGAACTGCACGCCTTCCACATTGAGATCTTTGTGGCGCACTCCCATGATCACCCCGTCCTGCGTCCAGGCGGAGCACTCCAGCGTGGGCGGCAGATCCCGGTCGACCACCAGCGAGTGGTACCTGGTGGCCACGAAAGGCTGAGGCAGGCCGGCGAAGATGGTCCGGCTGTCGTGATGGATGAGAGAGGTCTTGCCGTGGACGGGCGCCTCTCCCCGGATCACCCGTCCGCCGTACACCTGCCCGATCGACTGGTGGCCCAGGCAGACGCCGAGGACCGGGCAGACGCCGCCGAGCGCCGCTATCGCCTCCAGGCTCACCCCGGCCTCGTCGGGAGTGCACGGCCCCGGGGAGACGACGAGATGGGTGAGCCCGTGGCGACGGATGCCGTCCACGGTCACCTCGTCGTTCCGGAACACGTGGATCCTGGTACCCGAGATCTCTCCGAGATACTGCACCAGGTTGTAGGTGAACGAATCGTAGTTGTCGATCACAAGGATGCGGAGGTCGCTCAGACCCGGGGCAGGAAAGCCCGCCGCGTGCTCCGCCCTGCTGAAGCTCTGCTTGATCATCATCTGACCTACTCCCATTCCTCTTGAGCGGCCGCTAGTTCGATAGCCCGAAGCATGGCCCCGGCCTTGTTCTGGGTCTCCCGGTACTCGCTCTCCGGGTCGGAATCCGCGACGATGCCGGCGCCCGCCTGCACATAGGCCCGGCCGCCGCGCACCAGGATCGTGCGGATGTAGATACAGGAATCGAGGTCGCCGGAGTGGCTGAGATAGCCGATGGCTCCGGCATACGGGCCGCGGCGCACGGGCTCGAGCTCATCGATGATCTCCATGGCCCGGACCTTCGGCGCACCGGAGACGGTCCCCGCGGGGAAGACGGCACGCAACGCGTCCATCGGCCCAACCCCGCTCTCCAACTCGCCCGATACCGACGACACCATGTGCATCACGTGGCTGTACCGCTCGACCTCCATGAAGCTGTCCACTCGGACCGTGCCCGCTCGGCACACCCTGCCCAGATCGTTCCGGCCGAGGTCGACCAGCATCAGATGCTCGGCCTTTTCCTTTTCGTCTTTCAGCATCTCCTCGGCCAGCCGCGTGTCCTCGGCCGGGGTCGCTCCCCGCGGCCGGGTACCGGCGATGGGCCGGGTCTCGGCGTACCGGCCGGTCACCGTCACCAGCGGCTCAGGGCTGGATCCGACCACCTCGAAGTCGCGGAACGAGATGTAGTACATGTACGGGCTGGGGTTCACCGCTCTCAGCCCCCTATAGATGGAGAAGCCGCCGACCGAGACCGGCAGCTCGAAGCGTTGCGACAGCACCACCTGGAACGCGTCCCCCGCGCGGATGTACTCCCGGATCCGCTCCACCCCGGCGACGAAACGGTCGCGTTCGAACGTGGACCGCACCTGAGTGGTTTGGGGCGCGGTGGCGGGGTCGCGGCGCGACGCGCCTTCAGGGAGCGGAAGCGGCGCGCGCAACCGGGCCTTGATACCGGCCAGGCGGTCGACCGCGGCCGCGTAGGCCGCGTCGATGTCGGGCTCCTCGTCGGTGAAGATGTTCGTGAGCAAAGTGATGGTGTGCCGCAGGTGGTCGAACACCACCACGACGTCGGTCAGCAAGAACGCCATGTCGGGCAGGCCCAGATCGTCGGGCGGCGGTGCAGGCAGGTGTTCCACGTGGCGCACGCAGTCGTAGCCGAAGTAGCCCACGGCGCCGCCGACAAACGGCGGCAGGTCTTCGAGGGGCGGTACCCGGTACCTGGCCAGGTGGCGGGCCATGAAGGCGAAGGGGTCCCCTCCCTGGGAGGCGAGGTCTTCGGACGCGTCGACTCCCCCACGCCGCACCGTGACCACCCCCCCGCTCAGCCGGATGCTCTCCCAGGCTTTGACGCCCAGGAACGAGTAGCGGCCAAGCCGCAGGCCCTGCTCCGCGCTCTCCAGCAAGAAGCACCCCGCCGGCTGCCGCAGCTTCAGGAAGGCGGAGACGGGCGTCTCGGTGTCGTCAAGAAAGCCGTGCGAGACGGGGATGACGTTATAGCTAGCGCTGAGCCTCCGCGCCTCTTCGAGTGAGGGCGCGGTGGCGATGGTGCCGGATGTCATGGCCGCCTACCCTTCTCGGCGAGCGAGAAAAGGCGGCTTCTCTCCGGTGGCCGAGCTAAGCCATCGGCCGTCGAAGCAGGTGAAGTCCCCCGTGTGGCAAGCGGCGCCGGTCTGCTCCACGATGGCGAGCAAGGTGTCGCCGTCGCAGTCGTAACGCAACTCGTGGACCTTCTGGAAATGCCCCGAGGTGGCGCCCTTGTTCCAGTACTCGTTGCGCGAGCGGCTGAAGAACCAGGTGGTGCCGGTCTCGAGCGTCCGGCGAAGCGATTCGGGGTTCATGTAGGCCAGCATAAGGACTTCGCCGGTGGTCCATTCCTGGACTATGCACGGCACAAGCCCCTTGGAATCGTATTTGACGGCACGGAGGGCCGCGGCGGCATCCGCCCTCTCTGCGCCTGCGGCCGGGTCCGGGATACCGGTCGGCTGGGGAATGTCGGTCTGCTCTGGCATGTCTCTTCTTTCGTGGTCGCTGTCCGTCGGGTGGCGCGTCGCCGCACCGGAGGCCGGCCGGGCCGATCGAGGATCAGCCGGCCGCTGGAGGTGCCCCTCGCGTTCCGCGAGGGGCTAGGACCACGCCCAATGCCGAGCCTGAAAGCTGTCGATGTGACCGCGACGAGAGCCGGCCGAGACCGCGCACGAGGGCCGGGCGGCAGAGCGCCGCGATCTCCCGTATGTCGTCCGTGCCGTCATGGCTCCCACTCGGTCGAGCTTCGAACAGTGCGGGTATGATACACGGGGTCGCGCCATGCGGTCAACGCCGGGAACAGGAGCGCCCAAAGCGATGGACAGGAACGCCGAACTGATATTCACCGGCGATGAACTGCTGAGAGGCGACATCGTCAATACCAACCAGGCCTATCTCGGCCAGAGGCTGCTCGACCTCGGCATCTTCGCGACGCACGCCGTCTCGGTCTCGGACGACCTGGCCGCCATCGTCGCCGCCATCGGTGATGCTCTTGCCCGCCGCCCGGAAGTGCTGGTCCTCTCGGGCGGACTGGGACCGACCGAGGACGATCTGACCCGGGAGGCGACGGCCGCGGCCCTCGGGCTACCCCTCGAGCATCACGAGGATCTGCTCGAGCAGATCAGGGAGCGCTTCGCCGCCCGCGGCTACAGGATGGGCGAGAGTAACGGCAAGCAGGCGCAATTGCCGCGGGGGGCCACCGCCATTCCCATCTCCGGCACCGCCCCCGGGTTCTTCCTCGAGCGTCAAGGGACCCTCGTGGTGGCCCTCCCCGGAGTACCCTGGGAGTTGAAGGAGATGTGGGAAAGCACGATCGAGCCACGACTCGCGGCCGAGCCGGGCTCCGGCGCCGGGCACGCCGTGAGACGGATCAGAGTGTTCGGCATCGGCGAATCGACGGCCGCCGAAAAGCTGGCCGATCTACCCTGGAGAGGCTCGGATGTCGAGATCGGGACGCGGGCCAGCCTCGAAGAACTGACCATCATTCTGAGGGGCCCGGCCACACCGGAGGGCAGCCGCCGGCTGGATGAGATCCAGGCCCGGGTCTGTTCGGCCCTCGGCGACCGGGTCCTTGGCGTCGACGGGCCGGGGCTGCCCGAGATCGTAGGAAAGCTGCTGCTCGAGGCCGGCCTTACGGTCGCGGCAGCGGAGTCGTGCACAGGCGGCCTGGTAGGCAAGCGCTTCACCGATGTCCCCGGTAGCAGCGACTACTTTCTCGGCGGCGTGACGGCATACAGCAACGAGGTCAAGACCCGGATGTTGGGTGTGCCCGCGGAGCTTCTGGCGGAGCACGGAGCCGTGAGCGCCGAAGTGGCAGGTGCGATGGCCGAAGGGGTTCAGCGCCTGCTCTCTTCCGATTGCGCTCTCTCCACCACCGGGGTCGCAGGTCCCGGCGGAGGTACCGAAGACAAGCCGGTGGGGCTGGTCTTCATCGGCAGCGTGGTCAAAGGGGTGACCGAGGTGGAACGGCTACGGCTCTTCGGCCGCCGCGATCAGATCCGGGAACGGGCCGCTCTCGCCGCCCTGGACCTCTTGCGCCGGCGGTTGCTCCGCGAGTCCGCGGGAACCTAGCAGGGCCCGGCCCCCCGGGCGCGGCCGGCCCGGCTTGGCCGCGCGCGGACCTTGCGGCCTCCTAGCTAGCCTTGTTGTAGAAGACGTCCACGGGCATCCCCACCGACAGATACGGATAGAGGACGTCCTGCAACCAGATCGGGGTCCGGATGCAGCCGTGGCTCGCCGGGTAGGTGGGGACGCTGGGATAGCCGTGGATGGCGTTGTGGGGCATGAAATAGCACGGCGAGTAGATGGGGCCCAGCGGGCAGGTGACCCAGCCCTTGTTCTTGCTGCGCAGGTGCCAGCCCCCGGTGGGAGTACCGTACTTGCCGGTAGACACGTGCAGCGCCAGCACGACCTTCTCGTCCCTGATCATCATGAGCACCTGCCGGGTGAGGTCGCACTCCAGCCGGTCCTCCCCGGTCCCTCGTAGTACCGGCTTGGGAGCCTGCGCCACAAAGAAGCGCTCCCAGAACTGCGGTCCCACCGTGCCGGTCCGCTTCAGCCGCTCGTACTTCTCGAAGGCCATGACCGCGTCGCGGGTCTGGCTATCGTATTTCCCGTCCGCCTCGCCGCAGAAGTAGCGGAGCGCGTTCAGTCGGTTCTGGATCATCAGCACCAGGGGCCCCTTCGACCCTTTGCGCAGGTCGGGATACTCGGCCACCGGATCTACGGCGGCCGGATGAGCGGTCCGGCTCGCGACAGTCTGTACAAACGTCCTCTGAAGCATGGTCACAAGCTCTTGATGGGTGAGGCTCAGAGTGGGCAACAACCAGCCGTCGGCCGGGATCTCGAACAGTCCGAGCCGGTACGCGATGGCCACCGAGGAAGCGTACTTCGGGGTGATGAAGGCCCTATCCTGAAAACCGCCGAGCCACCGGTCGATCTGGTAAGGGGTGAGGGAATCGTCCACGGTCAGAGCGTGCTTCTTCACGGAATAGCGGAGAGCGTCGACCAGCAGGGCCGCCGCCTCCTCGCGGGACACCGGGGCGTTTGGAGCAAAAGTGAGCAGAGACGCGCCGTCCATTATCCCGGCCCGGTGCACCGCGCCGATCTCGCCGAAGCCCCAGTCCGCCGGCTCCACATCGAAGAAGTCCGCGAACTCACAAGCGGGCAGGCGGAGGGCGCGCGCGAGATAGACCGCCATCTGTGCGCGGGTGGCCGTGTCGGAAGGCGCGAACCAGGGGTCCTCTTGACGGTTGGTGTAGCCCCTCAGAGCCAAGGCCAGGACGGCCTCCGAATAGCTCTCCTCCGGGACGATCGCGAGAGAAGTGCCGGCCGCCTGCGCCTGCCCTCCCGCCGTCACCGCTACGGCCAGCAGCAACCCCGCGCCGAGGGCGGCGAGCGAAAGCAGCGGCCGGCGGAGCAGAGCCCTCTTCGGGCCATTCCAGCCAGTTCCGGGCGGCGCCAAATCCTGCTTCACATCTGCCCCCTCAGCGGACTCGAGTGGAACGGGCCACGTACATCGGCTATGTTATCGCGGACTCGCCGATGCATGCTGGCGCCCATCGACGGGTATGGTCGTTGCGAAGTAGACTAGTGAGGAACGTCCCTCCGGACATGTGAAAGGTGAGAATATGGATCAACCCAAGGTCTTCCTCTACGCGCTTAGCACCTGCGGCCACTGCAGGAACACCAAGAGGCTCCTGGACGCTCAACAACGTGACGTATGACTTCGTCGACGTGGACCTTCTTCCCCGGGACGAGATGAGCAAGACGATAGAAGAGGTCCGCAAGGTGAATCCTCAGGTGGCCTTCCCCACAGTGATCATCGGCGACAAAGTCATCGTGGGCTACCGCGAGATCGAGATCCTGGAGGCGTTGGGGCTGTGAGCGCTGCAGAGGAACTCTACGAACGCCTGAAGAAGGTCAACGAAGCCAAGGGCTACTACTTCAACAAGAACAGCGAGCTCACCATGGGGCTCCTCGAGGGTCTGCTGACCAACAAGGAGCGCTACGGCTACATGTGTTGCCCCTGCCGCCTCGCCGCCAGGGACCGCGAAGCCGACCGGGACATCATCTGTCCGTGCGACTACCGCGAGGCAGATGTGAAGGAATACGGCAGCTGCTACTGCAACCTCTACGTCTCGAAGGAATGGAACGAGGGGACGGTGCCGAACGTGCCGGTGCCCGAACGGCGCCCGGTGGAACGCGTCCTCTACTCGCGCTGGCCCGGCGGGGACGCCTGAGCCTCGCTCTCACGCAATAGGCCGAGTCCGATCGGCGCGGCGGCGTAGCCCGCCGCGCCTCTTTTTTCCCGCCCTCGCATACGGCCCTCAGGCTGTGGAATGCCTCCGCGCCCTTGTGTTAGCCTAGGTAGCCGCTGGGAGAGGGGGCACGGGGGCCGTCACGCGTGAGGCAATGGAGGCAGGGTTGGAAGATATCGCGGAATCGAGGGTGCTCGTCGCGGAACTCATGGATGAGGAGATCATCGCCAAGCTGCGCGGCGGCATGCAGGTCGACGTCAAGTACGGCCTGAGTCACGCGCAACTCCTCGAGATCATCCCCGCGTATCACGGCATCATCGTGCGCAGCGAGACGCTCATCGACAAGAGCCTGCTCGACGCCGCGACCAGTCTGCGCATCGTCGGCCGGGCCGGCTCCGGTCTGGACAACATCGACGTCCCTTATGCGACGCAGAAGGGGGTCATCGTCTGCAACACGCCGGAGAGCAACATCGTCTCCGCGGCGGAGCACACGATGGGCCTGCTTCTCGCGACCAGCCGCAACATCCCCTGGGCCGACCGCTTCATCAAGAGCGGCGCGTGGGGGCGCAAGCGGTTCGAGGGCAGCGAGCTGTATGCCAAGACTCTCGGCATCATCGGGTTGGGCCGAATAGGCAGCCTGGTCGCCCAGCGCGCCCGCGGCTTCGCCATGAAGGTGATCGCCTACGACCCCTACATCCCCTATTCCCGTTTCGGCAATCTGAACGTGGAGAGGAGAGAGACGCTCGAGGATCTCCTGCGGGAGGCGGACTACATCAGCGTGCACACGCCGCGCACCAAAGAGACGCTCAACATGATCGGTGACACGCAGATCGCCATGATGAAGCCGGGCGTCCGCCTCGTCAATTGCGCCCGCGGCGGCCTCTTCAACGAAGAAGCCCTCTACCGGGGGATGAAATCGGGCCACATAGCCTCCCTCGGGGTCGATACCTGGGTGCACGAGCCGCAGGAGAGCAGCCCGCTCTACGAGTTCGACACCGTGGTGGGGACGCCGCACCTGGGCGCGTCGACGCTTGAGGCGTCCAGACGGGTGGGCGAGGAGGTGATCGCCGAGGTCATCAGCGGGCTTCGCGGCCAGATCGTCAAGAACGCGATCAACATGCCGTCTCTCTCCGACGAGACGTTCACCAAGCTGCAGGCCTTCATCCGCCTCGCCGAGCAGATGGGCATCGTCTACCGGCAGATCCGGCGGGAGAGTGTCAAGCGGGTCGAGACGGTGTTCGCCGGCAAGGAGATAGACGAGCCCGAAGACGCGAGGATCCTTTCCTTGGTCGCTTTGAAGGGCATACTCGAGGGCATCATGGCCTCCGGTACGGTCAATTTCGTCAACGCCGGCCTGCTCGCGGAGCAGACAGGCATCCAGGTGCGCGAAACGATCTCCCTCGAGAGCGGCGACTACCGCAACTTGATACGGCTGATCGTGACCGAGGGCGAGGACCGGGAATTCGTCATCGCAGGGACGGTCTTGGAGCGCAAGCACCCGCGGATCGTGCAGATAGGGGACTTCCCCATCGTGTTCGTGCCCGAGGGCCGGATGGCCTACGTCCCACACAAGAACGTCCCAGGCGTTATCGGCCGGGTGGGGACGATCATGGGCGAATACGGCGTGAACATCTCCCGCATGGTGACGTCGAGCGGCGACAACAACGTCTCCCGCGATTCGATCATGCTCCTGGGGCTCGATAACGACGTCCCCCAGGAGGCGATAGACCGGTGCCTCGAGATGGACGAGATCTACGAGATGAAGATCATCGATTTCTGAGCACCGACCTCTCCAGCCAACAGGCTGTGAAGCCTGCGAAGGCTCGCGCAGGCCTCAGTGGAACAGACGAGGCCCGAAAGTGATTAGAATGGCACACGCGCGGCTTCTCGGCGAACAAGGCCCCAGAGTGGAGCCTCCCGAGGCGGTTGCCTTCTGGGAAGCGCGCGCCGGGAGAAAGGATGAAAGGAGGGGCCACCGAGCATCATTCGGCGCTCGTCGCCGCCTGTTGTGATTCTTTGGCGTTGTCCATAACAAGAAGTGTGAGGTGCGACCCGCAATGCCCGTATCCCGATCACGCCGCGTCTTTTTCTGCAGCGCACTCGTGCTGCTACTCGTAGCCGTTGGTCTCTTCGCCGCTGCGTGCGGTGGCGAGACGACCACGACGACGGCCGCACCGCCTGCTACCACCGCGACCACAGCCGCGCCGCCGGCCACAACGGCCACGACCGCCGCACCGGCCGAGACGACAACGACGGCCGCCGCGACGAACAAGGAGTTCACGTTCGGCGTGCTGCTCGTGGGCCCCTACAACGACCACGGCTGGAGCCAGGCCAACTACGAAGGCGGCACCTACGTGGAATCCAAGCTCCCCGGAGCCAAGATGATCTACGTCGATAAGGTGAACAGCGCCGACCGCCCGGGCACCACGCCGGAGCAGTTGGCCGAAGACCTTGTGAACCAGGGTGCCCAGATGGTCTTCTTCACCTCCGACGACATGAAGGACGGCGCCGTCGCCTTCGCCAAAGCCCACCCCGACATCCCGGTCCAGTTCACCTCTGGTGACAGCGCCTGGAAAGACGGCAAGGACTACCAGAACCTGCCCAACCTGAGCAACATCATGGGGCAGATGGAGTACGGCAAGATGATCGCCGGCGCCGCCGCCGCTCTCACCACCCAGACCGGCAAGATCGGCTACCTCGGCCCGCTGATCAATGACGAGACCCGCCGTCTGGCCTCCTCGGTGTATCTGGGCGCGCTCTACGAGTGGACACAGGTGCTCAAGAAAGACCCGAAAGACCTCAAGTTCACCGTCAACTGGATCGGCTTCTGGTTCAACATCCCGGGCGTCACCTCCGACCCCACCCAGGTGGCCGACAACTTCTTCAACACTGGGTATGACGTGGTCGTGTCGGGCATCGACACCACCGAAGCCGTGGTCGAAGCGGGCAAACTCGCTGCTTCCGGCAAGAAGGTCTGGGCTGTGCCCTACGACTTCCCCGGCGCGCTCGATGAGGCCCCGACCGTTGCCCTGGGCGTCCCCTTCTTCAACTGGGGACCGGAATACCTGAAGGCCGTCACGGCGGCTCGCGACGGCAAATGGACGAGCTTCTGGAACTGGGTCGCTCCCGACTGGACCGACATCAACAATCCCGACACCTCCATCGTGGGCTTCAAGAAGGGCGAAGGCCTCTCGGCCGACGCTTCGGCCAAGGTCGATGAGTTCATCAAAGCCCTCGCCGGTGGTCTCAACCTCTGGAAAGGCCCGCTCAACCTGCAGGACGGAGCCGCGTACCTCGCCGACGGGGTCGAAGCCACTCCGCAGCAGATCTGGTACCTGCCCCAGCTCCTGCAGGGCATGGAAGGCCAGAGCGTATCCGAATAGAGTTTGTCGCGTAGCCTGAGAAAGGATCCAGGAAAGGGGAGACCGTCCCGGTCTCCCCTTTCTGGTTCTACCGAGCACCGCAGAACAGCACCGGGCCGGAGTTAGGGTGGAAGTACAGGTCAGAGATATCCGCAAGCATTTCGGCCCGGTCAAAGCCAACGACGGCATCACCCTGTCGGTGCCCGCGGGCACCATCCAGGGCATCCTCGGCGAGAACGGGGCCGGCAAGAGCACGCTGATGAAGATCCTGTCCGGTTTCCAGCCGGCGGACGGCGGGGAGATAGTGCTCGACGGCAAGGTCGTCGCCATGCGCTCCCCGGCCGACGCCATCCACCACGGCGTGGGCATGCTGCACCAGGACCCTCTGGACTTCCCTCCCATGCGCGTGGTCGACAACCTGCTTATCGGCGCCCCCGGGCGGCTCATCCCCCGGCGTGCGGAGGCGGCCAAAGCCGTGGCCGAACTGGCCGGAGCGTTGGGGCTCTCGATCGACCTCAAAGCCGACGTCGAGTCTCTCACGGTAGGCGAGCGCCAGCAGCTCGAGCTCCTCCGCCTTCTTTGGCTGGGAGCGCGGGTTCTCATTCTCGACGAGCCGACCACCGGGATCAGCGCCACCCAGCGGGAGCAGCTCTTCGACACGCTCCGCCGCCTCGCGGCACAGGGCAAGACCGTCCTCTTCGTGTCTCACAAGCTGGAGGAGGTGCAGGACCTCTGCACCCGCGTCGCCGTGCTCAGGCAGGGCCGGCTCATCGGGGAGGCGCTTCCTCCGTTCCAGGTCGATCGCCTGGTCTCCATGATGTTCGAACGCGAGGTTTCCCCGGGAGAGCGGATGTCGTGCGCACCCGGAGACAGCCTCTTCCGCGTGGCGGGCCTGAGCGCCGAGCACGGCCGCATCAGACTTGACGGGGTCGACCTCGATGTCCGCCGGGGCGAGACCATCGGGTTGGCGGGGATGGAGGGCAGCGGACAGAGCGTGTTCCTGCGCGCCTGCGCGGGACTGATCCCCACCACCGGGGGCCGCGTCTACCTGGAGGACGCCGACCTGGCCGGCAAGAACTATCACCATTTCAAGAAGAGAGGGATCGCGTACGTGCCGGCCTCGCGGCTGGAGGAGGGCCTTATCCCCGGGCTTTCGCTCACCGACCATTTCCTCCTCACCCAGAGGAAGCCGGGCCTGTTCATCGACCGGGAGAGCGGCCGAAGACTGGCGAAGGAGCGCATCGCCGAGTACAACATCAAGGGGACGCCGGCCAGTCCCGTGGAGTCCCTCTCCGGCGGCAACCAGCAGCGGGCGCTGCTGGCCCTCGTCAGGCCGAGCTCCAAGGTCATGCTGCTGGAGCAACCCACGCGGGGGCTGGACATCGAATCGGTCATCTACCTGTGGACCAAGCTGAAGGAGCGCTGCAACCAGGGAGGAGCGATCATCTTCACGTCGAGCGACCTGGACGAACTGCTCCGTTACAGCGATCGGATCCTGGTGTTCTTCGCCGGCAAGGTCTCCGGGCCGCTCCAGTCCACGAGCACCAGCGTCGAACAACTCGGGCACCTCATAGGCGGCCGTGATGTTGGAGGCGGCGAGGTAGGGGGCCCAGATGTCTGAGCAGCGCAGCCGCTTCACCCGGGAGAAGTGGATCGACATTGGGATCCAGGTGGGCGCTCTGGCGCTGGCCATGGTCTTTACCACCATCATCCTCCTGGCCGCCGGCGCTCCCCCGCTCGCCGCCTACAAGGAGATCATCACGGGCGCCTTTGGGTCGGTCACCGGCTTCTCCAACGTACTCGTGGCCTGGGTGCCGCTGCTGCTCGCCGCGTCGGGCGTGCTGGTGACGTTCGCCGCCGGTCTGTGGAACATCGGGGTGGAGGGGCAGATCGTCTTCGGAGCGGTGCTCACCACCTGGGTGCTCCGGCTCCTGCAGGACACGAGCCTCTCCCCCGCGGTCATCATCATCGTGGCCATTGCTCGCCGGCATGGTAGGGGGCGCCCTGTGGGCCGGCCTCGCCGGGGTCCTCAAGACCTTCGGGGGAGTGAACGAGATCTTCGGAGGGCTGGGCCTGAACTACGTCGCCGCCGCGCTGACGCTCTGGCTGATCTTCGGTCCGTGGAAGCGCCCGGGCATCGGCTCGATGAGCGGCACCGAGCCGTTCCCGGACCAGGCTGGCCCTGCCGACGATCGCCGGCCTGCGCCTGAGCCCCTGGTCGCTGGGCCTGGGGATCCTGGCGGTCATCGTGGTATACATCCTGCTGGAAAGGACCTATTTCGGGCTCAAGCTCAAGGCGACCGGGGCCAGCAACCGAGCCGCGTTCCTGCTCGGCGTGCCCACCTGGCAGTACGGGATGCTTGCGTTCCTCGTCTGCGGCGCACTCGCCGGGCTGGCGGGGGCCGTGCAGGTGACGGCCGTCTACCACCGGCTGATCCCGTCCATCTCCAGCGGGTACGGCTATCTGGGCCTGATGATCGGCATGCTCATCCTCTATCGCGCGATATGGGTGGCTCCGGTCGCCCTGTTCTTCGCGGCGCTCAACATCGGCAGCATCCAGCTCCCCATCGTGCTCAAGCTCGACTCGACCCTGTCGGGGGTGCTTCAGGGCGCGCTCGTGCTGTTCGTCATCTTGGTCGAGGGAGCTCGCCAGCGCTATCTTCACCGGTCGCGCGTCCGGATAGGGAGTAGCTGATGGACGGCCCGACCATCGTCGTCGGCCTGGCCGGCGTCCTCGCGACCGCCGCGCCTATCGTGGTGGCCGCCATCGGCGAGACGTTCGCCGAGCGGTCCGGGGTCATCAACCTGTCGGTCAACGGCTCCATCCTGCTCTCGGCCATGGGCAGCTTCGCGGTGGCCGTGACCACCGGCAGCCTGGTCGCTCGGCTTCATCACCGGGGCGGCGATCGGGGCGGCGGTCGCCCTCATCGTGGCGTTCGGCAGCATCACGCTGCGGCAGTCGCAGGTGGCGATCGGCTTCGTCCTCACGCTCTTCTGCCGGGACCTTTCCTACTTCCTGGGCAACCCGTTCATGGGAGAAAAGGGGCCGCGGCTTGCCGTGCATCCCATCCCAGGCCTGGAGAAGATCCCCATCCTCGGCACCCTGTTCTTCAAGCACGACATCATGACCTACTTCAGCTTCGTCCTGATCGTCGTGGCCTGGTGGTGGATCTTCCGCACCCGGCCCGGGCTGACCCTGCGGGCGGTGGGCGAACGCCCGGCGGCGGCCTTCGCCCGCGGGGCCCAGGTCAACGCGCTCCGATACGTCTACACGATGCTCGGCGGAGCGCTGGTGGGCCTGGCCGGGCCCGATGTTCTCCCTCAGCGTGAAGGCCGGCTGGAAGGGCACGATCTCCGGTCTGGACGGCCTGGGCTGGATCGTCCTGGCCATCGTCATCTTCGGCGCGTGGAACCCGGTGCGGGTGGCCCTCGGCGCCTACCTGTTCGGACTGTTGCAGTGGCTCAGCGTGGTCCTGCAGCCCAACCTCCAGGGCATCCCCTCCCAGGTGCTGCAGGTGGCCCCGTTCCCGCTGATGATCCTCACCCTCCTGCTGGTGAACATCGGCAACGCCGAGTGGGTGGAGCGGGTGCTCGCCTCCCTGCCGGAGCAGTCGCGCAAGCGGGTCGCCCGCGTTCTTCGCTCGCTACGCGTGGTGCAGCCCCGGAGTCTCGGCGTGCCTTTTGAACCTGATTGAGCCCCCTCCGAGGGCCCGCTCGCAGGCGCGCGGGATTGGCCATTGGTACAGGCGATAGGGGCCGATCGCGGCCACGTGGATAGGTGCGGAAGGGTAGCCCGCTGGTATGCTAACTCACACTGGATAAGCCGCGCTGGGCTGTCCAGAGACACGTAACAGCTCCAGGGGTGGCGCTAGACTGATGAGACGCATGTCCATGCTGTGGGATTGCCCGCGCCGCAGGGCCTCTACGATCCCCGCAACGAGAAGGACTCGTGCGGGGTCGGTTTCGTCTGCGACATAGCCGGCAAAGCCTCTCACTCCATCGTGGAGCGTGGCATCGAGGTGCTCAACCACCTGCTGCATCGTGGCGCCGCCGGCGCCGACGCGGGCACCGGTGACGGAGCGGGCATTCTCGTGCAGATCCCGCACCGCTTCTTCGAGAACGCGTGCCGCTCGCTCGGGTTCTCGCTGCCGCAGGCCGGCCGCTACGGGGCGGCCATGATGTTCATGCCTCTGGAGCCCGAGACCCGGATGGCCTGCCAGGCGGTCGTGGACAAGGCCCTCGCGGGCGAAGGTCTGCGCGTCCTCGGCTGGCGCGAGGTGCCGATCGAGCCGACCGCCCTGGGCGAGGCGGCCCGGGCCACCCGTCCGGCGGTCTGGCAGTGCTTCACCGATTCGGCCGGGCTGAGCGAAGAGGCGCTCGAGCGCAAGCTCTACGTCGCCCGCAGGCAGTGCGAGAGAGCGGTGACCGAGGCACTGGGCGCCGACACTCGCTTCTACGTTCCCAGCTTCTCGTGTCGCACCATGGTCTACAAAGGCCTCATGATGGCGACCGAGATCCCGGCCTTCTACCTGGACCTGAACGAGCCGCTGTTCGAGAGCGCCTTGGCCGTCGTCCACCAGCGCTATAGCACCAACACGTTCCCCTCCTGGGAACTTGCTCAGCCGTTTCGCTACCTGGCGCACAACGGCGAGATCAACACCCTGCGCGGCAACCTCAACTGGATCCGCTCGCGCCAGTCGGAGCTGGAGTCCGACCTGTTCGGCGCCGACCTCAAGAAGCTGCTGCCGATCATCGACGAGCGCGGCAGCGACTCCGCCTGTCTCGACAACGTGCTCGAGTTGCTCACGACCGGCGGTCGCGACATCCAGCACGCCCTGCTCATGCTCGTCCCCCAGGCGTGGGGGGCGAAGTACCCCATGGGACCCGACCTACGCGGCTTCTTCGAGTTTCACGCGGGTTTGATGGAGCCCTGGGACGGCCCCGCCGCGGTGTCCTTCAGCGACGGCCGTGTGGTCGGGGCCCTGCTCGACCGGAACGGCCTGCGGCCCGCGCGCTACACCATCACCAAGGACGGGTTCATGGTGCTCGCCTCCGAGGCGGGGGTGCTCGACTTCCCGCCCGAGCAGGTGCAGGAGAAAGGCGCCCTCAGGCCCGGGCAGATGATCCTGGTCGACCTGGCGGGACGCCGGGTGTGGAAGGACGTGGAGATCAAGACAAGGCTCGCGCGGCGCCAGCCTTACCGGCGCTGGGTGGAGGAGAACAAGATCTCCATCCACGGCTTCTTCGGCGCGGTCGCGCCGCCGACGCCCGAGACCGGCAGCCTGCTCCGCCGCCAGAAGTACTTCGGCTATACCCGCGAGGACATCAAGCTGATACTCGACCCCATGGCGGTCACCGGTAACGAGCCGGTCGGCTCCATGGGGGCCGACGAGCCGCTGGCGGTGCTCTCCGAACAGCCGCAGCTCCTCTACTGGTACTTCAAGCAGCTCTTCGCGCAGGTGACCAACCCGGCCATCGACTCAATCCGCGAGGAGTTGGTCATGTCGCTCATGACCTTCCTCGGCGTACATGCCGACATCCTCGTCGAAGGCCCCCACCAGGCGCGGCTCATCAAGCTGAACCACCCCATCCTCTCCAACGAGGACCTGGCCCGCATACGCAGCCTGAACATCCCCGACTTCGCCTGCCACACCCTGCCCATCGGCTTCCCGGCCGACGGCAACGGCGCCGATCTGGCCGCCGCCCTCGACGATGTCTGCAGGCAGGCGGAGGCAGCGGTGGGCCGAGGTGAACGCATGCTCATCTTGAGCGACCGTGACCTGCCCGACGGCACCATGGCCATCCCGGCCCTGCTCGCAGTGTCGGCGGTGAACCGCTGTCTCCTGAACTCCTCGCGGCGCACGTCGACCAGCCTGATCGTCGAGACGGGCGAAGCCCGAGAGGTGATGCACATCGCCCTGTTGCTCGGCTACGGCGCCTCGGCCATCAACCCCTACCTGGCCTTCGAAAGCGTCGCCGACCTGGCTCTGCGGAACCGCTTGAGCAAAGACGTGGGTGTCGCCAAAGCCGTGGAGAGCTACATCAAGGCCCTCTGCAAGGGCCTGCTCAAGACCATGTCGAAGATGGGCATCTCGACTCTGCGCAGCTACCGTAGCGCCCAGGTGTTCGAAGCGGTGGGCCTGAGTCACGACGTCGTCGACCGCTACTTCGGCGGCACCGCGTCGCGCATCGAAGGCATCGGCCTCGACGAGATCGCCGCCGAGGCCCGGGCGCGCTACCAGGCGGCCAACGAGAATGAGGAGACCGCTCCCAAGATCCTCCCCAGCGGCGGGCATTACAGTTATCGCAAGGACGGCGAGCGCCACCTGTGGAGCCCCGAGGCCATCGACTACATCCAGCGCGCCTCGCGCACCAACGACTATGGTCTCTACCGGCAGTACGCCGCTCTGATCAACGACCAGGAACGGGCGCAGAGCACCCTGCGGGGCCTGCTGCGGTTCAAGACCGTCACGCCGGTGCCGCTCGACGAGGTCGAGCCCGAGAGTGAGATCGTCAAACGGTTCGTCAGCGGGGCCATGTCCTTCGGCTCCATCAGCCAGGAGGCCCACGAAGCCCTGGCCATCGCCATGAACCGCCTGGGCGGCATGAGCAACAGCGGCGAGGGCGGCGAAGACCCCGAGCGCTACCTGCCCATGGACAACGGCGACAGCAAGTGCAGCGCCATCAAGCAGATCGCGAGCGGCCGGTTCGGCGTCACCGCGGAGTACCTGGTCAACGCCCGCGACCTGCAGATCAAGATCGCCCAGGGCGCCAAACCCGGCGAGGGCGGGCAGCTTCCGGGCTCCAAGGTCTACCCGTGGATCGCGAAGACGCGGCACTCCACCCCGTACGTGAGCCTGATCTCGCCGCCGCCTCACCACGACATCTACTCCATCGAGGACATCAAGCAGCTCATCTACGACCTGCGCTGCGCCAATCCCGCGGCGCGAGTGTCGGTCAAGCTGGTGTCGGAGGTGGGCGTGGGCACCGTGGCCGCGGGCGTGGTGAAGGCCCAGGCCGACGTGGTGCTCATCAGCGGCTATGACGGCGGCACGGGTGCCGCTCCCCTCTCCTCGGTGCGTCATGCCGGTGCGCCCTGGGAACTCGGCCTGGCCGAGACCCAGCAGACGCTGGTGCTGAACGGCCTCCGCAGCCGTGTGCGCCTGCAGGTGGACGGCCAGCTCAAGACCGGGCGCGACGTGATCATAGGTGCGATGCTCGGCGCGGAGGAGTTCGGATTCGCCACCACGCTCCTCGTTGTGCTCGGCTGCGTCATGATGCGCGCCTGCCACAAGAACACCTGTCCGGCCGGGGTCGCGACCCAGGATCCGGAGCTGCGGGCCCTCTTCGGCGGCAAGCCCGACTACGTGGTGAACTACCTCACCATGGTGGCGCGCGAAGCACGCGAGCATATGGCCCAGCTCGGCATCCGGAACGTGGACGAACTCGTCGGACGCTCCGACCTGCTCGAAGTCAACGACGCTATCACCTTCTGGAAGGCCAAGGGGCTGGATTTCTCCAAGATCCTCTACCGCCCGGAGGCTGCGCCTCACGAGGTGCGCAATACCGAGCAGCAGAAGCATGACCTGGACAAGGCCTACGACAACGAGATCCTCCCGCTCGTGGCCGGCGCGCTCGAGACCCGGCAACCGGTGACGGTATCGCTGCCCATCCGCAACGTCCACCGCACGGTCGGCACCATGGTCTCGGGTGAGGTCGCCCGTCGCTACGGCGGCCAAGGGCTGCCCGAAGACACTATCAACCTGCACTTCCAGGGCTCGGCCGGTCAGAGCCTGGCCGCTTTCGCCTCTCCGGGCATGACCTTCGTGCTCGAAGGCGAGGCCAACGACTACCTGGGCAAGGGCCTGTCAGGCGGCAAGATCGTGGTCAAGCCGCAGCCGGGCTCCGATTTCGACCCGGCCAACAACATCATCGTCGGCAACGTGGCGCTCTACGGAGCGACCTCGGGTGAAGTCTACATCTGCGGCAGGGCCGGCGAGCGTTTCGCCATCCGCAACAGCGGGGTGACGGCTGTGGTCGAGGGCATCGGCGACCATGGCTGCGAGTACATGACCGGCGGGCGCGTAGCGGTGCTCGGGCCCACCGGGGTCAACTTCGCGGCCGGCATGAGCGGCGGTATCGCCTACGTCTTAGACGAGACCGGGCTGTTCGACGATCGCTGCAACCTGGGCATGGTCGACCTGGAACTGGTCACCGAGCCGAACGACCAGCTCGAGCTGAAGACCATGATCGAGCGCCACGTCATGTACACGGGCAGCAAGCGCGGCCGACAGATCCTCGAGAACTGGGAAGCTCACCTGCCCTACTTCGTGAAGGTCTTCCCGACGGACTACAAGCGGGCGCTCGGCAGGTTGAGCCAGGAAGACGCAGCCGTCGAGCGCGAACTGGCGGTGAACGACTAGCCATGGCACGGGAACGCGAATTCCTCGATCAACCCCGTCAGGACGTGAGCTACCGGCCGGTCTCGGAACGGCTGAAGGACTTTCGCTCGGTCGATGTACCACTCACCGACAGCGAGATCCACGAGCAGGCTTCACGCTGCATGGACTGCGGCACCCCCTTCTGCCACGGGTCGAGCACGGGCTGCCCCCTCGGCAACATCATTCCCGAGTGCAATGAAGCCGTGTACAACGGTCACTGGAAAGAGGCGCTCGACCTGCTCCTCGCCACCAACGTCTTTCCTGAGTTCACCGGGCGCATCTGCCCCGCTCCCTGCGAGGGCGCTTGTGTGCTGGGCCTCATCCGCCCGGCGGTGAACATCTGCAAGATCGAGCTGGCCATTATCGAGCAGGGCTTCCGCCTCGGTTACGTCACGGCCGAGCCGTGCCGAGTGCGCCGGGCCGAGCGAGTGGCCGTGGTGGGTTCCGGTCCCGCGGGGCTGGCCACCGCCCAGGTACTCAACCGGGCGGGCTACAACGTGACTGTCTACGAGAAGGACGAGAAACCGGGCGGACTGCTGCGCTACGGCATACCCGACTTCAAACTGGAGAAATGGGTGGTCGACCGGCGCATCGACCTCATGGCCCGCGAAGGCGTGCAGTTCCAGTGCGGCGTGAACGTCGGCGACGACATCTCCTACAAGTACCTGCGCGACCGTTACGAGGCCATCGTGCTGGCCGGCGGCGCAGGCGTGCCCCGCGACCTGGCCGTGCCGGGGCGAGAACTGGGCGGCATTCACTTCGCCATGGACTTCCTCACCCAGCAAAACCGGCTGGTCGGCGGCGAGCCCCTCGGCTGTGAGGAGCGCATCAGCGCCGCGGGCAAGAACGTCGTCGTCATAGGCGGCGGTGACACCGGCTCCGACTGCATCGGCACGGCCCGCCGCCAGGGCGCGGCCGACGTGGTGCAGCTCGAGATCCTGCCCGAGCCGCCGGCCACCCGCTCGGAATCGACCCCCTGGCCGCAGTGGCCCCTCATGCTGCGCGAATCGAGCAGCCACAAAGAGGGCGCCCTCCGGCGCTGGAGCGTCGACACCACCGGCTTCACCGGCGAGGGCGGCGTGGTCAAGCAGGTACAGTGCGTAGAGGTGGAGTGGGCCTACGACCAGGCGGCGGGGCGGGTCTGTCCGCGCAGGGTCGAGGGCTCGGACTTTTCAGTCGATGCCGAGCTTGTGCTCATCGCAATGGGCTTCGTCGCTCCCAGCCGTATCGGGCTGGTCGAGGCCCTCGGCATCGCCAAGGATCCCCGCGGCTTCATCGCCCGAGACGAGCGTCACATGACCAGCGTCGAGGGCGTGTTTGTGACCGGCGACATGCGCAATGGGGCATCGCTGGTCGTGCGTGCCATCGGTGACGGCATGCAAACGGCTCGGAAAGTAATGGCCCATCTATCGGCCCCACGGCAGGCTTTACGCCTACTAGGAGTAAGTCAAGACCCAGCAACAGAAAGGAAATAGTTGATGGCAGACAAGAAACTCACCGCGCAGGACGTCCTCAAGATCGTCGAGGACAAGCAGATCAAGTTCGTCCGGTTCTGGTTCACGGATGTGCTCGGCTTTCTCAAGAGCTTCGCCGTGACCCCGGCCGAGCTCGAAGGCGCCTTTGAAGAGGGCATGGGCTTCGACGGCTCGTCGATCGACGGCTTCGCCCGCATCGAGGAGTCCGACATGGTGGCCTACCCCGATCCCAGCACCTTCACTCTGCTGCCCTGGCGCGCCGGCGCCGGCGGCACCGCCCGCATGTTCTGCGACATCAAGCAGCCCAACGGCGAGCCGTTCGATGGCGATCCGCGCAACGTGCTGAGGAAGGTCGTCGCCAGGGCGGAGGCCATGGGCTACACCATGTACTGTCGGCCCGGAGCTCGAGTTCTTCTACTTCAAGGACAGCAATGGCACCGAGGTCCTCGACCACGGCGGCTACTTCGACCTGACCACTCTCGACGCCGGTAGCGACCTGCGCCGCGACACCATCAACGCTCTGCACGCGATGGGCATCCAGGTGGAGTACTCCCACCACGAAGTGGCCCCGTCACAGCACGAGATCGACCTGCGCTACAAAGACGTGCGTCACCATGGCCGACCAGGTCATGACCTACCGCCTGACCGTCAAGGAGATCGCGGCCGCCCACGGCGTGTACGCCACCTTCATGCCCAAGCCCATGTTCGGCGTGAACGGCTCCGGGATGCACGTCCACCAGTCGCTCTTCAAGGGCCGCGGCAACGCGTTCTTCGACGCCAGCGACGAGTACAACCTCTCGGCGAGTCGGCAAGTCCTACATCGCCGGCCTCCTGGCCCACATCAAGGAGATCGCCCTGGTCACCAACCAGTGGATCAACTCCTACAAGCGGCTGGTCCCGGGTTACGAAGCCCCGGTCTACATCTGCTGGTCGCGCCGCAACCGCTCCGCCATGGTGCGCGTGCCGCTTTACAAGCCGGGCAAAGAGAACGCCACCCGCGTCGAACTCCGTAACCCCGACCCGGCCTGCAACCCGTACCTGGCCTTCGCCGCGATGCTGGCCGCCGGCCTGGACGGTATCGAGAAGGGCATGACCCTACCGCCCGAGGCGAGCAACAACATCTACGAGATGACCGAAGCCGAGCGAGATGAGGCGGGCATCGACTCGCTGCCCGAAGACCTGTACAACGCCATCCAGGAGTTCGAGAAGTCGAGCTTCGTGCGCGAGGCGCTCGGCGATCACGTCTGCGACTTTCTGGTGCGGAACAAGTGGGCGGAGTGGGACGAGTACAAGACCCTCGTCACTCCCTACGAGATCTCGCGCTACCTTTCCATCCTCTAGACAGCGCCACCCTGCTGTGGCCCGGCGGCCGAAAGGCCGCCGGGCTTCTTTTTGTTACTGCCTGGTTCGTCGCGGTGGGCGCATATGTCCGCTCCGGCCGCGCACCGCGGTAGCGGCGCGACTCCTCCCCCGGACACATGCGCCCACCGCGAAAAGACATACCGCCTCAACACGACGCCCTCGGCCTTTCGGCCTTCGGGATGGGCAATGGCCTTTGGCGTGGTGCTCAGCTTCGCAGGCGGTGGACAAATCGCTACGTAGCCGCTAGGAGCAGTAGTCCTGTACGACGTGGTGGCCGCGGAGCTGCCGCCCTGTTTCCGGACCAGCCGCAGCAGGACGGCCCAGGGAAACGGTGCCTCCGGCCCCGACGCGTTGTACTATCGAATGCAGACAGGCGCGTGGCGCCGCAACCGGCGACAAGGAGGAACTCTGTGGACTACCGCATGACCACTACCGCTTTGACCATTCCCGGCTATCGGGTGGTCGGCAATCTCGGCGTCGTGCGCGGGGTGACCGTGCGGGCCCGCTGGATAGGCAGCCAGATCGCGGCCGGGCTGCGCACCATCGGTGGCGGGCAGATCCCCGAGTACATCAAGCTCTGCGAGCAGACCCGCGCCGAGGCCTTCGACTGGATGTGCCAGCATGCCGACCAGATGGGCGCCAACGCGATCATCGCGATCAACTACGACGCCACAGAGATGGGTCAGAACATGACCGAGGTACTGGCCTACGGGACGGCGGTCATCGTCGAACCCGACCAGCGCTAGGCCATCGCGCCGGGTATCGGACGGGCTCTGTGGGCAACCGTAAGCCGCGCGCTGCCTTGCGGATCTGGGCCGGCCTCCTGGCGCTGCTCATTTCGCTCGTCGCCGTGGGCGCGATGAGCTGCGGCGATCCCCCGGCCACGCCGGCCGTTCAGACCTACTCGGACGGCACCTATCTGGTCGGCACGAGCATGCCCGCCGGACTGTACAAAGGCACTCCCCAACGCGCCGCGGGCGTCTGGAGCATCTCCACCGACGCTGAGGGGATGGACGAGGTCGCGAGCGCCCAGCCGATCGGCCAGTTCTACGTGGAAGTCAAGGACGGCCAGTACCTCGAATTGCTCGACGTCACCATCGCCGCCGCCGGTACCAGCAGCAGTACAGGTCCCCTGCCCACATACCTGGGGACAGGTACGTTCCGTGTGGGCGTCGACGCGGCACCGGGGCATTACAGGGGTGTGGTCGGCGGGACCTCGGGTGACTGGTGGATATCGACCGACGCGAACGGCCAGAACATCATCGCGAAGGGCTCGCCCACGGCGGACTTCACTGTGGACGTGCAGAACGGGCAGTTTGTGACTCTGGAGTACGTGACGCTGACGCAGTGACGGAGCCGCCGCTGCGCCGGTGGGCCCCGGCGGCCCCGGCCGCTGGGCCGCTAGGAGTGCGTACCTACTCGTCACCCGCCCCGCGACGGCGGGTTATTCCTGCGCCCCAATCGAAGAGCGTCCAGCCGGCAACGAGGAGCACGGCCGCAGCGGCGAGGGTCGCCCAGCTCTGCATAGCGCTGCCTTCGACGACGTAATGCACGATGGCGACGGCCACGCCTGCGACCAGGAGCACCGCCCCAGCGATCTTTGCGACCAGCTTGCGCATCTCTTCTCCTTCGTTCCCCTCCGTGACGATGGTCTCTGCCGAGCACCGTCGCCGCGAGCACCCACTATAGGCCATCCCGCAAGACCGGATGAGCCCCCTCCCGTGCACGTCGGATGAGCCCCTCCCCTATATGATGGTAGACGCACGCAGATCCGGACGGATGAGACAAAGGCAGCACTCTTGACGGCACAAATATGGATCCAGGATGTTTCCGTAAGTCTCGGCGGACCGCTCCTTCTGGACGCCGCGAGTCTCACCATCGACGAGGGCGAACGGATCGGGCTTTTGGGCCGCAACGGAGCCGGCAAGTCCACCCTTCTGAAGATGCTCAACGGCGATATTCCCGCCGATTCGGGCGAGATCGTCAAGAGCGCCGCCATCCGGGTATCGCTCCTTCCCCAGGACGTCCCCGACGCTCTGCCTGGAACGGTGTACGACGTGGTCGCCTCCGGCGGCCAGGGTCACCTGGATCTGCTGCACCAGTACCACGAGTTGACGGTGCGCATGACTCACGGCAGCGACCCCCGTCTGCTCAAGAAGCTCGAGCAGGTGCAGCACCGGCTGGAGACATCCGGCGCCTGGCATTTTCACCAGCGGGTCGAGCTGGTGATCTCCTGGACTGGTCTCGACGAGGATGCGGACTTCGGGGTGCTTTCTGCCGGCATGAAGCGGCGGGTGCTGCTGGCCAAGGCCCTCGCCAACGAACCCGACGTGCTCCTGCTCGACGAGCCGACCAACCACCTGGACATCGACGCCATCCTCTGGCTGGAGGACTTTCTGCTCAGGTTCAACAAGACCATCGTCTTCGTGACCCACGACCGCGCGTTTCTCCAGCGCATGGCTACGCGGATCGTGGAGATCGACCGGGGCCGCCTCCTCTCCTACGACTGCGACTACAACACCTATCTGGAACGCCGCCAGGCGATGCTGGACTCGGAGGAGAAATCCTGGCAGGACTTCGACAAGAAGCTGGCCAAGGAGGAGGTCTGGATACGGCAGGGCGTCAAGGCGCGCCGCACGCGAAACGAGGGCAGGGTGCGAGCCTTGGAGCAGCTCAGGGTCGAGCGCGACCTCCGGCGGGAACGCATGGGAAATGCCCAGATAGCGATCACAGAAGCGCAGCGCAGCGGACGGCTGGTTGCCGAGGCGGAGAAGATCTCGTTCGCATTCGATGGGAAGAAGATCCTGGAGAACTTTTCCACGGCCATCATCCGCGGGGACAAGGTGGGTATCCTCGGCCCCAACGGCTCGGGCAAGACGACGCTCCTGAAGCTCCTCCTGGGCGAACTGAAGCCGCAGAAGGGCCGGGTGCGGCTGGGAGCCGGATTGAAGATCGCCTACTTCGACCAACTGCGCGCCCAACTCGACGAAGACCGGACTCTCAGGGACAGCATCGCCGACGGCGGCCAGACCGTCTCGGTGGAAGGCTCGTCGCGGCACATCGTGGGATATCTGCAGGACTTTCTCTTCTCCCCCGAGCAGATCCAGGCACCCGTGCGGCTGCTCTCCGGCGGCGAACGCAACCGTCTGCTCCTGGCCAGACTTTTCAGCGTCCCGTCGAACGTCCTCGTGCTCGACGAGCCCACCAACGACCTCGACACCGAGACCCTCTCGCTCCTCGAAGAGCGGCTCCTCACCTACAACGGCACCATCCTTCTGGTGAGCCACGACCGGGCCTTCCTGAACAATGTGGTGACCTCCACCCTGGTGTTCGACGACGACGGACGGCTGCGCGAGTACGCAGGCGGGTACGACGACTGGTTGCGCCAGCGGCGGCGACCCGCAACGCCCGAAGCGCCAAAGACCAGTAAGAAGGCGGACCAGCCGGCCCGGGAAAGATCCCCGCAGGCCAAGCGCAAGCTCTCCTTCAAGGAGACGAAGGAGTTGGAGAACCTGCCCCACCGCATCGAGGCTCTGGAAACCGAGAGGGGCGAGGTCATCGCCGCGCTGAACTCGTCGGACTTCTACGCCGAGAGCGACTCCGCTCACGTAGTCTCGACCAATGCCCAGCTGGAGGCGTTGGTGCGAGAACTCGAGGAGGCCTACGCGCGCTGGGAGCAGTTGGAGGATCTCAGCGGCTAGCGGGGCTCGACCGGCGGCGATACGCCTGCCGATCTGGCCGATGCAGCCCTGACGTTCGGGCCCATCACCCGAAGGTCACAGGTTCAAGTCGGGTCCCCGCTACCATGGAAGGAAAAAGGCACGGTAATACAGGCTTTTCTTCTTGAGACCCGAATTGAACCTGTGACATCTGCCGATTGGGAAAGCCCTCGATGCCATAGAAGGGCTACGGACGTCGAACTGTGGTGAACCCGGGGGTGAACCTGTCGCCAGCGGATGGACCGGGACAGACGAGATCGAACCGGATGACAATAAGAACAGAAACCAGAGCGCTAGTCGTCCCTCCTTGCGAACTCCTCCCACGGAAATGACCTACCATGCCCGGGGTACACCGTGCGTACGCGCAGAGCCCTGAGCCGCTCGACGCCGGCTCTCGCTGCCGCCAGATTGTCGATCCAGACTTGGTTTGGCCTGAAGAAGTTGTAGATCAAGTCCCCGCAGAACAGCTCGCCCTCGGGAGTCAAGACCCCGATGGAACCACGCGAATGAGCTGGGAGATGAAGGACCTTCGCGTCAAATCCGTACGCGGCTAGGCTTTGCTCGTCTTCCAGGTAGACGTCTGGCGAAAAACAGTCGAAGCTCCCGGGCGTCGCCAGAGTCATGAGCCTGCCCACCAGCATGATCACCCGGCCCATGGGGGTGATCCGGTCCGGCTTGGGCTTTCCGCTATGGGACATGTCTCCACGCCTGACCATCCCGGCGTCATTAGGGTGCATGGCGATGGGAGCGCCGTACTTTTTCCGCAGGAACGCGCCGTTGCCGGCGTGGTCGAAGTCCCCGTGGGTGAGGACTATGACCTTAAGATCTCCCGCTCCACAGCCGGCGTCTTGGAGTTCTCGCTCCACGGCGGTGCGCTTGTAGGCGACCCCGGTGTCGATGAGCACAAAGCCACCCTCAGCCTGCACCAGGAAGCAGTTGCTACCCGCGTTGATGGTCTTGATCGTTGCGGTCATGCACATGCCCCTTGCCTCCGCCGCTCCAGCGGCTTGCGGGCATTGCCCGCGGCACCGCAGCGAAGGAATCGGGATTGAGCTAACGAGAAGTTCTCTTAGGGGCGAGGCGCAGAATCATCCGGCCGGTAGTCCCGAGGCGGAACACCATCGTCGCGCCGGGTATCGCGCGAGGACCTTCGGGTGAACCAGAGGAAGAGGGTGATAAGCAAGCCGAGGATACCGACCAGGAAGATGATGAGCCCCGCCAGCTGGAACGTTGAAGCCGGACACATGCCAGCTAACAGCCCAGCGAAGAATCGCTCCCACTGCGATGAGGAATATGGAGCTGCCGATGTACATGCTTTCCGAAGACCTCCGTCCTATTCGAAGCCCGCCGCCCCACTGGGGCAAGAGCCGAAAGGCTCATAGCAAGGGCGCGCTTCAAACTGCCCTTGCCGATGAGCCCTGAGATGCGACCCGGAGACGACGCTTGACCTTCCCCGTCTGCTCCAGCCCCATCCGCCCCCGCCGAGGAACAGGACTACCAGCACTATGATCAGTATTATCAGCCATATACTCATCTAGCTTCACTCCCCTCAAATGGGTCCTTAGGTCTTGGGTGTCGAATCCTGATGCTTCGCCCACTCGTCCGCCCGGCGAGTGGCCTCGTCGGAGGCGTATCCGGACTTCTGCTGCAGCTTGCCGACCAAACGAGCCTTCTTGCCCTCGGTCTCCTTCAACTCGTCGTGGGTCAGCTTGCCCCACTCTTCTCGCGTCAGCCCTTTCAGTTCTTTCCACCTGCCTGCGATGATGTTCCGGTCCACGTCTCCGTCTCCCTCAGACCTTCGACTGGAGGTCGGTCTGCCGCTGCATGTACTCCTCGCGGCTTATCTCTCCCTTGGCATAGCGCTCGTTCAGCATTCTGAAGGATTCTGGCAGGTTGCGGTCTTCAGGTCCCATTCCGGGGGCTCCCGGTTGCCCCACGGCTCGGGAGGTCACGCCGCCCGCCCGTGCCTGCGTCATCGCCCGCCCGGCGACAATGAGGGCGATGACCGCGATGATGAAGACCACGACGATCGCGATCAGCCACCAAAGACTAGCCAGATGATAGGCTCCGGTTTGCACCCACATCACTCTTACCCCCTGTCTCTGCAGCGATGCCTGGTGACGGGATATCACCAATAGGGCTAGATGCCCTTCCCTGCAGAAAAGCAAACAGAGCATCTTGTCCAAAGAGAGTGACTGGACAGTGGGTTGCAGCCATTTAGTTCCCGCGGTGGCGCCAAGGACCGTGCCTCCCCAACAAGTCCGACTGCTGCTAGGATGAGCGGGGGCAGGGAGTTGGGGGAGCCGCCATGAGAGTTGAGTCAAACGGGTCGGAGGGCCGGGGGGCAGAGCTTCCTGCCTTCTGGGCAGTCACCAGCCGGAAGACAATGTCGGTGGTGGATTCAAGTTTGGTCCCCTAATTTGGCCGGACGCAGGCGTTTTTCGTGTTCTAGGTCGTCACCATAACGAACGGTATGTCTGCCGACAATAGAAGTCGGCTCTGCCCACGAATTGCCCACGGGATTCTAGTCGACAATGCTAGTCGACAATTGGGGCAAACTCGACGACACTCGTGGCGCGAGACGGACTGAACAACACCGCGCTGCTCCATGACGCAGAGTTCGCGCCTGTCCCTCCTTGCCTGAACAGCAAGGGCAAGGTTCAAGGCAAGGCACTATCCTACGTCAGAGGGAACAAACGCCCAGACCTTGCCTCCCCACATCTCGCGCATTTGGCGTCATACCAACTCATGGGCAAGCCGCACTGAGGACACCTCCAACGCTCTTCTTCATACTCGGATCCATTTCTGGACGCCCATCTCACGCATCTTCGCGAGGTTTGGCAGGTACTCACCACGGTGCAAGAAACCGACAGCGATCAGGTCCGCCATGCGGTAGCAGGGCAACTCATCACAGTCGAGTACAACGAGCATCATTCAGCTTGTTCGCCGCACATACCCT
>CAVRJE010000024.1:0-6622 GCA_963721365.1 uncultured Actinomycetota bacterium
TCTTACGACCTTTCTGTGCACGTGTCCGCAAAGGCTTTGAGAATACACCGCCCGGAGCCGGCGATGACCGGCTCCGAGGCGGTAGGATATGCGAGCATGGCCTCTAGCCCACCACTCGGAGGATGCCGAGATGAAGAAGAGGGTCGCAGCGCCGGGAGTAGCGGTCGTGGCTGTTCTGGGATTGTTGCTGGCGGCGGCAAGTTGCGGTCAGGGGGGCAGTGCCTCTACCACCGCGGCCAACGGCGCCAAATCCACTTCCACCGAAGGAGCCACCACGACGTCCACCAGCGGCGCGGTGTCGACGTCGCGAGCACGGCGACCGGCCCAGGCCTCACCGTCGGGACCACCGAAGGTCCGTACTACATCACCAACACCCCGCAGTTGGCCGACGGGAATCTGAACGCGACCGGCCTGCCCGGCGACCCGCCATAAATCACGGGTCACGTCTACGGAGGCACCGATACCTCCAAACCCATCGCGGGTGCCAAAATCGACATCTGGCAGGCCGACGGCGACGGCGTCTACCATCCCGCAGCGAACGGTGACATGAGCCAATACGACACGAGTGAGATCGCGCTGCGCGGCTATGTGCTCGCCGACGGCAACGGTGCATATGAGTTCACGACCATCTACCCCGGCTACTACCCAGGTCGAGCACGGCATATCCACATTAGGGCTTCCGCCGCCGGCTACGGCGGTATCACGACGCAGATCATCGTGCCGCCGAAGGCAGGCGATGGTACGACGCCGCAGAACGACATGATCGCCAGTTCACTGCCGCCGGCGAACCTCGTGACCTTCTCCGACCAGAACGGGGTTCAGTCGGGCGCGTTCGACTTCTATCTGGCCGCCGACTGAACCACCGGAGCGCGGCCGATGAAGATCGTCCTCAGCCCCCTTGGACCATCCGACCTCGCGGCCGCGTCGGAGTTGTTCGACGCCTCGCTGGGCTCCGGGTTCTGGAGTCTCGGCGGGGGATCCCATGAATACTGCCAGGTCGCTAAGGTCGACGGTGTTCTCATCAGGGCCGCGGTAGCGACTCTCACCGCCCGCCTCGACGAGGCTCCCGACCTTCGGGGCCCTATCGGGCTCGTGCGTCTGGTCGCCGTGCGGGAGGCGGCCCGCCGGCGCGCGCCGCGACGCTGCTCGTGGATTCTCTCAGCCGGATGTGCCTGGACGCGGGCGCATCGGCACTCGCATCCTTCGCCTGGGTGCGCGGGGACTCGGGAGTCTGCGCCCTCTCCGGAGTCCCGGCCAACCTCGGATTCGAAAGACTTCTACGTCTCGAGTCTTTCTACGCAGACGAAGGCGTTACTCCGTGCCCGGCGTGCCGGTGCGCCCCCTGTGTGTGCTCGGAGACCTCTACGTCAGGGAATGCCTCTAGCAGCAGGCTAGACCGAGGCGCCGCAGTTCGCGCAGAACTTGGCCCCCGGACTCAGGGGCGTCCCACACTCTTTGCAGAACGCTGCTGTGTCGGGGCCAGTCGAAGCCGCCCGGGTCGCGGCGGTGCCGCCGGCCGCGCCGGCAGTCGCGCCCGCACGAGGCCCGCGCGTCATCTTGCCCAATAGAAAGGCCACGCGCGCCCAGGGCCGCCACGACCAGCACCGCCAACACGGCGATCAGCGCGATCCACCCGCCGGACAAACCGCCGGCGTCACGGCGTCAGCCCCTCCACCGGAGTCGCCGCCGGCGGGCCGCTCGGGCCCCCGTCGCCGCTGGAGCCGGTGCTGCCCGCGCGGAGCGCTCGCCGCCGTGGTGTCGTTCCCCCGCCCGAGGTGCTCGAGGTCTCACCCGCCGTGGTGGTGGTCTCCTCGGCCACCATCACCTCGTCGGTCCGCCAGATCTCGAGGCCGTTCTTCAGATCGTTGCTGATCCACAGGAAGTGTCCCTTGAAGTTGAGCGGGCCTCCTCCCTCCTGGAAGAAGTTGGGCTCGGGCTCCCGGAAGATCAGCTCCCATTTCTCCCCGTCCGAAGACCGCCACAGCTGGCTGCCCTCGTGGTAGTCGAAGACCGAGAGATAGAGCGTGTCGCCGATGACGTCCATGCCGGCCATGATGCTGCTCGCCAAGCCAAAGCCGTCCTCACCGATCTGTTTCCACGTCTTCCCATCGTCCGACACCCGCAGCTGGAAGCCGCGGGGGGCCAGCCGCTCGGAGGGATTCGTCGGCATGAGCACGCGCGGGTCCATGGTGTTCGAGGTCAGGTAGAGCCTGCCCTTGAACTCCACGAGATCGCCGTGGACGTTCCGCTCCTTGCCCACGCTGAAGCCGTCGTCCACCACCTGCTCCCAGGTGGTGCCGTCACTGGTGCGGAAGAGGTCGAAGCCGAGGAGGTTGTCTATGGTGCCGCCTGCCGTTCCGAACGCGTAGAGCTGGTCCTGGTACACGATGTCGGGATGGAGAAGGATGGTCGTGCTCCGCGTCAGGCCCTTGTCGGCCACCCGTTCCCATTCCAGGCCGTCGGCCGTCCGCCAGATCTCCCCGCCACTGTCCGGGTTCGAGACCCCGACGTAGAGCTTGCCCTGGAAGATCGGGTCCGGGTGCTCCGGATCCGCGAAGCCGGTGAACCCGGTGACGCCGGCGTCGCCCATGCCGCCATCGACCACCTGTCGGAAGCTCTGGCCGTCATCCGACACCCAGATCTCCGCGCCGCTCTCGCCGTTGGAGACGCCGAGTATCAGGCGATCCTGGAACACGAAGGGAAAGGCCCAGTCGTTGTTCTTGTCGCCGAAGCCGCCGTTCTCGATCTTGGTGAACTGCGTGCCGTCGGAGGTGACCCAGATCTCGATGCCGTGATCGTTGATGTTGTTCGAGATGGCGTAGAGCTTGTCGCGGAATACGATGAGCTGAAAGAAGTTGTTGTGGGGATTGCCCAGTCCGGCGGTGCCGATCTGCTCCCACGTGACCCCGTCGGCCGTGCGCCAGATGTCGCCCCCCGCCTTGTCGCTGCCGGAAAAGACGGAGCCCGACTCGTTGGCCGAGGTGCTGATGTAGAGGTAGTCCTTGAACTTGGCCCAGGTGGGCGCATAGGAGTTGTTGGGATCGGTGAAGCCGCCCTTGACGACCTGAGTCCAGCCTTCGGTCAGAGGCGCCGAGGCTGCCGCTTCCGCGGGGATCGGGCCGACCACGACAACCGCGACCACAAGAGCGGAAGCAGAAGAAGAAGCATGCTCGGCCGACGGTCGCAATCCCGAATCGGCAGTTTCATGACCCACCCCCAGTTTCGGGCACCAGTCCTAGCTCAATAGTAGGCCGTTCGACGCGCCAGCGCGAGGGGGCCGGCCGGCGCTCAGCGCTAGTCTTCGTGGCTGCCGTCGCAGAAAGGCTTGTTCGTGCTCCGGCCGCAGCGGCACAGCGTCACCCGGTTCCTGACTTCGTAGGTCGTCCCCTCGGACGATTCCACTGGGATGCCACCCCTCACCCAGATAGGCCCCATCTTGTTGGTCTGCGTATCCTCCACGAGACCGAGGGAGGGCTCGAACTCCGGCTCTATCGCCCAGCCGTCCTTTTCCCACGCCACCAGCCTTCCCGAGGGACAGTCGCAGACCTCCTCGATGGCCGTTTGCCTCGCTGTAGGATCGGCGGATCGCCGGGTGAGCGTCCAGGTCCCCGCCGCTCGATGGCAGAAGCCCGCCCCCATGCAGAACCCCTCCGCATCCGCCAATGTGAGCTCCGGTCCTTCGAGCGTGTCGGCCTGCTCCAGGTAGGGCGTGTCGCCGGCCGTTTCGGTACCATCGAACTCGACTCCGGCGTGACTGCCGTCGCAGTAGGGCATCCGCCGCGAACGGCCACAGCGGCAGAGGGCGTAGCTCTCCTGGACGGGATATTTGCGGCCCTCTTTCCAGCCGTGAGGCTGGCCGTCCTCATCGACACAGATGATCTGATCTGATAGGGGGACTCCCCCCGAGACCAGATAGGGACCGTTTGTCGTGACTTTGACTCTGTACTCGCGCGGTCTCGGCGAGTCCGCGTTCTCCTGTTTCACCTGGTTCACCTGGTCCTACCTCTGCTGTGGGTCGCGATCTCGACTCACGGGCGATCCTCGGGGCCGGGCGCAGGCGAACCGGCTGCAAAAGGATACGCCCCGGGAGCCCGCCCGGCCACGCGTCACCCGTCTCCCGCTCAGGGTATCCTTACGAGGCAAGGAGGTAACACAGGCCATGAAGATCCTCGTCGTGGACGACGACGAGAACCTGCGCCGCCTGGTTGCCGCCTATCTGGAGAGCGAGGGCTACGAAGTCGAGGAGGCGGCTGACGGCCCCTCGGCTATGGCCGCCGTCGAGAGAGCGGAGCCGCAGCTGGTCGTGCTCGACCTCATGTTGCCGGGAATGGGCGGCCTCGATGTGGCTCGTCGGATCCGAGCCAAGCGGACGACTCCGATCTTGATGCTCACCGCCCGGGGAAGCGAGGACGACATGCTCCAAGGTTTTGAGGCGGGGGCTGATGACTATCTAGTCAAGCCTTTCAGCCCGAAGGTCCTGGTCGCCCGGGTGAAGGCGGTCCTTCGTCGGTCGGGGGTCGAGAGGATGAAGGGCAGCAGGCCTGTTCGGCCACGGCGGCATCTCCATCGACCCGAGGGCCCGTGAGGTACGCGTCGAAGGGCGTGAGATCGAACTGACCAGCACCGAATTCGAACTCCTGCGAGTGCTTGGCGAACACCCGGGCTGGGTCTACACACGCGAGGAGTTGCTGGAAGCGGTGTGGGGCTACAGCTACCTGGGAGACTCCCGGTTGGTGGACGTCCACATTGCCAATCTGCGCAAGAAGATCGGGGATGACCCGTCAGAGCCGCAGTTCATCCGCACGGTTCGCGGGGTCGGGTACAAGTTCCAGCCGCCGAGCCCCGAGCGCTCGACCTAGCAGGAGGTGATCCGTGACCACCCGGTGGAGATTGTTCTTCTCATACGTCGCCGTCATCGTGGTCCTGGTGGCGGTGCTCTCCATCGCCGTCCGCAGTCTGGCCGTCCAGGCGGTCAACGCGCACATGGGGGGAATGATGGGTGGGGGACGGCTCGGCGGGATGATGACCGGCGATATACAGAGCGCGGTCACCTCGGGCGTGAACGAGGCCATCCTCTGGGGGGCGCTTGCCGCGGTCATCGTCGCCGTGATCGCCAGCTACATCGTGTCCGGGTGGATCACCCGGCCCTTGGCGCACATGGCCGAGGTCGCCGGCCAGATCGCAGCCGGCGACTACCGGCAGCGGGTCTCGCCCGGGGCGGGTGACGAGATAGGCCGGTTCGCGACGGCCTTCAACGATATGGCCGGGCAGCTGCAGAAGACCGAGGAACTGCGGCAGGAGCTGTTGGGAACCATCTCTCACGAGATACGGACCCCGCTCGCGAACATCGAGGGGTACATGCAGGGACTCATGGACGGGGTCATCCCGGCGGAACCCGAGACCTACGAACTGGTGAGACGAGAAGCGGCGCGACTGGGCCGCCTGGTCACCGACGTCGAGCGGCTCTCTCGGCTCGAAGCGGGAGCCGAGGCCATCAAGCCTCGGGAGCTTGCGGTGGCCGAAGCCGTGGAAGCGGTGGTCGCGCCTCTCGGGCCTCAGTTCGCGAATGCGGACATCTCCTTCTCCGTTGACTGTCCGGAGCCGTGCCCACGGATATGGGCGGATCCGGACAAGTTCGCGCAGATCCTGGGGAATCTCCTCTCGAACTCTCTCCGCTACACGGCATCCGGCGGAGCAGTCAAGGTCGACGTCCGAGCCCAGGACCGCATGGTCGTCTTCGTGGTGGAGGACAACGGTGTCGGTATCCCCGCCGGCCGACCTGCCCCACGTCTTCGAGAGGTTCTACCGGGTGGACAAATCCAGATCCAGTTCGAGCGGGGGGAGCGGGATCGGCCTGGCCGTAGCCAAAGCTCTCACCCAGCAGATGGGCGGCTCAATCGAGGCGGAGAGCGTTCCTGGAAGTTACACCCGCTTCACCTTCCTCTTGCCCCGGGCCCAGTAGGCCGCTTCGAGTCTCATGGCGGATTCCGAGCGGCCGCAAACCTTCACACGACCTTTACCTTCCCTTCATCCCGCCTGAACACAGTCCGGCCATACTCCTCGTTCTTGCGGATGGACCCGGCCCACATCAATGGGAGAAATAAATGTTCAGAACGACAAAGACAAAGATCATCGGTCTGGCGCTGGTCGGGGTCGTGGCCCTGACTGGAGCCGTGTACGCTACCACTGCGCTTGCCGTTGGCGGTGCGACTGCGGCCCCGGCCCAGCCGTGACCGCCCAGACAGCGGCCGACCCGCAGCTACGCGCAAGCATTCTCGACATGCTCAAGGATCGCATGGGTCTGACCGGCGCTAACGCCGAGAAGTTCGCCGATCAGATGATCGCCCGTATGCAGAACGCCGACCCGAATTTCGATTTCCAGGCCATGATCGACTGGTGCAACCAGTTCAATGGCGACCGGGCAGACGGCCCAAGCGGCCCGGCCAACGGACGCGTCCCCGGCAACGGCCGAGGCATGATGGGCGGAAGCGGCTCGTCCTACGGCGGCGGCATGATGGGCGGCTGGGGGGTCAACTAGGATCCCGTACTCTCCCTGGGTGGCAACTCCGAGGCGCCGCTTCGCCAAGTGCGAAGCGGCGCCTCGCTATTGGCCAGCTATCGA
>CAVRJE010000025.1:0-90923 GCA_963721365.1 uncultured Actinomycetota bacterium
TGACCTCCGCCGGCACTCTGCGAACGCTAGGTCCGGCCGGAGGACCGCCCAGGCAAGGCTTCCCAATTACGCGATTCGGTGGGAGTCGATGTCCGTTACTACCTGCGCGAGAATGCGGCCATGACCCGCCTCAGGATCGAAAGGCTGGAACGCCTGGCAGCGGAGACGAACGCCGGCGAGCGCTCCGTTTCTCTGGAGGTGGCGGGGCCGGCCAAGAGGCGGCCAATGGCGTGCTGGAGAGGCTGGAGACCGGCTCGCTCTGCTGGACAAACCCCGACCGCTCCGCCTGCCTGGTGTGATAAAAATGTTGGCGCGAGGCGACTATGCCGACTTCTCCGGCGTGCGCAGCGCCGTGGTCGATCTCGTCCGGAAGTGATAAATATGACTGAAAGAGCCCACTTGAAAAGTTGTTCAAGTTGGAATGGCAGCGCGTACGTGGTGGGACACGTCGTGCGCCTCCTTTCCAGTATGACTGCGCCCTCGCCAAGCGAACGCACCGAAGGGGATATCGGATGAAGCTTCTCATTTGTGGTGGTGGAGCCGGGTTCATCGGCTCGAACTTCATCAGGCGCATGCTGGCGCCGGCGACCGGGCTCGGCGCCACGGGGCGGCGGCGGCGCCGCTCCGAGCAGGTGGCCATCGTCAACCTGGACAAGCTCACCTACGCCGGCAACCGGACAACCTGCGCGCCGTGGAGGCCTCTACCCCCCGCTACACGTTTGTCCACTCGGCGACATCTGCGACGAGACGCCGTTCGCCGTGGAGCCCGGCCGAGGGGGCACGCGATCGTCAACTTCGCCGCCGAGACTCACGTTGACCGTTCGATCGTCGATCCGGAGGCCTTCCTCCGCAACGACACCCAGGACGTTCTCGAGGCCGTACGCGAGCTGGGGATCAAGCGGATGGTGCAGGTGTCCACCGACGAGGTCTTACGGGTCGGTGGCCGAGGGTCCTGTGCCGAGGACTATCCCCTAGCTCCCTCCAGCCCCTACTCGGCTTCCAAGGCTGGTGCACTTTCAGGTGCTCGCCATCACCACCATGGCGCGCCGGTGATGCACGACCCGGAGCCTGCATATGTACGGGGCTCGACCAGTATCCGGCAGGCTCATCCCCCTTTTTGTGACCAACGCTCTGAGCTGCCGCTCTACTGTGCATGGCTCAACGTGCGCGACTGGCTGCACGTGGACGACCACTGCGCCGGCATCCGTGTCGAGCACGGCGAGCCGGGCCAGATGTCCTTCTACAACGTGGGCGGCGGCAACGAGCGCACCAACCTGGACATTCACGAGCATAATCCTCGATGAGTTGGGGCTGGGCGACCGGCCGGAGGCGGAGGTCATCTGCTCGGTGCCAGACCGCCCAGACCACCGCGCCACTCGCTGGATTGCGCTAAGCTGGCGGCCGCCGGGGTGGGCGCCGCGGGTCGACTTCGAGACCCGGCCACCGAGAGTCATCTCGCTGGTAACTGCAGACAACGACTGGTGGTGGCGGAAGATCAAGCACCAGACCGAGGACTTCGCGGCCTGGAAACGGCGCTGGTACGAAGAGAGGGAGACGTCATGACGTCTGAGGTATCGGGTTCCTTCTGGCGGCTACCGTCCCTTCTGCCGAGACCCCGAGGAATACGCGGAGGAACTCGGTCGCGTGGAGCCCTGGCCCGTTGAAATGGCCAAGGCCCAGGGCAAGGAAGTCGTCGGCTTTGTCGGCTGCTATGCGGCCATCATCGCCGATGCCGTTGACGAGAACGGTAGCCCGAACAAGTTCGCGGTGGGCTGCCAGCGTCCCAGTTCGCGCAGTTTCTGGAAGATTCCTCTCCTCAATCGCGGCGAGTCGCCGGTCAAGGCCGAGGACCCCGAAGTGGACGTCATGATCTCGCTGCGTCCACGACAAGAAGACTCTTACGGCGACGTTCAGCAGCGACTGCCTCGCGCTTGCGGATGCTGTGCGTGGTGGTGGACGTGCAATGCGACTACACCAAGCAGAGCCTGGGCGACATGAGAACCGGCGAGGTCTTCATGGCGGCCACCATGAAGACCATGAAGATCGCCGACGTCGTGGCGATCGAGACCACGGTGGCGCCGGGGACTACCGAGTTCGTGGCCTACCCCATCATGAGGAAGGCCTTTCAGGCTCGTGGCCTCGAGTCTCTTCCCCTTCTGGCCCACAGCTACGAGTGGGTCATGCCCGGTAAAGAGTACATCGCGTCCATCAGGGACTTCTGGCGAGTCTGCTCGGGGTGCAACGAGGAGGCCACCACGCGGGTCGTCAAGTTCCTCAACGAGGTCTTGAATACCAAGGACTTCCCCCTGACCGTCATGGACAGGCCCATCGAGAGCGAGGCCACCAAGATCGTGGAGAACTCCTACCGTGCCATTATCCTGGCGTTTCTCAACGAGTGGAGCCTCTTCGCGGAACGCAACGGCGTCGACCTCACCAAGGTCATCGGGGCGATCAAAGTCCCGCCCCACGCACAGCAACATCCTACCTCCCGGGGCCGGGGATCGCGGTCGCTGCCTGCCCAAGGATGGCGGCCTGGGCTCCTGGGCCTACAACATATGCCGGGCTTTGAGGACGATATCTTCCGGCACCACCACCGCCGCCATCGAGATGCAAATGATACGTGGTTGCTCCATGTCGCTGGAGCCGACGAGGGACGCGCTACGAAACATGGGGCGATACATCGCCGGGGCCCGCGTTCTGCTCTGCGGCGCCAGCTACCGGGAGGACGTGGGACAACGAGGTACAGTGGCTCGGAACTGGTGGTCCGCAAGCTCGCCGAGATGGGCGCTGAGCTCAGCGTGCACGACCCGTTCGTGGAGCACTGGTAGGAGATCGTAATGCGACACGTATCCCTCCTCCGGGACTCACGCGGTGCTTCCTCCGCAAACCAGCAGGATCTCCCCCGCCTTCGCGCTGAGAAGGATCTCGCCGCCGCCTTGAAGGCGCCGGAGGTAGTGGTCTCGCGGTGCGGCACCACCCTACCTTGACCTCGAGCGACCAGGCGTTGAGTGGGCTGGGTCCCGGGTGGCCGTCGTTGACTGCTTTGGCATCCTGGACGATGGACCCCCAGACTCCGCAGACTTCGAGTTGGCCGCCAGTGAAGGCCTTAGGCCGGGTCAATATCCAGCGGATCAAGGACGAGGTGCGCAAGGCACAATAGACCCAAGTCCCGCCGCTGGCGCGCGCCGGGGACACGACACTGCAGGTATCTCCGGCGCACCTATGCTCTGTGTCAGATCTGACACAAGTCATAGGCGGCGACGGACGTGGATCAGTTGAGCGTTCCCAGGACCTCGAGGGCATCGACGCTTATGTACTCGCCCGCTCTTGCAAAAAAAAAAAAAAAAAAAAAAAAAAAAAAAAAAAAAAAAAAAAAAAAAAAAAACAAAAAAAAAAAAAAAAAAAAAAAAAAAAAAAAAAAAAAAATAAAAAAAAAAAAAACATGGCCGAATCAATCAGAATCAAGAATAGATAGAAGGGAATACGGGCACTCGCGCCCGGCCAGCATACCGTCACCATCTGGCGGGATCCCTTGAACATCGCGGGCAAGTACATAAGCGTCGATGCCCTCGAGGTCTTGGGAACGCTCAACTGATCCACGTCCGTGCGGCCGCTATGACTTGTGTCAGATCTGACACACAGCATAGGTGCGCCGGAGATACCTGCAGTGTCGTGTCCCCGGCGCGCGCCGGCCGCGCGAGCAGCGGGACTTGGGTCTATTGTGCCTTGCGCACCTCGTCCTTGATCCGCTGGATATGGCCCCGGCCCAAGGCCTTCACCTCGCAGCCCAGCTCGAAGTACCTGCGGATCTTGGCATCGTCCAGGATGCCGAAGCAGTCGACCACGGCCAGCTTGGACCCAGCCCACTCGACCACCTGGTCGGGTTCGAGGGCAAGGTAGGGAGAGTGCCGCACCGCGAGAACCACCGCCTCCACGCCCTTCAAGGCGGCGGCGAGATCCTTCTGCACGCGCAGGCGGGGGAGATCCTGCTGGTTTCGGAAGAAGCGCGCCAGCGAGTTCCCGGAGGAGGGATACGTGTCCGGCGTTTCGATCTCGTACCAGTGCTCCACGATACGGGTCGTGCACGCTGAGCTCAGCGCCCATCTCGGCGAGCTTGCGGACCACGAGTTCCGAGCCACTGTACCGGGTGTCTCCCACGTCCTCCCGGTAGCTGGCGCCGCAGAGGAGAACGCGGGCCCCGGCGATGTATCGCCCCATGTTGCGCAGTGCATCCCTGGTCAGTTCCGCGACATGGAGCGACCGCGTGTCGTTGATGTCGATGGCGGCGGTGGTGATGCGGAAGATATCGTCTTCAAAGCCCAGGATGTGTTTGTAGGCCCAGGAGCCCAGGCCGCCGTCCTTGGGCAGGCAGTAGCCGCCGATCCCCGGCCCCGGGAAGATCATGTTGCTGTGCGTGGGGCGGACTTTGATCGCCTCGATGACCTTGGTGAGGTCGACGCCGTTGCGCTCCGCGAAGAGGCTCCACTCGTTGAGGAACGCCAGGATGGTGGCCCGGTAGGAGTTCTCCACGATCTTGGTGGTCTCGCTCTCGATGGGCCTGTCCATCACGGTCAGCGGGAAGTCCTTGGTGTTCAAGACCTCGTTGAGGAACTTGACGACCCGCGTGGTGGCCTCCTCGTTGCACCCCGAGCAGACTCGCCAGAAGTCCCTGATGGACGCGACGTACTGCCTTCCCGGGCATGACCCGCTCGTAGCTGTGGGCCAGAAGGGGAAGAGACTCGAGGCCACGAGCCTGAAAGGCCTTCCTCATGATGGGGTAGGCGACGAACTCGGTGGTCCCCGGCGCCACGGTGGTCTCGATCACCACGAGACAGTCAGGCGAGATCTTCTCGCCGATGGTCTTCATGGTGGCCTCGAGGGCCGCCATCTCGACCTCACCGGTTCTCATGTCGCCCAGGCTCTGCTTGGTGTAGTCGCATTGCACGTCCACTACCACGCAGTCCGCAAGCGCGAGGCAGTCGCTGTTGAACGTCGCGGTGAGAGTCTTCTTGTCGTGGACGCAGCGAGAGATCATGACGTCCACTTCGGGGTCCTCGGCCTTGACCGGCGACTCGCCGCGATTGAGGAGAGGGATCTTCCAGAAACTGCGCGAGCTGGGACGCTGGCAGCCCACCACGAACTTGTTCGGACTACCGTTCTCGTCAACGGCATCGGCGATGATGGCCGCCATCACGGCCCCGACGAAACCGACGCCCATGACCACGACGACTTCCTTGCCCTGGGCCTTGGCCGAACGGGCCAGGGCCTCCACGCGACCGAGTTCCTCCGCGTACTCCTCGGGGCTCGGCAGAGGGAATTCCTCGCCAGAAGGACCTACCGATACGTCAGACGTCATGATGCCTCCCGCTCCTCGTACCAGCGCCGCTTCCAGGCCGCGAAGTCCTCGGTCTGGTGCTTGATCTTCCGCCACCACCAGTCGTTGTCCCGGTACCAGCGGATGGTCTCCCGGAGCCCGGCCTCGAAGTCGACCCGCGGCGCCCACCCGGCGGCCGCCAGCTTAGCGCAATCCAGCGAGTAGCGGCGGTCGTGCCCGGGGCGGTCCGGCACCCGGCGGATGACCTCCGCCTGCGGCCGGTCGCCCAGCCCCAACTCATCGAGGATTATGCTCGTGATCTCCAGGTTGGTGCGCTCGTTGCCGCCGCCCACGTTGTAGATCTGGCCCGGCTCGCCGTGCTCGAGCACGAACTGGATGCCGGCGCAGTGGTCGTCCACGTGCAGCCAGTCGCGCACGTTGAGGCCGTCGCCGTAGAGCGGCAGTTGCTCTCCCTCCAGAGCATTGGTCACGAAAAGGGGGATGAGCTTCTCCGGATACTGGTGCGAGCCGTACGTGTTCGAGCCTCGGGTGATCATGGCCGGCACCCCGTAGGTGTGGTGATAGGCGAGCACCTGGAGGTCCCCGCCGGCCTTGGAGGCCGAGTAGGGGCTGGAGGGAGCCAGGGGATAGTCCTCGGCACAGGAGCCCTCGGCCACCGACCCGTAGACCTCGTCGGTGGACACCTGCACCATCCGCTTGATCCCCAGCTCCCGCACGGCCTCGAGAAGCGTGTGGGTGCCCAGGATATCGGTGCGGAGAAAGGCCTCCGGATCGACGATCGAACGGTCAACGTGAGTCTCGGCGGCGAAGTTGACGATGGCGTCGGCGCCCTCAGCCGCCCGGCGAACGGCGTCCCGGTCGCAGATGTCGCCGTGGACGAACGTGTAGCGGGGGTCGGCCTCCACGGCGCGCAGGTTGTCCGGGTTGCCGGCGTAGGTGAGTTTGTCCAGGTTGACGATCTGCGAGGGGCTCTTCGGACGCCCGCCGCCGGGCGACGCTGCTGTGCCGCCGCCGGTCGGCGCCGAGCCCGGTCGCCCCGGCGCCAGCATGCGCCTGATGAAGTTCGAGCCGATGAACCCGGCTCCACCACAGATGAGAAGCTTCATCCGATATCCCCTTCGGTGCGTTCGCTTGGCGAGGGCGCAGTCATACTGGAAAGGAGGCGGACGACGTGTCCCACCCGTCCCGACAGATAGTGGTCCTTCAGCCGCTCTGAGGCTTCCGCTGATCTTTCGCCTGCTTCCTTAAGATCCAAATAGGCCTGAACCGGGCTCACGCATCGGATCCCTTCGATGTCCTCGGATCCCTCGAATACTGAGTCGTCGTTGGGGATTATCAGCCAGAGATTCGCTCCGCGCTCACCGGGCTCAAAGCCGAGCGATTGCAGCGTGCGCTCCGGAGAGGCATGCGATGAGTACAGGACTACCGACCGGAACGATGCGAAGTGCGTATACAGCCAGGCAGCACAGAGACCGGTCATCGCATACTGAGCAGGCGCCTGCTCTTCCATTGCTCGGGCGACGGAGGACATGAGCGCCTGCGACGAGGGCGCAGGGATATGACCCTTTATCACCTCGTATCTGCCAAATCTGTATTGTTCTCGCCAAGCGTCCAGAAGGAGTGCCGGGTCCGTAACGCGCAGACGTCCGTCGATCGGTCCGCTCCACCAGGAGGTCAGCGTCGAGGCGTCTGACGATACGGCTGACGAATCCCTCGTCAAGCCCGGTACCGACCGACAAGCTCTCTCTGGGTGAACGCTCGTTCTGGCTCGAGTAGAAGGCGTCGGACGACTCTGGAGCTCTTTGGAGCGAACGCCGACACGGATGGGCCTGACCTCTTGAATCGATTCGGACGGCCTTCCACGATCACCCTGAGCCCGGGAGCAGATATCTCAGCGTTGCCTGAGAGGTCGAGACAATTCACGTCGGCTTCCCGGCAGTATTCACGGCCCACCGCACCCAAGTAGGGGACAAGGATAAGCGGTATTGATAAGTCTTCCGAATGGGAATCGAGATAGGACTTTAGGCTCTGAGCGGCGCCGGCGATGGCCGGCAGACTTCCGGACGACTTCTGCTCGACCAGGAACTCCTTGCCCTCCACTTCAACCACGAAGTCGAATTCCTTGTCTTCTGGCGAGCGAATCCCGACGCGAGACGGAGGAATGTTCAGGACATCAGCAAGCACCTCTATCAGGCGCTGACCGCTTCGTTGTGGGCGCAGCGAACTCATAACTTGACTAATTACACCAACTTGAACAACTTTTCAAGTGGGCTCTTTCAGTCAAGTATCACTTCCGGACGAGATCGACCACGGCGCTGCGCACGCCGGAGAAGTCGGCATAGTCGCCTCGCGCCAACATTCTTATCACACCAGGCAGCCGGAGCGCTCGCGGTTTGTCCAGCAGAGCGAGCCGGGTCTCCAGCCTCTCCAGCACGCCTTTCAGTCTCTCGGCCGGCCCCATCACGTCCAGAGAGACGGAGCGATCGCCGGCGTTCGTCTCCGCTTGCCAGGCGTTCCAGCCTTTCGATCCTGAGGCGGGTCATGGCCGCATTCTCGCGCAGGTAGTAACGGACATCCACTCCCACCCGATCGCGCAATTGGGAAGCCTTGCCTGGGCGGTCCTCCGGCCGGACCTGGCTTATCCACGAAGCGTTCGCAGAGTGCCTGCGATACACCTGCAGGGGGCGGTCGATCACGTGGATGACGCCCAGATCCTGCGAGCAGGTGGGCGATCCACTTGTCGTGGAACTCGTACCCGTCGGGTATGGGCAAGACGTACTCCAAGAGCTCCCGGCGCAGGGCGAAACAGCATCCATAGGTGGAGCTCCTGGCGGCCCCCGGCTGTGTGTTCTTCTGCCCGAAGATGGTCAGCCCCGTCGGTGACAGATCCTCCCCCACCAGTTCCGCGTCGTTTACGAAAAGCAGCTTGTCGGGATGGTGCTCGGCGGCGGCCAGCACGGTAGCCATCTTGCTGCCCAGCCAGACGTCGTCCTGGTCGCTCATGAAGATCACGTCGGCGTCGGACAGCGACAAGGCGGTGGCAAAGTTCTTGACGAAACCCAGCGTCGCAGGATTGACGCTTATCCGGACCGGGAAAGGAGCGCTACGCGCGAAGGAGCTGAGCACCGCGAGCGTATCGTCCGTCGACGCGTCGTCGCTCACCAGCAACTCGTCGGGCATCCGCTCCTGGACCAGGAAGCTGTTCAACTGGTCGGGAAGGAATCGAGCCCCGTTGTAGGTCGCGAGCGCGATGGATACTTTCACTCCACCCTCGATGGGGGATCTCACCCGTTCGCCAGCGGCCCAGTCGTAGCCGATCTCCGGGTCGTCCCAGGGCCGGCGGTACTCGTCCGGGTTCTCGTAGTCGTAGAGCTCGGTGGGGATGTTGATGATGGAGGCGGGCTCTCCGCCGACGGCCGCGAAGCCGTGGTAGACGCCGGGCGGGATGGTGAGCCGCCGCTGCTTCTGCCAGCCGATGACGACGGTCGCCGTTTCGCCCCTGGTCGGCGACCCCTCGCGGTCGTCGTAGAGGCCCACTTTGGCCATGCCGGCCACGCAGACGAAGTTGTCGGTCTGCTTCTTGTGGTAGTGCCAGGCCTTCACCACGCCCGGATAGACCACGGTCATGTAGACCTGTCCGAACTTCTCGAAGTCCGGGCTGTCGGAGCGGAACATCTCCATCAGGTAGCCGCGGTCGTCGGGGATCACCCGCAGATCCTCGATCTTGACACCCTCGATCATGACTCCCTCCGGTTCATGTCTCCCGCCGCAGCAGGTCGTAGAGGTAGGCCCCGTAGCTGTTCTTGGCCATTGTAGCGGCGAGCTTCTCCACTTCGGCCGCGGCGATATAGCCCTTGCGCCAGGCTATCTCCTCCAGGCAGGCGACCTTCAGCCCCTGGCGCTCCTCGAGGGTCTGGATGAAGTTGGACGCCTGCAGCAGCGATTCGTGGGTGCCGGTGTCGAGCCAGGCGATCCCCCGGCCCAGCTTCTGCACGGTGAGCTCGCCCCACTCCAGGTACTGCGCGGTTGAGATCGGTGATCTCCAGCTCGCCGCGCGCCGACGGCTTGAGCGACGCCGCCACGTCGGCCACCCGTTCGTCGTAGAAATAGAGGCCGGGGACGGCCCAGTTGGAGCGCGGCGCTGCCGGCTTCTCCTCGATGCCGAGAGCCCGGCCCTCGGCGTCGAACTCCACCACGCCGTACCGCTCCGGATCCTTGACCCAGTAGCCGAAGACGACCGCTCCCCGCTCCAGCGCGGCCGCCGCTTGGATCGCTTCGACGAACCCGTGGCCGTAGAAGATGTTGTCGCCCAGGATGAGGCACCCCGGGCCGCCGGCCAGGAACTCCCGGCCGATGATGAAGGCCTGGGCCAGTCCTTCCGGCCGGGGTTGCTCGGCATACGAGAGTGAGAGCCCGAGCCACGACCCGTCACCGAGCAACTCTTCGAAGCGGGGTAGGTCCTGCGGCGTGGAGATGACCAGGATGTCGCGGATGCCGGCCAGCATGAGCGTCGAAAGCGGGTAGTAGATCATGGGCTTGTCGTAGACGGCGAGCAGCTGCTTGCTGACCACCCGGGTCGCCGGATACAGCCGGGTGCCCGAACCACCGGCAAGGATGATGCCCTTCATGCGGTGCCTGCCTAGACTAGGTAGTGGCGAACGTACGTCCGGAGCGAATCTCGCCAGGGGGGCGTCTCGACGCCCAGGGAGCGGGATTTGTCCAAACATAGCACGGAGTTCGCCGGCCGTACGGCGCGGCCCGTAGCGGCACCGGCGGCGACGGCGGCACCGGCGGCGACGGCGGCGCTGAGTAAGGCCTCCCTGCTCACAGGCACCAGCCGGGTAGAGAGACCGGCGCAGCCGACGATCTCCTCTGCCATCTCGTAGCGGGAGCACGAGCCGGCTCCGGCCAGGTGGAACAGCCCGGTGGCGCCCAGGTTCCAAAGCTGGAGGATGCCCCGAGCCAGGTCGACCGAAGCGGTGGGGGAGCCGAACTCGTCGGAGACCACCTGAAGCTCGGCCCGCTCGCGCGCCAGTTCCACGATCTTGCGCGGGAAGTTGGTCCCGCCCGGGCCGTAGACCCAGGCGGTGCGGACCACGAGCGCGTTCGGGCACACCTCCGCCACCGCCTTCTCCCCGGCCAGTTTGGAGCGGCCGTAGGCGTTGAGCGGGTTGGGCATGTCCTCCTCGGTGTACGGCCCGGCCTTGGTCCCGTCGAAGACGAAGTCGGTCGATACGTGGACGAGCTCCAGTCCATGGTGCGCCGCCGCTTCGGCCACGTTCCGCGCGCCGCGCTCGTTGACTGCGAACGCACGCTCCTCCTCGCGCTCCGCCCGCTCCACATCGGTGTAGGCGGCGGCGTTGACGACCAGACCGTGGCCTCCGCTCTGCGCGGCAAAGCGGGCGATCGCCGCGGCAACCGCGACGTCGTCCGTGATATCGAGATGTGCCTCGGGATAGGGGTGACAGGAGAGGTCGAGCTCGTCGCACAGCGAGGTGAGGGCCAGGCCGAGCATGCCCGAGGCCCCGGTAATGAAGACTGGGCCGACGACGTCCGTATTCATGGGGCCATTGTACGCGCGCCACGCGACACGTTGTTCAAGCCCCCATCCCACGATATGGTGTAGAGCCGTGAACAACGGGACCGAGCGACTTCTTCATCTCAAGCGCGGGATACGGGCGCGGCTCTCACACGAGCAGGCCGACGCGCTCCGCAAACATCTGGTCGAATCCGCGGGCTTCGTGTTTCGGCGCCAACTGCCGATGCTGGCGACACTCTATGGCACCGACAAGTGGGGGGAGCACTGGTACGCTGCTCACTACCAACGCCATTTCCAGCGCTTTCGCCGAAAAAGGATCGTTCTTTTGGAGATCGGGATCGGCGGGTACGACGACCCTCAAAAGGGCGGAGGGTCCCTCCGTATGTGGCGCCGTTATTTCCCCAAGGCGACCATCGTGGGATTGGACTACCACGACAAGAGCCCGCATGCGGAACGACGCATCCGCATCTATCGGGGCGACCAGTCGGATGAGGCAGTCCTGCGGAGGATCGTCGAGGAAGTGGGCAGGCCGGACATCGTCATCGACGACGGCAGCCACCTCAACCCGCATGTGATAAAGAGTTTCGAGGTGCTCTTTCCGCTGCTGGCCGACGACGGCATGTACGTCATCGAGGATACCCAGACCGCCTACTGGCCTGATTTTGGGGGAAGCAGCGACGACCTGGCTCACGCGCCGACCAGCATGCGCCTGCTGAAGAACCTTGTGGACGGCCTGAATCATGAGGAATTCATCAAGCCCGGCTACGTGGCGACCTACTACGATCGGCACATCACCGCCCTGCACTTCTATCACAATCTGGTCTTCGTTCAAAAAGGGCGTGAACCAGGAAGGCAGCAACCTCGTTCGCGGCAACCGCGTACGCGGCGACAGCCCACCCGGGTGTCCGAGATGACTTCTACGTGGATACGACCCAGGCAGATCAGGCTCGAGGCGTGGGCGTCGCTAGGCTATGGCGCGCAACCCCCTGGCCTCGAGGATGGTCAGCAGCCGCAGCGCCGGTCCCCCGGGCTTCTTGACCCCCCGTTCCCAGTCGGAGACGAGGTTCTTCGACACGTTCAGGTAGCGAGCGAACACCGACTGGGAGAGGTGCTCCCGCATCCGCAGACGTTTGATCTCATCCGGCGTGAGCACCTGTACCGGCGTCAGGCAGGCCTCGTCGAACTCCCGCATGGTCTGCTTGTCGATGGCGCCGATTTCGTGCAGCGCTCCGCGGTCTCGTGGACGGCGGCGAACGCGTCACTGCGATATTTCCTGTTCGTCAAGGCTCACCTCCTCGATGCTGCCCTGTGCTAGCAGCGCTGCCAGTTCGGCATCGGACAGCTTCAAAATGCGTCGCCACCTTCTTGAAGTAGGCCACGTCGTCTGAACGCAGGTTGCTGCGGTCGCTCTTGGCGTATCCGTAGACAAAGATTGCTCGTTCTCCGCCGCGAAACACCATGACAGCTCGGTAGCCACCGGATCGTCCCTGGCCGGTCTGGGGATTCGTTGCTTGATGACCCCTCCGCCGAGTCGGGCATCCACCTGTCCGCGCTCGGCTCTCGCGACCGCGTCCCGCAGAAGCCCATCAGTGATGCCCTCGGCGCGTGCAAAACGGACGAACCACGCGACCTTGAAGATGCGCATCCTCCAGCTCCCATCATATCACACATAGTGTTATGTATCAGTGTCATATCTCCCACTCATACCCTATACAGGCTGCGAGCTCCAGACCGCCTGAGGCCAGGACTTTGGGTGCACTCTGGTCACGAGCCATGCGCCGGTAGGCTACCAGCTTGCGGAGTGTTACCGTTGGTGATAACATTTATGAAACTGTGAAGATCGAGACGGTCAAGCCCAACAATCGCCGGCACGCGTTCGAGGTGGTCACTTCCCGCGGCCGCCTGCTCCTTCCGTATTCAAAGGCCGACCCCATCCCCACTGCGGAAGATCCGGTCGCCGAGGTCAGTATCGACGAGGAGCTTGGCCGTGAAGCCTTCGCATTCCGGCTTGCGTCGGGTGCAGAGGGCACCGTGCATGTGGAGCAGGTTCTGGAGTACAACCGGGATCCCGCCTACATGCGGGACCTTCTTCTCTACCGGCTGACGCTCGAGGCAGAGCGGCGTGTGGCCGTGAGTCCGCTCTCCCGGCGCGAGATCATTCGGCGTCTGGGGACGTCGCCGGCGCAGTTCTACCGCCTGCTCGATCCCACGAACTACCGCAAGTCCATCGACGGCGTCTTGGGGTTGTTGCAGGTGCTCGAGTGCGACGTGGAGCTTGTCGTGAAGCCCTAGGGTAAGCGAGCTTCCTCATCGGCCGCGAAACATACCTGTCGCCGCTGCCAACGCCCGCGCCCTACTGTAACATTCATGCTCCACGTGCCTTCCTGGGCTGAGCCGCGCAAAGGAGTCGCGAGAGAGTGTATCCACGCCGCTTGTCGTTCTTTCGGCGATCCGTGAGCTTCACCCTGCGCTACTCGCCGCTGCAGCCGGTGCTGCGGTGGAGCAATCGGGACCGGCTGGCCGTGCTCGCCTATCACCGCATCCTCGATCCCGAGGCGTTCGCCGCCCAAGCTCGCGTTCCTGGCGCGTCACGCCCGTCCGGTGTCGCTCGAGGAGTTCTGATCGCCGCGCGGACGGGGCAAGCGCTTCCGCCCCGGTCGGTCTTGCTGACCTTCGACGACGGGGACCTCAGCGTGTTGAGCGGGCGCTCCCGCTGCTCCGCGAGCGCGGGATGCCCGCCGTCGCCTTCGTGTGCCCGGGGGTAGTCGATACCGACCGCCCGCTGTGGTTCGACGAGCTGCGAGGCCTGGCGACTGCGGGCGCTCGTCTGCCGGAGCGGTGGGACTGGGCCACTGCCTGGACGTGGCCGAGATCCTGCTTGTGACTCTTCCCGACGGCGAGCGGCGCCGGTTTCTGAGTCTGCGGGCGACGCTTCCGCCTGAGGCCGCCCCGGTCCGGTGCCGCCAACTGCGCTCGGAGGACCTGCTCCGCCTGGAGCACGACGGAGTGGCGATCGGCAACCACACCATGACCCATCCCAATCTCACCCGATGCGACTGCGACACCGTCGCCTGGGAGATCGGCGAGGCCCACCGCCGCCTGACTGGCATCCTGGGGCACGAGCCCGCCGCCTTCTCGTATCCGAACGACGATTGGGACTCACGCACGAACGACGAACTGGCCACCCTGGGCTACCAGCTGGGCTTCGCCTACGACCACGCTCTCAGCGCGGTGCCGCCGGACGCGCCGCTGCGGGTGTCGAGGGTGAGAGGCGAGGCGTCGCAGAGCGTCGACCGCTTGGCCATCGGGCTGACCGGCCTGCACCCGCTCGTGTGGCGGACGGCGGAGCGGGTGTTCCGAGGCCGTCGACCGGCTGCGCTTGCCGAGGCCGCGGCGGTGCTGGCCGAAGCAGCCGTGTCCGAGTCTGCGTGACCGAGCCGTCGCCGTGCTGAGCGAGCTCCGCCCCGGACGGACTCCTCGCCATCGTGACGGAGCTCCCGCCGATCCATTACCGGCCCTTCACTCGTGCCGACGAAGACCAGATCGTGGACCTCCTCACTGTGGCCATGTACGGCGCTGATTTCCCCGACCTGCGCGGATACTGGCGCTGGAAGCACTACGACAGTCCCTTCGGCGAGTCATTCGGGTTGGTGGCGGTGGCCCCGGGCACGGGAGCGGCCGCCGGCGCGGGAGCGGCCGCCGCGGAGGCGACCGGGGGCGCGGGGCGCCCGCCGCGGACAAAATAGTCGGGCTGCGGGTGTTCATGCGCTGGGAATTGCTCGGCGGTGGTCGGGTGTACCGCGCCGGGCGGGCGGTCGACACGGCCACGCATCCCGATTGGCGCCGCCGCGGCTTCTTCGAGCACATGACCACGGCGCTGACGGAGCGCCTGGCGGCCGAGGGGTTCGACCTCACCTTCAACACCCCCAACCAGTTCAGCCTGCCCGGGTATCTGAAGATGGGCTGGGCGGAGGTGGGGCGTTTGCCGTTGCGGGTGAAGGTGCGGCGGCCGGCGCGGGTCCTGGGGGCGGCGGCGCGCGTGGCGCTGCGCCGCGCGGACCCAGGGGCGCCCGCCGACTTCAGTGCTGAAGTGGACAACGGTGAGGTGCTGGGGCTGCTGCGCGACCCGGCGGTGCGGAGCTTCCTCGAGCGGGTGACGGCCGCCGACCGGGCGGCGGGCGCCGACGGACTCCCACGCAGAGGCGCCGCGGGGAGCGCGGCGGCGGAGCCGGCCACTGGCGCCGCAGACGTCGGCCTCCACACCGTCCCCACCCCGGAGTACCTGGACTGGCACTACGGCCTCAACCGCTGGTACGGCTATGGCGCCGCGTTCGATCCCGGGGCGACAGCGCTGCCCTCGTCATCGGCCGGCCTCGCAGGCGGGGCGCGCTCACGGAGTTGCTGATCACCGAAGTCGTGTGCCTTGCCGACGCCGGCGGCCGCCGGATGGCGGCGCGGGTCGCCAGCCAATTGGCGCAAGGAGACGGCCGCGGACTACCTGGGCGTCTCGGCGCTGGCGGGACCGCTCGGCCTCTCACACGGCTATTTGCCCGTCGGGCCCCGGGGCACCAACGTCACCGTCTGCGCTTTGCAGCCGTCGCTGCCGCTCGACCCGGCGAGCGTACTCGAGCTGGACGGCCAGCATGGGGGATCTCGAACTGTTCTAGTCTTCCGGCCGCCTATGGTTTTTGTCAGGTCTGACACAAACCGCGGGTACGCGGGAGATACTTACAGAGTCGTCTCCTCAGCGCGGGGGCGGACCCGCCGCCGGCGCAGGGTGTGCCTTGGGCCAGGCTATGACCGAAACCGGCTGCCGCCAGGCGACCGTGGTCACGCTGAACGACCGGAAGTGAGCTACAAAGGGTACGTCCCCGGGCGACGATGGCGGCAGAGCCTCACAGCCGCAGCGTCTTGCGCAGGTCCTTCATGAGAAGCAGCAGGTGCAGGTCGTCCGTGGGCGATGGTTCGAACCCATGATGGACGTAGAAGCCCCGCGCTTGTTCGTCCTCCGCGTGGACGAGCACGGCTCTTCCGCCGATGACGTCGGCTCCTTCGATCGACCGCCGCAGCGCGTCAAGGAGCATGTACCGCCCCAGACCCTTCCCCTGCTCCTGGAGAGTCACCGCGAGCCGGGCGAGCAGGATGACGGGAATGTCCTGGCTTCCCTGACCCCTCGCTATCCTGTCCGGAGCCTCGGCCCGACCGACGGAGCCGGGCGCCAGGCTGTAGAAGGCCACCACCGTACTGGCTCGCAGGGCTGCGTAGGTCCTGGACTTGCCGCCCTTCTGGTTCTCGAGCGCGTGCCGGACGAGGAAGTCGTTCAGACGATGCTTGCCACAATCGAACGAAGCGGTGTGGTGGGAGTCGGTAAGGAGAACCGGGCGGCAAAGACCCGCGGGGTGAAGACCAGCGACTCTCACTCATCGAAGGGCGAAGGCCGGCCGAGCGCTCTTACCAGGGCGGGGATCTCCCGCGGAGGCTCGTCCAGTCTCGCCACGAAGGCCTCCCACTGCTCTTCAGGAAGAACGAACCGAGTCCTCTCGGCGAGTATCTCCTCGGCAGAGGCCACCGCCTCGCGGACCACGAACTCGCTCGTGCTCATCCGCATCGTCCGCGAAGCCCTCTCCAGGGTAGCCTTCTCGGCAGCCGACACCCGAATACCGAGCCGCTCATCCTTGCGCGTTCTTCTATCTGGGATACCCATATGCCCCCTTCCTTCGCCGATTGTACCCACAATGTGCGTACAGAGCAACTAGGGTCGCATGGACGACGGTAACGGCGGAGTACGCGGAGGCGAGTGCGACTAAGGGCTGAGTGTGGCGCGGCCGCCACCGTGGGGGGATCCACCGGCGCACGGTCGCTGCTTGGGACCCCGCCCGCGCGCGCCTGCTTCGGGTAAACTTTCCCGCATGAGCGGCATGGATCGTAGGACGTTTCTTCTTCACACCGGTCGCTGGCTGGCCATCGCCAGCCTGGCGCCGTTCGTTCCCGGCTGCGCCCGTGCCCTCACCACCACCACCGGCCCCACCGAAGAGGGACCGCCGACGACGGCGTCGGACGACGGCTCCGGCTCCGTGACGACCTCGGCGCGGGGTCGAGTACCGGCCCGACCGGCTCAACGGCCTCCACCGGTTCCACGGCCTCCACCGGCTCCACGGCCTCCACCGACGGGGGCTCCGGCGCCGGCTCCACCGGCCCAGACCTGGCCGTCGTCAAGGGCGAGGTCGTCGAGAAGAACGTGCGGGCGGCGATCGCCCTTTTGGGCGGCATGGAGCGCTTCGTCAAGAAGGGCGGCAAGGTGGTCGTCAAGCCCAACGTTCTCACCGGCCGGCCCCCGGAATACGCCACCACGACCAGCCCGAGCTGATGACGGCCGTCATCAAGATGTGCTGGGAGGCCGGCGCCAAAGAGGTGGTCGTCCTCGACAACCCCACCTCCGACGCATCGCGCCGCCTTCGAGACCACGGGGCTCGCCCAGGCCGTCTCCGACGCCGGCGGCGAAGCTCGTCTACCTCAGCAACCGCAACTACGAGGAGGTGGATATCCCAGAGGGCAAGGTGCTCACGTCGTGGCCCTTCGTCACCGACGCGCTGGCCGCCGACTCGCTCATCAACCTCACGCTGCCCAAGCAGCACTCGGTAGTCGGGCGCGACCATGACCATGAAGAACCTCATGGGCATCATGGGCGGCAGCCGGGGGAGCATCCACGGCGACTTCGCCCAGAAGATCGTCGACGTCAACACCCTGGTCAAGCCCACCCTCGCCATCCTCGACGCCTACCGGGTGCTCTTCCGCAACGGGCCCACCGGGGGCTCGCTCAACGACGTCAGGCTGGAGAAGACCCTGGTGGCCGGCACCAACCAGGTGTCCATCGACGCCTACGGCACCCAGTTCTTCGGCAAGACGCCGGCCGACTACGCGTGGCTGGTCGAGGCTCACAAACGGGGGATGGGGGAGATCGACCTCACGAAGCTGAACATCGCCACGAGCGAAGCCGTCTAGGCTGATCCGGGGAGCGTAGATGGCGGCCCGGTCGCGCGGAAGCAGTCGAGACCGCTCTCGTCCACCGCTTCCGCTGGGTCTTCCAGACCTTCTTCCTGCTGCTGTTCCTTGCGTCTGCTGACCATGACCGTCTGGCCGCTGGGGACCGTCTTCTTCGGCGGCTTCCTGCTCGCCGACCCGCTCATCGCCTTCAACTCGCTGGCGCAAGGGCGTGGTGAAGTGGGAGCTGCTCCTGGCGGTGCCGGTGCTGCTCAGCCCGCTGTTCCTGGGCCGGGTGTTCTGCGGCTACGTCTGCCCCATGGGGTTCCTGGTCGAGCTCTTCGGGCCCAAGAAGGAGCGCCATCCCGGGCCGCGAGCGCGCAAGATACTGCGGCAAGGTGCCGCTCTTCGGCCTGGTGGTGGTGGCCATGCTCATCCTCTTCGGGAGCGCGGTGTTCCTGGTGTTCGACCCGCTCTCGCTGTTCACCCGCAGCGCCACCACGCTCGTCTACCCCGCGGTCGACCGGGCGCTGCAGCTTGGCGGGCGACCTCCTCTACCGCAGTACCGCAACTGCAGGGCAGCGTCGACAGCGTCACCAACGTCCTCACCGGCCGCCTGGTGTTCGACCAACGGGCTGCTCTACAAGCTGCAGTTGGTGATCCTGGCGATGTTCGTGGTGGTGCTCGCCATCTCGTACATCGAGCGGCGGATGTGGTGCCGGCACCTCTGCCCCCTGGGCGCGCTGCTGGGCTGATGGGGCGGGGGGCGCTCTTCGGCAGAGTGGTGGACGAGGAGCAAGTGCACGACCTGCGAGCGCCTGCGAGCGGGCCTGCCCCATGGACGCCATCCGGGACGACGGCCACTCCACCGACACGTCGCGCTGCCAGTGCGGCCTCGAGTGCGCCGACGCGTGCGCCCAGGGCGCGATCCGCTGGGGCTACAAGCCGCGCAAACAGTACGAGTACGACCCCAGCCGCCGCGCCCTCCTCAAGGGCGCCGGGCTGGCCTTCATCGGAGGCTTCTTCCTGTTCACCGGGCTGGGGCGCATCCAGCGCAACATCACCCTGATCCGTCCCCCGGGCTCTCGAGTACGAGCTCGACTTCCTCGCCACCTGCGCCCGCTGCGGCCAGTGTCTCAAGGTCTGTCCCACCAACGTGCTGCAGCCGGCCGTCTGGGAAGCGGGCTCGAAGGCATGTTCACTCCCAGCCTGGATTTCCGGCGGGGCTTCTGCGAGTGGAACTGCAACGAGTGCGGCAAGGTCTGCCCCACACAGGCCATCCAGAAGCTGGACCTGCCCAGGAAGCAGCAGACCGTGATCGGCCGGGCGTACGTGGACCGCAACACCTGCATACCCTGGTCGGAGGGCAAGGAGTGCCTGGTCTGCGAGGAGCTGTGTCCAACCGCGTCGAAAGCCGTCATCCTGCAGGAGGGCGACGCCGTGGCTCAGGGAGGCCGGGCCGAGCCCGGATTCGAGAAGGTGAAGCTGCCCTACGTCGCGCCGGAGCTCTGCATCGGCTGCGGCATCTGCCAGTACAACTGTCCGGTCCCCAACCAGGCGGCGATCATCGTGCGGGCGGTGGCCGAGAGCGATTCGGAGTCCAGGGGGGCGACGGGCTGACGCGCCGCGCCGACTCCGCCCGAACGCCGGCGATCAACGCGCCGACTTCGACGCGCGAGCGCCCGAGCAGCAGGAGCGACTTGACGAAGAGATCGATGGAGACCGACGCGTCGGGCATCTCCATCTTGGCGACTCGCGATCGGCTCGACCCCAACGCCCTGGCCAGATCGGTTTGGCTCCAGCCACGATTGCTTCGCAGTCGTGACAACTCATCGGCGAGCGCTACGCGGATATCGACGAGCGCGGCCTGCTCGGGCGTCAGTTGAAGGAACTCGACGACGTCTCCCACTTGCCACCAGGTCCCCTCCACGTGTGGCCTGCGTTCCTCATAGTCACGGAGGCGGGTCAGGACCGCCCAGGAATACTGCCGATACTCAGGCGCATCGGGAAGGACTTCCACGATGACGATCGCGTCCCGGTACAGTCGGTAGGTGACGATCCGATCGGTGGGTCGGTCGCGAAGCCGCGCGTCGAACACCTCGGCGCCAAGGTCAGGCCGAGGCCGGGAGGAGGGAAGTCTCGCGAACCGTCTTCTCTGTGACTGCCGAAGCAGGCACCCCAACTGGATTCGCGCCGCCGCGGAAAAGGGCGGTGATTCCCGGTGCCAGGGTAGCCAGACGAGCATCCTCTCCATGGGGGGAATGCTCGGGCATGAAGTCTCGAACTGTATCGGACCTCAGACGTACCTTGGCGCGGACTGCGCGGCGCGGCGCGGGCGACTGGTGAAGCGTCTCACATCACCTTCCGACTCACTATGCAGTGTGTCAGATCTGACACACTGCATAGGGACGCAGGCATGGTGGCCCAACACAGCGACCTCGCCGCCTCCCGGGCCGCGATGCGCGCTCGGCGGTCGCGTTCCTTCATGCTGTATTCTGGCCATCAAGCAGGCGGTGGGCGCCCGCGATAGCGGCGGAGATGGAGGTTGACCGATGCAGGTGCTTCTGACCGGGGCGGCCGGATTCATCGGGAGCAAGGTGGCGGAACTCCTTCTCGCCGAGGGTCACCATGTCGTGGGCGTGGACAACCTCAACGACGCCTACGACCCCCGCCTTAAGCAGCACCGGTTGGACGACCTGCTGGGCAAGCCGGGCTTCGACTTCGCCCGGGTCGACATCGTCGACCGCGACGCGTTGGATCGCGTCTGCTCCGGCTATCAACCCTTCGACGCGGTCATCAACCTGGCCGCTCGGGCGGGCGTGCGCCCGAGCGTCGAGGACCCCTGGGTCTACGTGGACACGAACATCACCGGGACCCTCAACCTCCTGGAGCTCTGCCGCTGGACGGGTTGCGACAAGTTCGTGCTGGCCTCCACCTCCAGCCTCTACGGGAGCGGCAATCCGCAGCCCTTCACCGAGGACCAGGACACCAGCCGGCCGCTGTCTCCCTATGCCGCTTCCAAGAAGGGCGCCGAGGCCCTCAGCTACACCTACCACTACCTGCACGGCATCGACGTCACCATCTTCCGCTACTTCACCGTGTACGGCCCGGCAGGACGGCCGGACATGAGCTTGTTCCGCTTCTGCCGCTGGATCGCGGAGGGCGAGCCGGTGGAGATCTTCGGCGACGGGCACCAGTCCCGCGACTTCACCTACGTGGACGACATCGCCCGGGGAACCATCCTGGGGCTCAAGCGGGTGGGCTACGAGATCATCAACCTGGGGAGCGACCGGCCGCACGAGCTGCTCCACGTGGTCCAGTTGATCAAGAAGGAGACGCGCAAGAAGGCGAAACTCGTCTTCGGTCCGGAGGCCAAGGCAGACGTCCGAGCGACGTGGGCCAACGTCGAGAAGGCCCGGGAGTTGCTCGGCTGGCAGCCCGAAGTCAGCCTGGAAGAAGGGGTCCACCGCCTGGTGGCCTGGTACATGGAGCACCGGGAGCTGGCGAGCCGGCTGATTCTGTAAGGGGCCGCGCCGGGGGGCGCGGCGGCGGCGCGCCCAGGGCGCGGTCCCCCTGCGGCCGTAGGCGCCGTCCCCATCCTCCAGGTCGAGAAGGCCGCGGAACGAGGCCGGGCTCATCACCGTATGCCCGTTCGCCTCGATGAGGGTGTGGATACGCCCGAGCAGATCGGCGTTGGTGGCCAGCCGGGTGCGGTCCAGGTCGAACCAGATGTTGTCTTCGAGTCCCACGCGGACCCCTCCGCCGGTGGCGATGGCCAGGGAGTTCATCATCAGCTGGGTGTTGCCGACGCCGGCCAGGCTCCAGTACGAACCGGCCGGCAGGTCGCGGATCATCACCCCCACGTGCAGGAGGTCCGCCTGAGCGCAGGCGATGTTGCCGAAGATCAGGTTGAAGTAGTGAGGGGGCCGGAGCACGCCGCGGGAGATGAGGTACTTGGCATAGTTGATCATCCCCGCGTCGAACGCTTCCAACTCGGGCAGGATCCCCCGCGAGGCCATCTCCTCGGCGAGCCGGCGGATCATGTCGGGGGAGTTGACGCTGGTCACCTTGTTGAAGTTGACCGAGCTGAGCGTGAGGCTGCCCATGTCGGGCTTCAGGTCGCCGTCGAGCTGCAGGCAGGCGGCGCGTTGGTTGAAGCGCTGGAAGGTGCGCCCGCTGGTGGAGACGCCGATGACGATGTCCTTCCTATGCGCCCGGATGCCGGCGATGATGCGGGCGTAGATATCGGTCGCGTAGGCCGGCTTCTCGGTCTCCTCCTCGCGGGCGTGCAGGTGGACGCTGGTGATGCCGATCTCGGCCGCCCGCAGCACGTCCTCGACGATCTCGTCCACGGAGATGGGCACGTGAGGGCTCATGGCCTTGGTAGGGATCATCCCGGTGGGAGTGAGGTTTACCGCGATCTCCATGGCTGTCACTCTATCAGGGCTCGGCCTGCTGGTCGACAAGTATCTTCATTCAGGCCGTCCTTTTGAGGCCGCGCTCCGATTCAGCCCACGGCCGGATCTTTTCGAGTTCACCTGATAGCCTCTCTCTGGCGACCTCGCTGTCGTAGGCGGCTTGAGCTCGGAGCCAGAAACCGTCCGAGAGACCGAAGTATTTGCACAGGCGAAGATCGGTGTCGGCCGTGATGGAGCGGCGTCCTGCTACGATCTCGCCGATCCGTGGTGCCGGCACGCCTATCTCCTTGGCCAGCCGGTACTTCGATATGCCCATCGGGACCAGGAACTCCTCCTGGAGGAGTTCCCCGGGTGTGACGGGGGGGAGCTTCTCCATCAATCACCTCCTCAGTGGTAGTCGACGATCTCTACGTCCGCCGGTCCCGCGGATGTCCAGCGGAAGCAGAGCCGAGATCTGTCGTTGACCCGGATGCTTTGTGGCACTCCCGGTCGATTATGTACGACCCGCAAAACCCGCCCTTCCCGAACCCGCCGGCCAGTTGCGAGCAGCCTAGTCGAGGGTCCCTTGGACTGCGGGGTCCCGGCTCGCCTCGTCGCCCCCCTCAGCTTCGCCGCTCCCTCAGCCGCCATACCAGCTTCTGTCCCTCGATCACCCAGAAGATGATCGTGCTCAGCGCGAAGGCGGCCACGATATGGGTGAAGTCGAGCGCCTGGGTGCCGAAGACGTCCTGCAGGAAGGGCACGTAGAGAAGCGCGAACTGAAGCAGGATGGTGACCAGGACTGCGTACAAGAGCAGCGGATTGGTGAGGAACCCGGCTCCGAAGAGCGACCGGCGCTCCTGGTGGATGGCGAGGACGTGTCCCATCTGCGAGAGCGTGAGGACGGTGAACAGCATGGTCTGCCACGACTCGTCTCCGGCCTGCCAGTAGGCCCAGCCGGTCAACAGGGCGATGAGGCCCATGAACGGGCCGGCCCAGAGGATGTGGGTTCCCAGACCTCTTGCGAAGATGCTCTCGTTTGGCGGGTTGGGCCGGCGTTGCATGACGTTCGGCTCGGCAGGCTCGAACCCGAGCGCCAGTCCGGGAAGTCCGTCGGTGACCAGGTTCATCCACAGGATCTGCAGCGGCAGCAAGGGGAGCGGCATGCCCGCCAGCGGGGCGAAGAGCATCACCGTGAGCTCGCCCACGTTCGTCGCCATGAGGTACTTGATGAACTTGCGGATGTTGTCGTAGATCGCCCGGCCTTCGTTGACCGCGGCGACGATGGTGGCGAAGTTGTCGTCCATCAAGACCATGTCGGCGGCTTCCTTGGCCACGTCGGTCCCGGTGATGCCCATGGCCACCCCGATATCGGCCTTCTGCAGCGCGGGGGCGTCGTTCACCCCATCTCCCGGTCATGGCCACGATGTGGCCGCGTTCCTGCAGGGCCTGGACGATGATGAGCTTCTGTTCCGGGGCGACCCGGGCGTAGACGGCGATCCGGTCGACGACCTCCGACAGTTCTTCGGGTGTCAACGATGCGAGCTGGGCGCCGGTGAGAACGGCGGCTTCGGCTGCGCCGCCGCCGGCCCCGTCACCCGCCGCGCCGTCTGCTCCGTCGCCGATGATCCCCACTTGCCGAGCGATGACTTCTGCCGTGAGGGGCTGGTCGCCGGTGATCATCACCGGCCGTATCCCCGCCGCGATGGCGGTCAGGACCGCCTCCCGGGCTTCGGCCCGGGCGGGGTCGATCATGGCTATCAGTCCGACCAGCACCAGGTCCTTCTCCCAGTCATCGGGAGCGTCGCCCGCGCGGCGCCCGGCGCCGCCGTGCCCCGGCGCCACCCCGCCATCTCCGGCGGGCAGCGCCCGGAAGCCGACCGCCAGCACCCGCATCCCGCGGGAAGCGAGGCTCCGGTTCCGCTCTTCGACCGAGCTCCGGGTAGCTTCGTCAAGGGGCAGCGCCCTCTCCCCGTCCCAGAACGAAGTAGCGAGGGGCAGCAGGGCCTCCGGCGCGCCCTTGGTGAACGAGATCTGCCCGGCCCGGCGCTCGGCGAGATGCGCGGCCAGCGCCTCCAGCCCGGACACCGGCCCGGCCGGGGCCGCGTGGGCAGTCGTCATCAGCTTGCGCTCGGAGTCGAAGGGGATCTCCCCGGTCCGCGGGAACGTCTTCTCGAGCTCCGTCTTGAGCAGACCCAGGTGCACCCCGGCTATGACAAGAGCGCCCTCGGTAGGGTCACCGAGCGCCCGGAACTGGCTCGCGCCAGCGCCCTCGCACGACACCCTCGCCCGCGCTCGCCTGAAGCACCGAGTCATTGCAGAGCACCCCGCCGGCGACCAGCACGGCGACCGCCGGCTTGTCCCTCATCAGCGGGGCGTCGTCGCCTGCGGATACGCAGGGTAGGGGCGCGATGCGTCCCCGCTTCATCTCCTCCTGCAGGTCGACTTCATGCCCGGCCACGTCCAGGATCACGACGGTCATGCGGTTCTCGGTCAGAGTGCCGGTCTTGTCGGAGCAGATGACGGTGACCGACCCCAGCGTCTCCACCGCCGGCAGTTTTCGGATGAGGGCCTTGCGCCGCAGCATCCTCTGCGCCCCCAGCGAAAGCGCTACTGTGACGATCGCCGGCAGCCCTTCCGGCACCGCGGCCACCGCCATGCTCACGGCGGTGAGGAACATGATCCGCAGCGGTTCGCCGCGCAACAGCCCGGTGACAAAGATGATGATCACCAGAATCAGCGCGGCCACGGCCAGCCAGCGGCCGAGTTGGGAGAGGCGCTTCTGCAGCGGCGTTCGGCTCTGCTTGACCCCCTGGACCATCCCGGCGATCTTGCCCAGTTCGGTGTCCATGCCGGTGGCCGTGACCACGGCTTCGCCGCGGCCGTAGGAGGCGGCCGTTCCCATGAAGAGCATGTTCAATCGGTCGCCCAGCGCCACGTCGGACTCGAGCAGGCGATCGGCCGTCTTCTCCACCGGCTCGGATTCCCCGGTGAGAGCCGCCTCCTGCACCCGAAGGCTCGCCGACCGGAGCAGCCGGGCGTCGGCGGGGATCACGTTTCCTGCCTCGAGCAGCACGATGTCCCCCGGCACCAACTCCGCCGCCGGCACTTCTCTCACCTCGCCGCCGCGCCGCACCCGCACGATCGGGCGCTGCCAGCTTGCGTAGCGCGCGTCATGGTCTTCTCCGCCTTGTACTCCTGGCGGAAGCCCAGCGCGCCGTTGAGGATGACGATCGCCATGATGACGATGGCGTCTTCGTAGTCGCCGAGAAGGGCCGAGACCACAGCGGCGATGATGAGGATGATGATGAGCAGCGACGTGAACTGCTCGGCCAGGATCCGCCAGGGGCTCTTGGTCCCCGCGTCGATCAGTTCGTTGGGGCCGTGCTCGTCCAGGCGGCGGGCAGCCTCGTCGTCGGCGAGCCCCTGGGGATCGCTCTGTGCCTGGTCGAGTGCCTCGTCCGCGCTGAGGCGATACCACTCGGTCATGTGCAACCTTTCAGTCGGGCGGCCGCTGCACGCAGCAGCCGCAGTTTCTGACCTGTCGGCTCGAATCCCAGGCGCCGGTAGAAGCGGAGAGCGGGATCGGCGGCTGCCGGGTGTCCGGGTCGCCGGCCGCGCAAGCGCCGGCGCCTCTGTCGCCGCTCGCCCCGACCGGTCCCGTCACATCCAGCCGGAACCACCCTCTCTGCCGCGCGATAGTCGACCGCCGCCTCGACCAGTTTCCGGCCGACACCCTGCTGACCGGCACTCGGGCCGCACGTACATCTCGTCGATGACGCCGTACTCGCCGCCCGCGTAGATGGCGAAGCTCGTCGACAGGGTCAGGACTCCCACCGCGGTGCCGCTCTCGTCCCGCGCCAAGAGGGCCAGGAATCGTCCGGAAACGGGGGCTGAGTCGCAGCCGGAGGCTCCTGCCGTCGCCATCTCGGTCTCGAGATCGTCCTCGAGTTTGCCCAGGTCGATCTGGGCGAATTCTTGTCCCTCGTCTCCCAATTCCGCGAGCAACGCCTCGATCAGAGCCAGGACGGTGGCGGCTTCGTGGGCCTGGGCCGGCTGGACGTCGCACGGGGGTCATCGGGTCGTGTTCCATACCCGCAATGCTAACAGCCGACGGCTGCGATAGAGTGGGGGCCAGCGACCGGGCCGGCGCCGGGAGCCTGACGGTGGGGCGCGACCCGGGAGGACCAGAGCCGATGGCAGGAGCGATGTTCGAGTCGGAGGCGAGGGGACTTCCCCTTCTTCGCAGGGGCAAGGTGCGAGATGTCTACCAGCCCAGCGAGGAGCATCTGCTCATCGTGGCGTGCGACCGCATCTCGGCGTTCGACCACGTGCTGCCCACGCCCATCCCGGACAAGGGCAAGATCCTCACCCAGATCTCCAACTTCTGGTTCGAGAAGTCGGCGCACATCATCCCCAACCACATCGTCGACCCCAGCCCCGGCCCCCAGTGGTATCCCGACATCGACTGGTACTACCCCGAGCTCGACGGGCGGACGGTCCTCGTGCGGAGCGACCCAGCCCCTGGTGATCGAGGCCATCGTGCGCGGGTACCTGTCCGGCTCGGGCTGGAAGGAATACCAGAAGGCCGCGACGGGGACGGCGGCGACGGGGAAGGCCCCGACGGTATGTGGCATCGCGCTGCCCGGCGGTCTCACCGAGTCGGCGCGGCTTCCCGAGCCGATATTCACGCCCTCCACCAAGGCGCAATCGGGCCACGACGAGAACATCTCGTTCGAGCAGGCGGCGGCGTTGATCGGCGCCGATCTGGCGGCCAAGGTGCGCGACACCAGCCTGGCCCTCTACCGCTTCGCGGCCGAGCATGCGCTGGAACGGGGCATCATCATCGCCGACACCAAGTTCGAGTTCGGGATACTCGACAGCGAAGCGCGGGCGACCGCTCGGGCGAGGGCGAACTCATCCTCATCGACGAGATGCTCACGCCGGACTCCTCCCGCTTCTGGCCGGCCGAGACCTACGAAGCCGGGCCGGGCGCAGGCCAGCTACGACAAGCAGTACGTGCGCGACTACCTGGAAGCCATCGAGTGGAACAAGGAGCCGCCGGCCCCCGTGCTACCCGCCGAGGTGGTCGAGAAGACCCGGGAGAAGTACTGGGAGGCGGTGCGGAGGCTGACGGCCTAGAATGCGCGGATGAGCTTCAGGCTGCTGGTGCTGGCCGTGTTTGTGGCCGGCATCCTTGCGGCGGGCTGTACCGCCATTCGCGCGGACGGGGGCGATTCAGGTCGCAGCCTCGGACTTCGCCAGTGCCTTCTCACACACTATGGTTTGTGTCAGATCTGACACAAACCACGGGTACCGCGGGAGGGTCAACCAGGCGTGCCGTCTGTCGCTTTCGCCGCGCGACCTCGCCCGCCTGCGCGCGCCTGCGCCTGCGCTACCGCCTGCCGGCGCGCGCTCCCGTTGTAGACCAGGCGGGGTTTGGCCTTCTTGGCCGTCCGATCCGGATTCGGGATCAAACGCTCCATGTACGCGAAGCCGTCCAGGTCCCGGCAGGGCAGAGGCTCGCCAAGCATCAGCTCGATGTCGCGCAGCTCACCCGCCTGCTCGGCCGCCAGGAAGCTGATGGCCGTACCCGAGGCGCCGGCCCGCGCGGTGCGGCCGATGCGATGGACGTAGTCCTGGGCCTGACCCGGCAGATCGTAGTTGATGACGTGGGAGATACGGTCCACGTCTATGCCCCGAGCGACGATGTCGGTGGCTACGAGCACCCGGTAGGTGCCGTTCTTGAAGCCGTCGAGGGCGTGCTGCCGCTGCGACTGGCTGCGGTTCGAATGGATAGCGGCGCCTTTGATGCGGCTGCGCTCCAGATGGCGGCAGACCCGGTCGGCGCGGTGCTTGGTGCGCGTGAAGACGAGGACCCGATCGAGGTTCTCCTCTTCGAGAAGGCGGACGAGAAGGTCGGTCTTCTGGGCTTCGGCCACCGGGTAGATCGCCTGGCTGACCCCTTCGACCGTGGTAGCCGCGGGAGCGACTTCCACGCGGATGGGATTGTCCAGGATGGGTCCGGCGATCCGCATCACGTCGTTGGTCAGGGTGGCGGAGAAGAGCATGTTCTGCCGTTTCTCGGGCACCAGGCTTATGATCTTGCGGACGTCGGGCCAGAAGCCCATGTCGAGCATCCGGTCGGCCTCGTCGAGGACGAGGATCTCGACGTGCGAGAGGTCCAGTTCGCGCCGTTGCTGGAGGTCCAGCAGGCGGCCCGGTGTGGCGACGAGAAGATCGACTCCCCGGCGCAGCTTCCTGAGTTGCGGGTCGTAGCCCACGCCTCCGTACACGGCCGCGACATGCTGGCCGGTGTACCTCGCGCAAGCGACCGCGACCTCTTCGATCTGGCCGGCCAGCTCGCGGGTAGGCGTGACGACCAGGGTGCGGATGTAGGTCCGCTGCGGGCCGGTGCGCTGGCCATCGTCGCCGCGGTGGTCGGTCAACTGCAGGGCGGGAAGGATGAAGGCGGCGGTCTTGCCGGTGCCCGTCTGGGCGCAGCCGAGGACGTCACGGCCGGTCAGGGCGACGGGGATAGCTTGTTCTTGGATGGGGGTCGGTTCGGTGTAGCCGAGGCTGTTGACAGCCTTCAGAAGGCCTGATTGCAGGCCTAGGTCGGCGAAACTCATATGTTGTTGGCTCCTTGCCGTGCTCACTCTGGAGGCACCGCGGTCATAGACGCAGTTGATCCAGTCGAGGTCTTCGCAAAGAGCGCGGGGGACAACCGAGTCTTGTATAAGTGTTGACGCAGTATAGCCTAAAAGTGCCGGCGCCGCCGCCTGACAGGTGACACTCCAAATCCTGGCCTCCTGACCAGCCTGCAAAACCCCCTTCTGGCTGATTCCCGCGCCCGAGATGCGCGCCAGAATGGATTTGGGACGGCAAAGCGCACCAGGAGAGGCCGGTCATGATAAGCGGGTTGGGTGAGATCTTCCGGAATCGCAACTTCCGCCTGCTGTGGACGGGGGAGGCCGTCTCCCTCCTCGGCGACCAGTTCTACCTCATTGCCCTGCCCTGGCTGGTTCTCAAGCTCACGGGCAACGCCTTCGCCATTGGGACCGTGCTCGCCCTGGTCGCCATCCCGCGGGCGGTGTTCATGCTCGTCGGCGGAGCGCTCACCGACCGGATGTCGCCTCGCACCATCATGCTGTGCTCCAACGTGGGCCGCCTGTTCCTGGTGTCGGCGCTCGCCTTTCTGACCCTGACCGGTCAGATCCAGCTCTGGATGCTCTACGCGTTCGCTCTTCTGTTCGGTCTCGCGGACGCCTTCTTCTTCCCTGCTCAGTCGGCGATGATCCCCCGGCTTCTCGGCACCGACCGGCTCCAGACGGGTAACGCCCTCATCCAGGGGACCGCGCAGCTGTCGGTCTTTCTCGGACCGGTACTGGCCGGGACGCTCATCGCGTTGCTCGACGGGTACGGAACCGCGGGCTCGGCTGCACCGGGCCTGTATGGGATGGGGATCGCCTTCATGCTCGACGCCGCCAGCTTCCTCGTCTCGGCGCTGACGCTCTCCCTCATTTCGCTTCCGCCGATCCCGGCGCGAGCGGAGAAAGCCCAGGCAGAGACCGCGGGTGCGACGACTGCGCTGGCGGAGCGCGGTCTGTTCTCATCCATCGGCGACGGCCTGGCCCTCGTCTGGCGGGACAAGGCCCTCCGTTACTACTTCGGGCTCATCGCTCTGGTCAATCTCCTGATGACCGGTCCGATCTCTGTGGGTATCCCGGTCCTCGCCGGTAGCCGGTACACCGGCGGCGCTGCCGCCTTCGGCATCATCCTGTCGGCCTTCGGCGGCGGCTCGCTGGTGGGCGTGATCCTCGCCGGCGCCCGTCCGCGCCCGTCGGCTCGCCGGTTCCCGATGCTCATGCTCGGTCTGACGGCGGCCATGGGTATCGGCCTGGCGCTCCTCGGCCTGCTCTCCTCACTTGTGCCTGCCGCGGTGGTGGCCGCTCTGATGGGCCTCGGCCAGGGGTACGTTGTGATCCAGTTCATCACCTGGCTTCAGCTCCGCACCGAGCCGCACATGCTCGGCCGGATGATGAGCGTGCTCCTCTTCGCTGTCGTCGGGCTCACTCCCCTGTCGAGCGCTGTGGCCGGCGCGCTCATCCAGTGGAGCCCCTCAGCGGTCATGGTCGGAGCGGGCGCTCTGATGGTGGCCATCATCGGCTTCGCCGCACTCAGCCCCTCCGTCTGGCGCATGGGTGACGAAACGCCGGCCGCCGGTGGCAAGGTCACCGCGAGTCGGACGTCGGCCGCGGCCGCCGCGGCCCCGAAGGCCCCCGACGAGGCCTGGGTGGCTGCGCTCCGGCGGGCGACGGCTTCCCGCTCCCGGTTCGACGGTCTCCCCGCCCCCGATATCGCGGCCTGATCGCCGCCGGACCTGACCCCCCAGCCCGACCGGGCGGCCACGCCGCCGCCCGGTCGGGCCCTTGCGCCGCCGCGGGGAGGATTGACTACCCGGGAGCCCCGACACATACTGGGTGAATAGGCCCGGGGGCCGCTGGGTGTTCGAATGGGGCTCGAATCAGGAAGGGCGACGAGGCATGGTAGCTTGGCGGAGGCTGGCAGCCGGGGCTGTTGTCATCTTGGCGCTCACCGTCGCCGGCCTGGCGGTCGCGCCTGCACGGCCAGCGAGGCCGATCTTCTGGAGACTCTGAAGACCGCGACAGACGACTCGGCGCGGCAGGAGGCGGCCGCCCAACTCGCTCAGCTACATTCGATCGCGGCCACCAAGGAGCTCATCGCGTCGGCGGTGACCGGCGGCGCCGCTGTCGACGGGCTGGGCGCTCTCAGGGACCAGTACATCATTCTGCTCAACGACTCGGTCGCCAAGCAGAGCACTCCCGGCGATACGATGCCGAAGCCGACCGTCGACGCCCTCAACAAGGTCATGGATTGTCTCTGGACGATCGGCGACGCCCGGGCGATCGCCGCTATCGGAGATCTGGTGTGCGACCCCGAGCGCCAGAAGGCCGGGCTCGGAGCGGGCGATGCCGCCCTGTCCCCCGATCTCTCGGCTCTGCAACGGCACGGGCTTGGCTTGCTGAAGCGGGTCAAGGACAACCCGGCAGCACTCGAGGCGCTCGTTCAGGCCGCCACGCTCCCAGGGGCCATGGAGTCCACCGCGCAGGTCCGCGAGGCCGCGGCCGAAGTGCTCGCGGCCAACCCCGAGGCCGTGGATCCCCTGATCGAGGCGCGTGACGCGACCGATGACGAAGAAGTGCTCGCGGCGGTCGACAAGCTTCTTGCGAGTATCGGGGACTCGGCGGTGGCGCCGCTCGTCGCCCTCCTGGGCGCCGAGGCCTGGCCGGAAGATGTGCTCCGCCGGATCGGCGCCGGTGCGGTGTCGCCGCTGGCGGCGAGACTGACCGACGAGGACCCGGCCATCCGCTACACCGCCCTGGGGGTCTTGCTGGGGATGGGGATCGACGGAGACACCACGATCGCCGATCGTCTGGCTCGGGCCGACACGATCCCCCTGCTCATCGCAGCCCGCCAGGAGGCCGGGTTTGACGGCGAACGCAACGCGGCCCTCGAGTCGATCCTCTCCGCCGTCGGAGAGCCGGCCATAGAGCCGGTCATGGCTCTTGTGGGGACGCAGACGTGGGCGCGCGAGGTGTTGGCCGGCATGGGTGCCAAGGCGGTGCCGGTGTTGATGAAAGCCCTCCAGAATGAGGACCAGGCCGTCAGGTATGGCGCCGCCGACGCCCTCGTTCTGATCCAGAAGGCGAACCCGCAGTTGGTGAGCGAGTTGATGGCCGCGCTGGAGGCGAGCGACTCCAAGTTCATCGCCACCAATTACCCCTTCTACATAAGGCTCGGCCAAGAGGGCACCGAAGACGCGTTGATCCGCGCCCTGACCAAGGCGGGTACCAAGGAGATGTGCGTCGACTATCTCAACTGCGGCAACGAGAAGCTCGACGCGGCCGCCCGCACGTGGGCCGCCAAGCATAAATACGAGGTCAACACCACCCCGGGCTCCCACGACGGGCCCCAGTGGGGGGAGGGCGCGTAGCACCGAGCGGGCCGGCCGGGCGGGCCGCCCAGCTCCCGGGCGGCCGCGGGCGCCGCGCCGGCAGCCGCCGCTACGCCGTGGGTATCACCGGCAGCACTATATGCGACGGGTGGTCCTTGTCGTGGTACACCGTGTCCCGCCCTACCTTGAGCCCGTAGTAGTGGCCGCCGAAATCGAAGGCGTTGGAGTCGTAGCAGGCGAGGTCCACCCGCACCCGGTGACCCTTCGGGAACAAGCACGACGTCGCCCAGACCTCGATCTCGAACTTGTAGACCTTCCCAGGCTCAAGGGGCTCCGGCTTGTCGTGGCGGTAATAAGGCCGGTAGGGGAGGCTCTTCGCCTCGTCCTTGGTGGCGGCGTGCGACGCTTTGAGCCAGCCTCGGGTGAGCATGAGCGCCCGCGGCGGCATTCCCGGCACCTGCGCCGCGTCGGGGAACTGGTCGGTAAGGCGCACGAAGAAGTCGGTGTCGGTCTGGTCTGACGAGGCCCACAGGTTGAGCACGATGCTGCCGATCACCTCCAGGTCCTCTTCGAGCGGATCGGTGGCGAAGGTGAGGATCTTGCGGACCGGGTTGGGCACCCCGCTTTCCATGACGGCCGTCCCCAGGCCCGAGAAGTGCGACCAATCGGGGTCTGGATAGTCGTAGCTGGTGGAGCCGGCCATCACCGTCGCCTTGGTCTCGCCCGCGGCCATCACGTCCTCCGGGGCCCATGCCGTGCGCGGCCGGCCCATCGTCCCTGCCGGCCCGCTCCCCGGCGCGCCGGGCGCAGGCGCGGGCGGCGCCGGCTCGTATGCGGCCGTCGGCGGCTCCCACGTGAGCAGGCCGTCGTTCAACGACTCCACGCCCCCGCTCGGTCCCGGCGCCAGGTACAGGTTCTTGTACTGGGTCCGCGGCAGCGGCCAGTCCTTCTCGGGACGGTAGATCTCCCGGTTCCGCACGAACACGGTCACCGGGTCCTCTTCCATGCAGCCGGTGTCGTTGCCCTTGAGCCAGTGGTCGTACCAGCGCAGATGGAGGAGCTGCATCTCCCGGGAGTTGAAGATGGCCATCTCGTCGCCCTCGAAATCCCCATGACAGAGGAGCAGCTTCTTGGGCGTGGTCACCGTCTCGTATCCCCGGATGTTCCCGCGCAGGTGTATCCCCACCTTGTGCAGGATCCCGATGCTGTACACCGGCACCTTGATCTTGGCGAAGTCCGGGTTCCGGACCTTCCAGAAGTCGTCGCACGTGGGGTGGTGCATGACGTTCCAGGGCAGGTCCCACAGACCGACGTTGTCGGCAGGCCCGTACTTGCCCAGCCGGTAGTTGGCCCTTATCTCCGCCGTCCACCAGTTCGCGGGGAAGCCGAGGGCCATGATGCCGCCGTGGAACGCCACGTCCCGGTACATGTCGGCGCCGGCGTCGAAGGGGGCTATGCAGGCCAGGTGCGGCGGCTGCATGGCCGCGGTGAACCACTGCACCCAGGCCAGGTACGACTCGCCGATCATGCCCACCTTGCCGGTGCACCAGGGCTGCTCCGCGATCCACTCCACCATGTCGTAGTGGTCGTTCTGCTCCTCCTGGCTGAAGAGCCGGAACTCGCCCTCCACCGACTTGCCCGTCCCCCGGACGTCATGGTGCACGTACACGTAGCCGCGGGAGACGAACCACTCGATGTCGTTGGTCTCCCGGAAGTGGAACACCGGCCACTGCGGCAGATACTCCAGGTCCTTCTGGTAGCCGCTCGTCGCGTAGAGAGCGGGAAACTCGCCCGGCGATTCCGGCCGGAACACGTCGCAGGCCACCCGCACCCCGTCGCGCATGGTGACGAACACGTCGCGGTCCACCACCATCTTGTACTGAGGCTTGCTCAGCCTGTCGGCGGGAAAGCCCTCGGGCAGCATGGTCGACATGATCTCGGGTTTGAGGATCTTCGAGTACATCGGCTATCTCCTCGCGTGGTCGGCGGCGCCGCAGCGCCGCTCGGTTACAGGTGGAACCCCAGGCGCTTCGGGTTCTCGTCGTACAGCTTGTGCTCGTCCTCGGGCGTCATGCCCACGGTGCCCAGGAATTCGTCGATCTCCGTGGTCGTCTCGAACGGGTAGTCCGTCCCCAGGCAGATGCGGTCCATCCCCAGCGCTTCCTGCGTACAGTGAAAGGCCGCCGCCAGGAAGTTCCCGCTCGTGGTCACGTACAGGTTCTCGGCGAGATACTCGCTCGGGCGCTTCTTGATGGGGGGCATGGAGCCGGACCCCTTCGGTACGTGGTACTGCAGGAACGAGCGATCCACCCGCTTGAGCAGAAAGGGGAGGGCTTCGCCGTAGTGGCCAAGAATGATCGTCAACTTCGGAAACGCGTCGAACACCCCGCCCAGGATGAGCCGCATCATGACGATGGAGGTCTCGATGCCGAACCCAAAGCTGGGCCCGGCCAGGGCCAGGCCGTACTCGGTGAGCTGGCGGATGATCGGAAAGGTCGGGTGCAGGTAGACCGGCACCCCCAACTCCTCGGCCTTCGCGAGGATGGGCCAGTACCGCTTGTCGTCCAGGTACGAATCCCCGAAGTTCGAATGGGTGTTCCAGCCCTTGAAGCCCAGTTCCTTGACGCAGCGCTCGAGCTCCCTGACGGCCTCTTCGGGCTCGCGCACCCCCAGGGTGGCGAAGCCCAGGTAGCGGGTGGGGTGCCGGTCGATGGCCTCGGCCAGCTTGTCGTTCGCGTCCCGGGCTATCGCCGTCGCCACCTTCGGCTCGAGCACCTCGGGAGCGGGAGCGGTGTGCGACAGGACCGCGACGTCGATCCCTACCGCGTCCAGGGCCGCGATGCGGGCCTCGTCCACGTCGAGGAGGCGGTTTACCAGCGCGTCGCCGAAGGGCTGCCAGTAGTCGGGACCGTGATAGACGTGCCGCTCCCCGGTCTCCTTGTCGTCCACGAAGCGGGGGTATCCCGGGTTGTTGTAGACGGCGTCGACGTACATCTCGGTGGCGAAGTGGTTCTCCAGATCGATCTTCATCGAGCGATGCTGGCGAGGATGCGCTCGAGCATCTGCTGCCCCCGGGTGACGTCCACGTACTCGTCCAGCCCCATGAGATAGGACACGTCCTGGGCCCAATACACGGCCACCAACTCCCAGGCGAGCTGCGCGCTGTCGACGTCCCGCCGCACCAGGCCCTGCTCCTTTCCCTCCTCAAGGATGGCGGAGATGCTATCGATGGCGGCTCGCTGATGTTCGGCCAGCGGCTCGCGCAGCCCGGACTCCGGCGGGGCGGCGACGAACTCGAAGAGCGGGTGGACGAACCCCTCGGAGTCGTCGGCGATGATCCCGGCGTGGTAGCGGCCGATGGCCCGCAACCGCTCCAGCGCGTTCTCGTTCTCGGCGCTGTGGATGACCTTGAAGACGCGCTCGTACACCAGGTCCATGGCGGCGAGCAGCATCTCCCTGCGGCTGGCGAAATGCCGGTAGAGGGTGGCCTCGGAGATCCCGGCCGCCGCGGCGATGCGGGAAGTAGTTGTCGACTGCACCCCGTTCTTGGCCACCAGGTCCATGGTGACTTCGACGATCTGCTGCTTGCGCTCGGCAGCGGTCATGCGCCGGGCTCTCTTGGCGGCGGTGGCTTTCATCGACGCCATCGTAACGCATTTCGGGCGGCCGAAGTGAGCGGTCACTCCGTTGGGCCGCGGGCGGGGCTTTCCGCGGCCCAGCCGGGCGGCGCCGCGCCGCGCCCTCGCCCTAGCCGAACTCGCGCACAGCCTCCACAAAGGCGGCGACATTCTCGCGGGGGCTGAAATCGAGATCGTAGGCGGGACAGAGGAGCAGACCCTCCTCGCCCCAGGGTCTCGATCCGGGCGCGCACCTCCTCGCGCATCTGCGCAGGGCTGCCGGTGTCCCACGTCCAAGCGGTGCCGATCGTTCCCCACAGCGCCGGCCGGGCGCCGAAGGTCCTTCTGATCGCCACCGCGTCCATGCAATCCGGCGCCACTGGGTTCACGGCGTCCACACCTATCTCGACGAGGTCGCCGATCAACTCAGAGAAATCCCCGTCGCAGTGGTACAGCACCGCCGGCGCCGCGGCCGCGGCCTGGCGAGCCGCGGCGATGATGCGGGCAAGCCGCGGCTTGAAGTGCCGGCGCCACATGGCGGGGCTGATGAGCAGACCGCCCTTGTACGCCACATCGTCGTCGAGCACCAGGACGTCGACGCCGGCTGCGGCCAGTATCCGGGCGCTCTCCGTGGCCATCGTCTCCAGTTGGTCGAGCAGATAGTCCACCAACTCGGGCCTCTTCACCAGGTCCTTCATGAAGAGGTCGAAGCCGCGCATGCGCCACGCGCTCTCGAAGAGCTCGCCGCCCAGGTGAGGCGGAGATCCGGCGACGGCGAGGCCCCGGGCGTGCAGCCTCTCGACGGCCTCCCTGAGGTGGGCATGCCGTTGCCGGTCCGTCACCCGGGGAAGCAGGCGGGCGATCCGCTCGGCGATACCGTGCGGGCCGGCCACCGCTGCGGCCTGGTCCGACCCGAGGCGCTCCGGGTGGTAGCCCCACTCGTGGTAGGTGCGGAGCTGCGCCGTGCTGCCCACGTGAACGCCCCGCGGCAACGACTCCAGGTAGTCGAGGAAGGCATCCTGACCCGCTGGTGGCGCGAAGTCGACGAAGCGGACGTCGGTCCCAAAGTACTCGTCGGCGTCTGCCGCTCCAAAGAGCGACTGCGGGAAGAAGCCCAGCGCGCAGGGGATTCGGTCGGGCTCACCGCCTCGTAGCGCGGTCAGGACTCGCTCCCGGGCGTTCAACGTCCGCTCCTTCCTCGTCGCCGGCGGCCCGCGCCACCCCGGTGGCGGCGCTACTTGCTCTCGCAGCCCGTGGAGTGTGTCAGATCTGACACACTCCACGGTGCTCCAAAAGGACAGGCGACACACGAGAGGCGGCCGGCCGCCATCGGCAGCGCCTGCCGCCCGCGCTCCGAATCTGCGCCCCGCGCCTCCGCGCCCCCGCCCCGCGCCTCCGCGCCCCGCGCTACGCGGGGATCACCGGCAGGATCACGTGCGACGGGTGGTCCTTGTCGTGGTAGTAGGTGTCGTTGCCCACCTTGATGCCGTAGTAGTGGCCGCCGAAGTCGAGGGCGGGCGAGTCGCCGCAGGCGACGTCGATGCGGATCCGGTGCCCCTTCTTGAACACGTTGCTGGTGGGCCAGATCTCGATCTCGTACTTGTAGATGGTGCCCGGCTCGATCGGCTGCGGCTTGTCGTGCAGGTAGTACGGACGGTAGGGCTTCGACAGCTCCTCGCTCTTGGTCACAGCGTGGGACGCCTTCAGCCAGCCCCGGGTCAGGATCATGCCCTTGGGTGGCATCCCCGGGATCTGTTCGTCGTCGGGTGCCTGATCCACCAAACGGCAGAACAAGTCGGTATTCGACTGGTCGGAGGAGGCGTACAGCACCAGGACGACGTTACCCGATACCTGCAGATCCTCCTCAAGCGGAGCGCTCGTGAAGGTAGGGATGCGACGCTGGCCGTAGACCACCCCGTTCTCCTCGATGACCGCGGTACCGCCGCCGGAGAAGTGGGTCCAGTCCTGATCGGGATAGCCGTAGGAGAAGGAGCTGTTCGATTCCGCCGGGGGATCCCACGACAGGCTGCCGTCGTTGAGGGAGTCGACCGCGCCACTCTTGGCCCCGTTGAAGTAGAGGCTCTTGTACTGAGTCTGTGGCAGCGGCCATTCGTCGTACGGCCGGTACTCGTCGGCTCCCCGCACGAACAGCGACACCGGCGGCTCGTCCATGAACCCGGTGTCGTTCCCCTTGAGCCAGTGGTCGTACCATCGAAGCATGAGGAGCTGCATCTCGGGCGAGTTGTAGATGGCCATCTCGTCACCGTCCATGACGCCGTGGATGAGCATCATCTTCTTGGGCGTCTTGACTTCCTCGTAGCCCCGGACCACGCCGCGCAGATGCAGCCCCACCTTGTGCAACGCGCCGACCACGAACACCGGGCACTGGATCTTGGAGAAGTCGGGATTGCGCAGCTTCCAGAATTCGTCATAGGTGGGGTGGTTCATGACGTTCCACACCATGTCCCACTTGCCCATCTCCGGGTTCGGCGCCGGAGTCCCGAACCGCTCGGGGATACCCAGACGGTAGTGCCCCCGGATCTCCCACATGTTCCAGGCCGTCGGGAAACCTACCGCCATCATGCCGCCGTGCCAGGCGACGTCCCGGTACAGGTCGGCGCCCGGCGTCCCAGGGAAGGATGCAGGTGAGGTGAGGCGGCTGCTGCACCGCGGTGAACCACTGGCTCCAGGCCAGGAGCGATTCGCCCAGCATGCCCACTTTGCCGTCGCACCACTCCTGGACGGCTATCCACTCGATCATGTCGTAGAGGTCGTCCTGCATCTCCCGGCCGAACAGGTCCCACTGCCCGGTGGGCGAGTGCCCGGTGCCGCGGGAGTCCGTGTGCACGAACACGTAGCCGCGGCTGACGAAGAAGTCGATGTCGTTGGTCTCCCGCATGTGGAAGATTGGGAGGAGGGGCAGGTGATCCAGGTCCTTTTGGTAGGAGTCGGCCGCGTGCAGGGCCGGGAACCTGCCGGGAGCGTCCGGGCGGTAGATGTTGGCGGAGATCAAGGTCCCGTCCCGCATGGTGATCCAGACGTCGCGCTCGACCACGACCTTGTACTGGGGCTTGCTCAGCTTGTCGGCCGGAAAATCCTTCGGCAGCATGGTCCGCATGATCTCGGGCTTGAGGGTCTTCGAGTACACGGGCAACCTCCTATTCCGGCTGCTGAAGAACAAAGCCGCGGCCACCGGGAACGCACTGGGCGGCACGATAGTACGTCCTCGGTCGTGCAGATAGCGCCGCTATTCGCGCTCCCTGCGTCCTTCTCTCGCGCTTGCCCATCGCGCCCCGGCGGCGAGGCTTCATTCCTCAGCAACCTCCTATCGGGTCGCTGGAAGCAACCCCCTACACTGTTTTGCTGTCTCATACGTTACAACTAGCGGCGGCCGGGGGCGAGTGGCGGTGCCGAAACGGCACGAGCGCCACGTGAGGCAGACCCACCGGCGGCGACGCGCTATAGTCTTGAGGGCGAGGTTTGTTGATGGGAGGGGAACGATGAGATCGGTTGGATTGCGGGTGCTGTTCTTGGGACTAGTGGTCGGGGCTCTGGCGTTGGTGCCGGCTCTGGCGCTGGTCGGCTGCGGCGGTGGCAACGACACGACCACCACGAGCGCGACGAGCGCCCCCGAGGAGACGATCACCACCACGGCCGCCGTCGAGGAGACCACAACCACCGAGACCACGCTGGAAAGCACGACCACCACCTCGATGGTGGACGAAACCACGACTACCACCGTCGTCGAAGACACCACGACGACCACCGAGGAGCTGTCGACCGCCGAGACGCGGCTGCCCAACGGCCACATCAAAGTCATGGGCTTCATCTCGAAGGTGTGGGAACAAAGTGGCAAGCGCTACATCATTATCGATTACGCGGAGATGCTCAGCGGCCAGGAGGCGATCGACGCGGCCATCGAGGCCGGCTATATCCAGCCGGGCGAGGACCTGCCCAACGACTACTTCATTCGCAATGCGAATACCGAGAAGCGCATGTTCGAGGTAGCCGATCCGGTCGATATCACCACCTCCACCTGGCACGGCGAGATGGACAACCCGATCACCTGGGCGGACTTCAAGAGCTTCTGGAGTGCGGCTCCGCCGGACGAGGAGGCCGGCTATCTGCGCGACTCCCCCTGGTGGATCGAGCGGGATGGGAAGACGGTCATCAGTATCGACGAGCAGTACCTGCCGTAGCCGGCGCGGAGTCGGCTCGAAGAGAGGGGGCTTCATGAGAGGTACGAGAGTTAATCGGCTCGGATCGCGGGCCGTCGTTGCGGTTCCGATAGTCCTTCTGCTGATACCGCTCCTCGTCGCCGGGTGCAGCCTGGGCGGGAAAGAGACCACAACGACGACCACCTCCACGAGCGGGGGCGTTGTCACCACCTCGTCCGCGACCACCGCGACCACCGCGAGCACCGGCCCCACGACGACCTCCACCACCGGGATCGTCATTACCCTGCCCAGCACCAGCAGCACGGAACCGCGACGACCACGACCACCGAGACGCTATCGAGCGCCGAGACCCGCCTGCCAAACGGCCACATCAAGGCCATGGGCTTCATCGACAAGGTCTACGTCAAGGATGGCAAGCGCTACATCAGCATCGACTACGCCGAGATGCTGACCGGCGCGGCAGCGAATGCCGCTGCTGTGGCGGCCGGGTTCATCGAGCCCGGTGAGGACGTCCCCAACGACTACTGGATCAGCAACGCGAACCCTCAGAAGCGGGTGTTCGAAGTGTCGGACACGGTGGCCATCACCACGTCCACCGGTGGGTACGCCGGCGAGGATCGCAGCGCCGTTCACCTGGGCTGAGTTCAAGAGCTTCTGGAGCGCCCGCCTCCCGGCAGAATCGGGCCATCTGCACGAGGTACCCTGGTGGATCGAGCGTGACGGGCCGCTGGTGGTCAAGATCGACGAGCAGTACTTGCCGTAGGGGCTGCCGTCAGACCACCGGGCTTCATTATCCTTTGGCCCAGTTGTGAGCGATGGGCCCATGTGTCCGCTCCGGCTGCGTTTTGCGACGACTCCTCCCCCGGACACATGGACCCATCGCATCACCGACTCCTAGGGCAACCCCCCGCCCGTCGGCCTTTCGGCCTCGGGTAAGGGGAGGGGGCTCGATGAGGCGGACCGGGTAGTAGCCGTCGCGGCTGCGCGCTCGGGGCCCGCCTTGCTCGGGACACGTCGACTGCCTGGCGGCCCGCCTCGCGGCCCGCCCGGCGTCTAGCTTCGGTTGGCCTTCTTGCGCTCCTCGGCGCCGAGGATGGCCTTGCGCACCCGCACCGACTTCGGTGTGACCTCCACCAGCTCGTCGGCGGCGATCCACTCCAGGGCCTGGTCGAGCGTCATCTCCCGGGGCACCTTGAGACCGACGTCGATCTCCTTGGTCTCGGCCCGGTAGTTGCCCAGCTTCTTGGTCTTGGTGGGGTTGCAGGCCAGGTCGCCGGAGCGGGAGTGCTCGCCTACGATCATGCCGGCGTAGACCGGGTCCATGGGGGAGACGAACAGGGTGCCCCGCGCCTGCAGGTTCTCCAGGGAGTAGCCGGTGGCCGGGCCGTTCTCCATGCTCACCAGCGAGCCGCGGTCCCGGTGGGCCACCTCGCCGCGCCACGGGCTCGTAGCCCACGAAGCGGGAGGACATGATGCCCAGGCCCCGGGTGTCGGTGAGGAAGTCGCTGCGGTAGCCGATGAGGCCTCGGGTGGGGATGTTGAACTCCAGGCGCGCCGACCCCGGTGCCCGCGTCGTGCATGGCCGGTGATCTCGCCCTTGCGCTGGGCCAGCTTCTCGATGACGATGCCCTGGTACTCGTCGGGCACGTCGATGGTGAGCTGCTCCATCGGCTCGAGCAGGCGGCCGTCGTCGTCGCGGTGGGTGATCACCTCGGGGCGGGACACGCAGAGCTCCATGCCCTCGCGCCGCATCTCCTCGATGAGGATGGCCAGGTGCAGCTCGCCGCGGCCGGACACCTTCACCCCGTCGGGACGGCCCAGGTCCTCGACGCGCAGGGCGACGTTGACCCGCAGCTCGCGCTCCAGGCGGTCCTTGATCTGGCGCAGCGTGACCGCCTGGCCGTCCTTGCCGGCGAACGGACCGGTGTTGACCAGGAAGAACATGGAGACGGTGGGCTCCTCGATCTCGAGCGGCGGCAGCGCCGGGTCGGCCAGCTCGGGCGCGGAGAGGGTGTCGCCGATGGTGATGTCGTCGGGCCCGTTCAGCCACACGATGTCGCCGGCGTGCGATCTCGTCCACCTCCTCGCGCTCCAGCCCGCGCGTGACCCACAGGTGGGCGCTACGGCTGCGTCTCGCTGCCGGTGACCTCCCAGTCCGGTCCCCTCGTCGCGCTCATGGCCTCGTCGCACACGGTCGACGGTGCGCGACCAGCGGTTCCTCGCCTCGCCGGTGCGTCCCTTCGAGCACCCGGCCGCAGCCGATGCGGCCCAGGTAGTCGCTCCAGGCCAGCGTGGAGACCTGCATGCGGAAGGGGGCGTCGAGCTTGGCCTCGGGGCGCCGGCACCTCCTCGACGATGGTCTCGAAGAGGGCGTCCATGCCCTCGTGCGGGTCGTGTCTCGGGGTCGCGGACGATCCAGCCCTCGCAGGGCGGAGCCGTAGACCACGGGGAAGTCGGCCTGCTCGTCGGTCGCGCCGAGCTCGAGGAAGAGGTCGAAGGTCTGGTCGAGCGCGCCGTGCGGGTCGGCGTGCGGGCGGTCGACCTTGTTGATGACCACGATGGGGCGGCAGGCCCAGGCGCAGCGCCCGCATGAGCACGTAGCGGGTCTGCGGCATGGGGCCCTCGTTGGCGTCCACCAGCAGCAGCACCGAGTCGACCATGGAGAGCACCCGCTCCACCTCGCCGGAGAAGTCGGCGTGGCCGGGCGTGTCGACGATGTTGATGAGGTAGCCGCCCCACTCCACGGTGCAGTGCTTGGACCGGATGGTGATGCCCCGCTCGCGCTCCAGGTCGTTGCTGTCCATCACCCGCTCTTCGACCCGCTGGTTGTCCCGGAACACGTGGGCCGCGCGGAAGATGGAGTCGATCAGGGTGGTCTTGCCGTGGTCGATGTGGGCGATGATGGCCACGTTGCGGATCTTCTGGGCGGTGTCCGGGCGACGCCGGCAGGCCGGACGTGACGCAACCGACTACGAGGCATGGGGCATTGAGAGGGACTCTCGGCATCTTCTCGGGACTTCCACCCCGAAGCGGGGCGGCCGGATAGGAGAGGGGATTATACAGGCCTTCGCCTCACTGGCAAAGGCCGCGGCGCGGGGGCCGCTCGCGGCCGCTTGCGCCACGGCCCTCAGGTGGTACTAATGGAATCGCGTTCTAGTATATGGCAGGGACCGGGACGGGGAGGACGAGCAAGCCGATACTGGCGTACAAGCCGCCCAGGCAGCGGCGGAGCCATGAGTCGCTCGAGCGCATCCTCGACGCGACGGAGTCTCTCATCCGGGAACGGGGCTTCGACAACATGACCATCGCCGAGGTGGTCCAGCGGTCGGGTTCGTCGGTCGGCAGTATCTACGCGCGCTTCCACAACAAGATGGGTCTGTTGCAGGCCGTCCAGCTGCGCTACCATGCCCGCGTCCAGAACGACATTTTTGCTGCATTCAGCGGTCATCACCCTCGGGACGAGTCACTCCAGGAGGCGGTCGCCCGCATCGTCACCGTACTGTCCCGCCACGTGCTGAGCGAGTCCGAACTATTCCGAGCGTTCATTCTCGAGGCGATCTTCGACGATGTCGTCCGGGCTCAGGGCGAGCGCACGAACGCTCAGCGAAGAGACAAGGTGGTCGAGGTCCTTCTGGTCCACAGGGCCGAGATCAAGCATCCGGATCCTGAGCGAGCGGCCCGCTGGTCTTATTCCACTTGCATGGCGTTGCTGCGGGAGCGGATCACGTTCGGGGAGGCAGCGGAACTCTCCGGGGGCTTCTCCGACGAGGAACTAGTGGCGGAATTGACCAGCATGGTGACTGGTTATCTCACCTATGGGACCTCGAGCGGCGGACCGCTGGGCAGAATTAGAACGATGTTTTGGTTCGTACGAAAGGAGGTGAGAAGGCCAGATAGCGCTGCACGGTATTCGGGTCGACAGGAAAAAGGATCTTTGAGAAGAGGGGATCGAAGATGTCAGAAGAGGAGAAGAAGGACGAGCAGACGCGGGCGGTAAGCCGGCGTCAGTTCCTGAAGGTAGCCGGGGTCGCCGGGGCGTCTGTCGGGGTCATGGGAGGCCTGGGCGGAGCTGCTCGCCGCGTGCGGCGGCACGGAAGAGACCACCACGACGACGGCCGCGGGAGCGACCACCACCACGGCCGCGGCCGCCACCACCACGACCACGGCACCGGCGGAGACCACCACGAGCGTGTCCGCGGCCGCCGAGATGGGCCGCGAGGTCAAGATCGGGGCCGTGTCTCCCATCACGGGCGCTCTGGCGTCATTCGGCGGCCCCGACAAGTGGATCGTCACATACGTACTCAAGGCTATTGGCGACGGCCTGGTTTGCGGCGACGGCAAGAAGCACCCGATCAACATCATCCAGCTCGACACCCAGTCGAGCCCCAACCGGGCCGCTGAGGTCACTCAGGACCTGCTGTTCAACGAGAAAGTGGATATGATGGTGGCCTCGTCCAGCCCCGACACTGTGAACCCGGCCGCCGACCAGTGCGAAGCCAACGGCGTGCCGTTCCTGGCCAACTTCGTACCTTGGCAGCCCTTCTACTTCGGCCGGGGCGCCACTCCCGACAAGCCCTTCCAGTGGACATACATGTACCACTTCGGGGTCGAGGACGCGGCCGAGTGCCGTCTGGGTATGTGGGACCAGATCGAGACCAACAAGACCGTGGCCTACCTGTTCCCCAACGATGCGGACGGCCAGGCTTGGTCGAACGACACGACTGGGCTGGAGCCCATCCTCGTGAAGGGCGGCTACACCACCGGCTCCAAGCCGGAGATGTACCAGCCGCCGTCGGAAGACTTCACCCAGCAGATCTCCGACTACAAAAAGAACGGCTGTGAGGTATGCACCGGGGCTTCAGACCCCGCCCGACTTCACCACGTTCTGGCAGCAGTGCGCCCAGCAGGGGTATCAGCCGAAGATCCTCAGCATGAGCAAGGCGCTTCTGTTCCACCAGAGCATCGAGGCTGTAGGCGACATCGGAATCGGCACGTCCGACCACATGGTGTGGCATCCGAAGTTCCCCTACAAGAGCGCCCTCACCGGCCAGACCTGCGAGGAGTACGCTGCGGCCTATACGGCCGAGACCGGCAAGCAGTGGACGCAGCCTCTCGGGCAGTTGGGCAAGTACGAGTGGGCGGTCGACGTGCTCAAGCGCGTCACCGACGTCGACAACAAGGCGATGTACATCGATATGGTCAAGACCACCAAGTTCGATGGCATCAATGGCCCGGTCGACTTCAACTTGCCGTCCCCCGGCCCGGGCCGCCCGGTGCCGAACGTCTACAAGATCAAGATCGCCGGTGGCCAGTGGGGCAAATCTGAGGATCCCAAATTCAAATACGACATCTTCATCTGCTACGCGCAAGATCCGAACATGCCCATCCAGAAGAAGTTCGAGCCCATCGTCTACTCCTAGGGCCCGGCGGCGAGGAATAATCAGAAACACGACCTGAGCGGGGGACAGCCCTGGGGGCTGCCCCCCCCGCGAAAGAGGAAGGAGTTGCCCGTGAAGACCATCGACCTGGAGAACCACTTCATCACGCCGGCCTGGCTGGAGGCCCTGCGCAAGCCAACGTGGGCGCCTACCCCACCGTCGACGAGAAGAAAGGCCTCGGCTTTGCAGCCGACGCCTGGATGCCTCTGGCCGTCGAGCCCAAGCTGGTCGACCTGGCCGACTACCGGCTGAGCTTCATGGACGCTGCCGGCGTGGACTACGCCGTGCTGTCGGTCACCTCTCCCGGGGCCGAGCAGTTCGCCATCGAGGTGGGCAGGAAGGTCGCCCGGGACGCCAACGATCTGCTGTTCGAAGTCACGAAGAAGTATCCCGACCGGTTCGGCGGTTTCGCTTCGCTCGCACCCAAAGACCCCGAGTGGTCGGCGCAGGAACTGGAGCGCTGCGTCAAGGAATTGGGCTTCAAAGGCTTGAACACGCACTCCAACTTCGGCGACTCCTACCTGGACGACCAGCGCTACTGGCCCATCCTGGCCAAGGCCGAGGAACTGGACGTTCCCATCTACCTGCATCCTGCGGTGCCGATGATCCAAGAATTGCGCGAGTTCGGCATGGTGCTCGGCGGGCCCACGCTGGGTTTCGGCACCGACGTCACCTACTGCTTCATGCGCATGATCGTGCGTGGCGTGTTCGACGAATACCCGAACCTCAAGATCATCATGGGACACCTGGGCGAGGCCCTGCCCTTCCTGGTGGACCGGGTGAACCGGGCCTGGATGCAGAACCACGAGAAGCCCAATCCCGAGATCGGCGAAGGCAGCAAGGAGCCGGCCGGCTACTACCTCAAGAAGAACCTATGGGTGACCACCAGCGGCAACTACCTGCCCGCTGCGTTCGTGTGCACGCGCGACGCCATCGGGATGGACAAGATCCTCCTCGGGACCGACTTCCCCTACGAGGACATGAAGGACTGCATGGACTATCTGCGCAGCCTGCCCCTGACCGAAGACGAAGCGTACGCGCTGTTCGAGGGCAACGCCACGGGCCCTGGGGTTCTGATATTCCCGTTCCGATCGCTTCGAGAGGGCCGGTCCGGACTGACCGGCGCAGGACGTGAGCCGCGGGGTGGAAGGCCTGGGGCCTTCCACCCCGCGGCGTCTTCGGCGCCGTGCTTACCGCGCCAGCGCCCTGCCGGTAGCGCTCGTCAGCCGCGGCAGCCGTCAGATAGTCGTCCAGCACCGCGAGCCCCTCGCCGAAGTCCTCCCTGCCCAGGCCCAGCCGGAAGTGTGAATCTCCGTAGCCGTACACCGTCGACGGCAGCAACAGCACTCCCGTCTGTTCAGAGCAGTCGGCGCAGAAGGCCCGGCCGCCCGAGCGGTCCAGCGACCAGGTGCGGAAAGCAGACCGTGCCCGCCTGGGGCGGCACCCAGCTCGAAGGTCTCGCGGTGGCGGTCGAAGAAGCGCGACGCCGCCCGGACATTGCGCTCGATCCGGGCGACGATTGGCGGCGAGGATGCTCTTCCCCGATCGCAGGGCCATCAGGGCCAGCAGCTCGCTCGGGGCGCTGCTGCAGATGGTGGTGTAGTCCTTGAGGCTCTGCATCCTCTCCAGCAGAGCCCGGTCGCGGGCCGCGACCCAGCCGATGCGCAGCCCGGCCAGTCCGAACGACTTCGACATGCCGGCCAGCGACACCGCTCGGTCGTAGAGGTCGGCCGCCGCCGGCAGGCGGAGCACTCGGGCGCGGGCTCGAGCAGCCGGTACATCTCGTCGGAGAACAGCCAGGCGCCCGCGCGGGCGACGGACGTCGACCATGCGGGAGAAGTCGTCCGGCCGAGGGCAGGGCGCCCGTCGGGTTGTGGGGGAAGTTCCAGACGACGAGCTTGGTGTCGGGGCGTATCGAGCGTCTCCAGCGCGGCCGGGTCGAAGCGCCACCCGACGTCCCTGCCCGCCGCGCCTCCGCGGCGGCGGTCTCCGCCGGCTCCCAGAGGTCGACCTCGCAGCCGATGCTCCGGGCCAGCTCGTAGAGCGACTGGTAGCCGGGGAAGGTGCAGATCACGTGGTCGCCCGGGAGCGAGCAGCGCGTGCATGGTCAGGAAGATGGCCTCTTCCGGCGCCGCGACCAGCACCCGCTCCGCGTCGACCTGCCCGTAGAGAGCCGCGATCTGCGCCCGCAGTTCGGGCAGGCCCTGCGATTCGGTGTAGCCCAGGTGGAGGTCTTCCCAGCTCGCCCGCAGCTCGTCGCCGGCCGCCGCTACCAGTTCGGCCATCGCCGGTCCCTGGCAGTCGGAGGCGGAAAGCAGGTAGCGAGCGGAGAACTCGTAGCGGGCGAAGAAGCGCTCGAGCGCGAAGGGGGCTGGGTACATGGGCTCTCCGTTGACGGGGGACGGGTACAAGTCCATGATAGTACTCCCGTGAGTACCCCCACTTCAGATACCCGAGCCCCCGCTCCGCAGCCGTCCTCTATCCGAGTCAAGTGTTCGTCGGGGCCACGCTCATCACGCTGGGCCCCCTGCTCGACCCCATCCTCCGCGACCTGAACATCCCCCTGGCGAAGGCGGGCGTGCTGTCGTTCGGCTTCTTCTTCGGCCGGGTGGCGGGCGTCCTGCTCCTCAACTTCGCCCTGGCCAGGGTGCCTGTCAAGACGATCATGGTCACGTGCGCTTTGGTCCTGATGCTTGGGTCGGCGGCTTCCGGCCTGCTCGGGGTCGGGTTGTGGCCGCTCTCGCTCGCGCTTTTCGTGACCGGTCTCGCCGGGGTCATACCCAACGCCATTTCCGGTGTGTGGGTAGCGGCGCACGTCCACAAGGGCGTCGAGAAGGCCATGCTGAATATCGGCGCCTATTTCGCCCTCGGTGTGGTCGTAGCGCCGCTCGTGATCGGAGTGGCTCTGGAACTCGGGGCTACCTGGAGAGGGTGTTCCTGGGCGAGGCGGTCTTCTCGGCGGTCGTGGCGGTCGTGCTGTTGATCCTGCCCATCGCCGACGTGCGGGACCGGGAGAACCTGCGGGCCCGCCAACTCAAGCAGGTGGGGGCGTCGCATCCCCGATTGCTGGCCGTGATACTCGCCGCGACCTTCTTGTACGTGTGCGTCGAAGGCACCCTGTACGTGTGGCTGGCCAAGCTCCAGGTCGACTCGTTCGCCGCCGGACCGGGCGTGGCGGCGCTCAGCGTCACTCTCTTCTGGGCCGGGATCACCGCCGGACGGTACGTTGCCGTGCCGTTGACCCGCCTCGCCTCGCCCGCAAGGCTCCTGGCGGTATTCGCTTCCGTCCTCGCCCTCTTTGTGGCCGCATTGGCGTTGGCTCCGACCCTGGCCTTCTCGGAGACCTTCGCGTTCTTCGCGGGCATCGGGGCGTCGGCCTGCTGGCCGCTGATCGCCTGCTACACGCCCCGGTTCCCCGGGTGGCAGGCCGGCGTCGTCTTTTCGGGGATGATGCTCGTCGGCACGATCGCCAACACCGTTTCTCCCTACCTCTTCGGCCCGGCGCGTGGCCGCTCTTGGGGTCCGAGCCGCGCTGGGGCTGTGGATCATCCCGGCCGTGGTGGTGATCGGTCTCGCGTTCGCTCTGGAGAAGGTGGCCCGCGGTACCGACCGGGTGCCAGAAGGCGTCACATCCCCGGCTCCGGCCGAGTTCCGCCGGGCGAGTTCTAGTCCCCGCCTGCTCTGGCGGGGGAGCCTTCGCCCGGCTCGAGGCGACGTTCTCCGTGCCGGGCGGGCGCTCGCTGTCTTCGCCCTTCCCGCGGCCCCACCAGCGAGGCGGCGACACCCACGACGCACAGCACGGTGAAGATGGCGAAGGTGATGCGGACGCTGGTCAGCACGTTCGGGTAGTCGGCGGCGCCGATGGGATGCGGGCCCACGACAACGGCCAGCACCAGTGTGGCCAGCCCCACGCTGATGCTCTGCCCGGTCAGGCGCATGGTGCCGATGGTGGCGGAGGCCACCCCGGTGTAGCGCCGGTGGACGCTACCCATGATCGCGTAGATGATCGGGGTGGCGAAGAAGGCGAAACCGAGCCCCAGCACGCACAGCGTGGTGATGATGTACCAGTAGGCCGTGTCCTCGCTCAGGAACACGAAAGCTCCCAGCCCAAGCACGCACACGGCCATGCCGGCCGAGGCGACGTAGCGCGCCTGCACCCGGTCGGCAAGGCGCCCCGCGACCGGGGAGAGGACGGTCTGCACGACGGTGCCGGTGACGAGGACCAGGCCGGCCGCCTGCGGGTCGAGCCCCTTGTTGTACTGGAGGTAGAGACTCATCAGGAAGGTCACGGCGTAGGTGGCCGCGTAGTTGATGAAGGTGGCCGCATTGGAGTAGGCGAACACCCGGTTCCGCCTGATGAGGTCCACGTTGAGCACCGGATCGGCGGCCCTCGTCTCCCACCAGAGGAACCCCGCGATGCCGGCGGCGCCGGCGGCGATGAGCACCCAGCCGAGCGTCCCGGGCAGCAGCGAGAAGCCGATGAGGAGCATGGTCAGCCCGATCGCCCACAGCCACCGAGCCGGCGACGTCGAAGCTGGTGTGCTTCGGCTCGCGCCATTCGACGTCCCGCAGCCGCCAGGCGGCCAGCACGCAGTTGACAGCGCCGACCGCGCCGACGAAGACGAAGATGAACCGCCATCCGAGGCTGTGGACGATCACCCCACCCAACACCGGACCAAGAGTCAAGTCCGAGGTAGACGCCGCCCACCTGGAGGCCGAGCGCCCGGCCCCGGCGCTCCGGCGGGTAGGCGAGCGTCACCATCGCCACAGTGCAGGAGAACAGCACTGCCGTGGCGATCCCCTGCAGCACGCGGAGGAGGATCAGCACGGGAGCGGACGGGGCGAGGGCGGCCGCGAGGGTCAGGAGAGTGAACGCGGCCATGCCTATGACGAAGAACCGCTTGCGGCCGTAGAAGTCGGCGAGCCGGCCGGCGGGCATGAGGAGCGCCGCCGCGGCCAGGACGTACGCGAGCGAGATCCAACTCAGCGTGACGGCCGAGACATTCCACTCCTCTTCGATGCGGGGCAAGGCGATATTGATGGCCGAGGCCATGAAGGTGCTGAGGAAACCGGCCGTCGTGGCGACCAGGAGCACCATGCGTTGCGTCGACCGTTCCATTGGCCCCCAGCGTATACTAAACCGATGCCAGGCGACCAACGGAACACGACCTCCACCTCCTACCTTTCCCTGTACGCCACCACCTTCATGGTCGGCGTGGTCATGATCACATTGGGGCCTCTCCTCGACCCCATGACCAAGGAACTCAACATCCCCCTCGCCCAGGCGGGCCTGATATCGGTGGCGTTCGCCGTCGGCATGCTGATCGGGGTCCTGGCGCTGAACTTCCTCCTTGCGCGCGTGCCGGCCAAGTGGACCCTCATAGGCGCCGCCTGGCTGCAAACGGTGGCCCTGGCCGCTTCCGGCGTGCTCTCAAAAGTCTGTGGTCGCTCTTCGCCGCCTACTTCTTCGTGGGCCTCGGCTGCGTGTTCCTGAACAGTCTGCCCGGGATGTGGGTGAGTTCCCACGTCAAGGTGGGGACCCATCGCGCCATGGTGATCCTCCTGCTGTTCTTCGCGATCGGGATGGCGGTCACGCCTATCGTGATCGGCATCGCGCTGGGGCTAGGGACCACCTGGAGGTGGGTGTACATCGCCGAGGCCGTCCTCTCGGGAGCGCTCGCGATCCTCCTCACCGTCCGGCCCATCTCCGACATCGCCGGCAGGAGGAACCTGCGCTGGGGCCGGCTCCGCGAGGTGATCGGCTTCAATCCTCAGCTCTTCTGGGCGGTGGTCGTGGCCTCCATCCTCTACATCGGCGCGGAGTTCATCCTCAACGTCTGGTTGCCGAAGTTCGAGATCGACGTCTTCGGCGCGAGCAAGACGGTGGCCAGTCTCGCGGTGGCGCTCTTCTGGACAGGCCTCATCATCGGGCGGCTGCTCGTGATCTGGTTGACCAAGCGGTATCTGGCCTCCCGGCTGCTGCTCGTGGGCATGGCGATCATGGCGGTGTTCGCGCTGGGCATCTCGCTGTCCACCTCCGTCGAGATGTCTCTGGTGATGGCCTTCTTCAGCGGCTTCGGCGCTTCGGCCGCCTTCCCGCTCATCCTCGGCTTCTCCGGTAGGTTCCCCGCCTGGCACGCCGGCGTGGTCTACTCGGCCGTGGTCATGGCGGGCGCGCTCGGCCGGATCATCTTCCCCTACCTCATCGGGCCCATCGCCCATTCGCCAAGGATTCCGACTCGCTCTGGGTCTGGCTTTCGTTCTCGCCGCAGCCTGCTCGCTGCTGGCGCTCTATCTCCACCGAGTATCGGGAGAGGATGAGATAGCCGGCTGAGACGCTACCGAACAACGAAGCCCTGGGTGCTAGAACGCGCCGGCCGGGACGACGGGGCGCCCACGTTGTCTTGTATAATCCACCGTCCCGCGAGTAAGGAATGAGGGATATGCGATGAGGGCCAACCTGGTCAGCCCGTCATCTTCACAGCTGTCGTACGCCATCCGCGAGATCGTCGCGTTCGGCGAAGTCGTGCGCCGCCACGGCGTCGACGTCACCTGGGAGAACATCGGCGACCCGATCGCCAAAGGCGAGCGGGTCGCGCCCTGGATCCGCGATATCGCCCACGAGGTGGTCGATATCGAAGACTCCTGGGGCTACTGTCCCACCGAAGGCTTCATGGAAGCCCGCGAGGCCCTCGCCGAGCACGTCAACCGGCGCCGCGGCGCCCGGGTGTCGGCCTCCGACATCATCTTCTTCAACGGCGTCGCCGACGCGGTGTCCAAGGTCTACGGTTTCTTGAGCGCCCACGCCCGGGTCATCGGTCCCTCTCCTGCCTACAGCACGCATTCCTCGGCCGAGTCGGCCCATTGCGCCCTTCCGCACATCACCTACGATCTCGATCCGGAGAACGGGTGGATGCCGGACCTCGTCGACCTGCGCCGCAAGATCCAGACCTACCCCTCCATCGCCGGCATCCTCATCATCAACCCCAACAACCCCACCGGAGCCGTCTACCCGCCCGAGGTGCTCGAGGAGATCGTCGCGCTCGCCCGGGAGTTCGGCCTGTTCCTGCGTTGCCGACGAGATCTACATCCACATGGTGTTTCCCGGGCGTCGAGACCGCCCACCTGTCCGAAGTGGCCACCGACGTGCCCGCCATCGTCATGCGGGGGATCTCCAAAGAGCTGCCCTGGCCGGGATCGCGCTGCGGATGGATAGAGGTGCTGAACCGCTCGATGGATCAGAACTTCTCCGCCTATGTCGATTCGGTGGTGGCCGCCAAGCGCCTGGAGGTCTGCTCCACCAGCGGCCCGCAGCTGACCGTCCCCCGGATCTTCGGCGACCCGCGCTATGCCGGCCACCTGGAGGAGCGCGCGCGCGTCTTCGCCGCGCGCGCCGACGAGGCCTACGAAGCCCTGCGCGGCGTCTCCGGTCTGCGGGTGAACCCTGCCCAGGGCGCTTTCTACATGACGGCCCTGTTCGAGCCCCGGGTGTTGGAGGGCGACAACCGCCTGCCGATCGCGAACCCGGAACTACAGGAAATAGTGGAGCAGGCAGTGCGTGGGAGCCGCCCTGGACGCCCGCTTCGTCTACCGCCTGCTCGCTTCGACGGGCATCTGCGTGGTGCCGCTGAGCGGGTTCTGCTCGCCTCACCCCGGCTTCCGCTTCACCCTGCTCGAGACCGACGACGCCAAACGGGCCTGGATCTTCCGCACCCTGGCGGACGCGGTCACGGCCTACATCGAGAGCGGCTGCGGAGCTAGGGGAGCGCGTCATACCTTTCCCCCGGCTGCGCGCGCGGGGAGGGCCGCATACCTTCCCCTCCGGCTGCGCGCAAAAGCCTGCGCGACTCCTCCCCGGGAAGGCATGCGGCCCTCCCTCTCACATGTAGCTAGGGCTGGCGCTGCTTCGCACCGCTCCGCCGTATGAAGCAGCGTCCTACCTGTACAAGCTGTCGCACTGCTCGCGCAGCACGCCGCCGATGACCTCGATGACTCGGGGCGACCGCTCCGCGATCTCGGCCGCTCCCACGAGTATCCTCGTCCGGCCCATCGCAGCCGTGTCGGCGATGGACGAGCCGAACATGATCGTGGTCACCCCAGCCCAGACGGCCAGCCCGGTGCACATGGGGCAGGGCTCGCAGGTGGAGACCAGCAGCGCGCCGGTGAGATCGGGAGCTGCCCCAGTCCGTCACCGCCTGCAGGATGGCCGAATGCTCGGCGTGCAGGCTGGGATCGCCGCTTGACGACGGCGGTGTCGTGCGCTCGGGCGAGCACCCGGTCGCCCAGGACCACCAGGCAGCCGTAGCCCTTGTTGCCCTCAGCCTTGGCGAGCAGCGCCTCCGTCGATCGGCGTCGCGCATGATCGCTCTCCACGTCCACGCGTACGATCTGCTCCCGGCAATGGCGCGGCGTGTGGCCGTATGGCGACGTAGTCGCGGACAAAGCGGAGGCGGGGTCGAGCCTGCTGAGGAAGGTCTGGACCGGCCTCTCGGAGACAGCCCGGCAGACCTGCCTGGTATCCAGTCCTCAGCCGGCCAGCAGGCCTCGAGCGTCGGGCATGGGTCGCCCGACAGCCAGACGATGCGGTCGGCGACTCCTCGGCGACCGGCATCTGCTCGGGGGTAAGCCCCATGTAGTCGAAGAAGAGGAGCTCGTAGGCCTGCCGAGGAGAAACCGGCGCCGGCGGGAGCGGCGCATCCGGTGCGAGGCGGGATGACCCGTGGGCGGTCAAGCCACTCGAGGCGCTTCTGGCTTCTCCGCCGCTCGAGGGCCACCGTAGTCGCCGCGCTGCAAAGCCGCGAGCTCGCGGTCCACCACCTCCCCGCCGGCCGTGTCCCCGCCGGCCGTCTCCCGCTCTCCACCAGTTCGACGCAGATGCCATCCGGGTCGCGGAAGTAGCACCAGCGCCACTCCGGCCTGCCCGGGTCGCGGAGGGTGCGGACTGGGGTGTGGAAGCGCACGCCGGCGGCCTGGAGGCGGCGGACCTCGCTCTCGATATCCCGGGTGAGGATGGCGATGTGGGCCGAACCGGCCACCGACGGGTCGCCGGGATACGGCTCGGTCGCCGGCTGCACGTATTGGATGAACTCCACGCGGGTGCCACCCAGTTCCATGTCGGCGATGAGGATCTCGGCGCCGCTATCCTCCCGCGCCTCCGCCCCGAACAGGGCCGTCCCCAGATCTCCGGCCTGCCGGTGCTTGCGACCTACCAGCCGCATGCCCACCACGTTCTGGTAGAAGTCCACGGTCCGCTCGAGGTCGGTAACGGTGAAGCTCACATGGTGGATTCCGGCGATCGTCATGGTATGCAGGGGTCGTGGCGGCCCGGCCTCGCCGGTCAGCGTATGCCCGAGTCGTAGTCCACGCGTACGGTGGTGAATCGACCGGGCGCGACGGTGAAATTCTGGGGTTGGGCGATGGGGAGGGGGTCGCCGTTCACCGGTTCGAGGATGTAGTCGCCGGGGGGCAGGGCGACGCGGAAGGAGCCGTCGGCCGCAGACCTCGTCTCGGCCACCACCTTCCCGCCGGAAGCCTTCTTGATCCGCAGGGCGGCTGCGTAGGGAGCGTCATTCTGCACTCCGGGCTGCTCCACGGGGTTGACCGGTCCCATACGCACCTCACCCTGCACGCCGCTGTCGGTGACGGCTTTCTTCTCCGCATGCGGCGGCAAGAACGAGCATAGCCGCGAGGGCGACCAAGGCAAGGACAGGCACGAGGCGTCTCATGGGCCTACCTTCTCACATCTCCGCCCGGTATGCTGAGCCAGGATGAAGGGGACGATGCGCACGAGCAGGGCCGCAGGTGTGGCCGCAAGCGCCGCGGCCTATGTGGCCGCGCTGGCCGTCGCGGTGCTGGTGGTCGGCGTCAGCGGGTTGGCGGCGCCGCTTGCCCAGCTCGCTCTGGGCACGCTGGTCGCGACCGTGGTGATCTTCGTCTGCCTCCGTGGCTCTCGACAACTCCAGCATGTACGACCCGTATTGGAGCCTGCAGCCGCTTGCCATCGCCGGCTACTACGCGTGGGCGAGCTGGGGGGAACTCAGCGGCCGTCAGATCCTGGTGACCGTCCTGGTCCTGCTCTACGCGCTCAGGCTCACCAGCAACTTCTACCGCGACTGGCCGGGTCTGGCAAAGGAAGACTTCCGCTACGTGGACTTCCGCCGGCGGTTCGGCCGCCTCTACTGGCCGGTCAGCTTCCTGGGGATACATCTCTTCCCGACGATCATGGTCTTCCTCGGCTGCCTGCCGATGTACGCGATCTCGAGGCCCGGCGTCGACGGTCTCCGCTGGTTGGACGCGGTCGCCACGCTCGTCACCCTCGGTGCGATCGGCCTGGCCTTCGTCGCGGACGAGCAGCTACGCAGCTTCCGCCGCGATCCGGCCGATCGAGGACGCTGCATACGCACCGGCCTGTGGGCCCGCAGCCGGCACCCGAACTACCTGGGCGAGATCGCCACCTGGTGGGGGTTCTGGCTCTTCGCGCTCGCCGCCGGGCCGGCCTGGTGGTGGACCGGAGCCGGAGCGGCGGCCATCACTCTGATGTTCGTGTTCGTCAGCGTGCCCATGATGGAGAAGCGGGCGCTCGCCACGCGCACCGGCTATGGAGAATACCGCGCGCGGACGCCGATGCTTCTGCCCGGGCTGCGGCACGGCCAGCCGCGGCGGAGGGCGACGGGGGCAGGTAACGACGGGGCGCCGGCCATCAGAGGCGCCGTCGCTGTCGCGTCGGCACGGGGCGCCGGCTTCGGGAGCGGCAGCACCGGGCCCCTCCGAGGCGCCGGCCGCCGGGCGGGCCTGCTACTCCTTGCGCCACTCCTCGCCCACCTCCAGAGCAGTGGCATGCAGAGCCTTGTTGATGTCGCGGATGAACATCACGAGCGAACCGATGAGGCACACCATGCTCACGATGAAGAGTCCCGCGATGAGCCAGGCTACCTCGACGTCGAAGAGGGCGGTGACGAACAAGGAGATGATCAGCAGCGCCACGAACAGCACACAGAACGCGGCAAGGCCTATCGCCCAGCGCACCAACTCGGCGCGCTGGTGGAGGATCCGGAGTTGAGCGCGCGCCTTCTCTCGCTCGTCGCCGGCGGTCGTCTTGGCCTGGTGGGCGAGGGCGCGGGAGCGGTCGACGATCCTGGCGAGGCGGTTGGTCATCGTCAGGAGCAGAAGACCGACGCCCGAGATCACCACCACTGGACCGACGGCGGTCTGCAGAACGGTGACGAGTTGGGATGTCTCTAGCGTGTCCACGGGCTGCCTCCTCACTCGACCAGATCGAGAGCCTTTCCCAGCCAATAGTCGGCGCTGGCACCCGACCATTGCCGCACCTGCTCTGCCGACAGCGGGCCCGCGGTCTGCTCCGTCAATGCTGGGTGCAGGATCCGCCAGTAACCCTGCGAGCCGCGGACCGCCGGGTCCCAGGCCTGGTCGAGCTCGGCCCGCCACGCCTCGCGCGAAGCGGAAAGGCAGTCGAGCGTGTTGGCGAGAGCGATATGCAGGCGCGTCTCGGCCGGGTTGGTCACCGCCATGTTCTTCGCCTCCACAATCGCCACGGCCAGCGACTCGCTGAAGGCGTCATAGTCGCCGGCGCCTGTCCCCGAGGCGGCGCTCCGCGCCTCGGCGACGGCAGCTACCGCGGCCCGCCCGCCCTTTCCAGGCGCGGCTATGCCGGCTTCCTTCTGATAGTTCGACACCACGAGCGTCGCCACCGCCATAATGACGATGGCCGCGGGGAGCATTATCCATGCCAGGTGCTTTCGTCCCATGCAGTGCGATAATAGCCTCTATGGGCGATTGGGATATCGATTCTCCTGTAAAAGGCGACTCTTCGCGTGGGCAGCCGCCGCCGCTCGGCGGATCCGCCGCCGGCCCGGGCCTCTCCGCCCGGCCCGCCGTCGGCATCCGGCGGGTCTGTCTCACCGGCACCTACGCCGAACACATCCGTGCCGCGCAAGCGCCGGGTCCGTCTCTCCTACGGGTGGCTGGGCATCGCCGTGATCATGCTTCTCGTCGGGCTCATGGCCGGGTTCTACATCGCCCGCTTCCAGACTTCGGGCAACGAAGCCGCTCTTGCCGACGCGAAAGCCCGCCTGGGCGAGCTAGCAGACCGCGGTCTCCCAGTCGGAAGACCGGAACTGGACGTTCTACCGGGCTAACAAAGCCCTCAAGGAGGAGCTCAGCCAGGCGAGCGCCTCCACTTCGACGACCGCCCCATCGGCGAACGCCAAGGGCACGTACGGGCCCGGCGTCTACCTCGTCGGCGAGGACATCCCGGCGGGGATGTACGACGGCGTGGTGAACGGCAGCATCGGCTACTGGGCCCGCCTCAAAGGCACCGATGGCGCTATCGCGTCCATCATCGAGAACGGCATTCCAAAGGGGCCCTTTGTCCTCACGATCGAATCAGCGGACAAGGCGGTCGAACTGCGCGGCGTGACTCTGACCGAGCGCTAGAAGTCGACCGACTGAGAGGGGCGGCACGTCGCCGGACGTGCGTCCTACCGGCAGAAGCCCACCGTCGGCGCGTAGAACTTGGCGCCCAGGCCGCCGAGCATCTCCTTGATCTGCGGGCTCGGGTCGCCGAGCACGATCATCTCCTGCAGCGGCGAGACGGCGAGCATGTCGTGCAACTTCGGCCCCAGGTTGGAGAAGTGCAGGAGGAAGTCCTCGGAGCTCCCGTAGTACTCGTTCAGGTAGCAGCTCGTGCCGGCTTCGTCGACGAACCATTCGTAGCCGAGAGTGGTGGGCTCGTTTTCTTCAACGCCACAGGTCAGGTCCTCGGCCATCTTCTTGAAGTCATCCAGCTTGCCCGGCATGATGCCCTGGCGGACGATCAGACGGATAGATCCAGCGGTCATGGAGCGACTCCTTTGTGCTGATCGAGTGGGACAACCCATGGTAGCAGTCAGGCTATCCGACGGGTCGAGAGAAGGTACACTTGGAGACAGGGTGGGCATACCACCCGGGGGCGATCGGGAGGCCAGAGGGAGGACGGAGTGGCTGAGACTATCGATATCGCGATCGTGGGCGGAGGACCTGCCGGGCTGACGGCGGCTATCTACGCCGCGAGGGCAAGGGTCAAGACGGTCGTGTACGAGGCCGCCTTCCCCGGAGGGCAGATCGTCTCCGCCTCCTGGGTGGAGAACTACCCGGGCTTTCCCAACGGCGTGAGCGGCCAGGATCTGGGCGACCTGATGCACCGGCAGGCCGAGGCCGCGGGCGCCGAGTTCCACAACATCTCTCCCGTCGAGGCGATCCGCCGGAACGGACAGGACTTCGTGCTCACCGTCGATGGCAAGGACGTGGACGCTCGCGCGGTCATCCTCGCTACCGGAGCCATCCCCAAGAAGCTAGGTAGTTCCGGGCGAGGCGGATTTCACCGGCCGCGGCGTGTCGTGGTGCGCCACCTGTGACGGTCCCCTCTACCGCGACAAGACCGTCGCCGTCGTGGGAGGCGGAGACTCGGCCACGCAGGAGTCGCTCTACCTCGCGAAGATCGCCAAAGAGGTGCATCTCATCCACCGCCGTGAGGAACTGCGAGCCACCGAGTGTCTGCAGGAGGAGTGCTTCTTCAATCCCCAGATCGTCATGCATCTCTCCCACACCATCTCGGAGATCGTGGGGGAGGGTGGGAAGGTGGCTGGAGTGCGGCTGGTGTCGAAGGCGGACGGTAGCGAGACCCTGCTGCCTGTGGACGGGATCTTCGAATTCGTGGGGATCGATGCGCAAAGCGGGCTCGTGGCGGATCTGTGTGAGCTGGACGAAGCCGGCTTCGTCAAGGTCGACCGGAATGGACTGACCTCGTGCCCGGGACTGTACGCCGCCGGAGATGTGGCCGACTACGAGCTGAAACAGGTGGTCACTGCCTGCGCCCGCGGAGCCTTCGCCGCCTACCACGCCGCTCACTATTTGGAGTCGCGGGTCGGGTCGGGGGGCCGCAACTCCTGATCGCACAGCTGGCTGATGTTGACGACCTCGGCCTCGATGCCCGCCTGCTTGAGCCCGTAGGCGAGCTGCATCATGCAGGACGGGCACTCGGTCGCGACCACAGTTCGCCCCGGTGTCCTTGATGAAGCCCATCTTCCGTTCGATGATCGCAGCCGACGTCTCCGGGTGGAGCACCCCGTAGGTGCCGGCCGCTCCGCAGCAGGAGTCTGACTCCGCGGCTTCCCGGAACTCGTAGCCTTCGAGCGAGCGCAGGATCTGCCGCGGCTGAGCGGTGACGTTCTGATACCGCCGGCCCAGGTGGCAGGGCTCGTGGTAGGTGATGACGATGGCTTCCCGTTCGGCGGCACCCGCCCCGGAAGGCTGCGCTCGGCGCCGCGGCCGGCAGCGCCGCCGCCCCGCGCGCTCCCGCAACGGCTCCGGCTGCCGCCAGCCCGCCGCGTTCCTCGACGAACTCGCTGAAGCTGCGCACCTTCTTGGTCAGTAGCGCAGCCCGCTCCGCCCACTCCGGGTCTTCTGCCAGCAGCTCGGCGTACTCCTTGAGGTGCCCCGAGCAACTCCCACATTCCGAGACGATCGCGTCGAACCGCTCCACGTCCCCGAGGCGGCGCAGGTTCTCGCGGGCGAGGTTCGCCGCCGCTTCGAGGTCGCCGTACCCATAGGCGGCCAGCCCGCAGCAGCAGTTGTCGAGCACCTCCACCCGATTCCCCAGACGTTCGAGGACCCTGACCGTCGCCTCTCCGACCTCCGGCAGCACGTAGTTGTAGCCGCAGGACATCCAGTAGCCGACGAGAGGCGTCGCGGAGCCGGAGCCGGCGCGGGTGCCGGGCGCGGCCGGTCCTTCAGGCGGGAATAGAGGAGCGGTCCCGGGGTGCCTTCGCGCAACTCCATCGCCCGCTCCAACTTCGGGTTGAGCAGGCCGATCAAGCCGGCCCGGCGGGCCAGGTCGGGCAGGCCGGTCCTGCGCATGACCCAGGTGGCCTGGACCGAGCCCGCGCATCAGCCGGGGCCGGGGGAGCAGGAAGCGGAAGACGCCGCGCTGCAGGAGGCCCCGCCCAAAACGGTCCGCGTAGGCGTGGCGGAAGGAGATGACGACCTTGTCGGTCTTGACCGCCGAGAAGCAGCTCTCCGTGCAGGCCCGGCAGAGCAGGCAGTTCGCGAAGGCCTCCTTGGTGTCGGGCCCTATCTCGGTCCGTTCCTCGACGATGTTGCGGAACAGCGCGACCTTGCCCCGGGCCACGTTCGCCTCTCGCCCGGTCGCCCTGAAGATCGGGCACGCGGGCTGGCAGAAGCCGCACTTGCCGCAGGTGACGACGTGGTCGTAGAGCGCCTGGAACTCCTCGGGCGGCGCCGCTTTTTCGGCGGCGCCCTTGTTCTCGGCCGCCGTTGGCTGAGCTGCCTGGCCGCTCATCAGATACCTCCCACGAAACGGCCGGGATTGAGCACGCCTTTGGGGTCGAAGCGCTCCTTGATGCGCTTCATCAGCGTCAGTGCCGGGCCCACGTCTCCCCAGGCGTCGTAGCCGGACGGCAGCAGGCCGGCTCCGCCGGTGACGAAGAGCGAACCGCCCATGCGGGCCGCATCGCCGCGCATCTGCGAGAGACAGGCGGCGAACCCAGTCTGCACGGGACGCCTGGTGCGCCGAAGTCCTCTTCCGTGCCGCCGTCTCCTCGCGCCCGGCGGTGAACAGAAGGTCCACGCGCCCGCGGGCCGCGCCGGCACGATAGCCGACGGTCAGCCCGTTCGCGCCCGCGTAGCGTCTGAGCCGCCAGGATCACGTCGAGCGCCCGGCTGATGGGGACGCTTGCCCGCAGCCCGAGGCGGACTGCGTCACCGCTGCCGTCGCTCGCCCCCGCGGCTCCAACGTCGGCCAGATGCTCGTAGAGCGCCTCGGCGGCCGCGTCCCGAAGTACCTGGGGGGCCGCTCCGGAGTGGGCTTCCGTCACCTCTCGTATCGAGCGGTCGACCGCGGCCCGGTGCCCGGCAAACCCGGCCAGCAGCAAGGGACGGGCCCCGGCGGCCGGCGCGCCCGCTGTCGCCGGGGCGGCCACGCCGCGCCCGGCCGGGAGCTTGGCCGTGCTGACTCGCAAGGTCGGGGGGAAGGGCGTCGGCCGACACCACCTCGAGGGCCAGGGGCTGCAGATAGGAGGCGAGCACACGGGCCACGCTCGTCTTGGCTTCCTCCAGCGATGGAAGCGGCAAGACCATCAGCGCCTGGGTGTCGTATCGCGGGAGGAGCCGGAACGTGACCTCGGTGATGACCCCCAAGACCCCGAAAGACCCCAGGAACAGCTTGGTCATGTCGTACCCGCTGACGTTCTTCATGGTGCGCCCGCCGAACTTGACGGCACTGCCGTCGGCCAGGGTGGCGCGGATGCCGAGCACCACGTCCCTCAACCCGCCGTAACCGGCCGCCCGGGCCCCCTGATCGCCGGTGGCCGCCACTCCTCCGATCGTGGCCCGGCCGGGGCGGCCCGGGTCGAGGGGGAGGATGCGGTTGACGGCGTCGGCCTGCGCGCGGGCTTCGGCCACGGTCGTACCCGCCGCCGCCGAGAGGGTCAGGTTGTCGGCATCGACATCGGTACAGCCGTGCAGACCGGCCGTGCTCACCAGCAGGTCGAAGCGGCCGGGATTGCCCCACTCCTGTTTGGTCGACCCGCCGGCGATGCGACAGGCGGCGCCGTCGCTGTTCGCCTGGGCGAGGATCTCGCCAAGCTGCGCCTCGTCGGCAGGGCGTTTCACTGGTTCGCTAGGCACCGATCAACGCCTCCACGGGCTTGGGCTCGCCTCCTGACCGGCCGGCGCGATTTCCGCCGCTCGCCGGCCGCGGGTCCGCCGCTATGCTGCGCAGCAGCTTGCCGGGATTCGCCAGGCCTTTCGGGTCGAAGGCGTCTTTCACCAGTCCCTGGGCCTTGAGGTCGCTCTCCGTGAAGACCAGCGACAGCGCCGCCAGTTTCTCCACGCCTATGCCGTGCTCGCCGCTCACCGTTCCCCCGAGGTCCGCGCACACCTTCAACACTTCCATGCCGGCCGCCATGACCTTCTCCCGGTCGGCCGGGTCCCGGCTGTCGAAGAGTAGCAAGGGATGCAGGTTGCCGTCGCCGGCGTGGAAGACGCTGGCTATCTTGAGGTCGTAGCGGCAGCCGATCTCGGCCACCCGGCGGAGCGCCTCGGGCAACTGCGTTCTCGGCACCGTCCCGTCGGCCACCATGTAGTTGGGCGCCAGCCGGGAGATGGACCCAAAAGCCCCCTTGCGCCCCCGCCAGAGAGCCGCTCTCTCGTTCTCGTCCTTGGCGACCCGGACCTCCTTCACGCCGTTCGCGTCGGCAGATGCGGGTGATGTCCTCGGCCATCTCGTCCATGCCGTCCCGCAGACCGTCGAGCTCGATGAGCAGCACCGCGGCCGCATCGCGGGGGAAGCCGCAGACCATGCTGTCCTCGATGGCGTTGATGGTGCGGTTGTCCACCATCTCGAGCGTCGCCGGCACCAGTCCCGCCGCCACGATGGCCGATACCACGTTCCCGCCGTCCTCGAGCGAATCGCACACGGCCAGCATGGTCTTGACCGCCTCCGGTTTGCGGAGGATACGGAGAATGGCGGTGGTCGCTATCCCCAGGGTCCCCTCGCTTCCCACGAAGACTCCGGTCAGATCGAGGCCGGGAGGATCGGCATTCTTACCGCCCAACCAGACGATCTCGCCGTCGGGGAGCACTACCTCGATCCCGAGCACGTGATTGGAGGTGACGCCGTACTTGAAGCAATGGGGCCCGCCCGCGTTCTCGGCGATGTTGCCGCCCAGCGAGCACGCCTTCTGGCTGGCCGGATCGGGGGCGTAGTAGTAGCCGAGCGGGGAGAGGATCGTGGAGATGTCCAGATTGAAGATGCCCACCTGGACGGTCATCCGCTGATTCGGCAGATCGATCTCGAGCACCTTGCTCATCCGGCCCATCTCGAGGACTACGGCGCCGTCGAGGGCGAGAGACCCGCCGCTCAGGTTCGTCCCGCAGCCCCGGGGCACGAAGGGGATGCCCTCGCGCGCGAGGACCTTGAGCACGGCGGAGACTTCCTCGGTGGAGCGCACGAAGACGACGGCCCGGGGTACTGACCGCTCCAGGTACGCGTCGTATTCGTAGGTCTGGAGGTCCGCCAGGCGATCGAGCACGTTGTCCGGCCCGACGATCGCCCGCAGCTCATCGGCCAGTGGTCGACCCAACGCAAGAAACTCCCTGCTTAGGACTCTCATAGCTGCCCTTCGCCTGCTATCTTACCGGAGGTCGTACCCGAAGGAGGCAGAGCATGACGTCAGGACCGGATATCCGCGAGTATCGCGACCTCGACCCCGCCACGCGGGTCCTGATGGGCCCCGGGCCCAGCGACGTGCCCCCGCGCGTGCTGCGGGCGATGGCGGCTCCCACGCTTGGGCATCTGGATCCGGAGTTCCTTGTCCTCATGTCGGAGACCCAGCAGTTGCTGCGCGAGGTGTTCCAGACCGAGAACGCGCTGACCATCCCGGTCTCGGGGACGGGAAGCGCCGGCATGGAGGCCTGCTTCGTCAACCTGGTGGAGCCCGGCGACCAGGTGGCCATTGTCGTCAACGGGGTCTTTGGCACCCGCATGGTCGACTGCGCCGGCAGGCTGGGCGCGGAAGTCATCCCCATCGAGGCGGAGTGGGGCCGGGCGGTGGACCCGTCGGCGGTCGAGGCGGCGCTGAAGGGTAGACAGCCGAAGCTCTTCGCGGTCGTCCATGCCGAGACGTCCACGGGCGTCTGCCAGCCGCTGCCGGAGATCATCAAGATCGTCAAGGACTCTGGCGCGCTCATGATGCTGGATTGCGTCACGTCCTTGGGCGGCGTCGAGGTGACGCTGGACGCCTGGGGCATCGACGCGGCCTTCAGCGGGACGCAGAAATGTCTCTCCTGCCCGCCCGGGCTGGCTCCGCTCTCGTTCAACGAGAAGGCGGTGGAGAAGCTACTGGGCCGCAAGACCAAGGTGCCGTCGTGGTACCTCGACCTGACCATGGTGGGCGACTATTGGGGCTCGGCGCGCAAGTACCACCACACGGCGCCCATCAACATGATCTACGCCCTTCGGGAGGCGCTGCGCATCATTCTCGAGGAGGGTCTGGAGGCCCGCTTCGCGCGGCATCAGCTCAACCACGAGGCCCTGGTGGCCGGGGTGGAGGCTATGGGCCTCAAGATGTTGGTGCCCCCGGCGGAGCGGCTCGCGAGCCTGAATGCGGTGGTGATCCCGGAGGGCGCGGACGACGCGGCGACGCGGCGGGCCCTGCTGCAGCAGTTCGGCCTCGAGATCGGCGCCGGGTTGGGCCCGCTGGCCGGGAAGATGTGGCGGGTGGGTCTTCAGGGTCACTCGTCTAGCGAGCGCAACGTGATGCTCTTCCTGACGGCGCTGGAATCGGTGCTCAAGACCCAGGGCGTCAACGTGCAGTCGGGCGGGCCGGAGGCGGCGGAGACGGTGTACGCGCGGGCGCGCTGACCCCCTGCCTGGCTGGGAAGTAGCGGCCTCGGAGTTGGGAGGAAGGTAATGGCCAGACTGCTGGGGAAAGTGGCGATCGTAACCGGAGCCGGCTCGGGCATCGGCCGGGCGGTCGCGATAGCGTTCGCTAGGGAAGGGGCCCGGGTCGTGGTCAACGATCGCCGAACGGACGGCCAGGGCGAAGCAACCGCTCAAGCCATCAGGGCCGCCGGCGGGGAGGCGATCTATGTGGCGGCCGACGTTTCCCGCGAAGACGATGTAAAGAGGCTCATCGCGTCCGCGGTCGATACTTTCGGCCGGTTGGACGTGATGGTGAACAATGCAGGCGTCATGGTCGCGAAGCCACTCCAAGAGCTCACGGAGGAGGACTTCGACTTGTGCACCTCGGTGAACCAGAAGGGGACGTTCTTCGGAACGAAGCACGCTATCCCGGCGATGGTCGCCGCGGGGGGAGGGTCGATCATCAACACCGCTTCGATCGCGGCCGACCACGGACAGCACGGGGGTTTCGTCTACGGGGCTACGAAGGGTGCCATCCTCTCCATGACCCGAACGGCGGCGGCCGAACTGGGCGAGCTCAATATCCGAGTGAACGCAGTGCAACCGGGAGTGACCCAGACGGAGATAGTGGCCGCGGCCGGCCTGACGGAGACGAAGGAGCAGACCGAACGGATCCTGCGAGAGACCCCACTTGGCCACAGAAAGGGTTCGCCGGAAGACTGTGCGGGGCTGTACGTCTTCCTGGCTTCCGACGAGTCGGCTTTCATCACCGGGCAGAAGATGGCCGTGGACGGGGGAATCTGCGCCGACAGCCACATAATCTGAGGCGAACGACAGAGAGGTCAGGTATCAAGCCGATGCATGAGTATCCGCTTCCGCTCGACAAGATGCCCTACGACGACAGGTCGTACTCCACACCGGAGCTCGACTACTCCACGCCGGAGAGGAACGAGCCCGGGCCGTGGTCCATCACCAGCGACATGGTGATGGTGGACCTCTCCCACCCCTGGGGTAACGATCAGCCCACCTGGCCGGCGGGCGCTCAGCCCTATACCACTCCGGTCCAGTACATGGCGAAGTTCAACCGCCGCACGCAGCTCATGTACGGCTTCCCGCAGCACGTGTCCACCCACTACGACGCGCCCGCGCACGTCTGCCAGGAGAGCCCCTTCAGCGGCGACGTGGCGCTCGAGAAGTTCATCGCTCCGGCCGTCATCTGGGACATCCCCTGCACGCCCATGCAGACCATCACCCCGGAAATGCTGGCCCAGTGCACGCCCAAGTTGCAGCCCGGCGACTACGCTCTGATCATCACCGGGTGGCACCGCCTCTACAGCGATTCGGACCGCTATTTCCTGTGGAGCCCCGGCCTGAGCGAGGCTGCCGGCGAATGGCTGGTCGAGCAGGGCGCCTCCGGTTTCGGTATCGACTGCCAGGCGCTCGATCATCCCTGCGCTTCCTACATGGCCGCGCATGGCCCGGGTCCGCTGGTCCCCCGCGTGGTGGAGCTGTACGAGAACGACTTCTTCCCGGGCCGCAAGGCGAAGGAAGATCATCCCAAGTGGGAGCCGGTCCACGAAGTCTTCCTCAAGCGCAACATCCCCGCGTGGGAGAACGTGGGAGGAGACGTCGACAAGGTGCTCGGCAAACGCTGCGTCGTCTGCGCTTTCCCGACCCGCTGGCATATGGGCGACGGTTCCATCGTCCGCATGGTCGCCTTTATCGATAAGAACGAGCTCAACGACGTGCCGACGAGAACCTACAAATACGGGGTGTATTGAGACCGCGGACAACGCGTCGTCGATAGGCGGGGATTCAGGCTGCTAGGCTCCCCTGCGCGAGTACGTCGACGCGACGACCGACAGCGTGACTTCCACTACCTCGCCGAGCGCCGCCAGGCGCGCGGCCAGCTCCTCAGCCTGTACGTGATGCGCGCTCGGGCCCATGGCCGCGAGCGCGCCCGCGTCCGCGGGCGACAGGCGCAGCCGCTCCTCGTACTCGGCTCTGCTCGACAAGCATGAAATCGGCGGCGAGGGCCTGCTCGAGCCTCTCCGGCTTGCGTTCGTCGACCTTCAGCAGCCCGAGGGTGGCTACGAGCTCCTCGAGGTGCCGCGGTGACGGGGTGACCACGAGGAGCGCCCCGTCGGGCCGCAGCACCCGCCGGAATTCCGGCGGCGTTTCGCGGAGCGAAGATGTCGAGGATCAGCGAGGCGCAGGCATCGGCGACAGGAAGCACACTCCAGGCGTCGCAGACGACGGCTGCCATCCGCTCGTGCGCGCGCGCCGCGCGGCGCGCCGCGAACTTGGAGATATCCAGCGCGAGGCCCAGGCGGCCGGGGAAGCGGTCGAGCACCGCGGCCAGGTAGTAGCCGGTGCCGGCGCCGATCTCCAGGATGCAGCCCTCGGGCGGCTCCTCGCCTGCGTCGGCGCCCGCGCCTTCCCCGCGCCGTCTCCCGGGCCCGTTCGCTCGGCCATCTCGCAGACGAAGTCGCGCAGCCCCGAGAAGTGACCGGCGGCAAGAAACGACTCCCGGGCGGCCACCATGTCGGCGGTGTCGGCTGTCCCTGGCGGGCGCCTCCCGGCAGCAGGTTCACGTACCCCTGCCGGGCGACGTCGTAGGAGTGACCGTTCGGACAGCGGAGGGAGTCGTCGGTGGCCGCGAAGCCGGTCCCGCAGAGGGGACAGCGAAGCAGCGGTAGGACTTCCGCTGGGAATCCTCTCGCCCTGTCAGCCATCCTCGCCCCCGTACCGTCTCCGCTCGCGCCCGGCGCCGCTCAGGCCCGCACGCGCAACCGCTTCGGCACCACCTCCACCGTGAGGGGCAAGGAGCCGAGCGCGTCCCCATCGACGTCCAGCAAGAACCGGGATTCCGCGGCCTCGATCCTCAAGGCGAAGCTCGATCCGCTCGCAGGGGAAATGGTGCACCGTCGGCACCTCCAGGTGACGCCCGTCGTAGACGCTGTGGATGCGCTTGACGATGAAGAGCTTGTTCGGGGCGGTGACGGTCACCACCTCCAGCCTCCCGTCGTCGGGCCGCGCCATCGGGGCGACATCCATCCCCCCGCCGAACCACCGCCCATTGCAGATGGCCACCAGGTAGGCCGGTAGCGTCTCTTCGCGGATCTCCCCCTGCCACTCGGCCCGCACCCGCACCTGACCCTCCTTGCCCACCACCACGGCGCCGAGCGAGGCGAGATAGTAGCCAAGGCGCCCGCGATGAACGAGGGCATCGATTCGATGTAGTGATCGACCAGGCCGCCGAGCCCGGCAGAGAGCACGTTGACGAAGTAGCGGCGGTCGGGCTCCCGTCCCGAGCGCGGAACTCGGCCCGCACCACGTCGATGTACCTCTCCCGGCCCGCTGCCAGCGCTTCCAGCGAGCCGTCGATACCCGGGCCGATCCCCAGAGTGCGCCGAAAATCACCGCCCGTGCCGATGCTCACCAGACCGACCGGCGGCAGGTCGGCGGCCCCGGCCGCCCCCGCCCCCGTCGTCGCCTGGTCGCTCGACTCCCGGCCCGCCTCCGCCCGCGGCCTCGTCGCCGCGCCCTCAGGACGCCGTTCACCACCTCGCTGAACGTGCCGTCGCCGCCGACCGCCACAATGAGCGGGTGCCCGTCGGCGACCCCTGCGAAGGCCAGCTCGGCGGCGTGGCCCCTTCGCTCGGTGTAGCGCACGGTCACCTCGCCATAGAGATGGTCCACCCGGGTCAGGAGTTTCGCGATCTCCTGACCGGCCCTCCGGGTGCCGCACGCGGGGTTGACGATGAACAGCGGAGGCTGCATGTCCCCGGCGCGTAGCCGGATAGGCGGCTAGAGGAATTGCGTCAAGGCCAGACCCTCGGCCCAGGGCCCGTTCAAGTGGTCGAGGATCATCCTGAGGGTGGGGAGCTCCACGGTCAGGCCGCGATCAGGGGCACCGAGCCGAGGTCGGCTTCACCCTGGAAGAACTCGAGCTCACCAAGGACCTCCCCGGCCTCCACCGGGAGAGTCACGTCCCCGGAGAGCTTCACCTGGCCCGTGACTTCGTCCTCGCCCAGCAGGCGTCTGGCATAGGGCGACGCGGTGACCAGGCGCACCTCCCGATCCAGCGGGTCGGCGACGGGCACGTCGGCGATGACCGCGCCGCGATCGACGAGGCTCTTCAGCGCGCAGCGCTCGAACCCATAGGTCGAGCAGAGCCTTGCTCTCCGCCTCCCGGGTGTCCTCGTCTTTGGCCCCCAGCACCACGCTTATCAGGGTGAGCCCGTCCTTGGTGGCCGAGGAGACCAGGCAGTAGCCGGACCACGGGGTGGAGCCCGTCTTGATGCCGTTGACCCAGTCGTAGTCGCTGGAGCAGCTCGTTGCTGGTCTTGATGCACCCGGTGGGCTACGCCGCCGGCGTGAGGGAGAGTGTACTCCCTGGTGGACACGATGCTTCCGGAACATCGGGTCGTGCATCGCGTAGCTGGCGATCTTCGCCATGTCCTTGGCGGAGGAGTAGTGGTTCTCGGCGTGCAGCCCGCAGTTGTTGACGAAGTGGGTGTTGGTGAGACCCATCTTCTCGGCCCGTGCGTTCATCTCCGCCACGAAGGCTTTGACGCTGCCCGCCTCGGCGACGCCGAGCGTGATGGCCGCGTCGTTGGCGCTGGGGACGAGCATCGCGTAGAGGAGTTGCTCCACCGTGAAGGTCTCGCCGCGATGGAGACCCAGCGCGGAGCCCGCCGCGCCGACGGCCGCTGCGGGCACCTTGACCTTCTCGGTCGAGCGGCATGGATTCCAGGATGAGGATGGCCGTCATGATCTTGGTCGTCGACGCCATCTCCAACCGCTTGTCGGCGTTCCGCGAGTAGAGGATCGTCCCGGTGTCCATGTCCACGAGGACGGCCGCTTTGGCGGTGATGCGCGGGAGCTTCCGGCTGATCCGCGGCGGAAGGCTGGGCGATGAGTATAGGCTCGTCCAGGCCGGCGCCGGTGGCCAGCGTCACGGCCGGCGCCAGCAACGCGATCGCCACGGCAAGGACCGCGGCGACGACCAGCAGCGCTGGCGCCCGGGCCGGCTCGTGCTTCTCCTCGTCTCTCACGGCACCGGTCTTCGCTACTCCTCGACGAAAGCCTTGGTGATCACGATGGCGTCCGCAGGGACGTCGCCGGTGCGGGCCGTGCGCCCCGGTCTTGACCTGGGCGATGGTGTCCACGACGCCCATGCCCTCGACGACTTTGCCGAACACGGTGTAGCCCCACCCCTGCGGACGTCTTCGCGGTGTGGTTGAGGAAGTCGTTGTCCTTGAGGTTGATGAAGAACTGGCGGTGGCGCTGTGGGGCTCGGAGGTGCGGGCCATCGCCGACGGTTCCCCGGTCGTTCTTCAGGCCGTTGTCGGCCTCGTTGGTGATGGGAGCTGCCGTGGGCTTCTGGCTGCATGTCCTCGCTGAAACCTCCGCCCTGGATCATGAAGCCCGGGGATCACTCGGTGGAACACCGTCCCGTCGAAGTGGCCGGACGAGACGTACGACAGGAAGTTCTCCGTGGTCACCGGAGCCTTCGACTCCGTCGAGTTCGAGGGTGATATCTCCGAGACTCGTCTTGAGCACCACTCGGGGGCTCGCTTGCTCCTCCATGTGCTCTGCCTTTCTGGTTGGGCGACAGCCGAGGCGCCACTATATTCGCATAGCCGGCACCGTCCTCCCACCCCGGGACAGCGCGACGCGCCGAGCCAATCGCGTCGAGTTCCGCAGAGTTTCGCGCCGGCGGGGAGAGGGTATCGGCTGCCTATGAACACAGTACGGGACATCCAGCGCGTGCAGGCCGGCAGGCCGACGCTGGAGGGCGCCGGGGTGCATCTCCGCCGGGCCTTCGGCTCTGGCCAGGAGACCCTTTTCGATCCCTTTCTCATGCTTGACGATTTCCGCGGCGACGATCCCTCCCTCTACCGGGCGGGATTCCCCTGGCATCCCCATCGCGGCATCGAGACCATCACCTACATGCTCGAGGGCGAGGTCGACCACGGTGACTCTCTGGGGAACTCGGGCGCCATCCGAGGCGGCGACGTGCAATGGATGACGGCCGGTAGCGGCATCATCCACCAGGAGATGCCTCGGGGCGACGAGCGGGGCCGGATGGGCGGATTCCAGTTGTGGGCGAACCTACCCGCGGCGCAGAAGATGACCGATCCCCGCTACCAGGGCTTCGAGGCAAGCGAGATACCGGTGGTGGAAGCGGACGGAGCCCGGATCAGGGTGGTTTGCGGCCGGGTGGCAGAGACGGCCGGTCCGGTGCAGGGCATCGCCATCGACCCCGAACTCCTCGACGTGAGTCTCGGGCCGGACATCGCCTGGTCGCACCCCACTCCGCAGGGCCATACCTACTTCGCCTACCTGTTCGAGGGAGACGCGCGCTTCGGCGGCGGCCGGGACTCCGTGAGTGCCGGCCAGGGGACGCTCGTCCTGTTCGGCGACGGGGAGTCCATCTCGGCCCAGTCGGGAGGCGGAGGGGCCCGCTTCCTCCTCGCCGGCGGCCGTCCGCTTCGCGAGCCGATCGCCTGGCGGGGGCCGATCGTCATGAATACCCGGGAGGAGCTCGACATCGCCTGGCGCGAACTCGACAATGGGACATTCGTCAAGACCGGAGGCAATCGTGCCTGATTCACCGGCTGGACCCAGACAAGCTCCCCGATCACGCGGTGGCCAACCGCGAGAGCTGGAACACCGACGCCGACACCTACCAGACCGACCACGGCGGGCAACTGGCCGCGCCGGGTGGCCCCGGTTGGGGCGTATGGCAGGTGCCGGAACGCCAACTCCAGGTTCTCGGCGAGGTCAAAGGCCTGGACATCCTCGAGTTCGGCTGCGGAGCGGCGCAGTGGTCGATCGCCCTGGCCAAGGCCGGGGCGAGACCGGTGGGAGTGGACCTGTCGGAGAAGCAACTGGAGCACGCCCGCCGGCTGATGGATGCCGCCGGGGTCGACTTCCCCATCATCCACGCCAGCGCCGAGTCGGTCCCTCTGCCCGACGAGAGCTTCGACGTCGTCTTCTGCGACTACGGGGCGATGACCTTCGGGGACCCGTACGCGACGGTCCCTGAGGCCGCGCGGCTGCTGCGGCCCGGCGGCCTTCTCGCCTTCTGCGGAGCCACCCCCATCATCGAGATGTGCTATCCCGACGACAGCGACCACCCGGGCGACCGGTTGCTGATCGACTACTTCGGCATGTGGTCGCTGCCCTGGGACGGCTACGTGGAGTTCATGCTCCCGTACGGCGCCTGGATACGCCTGTTCCGCGCGCATGGCTTCATCATCGACGACCTGATCGAGCTGCGGCCCACCCCCGACGCGACCAGCAGCTACCGCGACGAGACCGACCGGGAGTGGTACCGGCGCTGGCCGGGCGAGCAGATCTGGAAGGTGCGCAAAGAGGGATAGCGCCGGCCGCTGCCGCGTGCCGCGCCGAGAGCGGCCTGCACCGCTCGGTGCCCGCGGAGCCCGCGCGGCCCCGGTCCTGCTACGGCCCCTGGGTCACCACCTGCAGTTCCAGCCCCTGCTCCTCGCAGATGCGCCGCACCTGCTCCACCATCTCCGCCGGCGGGAAGCTCACGGTGCCCTCAGCCCACGACGGCGTCCACCACGTCACGAACTGGCCGGCCGCGATTTCCTGGAGCGCCGGCTTGAGGCCGTCTATCCCCTCGAGCTTGGCATCGGCCGCGTGCATCTCGGCGACGGTCTTGGTGCGGTTGGTGCCCTCCAGCAGGGAGAAATACCACTGCCCGCTCCTCCTGCCAGCTGTAGAGCTCCCAGCCCTTCATGGAGGTCTTGGGCGGCTCGGGGCTGCCGCCGCACCCGCCGGCGAAGCCCGCGACGGCGGTCATGAGAGCGACGACGACGAGGAGAAGACCGACCGCGTGTAGCGCGGACCGGTGGCCGCTCACGGGATTCGCGGCTCTGCGGTTCCGGGTCATCCTCACGCCTCTCAGTCTGCGGCAGCGACCGGAGCCAGTTGTAGCCGGCGAGTATGCCGGTGATCACGAGGCCGCCCAAGATCCAGTAGATGCCCTTGATCGGCCCTGCATTTCGGGGCGCGGCCCCGGCGGCGCCGCGCTACCCTTCGTCTTCCTTGCCTCTTTCATGCCGGCCCTCCAGTTCGGCCACCAGTTCGTCGAGGAACAGGCCCACGTCGGTCACTATGCCGATCGTCTGGAAGCTGCCGCGGTCGGCCAGCTTGGTCACGGCCGCCGGGTTGATGTCGACGCACACGGTGTGCACCGAGGCCGCCAGCAGGTTGCCGGTGGCTATCGAGTGCAGCATGCTGCAGAGCATGAGGCAGAGCCCGGCGCCGCGCACGTGCTCGCGCATGCGCTGCTGGGCCTCCATCGGAGTCGGTGATCACGTCGGGGAGCGGGCCGTCGTCGCGTATCGACCCGGCCAGCACGTAGGGGATGCCCCGGCGCACGATCTCGTAGAACAGGCCCTTTGGTGAGCACGCCCTGCTCCACGGCCGGCCGGATGCCTCCGGCCCGCCGTATGCGGTTGATGGCGCGCAGGTGATGCTCGTGACCGCCCTCGACCGACTCGCCCTACCGTGAGGTTGATGCCCAGCGAGGTGTCGAAGAAGGCCGACTCGATGTCGTGCACAGCGACGGCATTGCCGCCGAAGACCACGTCGATCCAGCCGCCGGCGACCAGCCGGGCGAACGCAGGAGCGGCTCCGGTGTGGACGATCGCCGGGCCCAAGACGGCGACGATCTTCTTGCCGGCGGCCCGGTTCTCCCGCATGAGGCGGGCGACCCGCGCGACCACCAGCCGCTTGGGCTTCTCCGAGGAGACCGCCGAGCCCATGAACTCGAAGGCCCGCGAGGCCTGGTCGTGGCCCAGCGGCACCACGCGCATGCCCCGGCTGCCCACCACGAGGCGGTCGCCGGCCCGGACCTGGATAAGGGGTATCGTGCGCGCGACGCCGGCCTCCGGGTCCACCAGGATGCCGCAGTCCATCTCCGGCCAATCGACCGGGATCCAGCGGCCCTCGAAGCGGATGAACGTCTCGAGGTTGGTGGTGGAGTAGAAGTCCTCGGGGAAGACGCCGTCCGCCGGGCGCCGCTTCGAGCCGGGCGTCGTGCTGCTCGACCAATTCCACGCCGTGCTGCTGCAGGTCGCGCAGGATCCTGTCCAGCTGGACCTCGTCGGCCGCGGTCACCCGGAGGACGGCCAGCGAATGGTCGTCCTTCTCCCGGCCCATCTTGAAGCGGAGGATGCGGTACTCGCCACCGCGCTCGAGGATGTCGTCGAGCACCTGCGGCAGCAGGAGCGAATCGATGATGTGTCCTTCGAGCTTGATGTCCTCGTAGGCGCTCACCGTTCGCTAGTGCTCAGAGCTGGTCTTGCCATCGACGCGAGCGGCTCGATCCGGTGCAGGGACCGTCGCAGATCGACGTCCATGGTCCTCGTGACCCGAGAGGTCGGTCGTGCAGTAGGGCCTGCGAGCGTGCTCTGCACGCCGGGCTCGACTCTAGTAGGCTCGCGGTGCTGAGCGGCTTCCGGTGCCCTCGTGGATGTAGCCGCAGTTGCGGCAGTGCCACTTGACCGCGGTGTCCCGCTTGAAGACCCGGCCGTTCTCCACGTTGGCCAGCAGCTTGCGGTAGCGGAGCTCGTGCTGCTCCTCGACTTCGGCGATCTCGCTGAAGGAGGCCGCGACGTCCTTGAAGCCTTCGTCCTCGGCGACATGCCGCGAAACCCGGATAGAGCGCGCCCCACTCTTCCTTCTCGCCCTCGGCCGCGGCCAGGAGGTTCTCTGCGGTGCTGCCGGTCTTGCCGGCGGGGTAGGTGGCGGTGATCTCCGCCGGTCCGCCTTCCAGGTAATCGAAGAAGATCTGGGCGTGCTCCTTCTCGTTGTCCGCCGTTTCCGCGAAGATGGCGGCTATCTGCTCGAAGCCCTCCTTCTTTGCCTTGCTCGCGAAGTAGGTGTACCGGTTGCGCGCTTGGCTCTCGCCTGCGAACGCCTTGAGCAGGTTCTGCTCGGTCTGGGAACCTTTCATCTTCATGGTCCTAGGTCTCCTTTCACAACGGGCGGAAGAGCGAAATACACTATCTATCAGGATGGCACACAAGCCCGGGGGTTGTCAGCCCCGACGGAAACAGCGGGGCGGGCGGTCGGGGCGGGTCCGCCCGGCGGCGCGGCGCAATCAGCGGGTCGGGCACCGTCAGCCGGTGGGGCGCCGGTCCGTCGCTGTCGCTTGGCGCCGCCCCGCGGTCACCGCCGGGGCGCGGTCACTACGCCGTCGGGTCGGTCACCCGGCCGAGGAACAGGATGGCGCCGGTGTCGCGATCGCGCAGGGCGAACAGGAAGGGCCGGTCGACCTTGATCTGCACCATGGTCATCGGCGCCGCCGTGGCCCGCATGATCACCGCGGTCGCCGCGGCCGCTTCGGTGCCCTCTTCGTCGACCGCGATGTAGGCCTCGTGGATGACGTCGCTTATGTACAGAGCTTCCTGCCTCGTCATGCCCGAGAAGTCCGCTGCTTGAGGGTCGAACGCCTTTTCCATCCCCAGAGCTTTCAGCGCGTCGGCGAGACCCGCCTGCGTGCGGAACTCGAACTTCGGCATGGTCAGATCCACCTCGGCGTCTCTCGACAGCCCGCCGGCGACCTCCTCGATCAGGCCGTTCTTCAGCCGTCCCTCGATCTCCGCGAAACGTCCCTGCTCGGGCACTATCAGCAGCATGGCGAGCTCGTCCCGGGCGTACGGCAGCTCGACGGCCTCCCAGCCTTCGCCCTTCCCGTAGGCGAATCCGGCCGACTGGCTCATCATCGGAGTGGTCACCGCGGAGCCGGCGAGCGTGGTGAACTGCCGTCGGCGGTCATGGCCTTGTCGAACTGGACGCCCAGGTGGCGTCGAGGTAGACCGCGTTGACCAGTACCAGCCGGGTGAGTTCGTCGAGCGCACCCTGAGGTATCAGATCCTTGATCTTGTCCTCCGTCTGGCCGGCCACCCACTCGTTGATCGTCGTGCGCGCGTCTTCGGCAGCCGTCTTGTAGTCGACCAGGCGCACCCCGGCCCCGTAGTCGGCGGCCAGGGTATCGAGGAAGAGCTTCTCGAACGGCAGGTCCTTCTGCGCCCACAGGCTGTTGGCCGTCTTGACGAGCACTCCCTGGTCCTTGCCCTCGGAGTCCTTGCCCTGCCAACTGCGGGATTCAAGGAGGGAGTCGAGCGAGTTGAAGGCCTGATGCAGGGCATCGCCTTGCAGCTCGAAGTGGAGCGTCTTCGCCATCTCCTCCGCGGTCGCTCCCGCCGCGCCGGCGTAGGTCATCGCCAGGGCGGTCTCGATGCTGGCGGGCGAGAACACCAGGTTCCCGTCGCCCGCCGTCTTGGCGAGCACCGCGTAGAGGTCGCTTCCAAAGGCGCCCAGGGCCTTCGACGCGGAGAGGATGTCTGCCCGAGGGGCCGAGGCCGAGACCCGGGACAGGTCGGAGGTCGCCAGGAGAACGCCGTCATGCGCGGCGCTCCCGGTGGTGCTGGTCGTCACGCCGTTGCTCGTGGACGTCGTCGTGTCGTCACCCGGCGGGGTACCGCACGACACCAGAAAGAACAGCCCCCCGAACAAGAGCGCTGCCGGGAGGACCGCCATGAGCGCAGGTCCGAGCCCTGATCGAGTGGAAATGGGACGTGACTGCGTCATGGCTCCCCTCCTCGTTCCGAAACCGTCCTGCTCCCCGCAGTTCCGACGCCTTCTATATCGAACAGGGTTCCGGTCCGAACAGGCCGTCGCGCCGCCGCGCTGGCCGTCTCTTTGACAGTTCCTGCCGCGGCAGGGAATAATGACGGCTACACTTATGCAGGTATCGTATGTCACACCCGCGGTTCGCAGGGGAACCGGTTTGCCTCCAGAATCTGTCCGAGTGATTGGATGATGAGGCCCACCGTCTACACCAGCCGCCCCCGGGACAGCTACCCGGCCCGCCTGTTGAGGGCGCTCTATTCGGCCATCATCCCGGGCGTCGGCCAGCTCGTCGCGGGGGTCCGGCGCCGCGGTTTCGTTCTACTCGCCATATTCCTCCTCGTCTCCCTGGTGGGCGTCATCATCCTCACCCGAGGCGTCGACGCCATTCTCGCCTGGGTGGTCCAGCCCAAGGTCCTTCTGGCTCTTCTGTGGGTCAACATCATCATCATGCTGGTGCGGATGTTCGCGGTCATCGACGCCTGGATGACCGCCAAGGTGGGTACTCTGAAGCCCGTCCGTCCTTCGGGCCCCGGCATTCTGATGACCGGGGTGGGACTGGCTCTTATCCTCGTGTTCACCGTCGCTCCACACGCCGTGGCCGGCTACTACACCATCGTCTCCCACAATCTCCTCACCACGGTCTTCGCGGGCGAGCGATGGCAACGGCACAAAGCCTTCGACCACGACCACCCATCGCTCGACCAACACCTCCGGCGGGCTCTCCCGGTTCCGAGACCACAGAGACCAGCGAGAGCACGACCACCACCCTCCCTCTCGACTGGGGCAGCGACGGCCGCATGACGATACTGCTCATAGGCACCGACGCCGGCTATCGGGCGCACAGGGGCGCGGGCCGACTCCATGAACGTGGCGAGCATCGACATGAAGACAGGCAACGTGGCCATCTTCGGCCTCCCGCGGAACACGGGCGACACTCCTCTCGGCAAGAAGACGGCCGCCGCTCTGGGCATGAAGACGTATCCGGAGATGCTCAACAGTCTGTACACGGCGGCATTGCAGCATCCCGAGATCGCTCCTGACGGTGGCGATCCCGGCGCGGAGGCCGTCATGGAGACGGCCAGCCTCATCCTGGGCATGCCCATCGACTACTACGCGGTCGTGAACATGATGGGCCTGGTCGACATGGTCGACGCCCTGGGAGGGATCGACGTCAATCTCAAGACGGCCCTCCACATCACCTACGCCCCGCTCAACGAGGGGGAACCGAAGAAGTCCTACATCTTCAACGTGGGAGTCAACCACCTCGACGGGCTCGAAGCCCTGGCCTACGCCCGCGACCGCTCGGACAGCGATGACTACGTGCGCATGGGGCGGCAGCGCTGCGTGATCATGGCCATGCTCTACCAGAACAGCGTGTCCAAGCTGACGCTGCGATTCCCGAAGATCGCCGGCGCGCTCCAGAAGAGCGTGGAGACGAACCTGCCTCTCAGCGCTCTGCCCGACCTGATCAAGCTGCGCAGCAAGGTCAAGACCAACGAGATGATCTCCGTGGGCTTCACCCCGCCGGACTGGATCAGCGGCTACAACGCCAAGCGGTACAACGTGCTCGACTTCGTCAAGGTCAAGGCGGCGGTCAAGACCATCCTCAACGATCCACAAGCCTGGATCGCCGCGCATCCCGACCGCGGTCACCGCGGGCGGCGCCTCCGACTGCTGGAAGAATGACCAAGTAGCTGTCTGAACGGCGGCCGGCGCTCGCCCGGCTGGCCCGGCCGTTCGCCCGTCCGCCCCTCTGCCCGCCCGTCCGTCTTGCCCCCGTGATCTCTTCGGCGCGTGCGTTCTCGAGCCATGCGCGGAGCTGTCCGAGTCGGAATCCACAAGTACCGCACTCGAATTAAGAAAATCAATGCTGTACTTGATTTTCTTAAGTTATGGCGTACAATAATGGGGTCAGCAAGCGGCTAAAGCACAGGCACGTGCCGGACGCGGGAGAGCACTATGAGTGAGTGGCAGGAATTGACCGACCTGGTGGGGGACCGGCCGTTCGCGGTGACCGAGGTCCGGCTCACGGACCAGGACGATCGGCATACGGGGGGAGTTCGAGCTGCCGCCGCTCGCCGGCCTGCGCTTCGAGGACCAGGTGTTCGTCAGCGAGTTCGTACGCTGCCACGGGTCCATCAAGTACATGGAGAAGGCCTTCGGCATCAGCTACCCCACCGTCAAGAACAGGCTGAACCGCATCGTGCAGCAACTTCACCTGGTGGAGGTGGAGCAGGTGAGCGAGAAGGATGAGGTGTTCGACCTGCTCGAGCGCGGGCAGATCACCGTGCAGGAAGCGACCGAAAGGCTGGAGCGATGAAGATGCCGCCGTACGCCGTGGCCCTGCGCATCGTCGAGCAGGAGCGGACCAAGTTCAGCATCTGGTTCCCCCTGTTCCTGCTGTGGCCCCTGGCCATCTGTCTTCCTGGCTGCTGACCTTCGTCGCCACGCTGCCTGGTGGATGCCTTCCGCTTGCTCTCCGGCCAGAGAGGCGCCTACACCCGCCTGCTGGTGGGCGTACTCGGCGTGGTCGGCGAGACCAGGGGAGTGGAAGTCTTCATTCAGGACCCCGCCCGTACCGTAGCGTTCACGCTGCGCTAGAAAGGAGAACATCATGAGCCAGGAACGTGACCGCATACTCGACCTACTGGCCGCCGGCAAGATCACCGCCGAGGAGGCGGGGCGGCTGCTGGATGCCGTGGACTCGGCGGGCGGCGCAGGCCGCGAGCGCGCCCGCCGCCCCCAAGAGCGTCCCGGCGAACTGCCCAAGTTCATGTACGTCAAGGTCCTCAGCACCAAGGGGGACAACGTGAACGTCAAGATCCCGCTCAGCCTGGTGCGCGCGGGTCTCAAGCTCACGTCGCTCATCCCGCCGCAGGCCATGGAGCAGATCGACAAGTCGATGGCGGAGAAGGGCATGTCCATCGATCTGAAGAACCTCAAGCCGGAGGACCTCGAGGACCTCATCGAGTCGCTCCGGGAGATGGAGATCAGCGTCGACGCCGCCAACGGGGATAATGTGCGCGTGTACGCTGCGTAGCGGCCGCCGCGGGCGCGACGGCCATCGCGGCCGTCGGCCAGGCGCAGTGCGCCGTGGCAGCGGAAAGGAGAAGCCGTGCAACCCGATGTCTCGCCGATACTCGAACGGCTGTCGATAACGGAGCCGCTCATCGGCTTCTACGACGCTCCCGACCCGCTCCGTTCGCGCCGCTGGTGCTGCCGCAAGGGACGGCGAGTGCGTGTTCAAGGTCGCACCACGGCGTGGAGGGAGGGCAAGACCCTTCACTCACCAAGGAGAAGCACGGCTGCGGCGCCATGCACCTGCTCGGGCATGCGCCGAGCGCTCCCGCGAGGAACTGGTGGAGTTCCTGTGCGACGAGGAGGGGCTCAAGGCCTCGCACGAGCTGATGAACCTCTGGCTCGATTCCGCCCCCCACTACGAGCCGCGACACGAGCAACGTGCTGATCGGGCCCCTGCGTCCCGATCAGTACGAGTATCTGCGCACCGTGACCTTCTACGTCAACCCCGACCAGCTGTCGGTGCTCACCGCCGGCGCCATCTACTACAGCCACCCGGATGATCTGGACGCCGCTCGTCGCCCGGTTCGGGTCGGGCTGCATGCAGCTGGCGCCGCTGTTCGACGATCTGGAGGCTCCGCAGGCGCTCATCGGGGCCCTGGACCAGGCCGCGCGGGCCGACCTCGACCCGTGCACGCTCGCCTTCACGGTGACCAAGCCGATGTTCGAACTGCTGTGCCGGTGGGCCGCCGACCCGCGCAGTTCGCTGCACAACCGGTTCCTGGGCACACTGCTGCGGGCGCGGGGAGGGTCGCTGGCCTGAGCGGCCTGGCCGGCGGCGTCGCCGCACCCGCTATCCCAGCGGCGCCAGCGCCTCGTCGATGTCGGCGATGAGGTCGGCGGGGTCTTCCAGACCCACCGAGAGCCGGAAGACGCCGTCTCCCGCAAACGCCCTGTACGAAGCCTCCTGCTCGGGAGTCAGATGGAACGAGGTGCGCATGAGATCGGCGGTCGGCAGGTAGCAGACGAGCGAACGGTGGTGCCCCAGCGAGACCGCGTAGTGGATGGTCTGAAGCCGCTCCGAAAGCAGCCGGGCCGCGGCCGGCCCATCGGCCACCTGGAACGTCAGCATCCCCGAGAAGTTCTCAAGTTGCCGCTTCGCCAGCTCGTGTTGGGGATGCGAGGGCAGCCCGGGATAGATGACCCGGGTGACCAGGGGATGGCCCTCGAGGTGCTCGGCCACCGCGAGCGCGCCTTCCTGGTGAGCGGCCATCCGGATCGGCAACGTCGCCGCTCCCCGCAGGATCAACCAGGCGTTGAAGGGGCTGAGCACACCGCCCACGTGGATGGCGAGCGAACGCAGCTTGACCAATTCCGAGCGTCTGCCTGACACGGCCCCACCGATCGCGTCGCCGTGTCCGCAGATGTACTTCGTCAGGGACTGGACGACGAAATCCGCTCCCCGCTCGGCAGGCCGGAGTCCGACGGGCGTCGCGAACGTGGAGTCAACGGCGACCAGCGACCCTGCGTCGTGGGCCATGGCGATGACGGCATCCACATCGGTGAGGCGCAGCAGGGGATTGGCCGGCGACTCCAGGTACACCAGCCGGGTGTTTGGGCGGAGGGCTCGGCGCACGTTCTCCGGGTCCGACGTGTCCACCCGGCTCACCTCGATCGCCAGTTGGGGCAGTCTGTCGTTTGCCAACTCGGACGCCGCCGCGTATGTCACGTCGCTCATGACGACGTGATCGCCTGCTTTGAGGCAATGGAGGAAGAGAGCAGTGATGGCCGCCATGCCACTTGCAAAGGCCACGCAGTCCTCGGCTCCCTCCAGCACGGCGAGCTTGTCCTCGAGCTGCGCCACCGTCGGATTGCCCCACCGCGTGTAAACAAAGGGCGTCTCGTCGGTGATCTGGTCCGCCGAGAAAGAGACCCCGGGATCGATGATGAAGGTGGTCGACATGACGACGTCGGGCGCGGAGGCTCCTGTCACCGGGTTGGGCGGGTGGCCGGCGTGGACGGCGGCGGTCTTCATACCTACAGCGCGCGAGCGGTTCTCCCTGAGAGCCATGAGATATCTCCTCCCTGCCTGGTGCGGCCACCGACTATACCGGGCGAGTGGAGCGACAGCAACGAGAGGCGGCGGCGCTGCCGCCCGCGGAGAACGCGGGTGGGGGCGCTCTTCCGGGCCGCGGCTCTATAATTCGCGGCATGGACAAGGAAGAGATACGACGCCGGCTCACAGCCGCGTGCGCTCCGGACACGGACCCAGCCTCAACCGGGGGCGCGGCCGGAGCATCCATCTGGGCGGGGGCGCGCCCCGCGTCGCGGGGACGCCGCCGGTCCCCGCTGCCGTCCTCATAGCGCTGGTGGCATCCCCACGAGGTCCGGAGATCATCCTGACCGAGCGGACGGCCGAAATGAGGAACCACCCTGCGCAGATCAGCCTGCCCGGGGGGAGGATCGAGCCGGGCGACAGTAGTCCGGCGGCCGCTGCCCTACGCGAGGCCTGGGAGGAGGTCGGCCTGCCTCCCGAGACGGTCGATATCCTCGGGTGCCTTCCGCTGCACAGGACGGTCTCGGACTACTGCGTCCATCCGTTCGTGGGCTGGGTGGAGCCGCCCGTGACCCTCGTCCCCGACGAGCGGGAAGTGGCAGACGTGTTCCTGGTGCCGCTCCAGTTCGTCATCGACCCGCTCAACCACCTGCGCGAGAGTCTCTGGCGTGACGGGCAGGAGCGCCACTACTACGTCTTGCCCTATCCAGGGCGGCGGATCTGGGGAGCGACCGCCGCTATCCTCGTCAGCTTGGCGCGGGCGCTCACGTAGCAGGCTGCTGAAAGGTGACGCTTCGCTCTTAAGCAGCCTCCAAGCTCGTGAGCCGGTGAGCTGCGACGAGCGAGCGGCGCCCCGGTTGCTGCCCGCTACTTCAGCGCCCCGACCACGTCGAAGGCATCCACCCCGATGTTGGTGCCGGTGGCCGCGGAACTCTTGGTGCCGGTCCATTCGATCTTGACCGTATGGGTGCCGGGCACGAGGGTCTTCGTTTCCCAGACCTTCTGCTTCCAGAGTTCCTTGGCAGAATAGAGGTCGACGACCATCGGGGTACCGCCGTCCAACGTGACCTTGGCCTTGCCGTAGACGGGGCTCTTCTTGGCTATCCAGGACAGGCTGGAACCGACGAAGGTGACCGTCACGGAGGACCCCGAGGAGTCCGCGAAGCGGAAGCTGGCGGCCGACGCCGATGCGGATGAGCTGGCAGTCCAGGTGCCGGCGTAGACGAAGTGAGGATCGTTCTGCTCCCACCGAGTCGCCGGGACCGAGGGTGCCTGGCCGAGCGTCCCCGCGATGTCGAACGCGTCGATGCTGATGTTCGCGCCGATAGCGCTCGCGCTCTTGGTACCGGTCCATTCGATCTTCACCGTGTGCGCTCCGGCCGCTAGCGTCCCTGTGTCCCAGATCTTCTGCTGCCACTTGGTGTCGGCGCTGTAGAGGTCCACGGTAAGCGGCGTGCCGCCGTCGACGGTGACCTTGGCCTTGCCGTAGGAGGGGCTCGTCTTGCCGATCCACGCGAGCAAGGTCCCGGTGAACGTCGCGGTCGCCGAGGAGCCGGCGGAATTGGCGTAGCGGAAGCTGCCGCCGGAGGCCGAGACCGACGAGGAGGCGATCCAACCGCCAGCGAAGGTGAAGTGCGCGTCGTTCTGCTCGTACCGGGTGGTAGCGGGGCCAGGTGTGGACGGCGCGGGCGGATTCGCCGGGGTCGTGACCAACGTTCCGATCACGTCGATCGCGTCGACGCTGATGTACTTGCCGGCCGCGTTCGCCGCATCCCACGCGATCTTGACCGTGTGGGCACCCGCAGAGAGTGCCCCTGTGTCCCAGACCTTCTGCTGGTACGCGACGGCCGAAGCCGCGAGATCGATGGGCACCGCAGTCCCTCCGTCGAGGCTGACTTTCGCCTTGCCCAGAGTAGTGCCCTTGGTGGCGATCCAGGCGAGATAGGTTCCGTTGAACCCAATGGTCAGCGAGGCTCCGGCGGTGTTGGCCCGCAGGTAGCTGCCGCCGGAAGGCCCGGTCGTGGAGAATGTGGCCCACGTGCCCGCGTACGCGATGTGGGAGTCGGTCTGCTCATATCGGGCGGCCGTCGATGCCGGCGGCGGCGGCGGAGGAGTGGCCGTCGCCTCGATCAAGTTGCCGATCAGGTCCAGCCCGTCCAGCCCGATGTTGGTGTCGGTGGCCGAAGCGTTCTTTGTGCCCGTCCACTCAATCTTCACAGTGTGGCTGCCGGCGGCTAGGGTGCCGGTGCTCCACACCTTCTGCTGGTAGACCGTGCTCGAGCTGTAGAGGTCGACCATGACCGGCGTCTTGTCGTCGAGGGTCACCTTCGCCATGCCGTACACCGGACTCTTCTTGGCTATCAAGCCGAGGTACGTGCCGGTGAAGCCGATGGTCACCGACGCACCCGAGCTGTTCGCGTAGAGGAAGTCGCCGCCCGAGGCCGAGGTGGTCGTGGACGTGCTCCACGTGCCGGTGTAGGCGAGGTGCGAGTCGCTCTGTTCGTAGCGGCTGTAGGCGGACACCATGCGCCGTGCGGTCACGTAACTCGACCGGAAGGCGTCTTCTATGCACACGAGATCGCCGCTCCGCGGGGCGTTGATCATCATGCCGCCTCCCACGTACATTCCAACATGGCTGATCGGCGTGTAGAAGAAGACCAGGTCTCCCGGCTGCAGGTCGTCCTTGCTCACGGCAGTGCCGTAGGTGGACATCGAGCGGGAGTAGTGGGGCAGGCTGATGCCGAACTGTCTGTAGACGTACATGCAGAACCCGGAGCAATCCAAACCCGTGGTGGGGCTGGAGCCGGCCCACAGATAGGGCACGCCCAGATACTCGACGGCCTTCTGGACGACTTTCTCTCCAGGGGATAGCACGCCGTCACCGCCGTACCAGTACAGGTCCTTGGTGTTGGCGGGGCTGGGCCCCCAGAAGTTGAAGACGGTCACTTCCACAGGTCCGTCGCCGTACCCGGCGGGGACCGAGGCGATGGTCAGCTGGGTGCTCGAGTCGACCCTCCAATTGGCAGTGGGGACGTCCACCTTGCCCACCCGGACTCTGGTCGCACCAGTCAGCGTCTTCCCGGTGAGCACGAGCTTGTTCCCGCCGCCGACCGGGCCGCTCTCGGCGCTCAGAGCGGTCACACGCGCGCTGTTGAGGCTCTTCACCTCCCGGAACACCGGCCAGCCGATACCGACGAAGTCGACCTTCTTCACCTCGGTGCCGTGGTCCTTGATCGCTGCGCTGGTCGCCGCGGGAAGGCCGGTCGATTTGGCAAAGAGTAGGACGCCCTTATCTCGAGCCACGAAGGCCGCGGTCGCTTCCCCGTCGGGGTAGTCCTCACCGGAGACCAGCCCGAGGTGGGCGTAGCTCAGCCCAGCCCTGGGCGACGGCGTAGTCGGCCAGTCTTGCGCAGGCGTCGTAGCGTCCGTCGGGGTCGCTCGTGCTGGTCGCGCCCACGATCCTCTTGCTGACGGTGAACCCGTCGACTCCAAGATCGAGGTCGGTGCCGACGACGAGCCCGGAGCCGACGCCCAGGTCCGCGATGGCGTCCTTGGCGGATTGCGGGAACGGGCCGGCGGCCGGCGTGAGCAGCAGCGGCCAGCCTTGAGCGGCGGCCAGAGCGGAGGCGGCCAGGGCGGCGCCGTAGCTATCGCCGGGAGCGACGATCACCTTGGACACCGTTCCCAGTTTGCTCTTAACCGCGCGGGCGACGAGGGCGGCGGTCTCATAGCGGTCGGCGCCTTTCAAGACCACGATAGACGCCGCGTCCGTGAGGCCGGGCACCGCGGCCTTGACACTCGAGACGAACGTGGACGGGAGGCCGACGAGGAACACCTTGGCCGGTTTGAGCCGGGTCAGCTCTGAAGCAACGTCGGCGCCGAGAGCCGACGCGGAGGTCAGCAGCAGCGGGCCGGAGTAGGCATTGGCCAGAACGCCTGCGGCGAGCGAATCGGCGTAGCTGTCGACGCTCGTGATCACCACGGCCGGAGCGCCGCTGGCGAAGGCTTTGCCCGACAGCGAGATGGCGTTGGCCACGTGACCGCTGTCCGAGTTCACGGGGGTGTTGAAGGTGGGGGCTGCCAAGCAGATGGCGGAGTTCGCGAACAGCGCCAGCGAGAATACGAGCAGCGCCAGCCCGATATAGATCGTCCTCTTGGTCGGCCGCATGGGATCCTCCAGTGCTCGAACGTCGCCGATAACTTCCATATCGGCCCGAGAGGCTGGTCTCTGAAGCGGGGCATCCCATCGCGCCAGGCGCGTGTCCGGCTACTTGACCGTCGTGACCACTGCCTGCAGCAGGCTGCCGGTGACGTCCACGGCGTCGATATTCACACGCGTGCCGCCTGACACTCCGGTCTGGCCGATCCACGACAGCACAACCTTATGCGTGCCCGCTGCAAGGGGGCCGGTCGTCCATACCTTCTGCATCCGCAGTGTCAAGGGACTGGAGAAGTCGATTGTCCCCTTGTCCGCTCCGTCGAGGGTGACCCGCGCCTTCCCCTGGGTGAAACCGGTAGTGGCGATCAGATCGAGCTTGGTGCCATCGAACCAGATAGACGCGGTCGCCGAGGAGTCGGCGTACGTGTACGACCCGCCGGAAGCTCCGCTGCTGATGAACTTCATCCAGTTGCCAACGTACAGGATCTTTCCGTCGGTCTGCTCGTAGCGGGTGGTAGTCGGCCCCGGAGGGGGTGCGGACCCGCCGGTCAGAGTGCCGACCACCTCGATGGCGTCAACGCTTATGTACTTGCCGGCAGCGTTCTTGGCATCCCAGGAGATCTTGACGGTGTGCGGACCCTCCACAAGGGTCCCGGTATTCCACACCCTCTGCTGGTACGCGACGGACGACGCGGCGAGATCGATCGTGACCGGCGCGCCTCCGTCAAGACTGACCTGCGCCTTGCCCAGCGTGGTGCCCCTGGTGGCGATCCAGCCGAGATAGGTGCCGTTGAACGAGATGGTCGCCGAGGCTCCGTTGGTCTTGGCTCGCAGGTAGCTGCCGCCGGAGGCCGCGTTGGTCGAGAACGTGTACCAGGTCCCCGCATACGCGATATGAGAGTCGGTCTGCTGGTAGCGGGTCGTGCCGGTAGGCAGCGGTGTCTCGTTGTACAGCGGAGCGTTCACCAGGCTGTCATGAGGATCCATGGAAGGCGAGGACATAGAGGTGGTCTCGTGGATCTCGAAGTGTAGATGCGGTCCCGTCGACTCTGCGTTGCCGCTGTCACCCACGTTGGCTATCCACTGGCCCTGCTCGACGTGAGCACCAGACACCAATCCGGGGGCGAAGGCATTCGCGAGACCGCCCGCGCCATCGTCGGTCCCCGGCGTGTCGTTGTTTATGTGGATGTAGAAGTATCCGTGCCCGTCGTCGCCTGCCAGCCACAGGGAGTATTCGGGCACCCCGCCGTACGTGCCCACGCGCAGGGTCACCGTGCCGCTGACGCAGGCCAGTTCCTTCGTCATCTTGGCCGCCATGAGGTCGGTGCCCTGATGCAGGTGGCCGCTGCGGGGGGCGAGATAGTCGTCGTGTACGGTGACCCGCTTCTCGAGCGGGAAGACCATCGGGATGGTCGTGGCCGAAGCACGGCCGGCGAGGGGGTTGCCGAAGACGAGAAGGACGGCCAGCAGACCCACCGCTGCCGTGCCGATGCATAGTCTCCGCCGCTTGCTGCTGGTCGAACGTGCCGAGGATGGCATGGTCCTGACCTCCTTGCTCTTGCCCGCAATCGGGCGACGTCCAGGTTGGGGTATCAGGTAGGGGGCAGATGTATGTGACATCGGCATCGCGGGGACGCCGCTTTAAGGCGCCCCAGCCTATCAGCGAGGGTAAGCGGAAGGGAAATCGGTTTTCAGGTAGGCGTCAGGAAGCGCCGAGGCGGTGAGCCGGGGCCGCGCGCGGCGCGCGGCCCCGGCCAAGAGGGCCTAGCCCGCCAGGACCGCCGAGAAGATCTGCCAGGCCAGAAGCGCCTTGGCGGTCAGGCTAAGGATGATGTACACCTTCTCGCCGAAGAGGTAGTCCCTCCACTTGCCCACCTTCTTGTACTGCAGGATCATGTTCACGGCGAAGCTGTTGAAGAAGACGAACAGCGAGAAGATGATCCCGTAGACGAAGCCCGGAGGGTTCTGATCGCCGAACCCGGGGGTCCACACGTAGATCAGGACTCCGATCCAGGGGATGATTCCGGCGAAGCAGCCGAAGTAGAAGGACAGCCAGTTCGGCTTTCCGGGTTGCTCGTATTTCTCCATCAGCAGCCCGAACAGGACCATGCAGGCGTTCACGCCGAAGATCGCGATCATGGCCGCCAGGTCGGTGATGCCGCAGATCAGTCCGATGAGCACGATCATCAGCGACGAGCTGATGGAGTACTCGATCCAGCGTCCGTAGTTGCGATTGAGCAACAGGTTGCGCTTGTACCAGCCGAAGACGCCGGGCGAGGCGATGATCAGCAGCGCCAGCGCCGATATGGCCATGAAGGCGAACACGCCCCAGCCAAGAGCGAAGTCACCGATCTTGTGAAGCTCCGGTTCGGTCCCGGGCGGCCCGGTCATCCAAGTCGCCACGACCGGGATTGAGAACCCGTTCTGCAACAAAGCGATGACGACCGCCTGGGCGGCCAGGATGAGGCCCACCACGATGTTCCAACGGCGCAGGTTGCGAAAGCGGGGCTCGAGATCGAGCGCGGCTCCCGCCGGTCCCAGGTCTTCTGCGGTCCCCTTCATTCCTACCCCCTCTTCAGTTCGAATGGTCGCGGCAGTCGAGACTCTATGCGTTGATAGTAGAGACCTGGGAGGCGGCTTTGCAAGAGGCGCCGGCGCGACTCTTCCTGGCGCGGCCTCCCCCTGCTACTCAAGTTCGCCTTTCGTCGCCCAGCCTATCCCAGTTCTGGGTGAGGTCGTAGCTCCGACGGTGACGGCCGGCCGGCGGCGCGCACCCGCGGCGGAGGTCAGGTGGACCTTGCCAGGGTCCCGGTACATGGTGATAGGCTACTACCCAGAGGCGACCAATGGGCTGCAACGGGGAGACGGGGCATGAAGGTACTAGTCGTGGGCGCGGGCATGCAGGGCCATGTTCTTACCTGGAATCTCGCCCGCAATCCGGCGGTCACCGAGATCGTCCTGGGCGACTACGACGAGGGCCGGGCGCGGCTGGTCGCCGGCAGGGTGGGCGCGGGCAAGGCAAAGCCGATCTTTCTGGACGCGAGCGACACGAAGGCTTTGGCCGAGGCGGCTCGGGGTGCCAAGCTGGTGGTCAACGCAGTCATCCCCGAGTACAACCTCTCCATCATGCGCGCCTGCCTGGAGGCCGGCGCCGCCTACCAGGACATGGCGTCCGGACAGACGCGGACCAAGACTATCGACGAGGCCTACCTCGAACAACTGACACTGGCCCCAGATTTTGAGAAGAGCGGCTTGCTGGCCCTAATCAGCACCGGTATGGATCCCGGATTCACCAACACCCTCGCGGCGAACGGGTACGAAGACCTCGAGCGGTGTTTCGAGATCCGCATCAAGGACTACGCCATCTTCGATTCGCCGGTGCCGCTCCAGGTGTGGTCACAGGAGACCTACTACACCGACTGCGCCCAGCCACCGCTCCTGTACGAAGACGGGGAGTTCAAGCGGGTGGAGATCTTCGGGCGGCGCGAGCACTATGCGTTTCCCCAGCCGTTCGGCATCGGCGCCGTGATATGCCACGACCACGAGGAAGTGAGCACGCTGCCTCGCACCCTGCCCCGCCGGTGGGGGGACAAAGGCCTCCGCTACGTCGACTTCAAGATGGGCGGCCCGGAGGAGGGGCTGGACGCCGACCTCGCGCTCGTTGCCTCGGGGATGACGAGCAAGACCCCTGTCACCCTGAAGGATGGCTCCCAGGTCCGGCCCATCGATGTGTTCGTCGCCACGCTCCCTCCCAACCCTCCCATGGACGAATTGGCCGCACTCGCTCTCTCGGGTGCCATCACCGACCGCGGGGTGCTCACGGTCGACTGCATCGGCGAGCGAGCGGGGCAGGCCGGCGAGCATCAACCACGCCATCTTCGCCCCGGACATCAAATGGGTGAATGAGCGTATCCCGGGAGCTACGAGCGTCTCGTACGGGACGAGCACCCCCGCCTCGATCTACGCGGAACTCATTGTCGAGGGCCGTATCGCCGAGACGGGACTTCTCTGTCCGGAGGAACTGCCCCGAGCGGCGCGCGACGCCTTCGTCGCCGAGTGCGGACGGCGTGGTCTGGCCGTGACCCGTACCGAGACCGTGACGGTCAACTGACCAACGTGGTGGGCTCGCGCACCGACACCGCGGCCGGCGGCAAAGGCCGCGTCGCCTGGCTTCCCTTCGCCGCCCTCGCCCTGCTCGCCCTGATCTGGGGCTATAACTGGGTGGTGATGAAGGTGGGCATGGCGTACACCGAGCCCTTCACCTTTGCCGCGCTCCGCACCTTCTTCGGCGCGGTCTTCATGTTCATGCTGCTGCCCCTGCTTCACCGGCGGTTGCGGCCGCAGGCTCTTGGTCTGACCATCATCTTCGGCCTGCTGCAGACCGGCGGTTTCGTCGGTCTGGCTATGTGGGCGGTAAGCCTCGGGGGCGCCGGCAAGGTGTCCATCCTGGCATACACCATGCCTTTCTGGCTGCTGCTGCTCGCCTGGCCTATCCTGCACGAACCGGTGCGCGGGTTGCAGTGGGGGGCGGTCATCTTCGCTCTTGCCGGTCTGGTGTCGATCCTGGGTCCCTGGAACATGCGTGGCCTAGAGAGCAGCCTACGGCGTGGCAGCCGGTTTCGTGTGGGCTGCCAGCTCGATCGTAGTGAAGATCATGCGGAGCCGGCACGACATCGACCTGCTGACGCTGATTGCCTGGCAGGGGCTGTTCGGCTCGATACCGCTGATCATCGTCGCGCTCTTGACCGCGACGAAGCCGGTGGAGTGGAGCGGCACGTTCATCGCCGTTCTTCTGTTCAACATCGGGCCGGCCAACGCTCTCACCTGGGTGTTGTGGCTCTATATCCTCCACAGCCTGTCGACCGGCACCGCCGGGCTCAGCAGCCTGGCCGTTCCCGTCGTCGGCGTGGTGGCGGCCTGGATTCAGTTGGGGGAGCGGCCTGGAGCGCTGGAGGCGGCCGGCATGGGACTCATCGTGATAGCCCTAGCCATCCTGACCGCCCGGGAGCTCGCGGCGAGTCAGACGAGATTCGTGGAGCCGGCCGGGACCGAGGCGGCAGCCGGCCCGGGGACGGTATCGGTGGCCGCGCAGGGCGACCCGGATGGGGA
>CAVRJE010000026.1:0-47468 GCA_963721365.1 uncultured Actinomycetota bacterium
CCTGACCCTGTGGATGATGGACAACTACGAGCCCGCGACCGTGCTCGGCTCCACCTTCGACAAGATCGCGAAGATCGGGAGCTCGGCCAACATCATGGGCCCCTGGGATCCCGCTAAGTTCGAGGTGGAGGACAGCGCCTTCGGTCTGGTGAGGTTCAAGAACGGCGCGACCGTGATGGTGGAGTCTTCGTGGGCGCTCAACATGATCGTCACCAACGAAGCCATGACCATGCTGTGTGGCACCAAGGCCGGAGCCGACATGTTCCCCCCGAACGGCCCGGTAGTGAGGACATCCGACTGGCAGGCGGCACCGGGCTACTACGTCCGCGTCAACGGCGAGCACAGCGGCAAACTCTATGTCCAGAACTACACCATGGGCGGCACGTTCCTGGCAGATGGGGGCGCTCCTGAGCAATTCGTGGGCGGCATCAAGGAGTTGGATACCTGGCTGACAGCCGTGCGGGGAGAGGGAGAGCTAGTGGTCAAGCCCGAGCAGGCCTACGGGGTCACGCGGATCCTCGAAGCCATCTACGATTCCGCGCTCTCCGGCGACGCAGTCCATATGGCGTAGGGAGGGTCGAACATGAGTGGCATCAACGTCATCGAGGACGATAGCCTGCGGGCTACCGAGTCCGGTTTCGAGGTCAAACTGCGGTTCAAGTGGTACCGCTCTCTGCCGCTGTCCTGCCTCCAGGATCTCCAGTTGTCGGTGGACGGACAGCCGATCGATCCGGACGCGATCAGGTTCGGTATCAACGGTCACGTCTACCGGTTGGACGAGTTGGCCGACAAGGTAGAGGAGTTCTGGTTCATTCTTGACTCAGCCATCGTGAGCGTCGATCAGCCGGGGATGGTCAAGCCGGGGGAATCTCATCACATCGGCGTAGTGTTCGGCATGCGCGCGCCCTACATCGCCATCGGTCCAGGCAAGTTCCTGACCGTCCTCAACAAGCAGTCGACGACTCAGATCGCCGCGTGAGGCGGGGGAGGGCGATCATGGACAACAAGAAGCCGATCCTGGGAACGACGATATACAGCTTCACCAACGAGTGGCTGCGAAGGATGTACACGCTCGAAGAGGAAGTGCAGAAGGTTGCCGAGCTCGACCTGGGCCCGGCCGTGGAGATCGTGGGATTCCAGAGTCTTCGGGAATACCCAGATGTAAGCGACGAATCTGCGCGGCACTTCCGCGAGTTGCTCGACCACCACGGATTGATCCCCAGCTGCCTGGGAGGCAATTGTGACATGGGCCGCGACCCGAAGCGTCTCATGACGGAGGACGAGATCGTCGTCTACGTGGAGCGGCAGATCATAAGCGCCAAGAAGCTCGGGTTCCCGGTGCTCCGCATCCAGGGCTTCGTCGGCCCCAAGGTCTTTGAGAGACTCGCTCCCGCCGCGGAAAGAGCGGGCGTGCAGGTCGCCGGCGAGGTGCACTCACCGCTTTCGGCGTACCATCCCGAGATCATAGAGTTGCGGGAATGCTTCGACCGGATCGGGCCTGAATTGGTCGGGTTCGTCCCGGACTTCAGCAGCTCGATGATCTCTCCGCCCAATCTTCACTGGGAGCGATTGCGCGAGCTTGGCGCCCCGGAAGGTCTTATCGACGCCGCGAAGGATGTCTGGGTCTCGGACAGGCCGGTCCCCGAGAAGTTCGGGGCTCTTGCGGAAGCCGCTGGGCGCTTTGGACTGAGCGACGCGGCCAGGGCTCAGCTGAACATGACTCTGACCATGTTCGGTCGGGCTCCGGTCGAGCAACTGGCCGAGCTGCTTCCCTACACGAAGCACATCCACGGCAAGTTCTACGAAGTGGACGCGTCGGGCAACGAGCCTTCGCTCCCCTATCCCGAGCTCATGGGCCTCCTCCTGCGAGAGGGCTATCGCGGCACCATCTCGGCGGAATGGGAGGGTCACGCTTTCACCGAGGAGCCCGTCGGCTACCAACAGGTGCAGGCCTGGAAGGCGATGTGCAAGCGGCTGCTCGGTGACTAGGACGGAGGACCTCTCGGCCACGTCATCGGTTTCGGCGGCTCCCCAGGAGCGCCCGCTGCCCGCCGGACTGCTTGCCCGAGAGAAGCGACTGCAAGACGCAGCGAGCCTGCGCCGGCCCGACCGCGTGCCTATAGCGCCGCTTGTCCACTACTATCCGGCGGTGTCCAGAGGAGTGCCGCGTCAAGCCATGCACTATGACCTCGCGCTGCGCAACCGCTTGCTGCGCGACGCTTCGCTGGAGCATGATTGGGACGCGGCAGCTCCCGTGGGGGCGCTTCCGGAAGGGCGGCCGCTCGAGCTTCTGGGCGCCACACAGTACAAGTGGCCGGGCGGCGGCCTCGCGGCCGACCAGCCCTTCCAGTTCGTCGAAGGCGAGTACATGCTCCAGGACGAGTACGACGAGTTGCTCGCCGACCCCGCGGGCTTCGCTATCAGGAAGCTCTGGCCACGGGTGGCGACCACCTTGGCGCCGGCGAGCGCCGTGGCGCGAGACCCGCTGCCCCCGATCCTCTACTCGTCGGACTCCCGCGGGCTTGTCGGGCTACTGGGCGGCTACCTCTCGAGCCCCGAATGCGCGTCGATGCTCGAGCGACTCCTGGCTTTCGCCAAAGAGGCTGCCTCGAGCCAGCAGTCCATGGCCGACTACGAAGAGGAGATGAGGGAGCTGGGCTACCCGACGCTGTTCGGGGCAACGGCGCTCACTGCCTTCGACTGCGTCAGCGACTTCCTGCGCGGACTTAGGGGAACCATGCTCGACATGTACCAAGCGCCCGACAAGCTCCTCGCTGCCATGGAGCTGTACACCCCCTGGACCATCGAGCAGACCGTGATTCTTGCGCGCGCCACGGGGAATCCTCGGGTCTTCATCGCGCTTCATAGGGGAGCGGGCAGCTTCATGTCGAACGAGCAGTTCGCCAGGTTCTACTGGCCCAGTCTCAAGACCCTTCTCGTAGCTCTGGTGGGTGCCGGATTGACCCCCATGCCGTTCTTCGAAGGAGACTACACGTCGCGTCTCGAGTTTCTCCAGGAGCTTCCGCCCGGCAAGATCATCGGACATTTCGACCGAGTCGACCGGAAGAAGGCCAAGGAGCTCATAGGAGATGTGATGTGCTTCTGGGGGAACGTCCCGGCTTCGCTCCTCTGCACGGACACCGTCGACGAAGTCAAGAGGAACGTGTGGGAGCTGATCGACACGTTCGGCGGCAACGGCGGACTCATCCTGGACGGGACCATCGGGATCCCCGACGAGGCGAGGCGGGAGAACGTCTTCGCGCTGACGGAGGCAGTCATTGAATACGGCGCGGGTGCATGACCTCGTCAACAACGGGCTCGTCCTGCAGCGAGTCAGCGAGAGCACGGTGGCGGCCATCGACCCCAGGCTCGTGTCCAACGCCGCGGCTGTCGTTCTAGGCGACTTCGTCGTGGCGGTCGACGTGGGCATGCGTCCGTATGCTTCCCGGCTGTTCCGGGCCGCGTTGGAAGAGACCTTCCACCGCCCGGTGAAGTTCGTCTGCGTCACCCACTATCACGCGGACCATACCTTTGGACTTCGCTCGTTCAAAGACGCGACGGTGTTCGCCTCGCGGCAGATTGTCGACACGTTCGCGCAGAGTCCCGATTGGAGCCCGGAGGCGCGCGCGAGGTGGAAGCAGGACGACCCGGAGGGAGGCGAATGGCTGGACGAAGTCGAGTTCGTGCGGCCGCATTTGCTGTTTCAGCAGGCGCTGGACATCGTGGGCGGCGACGACCTCCTCGAATTCCACCACAGCGGTGGGCACACGAGTTGTTCTGTCTATGGCTACTATCCTCGTGAGAAAGTCTTGCTGGCAGGCGACCTCATCTTCGCGGGACGGTTCCCCTTCGCCGGTGACGGGACCACCGACCCCGAGGCCTGGATGTCTACCCTGAAGACCTGGTTGGAGATGGACATCGCGCATGTGATCCCGGGGCACGGACCGGTGTCGGGCGCCGATGAGATCGGCAGGCAACTCGAGTTCTTCGAGATCCTGAAGCGGAACACCCTCCAAGCCATCAAGGTGGGTGGAGACCACCGGGACATCATCCTGCCGACCGTGTACCCGCCTGCGGCGGAGGATGAGTGGTTCACGGGGAAGACGCTCGAGCATTGGTACACGTACTACCGGAGCAGGGCTTGACGGGCCGCGGGGGCACTGAGGGATTCCACGAGGCGCCGTCGGAGGCAGCGAATAGACGAGAGCTGACCCTCGTGGTCGCGGCGCTGTTCGTCACTACCCTACTTGCAGCCCTGGACCAGACCATCTTCGCGACCGCGCTCCCGACGATCGTGGGCGACCTGAATGGGGTGGACCAGATGCTGTGGGTGACCACCGCCTATCTCCTCGCCGCTACGGTGACCATGCCGGTCTACGGGAAGTTCGGCGATCTTCTGGGGCATAAACCCCTTCTGCTGGTTGCTCTTGTCTTGTTTCTGACGGGCTCGGTGCTCGGCGGGCTTGCGGGCTCCATGCCGGTGCTCATCGCCGCGCGCGCCGTACAGGGTCTTGGCGGCGGAGGCATGATGATCCTTTCGCAGGCCATCATCGCCGATATCATCCCGCCACGACGTCGGGGTACGTACCTCGGCATTCTGGGGGGCGCTTGGGCCATCGCATCCGTGCTTGGTCCGATCCTTGGCGGTTGGTTTGTGGACACGATCGGATGGCGCTGGGCGTTTTGGTTCAATCTGCCTCTCGGGATCCTGGCGGTCGTTGCCACCAGCGTATTCCTGAGGACGCCCACACGCAGGAAGGAAGCCCCGCGGATCGACGGTCTGGGCATGGCCACGCTGGCCGTCGTGACCACGGCGATCGTCTTCGTCGCTTCATTGGGCGGGCGCCAGTATGCCTGGGGATCACCCATCGTCCTCGGCCTCGCGGCCGTGGCGATCGTGGGAAGCGCGCTGTTCGTCGTCGTGGAACGAAGGGCCGCCGAACCCATCGTTCCTTTGCTCGTGTTCCGGGATCGCAACTTCGACCTGGTGACCATCGCCGGCCTCTTGAGTTCCATAGCCTTTATGGGAGTGATCATCTACATGCCCAGCTATCTGCAGATGGTCAGCGGGCTGAGCGCCACCAAGTCCGGTCTGCTGCTCGTGCCCCTGTCCGCCGGCATCCTCATAGCCTCCGTCGGTTCCGGAGCCAGGGTCAGCAGGACCGGCAGGTATAGGTGGATGCCTGCCGCCGGCGCGTTTCTCAGCACCGTGAGCCTCTATCTTCTTTCCACCCTGACTATCGACACCGAGTTGTGGACGATCTGCCTATACCTGTTCGTGTGCGGTCTTGGCACCGGGATCGGTTTCCAGATCCTGATCGTCATGGTCCAGAACTCGTTCCCCATCACCATGGTCGGTACCGCCACCGGCGCCCACAACTTCTTCCGACAGATCGGAGCCACGCTCGGCTCGGCTATCGTCGGCACCCTGTTCGCCAGCCGGCTTCTGGGGCTTCTGGGCGAAAGGCTGGCCGCTATCGGAGCCGGCTCCGGTGGGGTCGTGGACCCGAACGCCCTCACCCCAGCGAGTGTCGCCCAGATGTCGGAGCCTCTCAAGACCGCGGTCGTCTCTTCGTACAACGACGCCCTCGCGCCGATCTACCTCTATCTCGTCCCGATGATGGCGGTGGCCTTTGTATTGCTTCTGTTCGTACGGGAGAAGCCGCTGGCGGTCACCAACAAGGAGGGAGCGCAGCGCGAGGCCGGTGCTTCCACGTATGAGTTGGTAGAGCCAAGACCAGAGCGGTAACGCCGTCGGGATGAGGTGAGCCAGGGTGTAACACGGGTGGTGGCACTTGACTCCGCCAACGTCAGCGTCCTCAATGGCCTCGGCCCGCGCGTTCGCCTAGCGGCGGTTACGCGCCTGCCGAAGCGTCGGCAGGCTTGATATCGTCGCCGGCATGGGATCTTTCTTGTTCGGACAGAGGGCAATCTTCATCGCGCTGGTTCTCCTCATCGCTTGCTTTGGCGCCGCCGAAGCCGGCTACCGCTTGGGGCGGCGAGGTAACAGGTCTCAAACCAGCTTGAAGAAGGATCATATCGGCGCCACCCAGGCAGCGGTGGCAGCGCTGCTCGGACTTCTACTCGCGTTCAGCCTGTCGATGGCGGTGTCTCGATTCGAAACCCGCAAGGCGGCGGTCGTCGATGAGGCGAACGCCGTCGGCACCGCGTACCTGCGGGCCTCCTTGCTGCCCGAGCCCCAGCGGAGCCAAGCGGTCGATGCCTTCAAGAAGTACGTCGACGTTCGTCTTCAATTGGCCCGCCCGGACTGGTATCTGAGCGGAGCCTCCGACATCCGGGCCCAGCAGACGGCGTTGCAGCGCGAACTGTGGTCGATCGGGGCCGCGGCTTCGCAGTTGGATCAGCGGGCCGTGACCACCGGGTTGTACGTTCAGGCCGTCAATGAAGTGATCGACTCGGCGGTCCGTCGGGATGCCGGGCTGCGCAACCACGTGCCCGAATCGGTGCTGTGGGTCATCCTTGGCGTCAGCATCGCTACGCTGGCGGTGATGGGCTATGCGTCCGGATTCGCGGGCGGGCGGTCCTTGATCGCCGCCCTGATGATTTCTCTTATCGTGGCCGCGGTCTTTTTCGTTATCCTGGATTTTGACCGGCCATACCAGGGCATCATCAGTGTCGGTCAGCAAAGCATGCTCGAACTCAGGGATTCGATGAGCCAGGGCCTTCCTCTGCCGTAGCCTCTCGAGGCCCGGGTCACTTGCGAGGTTCAAAGGCGGTGGGAACATGACAGAGGAGAGTGCGGTCGTAGGGGCCCCGCAAGCTGAACTGGACTACAACCGGGACCTCGCATGAAGTCGATCGGCCGGCTGAAAGGTCGAAGATTCGACCGCAGGATTGTGGGCCCGGACCTGACCTCCGGCCTCGTGCTTGGCATGGTGAGCGTGCCCGATGCGCTCGCGTCCGGCGTGCTCGCGGGTATCAATCCACTCTTCGCCCTCTATGCCGTGATGCTGGCCACGCCTGTCGGCGCTTTCTTCGCCACGTCCCCTACGGTAGCCTCTTCTACGCCGCTTCCCCCGTGCTCGAAGAGAAGTTGCCGGCCATCGATGAAAAGACCAAACACGCTGTGGTCATCCTCAACCTGCGCGGGCGAAGCGAGCTGGGCAGCACTTTCATGAAGATGGTGGAGCGGTACGCCGCCGACCTGAAGGAGCACAACAGCCGGCTCATGCTGGCCGAGGTCGACCCTTCAATCAGAGAGCAACTAGCCCGTGCCGGGATGGTCGACTCAGTCTCGCGCCGGAACATCTTCACGAAGACCGACAAGGTGGGGGAGTCGCTCTACGACGCTCATGCGGCGGCTGAGGACTGGATGTCGCAGCGCAAGACCGGCACGGCAGAGCCCGGAGCCGACCGGTCCTAGGCCGCGGCCAACTCGCTCCGCTGGCCCCCCACGCTAATGCATACCCGCTCCTGAGGCCTCCTGCAACGTCTCCAAGATGCGGTCGAGATTGAATGATGCCGGTTTCTGCCTGGGCGGGAACTCTCTGAACGACTGGATCTGTTGGGCGACGAGCGCCTGGGCGCCGTAGAGTAGATAGGCGTGGTCGATCATCCAGTCGTAGTAGGTATTGGAGTTCTCATCCGCTCGCTCGAACGGATCGCGGCGCAAGTGGAAGAACTTCGGTATCCTCAGCGGCACGAACGGCTCGGCCCAGCAGGCCAGCTGCTTGGCCCTCTGCTCCATAAAGACGAGCTTCCAGTCGTTGTGCCGCACTGCCACGAGCTGGCCGTCGTCGTTGATGTAGAAGAAAGACTCCCGGGGGCTCTTCTCAACCTGCCCGGTCAAGTAGGGCAGCATGTTCAGGCCGTCGATGTTCACTCTGAAGGTCTTGCCACCGGCCTCGTGTCCCTCGAGAAGCTTCGCCCCGGCGTCCGGTTCTCCCGCAGCCGCAAGTAGGGTGGGCAGCCAGTCCTGGTGACACACGATGCCGTTAAGCGTCTTGCCGGCGGCGAACCTGCCGGGCCAGCGGACGAAGGCCGGCACCCGCCAGGCGCCTTCCCAGTTGGTGTTCTTCTCGCTCCGGAAAGGAGTAATGGCGCCGTCGGGCCAGGTGTTGTAGTGAGGCCCATTGTCTGTGGAGTACATGACGATCGTGTTGTCGGCGATACCCAATTCGTCCAGCTTATCCAGCATCTGGCCGACGAGCTCGTCGTGGGCCACCATGACGTCGTTGTAGAAGCCCTGCCCGCTCTTGCCCAGGTGCTTCTCCGCCGGATGTGTCCGGAAATGCATGGCCGTGGAGTTCCACCACAGGAAGAACGGCTTGCCCGACTTGCTGGTCTCTTCCATGAAGCTAAGGGCGCGCTCGGTGATCTCTTCGTCGATGGTCTCCATGCGCTTCTTGGTGAGGGGCCCGGTGTCTTCCATCCGCCCATCGGCGTAGCTGTGGATCACGCCGCGCGGCCCGAAGCGCTGGCGAAACATGGGATCCTTCGGATAGTCAGGGCTCTCCGGCTCTTCCTCGGCGTTGAGGTGGTAGAGGCTGCCGAAGAACTCATCGAAACCGTGATTGGTGGGCAGGAACTCGTCCTTGTCTCCCAGGTGGTTCTTGCCGAACTGGCCGGTGACGTAGCCCAGGGGCTTCAAGAGTTCGGCGATCGTCGGGTCCTCGGGGCGCAGGCCGATGTCCGCTCCCGGCATCCCGACTTTGGTCAGCCCGGTGCGGACGGGGTTTTGGCCGGTGATGAACGCGGCCCGACCCGCGGTGCAGCTCTGCTGACCGTAGTAGTCGCTGAAGGCCAGGCCTTGCTCGGCCACCCGGTCGATGTTGGGGGTCCGGTAGCCCATCTGGCCCCGGTTGTTGTAGCTGATGTTCCACCAGCCTATGTCATCTCCCCACAGGATGAGGATGTTGGGTCGAGACATGTCTGTCATGTAAGCCTCCTTGTTTGGCCGCTTCCGGCCGGTTGCTGAGCACGTCCATGCTGTCCTTCACGCTAGTCATATCAGCTCTTTTGGGCAGAGGCAAGCTGCCTGAATTGCTCCGGGTTTGATGGAGACTCATTTGTTTGAGTCTCTCATCCTCGACAGGGGACGGCTCGCGATAGTCCATCTCCTCGAACTCCGCCGGGGGACGTAGCCGATCGGTTCAAGAAGTCGGCGGCTGTTGAACCAGTCTTGTAGAGGCCGTTGATGGTCTCGGCGAGCGCGTTATCAATGGCATCCCCCCGGACCTCACCGTGGGACGGCGTGGGAAGGCTCCTATGCCCGACCCGTCTGGGCGGAACCGGCGGCCTCGCTCTTCCCGCCGATCAATTCCTGGCAGATACGTACTCCCTCCATGGCATCTGTGCTCCAGGAGTCGGCCCCTGCGTAGTCGCAGATATCGCTGTCCACGGTGCCGCCTCCCAACACTATCGGCGGCCGGTAGCCAAGATCCGCGACGTGGAGGTGAATCAACCTGGTCGTCGCCTTCATGCTCTCGAAGGCAGCCAGTATGAGGCCGGAAAGGCAGACCACGTCAGGATGGGTCTCTCTGACCTCAGCGAGGAACCTCTCCTTCGAGACGTCGACCCCTAGATCGATCACCTTGAACCCATAACTCCTCAGTGTCGTACCGAACACGTTCTTGCCGATGTCGTGAATGTCACCGCTGACTGTGCCCAGCACGATGGTCCCGCTGGAAACGTCTGGCTCCGAGGGCTCTTGCAGCGGCTGCACCATCTCGAGCACTTCATTGAACAACTCTCCCGCCATGACAAGCGCCGCCAGGTAGTATTCCTTGCGTTCATATCGCTCTCCGACCATCCGCAGGGCCTGCTGGCATGTGCTGAGAATCATCCGCGGCGCAGTCTCTCCGCCCTCGACGGCTTCTCGTGCGAGTTTGAGTGTGAGTTCCTCATCCAAGTCGATGAGGGCCAGATACAGGGAATCAAGCGTGGACATCTGTCCTCACCTCGTCACTGACTAGGTGTTCCCCAGTTGGGCGCTCAACTGGAACGACTCGGCGCGAAGAAGAAAATAGCCCCAGCTGACGGGATGGCCGGCGACATCACGGAAGAGGTGCTCCAGGCAGAGAGCGGCCGCCCCCTCCGGCTCGTCCAGAGCCTCGGCGCCTTCGCAGTCGAGATTCATCGCTCTGACCGTGAGTTCGCCACGGGGGAATCTCTCCCCCCGATCGGACTCGAGGAAAGCATGCAGAGAAGTCAGTTGAAGCTGCGATTCAAGCAGAGGACGACGAGGATTGTAGACAACGTATTCGGTGTGGTACATGGTCGGCCCCGCACTACTCGTCACCAGTCGCCGAAGGCAGACGACCCGCTGGCCCTCGACGATATCGAGCATTGCTGCCGTCTTGCCATCGGCCCTGGCCATGGCTACAGAAAGCAGCCGAATCTCTGCGGAACCGTCCAGCCATTCTCCCGATAGCGAGGTGAGTTTGAATGTTGACTTGCTCAGGTCGGGAGATCTGACGAAGGTCCCACGGCCCTGGACACAGGAGATCAGCCCCTGGCCCTTGAGGGCGGTGAGTGCGCGCCTGACAGTCATTGGACTGACTCCAAACTCGGCGCATAGCAGCGGACTAGAGGGCAGGCGGCTACCCGGTGAGTAGATTCCGGTCGAGATGCGCTCGGATAGCGCGCCAAAGATCACCCGATAGGCCGGCTGCTTTGTTTCCACGTCGCCAGCCGCAGGCGCAACTCGAGCACTACCAGAGTCGCTCGTCCTTGGACGTCCTCCCTCGACCCGGTTCATCTGAGGTCTTCGCGCCTCCTTCGGATGCACTCACCTGCCGTGGAATTCACGCAAATCGCCATGGCATCGAGAGTATACAAATACTGCTACTTCGCATCACAACAACTAGACCATCATTAATATACCTCTTGCGTCATCACACCGCTATGTTATATGCTCATCGGGCTCCGGGACGCAAGGTTGCGTAGACGGCCGACCGTGCTCGGGCGGGTCGCGAACTGTGCCGGCGAGAGCCGTGCTCAGCTAGCGGGGGGAAGGAGTCCAGATGGTCCACGAACTCGTAGAAGCCTGAGATGGCAGACAAAGCCTGGGCGAATATGTCCCCCGAGGAGCGGCGCGCTTGGCGCGTCGACAAGTGGCGCAATCCCGACATTGAGTGGGCCAGCCCCGAGGCTGAAGCAGAGTACAAAGCCCGGGTGGACCGCATCGTGGCTGCCCTTAACCTGGAGAAGCCCGACCGGGTGCCCGTGCGTCTCGCCATGGGCTTCTGGCCCGCGAAGAGCGGCGGGCTCACGTCATATGAGTCCATGACCGACACGCCCCGCGCGCTGAAGGCCTGGAAGGACTTCAACCTCAGGTTCCAGCCCGACGCCTCCGTAGACCCGCTGCACAACACGGCGCCCGCGGCTATGTTCGCCGCTCTCGACTACAAGCTCTACTGCTGGCCTGGGCACGGCGTTTCTGAGACGGCGGGCTACCAGTACAAAGAGAAGGAGTGGATGGTCCCCGAGGACTACGACCAGCTCATCTCCGACCCGACCGACTTCCTTCTCCGGACCTACCTGCCGCGCACAGTGGGCGCCTACGAGGGCTTTGGTGGGCTGTCGTCGTTCTGGGACTACATCGAGCTGCCCTTCGTCTTCGGACAGGTCCTCGGCTGGGGTAGTGACGAGATGGTCACGAGCCTGGAGAAGCTCACTGCGGCGGCCAAAGCGGCCAACGACTGGTTCAAGCTTGTGCTGCCTGCGATGGCCGAAGTCCAGACCCTCGGTTTTCCGCGCTACGCGGGATCGGCCACCAAGGCCCCGTTCGACATCCTCGGCGACACGCTCCGTGGCACGAAGGGCATCATTCTCGACATGTACCGGCGCCCGGACGCGGTCATCGCTGCGTGCGAGCGCCTGGTCCAGGTCGCGATCGATTGGCCGCTCAGGAAGAGCCGGAGCCCCGTGGTCCCGCTCTGCTTCATCCCACTGCACAAGGGCGCTGACGGGTTCATGAGCGACGAGCAGTTCCACACTTTCTACTGGCCGACCTTGCGGAAGACCATCATTGGTCTCATCAATGAAGGAATGATTCCGTTCCTGTTTGCCGAGGGCCGCTATGACAGCCGGCTTGAGGCCATCATGGACCTACCGAGGGCTTCCACGTTGTGGCTCTTCGATCAGACCGATATGGCTCTGGCCAAGCAGACAGTCGGCAAGGTGGCCTGCATCCAGGGCAATGTCCCCCTTTCGCTGCTCTACGCCGGGACTCCGGAACGTACGGCTGCCTGTGTCCGCGACCTCATCGACGTCGCGGGCGAGGGAGGTGGGTTCATTCTCGACGTGGGTGCGATCGCCGACGCCGGGAAGGACGAGAACCTCGACGCGATGATCAGCACGGTCAAGTGCTACGGTGTCTACCGGTGATACGCTGGCGGGTGAATGGTGTGGCAGTTTTCGGGGGGGGCGATTGGCAATCGCGGTTGAACAGAACCTGACCAAGAGCGAGAAGAGCACCGTCATTCGGATTGAAGATGTCTCTCTGTCGTTCGGCGGTGTCAATGCGCTTTCGGAAGTCAGCCTGGATATTAGGGCTGATGAGATTCTGGCCATCATCGGGCCCAACGGCGCCGGGAAGACCGCTCTTCTGAACTGTGTCAGTGGCTTCTACAAGCCGCAGAAGGGCGAGATCTACTACCAGGAGAACAAGATCACCCGTCAGAGGCCGGACAAACTGGCCCGGATGGGTATCGCCCGAAGTTTTCAGAACATCGAGCTGTATACGGGACTCAGCACCCAGGACAACATCATGGCAGCCCGGCACGTGTTCATGAAGCAGAACTTCGTGACCGGGGCCCTCTACTTCGGTTGGTCTCGCCGCGAGGAGATCAAGCACCGTCAGACCGTCGAAGAGATCATCGACTTTCTCGAGATCCAGTCTATCCGCAAACAAGTGGTGGGAGCATTGCCGTACGGCCTCCGCAAGAGAGTGGAGCTGGGACGCGCGTTGGCTTTGGAACCCAAGGTCCTCCTGTTGGACGAGCCCATGGCCGGCATGAACTTGGAAGAGAAGGAAGATATCGCTCGCTTTGTCATCGATGTCTACGAAGGCCAGGGTGATACCTATCCCGATACGCCGGTTCTCCGGGACGGCATTCGTAGCATCGTCATGGTCGAGCACGACATGGGTGTGGTCATGGATATAGCCGATAGGATCGCCGTACTCAACTTCGGGCGCAAGATCGCTGAAGGTACCCCGGCCGATATCCAGTCCGACCCCGCCGTTATGAAGGCCTACCTGGGAGAAGGGGCCCAAGCATAACGATGCTCAAGGTCAACAACATCGAAGTGTTCTACCAGGGAGTGATACGGGTCCTGTACGGCATCTCACTGGAAGTGGGAGATGGCAAGATCGTAGCCTTGATAGGAGCCAATGGCGGCGGCAAGACTACTACGCTGAAGGCCATCTCCGGGTTGCTGAGGACGAAGAGGGTGACATCCACAGCGGAGATATCTACTTCGACGAGAAACGGATCGACCGCCTCGGTCCCGAGGACGTCGCCCGCATGGGCATCAGCCAGGTGATGGAGGGCCGCCGGGTGCTGGAGCATCTCACCGTGGAGGAGAACCTGCAGGTGGGGGCATACCGGCGCAAGGACCGGCCCGGCATCAAGAAGGACCTGGAAATGGTGTTCGACTACTTCCCGAGGATCCGTGAGTATCGCAAACGGGTCAGCGGCTATCTATCGGGTGGCGAACAGCAGATGCTGGTGATCGGGCGAGCCTTGATGGCCGACCCACGCCTGATGTTGCTGGACGAGCCGTCGCTCGGTCTGGCGCCACTGGCGGTCCAGGAGATCTACCAGATCATCAAGAGGATCAATCAAGAGCGCGGCGTTTCCATGCTGGTGGTCGAACAGAACGTCAAGGCGGCCCTGGGCATCGCGGACTACGGCTATGTACTGGAGAACGGAAGGATCGTCCTGACCGGGTCGGCCGACCAGCTCAGGGACAACGAGGACGTCAAGGAATTCTACATGGGAATATCTTCCAGCGGGGCGCGAAAGAACTATCGCGATGTCAAACACTACCGCCGGCGGAAGCGGTGGCTGTCGTGAAGACGCCGGCGGCGGGAGTGGACACCGTCAAGCTGGATACCTGGCCAAAAGTGCTGGAGCACAACCGCGCCCGTTTCGGCGCCGGCGGCAAGGCCATGCGTTACAAGCACTATGGCATCTGGCAGTCGTATAGCTGGCAGGACTACTTTGAAAACGTCAAGTATCTGGCCCTGGGCCTGCTGTTCCTGGGGTTCAAGCCGGGGAGCAGACTTCTGATCGTAGGAGACAACTCCCCGGAATGGTATTTCGCCGAGATGGCCGCTCAATGCAATGGCGGCATCAGCGTAGGGCTCTATTCCGATCTTTCAGCAGCTGAGATCGAGTACGTCGCGCGCGACTGCGCAGCCGACTTCGCCATGGTGGAGGACGAGGAGCAAGCCGACAAGCTGGTTCAGATCCGCGACCGGCTCCCCAATCTGAGGACCGTCGTCTACTGGCGCCACAAAGGTCTCAGCAAGCACGACCGGGACACGTTCATCGGACTGCGGGACGTCCTGGAGATGGGACACCGGTACGAAACGGATCACCCGGGCGCGTTTGAAAAGAACATCGCGGCCGGCAGAGCCGATGACGTCTGCGCCATCGTCTACACGTCCGGCGCGACGCAAGACGCCCCGAAAGGCGCCCTGCAGAGTCACCGGTCGTTGATGTCGAACTCCCAGTACTACGTCGAAGCGGACGGCCTCAGCCACAAGGACGACCTCGCCTGCTCACTGCCTCCCGCCTGGATCACCGAACAGTGGGTGGCGTTCGGCTGTCATCTCCTTTCGGGGGGCACCGTCAACTATGCGGAAAGCTCCGAGACTCAGCAGAAAGACATGCGGGAGATCGCCCCCAAGGTGGCGCTGTACAGCTCGCGGCTGTGGGAGAGCCAGGCCCGACAGGTCCAGGCGCAGCTGCGAGGCGCCAGCCGTTTGAAGCGATCCGCATCGCGTTTGCTCATGCCGGTAGGTCAGCGAACGGTCGATATCAGGGATGAGAAGCGTAAGCCCGGCCTGCACTGGCGGCTGCTGGACGCGTTCGCCGATCTGGTCGTCTACCGCCAGGTGCGCGACGCCTTGGGTCTGCCTCATGCCCGTGTCTGCTACACCTACGGCTCTGCCGCTGTCTCCCGAGACATTCCGCTTCTTCCATGCCCTCAGGGTGCCTCTCAAAAGCATCTACGGGTCCACCGAGGCGGGGGCCATCACCGGTGCGGCCGGCGGGGCCCAATCCCCCGGCTCGGTGGGCAAGGTCAACCCTGGTGTAGAGGTCATGCTGGGCGAGCAGAGGTGAGATCGTAGTCCGCCACCCTGGCGTGTTCGTCGGGTACCACAACGATCCGGGAATGACGGCTCGGGTGATGAACGACGGCTGGGTCCGCACCGGCGACCAGGGCTACATGAACGCCGATCAGGAACTGGTCTTCGTCGACCGGGTCGAGGACCTCATCACTCTGCCGTGCGGGGATGTCCTTGCTCCCCAGGGCGTCGAAAGCCGACTGAGGCACAGCCCATATATCAAGGATGCCTGGGTGCACTCGGGGCAGAGCTGTGACTTCGTCACGGCCGTGATCATTCTCGACCCTGAGAACACGGGGCGCTGGGCCGACAAGAACAAGATCACCTACACGACCTTCGGCGACCTGTCGCAGAAGCCGGAGATCTATCGATTGATCGAAGAGGAGATAGCTCTCGTCAATCAGGATCTGCCGGACACCCGGCGGATCGAGAAGTACGTCAACCTGCACAAGGAATTCGACCCAGACGAGTACGAATTGACTCGCAATCGCAAGCTTCGCAGGGCTGTTCTGAGGCAGAGGTACCCCGAGCTTATCGAGGCCCTGAGCGGCGACCGGACGAGCGTCGAAGTCGAGGCGGAGTTCACCTACCAGGACGGTCGTACCGGCAAGATCAGGACCGCTCTACAAATCGCGACGGTCGGGCGGGGTGACCAATGACTTTCTTCTTTCAGCTGGTCGTCACCGGATTCTCGTTGGGCATGATGTACGCCCTCATAGCCCTTGGATTTGTGGTTATCTTCAAGTGCTCGGGGGCGTTCAACATTGCTCAGGGGCAGATAGTCATGCTGGGCGGGTACCTGGGCTATACCTTCCTGGTAACTCTCCATATGCCTGTCTGGGCGGCCATTATCGCCTCCGTCGCGGTGGCGGTGGTGATGGGTCTGGTCATCGAGCGTTTGGCTCTTCGTCCGCTGCTGGGCCAGCCTGCCCTCGCCATCGTCATGATGACTATCGCCTTGGCCGGCATTATGGAGGGGATCGCCATGTTGGGCTGGGGGGGTGCGTATGTGACGTACCACGACGTGCTGCCGGAGATCAGCCTGCAAATCGGGAATGTTTCCATTCCGCCTTCGTCCCTGCTGGGACTGATCGTCTCGGGCGTTGTGGTGGTCATCCTCCTCGTCATATTCCGCTTTACGAAGATGGGGCTGGCCATGCGGGCCACCGCCGAGGATGAGCAGGTCACCCGCAGTCTGGGCATCCGAGCCACTATGGTGTATGCGCTCGTGTGGGTCATCGCCTGTGTGGTGGGAGTGGTCGCGGGCGTCTTGCTGGGCGGCGTCTCCGGGGTTTCGCCACCGCTGGCCGATGTCGGTCTGAAGGCGCTCGCGGTAGTCATCCTGGGCGGGCTTGACTCCATCGGCGGCGCCATCATCGCCGGCATCATCCTGGGAGTCTCGGAGAATCTGGCGGCGGGCTATCTGGATCCCTTGATGCCTTCCGGCGGAGGGCTGGCCACTGTCTTCCCGTTCTTGGTCATCATGGCCGTGCTTATCTTCAAGCCGCATGGACTTTTCGGGTTGAAGAGAATCGAGAGGGTGTAGCGCATGAGACTACCGAGCGGCACCTTCGCGCAAAGCTACGATCAGGACATGGCCCTGGTCCGCACCAAAGCGCAATGGCTCTTCATGGCGATCCTCATGGTCTTTCTCTTCACCATCCCCCAATGGGCCTCGAACTCCACTCTGACACTCGCGACTCTCATGGGGATCACCATTATCAGCGTCCATGGTCTCAATATCCTGACCGGCAATTGCGGTCTTGTATCGCTGGGACACTCAGCCTTCATGATGGTGGGCGGCTATGCCATGGCCATCCTGTGCTCCAAAGTAGGACTTCCGTTCGCGGTTGCTCTTCCTATCTCCGGGTTGATCGCGGGCATGGTGGGCATCATCTTCGGTCTGCCTTCCCTGAGGATCAAGGGTTTCTACCTGATCATGTCCACGGTGGCAGCCTATTTCATAATCCACTGGCTGATATTGCAGTTCCGAGGCTTGACCGGAGGCACCGAGGGCTTGGCGTTGCCGCCGGCCGAGCTGTTTGGGCTCTCGCTCGAGGGCAAGGCCACCTTCTTCTACCTGGTCATTGCGCTGGCCGTGCTCGCCACGATCGTTGCCAAGAATATCTTGCGCACCCGGTCCGGACGGGCCTTTGTCGCTATCCGCGACAACGATCTGGCGGCCGAGGTGATGGGGGTCAACCTCTGGACATATAAACTCCAGGCGTTCTTCATCGGGTGCGTTTTTGCGGGAATCGGCGGCGCGTTGTCCGTGGAATTCTTCTCCTTCGCCAATGTGGAGCAGTTCCCGTTCTTCGATTCAGTCTGGTTCCTCGGGATGTTGATCATCGGCGGCATGGGCAGTGTCTCCGGGGTCATCTACGGAGTGGTGGCCATAAAGCTGCTGCAACAACTGTCCATCAAGCTGGGGCCTATGCTGGAGGGTGTCTTGAACCCCCAAGCCGCTGTCGCGTTGGGCCTTATCCTCCCCAGTTTGGCGATCATCCTCTTCCTGATATTCGCTCCGCGCGGCATCAGCCACATAGTCGAACGCCTCAAGAACTACTACCAGCTCTGGCCGTTCTAGCACTGGCTAGACGGTGACGGATGGGGAAACGGTCTCTGCGAGGAGGTGCGGAAATTCGATACGGGCATATGCTTCGGGCAACAACTGTGGACAACACTTGAGAGGGGTTGAGAGATGAAGAGAATCCTGATTCTGAGTATGGTGGTGATCGCACTCCTAGCGCTTCCCTTGGTGGTGGCGTGCGGCGGAACTGAGGAGACCACTACCACCGCCGCCGGTCCTGCCACGACGGCCGGTCCTGCCACTACGGCCGGTCCTGCCACTACGGCCGGTCCTGCCACGACGGCCGGTCCTGCCACGACGGTCGGCCAACCGGTCACCTTGTACGTCGGTGGCACCTTCGCACTGACCGGGGCCTACGCCGAAGATACCGCGGCCGTGCTGGCCGGGTTCGAGGACTATGTCAAGTACGTGAACGACAATAAGATCTTGGCGCCCTGGTCTACCGATAAGATCATCCCGGCCAATATCACATTCGAACTGCTATGGGCCGACGATGCCCTTGCACCCGAGAAGGCCCTGACCATTTACGATGACCTGAAGTCCAAAGGTCTTCTGGTGGAGAGGGTCAGCGGGTCCCCGGAAGGCATGGCGCTGAAAGGCAAGCTGGTTGAAGACAGTATCGGCGCGACCAGCCAGTCCACATCGCCTGCGTACCTCAGTCCGGTCGGCAACATATTCACGAACGCTCCCATCTATACCGACGAAATGGCCGCCGTGGCGGAATGGTTCATGAAGAGCTGGACCGACACGAGCCGCAAGCCGAGAGTCGCCTATCTGACCGCCGACAGCACCCTGGGTCGGAACATCGATATTCCTGAAATGAAGGCGTATCTGGAGCAAATCGGCTACGAATTCGTGGGCGCCCAGTTCGTGCCGATGGTTCCCACCGCTCCTCCGACCACCCAGCTGGCCTGGCTGAAGGATAACAAGGTCGATCTTACGCTCGGTGTCATGATCAATGCCGGCACTCAACCGACGATCGGGGAAGCCGTCCGTCTGGGAATGGGTCCCGGTCTTGCATACAACATCACCTTCGCCTTCGGCAATCCGGCCCACCTCCAGATCTTCCTGCCCGACATGGGTGCGACCGGCAACGGGGTAGTAGTCGCCGGCGACTTCTGCGCTTTGGATGCCCAACAAGACGGTATTGCCTTCGCCAACCTGCTGCAGGAGACGTACAGGAAGGACAAGAAGAACGGGAACGTCATGTACCTGGACGGCGTGATCGAGGCCATGACCCAGGTAGAGGCTCTGCGACTGGCCAGCATGGCGGTCGATCCTGCCAAACTGACGTCCGCCGATGTACTGGCAGGTTTCAAGCAGATCAAAGATATGAGCACCGGCGGCATCACCATCTCCCCGTTGACCTACGGCGAGGGTGACGTTCAAGGCGTAGATGCAGTGCGGATCCAGCAGGTTCAGAACGCCGCGATCGTTGAGCTCGGTTCGTTCCCGCTGGCCAACATCCTACCGGCTGCGAAGAAATAGCGGTTCCTGGAAAGTAGAGATCTATTAGGGGGGTTCCTGCGGGAACCCCCCTTTGTTTTGAGGCGTCCCCGCTATCCCGTTTCCCGCGCTCCAATGGGCAGCAGGCGGAAAGCGCGAGGTCCTAGACAAGAAGAGATGCGTCGCCACATCTTCGAGGCAGTACACACTGGAGGCTCACGGTCCGGGGATCTGGCTCTGAAATGCCAGGGCCTGCTCGATGATCCTATCGGCGAATTGTTCGTCGTTGATGTGACAGGGAAGGACGATCACCGGCACGCCCTCCGGCATCACTTCCTGCAGACGTTCGGCAAAGACCGGTGGCAGCGACGGGTCGTGAAGATGGCCTTGTTCGCTGTCGTGGGAGGAGAAGCCGAGCAGCGGCACGAAGAAGGCGACGGGGCCCTTTGCCTCCTTGATGAGTCCCGCCATATGTTCGGCCAGACGTCTGAAATCGTCCGCGTTCGCTCGGACGGCGGTCACCGAGGCATTGTGGATGTGATAGCGCCTGCCGGGGAAGCGCACGCGGGCTCCCTCGACGGGACCATCGACCAAGAAGTCGATGTTGCCGGGCGCAAAGATGGTCGGAACTCCCTTCTCGAGGGCCGCCTTGCACCTGTCGGGCCCACCGTCGTAGAGACCCTGGGCCAGGTAGTCACCCACCTCGATCAAGGAGAGGTCCACCACGAGAGAGACGTCCTGCTCCCGGATGGTCTCGTCCATGGCCACTCCGCCGGTCCCCTGGGAGTGGAAGACCATGACCTCAGACCCCCCCTGCTCGAGCGCCGCGCGAACCCTGTTGCAGCATTTGTCTGTGGTGCTCAGGGTCGACATCGCCACCAGCGGTTTGCCCGAAGCCACCAGAGGCCTGTATCCATGGGCCATGCCGGCAAGCGCTAGGGCGCCGTTTTCAAAGACGCGTCGCGTGACGGTGTTGAGACCCGCCACATCGCAGACCGAGTTGAACATGACGATGTCTTTGGTGCCCACGAACGGTTTGGTCATGCCCGAAGCCATGGTCGAGATGAGGACCTTGGGCAGGCCGAACGGGAATGTCCGCATCACCGCCGCGCCAAGAGTGCTCCCCCCGGAACCTCCTGCCGCGATGATGCCGGTAAGACCCACGCGCTCGTGCAGTTCGTGAGCACGTTTGATGGCGCCTTCGATCATGAGCGCCATGCATTTCCCCTCGTGATTGAGGGCGCGGATCTCGGGCATCGTCGTTCCCACCGCGGCGGCTATCTGGTCGGGGGTGATGTGGGCGTCGCTGGCGATGGTGCGGCGGATGCTGGCGTCCAGGAGGAACACCTCCAGTCCGCTCTCCTCGAGGCGGTCCCTGATGAACCGGGTCTCTACCTCTTTGGAATCCAGCGTGGCGACCAGTAGTACTTTCGGCTTCTCACCCATGTGTCCCCCCGATCATGGCTGTTACTGCCGCTATCGCGGCCACTCTCTTCTTGTCCTCCGCGAGACGGGACAGCCTTTTTCCCAAGTCCTGCTCCAGTTCGACGATCTTCTTCATGTCATCGATCAGGGTGACCTCCCGGTCTACGAAATGCGTCCCCAGTCGCCCCTCGCACGAACCGGTCGTTTTCCATGACCGCCTGGTGAAACGGGATATTGCTCGTGACGCCCACGATGGTGTACTCGTAGAGAGCCCGCTGCATCCTGCTGATCGCCTCGCTCCGGTCCCGGCCCCATACGATCAGCTTCGATATCAGCGGATCGTAGAAGGGCGGGATGGTGTACGAGCCGTAGACTCCACCGTCCACCCTGACCCCGATCCCCCCGGGAGGATGGTAGCTCTTGATCTTGCCCGGCGTGGGCACGAAGTCGTTCAGCGGATCTTCGGCGTTGATGCGGCATTCGATGGCGTTGCCTCGCATCTCGACGTCCTCTTGGCCGAAACCGAGGGGAAGACCTGACGCGATCCGTATCTGCTCTTTTACGATGTCGATCCCGGTCACCATCTCGGTCACCGGGTGCTCCACCTGGACGCGCGCGTTCACCTCCAGGAAGTAGAACTCCCCATCCGACCACAGGAACTCCACCGTTCCCGCTCCTTCATACCCCACCGCTCGGGCAGCGTTGACTGCCACCTCACCCATGGTCCTTCGGGTTTCAGCGTCGAGAGCTGGAGATGGAGATTCCTCGATGAGCTTCTGATGCCTTCGCTGTATGGAGCACTCCCGTTCGCCCAGATGTACCACGTTCCCCTGTGAATCGGCGAGGATCTGAAACTCGATGTGACGAGGATCGGTCAGGTACCTCTCGATATAGACGTCACCGATGCCAAAGGTGTTCACAGCGATGGCCTGGGTGGACTCGAGCGCCTCCAGCAGCTCTCCCTCGTTCGCGGCGATGGTCATCCCGATGCCGCCCCCGCCTCCGGAGGGCTTGATGATGACGGGATATCCGACCTCGCCGGCGATGGCTCTTGCCTGCTCGGGCTCGGTGATGCATTCGTTGGTGCCCGGCACGACCGGAACACCCGCCTTCACCATCTCCCGCCTGGCGGCCACCTTGTCTCCCATGAGTTCCAGCACCCTGGCGGGGGGCCCTATGAACGTGAGCCCCTCGCGTTCACAGGCCGAGGCGAAGCGGGGATTCTCGGCCAGGAAGCCATAGCCGGGATGGATCGCGTCGGCGCCGCATTCCTTGGCGGTAGCGATGATCCTCTCGATATTGAGATAGCTCTGGGAAGCCGGCGCCGGCCCGATGGGGAAGGCCTCGTCGGCATACTTGGCGAACAGCGCGTCCTTGTCCGCCTCCGAATACACCGCTACCGAAGCGATGCCCATCTCGCGGCACGCTCTCATGACGCGGATGGCTATCTCGCCTCGATTGGCGATGAGGATCTTCTCGATCATGTCAGCCGACCACCATCGAGGACGTCTTCGGCATAGACCATCTGACCCTCTTGCGCCCGGACTTCCTGTACCACTCCCTGTTTGGACGACGACGATGTATCTCTTCATCTTCATCGACTCGATCATCGCCACCTCGTCGCCCCTGGCCACGGAGTCTCCCACCTTGACCTTGATGGCGAGCACCAATCCCGCCATGCCGCATACGATCGCGCCCTCGGGTTGACCCGGCAGTTCAGGCGCTGTCTGGGCTGTCTCGGCCGCAATGGCGCCTCCGGGTTCGCCCCAGATGGGGGACACCTTGACGTTGAAGACTTCGCCGTCCACGTCCACGCTGAACTGTCTGGGGAAGCCGGCAGGATCCGGCGAGGGGCTAGCCGGCGAGGGGCCGGCGGCCGCGACGCCCGGCGGCCGCGACTCCGGGGGCGGCAGGCCGGGCCGCCGCTGCGCGGGTCTGCCTACCGGGTTCGGTGCGCTTGGCGGGTCTCCCCGGGATCAGGATCTTCAGCAGCAGGTCGTCGTCGGAGAGGTCGGGGCCGATCTCCTGGCGCAGTTCCTCGACGGACTTCAGGTATCCCTCGGGTTTCCAATCGCGTAGTTCCTGCGTCCTCGGCAGGCTGGTCACCCTGTCCATGAGGTCCTGGTCCACAGGGAACGCCGGCTTGCCGTAATAGCCCAGAAGGTACTTGATCGACTCGTCTGTGACCTTCTTGTATCGCTCGCCCGACACGACGTTCTCGAATGCCTGGGCTCCCACGATCTGCGAATAGGGCGTAGCCATCACGGGATACCCGTAATCCCGGCGCACCCGTATCGCTTCTTCCAGGATCTCGTCCAGGCGATGCTCCATCTTTATCTCGCGGAGTTGCCGCGTGAGGTTCGTCACCATCCCGCCGGGCACCTGATGCTCAAAGTGAAAGAGGTCGTACTCCAGCGGCCTTCCCACCGGCAGTCCCTCTCTCTCGGCGATCTGCCTGAAGTGAGCCGAGACCTCGGCGAGCGCATCCTCGTCCAGGTCTGACTCGAACCCCAGGCGGCGCATGTTCTTCAGCACGCTCTCGGTCGCCGGCAGGGAGGTGCCGTTGGCGAGAGGCGCGACCGCGGTGTGGACGGTGGTGACGCCGGCTTGGATGGCCTCCAGATAGCACAGAGGAGCCAGGCCCGAATTGCAGTGCGCATGGAACTCGAGAGGTATCCCGTCGCAATTCCGCTGGACCAGGGAGACCAGTCGACGGGTGTTCTCCGGCGTGATGACTCCCGAGGCGTCCTCGATCATGATCCGGTCGGTGCAGTCCTTCGCGTCGGCGATGAGCCGCGTCTTTTCCACCCAATGGTCGTCGGTGTGCAGGGGGCTGCTGGTGTACATCAACGAGGTGACCACCTCGGCCCCGTGAGCTTTCGCTATCTGCGCGAAGTAGCGGAACCTCTCCATGTTCTCCTGGTAGTCGCAGATCCAGAAGCTCCGTATCCCGTTGGCCACCGACCGCTCGATCCACAGCGAGATGACGTCCCGCGGCGTGCTGAGATCGAAGGAGGAGAGACTGGCCGTCTGGTACGACCCGCGCAGGCAGGTGGCCGGCATCAGTCTGGAGAGGACCCTGATCCTCTCCCAGGGGTCTTCATCGTGGTTGCGCACCTGGATGGTGAACGCCTGAGAACCCACGGTCGCGATGGCGAGATATCCCACCTTGTCCATCGTCTCCGCGATGGGGGCTATGTGGTCGGTCCTCATCATCAGGCCCCAGAGGCTCTGCTGGGCGTCCCGGATGGTCTGGTCGACGAACTGCACCTTGTCCACTAGGAACTCGTTTCAGAATGAAGTTTCGCCGCAAGGGACGCGGTGGGCGAGTGCGAGGCAAGGACGCGCGTGACAGGGCATCTGCGACGGCTCTCGCGAATGTGGGGCTGTTGATGTCGGAGTCCACCTCGATCACCTCTATCTCCGGGTCGAGCCGCGACTTCAAAGTGGCGAGAGAACGCTGCGTCCGACGCTGGATCATGCAGCGGGCCGCCTTCCACGCTCAGCGACGAGAAGCCTCGCAAAGGTATGACCGCCTTCACACGCGCCTTGTTCTGGTAGCCGTTCAACCTCTCCGCGGCGGCCATGGCCACCTGCTCCATCTCCTCGGGGCTCGTTCTGGCCTGCACTCGCGGCGGCTGCAGGCAGAGCTTCCTCTCGGCCAATCTTCGCGATGTCCACAGAGGGTCGTTCGTTGTCTCTTCTCTCGATGGGACCGCAACTGATCATGTCGAAGCCCCCGGGGCAGAAGATGTAGGGTATCGGCAGAGTCGCCGCTACGTCCAGACGATCTGGTCCCGCGTCTCTATTCCCGCCCAGAAGATGCTCGCTGAAGGCCCCGGGTACAAGGTCGACGAACGCTTTGAAGACGCCCTGGGGGGCGAGATCCAGGGCCGCTTTGTCGCCCACCCCCATCGCGTGGATGGAGACGATCTCGTAGTCTCCTTCCAGGATCTCCCTGATGTGGTACGCCCCCTTGTCGCAGTAGCCGAACTCCGTCATCGCGATGGAGGGTTTCTCCCCCTCCAGCGAGGCCGGACCTCCCTCCACCATTCCGGAGATGGCATCCGCTCCGTTCAGGGCAAGGGTCCGGACCAAGGGGTTCATGCCCACGGTGTCGACCACGGTGTGCATCACCGTGATGTTGCTGCGCGCGAAGTAGTCTCCGAACTTCGCCGCATGGACAGGCTGGCCCGTGGCGCCCGATATCAGGAGCTTGGGGATTCCGAACGGCAGTTCCTTCATGGCCGGCAGCGAGATGAGCGCGCCGGTCATGCCCGTGATGGCGACCACTGCCTTGGAGCTGACCGCATCCATAGAGGTCGCCGATCTTTGCTTTCAGACCGGCGGTCACGACCGCGGCCGGCGCGTCCCCCCGGCCGACGGCGAGCCCTGCGCGCTCTTCGGCCAGCTCAGCCAGTTCCCGGCAGCCCACATCGGGCTGAGCGTCGGAACGATGCCTCCCGTCCCCACGCTGATGTCTATCAGGCAGGGGGCGTGTCCTCTCTGCTCGATGCGATCCCGGATGAGCCTGAGTGCTTCTTCCCTCTCATCGAGCATCCCGACGATTACGATGGCCATCTTATGCTGGCTCCCTTGAGCTCGATTCAACATGAGGCCGCGGCCGTCGAGTCCGCACCGGATGGTCCGATGCGTCGTCCTCGGTCGCACCCGTAGCGCTGCTACGAGCGTCTTTGACGAGGCCAGTAGCAGCATACTAGCAAGGAGCGCGGCATTCCTGGTACTGGCGGATGAGACCGCACTCGCAGTCGGGGTAGGTGGTCTTTCCTTTCGGCCGATCGGCCTGGGTTGCCCCTTGGTCGCCCAGAAGTGCACCAGCTGCGCGCGGCTCCTCGCGTGTACTACAAGAACCTCTACAAGTGGACTAAGGTGTTCGTTGCGGGCGGCGCGTACTTCGCCGATAGCGGTGATTGCGTGGACGACAGCGGCCGGCCTGACGCTGGCGGTCATCGGCCTGGAAAGGACGTAGATAAGGAGAGGCACATGCAAGAAGACCTGGAGGCGATGGTGCTGCGCCTCAACGATATCCACGAGATCAAGAACGTGCTGGGCAAGTACGCGTTCCTGACCACCGCGAACATGTTCACCGAGACGGTCGAGTTGTTCGCCAAGACCGTGCCTCAGAAGATCGAGATCGGCCCGCTGGGCGTGTGGGACGGCATGGACGCGGCCTATCGCTGCTTCCACGGGTTCCACAACTGGACCTCCAAGGTGGGCGTGCCCATCGAGGGGCAGATGATGCAGCACACGCTCGCCACGCCGGTCATCGCGGTGGCCAAGGACGGCAGGACCGCCAAAGGCGTGTGGATGTCGCCCGGCCATGAGGCCCGGGTACTCGGAGGCAACCTGACCGCCCTCTGGGTGTGGGGCACCTACGGCGAGGACTTCATCAAGGAAGACGGCCGATGGAAGATCCGCAACCACCACGTGTATCTGAACATCATCACCCCGTTCGACGTGCCGTGGACGGCTCCACCCGCCGGCGATCCCGGCGATATCGGCGACATCTTCCCACCCGGCCTGCCGGAGGAGTTCAAACCCAACCGCGCCAGCACCTACGGCTGGATGTATTCGCCCGCCGCGGTGATGGAACTGGTCCCCGCCCCGCCGGAGCCCCACGACACGTACGACCCCGCCACCGACTACATCAAGTAGCGCGAACGGAGGCATTTCGATGATCCAACGCAAAGAACTCACGGCCGAAGAAGAGGCCAAGGCGTACGCCAAGTACTACTACAGGCCCTCTGCTCCGCCCGCGGCCCACCACGCCGAGATGCTGGCCGACCTCAAGCCTCTCGATCCCGCCAAGGCCGACCGCATCCAGGACGTGAATAACCTGCTCGCGCTGGGCTACACCGAAGGCGAGAACGGCTACTGCGTCATGCCGGACGGCAGCGCATACATCGCCCTGCGCCACCCTATGACGGGTGCGACGCCGGAGATGATCGACTGGTGGTTCGCCTGGCACGGACTGGAAGATCTGCGGTACAAGCTCTGGTATCCAGAGATGCACGTGTCTGCCCGCCTCGACCCCGAGGAGCGCGCCAAGGTCCTCGACCCGGCCGGCTCACTGCCCCAGAAGTTCCAGGGTCTGACTCACCACGTGGTGGAGGACATCGGCGGCGGAGTCTTCAACGCCGTGGATATCAGCTTCCTCACGCCCCAGGACTTCGGCTTCGACATGAGCCGCTACCACTCGCCGAACGCCGAGGCCTTGGCGGCCGCTAACGTGATGGCGCGCGGCGTGGACGACCCGAAAGACGGTCCCGGTCTGCCGGTGGCCTTCGTGCACCTGGTGCGCGAGACCGCGGACGGTATCGAGGTTCGCAACCGCTTCTGGGTGGGTTACCAGATCGTGGACGAGAAGCCGGTGCTCGCGCTGCCGCCCGGCATGCGCGTCCCCGAGGAAGCCGCGCAGGGCCTCTTTCTGCATGACGTCCAGGAGTTCGCCAACCTGGCGGCCATCCTGCCCCAGCTCTACCGGGAGCAAGAGGGCAAGGTGGAATGAAGGGCTAGCTTCCGGGCAACTTGCTGCTGTGCAGTTCCCGCGCGGTCAAGACGGCCAGCGCCGCCACGTATCAGTCCCATGCCCACCGCCTCCAGCGCCCCCGGCCGCTCCCCGAGTTGCACCCACGCCGCTATGACGCCGACGACGGGGACGGCGAGGCTGCTGATGCCCGCCGTGCCGGCAGACAGGCTGTGCAGGACATACAGCCATAGCAGCCAGGCAAGCGCACTGGCCGCGATCACGTTGTAGAGAAGAGCCGCGACGAAGCTCGCGTTCCAGGTCGGGCCCCTCGGGGGCGGTGAGCAGGGCGACCACGATGAGTGGGATCGAACCGAGCAGGGCTTGCCACGCGGTGAACGACAGAAGCTCTACCTCGTGATGCTTTCGTATGATCTTGAAGAGCACAGAGGCCATCGCCCAGGTGAGACCTGCCGCCACGGCCAAGATGCTGGCCGACAGACCCTGAAGACCCCAGGGGTCGAGGACAAAGACGAGGCCTGCCAAGGCGAGCACTACGGCAACCCACTGCACGCCTCGTATCCGCTCACCTAGTATCGGCCATGCGATCAACAGGAGCCAGAACGGCATCGTATAGACAAGGACCGAGGTCCTGCCGGCGCTCCCCACATAGAGCGCCCACACGGCGAGCCCGGAAAGGGTGGTCTGGAAGAAGCCGAAGAGCGCCGTCAGCCAGAAGGCTTGGGGTCGCAGCGAGCCGCGCCGCGCGGCCACGACTGCGAACAAGGCAATGGCTCCGAGAAAGTTGCGAAGGGCGGCGAACGTGAACGGGTCGGAGTACCGCACGCCGACCTTCATGACCACCCAGTTGTATCCCCAGATGAGCGCCAGCAGCGCGAGCGCGCCGAAGGGAAGGAAGGCTGACTGCTTGAGATCCTTGTGGGCCACCAGCCAACTCTATCCCAATCTGCCCGTACCGACCGCGATGGCAGCCGGGGTTACACAGTCCTACTCCAGCCCGGCCTCTCGCAAAGCGCCTATGAGGCCCTCCTTGGTGGGGCACAGCCCGATGAAGCGCACCAGGTCGCCCACGATGATGGCCGGGGCCGACGACAGCTTGAGGTCCTCGTAGCGGTCGTCGCGTCCCTGGTGGTAGACGACGTCCATCTGATCTCCATACTGTCTTTCGACCTCGTCGATCAAGCGCCGGACCGCCACCCCACCCGAGCAGGCGGGCACCGAAAGAAAGACCTCCACCTTTATCGGATCCATAGCCCACCTTCCCGGAGCGCGTTGTTCATGGTGCCCTCATCCGGGGCCGTTCCCTCGATCTTTATCACGCCGTTGATGACGGCGGCCGGCACGCAGGAGAGGTTGTACTCCTCGTACTTCTCGAGCGCTTCGCGACCGACGTATTTCTTCACCACCAACTCTTCCGCCGGGTACTTCTCGGCGTACCGGTCGGCCATGGCGAGGATGGCGACGCAACCGGGGCAGGGCGGATCTCCGCTGAACACCTCCAAGAGCACAGGCACGTCACCCTCCTAGTTCTGATCGAAAGATACGTTCCAGTTCGCTCTGCTCGGGGACTCGCCCCTGGGAGACCACTTTGCCGTTGACCACCACAGCGGGTGTGGCGGTGAAGCCTGCGCCCGCCGCCTCCGGAGAATGGGCCGAGAGTTTCTCCACGCTCACCTGGTCGGGGAACACTGCCGCCGCCCTCCTGGCCGCTTCCTCCGTCCTCTTGCAGGAGACGCAGGGCGGCTCGCTGCCAAAGATCTTGACCTCGATCAACACACCCCCGCTTTCTTTGTATCGAACCAGCGTTCGAGCGCTCTCCGCAGCTCCTCCTTCTGCTCCTCGCCGACGGCCTCCGAGAGGCTGTCCAGGACGATCGCTTGTTCTCGCGTGAGATCAGGGGAGATGCGATAGTGCATCCACAGTCCCTGGCGACGGTCGCGTACGAGACCGGAGTTGTAGAGGTAGCGGAGATGACGCGATACCTTTGACTGGGTCTGACCAAGGGCGCCCACGAAGTCGCATACGCAGAGCTCGTCCTGCTCCAGGAGCAGGGTCATTATCTGCAGTCGGGTCTCGTCGGACAACGCCTTGAACGTGTCCCTAAGAACGTCCATCATCCTCCGCCTCCAGACCTTCCCTCATGAGAGCGTCGACTTCAGCCGCGATGCGCTCGGCCACGGCCGCAACCGCCTCGTCATCTGCCGGCCCGCGCCCGCGAGAGGAGCGCGAACAACCGGCCGCGCCTGCACCGAGGATGTCCGTGACCACCAGCGCTCGGCTCACCGGTCCCCCGTGCTTCTCGGTGCCCCACCTCGCGCATTCTTTGTCGCAGCCATCGATGGTGATGGTGGGATGGGTCCGGGCAAAGTTGCGCTCGCCCTCGTTCCCGGCAAGGAACAGGGGCAGGCAGAGCGTCACCGTCTCACCGGGCCGCAGGGACTCGAGCACTCTCCGCACGGCGCTGCGCGAGATGGTGCCCTCCGGGATCTCCTCGCCGCTGCAGGAGATGATCCCCACCTTCGTCGTCTTGTTCATTTCGGCCGCCATCACGACACCTCTTCGCCGTCGCAGATTCGAGCGGCTTCTTCGGCTACTGCTTCGGCGATCTCCCGGCAGACCGCCCAGCCCTCCTCGGTGAGCTCGGAGCCGGTACCCGGCTGGCTCTCGCGGTGCTTGGTGAGGACCTTGGCGACCTGAAAGGCGCTCGCTACCTGACCGCCGGCGATCTCGACGTTCTTCTGCGCGCAGGCCTTTGCCGCAGCCGTCGATGGTGATGCACGGGTTACGCCTGCACCTTGGCCAGGGTCTCCTCGTCTTCCCGCACGAGCAGAGCCAGGCACACCACGTCGGTCGCATCGGGCGCGAGTTCGTCGGTGACCAGATAGGCGGACTCCCGGCTCAAGAGCCCGTGGACTTTGCCGATGCCGCTGCAGGGGATGACCAGCACCTTGCCGCAGTCTCTCCTCATGCTGTCCTCTCGCTCCTCAGTCTTCGGCGGCCTTGCGCTCTACGTCGGCAGCGTATCCCGGTCCATCGACCAGCAAGCGCCCGGTCTTCTTCCCAGGCGGTCAGTTCCAGCTCGGCGATCCAGCTGCCGTAGGGGTCTTCGTTGATCGATTCGGGCGCGTCGGTCACCGCCTCGTTGATGCGCACCACCGTGCCGCTCACGGGGGAGACTACCTCGAAGGTGGCCTTTGTCGACTCGACCGTGCCCACCTCGTCGAACTGCTCGATGGCAGTGCCGACCTTGGGCGGGTCCACGTAGGTGATGTCGGTGAGTCGCTGCTGCATGTAGTCGGAGATGCCCACCCGGGCCCTGCTCCCGGCCACCTGCGCCCAGACATCGTTCGCGTTGAAGAAGTATCCGGTCAAGGGGATGCGGAACTCGTACTTGTCGTGGACGACCACCGTGAAATCCGACGGGCTCTCGAACTCCACCTCCGCGAGAGCTTGGTCGGGCGCCGGCGCTTCTTTGGATGCGGCAAGCCTCGGCCGCCTTGATGTCGTCGACGATCTTCCGGGCAAGCTCGAGAGCGTCGGGGCCGAGGCGAAGCTCGGGATCCAGAGTGCGACCAGCCGCTTTCACGAGGTCAGAGACGAGTACCTTCTGGACCGGCTTCGCCTTGCGCGGCAGCGGCCAGCTTGCTCGCGCACTGGGTGGCGCATCCGTCCACCACGATCAGCGGCCCGTCGGCCAGCTTCTTCTTGTACCGGGCCGGCGTGCGATTGAGCACCACCGGACAGACGATCTCGGCTCCGGCTTCCTCGGCCAGGCGGATGGCCACTTCGCGGGCGACCGAACCTTCGGGCTTATCCAGACCGGTGCAGGCAAGGACCAGGTAGCTCACTCCGCGCCCTCCTCGGTGTGAAGCTTCTTGATGAGGGCCACGGTCTCCGGCTTGTCGGGGAAGGAGATAGCGTCGGGACCGCAGGTCTTGGAACACGCCCGGCAGAAGACCACGCAGTTGTTGGGGTTGGCGACCACCAGCTTGACGTCGCCGTCGCGGCGCTCGAACACCCGGTGCGGGCAGAACTCGTCGCACTCCATGCAGAAGTCGCACTTGTCGTAGTCGATGGTGGGAGCCCAGGGGATCTTGCTGCGCGGCACCCCCATGAAGGTGGTCTCAGCCATCCTCGCCCCCATCTTCGACTCAGGCCCATCCCGCGGAGCGCGGCGGCCACCTTCTCGACACGCCTCGTCGGTGGTCATTTCGCGGATGTCGAGGGGGACCATGTCCTTCTTCACGTCCATGCCCTCGGCGGCGAAGGCGTCCCGGAACAGCTTGTACTGCATGTTGGGGGCGCAGCCGGCGATGACCAGCGGCCGCTTGGCCTGCAGGATATCGGCCAGGAACCGGTCCCCGTCTTCCTCGCAGAGCTGCGGGTGGATCATCCCGAACTCGACGGGCAGCTCGATGCGCACCCGGTTGATGAAGTCCCAGATGTCCATCTTCTCGAACCCGGGGCACTTGCCGGTACACACGCACATGATCAGGCCGGGTCGTGTATCACTCATCGGTCATCGACCTCCTTCTAGTTTCCGTGGCGCAACATGTCGGCGAGCGCCGCCGGCAGGCCGGCGGCAAGGACCGCCTGGGCGGCGGCCTCCACGTCGTAGTCGACCCGCCGGATCTCTACCTCGACCGCCGTTTCGGCAGACGACCGTGAGAACGACGTACGCGGCCCGAGGGTCGCCGTCCTTGGGCCGCCCGACCGAGCCCACGTTGACGAACAGCTTCTCCCCATACCAGCGGAACCAGGGGTCGTGGGTGTGCCCGAAGGCAAGGACGTCGTCCGACTCGGCTTCCGCCAGTCGCAGGTAGGTCCGTTCGTCGCGGTCGCGCAGGAGGTACTCGTTGATGCGCCGCGGACTGCCGTGCACCAGGTGGACCTTCTTGTCGGCGAGGTCCACGTGCAGCTCCCGCGGCAGGGTGCGCAGATAGGCCTTCCTCTCGGCCGTCACCGCGGCCACGGTGAAGGCGTAGGACGCCTCGCCGATTCGCTCGGCCTCCTCGTCCGCGTAGAAGCAGCCGCAATCGCCCGTCTCCCAGGCGACGCCTTCGTCGTAGTTCCCGAGGATGCTTTGGACGCCTCGGGAGCGAAGCAGGTCGATCACCCCGTTGGGGTCGGCCCCGTATCCGACCAGATCACCCAGGCAGTAGGCCCGGGTGACCTCTCGGGCCTTCAGGTCGTCGAGGACCGCCTCGAGGGCGAGGCTGTTCCCGTGCACGTCGGAGAAGAGCGCCAGAGTCTGCATCGTTCGTTCCGTCGCGTTCGCTGACTACGGTCTTGTCGCGCGGATCGCCGCCGAGAGTACGTAGTCCTCCAGTTCGGTCTCCGGCTCCCATTCGCGGATGAACTCGCGGCTTTCCTCCTTCGGCCGGATGTCGATCTCGACGAACCCGGCATCCGCGAGCATTCTGAGAAAGCGCGTCGATGTCCGCCGCCCCCGAGATACACGCCGACAGCAGACGCATATCGTCTCGCCAGGATTCGGGGAGTTCCGCCGTGGCCACCACGTCGCTCACCGCGAGCCGACCGCCCGGCTTGAGCACCCGAAACGCGTCCCGGAACACGGCCGGCTTGTCGGGGGAGAGGTTGATCACGCAGTTGGAGATGATCACGTCCGCGGATGCATCGGCGACCGGAAGGTGCTCTATCTCCCCCAGACGGAACTCGACGTTGTCCAGCCCGGCCTTGCGCGCGTTCTCGCGCGCTCTTGCCACCATCTCCGGGGTCATGTCGACTCCTATCACGCGCCCGGTCGGTCCCACTGCCCGGGCGGCCAGGAAGCAGTCGAAGCCGGCACCGCTACCCAGGTCGACGACTACCTCTCCGGGCTTCAGGTCGGCGATCGCCTGAGGGTTGCCGCAGCCGAGACCCAGATTCGCGCCCTCCGGCGCCAAGGCCAGTTCCTCCTCGCTGTAGCCGAGCCGAGCCGATATCTCGTCGGGCGTGGCCGACGAGTCGGCCGCAACATGACGACGCCCGTGCCACAGCATGACGACCCCGCTTTGGCTACCTCCGCGTAGCGGTCGCGCACCGCCTCACGAACGACGTCTTTGTCTTCGTGCTCAGACATTATTCATCTCCAGTCTTGGTTTCAGTTGCATTGAGTGGCCGATCGTGGTCGGGCAGCCCAGATCTTGTCCTTCCACGCCTGCCAGCGCCGGCGCTTCATCCGTTTCCCTCGGCGGCCAATATCGGCGTTGGAACCAGAAGGCGACGTTCACCAGCCCGATCATCACCGGCACCTCCACCAAGCGGACCGATGACCGCGGCGAAGGCCTGCGCCGATGCCAGTCCGAACACGGATATGGCCACCGCTATGGCCAGCTCGAAGTTGTTGGAGGCGGCGGTGAAGGCCAGGGTGGTGCTCTTGCGAGTAGTCGGCGCCCACCCTCTTGCCCATGTAGAAGCTGACGAAGAACATGATCACGAAGTAGATGAGCAGCGGAATGGCCACCCGGACCACGTCCAGCGGCAGCTGCACGATGATCTTGCCCTTGAGCGAGAACATCACCAGGATGGTGAACAGCAGCGCGATCAGGGTGATGGGGCTGATGCGGGGGATGAACTCGTGGTCGTACCACTCCCTGCTCTTGAAACGGAGCAGGGTGAACCGGGTGATGATCCCGGCGACAAAGGGGATGCCCAGATAGATGCCCACGCTCTGGGCGATCTGGGCCATGCTCACGTCCACCGTCGCCTGCTCCAGGCCGAGCCAGCCGGGCAGGACGGTGAGGAAGAAGTAGGCGTAGACCGAGTAGAAGAGCACCTGGAACACCGAGTTGAAGGCCACCAGTCCGGCGGCGTACTCGCTGTCGCCCTTGGCCAGCTCGTTCCAGACGATGACCATGGCGATGCAGCGGGCCAGTCCGATCATGATCACGCCCTGCATGAGCCCCGGCTTGTCGGACAGGAGAAGAATGGCGAGGAAGAACATGAGGATGGGACCGATGATCCAGTTCTGCACGAGCGAGAGCCCCAGGATCTTCGTGTTGCGGAAGACGTCCCCCAGTTCCTCGTAGTGCACCTTGGCGAGCGGCGGATACATCATGACGATGAGACCGATGGCGATGGGGATGGAGGTGGTGCCGATAGAGGCGCTCTCGATGGCTTTGCCGATCTGGGGCCAGACGTAGCCGGCCGCCACGCCGATGGCCATGGCCAGGAAGATCCACAGGGTCAAGAACCTGTCGAGAAACGAAAGACGCTTCATGCCTCACCCGTTCGCTCCGCGGCAATCGCCGTCCAACACTTATCCCGTATAAACGCTTGAACGGTTATAATCTTAGCACAGGTGCGTTGTCGGGAATGACTGCCCAGCAAGGGGTGCTGGTGGTCAAGCTGTAGTATCGTCGTTACCAACAGCCAGCGGGTGTCCAGCGATCTGGAAGAATGGGGGTCATGCTGCCAATACCTCCGGAGTCCTCATCCTGATGAATCCTTAGTGCTCTATGAGTCCTCGGCTTCCTAGGGGGGATAATGCCGAACTCGGAACAGACTCCTTGCGGGAAGGGAGCGGGCCCCATTCCCGACGCGAAGGCGCTCAGCCGTCGCGACTTTCTTCGCATCGCCGGCCTCTCTGGCGCGGCGATCACTCTCGGCGCCGGCCTTGGGGGGCTGGTCGCAGCTTGTGGCGAGACCGACGAAACAACAACAACCGCGGCAGCATCGACGACGACGACGGCTGCGGCGAGCACGACTACCATCGGCGCAACCACGACCACCAGCGCCGGGGCAGAGGCCGGCCGCGAGATCAAATTGGGCTTCGTCACGCCGCTCACCGGCCCCATCGCGCTCTTCGGGGTGCCCGACCAGTATTGCGTCTCGCGCTGGACCGAAGCGGTGAGCAAGGGCTGGGTCTGCGGAGACGGCAAGAACCACCCGGTCAAGATAATCGTCCAGGACAGCCAATCCGACGCCAACCGGGCGGCCCAGGTGGCGGGCGACCTGATCAACAACTCCAAGGCGGACGTGATCATGGCGGCCTCCACGCCGGATACCTGCAACCCGGTCGCCGACCAGGCCGAGGCCACGGGCACTCCGTGCTTCACCAACGACGCGCCCTGGCAGGACTACTTCTTTGGCCGTGGTGGCGACCCGGCCGTCGGTTTCAAGTGGACCTACCACCACTTCTGGGGTCTCGAGGACATCGAGGGTACCTTCGTCGACATGTGGAACACCGTGCCGACGAACAAGGTCGTGGGCGGCCTCTGGCCGAACGACGCGGACGGAAACGCCTGGTCCAACTCTACGGACGGCTTTCCGGCAGTGCTGCCCGCCGCCGGGTACACGGTGGTCGACCCGGGCCGCTATCAGAACGGTACGGAGGACTTCACCTCCCAGATCACCCAGTACAAGAACGGCGGGTGCGAGATCCTCACCGGAGTGCCGATACCGCCGGACTTCGCCAACATGTGGAAGCAGTGCGCGCAGCAAGGGTTCAAGCCCAAGGTCGCGACGGTGGGCAAGGCTCTGCTGTTCCCGCAGGCCGTGGAAGCTCTGGGGGAACTGGGGAACCTGGTGTCCACCGAGGTCTGGTGGACGCCGCGGCACCCGTTCAAATCGTCGCTCACCGGTGAGACCTGTCAGCAGATCGCGGACGACTTCCAGACCAGGACCGGCATGCAGTGGACGCAGCCGCTACTGCACTATGGAGTGTTCGAGGTGGTCGCCGACGCACTCAAGCGCTGCACGGACATCGAGGACAAGCAGAAGATCGTCGACGCCATCGCCACGACCAAGATGGAGACGTTGGCCGGTCCGGTCGATTTCACCTCGCCGGTCGCCGAAGGCTCCATGCACCCGGTCAAGAACGTCTACCGCTCTCCCTTGGTGGGCGGCCAGTGGATCAAGGGCTCGGGCAAGTACATGTACGAACTGGTAGTGGTGAACAACAAGATGGCTCCCGCAGATCAAGGTGGAGGGCGCGCTGCAGGCGCTGCCGACCTAGTCGCGAGCGGACGCCCTTCCGAGAAGGGAAGGGTCGTCGGGGCGGAGCCGCGCGAGCGGCTCCGCCCCTACCAGACATCACGGGACGGTTCCACGGGACAGTTCCATTTACCGCACGATTGAATCATAGTGATTATTGGGCACCGTCTTAAGGTCGCCCTGGGATCAAAGCGCCAGCGGAGGTCGAACGCATGAGCAAAGTGGAGAGACTTACCAACAGCACGACCGGGGGGCCGGTGTTCGTCGACGTCAAGGATGGGAAGATCCTGCGGATCACTCCCATGGACCTCGACGATTCGGACGGTCAGTCCTGGACCATCGAGGCGCGAGGGCGGACGTTCACCCCTCCGCGCCGGACCACGGTCATGCCGTACACCGCCGGTCACAAGTCGATGATCTACTCGCCCAAGCGGGTGCTCACTCCGCTCAAGCGGGTGGACTTCGACCCGAACGGAGAGCGCAACTGCGAGAAGCGCGGCGAGTCGGGATACGAGCCCATCAGCTGGGACGAAGCGCTCGACATCGTCACCAGCGAGATCAACCGGATCAAGCGCACCTACGGCCCCGGCGCCATGCTCACCACGTGCGGCTCCCACCATCTCTGGGGCAACGTGGGCTACCGTCACAGCGCCTACCAGCGTTTCTCGAACCTGGTCGGTCTGGTGCAGGCCGCCCACAACCCCGACAGCTGGGAGGGCTGGCACTGGGGCGGCATGCACATGTGGGGATACAGCCACCGGCTGGGCATCCCCGAGCAGTACGACCTGCTCGAGGACGCGCTCAAGCACACGGAGATGATCGTGTTCTGGTCGGCCGACCCCGAGAGCACGGGAGGCGGCATCTATTCGGCCTTCGAGAGCACGGTCCGCCGCTTCTGGCTCAAGGAACTGGGCGTGAAGATGGTCTTCATCGACCCCTACTACAACCACACCGCCGGGCTCATCGCCGACAAGTGGTTCTCGCCCCGGCTGGGCACCGACGTCGCCCTCGGTCTGGGCATCGCCTACACGTGGCTGACCGAAGGCACCTACGACAAGGAATACGTCGCCGGCAAGAACGGTCGGCTTCGACGAGTGGAAGGCGTACGTGCTCGGGTGAGTCCGACGGCGTGCCCAAGACGCCGGAGTGGGCTGAAGGCGAGAGCCGCATCCCCGCCCGTGACATCCGGGCGCTCGCCCGCGAGTGGGGCGCCAAGAAGACGATGCTGGCCTCGGGCTCTCTGGGCGGCTGGGGCGGCGCGTGCCGCTCGGCCACCGGGAACGAGTGGGCCCGGACGATGATCGCGCTGGCCGCCATGCAGGGCATGGGCAAACCGGGCAGCAACATCTGGGGTACGTCGCAGGGCTGCCCGGCCGACGAGTCGTTCCTCTTCCCCGGCTACGCCGAAGGCGGCATCGGCTGCGACCCGGACAAGTCGGCCGCCGGCTTCCGATGGGCTGAACCACATGTTCGCCGGCAGGCAGGGAGCCACCCGTCTTACTCACGACTCCACCGAGGGGCAGGTGATCTCCCGTCTGCGCATCCCCGAGGCGCTGCAGCACGAGCGCATGGAGTTCCGGGGCAAGGGTTTTTGCGGGTCGTCCATCGAGAGCCAGTTCCAGAAATACGAGTACCCGGCTCCAGGCTACCCGTTCATCCACATGTACTGGCGCTACGGGGGGTCGTTCTTTGGAACCATGACCCAGACCAACCGGTACGTGAAGTCGTACCGCAACCCCAAGCTCCAGTTCGCCGTGAGCCAGCCCATCTGGTTCGAGGGCGAGGCGAAGTTCGCGGATATCGTCCTTCCGGCCTGCACCAACTTCGAGCGCTGGGACATCAGCGAGTTCGCCAGTTGCTCGGGCTACATCCCCGATGTCTACACCCAGACCAACAACCGGGTCTTCACGCTGCAGAAGAAGTGCATCGAGCCGCTGGGCGAGAGCAAGTCGGACTACGAGATCTTCGCCGCGGTGTGCGACCGGCTCGGGGTGGGCGATGCCTTCACCATGGGTGGCAAGGACGAGTACCAATGGGTCAAGGACTACTTCCACGCCACCGACCTGCCCAAGTACGTCAGTTGGGAGAAGTTCGAGAAGAAGGGCTACTTCGTGCTGCCCTTCCCCAAAGAGCACACGTCCACCCCGGCCATGCGCTGGTTCGCCGAGGACCGGGTCCGCGACACTCCGGACTGGGGCCCGGCCCCCGCCGACACGGTCGGTCTCAAAGGCCTGCAGACCGCGTCCGGCAAGATCGAGTTCGTGTCCCACAGCCTCACCCGCTTCGAAGCGGGTGGCAACCACGATCCCGAGCGGCCGCCGCTGGGCCCGCAGTTCATCCCCAGCTGGGAAGGCCACCACACAACCGAACTGTACGAGAAGTATCCCCTGCAGCTGGTCTCGCCTCACCCGCGGTTCAGCTTCCACACCATGGGCGACGGCAAGCAAAGCTGGATGAACGAGGTGAAGGACCACCGGGTGCTGATCGACGATCACTACTACTGGGTCATGCGCCTCAACACCCAGGACGCGGCCGCGCGCGGCATCAAGAGCGGTGACCTGATCAGCGCCTTCAACGACCGGGGGTCGGTGATCCTGGCGGCCCAGGTCACCGAGCGGGTGCCGTCGGGCACGGTGCATTCCTACGAGTCGTGCGCCGAATACGACCCGCTGGGGGTACCGGGTGAATCGCCCGACCGCGGAGGTTGCGTGAACATCCTCACCAACATCCGGCTGATCACTCCCTACTCGGGAGGCATGTCGAACAACTCCTGTTTGATAGAAGTCGAGAAGTGGGGGGGCGCTCAATGAAAAAGTGGAACATGGTCGTCGACGTCGCCCTCTGCCACGACTGCAACAACTGCTTCCTGTCCTGCAAGGACGAGTACGTGGAGAACGACTTCAAGGGCTACTCGGCAGCCCAGCCCTGGTTCGGCCAGCGCTGGATGAACATCGAGCGCAAGGAACGGGGACAGTACCCCATGGTGCAGGTCGCATACCTGCCCACTGCTCTGCCAGCACTGCGACGACGCTCCTTGCTTGACGAAGGACAAGGCCGTCTACAAGCGCAAGGACGGCCTCGTGCTCATCGATCCCAAGAAGGCCAAGGGCCGCAAGGAGATCGTCGACAGCTGTCCGTACGGCGTCATCTACTGGAACGATCAGCAGGGCATCCCGCAGAAGTGCACGGGCTGCGCGCATCTCATCGACGACGGCTGGACCGAGACCCGCTGCACCCAGGTGTGCCCCACCGGAGCGCTCAAGCTCGTGCTCGCCGAGGACGAGATCATGGCGGCCCAGGCGCAAGGCGGACGGCCTGGAAGCCTATCGGGACGATCTCGGCACCAGTCCGCGGGTCTGGTACAAGAACCTGCACCGCTGGACCAAGGCGTTCGTCGGCGGCACGGTGGCCTACAAAGACACCGACGATTGTGCTGAGGGAGCGGTCGTGCTCCTGTGGTCCGGAGGGGCCAAGGTCGGCGAGACCACCACGAACAACTACGGAGATTTCGTCATCGACAAGCTGGAACCGGGGACGTACGAAGTGAGTGTCAACGCCCCCGGTTACCGAGCCGCCTCTGCGGTCGTCGACTTCAAGGAGAGCGTCAACGTGGGAGTCCTCTTCTTGGAGAGATAGCCAGGGGCGAGGCGCCCGTAGACCGGAGCAGCAGGGAGCAGCCCAGACGGCAGGTTAGAGGCGGCTCAGGCACGAAAGACGGGTTTCCCCGGCGGGCTCATCGTCCGCCGGGGAAACCTGCACGTGAAACGTGCGTCGCCGCGGTCTAGTGGTTTTCCGCCGCCGCGGCCTGCAGGCTCGCCATGCACCCCGTCCAGATTGAACGAGGCCGGCTTCTGACGGGGCGGGTACTTCACGAACCCCTCGATCTGACCAGCCACGATCGCCTGCATCCCGTAGAGCAGGAAGGCGTGGGATAGGAGCCAGTCCCAGTAGGTATTCGAGTTCTCGTAGGCGCGTTCGAACGGGTCGCGCCGCAGGTTGAAGAAGTGCGGTACGCGCAGATGCACGAACGGCTCGGCCCAGCAGGCCAAGCGTCTTGGCGCGCTGCTCCGCCAGCACCGCCTTCCAGTCGCCAAAGCGGACTGCCAGAACGTCTCCGTCATCGCTGAAGTAGAAGAAGAAGTTGCGTGGGCTTTCTTCTGACCTCACCCATCAGGTAGGGGAGCATGTTGTAGCCGTCCAGGTGGACCTTGAAGGTCTTGTCGCCACTCTGGTAGCCCTCGAGCAGCTTCTCCTTGACTTGCGGCTCGCCCGCGGCCGCCAGCAGCGTCTCGGCCCAGTCCTGGTGGGTGACGATGCCGTTCAGCACCGTGCCTGCCCTGAACTTGCCGGGCCAGCGCACAAAGGCCGGCACGCGCCAGGCGCCTTCCCAGTTGGTGTTCTTCTCGTGCGCGAACGGGGTGATGCCGCCGTCCGGCCAACTGTTGTAGTGGGGGCCGTTGTCCGTGGAGTACATGACGATGGTGTCGTCGGCGATGCCCAGCTCGTCGAGCTTGTCCAACATCATGCCGATGTGCTCGTCGTGAGCGACCATCCTATCGTTGTAGTCTCCCTGCCCACTCTTGCCCTTGTGCTTGTCGGCAACGTGGGTGCGGAAGTGCATGGCTGTCGTGTTGTACCACATGAAGAAGGGCTTGCCCGCCTCGTGCGCCTTCTCGATCCAAGCCAGGGCGCCTTCCGTGATCTCGTCGTCGATGGTCTCCATGCGCTTGATGGTGAGGGGGCCGGTGTCTTCGATCTTCTGCTTGCCGACCTTGCCCCAGCGCGGCTCCACGGTCGGATCGTCCACATCGGTCGCCCAGCAGTGCATGACGCCTCTGGGCCCAAAGCGTTCCTTGAAGGCGGGATCGGTGGGGTAGTCGGGGAGCTCCGGCTCCTCTTCGGCGTTGAGGTGATAGAGGTTGCCGAAGAACTCGTCGAAACCGTGCACGGTGGGCAGGTACTTGTTCATGTCGCCCAGGTGGTTCTTGCCGAACTGCGCGGTGACGTATCCCTGCGGCTTGAGCATCTCGGCGAGGGTCGGGTCTTCCGGCTGCAAGCCGACATCGGCCCCGGGCATTCCGACCTTGGTCAAGCCGGTGCGGATGGGGTTCTGGCCGGTGATGAAGGCGGCGCGGCCGGCGGTGCAGCTCTGCTGGCCGTAGTAGTCGGTAAAGGCGATGCCTTCGTTGGCGACGCGGTCGATGTTGGGCGTGCGATAGCCCATCTGGCCCCGGCTGTTGTAGCTGATGTTCCACCAGCCGATATCGTCGCCCCACAGGATCAGGATGTTCGGTTTTCCTTCGGGCATAGAGTCTCCTCCCGTCTTCCGTTTTTTCGTTCCCAGGCTTGCGTCTTCATCTGCCCATTTTTCCGGCCCGTCACACCTCCTGAAGAAACAACGCGGTGGCCTAGGCACCCTCGCCCAGCGGCCGCTTGAACAGCAATGTACAGGAAATGGCCCTGTATCCCGGATGAAGAGTTGGCGGATCGACTCCCCTCGGCCCACAGATCGCAGGGGACGACCCCGGCCAACTCCCACCCCTCGCTGCCGAGCTCCTTCAGTCCGGCGGCCAACGGCTGCTTGCCCGCGTTGTCCGTCGTCATCTGCCACGGGCTATAGATCCAATTGACGCCGAAGTCCTCCTTGGTTCCGAATCGCTCCAGCGGCACGGACTTGTATTCCCACTTGCTCATCGTTCCCTCCATCACGTGCCCGGGCGCCGGGCGCGGGCGCCGGTGTCGACAGCACAGGCTGGTTACAAGTCTACCCGTGCGCAAGGGGCGTTGCCTGCGCATATTTCCCAACGAATGATGTTTGGCTCTTCGCCGGTGTGGATATTGGATACTTCGGGAATAAAAAGTATAGTAGTTCAGTTTTCATTTAGGCTTGGGAAAGTCGGAAGCCGCGTTGTCGTTGTACAAAAGGTGAGCCGAGGGAGAACAGGACATGAAGAAGCTGAGACTGCCACTTATCGTCGCCGGCGTGCTGCTCCTTGCTACCGTATTTTTGGGCGGCTACCAGGGGCAGGCGGACTCTGCCGCGGCCGGGAACAAGGCCACATACAAGAGTCACGACGCGGCCAGGGTCAAGGAACTCAGAGCCAAGAAGGTGACGAACAAGGATCGCGAGGCGGCAGCCGAAGCGCGCGGCCGCGGAGGCCGCCGTAGGTCCCGCGGCTACCGCGGTCGCTCCTCCCGCGCAGGGTGGAACGCCCAACTACTTCGGGCCCGAACCCAACTGGGCATACAGCCCGCAGCCCACGGTCAATCCCACGAGCGGGGTGATCACGGGGGGTATCCGCAAGTTCGTCGATAGTCTGCCGAACCTGGTGGTGGCGGCCAAAGACACCAGCACCTTCCCGGGTGCCGACTACTACGAGATCGCGCAGGTGCAGTTCATTCGGAGAAGATGCAGCGCGGATCTGCCGGCCACGACGATTCGCGGTTATGTCCAGATCTCCACGACCGTTGTTCGCCGGCGTCGCAATCAGTCGCCCTGACTTACCCGAACGGCCAGCCCGATCCAGAATGACGACGGCGAGCAGGTGTACGGCGGTGGACGCGCCCGATTATCTTGGGCCCGCCATCGTGGCACGACCAAGGACAAGCCGGTGCGGGTGAAGTTCACGAACTATCTGCCCAAGGAAGGATGACAGGTGCGATCACTTCATGCCGGTCGACACGACGGAGATGGGCGCCGGTATGGCGACAAACCCGATGAGGGCTCCCCGTGCGACCCGTCGACGGCAGACATGCGCCAGCTACACGCAGAACCGGGCGGACCCTCCACCTGCACGGCGGCGCTCACCCCGTGGATCAGCGACGGCACGCCGCACCAGTGGACGCACCCCCGCGGGTGAGACAGACCCACTATCCCAAGGGCGTGAGCGTTCAGAACGTGCCGGACATGCCGATTCCGGGCCCGGGGTCGCTCACGTTCTTCTACACGAACCAGCAGAGCGCCCGGCTGATGTTCTACCACGACCACGCCTACGGCATCACCCGCCTGAACGTCTACGCCGGCGAGTAGCGGCGCCCTACATCCGGTCAGAGACCCGACGGAGGCACAGGGCGGTGGTCACGAGGCGCGGTGCTCCGATCCGCTGGAGCCGTCCACCGAGGTCCCGCTGGTGATCCAGGACAAGACGTTCGTCGATACGCCAGCGGCCAGTGACTCTCACCGGGACGATGGCGACCGGGAATCTCGGCACCGGGCCACTGGCCGCCGTCAGCCCGGTACGGCGACCTCTGGTTCCCGCACGTCTACATGCCGAACCAGAACCCGAGCGACATTGAGGGCGCGAATGCCTTCGGGCGCTGGGACTACGGCCCCTGGTTCTGGCCACCGTTCCGGGCCTCCAGAATCGGCCCGCTCGCCAACCCTCTCGCGTACCACGCCGCAGGAAAGTCCGTCAACCCCGGGGCCCGAACCCTGTCCAGGGGTGCCCGAAGGGTTCCATGGACACTCCCGTCGTGAACGGCGAGGCCTATCCCGACGCTCGCGGTGATCCCACAGGCCTACCGCTTCCGGATCCTGAATGCCTGCAACGACCGGAGCCTGAACCTGCAGCTGTACCAGGACGAGCACCATCGTCGAGCGGCCTCACCTGACCGCCGGCGGGCGCGGGTACACGGCTCCCCCGCGGTCACCGTTCACGGGCGTACGGGACGGAAGGGCGCGAGCGCCAGCACGACACTATTGACCCGATGTCTCTGGCGCGGTGACCGCGATCAACCTCTGACGGTCGGCAGCGGGTACACCGCGGCCCCCACAGTGACCATCGCCGCACCGCCCGCTGGTGGCACCCAGGCGACCGCGACGGCGGCTGCTCTACACGGCCCAGACCGAGGTCGGCATGGTCGCCGGGCCCCGGAAGCTGGCCTCGGTGGGCCCGTCGGCCGCAGATCGCATCCTGGCGACGGTGGGTGGGTTCCCGATCCGGCAAGGCGGGGCCCATGCGATTGATCCAGATCGGCACTGAAGGCGGCTTCCTGCCGGTGCCGACGTGCTGACCAGAACGCCGCTGGTTGGCAACGGGTACAACCGCAGGTACATCACCGTCCTGAACGTCCAGGAGAACGCACTGTTCCTGGGCCCGCGGAGCGCGCGGACATCATCGTCGACTTCTCGCAGTTCGCCGGGCAAGACGATCATCCTCTACAACGACGCCCCCGCGCCCGTTCCGGCGTTCGACCCGCGCATCGACTACTACACCGGCGACCCCGATCAGTCCCGGGACAGCGACGGGCGGCGCGCCCACGACTCTGCCGGGCTTCGGCCCCAACACGCGGACCATCATGCAGATTCGGGTGAACGCGACCATGCCCCGCCGAGGCCTACAACCTGCCGCGCTGCACCGAGTTCGCCACGACTGCCGTCACGAGGGTGTGTTCAGCGCGACCCAGGATCAGATCATCGTACCGCAGGCTTCATACGACACCGCCTACGGCGACAGGTACCCGGTCCGGGACGACTGCCTATCGCGGATATCGACCATATGCCGTCACGTTCACGCCGATTGGGACGGCAGCGCCTGTAACGGTCACGTTCAAGCCGAAGGCTATTCAGGAGCTGTTCGAGAACACATACGGGCGGATGAGCGCCTTCCTGGGGTCGAGTCCGAACACAACGGCACGAATCAGACCACTATCCCCTACGGCTTCATCGATCCAGCGACCGAGATCCTCAACGACTCGACCTCTGCCACGCAGATCGGTGAGCCGGAGATGGCACTCAGATCTGGAAGATCACCCACAACGGCGTGGACACCCACCCGATTCACTTCCACCTGTTCGACGTGCAGTTGATCAACCGGGTCGACTGGGCCGGCGTGGTGAAGCCGCCCGAGCCGAACGAGCTGGCTGGAAAGAGACCGTTCGCATGAACCCGTTGGAGGACTGCATCGTGGCCCTGCGGCCGGTCGCCGAAAGCTCCGTTCGGTGTGCCCGACAGCATTCGTCCGCTGGACCCGACGATGCCGCTCGGTTCCGCCTGGGAGTTCACGAACGTCGACCCGGACGGCACCCACGGTCCGCGGGTCACCAACGCAGCTGTTCAACTTCGGCTGGGAGTACGTGTGGCACTGCCACATCCTCAGCCACGAAGAGATGGACATGATGCGGCCGATCAAGTTCAACGTCGGTCGCGAGCTTCGCCACAACCCCGGTCTTGACTGGCGGGCAGGGTTGACGGCCGTGAATCTCACGTGGATAGACGGTACACCATGGCCCCGCGGACCCAGACGCCGGTCTCCACGCTGGGTAATCCGGCGAATGAGATCGGTTTCCGGATCGAACGAGCGAGCGGCAACGGGGCGTTCAGCGGTATAGGCAATTCTCTCGCGAATGCCACGAATTTTACGGACTCGCGGTGCCGGTCGCGGAACGTACCGGTATCGAGTCACTGCATTCAACGCGGCCGGCGATTCGGTCTCGAATATCCTGAGCGTCGACACCACCGTTCTTGCTCCAGCGATCACCGCGATAAGCCCGGCCTTCGGCCCGATCTCGGGCGGCACGTCGGTGGTAATCACCGGGACCAGTCTGACCGGGGCCAGCGCCGTCACCTTCGGCGCGACCAGCGCGTCCAGCTACAACGTGGACTCCGCCACCCAGATCACCGCAGTGGCCCCGGCTCGTGCTGCGGGCATGGTAGAGGTGATAGTCACCACTAGTGGTGGATCGTCAAGTACCGCGGGAAGTGGCAACGACTACACCTACGTGGCCGCACCTACGGTCGTCGGGCTGGCGCCTAGCTCCGGCCCGATTTCGGGCGGCACCTCGGTGGTCATCACCGGCACCGATCTCTCCGGGGCCACCGGCGTGCAGTTCGGCGTCACGTCCGCAACCGCCTTCACCGCCAACTCAGCTACTCAGATCACCGCCACCGCTCCCGCGGGCGCAGCGGGGACAGTGGACGTGACTGTGACCACACCGGGGGGAACGAGCGCTCTCAGCGCGGCCGATCGCTACACGTACGTCCTGGCTACAAACCGCTACGAGCAGACGGATGCGCGAATCCTCTACACCGGTAGTTGGGCTACGTTCAGCACGGCTTCCGCCTCGGGCGGCAGCTATGCTCGGACAGCTCTCCCACCGCCTACGTGGTCATCCCGTTCAACGGCCAACGGCTGGATGTCATCGCCACCAAGGGAACATGAGCCTCGGCAAGGCGGACTTCAGCGTGGACGGCGGAGCCGGTGAGTACCATCGACCTGGCGAACTCGTCGACCCTGTATCAGGCGAACGTGTTCACCGGCACCCTTCCGGCGGGCTACCATTGGGTGAAGATCGCCTGGAACTCAACGAACTTGACGGGTAAATACGTCGGCCTCGACCGTGTTGAGGTCCAGGGTGGTGCCTGGCCGTCACCAAGAACGAGCAGACGGCGTCCCAGCTCGTCTACATCCCCAACCCGTGGGCGACCTTCAGCACCACGTCGGCCTCCAGCGGCGGCTACGCCCGTGCTAGCACTGCGGGCTCGCAGGTCACCATCAAGTTCAACGGGATGCGGTTCGACTGGATCGCCACCATTGGAACGACCCTCGCGAAGGCCGATGTCAGCCTTGACGGCGTATCCAAGGGGACCATCAACCTGGCTGCCACAGCCGTGGCCTACCAGCAGAATGTGTGGAATACCGGTTTCCTCGCGCCCGGCGTCCACACCGTGGTGATCAAGTGGAACACCACGAACGCGGCGGGCAAGTACATCAGCATCGACAGAGCCGACGTGTGGGGGGCGCTGCAGTAAGAGCGGGACCCGCCCGGACCTCACGGCAACGCCTTGTGTCCGGCGCGGCCCCGGGGCTCACAGCCCCGGGGCCGCATTCTCAGGCCGTATCATGTGATGTCAGCAACGGGAGTGCACGGGCGCAGAGGCGCGCACGTCACGATGGACGCCCTGGAGGTCTTCTCGTGGTGGAATTCGACTTGGTCCCGCAGCGGACCGCCCTCATCAACGTGGACCTGCAAAAGTGCTTTCTCCGGGACTCGCCCGTGTCGGCCCCGGAAGGCCCCGCCGTACTCGAGCGGCTCAACGGACTGGCCGCCGTCTGCCGGCGGGCCAGCATCACCGTCATCCATACCCGGTTCGTGCTGGACCCCGACGGCTCCGACCTGGGCGTCCTCGGCGAGACCTCTCCTCCGGCTCGACGGGCTGCTCGACCGTGACGCTCCGTCGGCGCAACTCGACGAGGCGCTCATGGTGGACGAGGGAGACCTCATTCTCGACAAACCCCGGT
>CAVRJE010000027.1:0-91107 GCA_963721365.1 uncultured Actinomycetota bacterium
GGAACGGAGGAACCCAACTGTGATCCAGGACGCAAGAGACAGCGGGGAACCGAGTGCGGGCGCCCACATCTCCGCTACCGTCGCCGGCCGATGAGCCAGGACGCACCGACGTCACGGCAAGAGGCCGAACGCGCTCGTCCGCACGATGCCGATCATCGACTGGCTGCCCCACTACAGAAGGTCGTGGCTCAGCGCCCGACCTTCTCGCCGGCCTTTCCGTGTGGGCGCTCGTCGTCCCGCAGGCGCTGGCGTACGCGGACGGTGGTCGGGGTGCCGCCGCAGTACGGCCTCTACACGATCCTCGGCGCCTCGGTGCTGTATGCGGTGTTCGCCTCGACGCGCCAGGTCGTCACGGGACCATCGGCCTCCGTGGCGGCGGTCACCGCGCCGGTCGCCGCCCTCTACGTTGCTTCGACCGCCCCCGACTACCTGTCGACGGTCATCGCGCTCACGCTGTGCGTCGGCGTCGTGTACGTCCTGCTCGGCGTGTTCCGCATGGGCTGGATCTCGAACTTCCTCGCCAAGGCGGTCCTCGAAGGCTTCGTCTTCGCGGTCGGGTTCGGTCTGATCGTCGATCAGCTGCCGAAGATCCTCGGGATACCCGAAGACCGAGGGTTCGTACTGGGACGTGCTCGTGGGCGTGGTGAAAGATCTCGATCTGACCAACTCCGCCACGCTGGCGGTCGGCGCCGTCGCGGTCGGCCTGCTGCTCCTGATGCGCTTCAAGGCTCCGAAGCTCCCCCGTGCGTTCATCGTCGTGATCTTGGGGATCCTCGCGGCATCGTGGCTCGATCTGACCACGCACGGTGTCGAGGTCGTCGGGAAGGTACCGACCGGACTTCCGAGTCTCGCGCTGCCGACGGGCTTCTCGGTCTCCGAGTGGCTCTCGATGGCGGTGGGCGCGCTCGCGATCATCCTCGTCAGCTACAGCGAGTCGATCGCCACCGCCACGGAGACCGCGGCGAGGCACCAGCAGGAATTCGCCCCGGACCAGGAACTCGTCGCGCAGGGCGCGGCCTGGGTCGGTTCATCTCTGGTGGGCGGCTTCCCCGGATGCGGCAGCCTGAGCAAGACGGCCGTCAGCGAGAGCTGCCGGCCAGAAGACCCAGCTCGCCGGTCTGACGGTGGCAGGGCTCACCGTCCTGACGCTGCTGTTCCTGGCCGGGATGTTCTCGAACCTGCCGCAAGCCGTACTCGGAGCGGTGGTCATCGACGCGGCCCTGGGACTGATCCACTTCAAGGTCGCGGCGCGGTTCTTCGCGGCGAGCAGACGTGACTTCCTCGTGTTCGCGGCGACCGCGCTCGGTCTGTTCTTCGTCGGCGTGGTCGCCGGCATCGTCTTCGGCGTGGTGGTTTCTCTGCTGCTGCTCATCTCGCGAACGTCGAAGTCGCCGTTGCGTCGCATGGCCTACGACGCTGCGGACCACGTCTACGTCGAAGCCGACACCCACCCGGATGCGACGACACCCGACGGCGTGCTCGTCGTCGAGGTGAACGGGCCGCTGTTCTTCGCCGACGCGGCGCCCTTCCGCGCCGATCTCCTCGACCTCGTGTCGGCGAACGATGCCACCACGGTCGTGGTCGACCTCGAGTCGACACCCGTGATCGACCTCGACGGAGCGGACATGCTGACCAAGGTTCACGGACAACTGGCCGACAGGGGAGTGCGCCTCCTGCTCGCGCACGCGGATGCGGCCGAACTCGACATGTTGCGACGTGCGGGGACGTTGGATGCCATCGGCGAGGAGAACGTCTTCGAGACGGTGAGGGCGGCGGTCAACGCCGATAGGCAGCGTCGACAGTAGAAGCTTGCAGGCGCGTGCCGGGCATGGCCACCTGAGCCGATCGAGGCACCTAAGCTAGGACGAACGCGAGGAGGCCGGCCGCCGGGCCGGCCTCCTCGCCATTCTTGACTTACCGAAGCCGTTCCGCCGACCCCAGTATCAATCCGCCGCCGCCGGCTCGATCTCGCCCTTGCCCCTCTTATCCCCCTTGTCCTTGCCGAGCTCCCTCACCGGTGTGCCCATGAGGTCGGATATCGTCCGCGTACTCTCGAAGGAATCGAAGAAGAGCAGCTTCACCGCCAACATGAGCGGGACCGACATGAGCGCTCCCAGCCCACCGAGGACCCATCCCCAGAAGAACACCGAAAGGAAGACGGTCAAGGTGCTCAAACCAACGCTCCTCCCCATGATCTTGGGCGAGAAGTAGTTGTCGACGATGGTGTTGATCACGATCACGAGGATGACCACTACCGCGGCCCGGGGAAAGCCGAACTCCAGCAAGGTTATGAAGAACACGGGTATGACCGACAACATGAACCCGATATTGGGGATGAAGCTGAGCACGAAGAAGAGCAGTCCCCAGACCACAGCGAAGTCAACGCCGAAGATCAAATAGATGATGGTCACCAGCACGGCGACCAGCGCGCTCAGCCACCCCTTGGTGAACAGGAAGGTCTTGACGGAGTCGCCAAAATTGGCGAAGGACCGCGCGGCCCGGTCGTTCATCCTTATGTCTTCGGTCAGTCTTCTGGGGAGCGCATATGCCTGGGCGACCATGAAGAGAAGGAGCAGGATGAGCCAGAAGATGCTGCCCATGACGTCGATGATGCCGGACAGAAGCCCCTTGACCGCACTCATGGCGCTCTCCGGGCTGAGCGAACCACTACCACTGGTCAAGCCGCTGATGTCGATGCCCCTGTCGGCGAACCAGGCCGTCACGTTCGCCTCCATGCTCGCCAAGTTCTCCTGGTAGACGGGCATCTTCTCGTCCAACTGCATGACTGCCGAAAGCATGATGAGCATGAACAGCGTAACGGCGGCGACCATGACGGCCCCGACGATGGTTACGGCCAACCAGGGGGCCATTCCCTTGCGGCGCATCCAAGCGAGAGCGGGGCTGGCGCCCATTGTGAGGAAGAGGGCGAGGAGTAGTGGATTGAGGATGCCCGACGAGAACTTCATTGCGTAGATGATGCCGGCGGACAGGGCGATAGGCAGCAGCAGGCGAACCGGCCCGCTTAGGGCCTCACGCTTCGCTCGCTCCCTCTTTTCTGCCGGGGGCGCCGCGCCCCCCTCGGAGACCGCGGGTTCGGCAGGTACGCCGCCGGCATCCGCCGCGGCCGATCGATCGGATGGGACAAGAGATGCTGCGTCATCCTGGCTCATGCGGACCTCGATTCCTCCCCGTACCCGACGGTCAGACCAAGGTGAAAGTATCACAAAGGGGGCAAGGATGGCGCGGCGTGGTACGCTAGTCCTCCACCAGGATTGAACCTGCACGCAGCACCGTTATTTCGCGCTTGGTTTAGACCACCTGCGGAGCGCGCATCCCAGCAACTCCGCCAAGGTGAAAGGAGCGGACAGGTGCCCCGAGAAGACACGCAGCCGGCTCCGGCAAACGCCCCCGATCAGGCGACGGCCCAGGAGCAGGCAGCCCAACGGCAGGCGGCCCAGTCTCTTTCCGCGCTCACCGACCAGGAGAGACTCGTACTCGACGTTCTCGTGACGTCCCAGGCGGCGAGGACGGCCGCTCAACTTTCCGCGGCTTCGGGGCTGTCGCGCGAGCAGGTCGTGATTGCACTCGAGAGTCTACGGGTAAAGGGCCTTGTGACGCAGTTCAACACGGTGATCGAGAGCTATGGGGCCCTCTTCCCCGGCCTGGAACTGCGCTAGAGCGTCGACAAGGCGAAGGGATGCCTCATGACACCGAAAGAGCCGAACGCGGAGCAGCGGCGCCTGGCTGAGGCCGCCGCGGGCACTCCGTGGCGCATGTGGGGCCCGTATCTGAGCGAACGGCAGTGGGGCACGGTCCGCGAGGACTATAGCTCTAACGGGGACGCCTGGAACTACTTCACCCACGATCAGGCCCGCTCGCGCGCGTACCGGTGGGGCGAAGACGGGCTGGCCGGGTTCTCCGACGACAAGCAGCGACTCTGTTTTGGGTTGAGCCTCTGGAACGGCCAGGACCCGATCATCAAGGAGAGGCTGTTCGGACTCGCCAATTCTGAGGGCAACCACGGGGAAGACGTCAAGGAGTACTACTTCTATCTGGATTCGACGCCCACCCACTCCTACATGAAGTGGCTCTACAAGTATCCCCAGCAGGCCTATCCCTACGACGACATCGTGGCGACTAACCGCGGTCGCTCGAAGCTGGAGCGCGAGTACGAGCTCCTCGATACGGGCGTCTTCGCCGAAGACCGTTATTTCGACGTCTTTGTCGAGTACGCGAAGGCGGGGCCCGAGGACATACTCATCCGAGTCACGGTCGAGAACAGGGGACCTGAGGCGGCGACGTTGCATGTGCTGCCCACGCTCTGGTTCCGCAACACTTGGAGCTGGGCGGACGGGGGACCCAAGCCGGAACTGCGCGAGGTGGCGGCGCCAAAGGGCACGAAGGTCGTTGCTGCCTCGCATGAGGAACTGGGCGATCGCCGGCTCTACGTCCAAACGGACGCCCTGCTGCTCTTCACCGAAAACGAGACGAACAACGAACGCCTGTTCGGTATTGCGAACGCCGGGCCCTACGTAAAAGACGGCATCGACGAGTACGTGGTCCACGGCTCGGCGGACGCGGTGAACCCGGACGGCGTGGGGACCAAGGTCGCTGCCGACCACGTGGTGACTGTGGACCCGGGCGGGGCCTCCGTACTGCGTCTTCGGCTGGTGGACTCCGGCGCGTCTTCGGCGGTCGACGTTTTCGAAGGGTTCGACGACATACTCGAGCAGCGCCGGAACGAGGCAGATGAGTTCTATCGGGGGATCACCCCCTCTTCGGCGACCGAAGACGAAGCCCGGGTGATGCGCCAGGCGCTTGGCCGGCATGCTGTGGTCCAAGCAGTACTATCTGTTTGAGGGCGACAAGTGGATCAGAGAACACGGCGGAGATCCCACTGCTTGCCGGGTCGCAGGGCCCCACGCGGAACCGCGAGTGGGGCCACATGTTCAACGATGATGTGATCTCCATGCCCGACAAGTGGGAGTATCCCTGGTACGCGGCCTGGGACCTGGCCTTTCACGGGATCGCACTTGCCGCGGTCGACCTTGACTTCGCCCAGCAGCAACTGGAGCTGATGCTCAGGCAGAGGTATCTGCACCCGAATGGTCAGATCCCCGCGTACGAATGGAACTTCAGCGATGTGAACCCGCCCGTGCATCCCTGGGCGACGCTCTTCGTCTACCGCAACGAGCAGGCGAGGCGGGGCGAGGGCGACGTAGACTTCTTGAAGCGGTCCTTCAACAAGCTGCTTCCCAATTTCAGCTGGTGGGTCAACCGCAAGGACCGTCTCGGAAAGAATGTTTTCGAGGGCGGATTCCTGGGCCTTGACAACATCGGCGTCTTCGACCGCTCATCCGCGCTGCCGACCGGAGGCCATCTCGAGCAGGCGGACGGTACGGCGTGGATGGCCTTCTTCAGCCAGATGATGTTGGAGATGGCCGTCGAGATAGCCGGCCACGACCCCACGTACGAAGATATCGCGGCCAAGTTCCTCGATCACGTCCTCTGGATATCCTATGCCATGAACAACGTGGGCCCGGGCGGCATGTGGGACGAGGAAGACGGTTTCTTCTATGACGTGCTGAGGTTCCCGGATGGGAGTGCGACTCGCCTCAAAGTGCGGTCCATGGTGGGACTCCTGCCCCTGGCGGCCACGACCCTTGTCGAGCCCTCGGATCGCGAGAAGGTGCCCGGCTTGATGAGGCTGGTCGACGAGCGCCGCCGCCGCATGCCGGAGTTGTTCACTCATTTCTACTTGGGGAGGGGTTACGCGGAACGGGGTCTCCTGGCGTTGGTGGGCCCCGAGCGCTTGCGGCGCATCCTTTTCCGCATGCTCGATGAGAACGAATTCCTCAGTCCCTACGGCCTGCGGGCGCTCTCCCGATATCACCTCGAGCATCCCTACGTGTTCTCTGCCGGCGGGGTCGACTATCGCGTCCAATACACGCCGGGCGACTCCGACTCGGGGATGTTCGGTGGCAACTCCAACTGGCGCGGGCCTATCTGGATGCCGGTCAATGTGGTGCTCATTCGGGCGCTTCTCAGCGCCTACGGTTTCTACGGGGACGACTTCAAGGTGGAATGCCCCACCGGCTCGGGACACGAGATGAACCTCTTCGAAGTCGCCAAAGAGATCGCGAGCCGCCTCACACGGATATTCCTGCTGGACGAGAGCGGGCGCCGGGCGGTGTTTGGAGACAGCGAGAAGTTCCAGACTGATCCTCACTGGCGCGATAACATCCTGTTCTACGAGTATTTCCATGGCGACAACGGGGCGGGTGTGGGAGCCAGCCACCAGACGGGCTGGACCGGCTTGGTGGCGAGTCTCATCCAGCTCTTTGGAAATGTCGATGCCGAGCACTTCCTCAAAGGGGGAAAGAAGGGAGCTTTCGCCCGGCAGTAAGCCGAACTGGAGCAGTGACTACTGGAAGGAGACAGCAGTGCGTATCGTTGTAGTTCTCGGAGCTTTCATCATGGGCGTTCTCGCGGGTGCCGTCTGGCTTGCCTATCGATCCTCGCAGGAGACTCAGAAGAGCCTCCCCGAGTCCTTCGCGGATGTACCGGCCGAGGCGAAGAAGGTCTACGTAGAAGTCCGCACTCGGGCGACCGAGGCCGTGAAACAGGCGCGCGGATCGATGACGGAGGAAGAACAGGCCGCAGCGGGGCCTGACGCGGCCCAATGGCCTGCGGCCGACTACGTGGAGGGTATTCAGTAGAACGGAGCAGCCCCGATCGCGGGGGAAGGCAAGACCAGCAGTCAAGCAGAAGGGCGAGGTCCCAGTGGACCTCGCCCTTCTGCATTTCGTTCGCGTTCTCGCCGGCGGCGTGACGCTGAAGGCGGGTGGCCACCACCACCCGAGTTGCTCGGCGTTAGCTCAACTTGGCTTTCTGCCGGGCGAATTCCTCGTCGGTGAGGTGCCCGGCGTCGTGCAGGCGGGCGAGCGTCTCGAGTTGCTGGGCGGCGCTCTGCGGAGACGCTCCCTCGGGGAGGGCGGTCACTTCATGCGTGTCCTGCTTGGGCCGGAGCATGAGGTAGATCACGGTCCCGATAAACGGGATGATGATCACTATGACGAACCAGAGCGCCTTCTTTGCCCCCGCTCAGATCGTGCCGCCGGAAGATGTCCCATATCGAGATCGACCAGGTGAGGAACAGTCCTATCCAAATGACAAGCAGAAAGAAAAAGGCCAAGAAACTCATCGTGGATGTTGTGTACATACTTACCCTCCCAGATCAGCGCGCCGTCGGTCGCCGTTTCTACGCATCATACCAATGCGCGGGCAGAACGCAAACACGGCCACCAAGCGCGGAACTTGCGCCAGACCTTAAGAAATGGTAGTAGAAAGGTGCTATGTACACGTATCGATAAGGGGGTAGCCATGGAGCAGGTTTCACGGGCATGGGGCTGGGCGTTGTTCTTCGGTATCTTGACGCTGGTCATAGGCATCCTGGTCGTGGTATGGCCGGCGGAGACTCTGAAGGTCCTCACGATCCTTTTCGCGCTGCAATTGTTCGTCATGGGCATCTACTCGCTGGTCAAGTCCTTCTCGGCTGCCAACCAGCACAAGGTATGGACGGTCTTCCTCGGTATCTTCGCGATCATCGTTGCCCTGATCATGATCCGTAACGTTGTGGCTACCATTGCCGTGGTCGGATTCATCATCGGCGTCTACTGGATAATCCACGGCATCATCCAGTTCGTGATGGCCGTGGGCGACAAGACCTATCCCTCGCGGGGGTGGACCATCTTCATGGCCATCATCTCGGTCATCGCGGGGATCGTCGTGGTCGCCTGGCCGCTCAATTCCCTGACGGCCCTCGCCTGGCTGATCGGCATCTGGTTTATCGTGCTCGGCATCCTGGGCATCATCCTTGCGTTCATGGTGCGGAGTGAAGAGAACAAGGAGCTAAAGGCCGCCTGATTGGGCCGCGAAGTTGAGAGGGGGCGACGGTGAGCGACACCACGCAGAATGATATGGTGCCCGCCGAAGAGACGCAGAGCGCGGCCACGCCGAGCGAAACTACCGCGAGCGACGCCGTGGCGAGTGACGCAGCGGCCGCCGTCGAAGGAAAGCCCGAGCCCCGGTCCAAGGGACCGGCGTGGAGGCGCACCCTGGCCTGGGTATTCCTGGTCATCGGACTCGTCCTGGTACCCCTCGCGGTGACAGGCGGCTGGGTCCGCGGGAACATCTTCAGCACCGACGGCTTCGTCAGCATGGTGGGCCCCCTCGCTTCCGATCCGGCGATCCAGGACCAGGTCGCCACTTCGCTCACCAATCAGATCTTCAACGCGCTCGACCTCGAAGTGCGCCTCCAGAACGTGCTCCCCGACAGGCTCGGCTTTCTGGCCGGGCCTGTTGAGGACCGTCTGAAGGCTCGGACCTTACAGGGAGCGCAGGCTCTCGTTGCCACCGATGAGTTCGCCACCGTATGGACGAAGGCCATCACGGGGGTCCACGGGGCGGTGGTGGGCTTCTTGAACGGCACCGGCAACGTGTACCTCGGTAAGGACGGCACGATCACCCTCGACCTCAGCACTCTATCCACCCGCCTGGTCGACAGGCTTGCGCAGTTGGGCGTCGAGATCTCCCCCGAGGAGAGACCGATACTAGCTACCGGTCAGGTTCCGATCGCCCAGGTGGCCGGGCTCGAGAAAGTCAAGAGCCTCCTCAACCTCGTCAACAAGCTCTTTATCGTGCTGCCCATCCTGGCGGTGCTCCTGCTGGCCGGCTCGGTGGCGATAGCGGTACGGCGGCAAAGGGCGGCGGTCCGGGTTGGCATTGGCCTGATGATAGCCACGGCGATCTTCGTCATCCTCATCGCCATCGGCCGAACGTTCTTCATGGACGCCATTACGGGCGCCGGCGTCACGAGCGCCGCGGCGGGTTCGCTGTGGGGTGCGCTGACTATCGCACTGCGCGCCACGGCTTGGGCGCTGTTCGTCGTCGGCCTGCTGTTGCTCATCCATCCGTACATCGTCCGGGCCTTCCGCGGCGGCACGATGGAGCGTGCCGCGGGTGGGGCAGCGGAGCGCGGGTGGGATACCGGCGGGTTCGGCCGGTTCCTCGCACGTCACCGCACAATGCTGGCTCTGGCCGTGCTCATTGTCGGCTTCCTGGCCCTCGTGTTGTCAGGCGGTCCTCCGGTCTGGGCGATAGTCCTGGTGGCCGTGCTCGTCATCATCGTGGACGCGCTGATCTTCTTCATCGCGCGGCTGAGCGAGCTCGCCGCGAAGTCCCGGGCCGAAGTCATCGATGAGTCAGCCTGAGGCGGAAGGCGATAGCGGATCGCGGCGCCGCCACCCCGTAGTGGGGCGGCTGCGCCGCTCGGACGACGAGTACGGTCTGGTGCTCGCAGCGATTCTCGTGACGCTCATCGTCATGGGGATCGTGTCCGGGTGGCAGGTCGCACACTTTGTCATCCCGCTTCTCTTCCTGGGCATCTTCTTCCTCACCATGCTGACCTCCGGGGTGCCCCGGCGCACCATTCTGATCCTCACCGTCGTCATCCCGATCGTTCTCGCGGTGGCCGGGATTGCGAGCCTCTCCCGGTTGGGCTCCATCGTCGGTGCTCTTTCTTCGGTGGTGTCCACAGCCCTGGTCATCGCCTGTGTCTTCTTCATCTTCCGCCGGCTCGGCACGCACACGAGGATTTCCCGGCAAACAGTCATGGGCTCACTCTGCGTATACCTTTTCGGCGCCATGTTGTTCGCCATGGTGTACAGGATGATCGCAGAGATCAATGGGCAGCCGTTCTTTGTGCAGACAGACGCCCCATCATCTCTCGACTACATCTACTTCAGCTTCATCACCCTGGCGACCGTTGGCTTTGGCGATTTCACACCGGCCATGGATGTGGGGAAGATGGCAGTGGTCGTCGAGGCTATTTCCGGGCAGTTGTACTTGGTCGTCGTCGTGGCCCTGTTCGTAAGTAGGATCGGGCGCAAGCGCCGGGGCGGTTACGACGAGGGGACTCTGGACGCAGAGGACGCGGAAAGCGAACTACCGATAGAAGAGGCGGATTCATGACCCAGTCCCAGGTTGTTGCGGCCCGTCGCTCGCGGGCCGGCGCGCTGTGGAAGCGTGCGCTGATCGGCGTCGGCCGGCTGATAGTCATCGTCATCGTCCAGGCTGTGGTGCTGTGGGCGGTGGCCAAGATCTTGCCGGGGGTCACCCTGACCGGATATGGGCCCGCTACGGCTGTCTCTATTGCCATGCTCGTCGCCATGTTCGTGGTGTGGCCTCTCTTCATCCGCTTCTTCTTCAAGCTGGTCATCTGGACGGCGGGCCTCGTCACCGTTATCGTCAACGGCTTCATCGTCCAGGTAGTCGGCTGGATCTCTCCGAACCTGGTGGTGGAGAACTTCGGCTGGGCCATTCTCTACGCGTTCATATCGACCATCGTCCTGACCGCTCTCCTGGGGTTCATCTCCTTTGAAGATGCGGGGGTCTTCAGAAGGATCGTTCTGCGCCGGCAGAGACGCTTGGTGGACGAGAGCAGCGTCGGCAGACCGGGCGTGATCTTTCTGGAGATCGACGGTCTCTCTCACGACGCCCTCAAGCGGGCGATGGCCGCCGGCAAAGCGCGGACCATGCGCAAGTGGGTGGAATCGGGTTCGCACGTGCTGGTTCCCTGGGAGACCGACCTCTCCTCGCAGACCAGCGCCTCTCAGGCGGGCATCCTTCATGGCAACAACCGCGATATCCCTGCCTTCCGGTGGTTCGACAAGGAGCTGGGCCGGGTCGTCGTCTCGAGCAATCTCAAGGTGCTTGGGCCGTTCGAGCAGTCTCACTCCGACGGCAACGGTCTTCTGGCCCACGGCGGGACCGCCAGGGCGAGCCTGCTGTCGGGTGACGCCGACGAGGTCATGCTCGTCGCCAGCCGGGTGAGGGAGGAAAAGGGCGAGACCTACCGGTCGTTCTTCGCTTCGCCGCTCAACTTCACCCACACCGTGATGCTGTTCTTCTGGGAGATGATCCTGGAGACCGGGGCCAAGTGGTCGCAACGGATCCGCAAGCAGGAGCCCCGGATCGACCGGCACTTCAAGTACACCGTCATCCGAGCCGGCATGACGGTCGCGCTGCGCGATCTCAGCCTGAGCGGAGTGGTGGGGGACATGGTGCGCGGCGCGCCCTACTGCTACGTCACGCTTGCGGGCTACGACGAGGTGGCCCACCATTCCGGTCTCGACCGGCACGACACGCTCACGGTGCTGCGAAAGATCGACGTCCGCATGCGCAACCTCCAGAACTTGGCGAAGATAGCCCCGCGCGACTACCGCTTCGTGGTCCTGTCCGACCACGGTCAGACCATGGGAGCCACCTTCCTTCAGCGCTACGGCTACGATCTGGAGGAATTGGTCCGCACGTCCGTCTCGCCCGGCACCAGCGTCGGCGGTCCCAGCACCTACGCGGAGAGCGGCGACGGGGCAGGGGTGGCCAAGGGACAGAGCGACTGGGAACACGTGTCCACGGTCGACGTGGCTGCCCAAGAATCGGGCATGGCCAACGGCCGTATCGGCAGGAGGCTCCGCGCACGCCTTCACGCCGGAGACGCGCCTCCCACGTCGATGACCGACCTCGTCGTGATGGCCTCGGGGAACCTGGGGATCGTGTCCTTCACCGGGCCGAAGCACCGGGTCACCCTCGAGGAGATCGAGCGCGATCAGCCGGACCTCATCGACAAGCTGGTGAGTCATCCGGGAGTGGGGTTCGTCATGGTGGCGACATCGGCGAACGGGGGCGACACCGTGGTCATCGGCAAGAACGGCCGGCACTACATCGGCGACGACCGTGTTGACGGAGAAGACCCGCTGCTGCCCTACGGTCCTAACGCCGCCCGCCACATCCGGAGAACCACCTCCTTTGGCAACTGTCCCGATCTGCTGGTCATGAGCACCTACTGGGTGGACACCAACGAGAACGCGGCCTTCGAAGAGCTGGTCGGCAACCACGGGGGGCTCGGGGGGGAACAGACGCATCCATTCCTGCTTTACCCAGCCGAATGGGAGCTGTCCGACAAAGAATTGGTGGGGGCTGAGTCGGTCTATCGGAACCTCAAACACTGGACGACGCTAACGGCCTGACTCGTGGCCCGCGGCGAACGAACGGAGGGTGGGATGGCTTCAGACGCGCCGAGTCGCTTCCTGGCGGAGGAGCGATTGGTGGTAAGGAGTCCGCGCTCCGCCGCCATCGCGGGACTGCTGTTCGCCATATTGTTCTCCGTGAGCGTGATCATTCTCAGACTCTCGGTGGCCGATGTGAGCCGAGACAACGGCGGTCTGTGGCTCGCGGAGAGGGCCGGGTGGGTCACCTTCGCTATCGGCCTCATGCCCTTCGCCGGAATCTTCTTCCTCTGGTTCATCGGCGTCGTGCGCGCCCGCCTGGGCCGCCTCGAAGACCAGTTCTTCTCCGCCGTGTTCCTGGGGAGTGGGCTGATCTTCCTGGCTATGGTATTCGTGGCCGCGGGGATCGCCGGCGCCATCGTCACGGGCTACGCTCGGGACCCGAGCGGTTTTCCGGGCAGCAGCACCTACTACTTGGCCCGCGACCTCATCCTCCAGATCTTCAGTATCTATGCGTTGCGCATGGCCTCGGTGTTCCTCCTTTCCCAGGCCACCCTGTGGTTGCGGACGAAGGTGATGCCACGGTGGATGGCTCTACTCACCTACCCGGTCGCCCTGGTCCTGATGTTCGTCTTCACCCGTTCGTTTTGGGTGGTCCTCGTGTTCCCCGCCTGGGTCTTCTTGGTGAGCATCTACATCCTCATCGTCAGCTTCCGTCGGCAGCCGGAGATCGGAGAAGCCGTCTCATGAAAATGTCCGGCATCTTCAAGCGGCTCAAGTACGATCGCAAGAACGCCCGCCCGGATCTGATGGCGGGGGTCGTTCTTGGGGTAGAGAGCGTGCCCGACGCGCTCGCTTCAGGGGTACTTGCGGGGGTCAACCCGCTTTACGCTCTCTACGCGGTCATGATGGCCACCCCGGTGGGGGCCATCTTCTCCGGTTCGGTGTATCTGAGCGTGCAGACCACGAGTGCCATGGCTTTGGTCGTCGCCAGCGTCGCGGCGGTCACCAGCGGCGGCTCCCCCGGCACGCTCTTCGCGCTCTCGCTCATGACCGGGGTGATCATGCTTGTGGCCGGCTTCCTGAAGGCGGGCCGGCTTTTGCGCTGGGTGCCCAACTCGGAGATGGTGGGCTTCATGACCGGGGTGGCCTTTCTGATCATCCTGGGTCAGTTGGGCGACCTCACCGGTTACTCAAGCGAATACGGCAACAAGGTCGCCAAAGCCGTGGATCTCCTGTTCAACCTCGGCAAGGTCGATCTCCCTACTGTCGCGGTGGGGGTCGGCACGATCATCCTCATTGTCGTACTGCAGAAGACCCGCCTGCGCGGATTCGGCCTGGTGGTAGCGATCATCGTAGCCTCCATCCTGCCGTCGCTCTTCAGCTGGGATTCGGTGGCCAGGGTCTCGGACATAGCCGAGATCACGGGTGGGCTGCCCAGGCCGGCCCTGCCGGATTTCTCGCAGTTCTTCCAACTCATCGTGCCGGCGCTCTCCCTGACGGTCATCGGGCTTATCCAGGGGGCGGGGGTGAGCCAGGCATTCGTGAACCCTGATGGGCGCTATCCCAATCCCTCGCGCGACTTCATCGGGGAGGGAGCGGCCAACGTGGCGGCCGGCCTCTTCCAGGGCATGCCGGTCGGCGGTTCGGCCTCGGCGACCTCCCTCATCGTCAGCAGTGGGGGCCGGACGCGGCTCGCGAACATCTCTGCCGGTGTGGTGATCGCCATCGTCACGCTCCTCTTCTCCGGAGCGGTGGGCAAGCTCGCCCTCCCTGCCCTTGCCGGCCTGCTGATAGTCATCGGCTTTGGGATCATCAAGCCCGCCAACATCCGTGGCGTGTGGCACACGGGCAACATCCAGCGGATCATCATGGTGATCACCTTTGCCCTGGTCCTGACGATTCCGCTGCAGTACGCGGTTCTGGTAGGCGTGGCCCTCTCCATCCTCTTGTTCACCGTACGCCAATCCCACCGGATCGCAGTGGTGGAGTGGAAGCTCAAAGAGGGCCGGCTTCCGATAGAGCAGGCTGCACCGGCGACGGTCCTGCCGGAAAGCGTCACGGTGCTGGTCCCCTACGGGAGCCTCTTCTACGCCGCGGCTCCGGCCTTTGAAGAGAAGCTGCCCAAGACCGACCCGCAGACAAGCCACGCGGTCGTGATCATCAATCTTCATGGGCGCACAGACCTGGGCAGCACACTTATGCGCACCATCGACCGGTATGCCGAGGACCTCAAGAATCACGAAAGCCGCCTGATGCTCGCGGAGGTGGACCCCTCGGTGAGGGAGCAGTTGGCGCGGGCAGGCATCGTCGATTCGATCTCACGCAGAAGCATATTCCTCCAGACGGAGGAGGTCGCGGGGTCGCTCTACGAAGCGTACGCCGTCGCCGAGGAATGGGTGTCCCAGCAGGGGTCCACGGTCGGCGAACCCGCGCCTGAAGGCCCGTAGCTCCAGGTGGGGTTCGAAGGGCGGGGCGCAAAGTGGAAGAACCGGCTCCGAAGAGTCGCTATTGTCAGGCCGCTGTGGGCACTATATCGGAGCTACAAGCTCAGGAACGGCCCCCTTCTCAGCGCCGGCATCGCGTATTACTTGCTGTTCTCCTTGGCCCCGCTGACGTTTCTCACCCTCCGGATAGTTGGCCACTTCATCGATCCGGCCACGCCCGAAGAACTGCAGAGGGCTCTCGAGACGTACGTGGGACCCTGGCTCGCAGACCTGTTCACCGGCATCATCAGTCAGTCCGGGGCGTCCGGATGGGGTACAGCCACCACGATAATCGGGAGCGCCATGCTCCTGTGGGGAGCGACCCGGCTTATCGTGAGGCTGCAGGTCTCTTTCAACATCATGTGGGACGTCCGGGTCAGGCCAAGAGGGTTCTCGTATCGCAAGCTCTTGTCACGGCTCCTGTTGTTCAGCCTGCTACTCATTCCCAGCGCCGTCCTTCTCCTCTCCATAGTTCTACAATCGGGGATCCCCCTGCTGCACGGCGTACTCGGGCAGGCAATCTCCGCCGTGATCTCGCAGTGGGTCGTGGCCTTCCTGGCCAGCTGGGGAATGCTGACGCTCATCTTTTCCATTCTCCCCGACATTCGTGTGTCGGTGAGAGATTGCTGGCAGGGGGCTTTGCTGACGGCCATTCTTTGTGCGATAGGGACGCGCGGGTTCAACGCATTCTTAGCCTGGTCGGATCCTCCGAAGTATGTGGGCTTGGTAGGGATGGTGTTGGCGCTCATAATCTGGGCCGATTTCATGGCGATCATCGTTCTGCTGGGTGTCCGGCTGAACAAGGTGCTTCTTGAGCTCAGCGGGAAGAACGTGGAGGCCTACGAGTACGCGGTGGTCCTGGAAGATCCTACGGGGCTGGGGGTCGACGAACTGAACTCCGAGGAGTGGGCGAGACTCTACTCCGGGGCGTCCGGAGTCGTGCAGAAGGGGCTGGCCAAGACGGCGCGCAAGGCAGACTCCGACGTGACGTCCGAGCCGCCCCAAGACAGCACAGAGGGCTGAGGTGGGGCCCGCTCGCCGGACCCGGGACCCCGCCTGACCTCGCCCCGGCCTCACTTCTCGCGGTGTGAGGTCGGTGACGCGATGCCCTGTCGCGTCACCGACAGTTCGGTCGGCTCGAGCTCCGGACTCCCGGGCGCAAAAACAGCCGCTTTCGAGCCGTACCACGCGGCGACCGGCCCGGCCGAGATACCGTGCAGGACAACGCTCAGAAGGATCGTCCAGCCGGCGGTGGCGGCGAAGCAGTGAGGTCTCGATGCCGGCCTCGCTGAGCGACTGGAGGGCGAGGATCAGAAACGCGACGCTGGCCAAGCCGCGGGGACCGAACCAGCCGACGAACAACACGGTCGACCAGTGCATCTTCTTGCCGAGAAGCGCTAGGGCCACCGCCAGCATCCGTACGACGGTCAGGCTCAAGAGCGCGTAGACGATCGGCTGCCACCCAAGTCCGTCGGAAAGCAGGAGCGGCGCGACCGCTGCTCCGAAGATGAACCAGACGACAAAGGTGAGCAGGACGCCCGTCTTCTCCGTGTATCGGACCGCCTCGGTCGCCGTCTGATGGTTCACGGCCCCGAAGGTGATACCGCCGACAAAGGCGGCGATGAACCCGTTACCCTCTAGGGCGAGGGCGCCGCCGTAGGCCAGCAGCGCGAACGCGAGGGCGGCGAATTGGCGTGAGGCCGCCGTGGACCACTCGCGACCAACGGACAGGCGCATGAGGTAGCCGCCGATAGCTCCGACGGCGATCCCGATGCCCACCCCGATGGCCATCTCCTCGATGGCCGTGACGAATGGGACTTCCAGTGTGATCGGCCTCGGCGATCACGATGCCGATGAAGAGCACCACGATCGGAGTCGCTATGCCGTCGTTGAGCCCGCTCTCCACGTTGATCCCGCGGCGGACCCTATCGGGTACCCGCGGATTCCTGAACATTGCCAGCCCCAGGGAGAGGTCGGTGGGGGCGAGGATGGAGGCAAGCAGGGCGCAGGTGGCGAGGCCGAGCGTGGGCAGGAGAAGCCAGGCCGAAAGCGCGCCAAAAACGACCGCGAGCGGAAGACCGACAAAGAGAAGCAGCAGGAGGAGCGAAGCGTCCCGCCGCAGGGCGCGAAGATTGACGCTCGAGGCATCCGAGAAGAGCAACAGGGCCAATGTCAGTCCGGTGACCACGCGCACGATCTCCGAGCCGGTGGTCGGGTCGACCAGGGATAGGCCTTTCGTGCCGAACAGGAAACCGATCACCACGAACGTGATGGGTCCGGTCACCAAGAGATGCTCGACCCTCGCCGCCACCAGAGCGTACAGGGCTATGAGACCGGCAAGGACGAGATATCCGGTCATGGTGACGCCTCACCTGGTGTGGTCATTCCGTGCCTCCATCAAGACCTTATACCACGTTGGCCGGCCTCGCCATTCCCGACCGTGCCTGCGGCCGTCGCCGCGTTCGAGCGGTCTACCCAGACGCCCCGACGCCTTCCGGCCTGCTACTGCCGGGCCATGGCGATCTTCAGCTCAGCCTCTGTATCCGGGATCAGCTCACCGGACACATCTACCGTCACCCGCTTGATTGTCCCGGTGAAGCGGAACGCGCCCTGGTACTCCTCGGGCGCCGCCGGCTCGCGGCCGTCATAGCCACACGTGAGACCCTGAGTCCCGAACATGGCCAGAACGGAATGGGGCATGTCGATGCTGGCGACCAGCTTGCGATCGACATAGAGCTGGCCCCGGGCCGGCACCCCATACCCTTGGGCGGGGTCGGGCTTGCCGATGGGCTCGAACTCGTAGCGGAACTCGACATCACCCTCTGGAACCACGGCCTCGGACTTGAGCCAGAACTTGTCACGGCCCAGCCAGTTGTACAGGAAGTAGAGCCTCCGCTCCTTGACGAAGAAGGTGTACCCGCCGGTGCGACCGCCCAGAGCCAGCAGGACGCCTTCCGCGCCACCCTTCGGAATCACGACCTCTGCCGTGATGCTCCAGGGCCGGTTGTACAGCTTAGGCGCCGCGGTGAAGGGTATCGAGGATCCGCCGGGGTACAAGACGAACCTATTCCTGGGCTTGGCGATCGCCGGGCGTTCCACGTTCAGGCGCTCGAAGGCGCTTCCGTCGACCGGCAGTACCTGGTACTTGCCCGCCTCGGCCCACCACCGGCCGACCATCTCGATCAACTTCTCGGGGTGCTCGGCGGCCAGGTTGTGGGTTTCGGAGTAATCCTCGGAGACGTGATAGAGCTCCCAGTCGTGCGCCTCGATATCTGCGAGCACGTCGTTGCTGATGGTGTCGCCGAACTTGCGGCCCTTCTGGGCGGCCTCCGTGAAGCTCGGTCCTGGCCAGGGGCAGACCGCTCGCCAGCCGTCGTGATCGATGGCGCGGTGACCGATCATCTCGAAGTACTGGGTGTGGTGATTGGTGGGCACCGCCGCGTCGCTGAAGGTATGGGCGAAGCTCACCCCGTCTACGGGCGCCTGGGCGACACCACGGATGTTCTGCGGGGCCTCGGTGCCCAGAGCTTCCAACACCGTCGGTACGAAATCGATGATGTGCCCGTACTGCGACCGGATCTCCCCGCGGGCCTGGATGCCTTTAGGCCATGAGACGATGCACGGGTCGGTGGTGCCGCCCCGGTACGTCTCGCGCTTCCAACGGCGGAACGGCGTGTTGCCGGCGTTGGTCCAGGCCCAGGGATAGTGGTTGCAGCTCTCCACGCCGCCCAGCTTGTCGATCATCGCGAGGTTGTCTTCCAGCGATTCCTTGGCGTTGTTGAAGAAGAACATCTCGTTGAGCGACCCCACCGGCCCACCCTCGGAGCTGGCACCGTTGTCGGAGACGACCATGATCAGCGTGTTGTCAAGCTCGCCGATCTCTTTCAAGAAGTCGAGGACGCGACCGAAGTGGTGATCGGTGAAGCTCACGAACCCGGCGTAGACCTCCATGAATCGCGCGTAGAGTCTCTTCGCGTCGTCCGGCAGCGTGTCCCAGGCGGGCACGTCGGGGTCGTGGGCGGAGAGTTCGGTGCCTGGAGGGATGATGCCCATCTCGAGTTGGCGCTGGTGGACGATCTCGCGGTACTTGTCCCAGCCCATGTCGAACTTGCCCTTGTACTTGTCCGCCCACTCCTTGGGCGCGTGATGCGGCGCGTGGCCGGCCCCGGTGGCGTAGTACAGGAAGAAGGGTTTTTCCGGAGCGGCCACGTGCGCGTCCTGGATGAACTCAATGGCCTTGTCGGCCAGGTCGACGCTCAAGTGATAGCCCTCTTCGGGCGACGCCGGCTGCCCGACCTCATGATTGTCATAGGTCAATTCCGGATACCATTGGTTGGTCTCGCCGCCTATGAAACCGTAGAAGCGCTCGAAGCCCCGGCCGAGGGGCCAGCGGTCGTAGGGTCCGGCTGCCGTCGTGTGCTCGGGGGGCGTCAGGTGCCATTTGCCCACGCAGAAGGTGTTGTAGCCCTGAGGCAGCAGCATCTCGCTGAGCATGGCCCTGTCGAAGGGCAGGATGCCGTTGTAGCCGGGATAGCCGGTGGAGAACTCGGTGATCATGGCCAGGCCCAGCGAGTGGTGGTTGCGCCCCGTGAGGATGCAGCCCCGCGACGGCGAGCACAGCGCGGTGGTGTGCATGTTTGTGTAACGCAGGCCGTTGGCGGCCAGGCCGATCTATCACCGGCGTCTCCACCAGCCCGCCGAAACCTGACAACTGCCCGTAGCCGACGTCGTCCAGCACGAAGAAGAGTACGTTGGGCGCCCCTTCCGGGGGGCGCGGCGGTTCCGGCCAGGCCGGCGAGGACTCTTCGGTGGTACGCCCGATTACCCCGGTGAACGGGGTGCCATCCGGATAGGTCTTGATTGCCATGAGCCTCTCCCTCTCGCTTTTCGCGCTGCCTGCGGCGACCGACTCGATGTTGTGAACGTTACCCACTCCGCTGAGCCGCAAATCCTCATATCACTATAGGAGACAACCGGTTTCGCGCAAAGCATCACAATGGGCTACTAGGTGCAACTGAGTGCTCAGCTCCCGTGGCACTTCTTGAACTTCTGACCGCTCCCGCAGGGGCAGAGGTCGTTGCGCCCAGCGGCGGCGCAGGCCTGGGCGAACGCCGCGGCGACCTGCCGCTCTTCCTCGGCCAGCACCGCCATCACCCCGTCGGCCGGCCGGCCGCGCCTGAGAAGGTCGGCCATGATCCGCATCGGGTGCTCCGTGTGCGCGAAGAACGCCTGCAGCCCCTCGCAGAGCCAGTTGAGTCCCGGCTCGCCGTCGGGCGTAGTCAGCACCCGGTTCTTGGGGCACTCCCCGTGGCAGGTGAACAGCCACGCGGCACTCCCGGCAGTAACCGGGGCAGCGTGTCCGTCTTGGCCGGCCGAACGCCCGCTGCTTCTCGGAGCCCACCAGGTCGCCCAGGGGCGTCTCCAGGATGTTGCCCAGCAGGTAGGCCGGCTCCACGAAGTGGTCGCAGGAGTAGACGTCGCCGGTGTGCTCCAGGGCCACGCCCTTCGCCACAGGTCGGGCGGAGGACGCATACGCTCGAGTAGCCGCGAAGATACGAGGCCAGCACGCCGTCGAAGAACAGAACGAACATCTTCCCCACGTCGCGGCGCGACCCACTCGTCGAAGATCTCGATCAGGAAACGGCCGTATTGCTCCGGCCGGACCGAGCGGTCGGTGATCGACGTCCTTCCTGATCGCCGGTCTCGTTGTCGCGCTCGACGATGGGGATGAACTGGATGTAGCGGGTCTTCAGCTCGTCGCGGAAGAAGCGGTAGACTTCCAGCGGGTGCCGGCTGTTCGCCGCGTTCACCGTGCAGAGGATGTTGAACTCGACCTGGTGCTTCTGCATCAGCCGCGCCGCCGCGACCACCTTGTCGAAGACCGAGCTCGCCCGCCTTATCGTGCCGGTAAGCGTCGTGCAGCTCGCGGGGGCCGTCCAGGCTCAGCCCGACCAGGAACTTGTTCGTCGTGCAGGAACTGGCACCACTCGTCGTCGAGCAGGACGCCGTTGGTCTGTAGGGTGTTCTCGATCGTGCATGCCGGGCCGGTGCGTACTTCTTCTCCAAGGCCATCGCCCGCGGAAGAAGTCCAGGCCCATCAGCGTCGGCTCGCCGCCCTGCCAGGCGATGGTCACCTCGGGCACCTGGTGCGCCTCGATGGTCTGGCGGATGTAGGCTCTCCATCACCTCGTCGGACATGCGGAAGGTGCTGCCCGGGTAGAGCCGCTCCTTCTTCAGGAAGAAGCAGTAGGCGCAGTCCAGGTTGCAGTGCGCCCCGGTCGGCTTGGCCATGGTGTGAAAAGCCTGGAGACTAGCGGTATTGGCGATCATGACCGTCCTGGGTTTGTGGTCTCATCATTCTACCTGCCACTCGTAGTTGGCGAAGGAAGCGGCCGCGTACCGAAGGCGCCGGGTGATAGCCTTGTCGGCGGTGGTGGAAGAGCGCGCGACGGAGCAAGGGGACGAGAATGAGCCAACCTTTTGACAATCTCCCGCTGTGGGCGGTCTATCCCCTGACCGTACTGCTCATGCTGGCGGCCATAGAACTAGGCTACCGGTACTCCAAGGCAAAACACCGGAAAGCGGCGCCGGGATCCGACGAGGGGTTGGGCGCGATCTCCGGCGCCACTCTCGGAATCCTGGCTTTCTTGCTGGCGTTCGTCATCGGTTTCGGGATGAATCTGAACGCGGATCGCCGGGCTCTGGTCCTGGGCGAGGCCAACGCCATCCGCAGCACGTACCTGCGAGCGGGCTACCTTGTGGATCCATACCGGAGCGACTCGCGGGTTCTGCTGACCGAATACCTGGATCAGCGCTTGGCCGCGGTGCAGCCGGGGATGCTGGAGCAGGCGAAGGCCCGCTCGGAAGAGATACAGGGAGAGCTATGGGCGATCGCCGAGGATGTCGTGATCAACGTAGACAAGTCAGACACGATCAGCGCATACGTCGATTCGCTGAACCAGGTGATCACCATTCACGCCGAACGGGTGGTCAAAGGATTGCAGGTGCGGATTCCACCGCCTGTCGTGTGGGCCATGTATGCCATCAGCCTGATCGCCATGTTCTTGGCGGGCATGCATAGCGGCTACGGCCCGAACCGCAGTGTTACAGCGCTTGTCATGATGGCGCTGGTGTTCTCGGTCGTTCTCTACCTGGTCGTCGATATGGACCGTGCTGGAGAGGGCCTGATAAGGGTCTCTCAGCAACCGTTGATCGACCTCCAGAGCGTCCTGGGCACCTTACCCTGAGATAGCATCCCGCGGGCCGAGCGTCTCTCGAAGTGCCTCGAGCTCGGCGCGGATCGCGCGCAGTTCGTCCTGGAGTTCGGGGGATGTAGCGGTAGGCGACTGCGACCGGGTAGACCCGGCGGCGGGCTCCGGCTCTGCTTCGGTAGGGGCGACCAGGAAGCTTGCCAGGATGCTGGCCAAGGCCCCGATGATGCCCACGCCCATGAACATCACGAACATCGCGGTGATCCGGCCCCCGGCCGTTACGGGGAACTGGTCACCGTAGCCGACAGTGGTCAGAGTGACGATCGACCACCACAGTGCGTCTCCCCCGGTCGTGATGTTGGCGTCCGCCGAATGGGTCTCGAAGCTCAGTACGAAGATGCTCGACACCACCATTACGAGGGCGGCGGCCATCAGGGTAATGAAGGCGGCGTATTGCCCCCGGTGGGCGAGCACGTCGGCCGTGATCTCCTTCTTCTTCTTACCGCTCAGAAGGCGCATGACCCGCGCCAGGCGGCTGAGCCTTGCCAGCCGGAGGAGTGTCCCAAGTGGGAAGAGCCCAAAGCTGGGGATGGAGCCGATGAGGTCGAGCCAACCCCGCTCGCGGATGAAGTACTGCCGGGCCGTCGGCGCCCGCTTGAGTCTCAAGGCGAAATCGCCGAGGAAAACGAAGCAGATCAAGTTGTCATAGACGGACAGCAGCTTGTGGGTGGCTTCCGACATGGGCAGCACAAGCATGACCATGATGGCGAGCGAGAGCAACGTGAGGACGAGGATGAACATCTCGTAGGCGTTGCTGAGTTCGCGAGACTTCTCCGGTCGATCCTCAGGCATGTCTGGCTCCCTTGCACCATGTCGGCGGGGCTAACGGTGACGAGAATATCAAAGCAGCGCGATGACTCGCGATGGGGTATCGCCAGCTTGGTTTCGAAAGGCTCCCAATGGGGCATTACTGGCCGGAAAGATACCGAGCTTCAGTCCGTATAGGGGAACAGGAAAGCGGGAGGGAATATGAGTAGCTTCTGGGAAGTCTTCTGGTCGATGTTCGTGTTCTTCATGTGGTTCTTGTACATCTGGATCTTCATCACCATCTTCGCGGACATCTTCCGCCGCCACGATATGGGCGGCGGCGCGAAGGCAGGCTGGATCGTTTTCCTCATCTTCATCCCCCTCATCGGGATGCTGGTCTACATGGTCAAGCGGCCGAAAGCCCTGCCCCAGGACCAAGAGATGATGGAGAAGGCGCAGGCGCAGCAGCACCGCGCCGCCGGGTACTCGGCCGCGGAGGAGATAGCCAAAGCTCAGGCTTTGAAAGACAGCGGCGCGATCACCGAGGAGGAGTTCCAGGCGCTCAAGGCCAAGGCGCTGGCGTAGTCCCGGTCGGGTCGCGCAAGTGTGAGTCGTCAAGGCAGGTCGGCCGCGAGGCCGGCCTGCCTTCTTTCGCGCGGTCGCACGCGTCCGCACCGCCCGGCGTTGGTGCCCTAACATGGGACCGGGGACAGAAGCAGGCCGGGGGAGTCCGACTTCGGGGGTGATCGCTGTGGCAAGACGGGTCAGGGCACTCTTTTTCGTCGCTGTCGCGTGCGTCGCGTTCTTCCTCATCGCGTCCGCGGCCTCCGCCCACGTTCCCCAGTTCGCCGAAGGCGGCACCAGCCTCCAGACCGCGACTCAGATCGAACAGCCGGCCACTTCCTGGGTGTACTACGGCACCCTCGACGCCGCTCGGGAAGCGCGCTACTACCGCTTCGACCTGGCTGCCGGCGACCGGCTGTACGTGCAACTGCTCACTCCCCGGGAGGGACCGTTCCCGTCTCTCGCGGTGATGGGGCCGGGGCTTGCCGCCCAGGGGCAATGGCCGGCGTTCGTCCAGGCTCCGCCCGGGGTGCCCGTTGTGAGTCAGGATGGCGATGCGGGCGCGGCCGAGTACGAGCCCTTCACCCCCGGGGCCTATTGGTACCCGGCGACGGTGGATACGACAGTTGAAGCTGCCGGCACATACTATGTCGTGGTGTACAGCGAAACGCCTATCGGTCCCTATGCCATCGCAGTAGGCTACGAAGAGAAGTACACCGTCCCTGCCTGGATCCGCCTGCCCGCCGATCTGCTGACCATCTACGCCTGGGACGGCGGGTGGCTGAGCGCCCTGTGGCCCGGGATCGCCGTGATCGTCGTAGGCGCGGGACTGCTCGTATGGCGGGCACGCTCCCGCCGAACGCGCCGGGGCTTGTCAGGCTGGCTGGCCCTGGCCGGCGGCATCTTCTATCTGACCACCTCCGCGACCGTCCTTTTCCAGATGCTGCGCGCCGCCGGCCGCAGCGGCTTCGACCCGGCGATGGGGGTTACGGCGTTCTTCATTATCGGGCCGGCGATCCTCGGCGCATTGCTGCTCCGGTTGGGGTGGCGCACCCCGTCGGCTCCCGGCATCGGAACCAGGGTCGCCCTGCTGGTTCTTGGGATAGCCGGCTTCGGCCTGCTCGCCGGGTACTTCATCGGTCCGGTGCTTGCCATCGCCGCGGCGGCGGCTCCGCCGTTTCGAAGGGAAGAGACTACCCGACCGGCGACGCGGTAAGCCGGCCGTCTCGGACTTGCCATCTTGAACGATCCGCCACCCAGCAGCGAGACCGTCCGGCCGTCTCGATCTCGGTACCTGCCTCTGATCGCGCTGGGCCTTCTCCCGCTCATCTGGGGATTCACCTGGGTGCCACTCAAGATCGGTGTGGAGTACTGCCCTCCGTTCACGTTTGCCGCTCTACGCAGCCTTCCCGGCGGCATCCTGCTGCTGGTGCTCACGGCCGTTCTTCGGCGTCCGGTAGGGTTGAAGGCGCCCCGATATACGATCCCGCTCGGGGTTCTCCAGACGAGCGGCTTCATCGGGCTCACCATAGCCGCTCTGGTGGCCGGCGGCGCCGGCCGCACGGCGATCCTTGCGAACACGTGGCAATTCTGGATCCTGTTGATGGCCTGGCCTATCCTGGACGAGAGGCTGCACGGGTCACAGTGGCTCTCGGTCTCCCTGGCCCTCGTGGGTCTCATCCTGATAGTCGCGCCGTGGAACCTGCACGGCGTACTGAGCAGCCTCCTGGCGCTCGCCGGGGCGGTCTGCTGGGCGGCCGGGTCGATGGTGGCCAAACTGCTTCGTCGGCGGCACCAGGTGGATCTCCTGGCGCTGACGGCCTGGCAGACGCTTTTCGGCTCGATCCTGCTCGTAGTCGTGGCGGTCTTCGTCGAAGGCGAAGCGCCGGAGTGGTCCAGCGCGTTCATCTGGTCGCTCCTTTTTGCCCTGTTGGTGGGCACGTGCTTTGCCTCCTTCCTCTGGCTGTATGTGTTACGGGAGATGCCCGCCAGCACCGCCGGTCTGGGGACGATGGCGACGCCGGTCATCGGTCTGCTCTTCTCCTGGGCCCTCTTGGGCGAGCAGCCGACCGGGCTCGAGATCGTGGGGATGATCGTCATCCTGGCCGGCTCGGCGATCCTTTTTGCCACCGGACTCAAAGCCAACGGCTCGCAGGCCGGCGGGGCGGCGCCGGTCGCGGTGCCCGGCTCGGAACGCGCGTCGCCGCCAGAGTAGGGGCGTTTGGCTTTCGGCGCGAAAGGGCAGAGAAAGTAGAACGCGAATCGGGCGTCGCAGTTCGAGCTTGAGGCAGGATGGTATTCTCCCTACAGTTGGGTGCCACGCCAATCGTCTTCGTCTGGAGATCGAATGCTTCTCTATCTCGTGAATCCCGCCAACCAGCTTGTCAGCATGTCGCTGAGCAGGGGCAGCTATTGGAACCGCTTCCGCCTCTGGAAGCCACTCGGTCTTCTTGTTCTCGCCGGTCTCACTCCCTCCGACTGGGAGATCTCCATCCTTGACGAAAACGCCGGTCCCGTCGACTACGATGCTCTGCCGAGACCCGACCTTGTCGGTATCACCGCCTTCACCTCGCAGGCGCCGCGAGCCTACGAGGTAGCCGGCCATTTTCCAGGGCCGCGGCGTCCCGGTGGTGATGGGCGGCATCCACGCGACCATGCGTCTCGAGGAGGCGAGTCGCTATGTCGACTCGGTGGTCACCGGCGAGGCCGAACCGGTATGGGGACAACTGCTCGAAGATGTGCGGGCGGGCGGTCTGAAGGCCCGCTACGACGGCGGCCTTGCGACGATGGACCAGATCGTTCCGGCCCGCCACGATCTGCTCCCGCGCGAATATGGCTTCGGCTCCATCCAGACCACCCGGGGCTGCTCGCTCAATTGCGGCTTCTGCAGCGTCACCCAGTTCAACGGCGCGCGCTATAGGCAGAGGCCGGTGGCCGAAGTCGTAGAGGAGTTCAAGTCCATACCCGAGCACCGCGTGCTGATCGTGGACGACAACCTGATCGGCCGCAAACCGCAGCATATCGAGCGCGCGAAGGAACTGTTCCGGGCGCTGGCTGAGGCTGATACGGGCAAGATCTGGATCGGTCAGACCACGGTGAATATCGCCGACGACGAAGAGTTGCTCGACCTGGCCAGGAAAGCCGGCTGCGCGGGGCTCTTCATCGGGTTCGAATCGGTGACGCCCGAGGGGCTGCCCGAGTTGGGCAAGAAATCGGCCATGCTCTCGGGGCGCGATATCCCGGCCTCGATCGAGCGGATGCACCGCCACAAGATCCTGGTGGTCGGCTCGTTCATCATGGGGCTGGACTCGGACCGTCCCGGAATCGGGAGGTTGATCGCCGAGGAAGCGACCCGGTACGGGGTGGACAATATCAACGTGCTCTTCCTCACCCCGCTACCCGGAACTCGCCTTTGGGACGAGATGTCCGCGGACGGAAGGATCGACAAGGTCGACTTTCCCGAGGACTGGAAGTACTACACGCTCAACTACCCCGTGGCACGCTACAAACATCTGAGCCTGGAGCAGATCGTCCACGAGATGACCGAATGCAACGCCACGTTCTATTCGGCGGCGAACATCCTGGTCGCGGTTCAGCGGGAACCTGCTGGCCGGACGCAATGCGGTGTACGGCATGCTGAGCAATGTCACTTCCCGCAGGAACTCGAGGCGGTTCGCACAGATCCACGCCGCGATGTGGCCGGCTGAGGCCGGCGCCGATGGGGGCCAGGCCCCCGAAGGGCGCGATCCCGGATCTGGTCGACGTATGGGACGCCGTGGGTCTACGACTACGGCAGGTGGCCGCCGCCTGCAAGACGCCGGCGGTCTGGTTGTTCCGTCAGTTGTAGGATTTCGGCCGCTCTGGACCCCGGATCCAAGGAGGGACGATGACGACAGGCGCGGCGCCAGCGGCCGGACGAGCGAAGCCGCTCGAAGCCGTCCCTCATGTGGAGCTCGACAGATACCTGGGGACCTGGTACGAGATCGCCACCATCCCGCAGCGCTTTCAAAAGGGTTGCGTGGGGGTGACGGCCGAGTACTCGCTCCGCGAGGACGGGGATGTCCAGGTGGTCAACACGTGCCACGAGGGCACGCTGGACGGGAACGTCAAGCGGGTGGTCGGCAAGGCCTGGGTGGTCGACAAGAAGACCAGCGCCAAGCTCAGGGTCCGCTTCTTCTGGCCCTTCTCGGGTTCCTATTGGATCATCGGGCTTGCCCCCGACTACACGTGGGCGGTGGTCGGCCATCCCAACCGGAAGTACCTCTGGATCCTCTGCCGTTCCCCGCAGATGGACGCCGCGCTCTACCAGGAGCTTCTCACGCTCATCGCCGGCCAGGGCTACGACCTGACCAAGATCGAGAAGACGCTCCAGCCCGGCGGCGAAGCACCGGCCGCTTGACCCCGCCCGATCGCGCGGCGCCCGCCCCCTATATGGCGCCCGCCCCCTATACGGTGCCCCCTAGCCCAGAGTTTCGGCGAAGTCCTCCGACAGGATCGCGCGCGACAAGAACCCGCCGGAGAGGTCGCGGGCTTTGAACCCGTTCTGCAGCAGGATGCGGGTCGCGTAGTAGGCGCGCTGGCCGGAGCGGCAGATCACCAGGATGTCGCGGTCGCGCGGCAACTCGCCCAGACGTGAGCGGAGTTGACCGAGCGGGATGTTCACCGCGTCCGGCGCCTGCTCGACCGCCAGTTCGGCGGGCTCGCGGACGTCGAGGAGGAACGCCCCGTCGATGGAGTCCCAGTGGCTCAGGGGCATGTCGCCCCTGAGGACGTCGGCCGCCACCATCCCTGCGAAGTTCACCGGATCCTTCGCGCTTCCGAACGGGCGGCGCGTAGCAGAGTTCCGCTTCTTCCAGATCGTAGATGGTCGCGCCCATCTGCAGTGCCATGGCCAGGACGTCTATCCGCTTGTCGACGCCGTCTTCGCCGAGGGCCTGCGCTCCCAACAGCCGTCCGTCGGACTTCCGGAAGATCACTTTCATCGCGATCAACTTGGCGCCCGGGTAGTAACCGGCGTGGGAGTTCGGGTAGATGTAGATCTTCTCGTAGTCGGTGTCGCCGCGCCGCTTCAGCGTCTTCTCGCTCTCGCCGGTCCAGGCGATGGTCGCGCCGAACAGCCCGATGACCGAGGTGCCCTGGGTGCCGCGGTACCGAGAGTCACGCCCGGCGATGACGTCGGCGGCGATACGGCCCTGCCGGTTGGCCGGCCCGGCAAGCGCGACCAGTCCCCACTCACCGGTGACGTAGTCCTTGACCTCCACCACGTCGCCCACGGCGAAGATATCGGGGTCGCTCGTCCGCATGTGCTCGTCCACGCGGATGCCGCCCCGTTCCCCGAGTTCGAGTCCCGCCATCTTCGCCAGCGCGGTGTCGGGGCGCACCCCGAGCGAGAGGATCACGATATCGGCCGGATGGACCGCCCCGGATCTGGTCTCCACCTCGAGCCCGCCGCCGGCAGTCTGCTTGAACCCAGCCACGCCGTCGCTCAGCGCCAGTCGTACGCCGTGCCGCTTGAGGTGGGCTTCGACCAGGCGCGCATTCTCCGGATCGATCGGGGGAAGCACGTGATCGAGCATCTCGAGAAGCGTCACCTCGAACCCTCGGTGGACGAGGTTCTCCGCCGTCTCCAGGCCGATGAACCCGCCTCCGACCACGACCGCTCGGACCTTCGGGCGCTTCACCTGGTAGCCGGAGTAGTTGTTGATGCCGGCGAGGAGGCCGCTGCCCCTTTCGAGCCATTCGCGGATCTGCCTGGCGTCCGGCACCGTGCGCAACTGGAAGATCCCCGGCAGGTCGATGCCTGGGAGCGGGGGGCGGACCGAGACGGCTCCGGGTGACAACACCAGCTTGTCGTAGGATTCGGTGGTCATCTCGCCGGTCTCGAGATCCTTGAGGTCCACGGTCTTCTTGCCGGGCGAGACGCCCACGGCCTCACAGCCGATGCGGGCGTCGATCCCGAACGTGGTGCGGAAGGTCGCGGCGCTGGCCACGAGGAGCTTACCCTCGTCCGCGATCACGCCCCCGACATGGTAGGGCAACCCGCAGTTGGCGTAAGACATGTACGGGCCGCGCTCCACCATCAGTATCTCGGCCGTCTCGTCCAACCGGCGCAGACGCGCGGCGCACGAGGCTCCTCCGGCCACTCCACCTACGATGATGACCTTCATGGCTATCTCCTTCCCATCTGTCCGATGATCTCTTCGACGATCTCGATCCACGGGTAGCGCGGCGTCTATCGTCAGCGCTCCGGCAGGTTCCTCCAGGTCCTCGAACTGGCTCTCGAGCAACTCCGCCCTCATGCAGTGCCCGGTGCGGGCGGCCATGCGCGGCAGGATCAGGTCGTAGCTGCCTCTCAGGTAGACGATCTCAGTTCCTGAGTTCCCCGCCAGCAGCGTCTGCCGGTAGCGCTCGTTTGAGGGCGGAACAGGCCAAGACGCCAGGAGTGTGGCGCGCTAGACACGATGCTATCAGGTCGTGCAGGGTGGCAAGCCATGGGGCCCGATCGTCGTCGTCGAGTGCGATGCCCGCAGCCATCTTGGCAATGTTCTCCGGCGGGTGGAAGTCGTCGGCATCGTAGAAGTCCCATCCCAGTCTCTCGGCCAGGACCAGGCCTACCGTGCTCTTGCCAGACCCCGACACGCCCATGACGATCAGAAAGCGCGGAAGCGAGATCTGCGTGAGACAACGATGCCTGGCTTCCCGCGATGGCTAGCGGTCGACCTGACGCACCAGCGCGCGGGCCGGCGCTCCGTCGCCTCCGGCGATCTTCAAGGGGAGGCAGATGAGTTCCACCGGGCCGGGCTCCACCTCGTTCAAGTAGAGCCCCTCGATGACCCAGATCGCCCGCGTTGCAGCAGGGCTTGGTGCGTCTCGACGCCGTCGGCGCTGAAGCCGCCGACCGAAAGATAGTCGATCCCAACCAGGGCTATCTGCCGCTCGACCAGATACCGCGCCGCCGGCGCCGAGAGATACACGAAGTCCTCGGCGAAGGGGCCGGTCTCCCAGGGGCGATCGGAGTTGTGGGTCTTGAAGAGGACTCGTTCGCCGGGCTGGATCTCGTGCCGCGCCAACTCGTCGACCTTGATCGACTCGGGGTCGTCGATGGCGATGACCCGGGCCGGACCGATCGCCGCATCCACGGGCATCTGGTCGATGCCGATGCCGCCGGCCACGAAGTGCGCCGGCGCGTCCATGTGGGTGCCGGAGTGAGCACCTATCTCCAGGAGCGAGACCGTGCACGGGTCGCCCCGCTCTATCTCCAGCGCGTGGCTGATGCGGGCCACCGGATCGCCCGGCCAACTGACCATCCCGTTTCTGAGCGTCACCGAGACGTCTGTCCAGGGTGAAGTCATCGCATCCTCTCTTCGGTGCTTCAGCCGATGGTGATGACGTTCTTGATCCCGCCCGGCGCGAGAACCGCTTCGCGAGCGCCGTCGAGCGGCGTACGGGAGGTGATGAGGGCGCTGACGGCATCGGGGAAGGTCTGCACGAACCAGCCAAGGTCGTCCACGGCTTCCTCGAACGACGCCCGACCCGCGTTGACCGTACCGCAGATCACGTGATTGTCCAGCACCATGTTCCGCATGATGCGCCGCCCGTCGATCTCGATCGGTTCCCCCATCGCCGGCACGCCGGTGGACACGAAGATGCCGTTGACGCCCAGCACGCTGAGTGCCCCGAAGAAGACGCTCGCGACGCCGGTCGCTTCGTACATCAGGCTGATGTTGCCGACTATCTTCGCCAGGTCTGCGGGCGGGTGCTCGGCGGCGGAGATGAATCGAGCCCCGATGGCTTCGACGATCCCGACCTTGGGACTGCCAGGATTGTCCCTGGAGTACACCCAGGTGTTGAATCCGCCCCTCACCAGCTTCATCGCGCCAAGTAGGCCGATGGGGCCCGCTCCCAGGACCACAGCGTTGAGGTTGCTCGGGTCGTTCTTGAGATCACCGGGCAGCCGCTGCGTCAGCACGCGCACCTGTTCCGCGGCCTTCTCCGCCACGGTAAGCGGCTCGATGAGGACAGCCACATCGCGCAGTTCCCGCGGCACCTTGACCACGTACTGCTCGTCGTCGACGACGAACTCGGTCATGTAGCCGTGGACCCCTTTGATGCCCCGCTCGGTGAAGTCGCCGGTGATGCAGAAGTCCTGCCGGCCTTTGCGACAAGGAGCGCAGTTCTCATGCGGGCACGGCCGGCGCACCGTCAAGACTGCGAGGTCGCCCGGCACCAGGCCCGCGACCCCGCTTCCGACCTCGGTGACTTCGCCAAGTGCTTCATGGCCGATGATCAGGTACGGGGAGCCCGCCGGAGGCATCCCGTATTCGAATGCGGTGATCTCTCGGTCGGTGCCGCAGATGCCGGCCTCGAGTATGCGCAGCTTGACGTCGGCCGGCCGCTCGATCCGCGGTTCGGGGTGGTCGATGAGCCTTGTTTCGCGAGTCGAAGGAAACACAGCCAATGCCTTCATAATATCTTTCTCCCCTACCCGATTGGCACTAGAACTTCGCGCTCACTGGAGGTCGAGCCGGCGCCGTAAGGATTCCATTCCAGACGAAGTGGTCAATCTCGAGCATCGCCTGCGTGGCAGTGAGCCCGCAGTCGCCCAGAATCCGCTCGTCACGGACAACAAGAGCTATCTGCCGCAAAACGAGGGCGAGGAAACGCGTATTGGTGGGTGCGATCTCGCCCGCCTCGACAGCGCCGTCGAGAAACTCAACGAACCGATCGATAAAGGGTTCGGAGATGCTACTCCGATACGCCAGCCGCGCCGACTCGAAGCGATCGACGTCGCTGCGGAACGCAGGGGACAGAGGGCGGATCGTGTCCGCTCCGGCCAGCCAGTAGAGCCGCGCCCTGTCCGTGGCGGTCGTGCCCCGAAGGGCACGGACCTCCATACTGCTCCAGGCTGAGCTTGCTCCAGCGGGCAATGGCCAGCACGATGAGGCTGTCCTTGCTCGACGCGATCTTGTAGAGGGACGAAGCCGAACAGTGGAGCTCACGGGCCAATTCCGAGATCGTGATTTCCGAGAATCCACGCGCCGAGATGATTCCCATCACCCCGTCGAGCAGTTCCTCGCGGCGATCGTTATCGAGTCGTTTTCGCACCATTCTGGCCACCCTAGGCCTGGGCGAAGCACGACTAGCACGCGCCGGTCCAAGTGCACGCGTTGGTCAAGTTGCGCCATTTACAAGAATTAGCAGAGATATTATAATACTCTAATAGGTTCTTGTCACTATGGAGATGGCCTGACGAAGACAACGGATACCGGGGGCAAGAGCATTCCCGAGATCCTGAATGAACGACCCGCAGCCAACCACGTGACCAGCGAAGCCAGAGGAGAGAGCACGATGGCAAAGACAGAGGATGCAACCACGAATTCCACCGGTCGGGTCAAAGTCGACAACGCACGCGTCGATCGGCTGAAAGAACAACTCAGGAGCACTCCTGCTGAGGTCGATTTTGAGCGGGTCAGGATCATGGAGGAGGTGTACGATGACGCTGCCGGCTACCAGACGATCATCTGTAGAGCCAAATTCATGGCAACCCTGCTCGAGAGGAAAGCGTTGTACATCGACGACAACCTTTTTGTGGGCACCATGGCAAGCACTGTCAACGGCATCTACACCTATCCGGAATGGCAAGTGGATTGGATGAAAGAGGAGAATACCGTTGAGAAGTGTAAGACCCCAGAGGACCGCAAGGCGAACGAATGGGCGCTCGAATACTGGGACAAGCGTGCGCTGAAGCCCCGCACGCTTGACATATTCGAAAGGAAGTATGGTTTCGATCCGCGCCCTTCCTATGCTTCCGGCAATGTCGTCAGCTTCTTTGACTGGCCCGGCGGCGGCGGCAACCTGAACTATCCCCGGGTTTACAGGGATGGGCTTGCCAGCATGATCAAAGAGGTCGAGGAGCGAGAGGCGGCCCTCGAGATGCGGCTGCCGAATGCCGACAAGTTCGCCTTCTATGAAGCCAGTCTCATTGTCATGAAGGCCATTATTCGCCTGGCTCACCGTTATGCTGAACTGGCCAGAGAGATGGCGGCGAAAGAGACGAATGCCGTCCGCAAGCAGGAACTGCTCGACATCGCCGAGGTCTGCGAATGGGTGCCCGAGCATCCGGCCCGCAACCTGAGAGAGGCCATCCAGTGCCACTTCTTCTGTCACATCGTCGCGGAGATCGAGCAGGTGGGTTGCGGCTATTCTGAGGCCTACCTGGGCCAGAATTTCGAGCCGTTCTATCAGGCCGACAAGGCCGCCGGTCTTATTGGATATGACGAGGCAGTCTATATGTTCGAGAACCTCGTTATCAAGCTGAACGAGATCGGCTACTACTATGGCGAGAAGGTCGCCTTGCAGAACTCTGCCGACCTGGGGCAGAGCATCTCGCTCGGCGGCTTTACCGAAGATGGAGATGATGCCACCGCAGAAATGGATTATGTGATCCTGGATGCATGCAACTACCTTCACTTGCCTCAGCCTCCGCTGACGTGCGTCTACACGGAGAGAATGAGCGGCAAATTCCTGGAAAAGGTCCTGGATGTGATCGGCACCGGTATCGGCATGCCTCAGTTCGTCAATGGCGATGTGATGGTAAAGCGTGCCCTGAATCTGTTCGCTGACTCCAAGAAGGGCCTGCTCGCTCGAAAAAGCCAGACGCACCGCTATTGGCGCCTGCGTGGGTTCGTACATTCCCTACGAAACCGGTCACCCGGTGGAAGGGCAGCCCAACCTGGGGAAGGTCATCGAGTTGACGATGAACGATGGCTTCGATCCCCGCACCAAGATGCAGGTCGGACCCAAGACCGGAGATCCCGAGACCTTCAAGACCTTCGAAGAACTGTACGCGGCATTCCAGAAGCAGATAGATTTCAATGAGGAGGTCCTCCGCCGGGGCGCATGGATCGCCAGCATGCTGTGCGCTGACTTCCTCCCGACTACCTGGCGCTCGCTCCTGACCGGGGGCTGCATTGAAACCGGCACCGAGGTCTGGAATGGCGGAGCCAATTACTACACAACCGCGCAGATCGTGGTCGGTGGCGTTGACGCCGCCAACTCGCTCATGGCGGTGAAAAAGTTGGTCTATGATGACCAGAAGATCACCATGGCGGAACTGAAGAAAGCGCTGGCCGCCAACTTCGAGGGATACGAGCATGTACGCAAGATGTGCTATGAAGCCCCCAAACATGGCAACGACATTCCTGAAGTGAACAAGTTGACTCGTCGGGTGTTCGATAGTATCTTTGACGCTTTCCAGAAGGTGGATGGTGGCGGCAACTACATCAGCCAGGACATCAAGTCAGCGCCCGATGCCTATACCAAGAGCATCCACAACCTGATGGGGATGGTGACGGGCGCGCTGCCGAACGGTAAATATGCCGGGGTCGCACTCACCGATGGAAGTCTGTCGGCCATGCCGGGCACCGACGTCAACGGACCTACCGCGTTGGTGATGTCTGCGGCGAAAAGTCAGGATGCCATCAAGTACACGGCAACGCACATGAACATGAAATTCCCGCCCGATCAACTGAAGACACGCAAGGGCCGGGATAACGTGCTGAGTCTTGTCAAGACCTATTTTGACAATGATGGTTATCACATTCAGTTCAACGTCCTGGACACCGCGATACTCAGGGACGCACAGAAGCATCCCGAAAACTACCGCGACCTTGTGGTTCGGGTGGCCGGCTTCAGCGCTTTCTTCACCAAGCTGGCGCCAGGTGTGCAGGATGAGGTCATTGCTCGTACCCTGCAGAGTTTCGGCACGAACTGACATCCAACCTGAACGGTGCGGCGTGGCCCTGCGTCACGCCGCACCGAACGCTTCTTGATCGGCGCCACAACAGAGCGCAAGACGCATGCGAGGGAGAAGGTACGCTATGAATACGGAAGGTGGCCACGGCAACTACCGGAGACGCATCGCCATCATGGTGGGCGCCGGCTTCGTTCCTGGTATGAACTCCGTGGTGATGGGTGCGGCGTTGGCGGCGGGCAGAATGGGATGGGAGGTTGTCGGCATCCGTGATGGCTTCGCCGGGTTGCTGCACCCGGAGCGCTACCCCGATGGCGGGCTGGTGACCCTCAGCCCCCAACTGGTCGAGAACCTGGATCCGGCGGCCGGCGGCATCCTGGGCCAATCGGGCTGGGTCGATCCGTTCCACGTCCGCACGGTCAACGACGACGACATGGTCGAAGAAGTGGACATGTCCGATGATCTTCTGAAAGGGCTTCGGACAGAGGAGATCGATGCGCTGATCGCCGTCGTTGGCGGCCGTGGGCTGAGTATTCTCTACAAGCTCCATCGCAAGGGGCTCACCACGGTGTGCATTCCCCGCTCGATCGAAAACGACATTGCCGCCACGTCGGTGTCCTTCGGCTTCAACAGCGCCCTCAGCTTCACCATCGAGATGCTCGACCGGGCTCGCCAGGCGGCCCAGTCTGCCCGCAAGATCGCCGTGGTGGAGGTCCTGGGCGAGCAGGCCGGATGGGTGGCGCTGCAGGCCGGTATCGCCGTTGGCGCCGACGCGGTGCTGATTCCCGAGATTCCCTGCGATCTGAAGACGGTGGCCGCAAGGTTGAAGGAAAAGGTGTCACCCAGGCGGCCGTACGGGCTGGTAGTGGTGGCCGAAGGCGTGAGCTTGGCCGATACCCGGCACGTCCAGGCAGAGCCATCCTCGCTCAAGGCTTCTCTGTCGCCGCTGGCAACCGGCAATGCCGGCGACCACGTCATTCAGCGGTCCGGCCAGGCAGCCGAGACCGTGGCCAGCCGGCTGCAGCTGCTGATCGCTGAGGAAACCCAACCACTGGTCCTGGGTCTCTGGGTCAGGGGCGGCGCCCCCACAGCCGTCGACCGCCAACTGGGGATGGCCTACGGGGCCGGGGCGGTACGGGCGCTGCACGCGGGCAAAAACGGGGCGATGGTCGCTTTTGTGCCGCCGGACATTACGTTCGTGCCGCTGGCGGAAGCGATCAACAAGGTCAGAACCGTGCCCGCGGACAGCGAATTCATCCAGATAGCCCGCTCTCTCGGCATCAGTCTGGGGAGGGAACTATGAGCAGCCAATCCCTCGATACGTCGGCTCTGACCGGCACAGTCCTGAATATCCAGCGCTATTGCAGCCATGACGGTCCGGGCATCCGAACCAACGTCTTTCTCAAGGGCTGCTCGCTGCGCTGCAAATGGTGCTCCAATCCCGAAAGCATCCAGCGCAAGCCGGAGCTTGCCTACGCCCCCAACCTGTGTACCGGCAAGAAGGCATGCGGCCTCTGTCTGAAGCCTCCCTTCCCCGAAGGGGCGTTCTACGTAGTCGAGGGCGCCGATGACAAAGTCAGAGTCAACTGGGATCTGGCGATGGACATCGACGAGGCGACCGTTTCGCTCTGCCCGACAAAGGCGCTGGACATGTACGGCAAGAGCATGACCGTCGACGAGGTGCTGGACGAGGTGGAAAAGGACGCTTCCTTCTACCGCAATTCCGGCGGCGGCATGACCCTGAGCGGTGGCGAGTGCCAGCTTCAACCCGACTTCGCCGCAGCACTGCTTGAGGGCGCCCACGAGCGCGGCATCAATACGGCCATCGAAACGGCGTTCAACGTGCCCTGGTCTTTCTGCGAAAAGGTGCTGCCCCACGTCGATACGGTGCTCCATGACCACAAGCTCACCATTCCGGAGCGCCACAAGAAATGGACCGGCGTCAGCAACGAGCGCATCCTGGCCAACTACAAGAAAGCCTACGAAACGTTTCCCGATGCCGACTTCATCGCCCGCACACCGCTGATTCCCGGCGTCAATGCTGACGAGGAGCACATCCGGGCGGTCCTGGCCTTCATTCGCCCCTACAAGAACGTGATCGACTACGAACTCCTGCCCTACCACCGCTTTGGCTTGGGCAAGTACGAGAGCCTGGGTGTGGTCTACGAGCTGGACGACTACAAGACGCCGTCCGACGAGCTTGTGGCGCACCTGCAGGCCATCATCGACGAAGCTTTTGGCCGAACGGGAGACCATCGATGAACACTGCTAACAGTGGAGAAGATATCTACGAACGACTGGTGGATGCGCTGGACGCACTTCCCAGTGGTTTTGCCAGAACGCCTTCAGGGGTGGAAACGAAGCTGATCAAGATGGCGTTCACGCCCGAGGAGGTCTCGCTTGCCGGCCAACTGAGCCGCACCCCCGAGACTGCTGCTGAGATCGCGCAGCGGGCCGGCCTTGACGAGACCCAGGCAGCGGCGATACTCGAGAGCTTGGTGCCAAGACGTCTGGTTCGCCTGGACTCGCCTGGGATGGCCGCTCCCGGCCTGACCGCTCCGGTCGAGGGCGTGAGGAAATACCGGCTGGGCCCCTTTCTGGTCGGCTGGTACGAAGCCAGTATGCGGCTGCTGGACAAGGAATTTGCCGAGCTCTTCGAACAGTATGTGAGTGAGGGTGGAGGTGAGCGGATCTTCTCGCCGCGCCCTGGTGTGCTTGGCGTCGTTCCGGTACGGGGCTCGCTCAAGCCTGAGTTGATGGAGCTGATGGAGCCCCACCTTGATATGGACGCCCATTTCCAACGGCACGAACGCTTTCTCGTGATTGACTGCGTGTGTAAGAGGGAGAAGGCCACATTGCATGGCCACAGTTGCGAGCAGCCTATCAGGCGTTGTGGCTTTGTAGGGCTGCCGCCGCAGACGCCACTCGGGGAAACCGTGCTTGACCGGCAGGATGCGTCAAAGCTTCTTGCTGAGCTCGGGCGGATGGGGCACGTTAACCTCGCGTTCTATGGATTCACCATGGGAGCGGACTCTCCGCAATTCGTAGGAACATGTAACTGCTGCTCTTGCTGCTGTGCGATATTTCAGGGCCCGAAGATGCTAGGCATAGAGGAAGGGCCGCAGAGATCGAACTACCGCGCCGTCGTTGCTGCAGACAAATGCATCTCCTGCGGCGTGTGCATCGAGCGTTGCCCGGTGGACGCCATCGCTGACGATGGCATGTCGGCGAAGGTGGAACGGGCAAAGTGCATCGGGTGCGGAGTGTGCGTGATTGGGTGCGCATCTGATGCGATCGAGCTGGAGCCGGTATCTGCCGAGGAGTGGTTCCACGTTCCTTCCAGCTTTGCGGACTGGGAAGAAAGGCGTCTGCAGAATCTGGCATCGCAGAAGTAGCGCGTTCTCCGCCGAAAGACGTCACGGCCCGACGTAGAAGCGGGCGCGACAGTGACGACGTGTAAGATGTGTACCGGAAGGGTTATTTGGGAACTCTTCCTGTCCCAACAAAAGGAGTAAGACAATGTTCGATCTTCCTCTGGAGTACGCCCTGATCGAGTTCGAGGACGCCAAGTTCTCGGGCAAGATCATTCCCGAGCTCCTCGACCTGGCCGCGCGCGGCATCGTGCGCTTCGTGGACATCGTCTTCATCGAGAAACAGGAGGACGGCAGCACGCGCACTCTCGAACTCAACGATCTCGACCCCGAGACCTACGAGATGTTCGTCCCCCTAGGCGAGCATGTCTCCAACCTCTTCACGAACGACGACCTGCAGATCGCGGCGAGCAAACTCCCTGATAAGTCGGCGGCGGTGCTCTTCCTATGGGAAAACCTGTGGGTCGCCGATCTCCGCAAGGCCATCGTTGATGCCGGTGGCAGGCTGGTGGAGCGCGTACAGATCGCTCCTGAGGTACTCGAGCAGTTCGAGCAGGAACTCGCCGCCGAATAGCGCGAGACTCCGAAGCTCACCGTCAGTCAAGTCATCTCTTCAGAGGAGGCAGCATCATGGCACCCAGAATAGGACCGAATCCCCCGGGACCCGTCGGCGGAGTTGGCCGCGGACCGAATCCCCCCGGCCCCATCGGCGGAGTCGGCGGCGGAATCAATCCCCCCGGTCCCAGTCGGCGGCGTCGGCGGCGGAATCAATCCGCCCGGACCAGTCGGCGGAGTTGGCCGCGGGCCGAATCCCCCCGGACCGGTCGGTGGGGTTGGCGGCGGACGCCGCAACGGCGTTGGGCTGATGCGATAGCCGGCACGGCAACGTCGGTGTTGGTGAGTCGGATCGCTCGCTATCGCCGTGATTGATAGTGGCGAGTTTGCGGTACATGGTCAACGAGGCTTCAAGCGAACTGGTGTACACGGATACAGGAGGAACACATGGCTATCGGTCCCGTACAGCTGCTGGTGATCGGATTCGAATCCCCGGAATTCAGGGGTGAGGCCCTCGACGAGCTTGCCCGACTCCGGGAGAGCAACGCGGTCAGGATCATCGACGCGCTTACGCTCTACAAGGACCCCGAAGGCGTGATGAACGTGATGCGCCTGAGCAACCTGACCGAAGATGAGTCCATCGAGTTCGGCGCCAAAGTGGGCGCGCTCATCGGTCTCGGCGCGGCCGGCGAGGAAGGATTCGTCGCGCGGAGCCGAGCTGGGCGCCATGGCCGGCGAAGAGGGGATCGAGATCTTCTCCGACAACACGGCGGCGGACATCCTCGAGGATATCCCGAACGACTCCGCGGTGGCCCTCGTGCTCCTCGAGCATCACTGGGCGATCCCCCTCCGCGACGCGATCTGGCGTGCCGGCGGCTTCAATCTGGCGAGTTCCTTCATCAGGCCGCGCGACCTGGTCGCCATCGGCCTCGTCAGCGCCTTGGAGGCCGAGGAGTTGGCCGCGCTCGAGATGGGCGACGACGAAGACTAAGACTAGGCCCACATACGGCGGCATCCGATGATAGTCGCCCCGGCCGGTCTAGCGAATGAGGCCGGCCGGGGCGCTTCTTCTTCCGCCGACTGTAGAACGGCCGGGTCGTCGTTCCTAAGACAATCAGGCGGGTGCCGATGAACCTGGTTGCTGTTCCGGGATCCGCCCGGTGAAGAAGAGGGCGATGACTCCCATGATCGCCAGGATCGCGAGAGCCGTGCGCAGGCCGTCGATCTGCGAGGCCTCGTTTTGCGCAACGACCTCGGCCGTCAATTCGGGCGAAGCCCCGGCTGCGACCATCCCAGCTTCGAGGTCCGCCTGCGATATGAAGGGTATGCCCGCGGACAAGTTCACGCTGGCCTGGGTCTTCACCTCCTCGGGGACGTTTGGATTCGCTTGTATCCCGGTGAGAAAAGAGGCCGTCAGCGCGGCGATGAGCACCGAGCCTGCAAGCGCAGTCCCTATGGAGGAGCCGAGCTGGCTGGCGGTGTTCTGCAAACCGCCCACGTCGGAGCTTTGTTCGGTGGGCACCGCCGAGACCGTCACGCTGCCGAGCTGCGAGGCAAGCGCCCCCATGCCGAAGCCTATGACGAGCATGGGGATGAAGACGATCGAGGAATCGGCCCCCACCTCCAGGCTGGCTATCAGTGCCACGATGCCGACGATCAGGGCCAGCAACCCGACGCGGACCACGCGGCGCGGCGAGACCCGGGGAAGCAGGCGCGGGATACCGGTCGCAGCCAGGAGCATGGCGACGGAAAGTGGCAGGAGCCGCAGGCCGGTGTCGATGGGCGACATGCCCAATACGACCGACAGGAACAGCGGCACAAGGAAGAAGACTCCGGCCATGACCAGGAACTGGAACAAGAAGGCGATGAGTCCCCCCGTGAGTTGTGGGATGCGCAGCAGCGCCGGCGCGATGAGCGGTTCCTTGCCGGCGCGTTCGAGCCGGTGCTGCCAGCGCAGGAACACCCACATGAGGAAGAGGCCGCCGATGATGAACCAGAACGTGAGCGAGAGGCCGAACAGGGACGGGGCCTCGGGTTTGGGCGTGATCCAGCCCCACGTGGACGACTTGAGAATTCCCAGGACGAAAAGGGCCAGCCCGGCCGGCAGTATCACGGCGCCGACCACGTCAATGCGAGGCCGCTGCTCCACAGGCGAGTCGGCCGCGCGGCGTGCCAAGACGAGGATGATGAGGACGATGACCACTTCACCAGCGAAGACGTAGCGCCAGGAGAAGTAAGTAGTGAAGAATCCGCCGATCACCGGGCCAACGGCGATGGCGATAGCCCCGGCAGCGGCTACGAGGCCGTATGCGCGAGGACGGCCTTCGGGCGCGAAGTTGCCGGCCACGAGCGCGACAATGGCGGGCATGATCAGTACGGCCCCGAAGCCTTCAAGAAACGACCAGCCGATGATGAGCACCGTGAGGTTGGGCGCCAGTGCGGTCGTCAGCGATCCGCAGCCGTAGATGATGCAGCCCAGCGAGAAGGCCCGCCTGCGCCCGATGATGCTTCCGACCTTGCCGCCGAGGACCATGAGGCTGGCCATCACGAGCGTGTAGAGGGTGATGGCCGTCTGCACGCCGGTGATGGTCGTGCCCAGGTCTTCGGCTACGGTAGCGATCGACACGTTCATGACCGAGGTGTCGAGGGCCATGAGGAACTGCCCGGCGGCCAGCGTGAAGAGGATGAGGCCTGCACCGGCGGCTGCAGCGCTCGTGCCGGTCTTGCCGGTTCCTGTCTTCTTGGCCATCAGAGCCCTCCTTCTGTCGCGCCGCAGGTTTCGGCGTCCAGATTACCAGCCCTACGGCCCGGTAGGATCGCGGCGGACGCCATCCCAGATGATGGTGTCGACCTCCAGCAACGCCTCTCGGGCGGTGAGGCCCGATCTGGCAAGCAGGTCTTCGTCGCGGATCGCCTGGGCGATGTATCTGAGCATGCCGACCAGGAAAGTGGGGTTGACGGGGCGGACCTCGCCCGTGTCCGCCGCCTCTTGAAGCAGAACAGAGAACCGGTCGATGAACTCATCGGATATCTTTCGCCACGTCTCCCGAGTCGCGGCGAAACGATCGACGTCACGCCGGAATGCCGGCGATAGCTCCCGCACTCTCTCGGCTCCCGCGCGGTAGTAGGTCCGAGCCCGCGTGGAGGGATCGGAGCACTCCAGCGAACGAGCCTCTGCCTCGAGGAGCGTTTGCCGGCCCCACCGTTCGAGGGCGACACATATGAGATCGAACTTGGTCGGCGCAAGCTTGTAGAGGGTGGCGACAGAACAATGAAGTTCGCGCGCGAAATCGGCTACCTTGAATTCAGCGAAACCCTCCGCGGCGGCGAGTCGCAAGACGCCGTCGAGCAACTCTTCTGCACGGCCGTTTGCGAGGCGCTTGCGCACGGGTACCCTCCAGTCGGCGATAGGACGGGCCTGTCTCGACCTTTCTCGAGATAAAGCCTTGAGCCGATTGTACGTCCCAGATATCAGTATTAGAATAGGTCACAGCGTACTGTTTAGAAAACATCTCCTGTTCCGGGATTCTGCGCGGAGACCTCACGAGAAAGGACCTGATTATGGCTGAAACAGAGCGGGTGAGCACCACGGTGCCATTGAACTGGAAAGAGGTGTGGTTCACGAACTGCCCCATGATATCGGCCAACAATGTCGACCAGGAGCTGGGCTGGTGCCGTGAAGAGTTCAAGAAGATCGGCGTCGAGTACGCCTACTTCCGCCACGCGCCCGAGAACAACTGGTACCCGCACTACATCCACAATCTCGACAACCTGATCCGTTTCGGTGGTCTGTATCCCCCGATCGCGGTCCACGCCGACCTCCGCCGCACCGTGCTGCTGGGGGCGACGTGGGTCTACGAGGGTGGGGTGATGCAGGTGCGCGCCCGCGACAAGATCTTCCGGATGAAGGACCTGAAAGGCAAGAAGATCGGCATCACCAAGAGCCTCAACACCATCAAGAACGACTGGTGGCGCATCCAGGAACACATGGGCATCGAAAATATCCTGATGCTGAACGACATGACCATGGATGATATCGAGCTCGTCGAGTTCCCCTACGCGGACGACTGGTACGACAAGCCCGAGATGCTCTCGCCGATTAACAACCCGTCCGAGTTATGGATGAAGCGTGACCACAAGCACGACTATGCCTTCCGGCCATTGGAGAAGGCACTGCTTGCGGGTACCGTCGATGCCATCTACAACCAGATGGGTCAATTAGGACAGCTCTCGGAGGCCACGGGCGAAATCAAGGCCATCTTCGACCTGTCCAAGCTCCCGGACTGGACGATTCAGGTTGCCAACACCCCCGCTGTCATCACCTGCACCGACGTGATGGCCAAGGAGCATCCCGAGCTGGTCATCGCCTACATGAAGGCCATGATCAAGGTCGGCCGTTGGGCTAACGAGAACAAGCACGCGGCGGGCGCGATCCTCAACCGCCAGACGTTCTACCTGGATGCCGAGCACACCTATGAGGGCATCAAGCACGTCGACATGGTGCCGAGCCTGAGCGCGCAGAACCTGCAATGCATCAAGATCGGCAAGGACTTCATGGTCAGCCACGGCTACATCAAGAATGACTTCGATGTGGACGCGTGGGCGGCGCCGGAATTCCTGGAGCAGGCGGCGGTGGAAGTGCTCAAGGAAGAATGGCAGCGCCGGAGCTGGAGCAAGCTTCCGCAGGGAGGCGGGCTCGAGGTGGAGGGTACGCGGCTCGGGTAGCCGGAGAGGCCTCACCAAAGTCAGCGCGAGCGGTGGCCGTCGTTCACCTTCTGCCTGCGAATGGGACGACAGCCCACCCGCTATCTCGACCCCCCGCATAAGGAGATAAGTTCATGACGAGTCACCAGGTCCCCGAGAAGAAGCAGACAGTTCTGGGCCTGTATGTGTCGGCGCAAGAGGCCTACGAGATGTGGGAGGTGGACCCCGAGGGAGTCAAAGTCCTCGATGTTCGCATACCCGAAGAGTACCTTTTCGTCGGCCATCCGGAGATGGCGAGGAACATTCCCCTCCTCTTCGTGAAATACGAGTGGGACGCCCAGAAGAACCAGCCGGCCGTTCGGCCGAACCCCGACTTTGCCTCCGCTGTGAAGAAGGCATTCTCGCCCGCGGCCACGCTCCTGGTGATGTGCCGCTCCGGGGGCCGCAGCGCGCTGGCGGTCAACGGCCTGGCCAAAGCGGGCTTCACGAAGGCCTACAACATCATCGACGGCTTCGAAGGAGACAAGGTCGACGATCCGGGCAGTGCCTACCACGGCAAGCGGATGAGGAACGGCTGGAAGAACTCCGGGTCGCCGTGGACTTACGATGTCGATCCGGAGCTGTTGTGGCTCGTTGAGGACAACTAGACCGCGCTGGATAACGAGGGGATTGCCATGACGATCGAATCGTTCTTCTCTGCCGTTGCTGCGCTGTCCGGGCTGTTGTTCGTCGTCGCCAGCATGCTGGGAACCGGACTGAGCCTGAGCGTGAAACAGATCATTCAGCCGCTGAAGAACGTCCCCCTGGTGATCCTCGCGCTTGTGGCGAACTTCGTACTGGTGCCGCTGCTCGCCTGGGGGATCACCAGCCTGCTCACTCTCGACGAGCCTCTCAAGATTGGACTGATCGTGCTGTCGACCGTGGCCGGAGCACCCTTCTTGGTAAAAGAGATACAGGCCGCCAAAGGGGACCTGGCCCTGGGTGTCGGCCTGATGTTCTTGATGATGATCGTGACCATCTGCCTACGTGCCCCTCGTTCTGCCGCGGCTTCTTTCCGGCGTGCGAGGTCGATGCCTGGGCTATCGCGAAGTCGCTGATCGTGACCATGCTCGTTCCCATCGTGCTGGGCCTGCTCTGGAAATCGCATTCGGGGGAAAGCGCCAAGAACTGGGCGCCGGTCATGAACAAGATCTCCGGTATCTCGCTGATCCTCCTGCTGGTGACCGGACTGGGCTTGAACATCTCGAACATCATCAGCTTGATCGGCTCGCGCGGCTTCCTGGCGGTGATCCTCTTCGTCGTCGGGTCGCTCGTTATCGGGTTCGTGCTGGGCGGCCGCAAGCCGGCTACCCGCAGCGTCTTGGGTCTCGGTACGGCGCAGCGCAACGTGGCGGCCGCTATCCTCGTCACCAGTCTGAATTTCTCCGGGACCATGACGCTTCCATTCGTGCTGGTGGCCGCCATCCTCTTGCCGGTGATCCTGATTCCGGTAGCGCGCATGCTCGGCAGACGTGGCAACGCGGCGGCGCCGCCAGCGGAAGAACCGCCGGCGGTAGAACCGGCGACGAGCTCGGTTCCGGCCCCTTAGGAATTCGGTGGTCGGGGGTCAGTCCGCGCGGGTGCCGGCACCCAGCATCCGCGCAAGGACCTCTCGGAATCGTTCGCGGTCTTCCGGCTGGAAGGGGCTGGGCCCCGTCGTGCGTCCCCCCGCGCGGCGATGCCTCTGCTCGGCGTGACGGATCGCGAGCTCCGCATCGATGGTTGCCGCCAGGTACTCGCGACCCCGAGGGCTGACCACGCGGCATCCGCGGCTGAGCGCCATGGCCGCCAGCCCGGTGTCCCCTGTCACCACGATATCTCCCGGTGAGAGGCGGGGAACCATGGCGAAGTCGGCGGAGTCCCGGCCGGACGCGACCTGCAGGATCTCGACGCCCGCTCGACCGGCATACTGGGCAAGATTCTGGGAGTGATTCGCGACCAGCACTACCGGCACCGAGCGCGACCGGGCCAGGGCTATCGCGTCGCGGGTAACCGGACAGGCATCGGCGTCGACAAAGACGGTGGTCATGCCCGCCTAGCGTCGTTGCGCGCTCGGGGCCCCACTACCCCTGGCGATGAGGCGAATGGGACGAATACTGAGCCATATCCGCCTCGTGCCGCGCATCCTTTTCGGTGGGGCAGAACCCCTGCTGCAGGCGGCCCTTGACCCACACCCGCCAGACCCACAGCGGTCGCTCCGCTGTCGATGTCGATGCTTCGGATACTTGGACCTTCATGGTCTGGATGTCCTCTCGCTCGTCGGTTCTGTCTGGGGAGGAAGAGGACGGGGAAGCCGGCGGCAGTTGCTCTTGCTTCGGCGCATCTCAAAGTAGCGGCGCCCGTTCTGGCCCTTCTGACAGCAGAGTGACTCTCTACTGTTACCTACTATACGCCTCGGCGGGCCGGGACGCCTATTTGCAGTCTCCCGGGGCGATTTTGGGCGCACCCATCACGGCTTCCACTGGGAACTTTTGCGCTTGTCGCCTAAAGTGAAGCTACACGAGCCCACGCCACGAGCGCAGGGACCGAAGAACGAGGAGAATGCTATGGGCGATTCTGAGAACACGAGCGGGCTTGAAGCCGGCCGGCCTGCGGCCGTTCCTCCGGCGCCCGCACTCCCGGAGGCCACGACTCCTTGCCCGCCTGCGACGAATCGGTCCCGGCGATGGTTGTGGATCGTCCTGGGGATCGCCGCCGCACTGGTCATTGCGGCGGTAGTCCTGATCGGTTTTCGGTTCGGCGACGGCGCCGAAGTCCCAGACCTGGCCGGCCTTTCGGTCGCCGAAGCTACCTCCGCGCTCGAAGATGTCGGCCTCGTGCTCGGCAGGGCGGTCTATACCGCCGGGCTACCGACCGGGGCCGACGAGGGAGACATCGTCGGCCAGTTGCCGGCGGCGGGTGCGCGGGCTGAAAAGGGGACCAAGGTCGACGTCATCGTGGCGAGAGGGGAGCAGGTCGCCACCGTTCCGAACGTCGTCGGCAGTACGCAGGACTAGGCCTCCGCCGCCGCCTCGCGCGCTCCCTCTTCCCGCACGCGCGCCTCGCGTTCCATGAACTTCTCGCGGCCTTCGGTGTACGCAGGGCAGGGCCCAGGTCATCTTCTCCAGGCTCTTGACGATCACGGGGATCTTGTCCCAGGGGATGGAGATGAGGATCCAGCCCTCCGGGAACACCTGCTTCGCCTTCGAACCGAACGCCATGCCCGTCACCAGGTGGTTGACCTTCCCGGTGAGCCAGGGATAGGCGAAGATCCAGGCGCAGCTCATCACCGGGGTCTTGATGCTCTCCCACAGCTCGCCGGTGGAGTAGCTCATCGCCCGGAGCACGATCTCGGCCTGGGAGGGGGTGGCCATGCAGGATCAACAAGTCGGGTTCGAAGATCAGGGTGTCGAGCACCGAAAACGCCGCGTAGTTGACCGTGCCCTTCGCGAATCTCGGGATGTGCTGGTAGATCCTCTCGTTGGCGCGCGGCTCCTCATATACCTCGAACTTCTCGCCCAGCAGCCCGGCCTCGGCGAAGACCGGCGCCTCCTCCATCCCGAGGACGACAGTGCCGAAGCAGTCCTCTTCCTTCTTTGAGAAATAGAAAGGGGTGCCCCTTTCCTGCGCTATCCGGATCATCTCGCAGAACGCCGCCGGCTTGTCGAGCTTTTCGATGCCCTCGGGTCTGCTTGAAGAGAAACTTCACGCCGACCGGCGCGTGCTCGAATTCAAACTTTCCCAAAGATCGACAGGTCGGTTTCCAGTTTCCTCATGACGCCTCCAAGCGGTCCCGGTCGCGCGCTGCACTCACCCATAATAGACAGGTAGGCCAGGGCTCCGCTATGCTCCGAACACCGATGACTTCGAGAAAACGAACGACGTCTGTTCAGTCCGCGCCGGAATTCGCCGAGCGCTATGGTCCCTGGGCCTTGATTGCGGGCGCCTCCGAGGGGCTAGGCGCCGCGTATGCCCGTGCCCTCGCTCGGAGGGGACTGAACCTGGTGCTTGTTGCGCGGCGGAAGGCACTTGTCGACGAGCTCGCGCAGGATCTGCGCACCGCACACGCTGTGGAGGTCCTCGCGCTTGGACGGGGATCTCGGCGAGCAGCGCTTCTTGGAGAGTCTGCAGGACGCTTGCTCCGGGCTGGAAGTCGGCCTCGTCGTTTACAACGCGACCTATGCCCCTATCGGCGAGTTCGCCTCGACCCCGCTTGATGATCTGCTGCGGGTGGCGGCGGTGAACATCCGGGCCCCGGTCGCCCTGGTCCGGGGTCTGCTGCCGGATATGACCGAACGCGGCCGCGGCGGCGTCATCCTCATGACCTCTCTGGCCGGGAACCAGGGTTCGCCCTACATCGCTACCTATGCGGCCAGCAAGGCCTTCAATCGGGTGCTGGCGGAGGGCCTGTGGTACGAACTGAAGGACAAGGGCGTCGACGTCGTCGCCTGCTGCGCCGGCGCGGTGCGCACGCCGGGCTACTCGGGGGCGGCAGCCGGAAAGGACGCGCCGGGCACTCTCGATCCGGAGGAAGTGGTGGAGCAGGCGTTGGCGGCCCTCGGCCGGGGGCCGGTGGTCATCCCCGGGCATCGTCAATCGAGTGGCAAGCGCTTTCATGAGCCGCCTGCTGCCCCGCCGCAGGGCCATCTCCATCATGGCCGGCAATACCGCCGATCTCGCGCCGACAGCGGGGGCCGCGCCGGCGACTCCGGCACCGGCCACGCCCCCCTCACCCGCAGCCACGACGCCCGGCGCCGCCGGCGCACCGACCCCCGAACCCCCGACCAAGGATGCCCCATGACCGACTTCGTCGCCGGCTTCTTCGCCCCCTGGATCATCTACGCGGTCATCCTCGCGCTCCACCTCGTGTTGCCGGCGCGGAACGTCGAGGGCTACGTCGGCGATCCGGCCACCGGCAGGCCTCTCAGATACCGGCTCAACGGTCCCCTGGTCCTTGTCGTCCTGGTCTTGCTCTGGGTGATCCTCAGCCGCACCGGCATCTTCGCCTGGGATTGGCTCTGGACCCATCGCTGGTCGGGACTGATCGGCTCCGCCGTGCTCGGGGTGCTGTTCAGCGTCGCCGTGGTCTTGCCGGGCGCCCCGCACGGGTCGCTCGCCCCTCGCCGACTTCTACTTCGGCCGCCGGGAGAACCCGCAGTTCTTCGGCCGCCGGGTGGACGTCAAGATGTTTCTGTACCTGATCGGCGCCACGATGCTCGCGCTGAATATCCTCTCGTTCACGGCCCACCACGTGCTGGTGTTCGGCGCGGACGCGTCTCCCGGGGTGGGCCTCTACTGCGCCCTGTTCTTCTGGTTCATCATCGACTATCTCGTGTTCGAGCGGGTGCACCTCTACACGTACGACATCTTCGCGGAACGCGTCGGGTTCAAACTCGGCTGGGGCTGCTTCACCTTCTACCCGTATTTCTACGCGGTGGGCCTGTGGGCGGTGGCCGGCAAGCCCGACCCGGGCACGCCGTCATGGCTCCTGGCGCTCTATGCCGTCGTCTTCTTCGCCGGATGGAGCCTCTCGCGCGGGGCGAACATGCAGAAGTACACGTTCAAGCGGGAGCCCGAGCGCGTCTTCTTGGGCTTCATGAAGCCGCGCGTTCTGAGCGACGGGAAGAATGCTCTGCTTTCCAGCGGATTCTGGTCCGTGTCCCGGCACGTGAACTACCTGGGGGAGATCCTGATGGCCGTAGGCCTGACCCTGGTTCTCGGCTATCCTGGTTACTGGGTGATCTGGCTCTACCCGTTGTACTACGTGGCGCTGCTCTTTGCCCGCGAGCGCGCCGACGAGCGCCGTTGCGCCGCCAAGTACGGCGAGCTGTGGACGGAGTACGAGCGCCGGGTACCCCGGAGGATCATCCCCTGGTTGTACTGAGATCGCATCGGCCGCGAGCATCTAGCGCGAAGGGAGAAAGACCGTGAGCGACGAGCAGAAGAAGCTGACCACCAATTTCGGAGCCCCCGTCCCCAACAACCAGGACAGCCTCACCGCCGGGCCGCGGGGCCCCATGCTGCTCCAGGACGTGTGGTACCTGGAGAAGCTGGCGAACTTCGATCGGGAGGTCATCCCCGAGCGCCGCATGCACGCCAAGGGCTCCGGCGCCTTCGGCACTTTCACTGTCACCAACGACATCACCAGATTCACGAGAGCCAAGCTCTTCTCCGCTGTCGGCAAGAAGACGGACCTCTTCGTCCGTTTCTCGACCGTGGCCGGCGAGCGGGGAGCCGCCGACGCCGAGCGGGACATCCGGGGCTTCGCGGTCAAGCTCTACACCCAGGAGGGCAACTGGGACCTGGTGGGCAACAACACCCCGGTCTTCTTCTTCCGCGACCCGCTCAAGTTCCCCGACCTCAACCACGCCGTAAAACGGGATCCGCGCACGAACATGCGGAGTGCTCAGAACAACTGGGATTTCTGGAGCTCGCTCCCCGAGGCGCTACACCAGATCACCATCGTCATGAGCGACCGCGGCATTCCCGCCACCTACCGCCATATGCACGGCTTCGGCAGCCATACGTTCAGCCTCATCAACGCGGCCGGCGAGCGCAACTGGGTCAAGTTCCACTGGGTCTGCCAGCAGGGCATCAAGACCCTCACCGACGAAGAGGCCACGGAGATCGTTGGCAACGACCGGGAGAGCCACCAGCGCGACCTCTACGAGGCTATCGAGAACAAGGACTTCCCCAGGTGGAAGCTCTGCGTCCAGGTGATGCCTGAGAAGGATGCTGCTTCGTACAAGTTCCATCCGTTCGACCTGACCAAGGTCTGGCTGCACGGCGACTACCCGGCGGTCGAAGTCGGAGTGATGGAGTTGAACAAGAACCCCGAGAACTACTTCGCCGACGTGGAGCAGGCCGCGTTCAACCCGGCCAACGTGGTGCCGGGCATCGGTTTCTCACCCGACCGCATGTTGCAGGGTCGCCTGTTCTCCTATGGCGATGCTCAGCGCTACCGGCTCGGCGTGAATCACCATCAGATCCCAGTGAACCAGGCGCGCTGCCCGGTGCACGGCTTCAGTCGCGACGGCGCGATGAGGGTGGACGGCAACTACGGCAGCACCCTCCACTACGAGCCGAACAGCTACGGCGAGTGGCAGGAGCAGCCCGAGTTCGCCGAGCCACCGCTGGCTCTCGACGGAGCGGCCGACCGCTGGGACTACCGCAAAGACGACAGCGACTACTACACGCAGCCGGGTCTGCTGTTCAACCTCATCGGGCCCGAGAAGCAGCGCGTGCTGTGCGAGAACACTGCGCGCAACATGGCCGGGGTGACCAGGGACGTGCAGATCCGCCACGTCAGGAACTGCTTCAAGGCCGATGCGGCCTACGGAGAGGGAGTGGCGGCTGCCTCGGCATCCCCATGAGCGAGGTCGCCCGTGATCGGTGATCAGCGGCCCGCTATCCAGACGTCGGCCGCCGGCCCCTAGCCCGAAGTGGTCTCTGCCGCGGTCGCCGGCTTGTCGCTTCCGCCCTCGGGGCCGGATTTCGGCAGAGGGCTTATGAGGGCCGAGATCGGTCGCGTACTGTCGTACGAGTCGAGGAACAGCAGTTTGACCATCAGCATCAGCGGCACGGACATGAGAGCGCCTATCGGGCCCAGGACCCATGCCCACAGCACCAGGGACAAGAAGACGGCTAGGGTGGAGAGGCCCGTCTTCTGCCCCATGAATCGGGGGGCGATCGCATTGTTGACGAACCCGTTGACGACGATGACGATAGCTACCACGATGGCGGCGCGCGCGAAGCCGAACTCGAGGAGGGCGACAAAGAACGGGGGGATCACAGATAGGACGAACCCGATGTTCGGTATGAAGCTGAGCAGGAAGAACATCAGAGCCCATAACAACGCGAAATCCACGCCGAAAGCGTAGTAGACGATCGCGGCGAAGATCGCGGTGAGGGCGTTGAGCCATGTCAGCGTGAAGAGGAAAGTGCGCGTTACGTTGGCGAAGTTCCCGAAGGCCCGGCCCAGCGTGGGACCGAGTTGGACCTGTTGATACATCTTCCGGGGAAACGAATACACTTCGGCGATCATGAAGGCCACGATGAGTATCAGCAGGAAAGCGTTGGTGAGCAGCGAGACCAGGATCCGAATAGACGAGGTCACCCACCCGACGACCTTGTCGGGTCTGAGGATATTGCCGGTGAGCCCACTGATGTCGATGCCCCTATCGGCGAACCATGTCTGCAGGTTGGTCGATATCCGGCTCAGGTTACTCTGATACACGGGGATCTTGGTGTTGATCTGCCCCAAGGAGGTGGCGAGGATCACCAACAGGAGGCCCGCGACTATCAGGAAGCCCACCAAGACTACGACGATGGCTGCCCATGAGGGCATTCCTCTGCGTTTCAGCCAGTGCAGGATAGGGCTGAGACCCATGACCACGAACATGGCCAGCAGGATAGGGGCGAGGACAGACCGGGCGTTTCTCATGCCGTAGAGGACGATCGTTGCGGAGGCCAGAGCCAGCAGCAGGCCGGTAGGGCGGGTCCGTAGGCCGTGGTAGAGACTCCTCGTCCCACCCGCATCTCCTCGCTCGCCTCCGCCCGCGGACACATCGGCAACGGCCGCAAGCGGGTCCAGGCTCGGCGCGGGCCCTTGAATCGCGGCGTTCTCTGAGGTGGCTGCGGCTGGATTGTGCCCTTCCGAGTGCATGAAGACTCCTTGGTCGTTTGGGGGGGCAGGATCGGGCGGGCTGAGCTATTACCACGCGCCGTCGCCGTTACCTGCTTGGCCGGACTCCGGTTTGGGGGAGTTACGACAGGTGCTGGATCAGTATCCTCACGCCTATCCCGATGAGCACCAGCCCTCCGGCTCGCTCCGCCCACACCCCGAAGCGGTGGCCCAGGCGGCAGCCGAATACAGCTCCGACGGCGCTGAGGATCGCCGCCACTATCCCTATGACCACAGCCGGGAACCATATGGAGATGTCGAGGAAGGCGAAGCCGAGTCCCACGGCCAGGGCGTCGATGCTGGTCGCCACCGCCAACACGAGCAGGTTCCAACCCCGGGTGGGGTCCTTGGCCGGGGCTTGGTCATCGCGGAACGATTCCCACAGCATCTTGGCGCCGATTATCGCCAGGAGGCCAAAGGCGATCCAGTGATCGATCGCCTCCAGCCATCCCGAGAACGTGGATCCGGCGAGCCATCCGATCACCGGCATGGCGAACTGGAAGAAGCCAAAGGCGAGGGCGACGCGCAACACGAGCCCGTACCTCACCACGGCGATCTGCACGCCGCATGCGGTGGACACGGCGAAGGCGTCCATCGACAGGCCGAGGGCTATCAGCAGGAGGTAGGGGAAGCTCATAGGCGGCTAGAGGCGATCCAATCTCACGCCGGACGTCAAGCGAAGCGGACGGCGCCCACGGCCGCTAGTGCTCCGTCTCCACCTGGACGAGGCCCTCTACGTGATATGCGCGCCGCAGCGCGGGCTTGTCGATCTTGCCGGTGGCGTTCCGGGGCACCTGGTCGAAGATGATCCTGCGTGGGCGCTTGTAGCGGGGGAGAGCGGAGCAGAACTCGAGGACATCCGCCTCCGTCGGGTGGTGCCCTCGCTTCAACTGGACGATGGCCGCGGCGATCTCGCCCAGGCGCTCGTCGGGCAGGCCGATGACGGCCACATCCTTGACGTCCGGATGACGGTGGAGGAAGTCCTCTATCTGCACCGGGTAGATGTTCTCACCGCCGGTGATGATGACGTCCTTCTTGCGGTCCACCAGATGGATGAAGCCGTCCTCATCCGTCCGGGCCATGTCGCCGGTGAGCAGCCAGCCGTCGCGCATCACCGCGGCCGTCGCCTCGGGGTCGTTGTAGTAGCCCTTCATGACTCCCGGTCCCTTGACGGCCAGTTCCCCGATGGCTCCCGGCTCGACGACCGCCCCGGAGTCGTCGACGATCATCGTCTCCCACTGGTAGCCCGGGATCCCGATAGCTCCCACCTTGTGGACGTTCTCGATCCCCAGGTGCACGCAACCCGGGCCCACAGATTCGGTGAGCCCGTAGTCGGTGTCGTATTGGTGATGGGGAAAACGCTCCAGCCAGCGGTGGACCAAGCTGGGCGGTACCGGCTGGGCTCCGATGTGCATGAGCCGCCACTGGTCGAGCTCGTAGTCGTCCGGTCTCACCTCGCCCTGGTCGATAGCCATCAGTATGTCCTGCACCCAGGGGACGAGCAGCCAGACGATGGTGACCTTCTCTTGGGAGATCGTCTCGAGGATCCATTGCGGCTTGGTCCCCCGCAGTAGCACGCCCTTGCTGCCGGCCAGCAGACTCCCGAACCAGTGCATCTTGCCGCCGGTGTGGTAGAGCGGGGCGATGCAGAGGAAGTTGTCGTCGCGGCCCTGGCCGTGATGGTTCTGCTCCACCTCGGCCGCCGACATCAGACTGCGGTGATCGTGCAGGATCGCCTTGGGGAAGCCGGTGGTGCCGGAGGAGAAGTAGAGCGCCCCGTCGTCCTTCTCTGAGATCTCGATCGACGGGCGGCTCCGTCGAACATCCGGGCGTCACCTCGTTGTAGCATTCGGCGAATGAGGGGCAGTCCGCGCCCACGAAGAAGCGGGGTTCGAGTCGGGGAATCCGATCGATCACAGCCTCGACCCGGCCCACGAATTCAGGCCCAAAAACCAGGGCGCGGGTCTCGGAGAGCTTGAGACAGTACTCGATCTCCTCCGCGGTGTAGCGATAGTTCATCGGCACCGCCACCGCCCCGGTCTTGAGGATCCCGAAGTAGATCGGGAGCCACTCCAGGCAGTTCATGAGCAGGATCGCCACTTTGTCGCCCCTGCCGATGCCGCGGCTGAGGAGCAGGTCGGCGAAGCGGTTTGCGGCCTCGTCGAACTGCCGCCAGGTGATCTCCCGCCGGGAGTACTCGTGCGCGTTGGTCTCCATGAGCTCGTACTCCCGCCAGGTGACCTCCCGCTTCTCTTTCACCTCGGGGTTGACGCATACCAGACAGACCTCGTCGCCGTAGAGCGTGGCGTTGCGCGCGAGAAGCTCCGTGATGATCATTGGTGTGGAACCCTCCTAGACCGCTGCGGTCCGGACATTCTACAGCCTGGAGGTCGATATACTGGGGGCCATGAGTACGCCCCCCTCAACCTGAACGCTCCTCTCTACCATGAGGAGCAACGCTTCCGGCAGTGGTGGGTCTGGGCGCTGGTCGTCGCGCCGGCCGCCCTCGCCTGGTGGCCGTTCATCCAACAGATCATCGGAGGGGAGCCGGTGGGGCAGAACCCGGCTCCCGACTGGGCGGTTTGGGTGTTGTGGCTACTCATAGGACTGGCATTGCCCTTCCTGTTTGGCCGCATCCGCCTGGTTATCGAGGTCACCGACGATCAGGTGTCGATCCGTTACTGGCCCTTTTCCCGCGCCGCGCGATCGCTCTCGCGGACATCCAGCAGGTCCAGGCGCGCCAATACAACGCCGTGAAGGAGTACGGCGGCTGGGGCGTCAAGGGCTGGTCAAAGGACAAGATGGCCTACAACGTGAGCGGCGACCGGGGCGTGGAGCTGACGCTGAAGGACGGACGGCGCATCATGCTCGGTTCTCAACGCGCCGAGGAACTGGCCGGGGCCATAGAGGCGGCGCGCGGGCGCGCGGGCGCGACTCGTCCCAAGGGCTGAATCATACGCCGGCTTTATGCCGGCCCGGGTAGTGTTCTCAGCGAGATGAGCATGCAAGAGAGATCCACGCGGTGGCACGGATTGAAGTCTTGGCGGCCTGAGCAACGTCCCTGGTGGTCGTGGGTGGGCCTCGGTGCGATCGTCGTCCTTGCTCTCGCCCTCTTTACGTGGGGGCTCTCCCGGAACGGCATGGGCAACGAGTACTACGCGGCCGCGGTAAAGAGCGGGAGCGTGAGCTGGAAGGCCTGGTTCTTTGGCTCGCTCGACCCGGGGTCGTTCATCACCGTCGACAAGCTACCGGCCTCCCTGTGGCTGCAAGGGCTCTCAGGCCGATTGTTCGGTTTCTCCAGTTGGAGCATGCTGCTTCCGCAGGCACTGGCAGGGGTGGGGTCCGTCCTCATCCTCTATCACCTTGTGCGCCGCTGGCAGGGTGACGTGGCCGGCCTGCTGGCCGCGCTCGCGCTCGCCCTCACTCCGGTGGCGGTGGTCATGTTCCGCTTCAACGACCCGGATGCTCTGCTCACCCTTCTGTTGCTGGCGGCTGCCTGGGCGCTCTGGTCGGCACTTGAGAAGGGGTCGACGTGGAAGCTCGCGGCCTGCGGCGCTCTGGTCGGCTTCGCCTTCCTCACCAAGATGCTGGAAGCACTCGTGGTGTTACCCGCGTTTGCGCTGGTCTACCTTGCGTGCGGTCCCGCGAGACTCGGACGGCGGGTCCTCCAGACCCTGGCCGCCGGCGCCGCGCTGGTCGTCGCCGGCGGGTGGTGGGTGGCCGTCGTCGAGTTATGGCCGGCGGCAAGCCGGCCCTACGTGGGGGGGAGCACCAATAACTCCGTCATCGATCTCGTCTTCAGCCGCAGCGCCGGGTACCTGGGCAATTCAGGCCCGACGCCGAACTTCAGTGGCGCACCGGGCTGGCTGCGTATGTTCAACGAGCAACTGGGAGGCCAGATATCCTGGCTCGTCCCGCTGGCGCTGGTCGGCCTGATAGCGGGCTTGTGGCTCACACGGAGAGGTCGGCGCACCGATATTCCTCGTGCCGGCTACCTGCTCTGGGGCGGGTGGGCCCTACTCTATCTGGCCGTGTTCAGTCTAGCCAAGGGCGTGCTCCATCCGTACTACGCCGTCGTCCTAGCTCCGCCGCTGGCCGCGCTTGCGGGCGGCGGCTCGGTCGCCATGTGGCGGCTGGGCCGTCACAGCCGCTGGCTGGCCTGGCTGTTGCCCGCCGCGGTGCTTGGAACGGGCTTCCTGTCCGCTTCCCTTCTCGGCCGCACCCCCGGATACGCGCCGGGCTGGCAACGGTGATCATCGCGGCCGGAAGCGTGGGCGCGGTGGCGCTGGCGCTGGCGATAGCCAGGGTCTTCAGTGCAAGGGCTATCGCGATCGGAGCCGGGGCGCTCGCGATGGTGTGCGTGTTGGCCGGACCCACCGCATATTCCTTGAGCACCGTCTCGCGCAGTATCTCAGGCCCGTTTGCCGCCGCCGGGCCCGACGCGATCCTGCGCCTAGCGGGCGGTCCAAGCGGTTTGGGTGGAGGCCCAGACGGCGGTTCGTTCACACCCCTCGGCATGTCCACGTCCTCGAGCTCGACGGCCGACATCTCCCTCGCGAACTACCTTCTCGCCAACAAGGGGTCGGCAGAGTACCTGGTCGCGGTCCAGGGAGCGCAATCCGCGGAATCTCTCATCCTGGCCACCGGGCAGCCGGTGATGGCGATGGGGGGCTTCAACGGTGCAGATCCCGCTCCAACGCTTGCCGAGTTCCAGCAACTCGTCGCCGCGAAGAAGGTACGTTACGTGCTTGTCGGTGGCGGACAGGGATTCGCTGGTCCGCCGAGCGGGAGGCCCGGAGGACCACCTCCCGGCGGAGGCGGGTTCCCCGGTGGCCTCGGCGGTTCTAGCGCCACCTTCAGCGCCATCTCCCAGTGGGTCGAACAGAACGGCACGGTGGTCGACGCCGGCCAATACGGCGTAAGCACCGGCGGAGGCACGCTCTACCAGCTCTGGTAGCGGCTGCCCTGCTGTCGGCCGCCTCCGGTTGCGGCTCGTTCTCCTAGGGGGAGACTCGCGTCCGGCTATACTCTTTCCACGATGGAATCGCTCGTGGAATCTCACTACTCCAACGGCGGCCGGGGCTCTGTGCTTGCGGTCGTCCCCGCGCACAACGAGGCTGGAAGGATCGGCGCGGTGGTCGCCGCGGTGGCCGCCCAAGGCCTGCCCGTCCTCGTGGTCGACGACGGCTCCGCCGACACGACCGGATCGGAGGCCTCTGCCGCCGGCGCCCAGGTGCTCCGGCTGGAGCCGAACCGGGGGAAGGGCGGGGCGCTAAAGGCGGGCTTTCGCGAAGCCCTCGCCATGAGGGCCGCGGGGGGCAGTGCCGCCGGTGTGGCCGCCCCGGCAGCCGGGTTCGACGAAGCGCGCCCTGGCTGGGCAGCGTTCCTGACCCTCGATGGTGACGGCCAGCATGATCCGGCCGAGATACCGCAGTTTCTCGCGGCTTGGGAGCGATCGGGCGCGGACCTGGTGGTAGGTATGCGCGACTATGGCCAGATGCCGCCCATCCGCTGGTTCACCAACAGCGTCAGCCGATGGTTGTTCTCTCGGGCGCTGGGACAGCGGATCCCCGACAACCAATCCGGCTACCGGCTCCACACCCGGCGGATAGCCGAGGCCGCGCTTGCAAGCGAGGAGCAAGGCTTCGCCTTCGAGGTGGAGGAGATAGCCATCTGTGTCGGGCGGGGCTACCAGCTCGCCTGGGTGCCGATCAAGACGATCTACGGGACCGAGAAGAGCGACATCAGGCCGTGGACCCACTTCTCCAGCTTCATGCGCGTCACGTGGCGCGCCCGCAAGCGGATGAGGGAGGAGCGGCGGGCGGCCGGATAGGCGGCCGGCCGGATGGGCGGCCGACGCAGCCACCGGCGAGTCATCCTCCGCGCCCAGGGCGGGGCGCCTGAATGCTAGACTCGGTCGAAATCGACTACCGGGGGTAGGTGCAGTGGAGATCCGGCTGAACGCCAACGCAGCTCAACCATTGGCAACCAAGGTCTTCTTCTGTGACGAAGAGGGATTCGAGGTCGCTTCGGTCATCGTCACGGGGAAGAGCGATGCCGTTCTCATCGACGCTCAGTGGACGCTCTCGAGCGCCCACCGGGTCATCACCGAGATAGTGGAGACCGGAAAGAAGCTCACGACCATCTATCTGACCCACGCCCATCCCGATCACTACTTCGGGGCCGGCACGATCGCCCAGGCGTTCCCCGAAGCGCGGGTGGTGGCGGTACCGTCGGAAGCGGACATGATCAACGCCCAGTTCTTCGGGAAGATGGAGATCTGGGAGAACACCATAGGCGTCCATAACGTGTGCCGGCAGGCCGTGCACGTGGAGTCCCTCACCGAGGACTATATCGAGCTCGAGGGCCAGCGTCTGGAGATCATCTCCAAGGTGATCGGCGACATGCGCTACAACACCATGGTCTGGATCCCCTCCATCAAGACGCTCTACGCGAGCGACGTGCTGTTCAACCAGGCCCATCCCTTCACCTGCGAGATCACAGCCGAGGAGCGGCAGCAATGGGTCAGGGAGATCGACAAGATCGAGACCATGGGGGCGGAAGTCATCATCCCCGGGCACCAGAGACCTGGGATGCAGTTCGACAGGAGCTCTCTCGACTTTACTCGCGAGTATCTCCTCGCCACGGAGGAGGAGCTGGCGCGGACGGACACCGTCGCCGACTTCTACTACGTCATGGCGGAGCGCTTCCCGAACGCCCATCTCGTCCATCTGAGCAACGAGATGAACGCTAATGTGTTCAAGGGCGACCGGGACTGGCATTGGCGCGAAGAGGAGTGACACCGCTGTGGAGCGCCGGCCGGCGCCTGTCTCCATCGACGAGTACATAGCGGGGTTCCCGGCCGAGACGCAGCGCGCGCTCCAGCAACTGCGCACCACGATTCGGGCGGCGGCCCCGGGCGCCACCGAGAAGATAAGCTACGGCATCCCGGCGTTCGATCTTGCGGGGCGGCACTTGGTCTTCTTCGCCGCTTACGCGCGGCATATCGGTCTCTACCCGATCACGGGCGCCGTCGCGGAGGCATTAGGAGGAGAGTTGCAGCCCTTCAGGAGCGGGAAGGCCTCCGCTCGGTTCCCGCTGGACCGGCCATTGCCTTTGGAGTTGATCACGAAGATAGTCGAATGCATGGTGGCCGGGAGCGCCGGAGAACGACCTAGCGGCGGGCCGAAGATTACAGTTACTCGGTGTCGGGAATCGTGTGACCAGCAACTGCCAGAGACCGCGAGGAGGGAGATATGCGACCGGCCAAGATCGTAGCGATCGTCATCGGCGCCTTGCTGATCCTTGTCGGCATCGGGGTGCTGGCCCCTGGGATCATCTTGCTGTCGATCAACGGGTCCTACAAGGATAGCTCCGGCTTCTTCTCGACCTCCGACCGCGCCCTCAGTTCGAGCCGGGTACGCTCTCATCACTCCCGATGTGAGGCTGAACATCGGCTCTGGGGACTGGATTCCCGGGCGGAGGATCGGTGCAGATCAGCGCGACTTCGAGCGGTACGGCTCCCGTCTTCATCGGCATTGGGCCTACGGACGCAGGTGAACGAGTATCTGAGCGGCGTGGCCTACGATGAGGTCACCAACCCGGAGATCCTCTCATCGTGGTTCTCCTCCGCGGCGGAGTATCGTCACCACGACGGGGGCGCGCCGTCGGCGCCGCCCGGACAGCAGACCTTCTGGGTGGCCGAGCAGGAAGGGCAGGGCACCCAGACCGTCCAGTGGAACGTGCATGGCGGCGACTGGACTGCGGTGCTGATGAACGCCGATGCGAGTGCGCCGGTGAACGGCGAGCGTGAGCTTCGGTGCCCGGCTCGGCTTCTTGCTGCCTCTCGGCATCGGCTTGACCGTTGCCGGCGTGGTGCTCCTGGCGGTCGGGATCGTCCTGGTGGTCCTGGGGGCACGGCGGTCGCGGCCGCCGCTCCAACCCGGATACCCGGGCGGGGCTCCCTACGGGCCGCCGCAACAGCCCCCCTACCAGCCGGCGCCCTATCAGCAACCGCCCTACACGGCGCCACCCCACGCGCCGCCGTCCTACCAGCAGCCGCCGCAGGAGCAGGCGCCCTATGCTGCCCCCGCCGCGCCACCGCCGGTCGCCCCTCCCGAGGCCGACAAGCCCGCTACGGCACCGGAGGACACCTAGGCTAGGAGCCTGCCCGGCGCGCGGCCTTCCCTGGGTGTGCCCGAGCGGTCTGCGTCAGCGGTTACAGAAAAGCCGAGCCCCGCGCGGCGCATCCGCCGCGCGGGGCTCGCACTGCAGATAGAAGCAGGTTACTTAGCCACGTACTGGGCCAGCGCCGCACCCGTCGCGTCACGCAGCCACAACTCGTCGCCTTCGATCGAGTAGGTCGCGGTCTTGGGCAGGGCGGCCAGGTAGGCGGCTTCCTGCGCCATCAGCGCATCAGGGCCCGCCATCATGGTGCTGGCGATCTGCGCATCGATGGTCATCTTGTCCGGGTCGGAGGTGGTGTACTTCGCCGTATACTGGTTGACGCTCGCATTGCCCGCCAAAGTACCATCGGCGCCGAAAACGGCCGTTATGGTGCTGTCGGCGGCGAGTGACTGGAGCGCGTCTTTGCCGTTGTTGTAGGCGAGGGCCTGCCATTCTGTCCCCGTGAGAGCGGTCGGCTCCACTACCTGGTATTTCACCAATACCTTGCCTTTGTCGTCAAGCAGCGTCAGGGAGTCGCCGGTGACTTCGTAGGTCGCCGCCTTCTGCAGCGCCGCGAAATAGGCCTGCTCCTGAGCCATAGCGTCCTCAGGGCCGGCCATCTGCGTGCTGATCAGGACTCCGATCTGGATCGTGTTGCCGGGGCCGGTCGTATAAGGCCCACCGTAGCTGTTGACGGTGCCGGTGCCGGTCACCTTGCCCGTGGCGAACTTGGCCGTAGCCGCGCTCCCCTTGGTGGCGAGGACCGACTTGACCCCCGCGATCTCGGTCGCCTTCCAGGTCTTGCCCTCGAGAGCCTTGGAGTCGTCCGCCGTGCTGCCGCTGCCGCACCCGGCGAGGGCCATGACGGACAGTGCGAGCACCGCCGCGCACGCGATCGAGATGACGGGCAGAGAACGCTTCATGTGTCATACCTCCATTATCCATTTGACCATTCCACGCCGCCCTGTCCGGCGCGTGGCCCGACTCCAGCCCGGGCGTCGGACGCCGTGGCTGAGGACCTGGTTCCGCATCCATTGTTACGATATGCGGTAGCATCGGTGGGTCGAACGCGCGGTAGAAATCGGAGATACGGCTGATGAACCTTCTGCAAGCCATCGGTAACACTCCTCTGGTCGAGCTCGTGAACCTCAACCCGAATCCGAACGCCAAGGTGCTCTGCAAGCTCGAGGGCTGCAATCCTGGTGGATCGGTGAAGGACCGTCCCGCCCTCTACATGATCACCAAAGCCGAAGAGAGCGGAGAGCTCACTCCGGACAAGATCATCCTGGAGCCGACCTCCGGTAACACCGGTATCGCCATCGCCATGATCGGTGCCGCCAAGGGCTACGAGGTGCAACTCTGCATGCCCGAGTGCGTCAGCACCGAGCGGCGGCTGATACTGGAGGGCTTCGGAGCCCATGTCTTTCCTACCTCGGCCAAGGACAACATCGACGGCGCCATCCGTCAGGCCCACGCTCTCATGGAGGAGTTCCCGGGCAAGTACTACATGCCCAACCAGTACGACAACGAGGCCAATGCTCTGTCGCACTTCGAGACGACCGGTCCCGAGGTCTACCGGCAGACCAACGGCGAGGTGGACTACTTCGTGGCAGGCATGGGCACGTCGGGCACGCTGATGGGCACGGGCAGGTATCTGAAGTCGGTGAAGCCCGCCGTGAAGATCGTCGGCGTCGAGCCGGCCATGGGGCACACCATCCAGGGGCTCAAGAACATGACGGAGTCCATGGTACCGGGCATCTACCATCGGGAAGAGCTCGATCTCAAGGAGATGGTCGACGACGGCGAAGCCTTCGAGACCACCCGGCTTCTGGCGACCAGGGAGGGGCTGTTCGTCGGCACCTCAGGGGGGGCGGCGGCAGCGGTGGCGCTGCGCATCGCCAAGCGGATCGAAGGCGGGACGATCGTGGTGATCCTTCCCGACCGGGGCGACCGGTATCTGAGCACGATGCAATTCAGGTCCGTGTGCGCCAAGTGTCCGCCGTGATGCCGTAGGCGCGGCCGGCAAAGGAGAGGGTATGAGACAGGGGAGAGGCAGTTACAGGGGCGGGCACGGGCCCTATCCGGATCACGTCCTCAAGCGGGTCGATCGCCCGACGACGTTCATCGACGACGATGCCGTGCCGCGGGTCGACGAACGCGACGGCGGCTTCGTCCGGGCCACCAGGGGCGAGTACGGCCCCGGCCTCCAAAGGGAGGTCAAGCGCTTCGTGCCCAAGCATCCGCTTTCCGGGGCCCTGGCCACGATGACCACCGCCCTTGGAGGCCTCGTGGAGCCTTCGAACCCCGACTTCGACCCCTCGCGCAGCCCGTGGGCCACCTCCGGCTGGAGCCCGATGCCGCCGGTGGCGGGGAAGAAGGCGCCCGGCACGGAAGACCCCGCGGCCATGGCGGCGCACATCAAGGCCACCGCGTACTTTCTGCGCGCCGACGCAGTCGGGGTGTGCGAGTTGCCCCGCTATGCCGTGTTCACCCACAGCAAGTTCGACGGGTCCGAGATCCACCTGGACCACCCATACGCGATCGGCATCCTCGTGGACCAGGACTGGCCCACCGCCCACGCCTTCACCGGCGACGACTGGATCAGCAACTCCATGAGTTTTCTGGCCTACTCCAACTCGGGGTTCATCGCCTGCGTACTGGCCGACTACATCCGCAGGCTCGGCTATAGCGCCCGGGCGCACCATGCCCGCAACTACCAGGTCAACCTCCCGCCGATCCTGCTCTGGGCCGGGCTGGGAGAGATGTGCCGCATCGGCGACATCGTGCTCAACCCTTTCCTGGGGCCGCGTTTCAAGGCGGCGGTCGTCACCACCGACATGCCGCTCGTGCCCGACAAGCCCATCGACTTCGGGCTTCAGGGCTTCTGCGCCACATGCAAGAAGTGCGCGCGCGAGTGTCCTTCGCAGGCGATCAGCGACGGCGCCAAGGTCATGTATAACGGCTACGAGAAATGGCAGTGCGACGTACGCCGGTGCACCTCCCATCGCGTCGGCAATCAACATGGAGCGGGCTGCGGCACGTGCATCAAAGTCTGTCCGTGGAACAAGCCGTTCACGCCCTTCCACCGCGCCATGGGCTCGCTCATGCGCAACGTGCCGCCGGCCCGCCGCCTTGCGGTGTGGGGCGACGACCTCCTGGGCTACGGCAAGGAGAGCCCGCAAGGACAAGTGGTGGCTCGATCTGGAGGACATGGACGGCGAGCTGGTGCGGCCTGGCGATAGAGGGGCGCGGGCGCCAGTAACCGTCAGCGGGCGCGGGAGATCGCCGTGTGCCGGGCGGAAAAGGCGGGAGAAGCTATCATATGCGACCACACTGAAGTCGCTGGAGGTAATCCTTGCAAGGCCGTATCGAGATCGACGGGGAGCGCTGCAAAGGCTGCCTGTTCTGCATAGAGCTCTGTCCGAAGAAGAGCATCCATCTTTCCGAAGAACTGAATCTCAAGGGGTATTTCGTCGCCGCCTTCGCTGAGGGCGACGGGTGCAACGGCTGCGGCATCTGCGCGCTCATGTGCCCCGAAGTCGCCATCGAGGTGGAGAGAGCATGAAGCGCCTTATGAGCGGGAACGCCGCGCTGGCCGAGGCGGCGATACTTTCCGGCTGCACCGCCTACTTCGGCTATCCCATCACCCCCCAGAACGAGCTCACGGAGCACATGGCGAAGCGCATGGTCGAATCCGGGGGCGTCTTCATCCAGTCGGAGAGCGAGATCGCCGCCATCAACATGGTCCTCGGAGCGTCGGCGGCGGGAGCGCGGGCCATGACCTCGTCCAGCGGGCCGGGTATGAGCCTCAAGCAAGAGGGCATCTCGTACCTGGTGGCCGACGAGCTCCCCGCCGTCATCGTCAACGTGGTGCGGGGCGGCCCGGGCATGGGGAACATCTCGCCGTCGCAGTCCGACTACTTCCAGGCGACCCGAGGCGGGGGCCACGGCGACTACAAGACCATCGTCCTTGCTCCCAGCTCGGTGCAGGAGCTGACCGACATTGTTCCTCTAGCGTTCGATCTCGCCGACAAGTACCGCAACCCCGTCCTCATCCTCGGCGACGGCATGCTGGGGCAGATGATGGAGCCCGTCGACTTCGACGGCCTCGAGCGGCCGCCGGACTACGAGAAGAACTACGTCCTGACCGGGGCGAAGGACCGGCCGGCGAGGAGCATCTACTCGCTCATCTTCGACGCCAAGCTCCAGGAAGAGCACAACTGGAAGCTCCACCGTAAGTTCCAGCTCATCGAGCAGAACGAAGTCCGCTACGAGACCTATCTCACCGAGGACGCGGAGATGATCGTGGTGGCCTACGGGATGGGCGCGCGGATCGCCAAGGGGGCCATCAAGCGGCTGCGGCAGGAAGGCCTGAAGGTCGGCATGCTCCGGCTCGATCACTCTCTGGCCCTTCCCGGTGAAGGTCCTGCAGGAGATGGGCAACACGGTGAGCGAGTTCTTCGTGTTCGAGATGAGCGCCGGGCAGATGGTAGAAGACGTCAGGCTGGCGCTGGGAGGCAAAGCGAACGTGCATTTTTACGGAAGGCCGGGAGGAGTCATCCCGATGCCTGTGGAGCTCTATAGGATCGTCTCCCGCCACTACTATCAGGCGGCATCCGCCCGCTCGGGGAAGTAGCCATGACCACTATGTACAAGCCTGTCTACAAGCGGCCCAAGCTTCTCAAGGAAGCCCATTTCCACTACTGCCCGGGCTGTGGCCACGGCATCATCAACCGGCTGCTGATGGAAGTGATCGAGGAGATGGATCTGGCGGACAAGGCCATCTGTGTCGCGCCTGCGGGCTGCGGCATGCTCCTCTACAACTATTTCGACATCGACGTGATCGAGTCGGCGCACGGCCGGGGCTCGGCGGTGGCGACGGGCATCAAGCGGGTCCGGCCTGAGAACCTGGTGTTCTCGTATCAAGGTGACGGCGACCTGGCCGCCATCGGGACGGCCGAGGGGTTCCACGCGGCCAACCGCGGCGAGAACATCACCGTGATCTTCGTGAACAACGGCGTGTACGGCATGACCGGCGGGCAGATGGCGCCCACCACCCTGCTCGATCAGGTCACCACGACCTGCCCCGTGGGGCGGGACTCTGTTCTGGCCGGCCACCCGGTGCGCATCTGCGAGGTGTTCTCTGTGCTGGACGGCACGTCCTACCTGGAGCGGGTCGCCGTCAACAGGCCCGCGGCGGTCGTGCAAGACGAAGAAGGCCATCCGCAAAGCCTTCCAGCGGCAGATCGACGGCGCCGGTTTCTCCCTGGTGGAGATCCTCTCGCCTTGTCCCACCGCCTGGAAGATGGGCACGCTCGAGTCCTGCACCTGGGTGGACGAGGTCATGAGCAAGGTGTTCCCGCTGGGGGTCGTCAAGGACGTGACGCCCGGCGCGGGCATCGCCGCCGGGTCGCGCCCCGAGGAGGCGCCGTGCTCCTAAAGACCTTGTTCTCGGGATTCGGCGGGCAGGGCGTGCTCTCCATGGGCACGACGTTAGCGACTGCTGCCATGCTCGAGGGCAAATACGTCACCTACTTCCCGGCCTATGGGGTGGAGGTGCGGGGCGGCACGGCGAACTGCACGGTCGTGGTCTCCGACGAGGAGATCGCCTCGCCGGTGGCTTCAGACCCGGAGTTCGTGGTCGCCATGAACCAGCCGTCGTTCGCCAGGTTTCAAAGCATCCTCCAGGCCGGCGGCCTGCTCTGTGTCAACTCGTCGCTCGTGAACACGGAGACGGCCAGGAGCGACATCGAGATCCTCGCGATCCCCACGAGCGAATTGGCGGAAGGGCTCGGAACCATCAAGGTCGCGAACATGATCCTCCTCGGCGCCCTCGTCAGGGCGAGCAACATGATCTCCTACGACCTGATGCAGGAGAACCTCACGGAGATACTCGGCGAGGGCAAGGCCAAGCTGCTCAAGCTCAACCGGGAAGCACTGGCTCTCGGCTACAACTACGTCCAGGGGTGATCGGGTGGCTATCAAGCAACTGTCTGTGAGCATCGACAACGTTCCGGGAACGCTCGCGAACATCAGCGAGAGCCTGGGCCGGGAGGGCGTCAACGTCAGGGCGATCTCGGTGGCCGACACCTCCGACAGGAGCACGGTGCGCTTTGTGTTCGACGACCCGGAGAAGGCGAAGAACATGCTCATCGCCAACGGCTACACCCCAAAGGAGACCGAGGTCCTCGCCGTGGAGATACCGGACCACCCGGGCGGGATGCTGGGAGTGCTCAAGCCGCTCAAAGCGGCCGGCATCAATGTGCACTACCTCTATCCGCACCTGGGACGGATCAGCAACAACGCCATAGTCATCCTGGGTGTGGACAAGACCGAAGAGGCACAGGCTGTCCTCGCAGCCAACTGGGTGAAGACGTTGGGGCCCGAAGCCTACAACGTGTAGGGGGTCAGATCGCCCTCATCCGGTTGCCCCGGGCGTTGTGCTCTACCTCGGCCAGCCCGAGGAGTTCGAGCACCGGAGGGACGTAGTTTGCGAAGCGGCCGCGCAGCCCCTTCTTGAGCCCGTACCAGCCGCCGACCGGATTCTGCGGCGAGCGGGCCCAGGCCTCGACAGTCCCCTCGGCAGCGGGCTTCTGCTCGTCCGCGGTCCCAAGCGGCATCCAGTCGCCGTGCGCTTTGAGCATGGCGTGAAGGTCGTCTATCGCCCGCAGCAGGTAACGTACCTCCGTCTTAGATGCGATAACGACCAATGCCGGCGGATCGGCCTGCTCGTCCCGATACGCCTCGATGTCGGACTGGCCGCTCGGCGTCTTCAGCAGCCACGGGTCTTCGCGCGTGCCACTCCCTTGAGCGTTCTCGACCATCTCAGGCTCCTTTCCTTTCCCAGGCTTGTACCCAGGAAGTCACGCCGGCGGCTCCGCGTCGCAGGTGAGTCTCCACCAGACCGATCGCGGCGTCCACCGGGTGTCTGCCCAGCCGGAGCCCCGCAACCGGCCGTAGACGAGCAGGAGGGGCACCCCGGCCCCCAACGCCACTCGCACCTTGCCCCGCCCCAGCAGCCAGCGCACTACCGGGAACAGCAGGCACGCCGCGAGCACGCCGCGCGCGTGGTCGTTCGTCGCGGTCGGGGCTACCCAGATCGGCAGGATTATCGCGAAGCCGGGAGGATCGGCCGCGAGCACCGAGCCGGCCATTATCGCCACTCCCCGGCCCCCTCCCACCACCACATGCCCGGCCAGCGGCGCGAGCATCAAGGCGTCGATCGTGATCGGGTCGGCTCCCGCGGCGCGGCCCAGCAGCGGCGGCACGAGGCCTTTTAGGGCGTCGGCGGTGAACACCGCGATGGCGGCCTTCTTCCCCATCTCGCGGTAGATGCTGGAAGTCCCCGGATTTGCAGCCGCCAGTCTCCGCTTGGCCTCCGGTGTGGCGAGCAGTGTGGCGAGGCGGGCCGCGGGGATACAGCCGCCCGCGAACGCGAGGGTCACCGCGAACAACGAGCGCCACAGCGACCAGCGCCGCTCGCGGCGCGCGAGTGGGTGTTCGGACCGGCGCCATCCTAACGTGATTCGGCATGCGCCACCTCTCGTTGCGCGGCTCTGCGCTTTCTGCCGGCGATGACCACCCGGACACCTATGGCCACCGCTCCTACAGCGATGGGAACGAGCCATGTGAAGATACGCCAATAGAGCAGGCTCGACACCCGGATGTCCGAGGGGACGCTCGCCCCTATCAATCCCAGGTACCCCAATTCGGCGACGCCCGCACCTCCGGGAAGCGGCGAGAACGGCATGATCACCTGCAGGGCCGCCTGGGCGATGATCACGTGGAAGAGCCCGCCCTTGTAGCCGAGCGCCATGAGGATGAGCGGGATGATCGAGAACATGGCCACCCAGTAGACGGCCTGCAGCGTCACGGTGCCCACGATGGCCTTCCAGCCGGCATGAAGCAGAACCAGGTTGGCCTCGCGGAAGGAGTCGGTGTACTTGCGCACCCGGCGCGGGAAAAGGCGCATGCCGACCGGCTTGTGGGTCCACAGCCCGGCAATGAGCCAACCGGCCAGCACGGCGACTATCACGCCGATGAGCACCCAGCGCTGCAGGTTGGTCAGCCGGGTGCCGATGGCGGGGACGAGCGCCACGGCCGCGACTATGACGAGTAGGGATGTGTGTATCAGGCCTTTGACGATCACCGCGGACGTTGCCTGCGAAGCCGACAGACCCGAGTAGCGAAGGCGGACGACCTGGTAGGGGATCTCGAGACCCCCGAACGAGGTCGCTCCCCCAACGAGCAGAGATTCGAAGGCGACGCCGAACACCCCCCAGGTGGAGGCCAACGGGCAGAGAGCGCGGGCTATCACGACGAGGGTGAAGGCCTCGGTGAGCAGCACGATGATGAGGCACACCCCGGCGAGGGCCAGGTATCTGTAGTCGGCGTTGCCGAGGTCGGTATGGGCTATCTGCGGACCCAGGCGGGAACCGGCGATCACTATGACCACGGCGGCCGCGGCCAGGCCGGCAACGAGGTTGAGTATCAGCCGCCGCCAGCGGACGACACCCTGTGACGACGCCTCGGGGGAGCCCTCCTGCGCTGCCCCGCCGCCCTCGCCCGGTGCGTCCAGCTGCTCGGCCCCGGCCGCGGGTGGCGGTTCCCTGCCCTCGGTGCTCAGGCCCTCACCACCCCGGCAAGCAACTCCCGATACTGCCTACCCACGACCTCTGGGGCATGCCGCGAGAGGGTGAACTCCCTGGCTCTCTCCCCCATGGCCGTCCGGGCCTCGGGACTCATCGAGAGGAGCCGGCGTAGCGCTTCCGCGACTTCTTCGCTCGAGTCCCCCGCGGGGATGATGCCCGTTTCGCCGTTCTTGACGCTCTCCGGCGCTCCTCCCGACCGACCGGCGAGGACCGGCAGGCGGGCCAGAGAAGCCTCGGCGAAGACGATGCCGAACCCCTCCACTTCCAGGCCGCCCCAGCGGGTGCGGCAGGGGCACGCGAAGATGTCTGCGGCTTTCAGCCATATCTTCAGTTCCTCGGTATCAAGCGCTCCAGTCATCAGCACCCGCTCTCGGACGCCGTGCGACGCCGCCAGGCGCTCCAGTCGCCCGGCGATTCGGCCGTTGCCTATGACCCCCAGGTGGAGGCGAGGGTACTCGTCGCGCAACAGGGCGAGCGACTCGATCAGCCGGTCCTGGCCTTTGCGCGGGACGAGACGGCCGATGATGATGACGAGCTCTCCGTCGATTCCCAGCTCCGCTTTGGCCTGGGCCTTGCTGGGCTGGAGGGGCAGATCAAAGGCGCCGTCGAGAGGAGGCCGAAGGGTCACCGCCGGCACTTTCCCGGCGATCTCGCGCGACGCGACCGACGCGGTGAAGTCGCTCACGGTCGCCAGGAGAGCGGCGTTGCCGAGGACGTGCCGCAACAGGCTCGAGCCGATAGGCATCGCGGCCGGCACGGTCACCTCGGCGCCTCCCAAGAAGACGATGTAGGGGAGGCCCGTCCGCTTGACGATCCTGGGCCCGAGAAGCCCGGTGGGCAGCGGGTGGCCGAACTGGACGAGTTCGAGTTCGTGCTCTTCGATGAGTTCCAGGGAGAGGCGCAAGAGACCCCGGGTGGGCCGAAGCTGCTCGAGCGGATACCGGTGGACCCTGTAGGCGTGGGTGGCGTCGAAGTCCCGGCTGCCGGGCTGGTCCGGGGCGATGATGACGATGTCGGACGGGTCGAGCGTCTGGATGAGCCCCCAATAGTACGACTGGGCGCCGCCGATCCTGGGGGGAAAATCGTTCGTGATGAAAAGAGAACGGGGCACTCTCGGCGGTTCGGCTGCCTGCTGCCCGTCCGGCCCGGATGCCGATCTCTGTTCGCTGCCGCTCGTCACGTCGCGTTGCACCTGAACCCCCCACAGGTGGTTCTATTGTCGCCCGTTCGCTCAGTATAGGCGTTCAAGAGGCTTCCCCGCAAAGGAAGAGAGTTGTAGCATGGGAGACGCATCTTGGGTGATCGGCAGAGCAACGTCCGGAGGCGGCATGGTAGCTGGCGTGGGGAAGCTGAAGCAGCGCTCGACGGAATTCGCGCTTGGGGAGGTGCTCAAGCTGCTCAGCTCCAATCCTGAGAAGAACCTCGTCCGGATGGCGCGGCTCGCGGAGACGCTCGGGACGAGCGAATATCAGAGGCACAACGCCAAGGTCTGGCGGGAGTATTTCGAGACCGCGCTGGAGCAGGATCCTCCTCCGGTCGCCATGCAGTTGGTCCTTCGCGCTATCCACAGCACCTCCTCGCGCTGCCTCTCCCGAACGGTCTCCAACCTACTGATCAATTCCCTGTGGCTGGGCGGAGCCAAACGGAGCGCCTGGGAGCAGGCCAATGAGGCCAAGGCCCCCTTCATCATCCTGATGAGCCCCACCATGCGCTGCAATCTCGACTGCGTCGGATGTTACGCCGGGGAGTACGACCAGAAGGACGATCTGCCGATGGAAGTCATCGACCGGATCGTGTCCGAAGGCCGGGAACTCGGTATCCACGCCTTCACGCTGCTCGGCGGCGAGCCGTTCGTGCGGCAGGACGTGCTGGAACTGCTGGAGCGCAACTCCGACTGCGATTTCCTTGTCTTCACCAACGGGACGCTGATCGACGAGGCCCTGGCATCGCGACTGGCAAAGGCGGCCAATATTGCCGTCTGCCTCAGCATCGACGGGTGTGAGGCCACCAACGACGCGCGGCGGGGCCCGGGGGCGCTACGACGTACCGAGAAGGCGATGGCCTTGCTGCGCGCGCAGAAGATCCCCTTCGGCTTCTCCACGATGGTCACGTCCCAGAACTACCTCGAGGCGGCAAGCGACGAGTTCTGCGACTATCTCATCGGGCAGGGCTGTCTCTTCGGGTTCCACTTCCTCTACATGCCGGTCGGAGCCGGGCCGGACATGGGTCTCATGCCCACTCCGGAGCAGCGCGAGTACCTGCGGGTCAACGGCGCCGAGCGCATCCGCAGAGACAAGTGCCTGTTTGTCATGGATTTCTGGAACGACGCCCCCCACGTCGGCGGCTGTATCGCCGGCGGCCGGGCCTACCTCCACATCACCTCCACCGGCGACGTGGAGCCCTGCATCTTCACTCACTTCGCCGCCGACAACATCAAAGAGAAGCCCCTCACCGAGGTGCTGAAGTCGCCGTTCTTCCGCGCCATCCAGACCAGGCAGCCTTTCAGCGACAATCTGTTGCGGCCCTGCATGCTCATCGACGAGCCGCATGTCATAAGGGACATAGTGTGCAGCACGGGAGCGCGGCCGACGCATCCCGGCGCGGATGACCTGATCACGTCCTATGCCGAGGCTATCGACGAGTACGCGGCCGGCTTCAAGGCCATCGCCGACCCGGCGTGGCAGGCCATGCGGCCGCACGAGGTGCCATACGGCACGCCCGCCGACGTGCTGGACGAGGCGGCGCCTCTAGAAGCCGCCGAAGACGCGGCGGACGTCGGACGAGGCGGGCGAATACGTAGCCGCGGCACGATAAGCGCGGCATGGCACGGTAAACGGCGCTGCAGCGCGTCCCTATTTCACGGCATACAGGTTGCGGTCAAGGCTGCCCGCGTAGACGATCCCGCCGGCCACAGCCAGTGACCCGGAGACATCGCCCTCGAGCTTGAACTTCCATCTCTCCTGACCCGTCTGTAGGTCGACCGCGTAGAGATAGGAGTCGGCGCCGCCGATGTAGACGAGGTTGTCGGAGATGACCGGCGAGCACCAGACGACGCCTCCTGTTTGCAACTTCCACTTCTCCTTGCCGGTCTGAGAGTCCACGGCGTAGAGGTAGTTGTCGTTGCTGCCCACACAGACGGTCCCGTTGGCGACGGCGGGTGACGAAGCGATGCCATCCCCGGTCTTGAAGTTCCACTTCTCCTTGCCGGTCTCGGCGTCAAGTGCACGCAGGAAGGTGTCGTAACTACCCACGTAGACGGTCCCATCGGAATAGGTGGGGGAAGACCAGACGACCGCTCCTGTTGGAAGCGCCCATTTCTGTTTGCCGGTCTGGGCGTCGACCGCGTAAACGAACTTGTCCCCGCCGCCGAAATACACCGTCCCCCCTGAGACAGCCGGGGAGGAGTTGACCGCGCTCCCGGCGCCGACCTTCCATTTCTGCGCGCCGGTCTGCACATCGACGGCGTAGAGAAAGCCATCGCCGCTGCCTACGTACGCGACCCCGTTGGCGATGACCGGCGAAGAGACGATGCCGTACAGCGTCTTGAACTTCCACTTCTCTGTGCCCGTTTGCAGATCGAGCGCGTAGAGGTAGGCGTCGTCACTACCGACATAAAGGGTGCCGTCCGAGACGGCCGGGGAGGACCAGACAGATTTGCCCGTCTTGAAGTTCCACTTCTGCTGACCGTTCTGGACATCCACCGCGTATACGTAACCATCGGCCGCGCCGAAATAGACCACGCCGTTGTAGATGGCGGGACACGACCAGGGGAGGCCGTTGTTGGTGTCGATCTTGGTATCACCGGTCTGGAACTTCCACAGCACGCCGCTCGCCTGCGTCGGACCACCGCTGGGGTATATGCCGGTGTGCTCGGGGTTCGCCCGGAACATGGAGGCGCCGGTGTCCGGGGGACCGCTTGTGCCCGGCGCCTGGGTGGTCGCCGTGGTCGACTGCGTCGTCGATGGCGATGTCACTGTCGTGGTGGTCGTCTGGAAGAGGGAGCAGCCGGTAACGAACATCGTCAGCGCAAGCAAAGCGATGATCGACAGGACGAGCAACGTAGCCTTGGTGGACTTCACGGCGGACAAATACCTCCTCCTTCGCGTTCGGAGATAAGGGTATAACACCTGGCGCGCGCTTGAACAAGGCGGCGGGCAGGACGACCGGCGACCCGGCACGATCAGGTGGAAGCTGCCCCTTCTCCAGGTGCCGGCTCGGCCGGCTCTGCCGGCGTGTCCGGAGAGACGGCCAGGGTGTCGTCGCCGACCGCCTGGGCCCTGGTGGGCCTCAGCGGGATGGGCACGATAGGACGGGGCGCCTCTGCCGCCGCCGCGGGCTGTGCCAGCGTGGTCGCCGCCGGACCGGCCGGAGCCGGTGGCGCCGTCGCCGCGGGGGACTCCGTCGGCGCGGGCGCGACCGCCGGTTCTTCGATCACTGCCGCCGTGACGGCCGCCGGCGTCTCGGCCGCCTCGTCCACCACCGGTGCTGCAGGCGTCTCTGCCTCAGCAGCGCTTTCTGGCGCTGCTTCCGCCGTCTGCTCAGCTTCCTCGACGCCGACCGCCTCCGCGATCTGCGGCGGCGAAGACGGGGCAGGCTGAACCGCCCCGGGCTGCTCGGGGGTAGGCTTCCGCCTGCGCCGACGAAGGATGAGAACCAAGGCCACCGTCAACGCGGCGATGATCACCACTCCGGCGATGGTGGTCCCTGCGATGGCGCCTGCGTTGTAGATGGTGCTGTTCGCGTACATCTCTTTGCTGCCGGACGTCCCCAAGTTCCAGACGAGGGTGTTCCCACGCACCTCATCCGCGTTGTTGTCCTTTATCGTGCCCGGAAGCGTCACCCGGTTCTGCACAGTAAGGATTTCGCCCAGAACGCTCTCCGCGAACCCGGCCACCGACTGAGCCCGGGACGTCACCGACCCCGCATCCGCGGTAGCCGCGAACTGGGTCTTGGTAGTGAAGAACCCTTTGTCCTGCGTCAGCGAGAACTGGTCGGTAGCGATAACGGTAGACAGGAATCTCCCGGAGAGGATCTGCTGGAGCTCCTCGGGGCTCGAGAAGGAGCGGGTCAGGCTGAGCCAGCGAGCGCCGGACGAGTCCGTGCCTCTATCGACTTTCCAGTCGCCGGGGATCTGACCGACGATCAGGTTGAACAGGTCGTCCACGTTCGTCGGCAGACCGCCGGTAAGGCCGCCAAGATCGCCGATGATGCCCAGGATCGCTCCGGCTTCGCCGCCAAGCCCATCGGCTGCACCAGAGAGTGCGTCCTGAAGCTCTTTGTCGGCCGCCAGCCGTATTCCTATCGTGCCCGACCCGTCGGCGTTGACGTTGGTATCGACTCCCGCGAGCACATTGCATCCCGTAAGAAACATGAGGCCCGCGAGCATGACGATGAGCAGGGCCGCGGGTATGGCGAGCGCGGGCCGAGGCCGGCGGCCCCGCACGCACAGAGACGCCTCTGATCTATTCACGAAGACCCCTTTTTTGGCAGACCGTCGGGTTGTTGTGTCTGGCTTTCCCGGCCTGTGACGCGCCGATACCCCCCGGGGTTCCACCTAGGGGCGCCGAAAGGGCTACTTGTCTACGGGCTCCAGATAGAAGCGGACGCGGACGATCTGGTCACCATCAAGCTCGTGGATGACTACGCCCGCCATGTCGCCGGGGGAGCCATCCGCTTGGGTGCCCTGCCACAGCCACTCCACCCACGCGCTGCTGTCATCGACGGCCGAACGCACGACGGTTGCCCTGAAGTCGTCCAGCTTGGCCATGATGGGGGCCCAGTTGCGCCAGATCTGATCTCTTCCCCGGAAGGTCCGCGAAGGATGAGCGGGGTATTCCACGACGACGTCCGGGTGGAAGAGCTCTATGAGTCCTTCGAGATCGCGTTCGTTGATCGCCCGTTCGAGCCGTCCGACCATATCCTTCGCAGCGGGTCCCGCCTGCTGTTCAGCCACAGCCCCACTCCCTTTCCGCCGTCGTAGCCTGGTCTCGCGGGCGGTCACACACGGGCGCCCGCCATCCTTGAACCGTTAGACCTGCTCGCTCTTCTCGTTCTCTTTTGCCGTCGCGTCGACCACGGGGGTCTTTGGCGGGGCATCGGCCGTGGCGTCTTCCTTGATGGCCGTCTTGAACCCCTCTTCGCCTTCTTTCAGACCTTTCTTGAGGCCCACCACTGAACCACCCAGCGAACGGCCGAGACGCGGTAGCAGTCTGCCGCCGAAGATGACCAGGATTATCACGACGATTATGATGATCTCCCAGGGGCCTATCCAACCAGGCATAGAAATACTCTCCTTGCTTCTGAAGAAACCGTAGTACATATTGTCGCACGGTTTGGGCTATCGGTACCTAAAAGAGTAGCGCCCGCGGCGTCCCTTTCGCGAGCATTTGACGGCAAGCCAAGCGGAGGCTAGTTTTGAGCGAGGGATGGGCCGCGGCCGACCGGGCCGGCGGTTTCCCCCGTATCGAGAGGTGGCCACGATCAAGCACTTCGTTTCCGAACCCATAGTCCCGGTGGGCGCCTCGTTCGACGCCGCTTCCATGTCCGGCGGCGAACCCGGACTCCCGGCCCGCTTCGTCTGGCGGGGTGCGGAGTATCGAGTGGCCCACGTGCTCGAGAAGTGGAAGACGACCGGGGCGTGCCGGCATCACAGCGGAGAGCAGTACGTCCGCAGACACTGGTTTCGGGTGCAGACGACCGACGGCACCCAGATGGAGATCTACTTCGACCGGCAGCCGCGATCGAGGCAGGGGAAGCAGAGGTGGTGGCTTGCTGCCATCGTGGAGCTGCCCGACGAGGATTCGAACCTCGGCTAACTGGTCCAGAGCCAGTCGTGCTGCCGTTACACCATCGGGCAAAGATGCGACGCGCGCTGGAGTGGCGCGCAGCCCAAAGAGTTTACCATCGTAGCCGCGCCGCGCTGGTCTGCTAGCCCTGCCCCTGTTTCTTCTCGATCCTGGCCCAGGCGTCCTTGAGCGTGACGGTGCGGTTGAAGACGGGCGCACCCGGGCGGGAGTCCGCGTCGGCGCAGAAATAGCCCAGCCGCTCGAACTGGTACCGCGCTCCCGGCGTCGCCTTGTCCAGCGACGGCTCGAGCTTGCACCCCTGTAGGATCTCGAGCGAGTCCGGGTTGAGTGTCTGGATGAAGTCCTGACCCTCGGGCACGTCGTCCGGGTTCTCCACGGCGAAGAGCGTGCCGTAGAGCCGTACCTCGGCGTCGACGGCGTGGGCGGCCGAGACCCAGTGGATGGTCGCCTTGACCTTGCGGCCGTCCGGCGTGTCGCCGCCGCGTGTGGCCGGATCGTATGTCGCCCGCACCTCGACCACCTCGCCGGTCTCCGGGTCTTTGACCACGCCCGTGCAGGTGATCAGGTAGGCGGAGCGCAGCCGCACCTCCACCCCCGGGCTTAGACGGTGGTACTTCGGCGGCGGAACCTCGCGGAAGTCGTCCTGCTCGATGTACACCACTCGGGAGAACGGCACCCGGCGGGTGCCCATCGCGCCGTCCTCCGGGTTGTTGATCGTCTCCATCTCCTCGACCTGTCCCTCGGGGTAGTTCTCGATCACTACCCGGAGCGGCCGGAGCACGGCCATGGCGCGGGGGGCTCGGCGGTTGAGGTCGTCACGCACGAAGTGCTCGAGCAGTCCCAGTTCGACCATGTTCTCGCGCTTGGCCACGCCGATGCGGTCGCAGAACGCGCGGATGGCCTCGGCCGGATAGCCGCGGCGGCGCATGCCGGAGATGGTCGGCATGCGGGGATCGTCCCAGCCCCGTACCAGGCCTTCCTGCACCAGGCGCAGCAGCCTGCGCTTGCTCATGATGGTGTAGGTCACGTTGAGGCGGGCGAACTCGCGCTGGCGCGGGTGCACCCGGGGCAGGTCGAGGGCTTCGAGGATCCATTCGTACAGCGGCCGGTGTACCTCGAACTCGAGCGTGCAGATACTGTGGGTGATCCCCTCGATGTAGTCGCTCAGGCCGTGGGCGAAGTCGTACATGGGGTAGATGCACCAGGCGTCGCCGGTGTGATGGTGCGAGGCGTGGCGTATGCGATAGAGCACGGGGTCCCGCAGCCAGACGTTGGGCGCGCCCATGTCGATCTTGGCGCGGAGCGTGCGGGCGCCGTCGGGGAACTCACCGGCACGCATCCGCTCGAACAGGTCGAGGCTCTGCTCCACCGAGCGGTTCCGGTAGTGACTTTCTTCACCCGGCCGGTCGGGGGCGCCGCGCATCTGGTCCACTTCCTCGGCCGTGTGGTCGCACACGAAGGCCTTGCCCTTGCGGATCAACTGGAGCGCGTACTCGTAGAGCTGTTCGAAATAGTCGGAAGCGTAGAAGGGCTCGAGCGTCTCCGGCAGCCCGCCGACCGGCTTGAGGCCCAGGCAGTGATCCGCCCAGCCGTCGATGAGCCACTTGACGTCGGCAGCTATGGAGTCGACGTACTCGACGTCCTCTTTGGCCGGGTTTGTGTCGTCCATGCGGAGGTTGCACCGGCCGCCGAATTGGCGGGCGATGCCGAAGTTAAGGCAGATGGACTTGGCGTGGCCGATGTGGAGGTAGCCGTTGGGCTCCGGAGGGAAGCGGGTCACCACTTCGGCGATGCGTCCCGAGGCGAGGTCCTGCTGCACGATCTCGCGCAGGAAATCCTGGCGCTCTGCGCCCGGCTGGTCCGGCGCCTGCCCCGGCTGTTCCTGGGCTGCGCTGTCCTGGCGTACGTTCAAGTCCGGCATGTTCCCCGCTCTATTGCTGACGACGGCTTCGTGCTGTGTCGGGCGGCGGCCGGCCGTTGGCCGCGCCTCCGCCGCGCCTTGGTCAGGATACCGTTTTTGGAAGCGGCGAGCCGGAAGCGGCGCTACTCGGCGCCGGCAGCCGCGAAGTGTGGTGGTAGAGTGAAAGACGGGTGCCGGCGTCGAGGCCCGCCACCAAGCATGAACAGGAGGATCAGCAGGTGATCACTTTGTCGTTGAAGGACAGCGGGGCGCCTATCGGGACGATAGACGAAGCCGACCTCGCGGTGCTGGTCGATCAGCTCGAGGAAGAGAGCGGGGAGGACATCGACTACTACATGACCCCGGCGACGATAGAGTTTCTCGAGCAGAAGGGCGCCAGCGCTCGACTCGTCGATCTTCTCAAACAGGCCGTGGGCGATTCAGAAGGCGTGGACATCCTCTGGACCGAATCCTGAGGCGCCGTTGTCGCTCGCTAGAAGCGTTCTAGGTACCGCTTCTCGATGGAAGCCACGAGCGAATACAGCGGGTTGACCATGTTCGCCACATACAGGCCGCCTACCTGACCGAGCAACTGGTAGGCCTCCCACCGGGCAAAGCCAAACTCTTCCTCCATCCAGAGCACCAACTCCGCGTAGGCGATCCGAGCCGCGTCTTCCATGGGCTTGGCGGAGCCCACCACCATGATGGCCTCGTCGGAGACGATGCGCGGCCAGCCGATGCGTTTGCCCTTGTCGACGCCCGAACACCACCGATAGCCTGCAGGGGATCTCGAGGGCGACGCCGCACACTTCCCCCTGGCCCTGGTTGGCATGACAATCGCCGGCAGAGAACAGCGCGCCCGCTGCGGACACGGGCAGATACAAGGTGTTGCCCGGCCGCACGTCGGGACAGTCCATGTTTCCTCCGTGAGGCCCGGGAGTGATGGAGGCGATGGCCTCAAGGGCGGGCGCGACTCCCATGCAGCCCATGAACGGCCTCCAGGGGACGCTCACCCTGACCTGGCTGTTCTCGAGGTATCTCCCCTCGGGCCCCTCCCGCAGCGACCATATCCACGTCCTCTCGGGGATGGGGTCCTGAAGCGTGCGGGTGAAGCCTGTTGACGTGAGGCCCCCCATGTTCGGGATGAAGCAGCTCACGGCGAAGTCCCTGGCGGGCTCGATGTCCTCGATGTGCACCGCTGAGCGTGTCCCCCGGCTCCGCTCCCTCCACGAAGATCGGGCCGGTAAGAGGGTTGGGGCTCACTCCCGCCAGCGCCTTACTGGGTAGATCAGACTCCGAACTGATCCGGCTTCCCATGGCGTCGTCGGTGTGGATGATCACCCTGTCGCCCGGCCGGACCGTGGCTGTCGGTTCAAGATGCGGACTGAAGGTGTAAGCGTAATCTCGGGGCCTGATCTCGGCATCTGGCATGCTTGGGCCGCCCTTCTCGTCGGAGCCTTCGGCTCAGTCTAACGCCTATGCCTCCCCGACAGCGGATCAGGGTTTGCGCCTTGCGGCATGGGAGTACAGTAGGAGAAGCGGAGATCGCGGTGCAGACGACCTGGTATCTCGCAGACGGTACATGTCGATTTCGGGGGGAGTCCATGGATCCGGAAGTGCATTGGCAGAACGTGTGGAAGACCAAGAGCTTTGACGAAGTCGGCTGGTTCGAGGCTGAGCCTTCCACCTGATTGGACCTGATCGGCGCAGTTGCGCCGGCAAGAGACGGCGCCATCGTCGATATCGGAGGCGGCGCCTCGCTTCTGGTCGATTGCCTGCTGGATCGGGGCTACAACCAGGTGACGGTGGTCGATGTTTCCGAAGCGGCGCTCGAGGTCGCTCGGGCCCGCCTGGGAGCGCGCGGCGACGTGGTGACCTGGGTTGCCGCGGATGCCCGGTACGTGAGGCTACCCGCACAGGTCGACCTCTGGCACGATCGAGCAGTGTTCCACTTCCTGACGGAGGAGGCCGATCGCCAGGCATACCTGGAGTCCGTGCGGAGCGCGCTACGAGCAGGTGGACACCTCATCCTGGCGACCTTTGCCCTCAACGGACCCGAACGGTGTAGCGGCCTGCCGGTGCGGCGATACGACCCCGACAGCATGGGCGAGTTCCTCGGTCCGGACTTCGAGTTGGTGCAAAGTCTGGAGAGGGAGCACTTCACGCCGGGCGGGTCCGGCCAACTGTTCGCCTACGCGGTGTTTCGGCGCGTTCGCTGAGTTGCACCTCGAGCTGGTCAACAGCGATCATCCCCGCAATGGGCGCGGCTACCCCGTCCAGTCCACTCCGGGCGGTATATTCTCAACGCCGACAAGTGTGGAGAAAGGGCGTAACAATGCATGTACTCATGATCAACGGAAGCCCCCATGAGAAGGGCTGCACGTATACGGCGCTTTCGGAAGTTGCCGGGCAGCTCGAGGAAGCAGGGTATCGAGACCAGCATCTTCCACATCGGAGAGCAAGGCGATCCGGGGATGCATCGGCTGCGGTGGCTGCGTCGAGAGCGGGTACTGCGTCTTCAAGGATGACTCCGTCAACGACGTGCATCGATCTGGCCCGGAAGGCGGATGGCATCGTGATCGGGTCTCCTGTCTATTTCGCCGCTCGCGAACGGCTCTCTCTGCGCGTTCCTCGACCGGATGTTCTTCGGAAAGGGCGCGAGATACGCCTACAAGCCGGCGGCCGCCATCGTGAACTGCCGCCGTGGCGGCGCCAGCGCCGCGTTCGACCGGCTCAACAAGTACTTCACCATCTCCAGCATGCCCGTCGTCTCCTCGCAGTACTGGAACGCGACCCATGGGAATCACGCCTGAAGAGGTGAGACAGGACCTTGAGGGCATGCAGACCATGAGGACCCTTGGCCGAAACATGGCCTGGCTGCTCAAGTGCATCGAAGCGGCGAAAGGCACGGTGCCCTACCCCGAAACAGAGCCCCGGTTGATGACCAACTTCATCCGGTAGGCGGAGCGGGGGCGATCAACCCCCCGCCGTCCGCGATACAATCCGGGCAAACCCAACATACCCCGGAGGGGAGAGCTTATGCCCAGGCGGCCGGATGTCCGGAAGGTCCTCATCATCGGTTCCGGCCCGATCATCATCGGTCAGGCCTGCGAGTTCGACTACTCCGGCACCCAGGCGTGCAAGGCGCTGCGGAGCCTCGGCTACGAGATCGTGCTGGTGAACTCTAACCCCGCCACCATCATGACCGATCCGGTCATGGCCGATGAGACCTACATCGAACCGCTCAATCTCGAGACTTTGACCCAGATCATCGCCACGTCCAGGCCGGACGCGCTTTTGCCCAATCTTGGCGGCCAATCGGGCCTGAACCTCTCCTCCGAGTTGTACCGTTCCGGCGTGCTCGACGAGTACGGGGTGACCATCATCGGCGTGGGTCCCGACGCCATAGAACGGGGCGAAGACCGGCTGGCCTTCAAGGAGACTATGACCCGCCTCGGCATCGAGATGCCTCAAAGCGAGATCTGCTACTCGGTGGATGAGGCTGCCGTGGTCGCCGCCCAACTTGGGTACCCCGTGGTGATCCGGCCCGCGTACACGATGGGAGGCACCGGGGGCGGACTCGTCTACAACCGCGAAGAGCTGCAGGTGATCGTGGAGCGCGGCATCCGGGCGAGCCTTGTGGGGCAGGTGCTGGTCGAGGAATCGGTGCTCGGCTGGGAAGAGTTGGAGCTCGAGGTGGTCCGCGACGCCAAGAACCAGATGATCACCGTCTGTTTCATCGAGAACGTGGACGCGATGGGGGTACACACCGGCGACAGCTACTGCACCGCCCCGATGCTCACCATTGCGCCCGATCTGCAGGAGAAGCTCCAGCGCTACTCCTATTCCATCGTCGAGGCCATCGAGGTGATCGGGGGCACGAACATCCAGTTTGCCCACGACCCTAAGACCGGCCGGGTCGTAGTCATCGAGATCAATCCCCGCACCTCGCGCTCCTCGGCCTTGGCCTCCAAGGCCACCGGTTTCCCCATCGCCATGGTCAGTTCCGTCTTGGCCGGGGGCCTGACGCTGGACGAACTGCCCTACTGGCGCGACGGCACCCTCGAGAAGTACACGCCCTCCGGTGACTACGTGGTGGTCAAGTTCGCCCGCTGGGCCTTCGAGAAGTTCCGCGACGCGCAGGACCGGTTGGGGACGCAGATGCGCGCTGTGGGCGAAGTGATGTCCATCGGCAAGAACTACAAAGAATCGCTGCAAAAAGCCATTCGTTCCCTCGAGACCGGCCGTCATGGGCTGGGTTTTGCGAAGGACTTCAACCGGCGCTCGCTGGATGAGCTTCTGGCGATGCTCACCGAGCCGAACAGCGAGCGGCACTTCCAGATGTACGAAGCGTTGCGCAAGGGCGCTACGACCGAGACCCTCTATGCCCGGACACATGTCAAGCCCTGGTTCATCGAGCAGATGAGAGAACTGGTGCAACTGGAGGAGGAGATACTCGGCTACCGGTCGGATGCGAGCGGAACCGCGGACGCCCCCGCCGACCCTGTGCTTCCGGACGAACTGCTGATACGAGCCAAGAAGGACGGCTTCGCAGACGCCTACCTGGCGAAACTCCTCGGCGTCCCGGAGGTCCAGATCCGCAGCAGGCGACTCAGCCTCGGCCTCAAACACGGCTATCACCCCGTGCCGGTCAGTGGAGTGGAGAATGCCGCCTACTACTACTCTACCTACAACGCCCCGGACGTGGTCCCGGTGAGCGACCGCCGGAAGATCATGGTGCTCGGAGGCGGGCCCAACCGCATCGGCCAGGGCATCGAGTTCGACTACTGCTGCGTCCACGCCGCCTTCGCTCTGCGCGACGCCGGCTTCGAGTCCATCATGGTCAACTGCAACCCCGAGACGGTCTCCACCGACTACGACACTTCCGACAAGCTGTACTTCGAGCCGCTCACGGTGGAGGACGTGCTCGCCATCTACGAGAAGGAGCACCCCGAGGGCGTCATCGTCCAGTTCGGCGGGCAGACGCCGCTCAATATCGCTCGCGAGCTGGAGACGGCGGGCGTCCCTATTATCGGGACGTCACCGGATACCATCGACCTGGCCGAAGACCGCGAGCGTTTCCGGCAGATGATGGAGCGACTCGGCATCCCGCATGCCCGAGGCCGGCATGGCGACCAACCTGGACGAGGCCCGAGAGGTGGCCAGAGCGCATCGGCTATCCTCTGATGCTCCGTCCCAGCTACGTGCTGGGTGGCCGCGGCATGGAGATCGTCCACGACGAGGAGATGCTCACGCGCTATATGGCCGCGGCAGTGGACATCACCCCGGAACGTCCCATCCTCATCGACAAGTTCCTCGAGAATGCCATTGAGTGCGAGGCCGACGCTATGGCCGATGGCACCGACGCCTTCGTCCCGGCCGTCATGGAGCACATCGAATACGCGGGCGTACATTCCGGCGACTCGGCCTGCGTCATCCCCCCGGTCACCATTCCCGAGAAGCACCTGGCCACGATCTACGAGTACACCAGGAAGATCGCGGTCGAGCTGGGCGTGGTCGGACTCATGAACATGCAGTACGCGATCTCCGACGACGTGGTCTACGTCCTCGAGGCCAATCCCCGCGCCTCGCGGACCGTCCCGCTGGTGTCCAAGGTCTGCAACGTGCAGATGGCCGCAGCTGGCGACCCAGTTGATGCTCGGGACCAAGCTGGCCGATCTGGGGCTCAAGACGAGAACCATCCCGCACTTCGGCGTCAAGGAAGCGGTCTTCCCGTTCAACATGTTCCCCGAGGTGGATCCCCTGCTCGGGCCGGAGATGCGCTCCACCGGCGAGGTACTGGGAATGGCCGATTCGTTCGGCCTGGCCTTCGCCAAGGCGGAGGAGGCGGCCGGGCAGCGGCTGCCGCTCGAGGGCACCGTGCTCATCACGATGGCCGAGCGGGACCGCGAGCTGGCGCTGGAGGCGGCCAAGGAGTTCATTCGGCTCGGGCTTCAAGATCCGGGCGACGGTGGGCACGCAAGCCTTCCTCGCCGAGCACGGCATCACCGCGACCCGATCCTCAAGCTGCACGAGGGTCGACCCAACATCGAAGACGCCATCAAGAACGGCGAGATCCAGTTGGTGGTGAACACCCCGGCCGGCAAATCGAGCGAGTTCGACGACTCCTACATCCGCAAGGCCGCTATCAGGCACAAGGTGCCGTACATCACGACGACCGCGGCGGCCACGGCGGCCGCCAAGGGCATCGCCGCCCGCCGGGCTTCCCGCGGCCGGGTCCGGTCGTTGCAGAGTTATCATGCCGCCATCGCCGAATAGGGGCGCACCAGTCCAGAAGGAGAGGGTTCGCATGATCAAGGAGATCACCGCGCAGGAGCTCGACACCCAGAGCTTCATCGACGAGAAGGTGGAAGAGATCAGGCGCGCCGTGGGGGATGGATGGGCCATCAACGCCCTCTCCGGCGGCGTCGATTCGTCCACGGTCACGATGCTGGGGCATCGCGCTCTGGGCGAGCGCCTGAAGACGGTCTTCGTCGAGAACGGCCTCATGCGCGCGGGCGAGGCCGAGCAGGTCACCGGCTTCTTCCGCGCTCTCGGCGTCACGGTCGAAGTCGTCGACGCGCGCGCGAGTTCTTTGCGGCGCTCAAGGGCGTGACGGACCCCGAGGCGAAGCGCGAGGCCATCACGCAGACCTTCTACCGCGACGTCTTCGGCCGTCTCGTCCGGGAGAGGGGGGCGAAGCATCTGCTCCAGGGGACGATCCTGACCGACGTGGATGAGACCGTTGCCGGGATCAAGCGGCAGCACAATGTCTTCGAGCAGTTGGGGATCGACCCGCAGGCGGCGTTCGGCTACCGGATCCTGGAGCCGCTCATTCAACTGCGCAAGGACGGCGTGAGGAAGCTGGGGCAGGCGCTTGGGCTGCCCGGCTGAGCTGTTCCAGCGCATCCCCTTCCCGGGGCCGGCGCTTGCCGCCCGCGTGATCGGCGAGGCGACGCCGGAGCGCATCGAGACGGTCCGGCAGGCCACGCAGGTGGTCGAGCGGCTGCTCTCGGGCTACGGCGCCTTCCAGTACCTCGCCATCTTGCATGAAGACCGGGTGACGGGGATGCGCGACGGCCGGCGCGATTTCGGCCAGCAGATCGAGGTGCGCTGCTGGGACAGCGTCGACGCGCGCACGGCCACGCCGACCCGGCTCCCGTTTGAGGTCCTTGAGCAACTGGCGCAGGAGATCGTCCGCGAAGTGCCCGGCGTCGTCAGCGTCACCTACAACATAGCGTCCAAGCCGCCGTCGACCATCGAAGCCGTGTGACTGCGGACCCGTCTGCGCCTGTCGGGCGACTCGTCCGGACAAAGCAAGGAGGCACTCAATGATGGAGTGCGACCTGGGGAGGTAGTGGTCATGCCGTACGCCGACAACCAGGGCGTTCACATCCACTACAGGACCGAAGGCGACGGACCTCCGCTCGTGCTCCAGCATTGAGTTGCGGCGAAGGCGCACTACTTTGGCTACTCGATGGGCGGGTGGATCGGGTTCGGCGTGGCGCGTTTCGCTCCCGAACGGTTCCGATCCTTGATCATCGGGGGAGCGGACCCCTACGCCAGAGACGCCGACGGTTGGCGCCAGTTCATCCGGATCGCGGTCGAGGAGGGGCCGGAAGCATTTGTCGCCACGTGGGAGGAGGAGTTCGGCGCGCTCCCGCCCGCGCTGAGGGAGCGCATGCTGGCTTACGACTATGAGACTCTCCTGCTGGTAACCCAGGATCATGAGAGCCTGGAGGCCGTCCTGCCGACGATGGCAATGCCCTGCCTGCTCTACGCGGGGGATATGGACGAACCCGAACCCGTCGAGGAGTGCGCCAAGCAGATACCCAACGCCACGTTCTTCACGCTGCCGGGGCTCGATCACGGGGGAGCGATCATACGCAGCGAACTAGTAGTGCCGCACGTCAAGAAGTTCCTCGCGGAAGTGGACGGACAGGCGGGTGTGGACTAGCAGGCGCCTGCTGAGGCCCGGGGGGGCTGGGCTGTAGGCGTAGACCCGGCCGGCCGAGCATGGCAGCTGACTACCGATCGGGGGGTACGACCGCACACAAGAACGGAGGCCCCGAAGGACCTCCGTTCGTTCCGTCTGTCGTCACTATGCCGCTCAAGGGAACTTCAAGCGCTGGTCACATGGGGGCTCCAGAGTAGCCGTCATCTCCCCACGTGAACCTGGATGTAGCCCGACTGAATAGGATCCGTCCAGACGGTCGGCATCCAGGGTGGTCGGGCCACCGACGAATAGCCAATTCAGCATCACGTCGGGTTTTCCAGGCTTACAAGAGTCGATGAACATGAACCTAAGGGGAATACTTGGTGTGTCTGGGTCGGCAGACAAGTACAGCCCTATCCACGGTAGTGATGCTGGGTACTCTGAAATCGGGACGTACGCCACGAAATCGGCTACGGCCGCGCCCTTGTAGGAGAGCCACCAGTCCGGAGCACTTCCTAGATCTGCCGGCCAATTCTTCGCCTTCGCGATAAAGAAGTCTGAGTGGGGAAGGCTAGGGTCGTAACCATCCCAGTAGTTAGGAGAAGTGAAGCCACTGGTCTTTACCACGTAGTGAAACCACGATTGACCGCCGTCTCGGACTCACGAAATACCTTTACTACCACTTGACCGCTGAGCTTGCCATTCGCCAACTTCTGTACGTTCGCTTTCGTACCGTGGCCGGCGTGGAAGCCATCCTCAAGCCAGGAGCTGGTACTGACCTTCACCCAACTCACCGGAGGGTTGGAGGCCGGCTTGCCAAAGGCCGCAGCCGGCAGGATCAGCGCCACAGCAAGTAGGACCAGGGTGAGCGCGACCAGGAGGAGCGGTTTCGTAGCTTTCATAGGGCACGAACCTCCTTCTCGAGCAGGATTGACGTCCTCACGCAACAAGCCGAACCTACTTCACCGCGTAGAGGTAGCCGTCCTCGCTACCGAAGTAGACCACCCCCTCTGAGACGGCCGGGGCGGGTGCCAATGGGGCCGCCGGTCTGGAACTTCCACTTCTCCGTCGCCGCTCTGGCTGTCGAGGGCGTAGAGATAGCCGTCAAAGCTGCCGAAATAGACCACTCCGTCTGAGACGGCCGGGGAGGGCGCGGTCCAGTACATGTCGCCGGCCGTCTTGAACCTCCACTTCTGCCGAGCGCTCTGGATGTCCACCGCGTAGACAAAGCCGTCCGAGACGCTGAAATAGGCCACACCCGTCCGAGATGGCCGGGGCCGACTCGATCTTCACCCCGAAACTTGCCTCCGTATTGAACTTCCACCTCTCCGTGCCGCTCTGGAGGTCCACCGCGTAGAGGTAGGCGGGCTGCTGACTGCCGGGAGGCGCCAACGCGCCGAAGTAGACCACGCCGCCGGAGATGGCCGGGGTGCCGACCGCCGCATCGCCTGTCTGGAACTTCCACTTCTCCGTGCCGCTCTGGATGTCCACCGCGTAGAGGTAGGTGTCCATGCTGCCAAAGCAGACTACCCCGCCGGAGACGGCCGGGGAGCCGACAATGCCCCCTGTCTGGAACTTCCACTTCTCCGCGCCGGTCTGGATGTCCACCGCGTAGAGGTAGTGATCAAAACCGCCGAAGTAGACCACCCCGCCGGAGACCGCCGGGGAGGAGCCAATAGGGCCGCCGGTCTGGAACTTCCACTTCTCTTTGCCGCTCTGGATGTCCACGGCATAGAGGTAGCCGTCCTCGCTACCGAAATAGACCACCCCGCCGGAGATGGCCGGGGAGGAGCCAATCGGGCCGCCGGTCTGGAACTTCCATTTCTCTGCGCCGCTCTGGACGTCCAGGGCGTAGAGGTAGGTGTCCTCACTACCGACATACACCACCCCGTCGGAGATGGCCGGGGACGAATTGACCTGCCCACCCGTCTGGAACTTCCATACGAGTTCGCCCAATCGGCCGATGGTGGTCGTGGTGGTGGCCTGGGTCGCCGTGGTCACGGCTTGGGTCGTCGCGGTTGCCGACGGGACCGTCGTCTGGTCTGTGATGTACACGACGGGCGTGCCTTTGCCCAGGTATTTGACCGCCTCGACGGTTCCGATGGCTACGGCGGCCACGAGGACGACAGCGAAGCAAGCGAAGGCCGCGACACGGAAACCGCTCGTCCGCCTGGGCGCGGACGCCTCCTTGCGGACACCGGACCGCTCCTTGAGCCCCCGCGGAAGGAGCCACCGCAGTCTGGATCTCCACCGCCCTTTCTGAGCCCGCTGCTGGATGCGTTCCCAGACGCCGCTGTCGTCGACGGGAGGCTCCATCTGTCTGCATCAGGTCCTTGAGGGGGTCGGACTTCGTCATGCGGATTCCTCCAGAAGTGGGCGCATCGTGGTGCGGGCGCGATGCAAGTGCGCACCCGCCGCTCCCACCGAGATGCCCATGGTCTGGGCGACCTCTTCGAGCGGCAGATCCAGAATGTAGAAGAGCGAACAGGCAAGACGTTGGCGACCGGGTAGATCCTGGAAAGCCCGAACAACGTGGGCCGGCACTCCCGGGGGTCATCGCGCAGGGTGGGCCCCATGCGCAGGAGGGCAGCCGCGCGCCGGCGAAGGGATCTCTGCTCGCTGCGGGCCCGGTTCACCGCGACTCGCATGAGCCAAGCCTCTGGCTGTTCGTAGCCGCCGATCTTGCTCCACCGCTTGCACAGTTCCACAAAAGCGTCCTGCACAGCGTCCGCGGCGACTTCCCGGTTGCCGCAGGCAACGGTGAGGGCGGCAACAAGAGGGCGATAGTGCTTGCGGAAGAGCAACTCGGGACCGAGGTTGTCTGCCCAGGCGCCATCGCGCTCCAAGACGGGCAACCCGTGGTCGCTCATAGTGATAACCGTCCCCCGCGGCAACTCGGTCTCCTATGGCATCAAGTTGACTCTACTCCCATTCACGCCACAGGGGGGCATTTTCTTTACATGAGGCTCTGCGAGACGCGAAATGGTGACGTCGGGCGCGAGGTCGTTCGATGCAGGCAGCCAGTTTCGTCCGGCCGACGATCCCGTCCTTTGTCATGTTCATCGTCTCCCTGTCGTAAGATGGACTAGGCGACGCCGCCAACGCAGTGCAGGACCTGGCAGAGGCACTCAAACAGGAGGCCAACTGACTTCATCGGATGAATCCTCAGCGCTTCGCTCACTCGGCTACTCCGCGCGCTGGGAGGCACTCTTCGAACCCCACATGGGGGGTAGTCTCACGCCCGGCCGTGTTATCCGCGGCGACCGCGGCAGTCTCCTGGTAGCCACACAGGACGGGATCGTCCGCGCGACGCCGTCCTCTCGTCTCGTGAGGTCCGCCGGCAGCGCCGCGGATCTGCCTGCCGTCGGCGACTGGGTGGCCCTGCTCGTCGCCGGCCACCTCAATGCGCCGCTCATCGAGGCGGTGCTCGACCGCAAGAGCGCCATCACGCGCGGCGACCCAGGTAAGACCTCCGACGTCCAGGTGTTAGCCGCCAATATCGACACCGTGTTCGTCGTCCACCCGATCGTCGAGCCGCCCAATCTCCGCCGCATCGAGCGCGAGCTCTCAGTGGCGTGGGACTCGGGAGCCGTCCCCGTGGTGGTACTCACGAAGGCCGACCTCTCCGCCGACCCGGACACGGCGCGCGCAGCAGTCGAGTCGGTTGCGCTGGGAGCGGATGTGCTCGTCATGAACGCGCTCGCCGGAGACGGCATTCAACCGATCCTGGGATACATCTCGGCTCATCGCACCGCCGTCCTGGTCGGTCCTTCGGGCGCAGGGAAATCCACGCTCATCAACTCGCTCCTCGGCGAGCAGCGGCAGGCCACCCGCGAAGTGCGCGTGAGCGACGGGAAGGGCATGCATACGACCGTGGCCCGCGAGTTGATCCAGATGCCGGGCGGCGGCGTGCTCATCGACACTCCGGGGCTCCGGGCATTCGGGCTGACCGGATCGGAGGAGGGCATCGCATCGGTCTTTCCGGAGATAGAGCAGTTTGCTCGGTCCTGCCGTTTTCGCGACTGCACGCACAACGAAGAACCGGGCTGCGCGGTCCGGGCTGCTGTGGAATCGGGCACGCTGCCGCCCGAGCGCCTGGCCAGTTATCACAAACTCATGGGCGAGGCGCAGTTCGCCGCGTCAAAGACGGATGCTCGTCTGCGTGCGGAGAAGGAGCGCAAGTGGAAGATACTCGGCAAGGCGGCTAAGGACTACTACAAGCGGAGCGATCGCGGCTGAGCGACCGGAGGGCGGGAACATTCCGCTTGCGCTTGCTCACCCCTCGCTGCCAGAATGGCCAGCATGGAACCCAAGGAGCCACTCCAACCAAACACCTGGTCCTCGGCGGCGCGGACGGTGTTCATGCTCGCGGTCTTGGTCGGCCTCGCCCTTGGCCTCCGGGCCACCCGCGGCATGACCGCGCCGATCCTGCTGGGGCTCGTGGTGGTCATCGGGGCCAGTCCCCTCGTTGGCATCCTGACCAGGAGACGTGTACCACCTGTCCTCGCTTACATCATCTCCCTCATCGTCATCGTGGTCGCGATCCTCGCCCTGATGTTTCTCATGTCGTACATGATCTTCCAGACCAGAAACCTTCTGCCCGACCTCCAGGACCAGTTGATGGTCTTAGAGCAAGACGTCGCGGATACCTTCGCCGGCTGGGGGATCGACATAACGGGAGTGATCAAAGACCAGATCTTGAAACCGGAGAACATAGTCGGCTGGGCGCAAGCCGCGCTCTCCGCGCTCTACGGCGCTCTTAAGAGCGTGAGCCTCATAGTCTTCATCGTGGCCTACTTGCTCGTGGAGGTATCGGGCTTTCGGGGGCGGTTCTATCAAGCTCTGGGAGAGGATCGCCCGGCGCTCAAGAGATGGCAGACGTGGACCCAGGATACCCGCAGCTACCTGGGAATCACCACGGTCCTCGCCGCGATTATCGCCGTCTTGAACTTTGCCCTGCTATGGGCCCTCGGGGTGCCCTACCCCTTCACATGGGCGTTTCTCTCCTTCGTGATGAGCTACATACCGAACTTGGGGTTCATCATCGCTCTATTGCCTCCCGTGACCCTGGCCATTCTCCAAAGAAGTTGGGGCATGGTCATTGGGGTGGTCGTGGGATACCTAGTCATCAACTTCGTTGCCGACAGCGTCTTCAAGCCCAAGATCCTAAAGAAGGGCGTGGATCTACCTGTGGCGGTATCGTTCCTGTCCTTGTTGGTCTGGGGTTTCGTGCTCGGCCCGATCGGGGCGCTTCTGGCCGTGCCCATGACCATGATGGTGAGGACGGTACTCCTCGAGGCCTCGCCCGAGACGGAGCCGCTCGCCCTTTTGATGCGATCCGGTGGGCCCACACGAACGAGGAGAGGGGCGTGGTGGTGGTTGAGGAGAGGTAAGGGCGGGGACCCGACGCCCGGAGCCTGATCGCCGTC
>CAVRJE010000028.1:0-329550 GCA_963721365.1 uncultured Actinomycetota bacterium
GCGCCAGATCGCTCTCGTCGCCGCCGGCCGCGCGACGGGCGTCGTGGGCCGGGTGCGGCGCGCCGACGGGACGACCGCCGCGCTCACGGTGCGCGCGCCCGCAAGGTCGTCGTGGCCTGCGGCTCCATCTACACGCCGGCGGTGCTGGCGCGCTCCGGCTGCACCAACGGGAACATCGGCCGCGGACTGCGCCTCCACCCCGCGACGGCCATCGCCGGGATCTTCCCCGAGCGCGTGGAGCCGTGGACGGGCTCGATCCAGACGCGCTACTCCGACCAGTTCGCCGACCAGCACGACGGCTACGGCGTGAAGTTCGAGACCGCGCCGATGCACTTCGCCCTGCCGGCGAGCGCGTTCGGGTGGGAGGGCGCGGCGCGCTACAAGGAGGACCTCGCGAAGCTCGGCAACCTCAGCATCGTCGGCGTCCTGCTGCGCGACCGGGACGCGGGCCGCGTGCGACACGAGCCGCGACGGCCGGCCGCGCGTGCACTACGAGCTCTCGCCGTTCGACATCGAGCACCTGCGCCAGGGCCTCAGGGGCGCCGCGCAGGTCCTGGCCGCCGCGGGCGCGACCGAGTTGTTCTCCGTGCAGCAGCCGCCGGCGCGCTGCCGCCCCGGCGGGACCGGGTGGCTGGAGCGGTTCGGCGACGCGATGGACGCGCGCGGCTACGGGCGCTGCCGGAATTCGTTCATCACCTTCCACCAGATGGCCAGCTGCACGATGGGGGCCGATCCCGGCGACCGTCCGTGGTGGGGGAGACCGGCGAGTCGCACGACGTGAAGGGGCTCTACGTCGCCGATGCGAGCACCTTCCCGGCCTCGAGCGGCGTCAACCCGATGATCACGATCATGGCCATCGCGGACCACGTCGCCGGGGCGATGCTCCAGTCGTGGTGACGCTGCCGTTCGGCTGGCCCCTCGAGGTGTCGCTCGGCGTCTTCCAGGCGGCGGTCACCTTCGCCATCTGCGGGCTCTTCCTCGTCCTCGCGGTCACCTACCGCAAGCGGTACTTCGGCGTCTGGGCGGCGGCGTGGGGGCTGTACGTGGCGCGCCTCTGCGCCATCGCGCTGTTCATCGTCACGCGCAACCACCACTGGCTGTTCGTCCACCAGGTCGCCACCGGGTGGACGGCGCTGCTGCTGCTGTGGGCGGCCGTGGTCTTCGCGTGGCAGCCGAAGTGGCGCCGCGCCTACCACCTGGTCATCGCGATGCCGGTGGTCTGGTCGTGGTACGCCATCTACCACGCGCGGGACTTCCTCGTCGCGGCGGTCCCGAGCGTCATCTTCCTCAGCTTCGTCACGCTCATCACCGGTGTCGTCTTCGCGATGTACGGGCACCGGTCCCGGTCGCGCTGGGCCTGGGTCGTGGCGGGCGCCTTCCTGCTGTGGGGGCTCCACCACCTCGACTACACGATCCTGCGGGCGAACGGCGCCTGGGTCCCCTACGGCTACTACCTCGACATCCTCTTCGAGATGGCGGTCGCGGGCGGGATGCTGATGCTGGTCGTCGAGGACCAGCACCGCGGCATCAACGCCCTGTCGGCGCTCGCGGGGGACCTCCAGCGGAGCCTGCGCCCGGCCGACGTCCTCGCCGCGGTGCTCCTGCGTCCCCTCGCGCTCCCCGCCGTGGTGGGGTGCGCGCTCTTCCGTCCCGACGAGCCCGGCGGAGCACCCGTCTTCCGCGGCGGGTCCGGGGTCTGCGAAGGCGACAACACGGCGCTCGAGGACGTGCGCCGGCGTTATCCGCACGCCCTCTTCCTGCCGATCACCATCGGCGAGCAGACCGGCCGGCACGTTCGTGCTCGTGAGCCGGATCCGCGACCCGTTCGCGGCGCTCGACCAGGACTTCCACGTCACCCTCGGGCAACAGATCGGCGCCGCGCTCCAGCACAGCGAGCTCTTCGCCACCCTCGAGCAGCGCAGCGCCGAGCTCGGCCGTGCCTCCCTGTCGCTGCTCCGGGCCGAGGAGGCGGAGCGGCGGCGCATCGCGCGGGAACTGCACGATGAGACCGGGCAGGTGCTCACGGCGATCCGCCTCGAGTTGGGGCTGCTGGCCCGGCAGGTGGAGGGCAACGTCGCGGCCCGCGAGGCTCTCGACCGCGCCCTCGACCTCACGGGGCGCGCCCTGGAGACGATCCGCGCCACCGTCCGCGGTCTCCGACCCGCCGCGCTCGACGATCTCGGACTCGTCCCGGCCGTCGAGGCGCTGGCCGAGGAGTTCTCGGCCCGGACCGGCGTGATCGTGGATCTCGACGCCCAGAGGCCGCCGGAGAGCACGCCCTCGGAGATCGAGGTCGCACTCTACCGGATCTTCCAGGAGACGCTGACCAACGTCGCCCGTCACGCCGAGGCACACCGTGTGCAGGCGTGGATCCGGCAGGAGGGCGCCGAACTGGTGCTCGTGGTGGAGGACGACGGCCGCGGCTTCGACTCGGCACGCCTCGCCAGGGGCGGCGACAGCCGCGCCGGCCTGACCGGGATGCGGGAGCGGGTGCTCGGCCTCGGCGGGCGACTCGACGTGAAGACGGCCCCGGGACGCGGCGTGCGCCTCGAGGCCCGGATCCCACTGGAGGCCAATCATGACGGTTGAGATGCAGGGCCCCACCGGGGCACCCGGGGCGCCGATTCGGGTCCTTCTCGCCGACGACCACACGCTGATGCGCGAGGGGGTCCGGCGGATCCTGAGCGCCGACGGCGGGATCGAGGTGGTCGCGGAAGTCGGCGACGGGCAGGCCGCCGTGGCGGAGACCCTCGCCCAGAAGCCGGACGTAGCCGTGCTCGACATCACGATGCCGGGCGGCGGCGGCCTCGAGGCGGCGCGGCAGATCCGCGCCAAAGCCCCGGAGGTGCGCATCCTGATCCTCTCGATGCACCTGCAGCCCGAGTACCTGATGGAGAGCGTGCGGGCCGGCGCCCACGGGTACCTCGTGAAGGACGCCGCGGCGAGCGAGTTGGTCCTCGCGGTGCGCGCCGTCTGCGGCGGCGACTCCTACTACAGCGCCGCCGTCTCGGCGCAGATGTCCGACCTGCTGCGCCGCAAGCTCGAGGGCGAGGAGGTCACCAACGCCCTCGAGCGGCTGAGTCCGCGCGAGCGGGAGGTCCTCCGGCACATCTCCGAGGGTGCCAGCAACAAGGAGATCGCGAGCGCCCTGGGCATCAGCGTGCGCACGGTCGAGACGCACCGCGACAGCCTGATGAAGAAGCTGGGCATCCATTCCGTGGCGGGACTGACGCGGTTCGCGCTGCGGTGTGGGCTGGTGAGCGACGAGGAGTAGGCGGACGGAAGACGGCGCACGAAGGACGGCGGACGAAAGACGGCGCACGAAGGACGGCGGACGAAGGACGGCGACGAAGGACGGCGGACGAAAGACGGCGCACGGAAGACGGCGTACCTGCGTACCGAAGTACACGAGGACGAGCGGACAGGCGGCGTCGGCGGGGACCGGGGCCGCCTTTCACATCTAGGGTGAGCCGGTGTTATAGGATTGTGATGACCGTACGCCGCGCGATGGTCTCTGACACTCTGTCTCTCCTCTTGGCGAAGCACGGCCTGGAGCTGGCGCGCCACCTGAGACGCCTGGTGCGGGACGACGATGTCGCTGCCGACCTGCTGCAGGACACCTTCCTGCGGGCGCACGGCGCGCTGACCCGGTTGAAGCCCGGCTCGAACGAGCGGGCGTGGCTGTACCGCATCGCGACGAACGCGGCGCTGAACCATCTCCGGGCAAGGGCACGCGAGACCGCGGCGCTGGAGCGCCACGCCCGGGAGCAGCGGACCGCACCGACCTGGCTCGCGGACGACAGCCCCGGTGGCGCGCACGCGGAGCCGGACCCTCGGCATTCGGCCGTGTGGACGCGGGTCGCCGAGCTGCCGGACCGCCAGCGCATCGCCCTGACGCTGCGCGTGTCGGACGCGTGCGACTACGACGAGATCGCGCGCCGGATGGGCGGCACGGCCGCCGGGGCGCGGGCCAACGTGCACCAGGCGTTGAAGACGCTGCGGAAGGAGTTCCGATGAACCCGAGCGACGCCGCCGAGGACCGAGCGACCAGGCAGCTGGTGCGCCGCACCTTCGAACGTCTGACGGGACGGAGCGGCGAACCGGTGCTCTACGCGCTGATGGACGACACCCCGGTGGGCCTCATCGGCCTGGCGGCGGTGCCCGAAGGGCTGCGGCGTCTGGAGTACATCGGCGGAGAGGACCCGTTCGTGGAGCGACTACTCGCGCTCTTCCCCGATCAGCCCGTCGAGCGCTCGAACGCCCTCGACACGGTGCGGCGCGAACTGGATCGCTACTTCACGGGCCGCCGGCTCGAGTTCGAGTCCTGATACTTGCGATAGCGGCGAGTCTCCTGATAGTAGCCCTGCTTCTTGAGCTCCTCGAAGGTGAGCCCCATGCCGGCCACCATCCAGTCGAGGCACTCGGCCGGGCTTCCCCAGGGGATCCTGGCCTTGTCGGCCCAGGGGATGCGCCCCACCAGGTCCATGACGATGGCCAGATCCTCCCGGGCCTCGCCCTGAGGTTCCACCGCCCTCTGCCGCACCGCGATGTAATCCGTATACCCGTCGTCGCAGAGCTCGTCGCGCTCCAGCCAGGTGGCGGCGGGAAGCACATAGTCGGCTATCTCGGCGGTGGGGGTCATGAAGTAGTCGGCGACCACAAGGAGTTCCAGGTTGAGCAGGGCGTCACGGAAGCGGCGCACGTCCATGGTGGTCACCAGTGGATTGCCGCCGGAACAGTACATGGCCTTGAGCGGATACTCGCCCTTGCCCTCCATGGCCTCCATTCCCAGGTGCGCATGGACAAACATCAGCGTGGGCCCACCGCAGAAACGCCCTTTAGGGCTCGAAGCCAGCGGGAACCGCTTGGCCCCTAGGCGCCGTTCCTCAACCTCAGGTGGAGGTGCACACACGGCTCCCCCGGAGAGGATACCGGTGCGATAGTAGCCTGGGATCCTGGGCGGCACCAGGTTGCCTCCCTGCACGTCCAGGTTGCCGGTGATGGCTACCAACTGGATCATCGCCTGGCTCGACCGTGTGGAGCAGAGGTTCTGATCCATTGCCACCCTGTGGTGCAGCACCGCCGGCTTGGTAGTGGCGTAGAGCCAGGCCGCCTCACGGATCTTGTCGGCAGGCAACCAGGTGATCTCGGCCACCCGGTCCACCGGATACTCCGCTGCCCGGGCGGCAAGTTTGTCGAAGCCGACGCACCAACGCTCCACGAACTCCTTGTCGTACAGCCGCTGCTCGATGACGAGGTTGATGAGACCGAGGACCAGCGCCGCGTCGGTGCCGGGCCGGATCTGCAGCCAGAGATCGGCCTTGCCCGCCAGGTAGGTTCGGCGCGGGTCGACCACGATAAGCTTGGCTCCGTTGCTCACCCGCCCGCGCATCACGTCCCGGCCGCGCGGCGGGTGGGAGATCATCGGGTTGGCGCCGAAGTATCAAGATGCACTTTGAGTTCTCATAGTCCGGCCCCCGCTCCATGAGCGTCGACGTCCCGATGGTTACGTTCTCGGCGATGAGCGAAGGCGCGTAGCAGATGTGCAGGTCGCAACTGATGGCGTTCGGGCTGCCGAGCGCGTACGGTACCAGGTTGGAGACCCCACCCGCGCGCGGCCCCGTGCCCCGCATGCCGCAGATGGCATCGGCGCCGTACCGTTCCTTGACCGCAGTGAGGCCCTGGGCGATGCCGTCCAGGGCCTCATCCCACGATACCTGCTGCCACTTGCCTTCCCCCCGCTCGCCCACCCGTTTGAGCGGGTGGAGCAGGCGGTCGGGATGGTACAGACGTCCTATCTCGTTCGTGCCTTTGGTGCAGATGTACCCCTTGTTGCTGGGGTGATTCGGATCGCCCTGCAACCGCACCACCCGGCCATCCTGCACGTGGGCGAGCACACCGCATTCGCTGTGGCACGACTGGCAGACTGTTCGAACGACGGTCACAGGCCGATCCCCGGTTCCTTCGCGATCTGGAATCCCGCGCCTACGCCCACATGTTCATGCCGCAGGCGGCGACGATGGTCTGGCCGGTGATGGCGCTCGACTCGTCGCAGGCCAGAAACACGGCGGTCTGACCCAATTCGTATTCTTCTGTTGGACGGCCGAGGGAATACTGCTTCATCTCCAACTTGATCTGCTCGTCGAGGGAGATGCCCTTGACGTCGGCCCGGCCCTGCATGACCCGGACAAAACGGGGGCCCTTGACGGCGCCGGCCGAGATGCAGTTGACCCGGATGCCGTGCGGACCGCACTCGCGGGCCAGGGTCTCGGTGAGGCCGAACACGCCCATCTTGGCGCAGCAGTAGCCGGCCCGCATTGGGTAGCCCGAACGGCCGTCGCCGGAGCGGCCGCCTTCGGCTCCGATGTTGATGATAATGCCACCCTTGCCGGCCGGGACCATGAACTTGAGGACTTCACGAGCGGCCAGCATGCTGCCGGTGAGGTCCACTCCAATGATCTCGTTCCAATCATCCAGGCTCAGATCCCACACGTAAGCGGTGGGGCCGCCGATGCCCGAGTTGTTCACCAGGATGTCGATGTGCCCGTAGGCGTCGATGGCGGTCTTGACGGCGTTGATGACGTCCTGTTCCTTGAGGATGTCCATGGGGATGGCGAGCGCCCGGCCCCCCATGGCCTCGAATTCCTTGACGGTGGCGTTCATGTTCTCCTGGTTGCGCGCCGCCAGGCATACGATGGCGCCCTCTTCCACAAAGCTCTTGGCGATGGCCTTGCCGATGCCCGAGCCGCCCCCGGTTATGAATGCCACTTTGTCTTTCAGTCTTTCGTAACCCATGATCCGTTCGCTCCTTCTGGGGTTGGTTAGAGGTGGGCGATGACGTCGTCGGTGGTGGTCACCAGCGCGATCGCCGGAAGCATCGCCTTGAAGATGACCTCGTGCAGTTCCTTGTTGCCGTCGGTGGCCGTGTCCGAGGGAACGATGATGTTGTAGAAGCGGTCGGCCAGGGCAAACGCCGCCACCCCCACCGCCATGCCGGTGGCTACCCCGGCCAACACGATGGTCTCAATGCCCTTGTCGGCGAGGTACTTCTCCATCTCGTTGCCCTGGAAGATTCCGAAGGGCCAGTTGTAGAAGAGCGGCTCCCCCGGCTGAGGCTTGAGTTCGTCGATGACCTCGACGTCGGGGGTGCCTTGGTAGTTGACCCTATGTTTGCGACAAGCGACGGCCAGAAGCGCCCGTACACCGGCAGCTTGGTGCCTTCGGGCGTATAGGCGTTGACGAAGACCACCGGAGGCCCTTGGCCCGAAAGGCCGCGAGCAGCTTCTCCATGTTGGGGATGATCTTGTCCTCTTCGGTGGCCCGGATGTGGCCCAGAGGCTCCAGCACGCTCGGAGCCTTGACGATGGCGTTCTGCATGTGCACGAAGAGCAGGGCGGTCTTGCCCACCAACTCCCATTCGGGTGCTGCCGCGACCATCTAGACCACCACCAGTTCTTGCGGATAGTCGTGGATCTTGTAGGAGCCGCTCGGCGCCCACGATGTAGTTGTCGCAGGCGATGCACCACACGCGGCCGGGCTTGACCAACACCGGGTGGATGGCGATGTTCATGCCTTCCACGATGTCCCAGGGATCGTCCAGCCGGATGCTCGGCCGCTCCACCAGGGAGTAGCCCTGGCCGTGCATGAAGGAGCGGCTGGGCGGAGCGTAGCCGTGGTCCACCATGAAGGCACGGGCGAGGGTGTAGAGGTCTTTGCAGCTCGCGCCCGGCACGGTCTTCTCGGCCAGGAGGTGCTGGCACTCAACGGCGTACTTCCAGGCGTCGGCCAGTTCCTTGTCGGGCTCGCAGCCCACGCAGAAGCTGCGGCACAGCTCGGTGTACATGCCGCCGGGCCCGTTGGTCTCGTTGAGGACGGTCAGCTGGTCGCCCTTCTCGATGACCTTGCCCTGCAGGTGATAGGGCTCGAAGGGAGCGAAGGTGCCCATGGCGCCGGACTTCACCAGCACCAGGCCCCGGCCGCTGCCGTGGGAAGACATGTACCAGTGCGTCGCGGCATACATGTCGACGTCGCGCATGCCCGGCTTGATGAGGCCTTTGATGTAGTCGAAGGAATCGTCCTGGATCTTGGCGGTCTTCTTGGCGATTTCGATCTCGTAGGGGCTCTTCTTGGCCCGAGGACGTCGATGTACTCGGTGGCGTCGACGAAGGTCGCCTCGGGCAGGTTCTCCTGAAGGTAGCCGGCCAGTGTCATGGGGATGGTGGTCGGCTCCACCCAGCCGATGGTGGCCTTGGGCTTGTCCTTCATGGCCTCGTAGGCCAGCTTGGCGTCGTAGTAGGTTGGTGAAGCTGTGGGTGGTGAAGTAGACGTCGCCCCAGTTGTTCTTGACGCCCCTGGACGCCCCACTTGGGCGGGAAGGCCTGCGGCAGAGGGACTTCGTTGCCGCAGTTGATGATGGTCATGTCCTCATCGACGGCGAAGATGACGCTCATGGGAAACTGGTGCCGGGCAGTCCAGTCGGTGAACCAGCGGAGCTGCCCCCCCATGAACTCCTCCTGGCTCTGCATCACCAGGTAGTCGATCTTCTTCTCGCGCATCACGGCGCGCACGGCGTCCCAACGACGCTGCATCTCCTCGTCGGGTGTGGGATCTAGGAACGCTCCTCCGGGATTCTCCACAACGAACCTCCTTGCGACTCTACCGCTGTCAGCGTTTCATTATTCGAAACGACTGGTGCTATTATTGGAACCCACCATAACTCTCGGCACGCTGCCTGTCAACGAACACGACTGTTCTGGAGGACGGCTTGAACGCGAGCGGCATCGACCCGATGACCTCCCGCCGCGGCCAGCGAGGACTCTTCCGTCTCCCTCGCGCACCCTGGAAAAAGGCCTGCAAGTGCTCAGTCTCTTTGACGTCACCCACCCGGAGTGGACCCTCAAGGACATCCGGGAGACGGCCGGGCCTTCCCAAGGCCACCGGCTTCCGTCTGGTCAAGACGCTGGAGAACCTCAAGTACCTCGCGTTCGACCCGAAGACGGGCACGTACCACCTGGGCTCGGCCATGATGAAGGCCGCCTACCTCACGCAGACCCACGCGGCGCTGGTGGGCGCCGCCGAGCCCTACATCCAAGCCCTGGCCGACGCCACCACCGAGACAGTGGACCTCTCCGTGCCCACCGACCAGGGCGCCATGATCGTCCACACGGTCTATTCGTCGCGTCCGTTCCGCCCATACAACCCGCCCGGCCTGACCATGGCCGGGCTGGACAACGTGCACTGCAAGATCTTCGTCGCGTTTGGACCGCAGACCCTGTGGGGCACAGCCATCGCCAACACCGTCCCCCGCACGGCGCTCAGCGTCACCGATCCCGACCGTCTGGCCGAGGAACTCGCGGAAGTGCGCCGGCAAGGAGTGGCTTTCGGGCTCGAGGAGCACAAGCTCGGGATGTGCGCGGTCGGCGCTCCCGTGTTCGATTCGACCGGCGACGTTCGGGCGGCCCTGGCCGTCGTGGTGCCGGTGGAGCGCTTCGGCGAAGCGGAGAGCCGCAGGTATGCCGCCGCTGTCATCGAGGAGGCGGTTGGCCTGTCGCGGGAGCTGGGCTATGCAGTTCACCGGCCGGGCCATCAGATCTCTACCGCCGAGTAGAGGCCCAGCAAGCAGGCAGCCTGCAGCACCCCTCCTCCGACCACGAGAGCCTTGTCCGACACGGCGTAGCAGTCGCGGAGGGTCGCTCCCGGGTCCACGTCGCCGAGTTTGAAGCCGGCCGTGACCTTCAGACCTCCCCGGAGCAGCCCTCGGACGATTCCGTCGAGCTGCGAGACGACTTCCGCCATGCGGATCGTCCCGTCTGCCGATCCGTCGACCATGCCGTGGACCATCCCGACGACTTCGCCCTTCTCCACCCCGTCGCCTATCTTCCGTATGGGGATGAACACACCGTCGATAGGGGAACGCAGGATCCGCTCCTTGCCGAACCCATGCCTCTCGGCCGGTATTCCCGTGTCGGGAAGGGCGGTACCTTCGGTCAGCACGCGGCCGAGCGTCGGTCCCCGCATGGTCTCCACAACCGCGTGTGCGTCTCGCCCGGCGACGAATCCGGGGCCGAGGGCTACCACGATCGGCGCATCGGTGATGCGCGTGCCCAGGTTGCGCTTGGCGATTATGGCGTCTACGAGCAACTCGGGCTTCAACCGGCGCCGTATGCGCGCCTCCGGATCGACCAGTACCGGCACGACGCCCTGCGCGAGGAGACCGGATACGTCTTGCTCCTGAGCAAGGACGCCCACCAGACCCTCCACCTCTACCCTACCCTCATAGACGGCCTCAGCCAGAGCCACCTTCCGGCGGACGACCGTGGGCTGCGGCGTCTCGGTCATGACGACCGAATACCCGGCGCGTGCCAGACGGAGAGCGACGCCGGTGGCCAGGTCGCCCGCTCCTTTGATGAGGGCTATCCGGCGGTGTTCCACCCGCTCATCTCCGCCACTTTGTCGAGACAGGCCTTGATGCCGACCGAGCGCATGGCCTGACCGGTCGCCGCACGGTCGCCGTCCTTCATCAGGTTCTTCATACGGAGTTCCAGGCAGTCCATGCCCAGTTCCTCGGCGATGATGTCCATCATCACCTCGATGGCGAACGTGGGCTGAGACATCCCGAAACCGCGGAACGCCGCGCTCCGGCACTTGTTCGTATACACGACCAAGGTGTTCGCCCGGTGGTTGGGAACATTGTACGGGCCTGCGCCGATGAGGGTGCATTTGCTCATGGTGATCATGGTCGTGGAGGCGTAGGCGCCGGTGTTGCTTATGCCGTCACGACTGACGGCCATAAGGGTCCCATCCGATCTCACACCCACCTTGTAGGTGAAGTAGACGGGGATCTTGGTCGACGTGAACAGGAAATCCTCATGAGTCGTAAGCGCCCATTTGACCGGCCTACCCACCTTCATGGCGAGCACGGCCAGGTTCGGCTCGATGCTGATGTCGTTCTTCTGCCCGAAAGCGCCGCCGATGGGCGTCGAACTGACCCTCACCCGGTTGAGCGGCAGCCGCAGGGCTTTTGCGATGGCCGGCTGGTGCCAGAAGGGCATCTGGGAGTTGCCGATGATGGTGATGCGGTCGGGACCTTCCGGCTTGGCGATGAAGGCATGGGGTTCGATCGGGGCACAGCGCTGGGCGGAAGTACCGAACGTGCGCTCCACGATGAGGTCGGACTCACCAAAACCTTTCTCCACGTCGCCGTGCGACAGGAAGAACGACTCATGGCCGTGTGGCAGGACCTGGTTGCCTCTGCACCATTTCCCTTGGCCGTGTTCGTGGAGGATCGGGGCATCCGGTTTGAGCGCCTCTCGAGGATCGAACACGGCCGGAAGCCGCTCGTAGTTGACCTTGATGAGTTCCACCGCCTCCTGGGCGATCTCCTCGGTGTCGGCGGCCACCAGAGCGACTATCTCTCCCCTGTACCGGACCTTGTCATCCGCGAACACCGGCTGGTCTGGGATGATGAGGCCGTTGACGTTATCCGGAGCGTCCCTCGCAGTCGCTATCCCTCTCACGCCGGGCAGCCGTTCGGCCGCGCTCGTGTCGAGATCGATGATGCGAGCGTGATGCTCGGTGCTCAGCAACGGCTTGGCGTAGAGCATGTTGCGCAGATGGAGATCGTTTGCGTACTCCACCTTGCCTGTCACCTGCTGGTAGGCATCGATCCTTGGGCGGCTCTTTCCGATCTCTGCGTAGTCCATGGTAAGAACTCCCCTCAGCGTTTCGACGCTGTGTCGCGCAACTCTTGGGCCGCGGCGAGCACCGCTTCCACAGGCTTGACGTACCCTGTGCACCGGCACAGGTTGCCCGATAACCCTTCCTTGACCTCCTCATATGAGGGGTCCGGATTAGCGTCCAGCAGGGCCTTGGCAGCCATGATCATGCCCGGTGTGCAGTAGCCGCATTGGCTTGCCGAAAGGTCCTTGAAGTACTTCTGCAGCGGGTGGAGACCCGCACTGCCGAGACCGTCGACGGTCTCGACCGCCTTGCCGTGGATGGAAGCGGCCAGTACGAGACAGGCGTTGACGGCCTTGCCGCCCAGTATCACCGTGCAGGCTCCGCACTCTCCCTGCTCGCAAGAGCGTTTGGGGCTGGTCACCTGCAGGCGGTCGCGCAGAAGCTCGAGCAGGGTCGTGTTGGACTCCACCGTCAGCGCTTTGTCCTCACCGTTGAGAACGAACCGTATGTCATGCTTCATCTCTGCCCACTCCCTATTCCGCCGCCGAAGCGGTCTCGGCTTGCGCTTTTTGCTGCAGGGCCCGCAGGATCTTCTCCGGCGAGGCCGGCATGTCCAAGAGGCGCACTCCCACCGCATCGTAGATGGCGTTGAACACAGCAGGCGCCCCGCTGTTGGCGCAGATCTCGCCGGCCGCCTTGGCGCCGAAAGGCCCCTCGGGATCATGCACCTCCACGTAGGCCCCGTGCATCTCCGGAAGGTCCATCGACGTGGCTATGGCATAGCTCTCCAGATCGACTGGCATGAAGTCAGGGTTGTAGTCCTCCGGCGGCTCGATCGAATTGATGAGGCCGGGGTGGCCGTCTTCGCGCAGGGCCCATCCGACGGCCTGCAGCGCGCCGCCCTGCACCTGGCCCTCGACCGCTGCCGGGTTGATCGCCTTGCCGCAGTCGACCGCCGCGTAGAGCTTGGTCACCTCGGCGACGCCGGTCTCGGTGTCGACTTCGACCTCGGCGACGGTGGCGTGGTAATAGAAGGCGGCGATGCTGTCGCCCTGCATGTTCTCTCCCGCGGCGGTGCTCTTGGGGTAGAAGTACGCCGTGCCTATGGGCAGCTTCTTCAGCGCGAAATGGGCGAACCGGGCAGCCGCCCCGATCGGCATGCGCCGCTCGGGATCGTACACGTCTCTGATGAAGCCGGGCTCCAGCGTCAGGTTCTCGGCGTCGACACCCAGATGCACCGCCGCCGCCTGGAAGAGGACTTGCTTCACCTGCGCCGCGGCCTTGAGGAGTGCGTTACCGCCGACAAACGTACCGCGCGAGCTGACCGTCCCGAAATCGTACGGTGTCGTGCCGGTGTCGGCGGTATAGACGGTCACGTGTTCATAGGGGACCGCTAAGGCTTCGGCCGTCATCTGGGTGATGACCGTGGTGGAGCCCTGACCCATGTCGACGATGCCGATCTGCACGACCACGGTGCCGTCCTCGCGCATCTGCAGGTTCACGGCACAGGGATTGGGGAAGCCCGGAGGAGTCATGGAGTAGATGGCGCCCGCGATGCCCCTGCCCGTCTTCTTCTTGGCCGCCCTCTGTGCGGAGAAGTCCTGACCGGTGGCCTGCGCGAGCGCGTCTTCGACGGCTCGCGCCGCCAGCACGGCGGCCACCTCGCACCGATACCAGGCGCTGGCCCGCCGGGCCCGAGGACTCGGGCAGGCATCCCCGCCGGCCAGATAGCAGACCTTGTCGATCTCACCAAGAACGGCGGGCATGCCCCGCAAGGCTTCCTCGAAGCTCGTCGAGTGCATGACCGTCGCCCCCAACGAGCCCAAGACCACGCTCACCTTCTCAAAGGTCTTGCCGTCTTCGCTCAATACTACGGAGGCGGCAGCCGAGGCCGTGGAGATGGTCATCGCTTTCCGCCTGCCCAGCTTCTGAAAGCCGGAACCGCTCTTGCCCCTGGGTATGGGGATCGCCACTTCGATGATCAGCTCGCCGGGCATCAGCGCCGTCTGTTGCGATCCCACGAGGAATTCTTCCATCGACAGCTCGCGTTCGCCCTGCGGTCCGCGGAGCTTGACTTTGCCGTCGAGGGCCGCCACACCCAGGATGAGGTCCCCGGCAGGAGTGGCCGTCCCCAGATTGCCCCCGATAGTGGCCAGGTTGCGCACCACGGGTCCGGCGCAGCTGCGCGCCGCAAGAGCGAGAGCGGTCGCCTTCTCTTCCACCAGCGTCGATTTAGCCAGTTCGGCTTGGGTCGTCAAGGCTCCCACCCGCAGGTATCCGTCTTCCTCGCGGATGAACCGGAGCTCGTCGAGGCCACCGAGGTATACCAGGTATTCAGGGCTGATCTCGCGCCGGTTCATCCAGACGAGAACGTCGGTGCCGCCGGCGACCACGACGGCCTTGGGACCAAGTCTGGCAAGCAACTCCAGAGCCTCGGGGACGCTGTTTGGCGCCAGATAGTCGAAATCTCTCATACTGCTCCTACCTCCCGGGTCTACCCCTCGTCACCATCTGACCAGTCACGTTCTCACGCTCCGTGTGCTCGTCAGCGTTGCGCAGGCCGGACGTGCCTCGAGTTCGACAGCACGTCCGGCTCAAGCCTACCTAAGTTGCCTCGCCGGCGCACTACACGTTGCGCGCCACCTCAAAGGCCGACCCCATCGCATTTATGATCACGCCTGGGGCCTTGCAGTCCCCTACCGAGTACAGTTCGGGCACCTTCCCGCTGAGCGCCTCAAAGAGACTCGGGTTCGGGCGCATTGGGAGGGTGACCATCACGGTGTCGGCCTCCAGGGTGCGGGTCACACCTTCCGCATCGGTGATAACCAACCCTTTGTCGTTGATCTCCTGGTACTTCACCTTGGCCAGCATGGGGACACCCTTCTGGGTGAGCCACGGGTGCAGCAGTTCCCACTGCAGCAGAGGGATGCCCTCGCCAAGACGATCCCCGGGCTCGGTGATGGCCACCACCTTGCGGTCCCGCTTCACCAGGAACTCGGCCGCTTCGCAACCCTGGATACCTCCGCCCACGATGACGACGCTCTTGCCCACCGGCATCCACATCTTGGTGATCCGCTCGAGATTCCTCGGACCGGCCAGCCGCAGGGCCAGCTTCGACTCTTCGTAGAGCTTCTTACTCGTGATCACCTTCTTGCTGTCGATGCCCGGGATGTCGAGCACGCCCGGCAGGCCGCCTGCCGCCACTATCACAGCGTCAGGCCGGAGCCGCTCGTGGATCGCCACGGAATACTCCTCGCCGAGCTTGACCTCGATCCCCAGCTTGTTCACCTGGGTCTCGAGGTACTTGATGAAGCCGGGGAGATCGAAGATCTCCGTGCCCTTGACCATGGCGGCCAGGTTCATGAGACCGCCGAGATACGCCTCTTTCTCGTAGAGGAGCACCTCGTGGCCCCTCAGCGCCAGGATGCGGGCGGCTTCCATCCCAGAGGGGCCACCGCCTACGACCACGACCTTCTTCCGCTTGGGAGCCGCGGGAAATCTCTCGCTGTCGGAGCCCCGCCCTATGCTCGGGTTCACCTGGCAGGCCACTCCCTCGTACTCCATCATGCGGGTCTCGCACGTGATGCACGACGTACACGGCCGCACGTCCTCTTCCCGGCCCTCAAACGCCTTGTTGGGATAGTCGGGGTCCGCGAACAGCCGTCTCCCCATGGCGATGGCGTCCGCCTGGCCTGCCGCGAGGATCTTCTCCCCGACGCCCGCGTCGAGCTTGCCCACCGCGATGACCGGGACCGAGACCACCTTTTTGACGGTGGAGGCCAAGTGCACGTTCATCCCCTGGCGCCAGTCCATGCCCTTCAGCTCGTCGATCCACGGGTCGGGAGGCTCGGGATAGAACATCTGCTCGGCGATGGCGATGCGGCCGTAGCGGGCGTAGCCGTCCCCCACGATGTTGAAGTAGTCGGCGCCCGACTTTTCCAGGATGCGGGCGAACTCCGCGCATTCGGCAGGCTTGGTGCCCTCGGGCACCCCGTACTCGGCGCCGTTCAACTTCACACCTATCACGAAGTCATCGCCGCACTTCGCGCGGCAGGCTTCCAGGATCTCCCGGGAGAAGCGCACCCGGTTCTCGATGCTGCCCGAGCCGTACTCGTCGTCTCGCTTGTTCCACACGCGCGATAGGAACGAGTTCATGAGGTAATAGTGGTCGCCGTGGAGCTCCACGCCATCGAAGCCGGCGCGCTTGACCCGCTCGGCTGCTTCCGCGTACTTGGTGATGATCGCCTTGATCTCTGGGACGGTCAGAGCGCGGACCTTCCAGTCCTTCATCCCGTGGAACAGCAGCTTCGTAGCCTCCTCGTCCAGCTCCGAAGGACCGACGGCGACAAACCCCTCTTTGACATGCCCCGGATAAGGGGGGAACTGGGCGTTGGGCCCGAGATGGTTGATCTGGACGAACATCGGGCAGTCGTAGCGGTGCACCGTCTCCACCAGCTTCTTCATCCCCGGCAACATGGCGTCTTCGGCCACGTTGACCATGCCGTCGCGAGTCCCGCTGGGAACGTCCACGGCGCACTGCTCGGAGATGATGCCCCCGATGCCGCCTCGGGCGATGGCTTCGTAGAAGTCCAGAAGTTCCTGGGTGATGCTGCCGTCGCGGAAGTCCGCCATGTTCATGTCCTGAGGCGTCTTCAGCATCCGGTTCTTGAACTTGACGTTCCTGATCTGCCAGGGCTCGGATACTCGCTCATACCTGCTCACGATATGACCTCCTGCTTCAAGGCATGTTTTGCGGCCCCTGCCCGTTGACGCCGGGCAAGGGCCGCGCAATCGTGGGGTTCCTTAGTCGGACCCTACGCGTAGCTCTGCTCGATCGTCGGGTACGTAGCCAGACCGTCCAGGAAATCGGCTCCCACCACATTACAATCGTAAGGGAACTTAGTGTTAGCGGCCGGTTTAGCATTGGCGCCATTGACGCACTGGATGGTCGTGGTCACGGCCTTGTAGACGTTCGGGAAGGTGTGGCGGCCCTTCATGTCCACGGGCTCCGTGAAGTCGATGGGGCCGTAGATGGTCTCCAACTTCGTCGCCTTGATAGCGTCCACGATGGTCTGCTTGTCGTCGAGGTCGGTGGCCCGCTTGAGCACGTCCACGGCCCAACTGCGGGCGGCCTGGACGCCGACGTTCTCGCTCCGCTCGCTCGGGTACCACGAACGCCGAGGCCCCCAGACGGGCTAACAACGGTCGTACGCCAAACGACCTCGAACCCCAGCATCGCTCCGCAGACTGGGGCTCGGTCCATCGGCTTCTCTATGATTTTGACAGCGTGGAACCAGGGCTGGTAGGCTGGGTGTAGCAAGAGCAACTCTTGCTCCTATCGAAAAACGCCTGCCTTTCAAATCGCCGGGGGAGATCGAAGAAAGGGGCGGCTATCCAGAAGGACGGTGGGAATCTGGCGTAAGACGTTCGGGGCGCGGAATCACCTGTGACGGCTGAAGTGCTAGTGCGGCCAGCGTTGGGAAAAGCGTTAGGGCCACAAGTGATCGGCATTCGGTGCTCAGTGTGCGCAAGGACAGTGCAAGGGGGAAGCCATATGTCCGACGAACGTGGGAAGAATCCAGAGCTTAAGGACGTAGACGATGTGGCTGGCGGTGATTCCGTCAGTCGCCGGAGCTTTCTGAAGATCGCCGGAGTCGCCGGGGCGACCGTCGGCGCAGGGGCGGGTCTAGGCGGCCTGATCGCTGCCTGCGGCGGCAACGAGACCACAACCACGACGGCAGCGCCCGCCACAACCACGACGGCAGCGCCGGCCACCACCACCACGTCGGCAGCGCCGGCCACCACCACCACGTCGGCCGCTGTAGAGAAGGGCCGCGAGATCAAGGTGGGGGTGGTCTCACCGGTCACGGGGCCCATCGCCATCTTCGCGATCGCCGACAAGTGGGGCATCGACCTGGTCAAGGAATTCCTGGGCGACGAGATGGTGCTCGGAGACGGCAAGCTCCACAAGGTGAGCTGGTTGCTCCGAGACACTCAGTCCGACGACAGCCGGGCCTCCCAGGTGACGTCGGACCTCATCCTCAACGACAAGGTCGATATCCTGAGCGTGGGCGGCAGCCCCACGACCGCGGTGCCGGCCGCCGTTATGGCCGAGACGAACAAGACGCCCATTGTGTGCAGCAACTGCCCGTGGGGCGCAATCGTCTTCGGCCGGTATCCGGACCTGAAGAACCCGGCGGATTGCCCGGACAAGTACGTCTTCGGCAGTCTCTTCGGCGTGGAGCAGGGCACCGCCGCCCTGATAAGCGTGCTGAACAAGCTCACCACCAACAAGAAGGCGGGACTTTTCCTCGGGAACACCCTCGACACTCAGGCGTGGCAGACTCCAGGCATCGGCTTTGAGGACAGCCTCAAGGCGGCCGGGTACACAGTCGTGAATCCAGGCTATTTCAACCTGGGGACCGAGGACTTCACCTCCATGATCAGCCAGTACAAGAAAGCCGGCTGCGAGATCAACGTCGGCTCCAACCCGGGCAAGGACTTCCCGAACTTCTGGACCCAGTGCGCGCAGCAAGGCTACAAGCCGACGGTCTGCAACGAGATGATCGGGCTGGGGGCCTACTCGGACCAGTTGGCCATGGGCGCGGCGGCCTACGGCATCATCCAGATCTTCACCTGGCACGCGTCGTGGCCGTACAGCGACTTCATCAGCGGAATGACGAACGCCCAGTTGGCCACCCGGTACGAGAAGGACTTCAACGCGCCATGGGACCAGTTCATCACCGGATACATGCGCAATGGCTGGGTTGTAGACGTGCTCAAGAGGACCAAGAATCTCGACGACAAAGAGAGCATCGTTGAGGCTCTCAAGACCACGAAACTCGAGCTGATCACCGGCCCGATCGATCTCACGTCGCCCGTCGACCCCGCCGGCCTGCACGTCACCCCGCTTATCTGGAAGCAGCCGATCTCGCTCGGCCAGCTGCAGAAAGGCACCAAATGGCCGGTCGAGGCTCCGATGGTGGCCGCGGTCGACGCGCCGGGAGTCACCGAGGCCGATCTTGCCAAACCTTTCCTGATCGAATGGAAGTAGCGGCCGCGTAGCAGGTCCCCAGAAGCGTCTCTGGTAGCGGCGTCGCCGTTGGGAAACGGCGACGCCGCTCTGGTTCACGCCTCTACTTGTACGCGCCGGCGCCCAGTCCAGCATCCACCACCGCCTTTTCAGCGCCCGCAGAACCGGACTGGGAGATCTTGGCGCCGGTTGCTAGTTCACCGCCCGCCGCCCAAGAAGAGGCGTCGCGTCGCTCAGCCGGCAGGCGCCGGTAGCTGGTCGCCGCCCTTGGCGAACAGCATGTCCCGACCCCAGACCCCCTCGAGGTGAAAGAGGCCCGATGCTTCCATCTGTTCGAGAGCCCTTTCCTGGCTCATGTGCCCCGGATCCATGAAGAGGTGGCCGTCCGGCTTGAGCACGCGCCCGATGTCGGAGAGCAGCCCCTCCTTGTCTCGGACGGCGTGAAAGGTGTCGATCAACAGGACGACGTCCACCGAGCCCGTGGGGATGGCCACCGGGTGAGACTCGAGAAGGACCGTGTACACGTTGTCGAGGCCTTCGTGCGCAGCCTTTTGACGCACCGCCTGGAGCGCCAGCCGCTCCACGTCCACCGCGAAAACCCGGCCGACCCGCCGGCCCTTCCGCCCCTGACGGCCCTTGCCACCGGGATGGTGACTCTTCCAGGTCCACATCCCCAGTCAACGACCGTCTCCCCGGGCTGGGGAGCTGCACGCCCCAGTTGCTTGCCGGGGGCGCCGATGTGAAGGACGTCCCGGACGCGGTATTGCAGGAGCATGGCTCGATACAACCTGCTCGCGCTTGCCTTCGGCGCCTGTTGCGCTGGCATCGTTCGCTCCTTGGCTCGTAGCCCCTCCACGGCCATGCTACCGGGGAGGCGGGGTCTTCCGCAACGACAGGAATAAACGAATCGTGCAAGAATTCCCCCAACAAAGCACGATCAGGTGCATTTCCGAGGAAGGAGCACCGAACACATATGACAGAGCACGAGCGCACCCTCGCCGTCTTCATCGACTTCGAGAACCTGGCCATAGGCTTCAAACACCGCCGCGGCGAGTTCGACATCCACAAGATCCTCGAGCGTCTGGTGGAAAAAGGCAAGGTTATCGTCAAGAAGGCCTACGCCGACTGGGGCGAGTACAAGCAGTACACCAAGCCGCTCCACGAGAACGCCATCGAGCTCATCGAGATCCCCCGCCGGAGCATGACCGGCAAGAACTCGGCCGACATCCGGCTGGCTGTGGACGCAATGGACCTCGCTTGGTCCAAGGAACACATCGACACCTTCGTGATCGTCTCCGGCGACTCCGATTTCTCGCCGTTGGTCTCGAAGCTCAAGGAGAACGGCAAGCACGTCATCGGCATCGGGATGAAAGAGTCCACGTCGGACCTACTCTCGGGCAACTGCGACGAGTTCATCTTCTACGAGGACCTGGAAAAGCAGGCGGTCACGCCCACCACTCCAGGCCCGCAGGCCGTCGACGTGCCGCCGGAGAAGAAAGAGGTCTTCGACCTGATGCTCGAATCGATCGGCGCCCTCATCCGCGAGAACAAGGACCCCATCTTCGCGTCCATGGTCAAAGACACCATGCAGCGCAAGAAGCCCTCGTTCAACGAGTCGGCCTACGGCTATCGCAGCTTCAGCAACCTGCTCATCGACGCCGAGAAGCGGGGCCTCATCAAGCTGCATCGCGACAAGAAGGCCGGCTGGACTTACGTGATAGAGGGGTTCGTAGAGTAGAGGGACCTCCCATCGACTCGTACGACGTCGTCATCGTCGGCGCCGGAGCGGCCGGGTGCGCCGCTGCGCTCAGTCTGCCGGCGGGCGTCCGCGGGTTGATGGTGGAGCGGGCGCGTCCAGGCTCCGAACGATGCTGCGGTGGTCCGCCAACCCCAACAAGGACTACGAGGAGCAGTTTGAACCTCTGGCTCGCCGGGTCTTGGTGAAGACCATCAAGGCGCGGGTCATCTTCTCCCCCGCCGTCCGGTCATGGGCGCTGAGACTGCCGTGGTGTCCGTAGTCACGGTACTATGGGCGACGGCGGTCGGGGAATGAGTCTCCTGGAGGGGTTCGGGTGATCACCTACTACAAGTCGAGGTTCCTGTCTCCACCTGTGGTCTACGTCCAGCATGACGAAAGTTGGAAGAGCTACGCCCCCGGAGGCAGGATCCAGAACAATCTCGGCCCTCTCCCGAGCCACATTCTCCAGAACGTCGAGGAAGTGAGTTACGTAGAGGTCGAGGACCTGGTGCGAGAGTACTCGGCAGAGGCCGGCAGACTCGAGGCCGAACGTCGTCTGCCGCCGCCCGAATGGGGCATCGGGGGCTGGCTGATCTTGCCGATCATCGGTCTCTTCGTGTCGTGCATCGGTTCGCTCTACTCGCTCTTCCGCGAGGTCATCCCGATCTTGCGGTCCTGGGACACGTTCACGTCGCCCGACTCCTCGTTGTACCACCCACTCCTGGGGCCCTACTTCGGCTTCATCACGTTCATAGATGTCGCCATCTTTGTGGTCTCCATATTCCTGCTTGTGCTCATCTTCAAGAGAAAACACATCCTTCCGACGATCATCATCTACGCATACACGGCTTTCGTCTTCGTGACGTTGGTGGACTTCGTTGCCGTTGTGACCTTCATCTACCAGTTCATGGCCGAGCGGGGAGACGCCGCTGAAGCATCGAGTTTCGTCACCCAGGGAATAGTGGATGTCGTGCTGCGAGGGATCATCACGTGCGGCATCTGGATCCCGTACTTCCTGTACTCCAAGCGGGTCCGCAACACGTTCGACCAGCCCTGGAACAGCAAACGAGCGGCTCTATCTCACACCACTTCTCGCGCGGCCACCTGGCCGCGCTCGCGGCTGAGGCCTCGTCCCCGGCCACCGCCCCGACGGTGGTGCGTCGGCGAGGCCGACCTGATCGCCGATGCTGCCGCCGAAGATGCGGGACCTGCGGAGGTGCCTGTCGAGGAGGCGCCGCAGCCGCTCGGTACCGGGGAGCGGCCCATGAGCGCGCCTACCCCGCAATCCAGGATCCTCCTGATCCCCCTGGTGGCCATCATGGTCATCATCCTCGGGGTGGTCATCGGGCTGGGCGTCTGGCGCTCCGCCAATCCGCCGCAGGTGGCGAACCCGGTGACCGTCACCACCGATGCGAACGGCAACACGTTGAAGCACTACTCCAATACGGCCACCGGTTTCTCGTTCGACTATCCGGCCGACTGGGTGTTGGATAGCAGCCGGGCCCCGGGCTCGCTCCCAGGTTTCCAGGTGAACGTGCGTGATCCACAAGGCGCGAGGATCGACAATGAGGCCGGTCGATGGATTCATGGTGGTCGCTTACGACTCGTCTACCGTCGAGGCGTTGCCCGATCCTTCAGAACTGCATTCCACGGTCGAGACGAATATTCAAGCGAGTGCCGCCGCTCAAGGCTACGAGATCCTTACGGATGTGACCGACGTGACCATCAACGGCATGCCCGCCGTTACGGTGACGTGCAAGCTGCCAATGCCGAGCGGGGAGAAGTTCACGGCGCCCATGTACTACCTGATCGGCGCAGATCGCCTGTACTTCGTCATGTTGTCGTTCACGGAGGATTCTTCGGACACCACCAAGCCCAAGGTGGAAGCCATCCTTAACAGCCTCAATCACCAACCGTAACCTTCTAGCTCATCTTGTGGGCGTGCTGCTCCCAGTCCGGTACCTTCTCGCCCACCAGCGCCAGAAAGAAGTAGACGGTGGAGTCTCCCATGAACTTGAAGTCGTGCTTGACGGTTGCGGCCTGCTTCTCGTAGCTCCCGAGCGACTGCAGGTACTTGTCGAAGCCGCCGAACGACTTGTCGACTTCCTCGATCTTGCCCGCGTTGTCGATGACGGCCTCGATCTTGCGGCGGTTGCGAATGACCCGGGGTCGGTAACCAGCCTCTCGACGTCGTCGGGACCCATGTTCGCTACCTTCTGGATGTCGAAGCCGGCGAAGGCGTCGCGGATGCCCTCCCACTTCGATTCCACCACCTTCCAGTTGATGCCGGTGGTCATGATGATCTTGGTCATGGCCTCGAGGTAGCCCGAAGCCGAGGTGGGCTTGGTGAAGGGACCGTGCGGCATGGCGCGCCTCCTGTCTTCGTACGTGCCTTGGGCGAGCAGTGATCGTTGCCGCCACAGTACCCGGTGCAGCCGGCCTTTAGACGGGCGACTCCGGCTCGCTGCCCAAAAAGAAGGCCCCGCCCCGGCTTTCGCCGAGGGCGGGGCCAACCTTTCTGTCACTGCCTCCAAGGGCTCACGGGCCCTCGGCGCTACGCCCTGCCTATGACCACCTTCAGCGGGTCCACCTCGTCGCGCAGGATGCGCAGTTCTTCGGCGGTCGGCGCTCCGGTGCGGCCGATCTCCTTGGGGATCACCAGCTCGAAGCCGGTGTTCTCCTTGACTTGGTCGAGTTCCACGCCCGGGTTGAGCGACTCGATCATCATGGCCTTGGTCTCCGGGTCGAAGCCCATGACCGCCAGGTCGGTGATGATCTTGTAGGGGCCGCCCTCGGGCAAGCCGGCCGCTTCGCGGGCGCCGGCGCCGGTGAGGAAGCCGGGCGAGGTGATGAAGTCGCACTTCGCGGCAAAGCGGTCTTTGCTGTGGACGGTCATGATCATCGTCCGCCAGCAGAGGGACGCGAAGTCGTTGGCGCCGCCGCTGCCCGGGAACCGGACCTTCGGCTTGTAGTAGTCCCCGACCATCGTCGAGTTGATGTTGCCGTACTTGTCGATCTGGGCGCCGCCCAGGAAGGCGTAGTCCACCTGGCCGCGAGCGCAGGTGGTCATCATCTCGGACATACCGGCGGCCATGACTGCCTTGTGGAACGTCCGGGAGTCGCCCACGGAGATCGGCATGGACGGCAGCAGCGGAGCCACGCCGCCTGCCTCGAACAGGATCACGAGGTTGGGTGAGCAGGTCTTCTGCGAAAGCATCGCGGCGGCGCAGGGAGCGCCGGTGCCGACGGCCACGGTCTTGCCGTCCTCCAGGTACCGGGCGGCCACGCAGATCATCAGTTCCATGGTGTTGTATTCGGGTGCCATATCTCTCAAGCTCCTTCAGCGCGTCCGCGGTCAGTCTTCGATGAGGTTCTCGAGCTTCTGCAGTTCCTCGATGCGCTTCAGGCCGCCGCATTTTTCGATGTATTCCTCGAAGTTCGCGGAGCTGTAGATGTAGTGATCGAGGAACTTCGCGAACTCTTCCGGGTCCTTCTCCACCTTGAGCCACTGGGCGAGGTGCACTTCGTCGGAGAAGTAGCAGTAGGCCATGTTGCCGGGATAGCTGCCGTAAGGAGATTCCACCACGGCATCCACCATGTAGAAGGGGATCGACGTATGTGTGGGGTCCTCGCGGATGACCGAGTTGGGAACGATCTTCTCGGTGCTGACGATCAGGTGCTTGGCGGCCCGAGCCAACTCCAGGTCGGCCACGGAGATGCCCTTGATGATCGAGTTGCCGTAGATGTCGGCCTCGTGCACGTGGATGGCCACCACATCCGGCCAGCAGGCCGGGACAGCCGCGTACTTCTTACCCGTGAATGGGCACTCGATGACTTTGGCGGCCGACATCTTGAACGTGTCGGTGCCCAGGAGGCTGCGGATGATCCCGAAGGAGACGCCGTCTGCCGCGGCTTTGAGGCGGGCGTCGAGCGCGTAGTTGGACCACTCGGTGAGTTGCACATCGCCCGACTGGATGTACTTGCGGGCGTTCGGCGAGAGGCCGCGGGCTTCCAGGCCCACGATGTAGGCGGCGTCGCAGCGGTTGAAGCACTTGCCGGCGGCCAACACCTGGAAGTCGTGGGTGGAGGTGTGCCCCAAGAAGCCGAGATTCTTCTTACGCTGGCGGACGATCTCGTGGATGATCGAGTTGGGGATGCGGTTGGCGCCGAAGCCGCCGGCGGCGAAGTAGTCACCGTCGTGGACGAACTTCTCGACGGCTTCTTTGTCGGTCATCCGCTTGTCGACCATGGCCCGTGACTTCTGGCGGAAGAACTCGCGCGCCTTGTCCGGATCAGGGTCCGTGAAGATCGGATTGACCCCCTGGTCTAGCACTTCCATATCCTCTCCTTGGCGGTCCAAAGGGTGTGAACAACTCGTTTCAGAACGAAGCCACGGCCGCCTAGTGCGTGGTGGACGGTCCGATGCATCGTCCTCAGTCGCGCCCGTAGCGCTGCTACGGGCGTTCCCTGCGTCCTTGCCTCGCACTCGCCCACCACGTCCCTTGCGGCGAGGCTTCATTCCGAAACGAGTCCTGCATCGCGGACGAGCCGCCCCCAAACGAGCACATGCCGCAGCGGCCGGGCACTGAGCCCAACCAAATTGTGAAGGCTATCACGAACACTTGCAGGCCGGAAGACGATGACAGGGAGGGAATCCCGCGCAGCGGGTCGAAGTTCCACGCAACGGCCCGCCGCGCGGGGCCCGGAGTGGTTGTGCCGGGAGACTGCCGGCAGTATGTTTGTGCTAGTGCGTCTTGCGGTCGAGACAGCCTAGTCTCCGGCCGTTTCCGGTCTGAGGGGTGCCAGAGCGTACGGTCTGCTGAGGAGGGGGTGCGTATGGCTCAGTCGACGGAAAAGCCAACCACTGAGGATGCCTCGCAGGACGAACGAGCCCGACGAAGTTTCCTTAAGCAGCACTTTGGATCGGAGTACGAGCGGGTAACGGGCTTCGGCGAGATCGTCTACGAGCACGAGGACAGGGCCGCCCGGGTGTGGTTGGCCAGCAGCGTCTTCTGGTTCGTCGTGGTCACCAGCTTCGGGCTCATCATCGCGACCGAGCTCGCCTTTCCCGAGACCTTCCGCGGCGTTTCCTGGCTGGTGTTCAGCCGCGCGCGTCCGGTCCACGTCGAAGGGGTCGTGTACGCCTGGCTCACCATGATGTACTGGGGAGCCATCACCTACATGACACCCCGGTTGCTGGGCACCCGCAGCCTGTGGAACGAGAGGCTGGGCGTATACCTCGCGTACATCTACAACTTCGTCATCGCGGCCGGTTTCTTCGGCATCCTCACCGGCGCCTCCCAGGGCCGTGAGTGGGCGGAATTCCCCTGGCCCATCGATGTGGCCATCATCTGCATCTTCATCGCCCTCACCTTCAACACTCTCATGACGGTGAGCGTCCGCCGGGTGCGGCCCCTCTACGTGAGCATGTGGTGGGCCATCGCCGCGCCCATCTGGGTGACCGCCTCCATCTTCATCGAGAACGTCGTCTGGAAGCCGGGGGCCATCTGGAGCAACCCGTCCGGCGCCCTGCAGAACGGCATCCACGACGCCATGATCAACTGGTGGGGCAACCACAACCTGTTCGGACTCTGGCTGACGCCCATCCTGGTCGCGGTGGTGTACTACTTCATCCCCCGCATCACCAACACGCCGTTGTACAGCCACACGCTGTCGCTGGTCTCGTTCTGGGGGCTCATCTTCGTCTACGCGGCGGTGGGCGACCACCACATCCTGCAGAGCCCCACGCCGGGATGGCTCAAGACGATCGCCTCGGTCAACAGCGTCGCCATCCTCATCCCCGTGTTCGCGTTCTTCGCGAACGTGTTCCTGACCATGCGAGGGCAGTGGAACCGCTTCTTTACGAACTTGCCCCTGCGCTTTGTAATAACCGGTTTCATCTTCTACATCCTGGTCAACCTGCAGGGCGCCCTTCAGGCGATCCAGCCGTTCAACATCTACATCCACTTCACCTATTTCATCATCGGCCACTCTCATCTGGCTCTGCTCGGGGGCTTCACCATCCTCGGCATGGGGGTGCTGTACTACGTCGTGCCGCATGTATTCAACAAGCCTGTCTATTCGACGGGCCTGGCGGAGTGGCAGTACTGGCTGGTCACCTTCGGGTTCCTGCTGTTCTTCACGGCGGTCACCATCGCGGGCTTCGTCCAGGGCCAGGGCTGGCTCGCGGGTCAGCCCGAGGTCAACGTGCTGCCGGCCTTGAGGCTGTGGAACATCGTGCGGGCCCTGGCCGGCGGCATGATCTACGCCGGGGCCTGGATCCAGCTCTACAACCTCGTGCGCACCTACCTCAGCGACACCAGCGCCAAGCGCCGCAGCCGCGCCGCGGCGGACAACAAGTCCTCGCGTCCTCGAAACCAAACCCGAGACCGTCGCCTGAAAGGGGGCGTGAGATGGCCGATCTGAGCAACTGGCTGCCGACCTATCAGAACGTTCCCCCGAGTTGGGCGCCACATCCGCGCAAGCGGATGCTGATGACGCCGCTCCTGGTGTTCCTGGGAGGGATATTCGCCTTCGCCGTGCCGACGCTCGTGGCGGCGTTCTTCCAACTGATGTTCTTCAACGCCCCCATCTCCGAACAACTGGTCGCCCCTGACGGCCTCGGCCATCGAGGGCAAGAAGGTCTTCGTGGCCAACGGCTGCATCTACTGCCACAGCGGTTACACCCGCCCGCAGGACGTGCGGACCGGCCTCATGTACTTGTATCCCCGCATCTCCATGCCCGGGGACTTCGTCAGCGACGACTCGAGCCCCAACGTGTTCGGCACGGCGCGCATCGGACCCGACCTCAGCCAGGAGAGCGGCTTCCACCCCGACGACTGGGAGAGGGCGCACTTCGCCGATCCCCGGTTCGTGGAGCCCATGTCGATCATGCCGAGCTTCAGCTTCCTCACCGACAAGCAGGTGGACGACCTCTCCACCTATCTGCAGCTGCGGGCCGGCAAGAACGGGCTGGTGCGCTACGCCGGCCAGATCTACGCCAAGAAGATACAGCTGGTATCGCAAGGCGTCGCCGGACCCACCTCCTCGGGTTCCAGGCGTCCAAGCTCACCCTCGACGACGCGGTGGCCGTCGGCGACGAACGCCACGCCGCCTGACGGGCAGGTGTTCGGACTGGATTGGCCGGCCCCGCTCAACATCTGGCTCGTCGACCGGTCGTACTGGCTGGCCGACAACCCGCTGCCGGTCACGACCGACAACCTGCTGCAGGGCCGGCTCATCTTCCAGCAGCGCTGCATCGGCTGCCACGGAGAGAAGGGCGACGCGGTCAGCGAGGCGGCGAAGTTCCTGCGGCCGCAGCCCATCGACTTCACCAGCACCGACGACGCCTCCGGCGGTGACGACACCTCGCCGGGGATGCTCTACTACCGCGTGCTGCGCGGCATCGAAGGCAGCGGCATGGAGAACTTCGGCAGCCGGCTACGCGTCGACGACATCTGGCGGGTGGTCCTGTTCCTCAAGACCATCCCCAACGGCGGCTCTGGACAAGGACAAGGTGCCCACCCCCGATATGTACATCCAGTGGCGCCCGTCGGCGGGCACGCTCGCCCTCGTGAAGGCCATGCCCATCGAGGACAACAAGAACTTCGTCGAAGACGACGCCGACCGACCGATCCCTGGATGCTCGAAGCCCGCCGCGTCCTGGCCGGCCTCAACGACACCGACAAGTTCGACCTCCCGGCTACGGCGAGATCTCTCTCGCCAAGGCCCGCGAGGACATCAAGGCCATCTACGACCAGCTGCTCGAACCAGGGCTGGAACGACTACTTCGCTCGCGGCGGCTCGCCCAGCCCACCGCCGGCTCAGAAGGACATCCCGCCCGATCTGACCCTCGACCTGCGCTAGAAGGAGGTACGAGACATGACTGTCGGTCCATTCGAAGCACAACTTCTAGCGTCGTCGGTTCTGGCCATGCCCGCCATCGGCATCCTGCTCTTCGCGGTGTTCCGCGGTCATTTCCGCCGGCAGGAGGCGGCCAAGTACGCCGTCTTCACCGCCCGGGACGCGCAGGAGGACTTCTGGGACAACGACTGGAACGAGCGCCACGGGCGTCCGGCCGAGCCGCCCAAGACGCGGCCGATGCCGAGGAAAGGGGGGCGGGCGGCATGACGACGGATACGGCAGTCGCAGGTCGCGCGGGATCATCCGCTTCTACCTCGCCGGCGCAGCGGTCTACCTGCTGCTCGGAGCGCTCCTGGCCGTTCCGGCCTACGCCACCGAGAACACGCTCAACCCGCTCGTCCCGGTGCCTGCGCACACCACCAAGGTGCCCACGGGCTCCGACGACGCATCCGTGAAAGCGTACTACGACTACCTCAACCTGGAGCACGCCAGCACGCTCAAGGAGACGTACCACTTCAACTGGCAGAACTTCATCGTCACCTACGCCGTGATCGCGGCGGCGCTCATCTCCGTGTACTTCTTCGCCTTCGCCTGGTACGCCAAACGGCGGTCCGGGAGATCTCTACCCGGTGGAGGTCTTCAACGGGGTGATAACCGAGCGCGCCGGTCCGATCGATGCCTTCAACTACGCGGTCTGGAGCATTCTCGGGATCTACATGGTCTGGTACATCGTGATCCAGCTCATCTACGGGCAGATCTACTAGCGCGCGAGCCGTCGAAGCGACCAGCAAAGGAAGAGCAGACGATGGAAGAAGTCAAAGACTATCGCATGAGGAGACACTTCCAGCGGCTCATCGACGAGGGCCTCGGCGGGACTCGTTACAAAGAGTACGAGATCGCGCCTTACGCGCTTATCGTGCGGGCCAAGATGCCGCCCGACCTGTGGAGCGGCGTCTTCTACTCGTGGCTGTCCATGAAGGGACATCTCCAGGGCATGCACGGGTTCGACCGCACGCAGATGTTCGCCGCCCGGGAGGACGACACGGTCACCGCCACCTTCATCACCGTCTGGGACCGCGCCGAGACCATGTATCAGTGGTTGGAAGGCGGCTACCCGGTCCCGGACATGCTGGAGGCCATGGGCGTGTCCGGAGGACATGATCGAGCTGGAACTGGTCAGGGACTACTCGTGACCACCGGCTGTCTCGAGCCCGCACGAGAGGAGCGAGCGTCATGACGGATCAAGAAGAGCTGATGGCGCAGAACCGGATGGAGGAGATGGCCTTCACCGCGACCCTGCAAAAGGAATACGAGCGCGAGGACGAGCGATACAACACGGCCAGCCAGGCGCGCGACTGGCTCATCCTCGTCACCATCGGCGTGCTCCAGTTCGCGTGGATGCTCGTCGTGTTCCTGGTGGAGCCCGGGATACGCTGAGAACTGGGAGGCGACGGGCGTGAACTTCGTCTTTGGGACTCTTGCCGGTCTCGTCGTCGTCTTCGCCCTGGTCGGCCTGGGGGTGATGGTCGGAGCGCTGCGATCGGCCAGAGCGGAACGTTTGGCGGCCGAGGCGCGGCGGTGATGACTTCTCCCTTCGCGCTCGGATAGACCGCTATGTCGGCCCCGTGGATCCGAACGTGGCCCTGCTCAACCGCCCCGGCCGCGTGGCTGCCGAGTTCTTTTGCGCTCTATGCGGCTTTCCCGGGCTGGGCTGGCTGCTGTCGGGAAGCGTGTTCGCCGGGCTGGTGCTGATCTGTGCGGTGCCAGGGGTGGTCTGGGGCGGGTATCCCGCCTTTCTGGTCATGACTGGCAGGATGGCCGACGGTCCCTTCATCGCGGTGCAGTATCTTCCCGGGCTCGCGCTCGGTTCGTCCGCGCTGCTGGCCTACCGGGAGATCCAGTTGTCAAGGAGCAGCGCAGGCGCAAGGCGCGAGACCGCAGCGCGGCCGCCAGGTGCCAAGACCGAAGGCCGGTCGATGACCACCGATAGCGCTCCGCTCGACCTGCAGGCGCCCCCTCGACTGACCACCAAGGCGAAGGTGGTCATCCTCTGCTCGCTGGTGCCCGTGTTCATCGCGGTCGCTGTCTTGCCGTTCATCCTCCTCGCGGTGCCGGACCCCCATCCTGTGAAGATCCCCGGGCTGGCCGGCGAGGTCAGCGGCACCTACGTGCAGCGGCAAGACGGCTTTTACAAGCTCTTCCCCTACACGGCCCCGATGCCGTCGTTTCCAGCGGACGCTCTGGTGGTGGACGATCCTCGGCCTCAGGTGACGGTCAAGTTCCGGCAGCTCGATTTCCTGAGCAACTACGGGATCACCAGCTACACCGACTCTCGGGAGATAACGGTGGACAAGGTGGTGGACGAGGCCGCCAAGACCCTCAGTCTGCGACCCGTAAGCGCGCTCGACCCCGGTGAGTACGTCATTGCGGCATCCCGTGACGGCGCCGATGGTGGAGAAGACTACTTCTACTTCTCGGTCCCCTAGGCGCGGATCGTGTCCAGGCCGATGCGATCGCTCGTCCTCGCCCTGGCGCTGGCCGGCGCATTGGCTGTCGCCATGCTCGTCCCGGGGTCGCCGGCCTACGCCCACACGGAGCTCGTACTTCGCCAGCTCGTCGGCGGCACCACTGACAGACCGGCGCAGCTGCTTCTCCGGTTCAGCGAACCCATCGACGGCCGCTTCCTGACCGTTGACATTCTCGGACCGGCCGGGCAGTCGCCGGCAGCGGTCAGCATCGATCCGCAGCACCGTACCGATGGCCTGGTGGACGTCTCCGGGCTCGCGCATGGGGTCTACTCGGTCGCTTGGTGGACACGGGCATTGGACGGCGACCCTTCGAACGGCAGCTTCATCCTGGGGATAGGGACCGCTGTGGATCCCGTCGCCCTCCTTCCCCCCGTCGGGGCGCGCGACCCGGCTACCCAGCCGGCCATGTTCTACGGCGACACCGCCTGGGACGCCATCATCCACTGGCTCATCTATCTCGGGGCCGGCCTCATGGTGGGCAGCCTCGGATTCGCACTGGTGGTCTGGAGCCCCACGGTCCGCGGGCGAGCTGCGGGAGCCACTCCCGAACTGATGGACGCCCGGCTGGCCCGGATCCTACGTTCGTTGGCCCTGGCAGGTGGCGCGCTGTTCCTTTTCGCGAATCTCCTGCTCTTTGTCATGCAGTTGGAGTTCATCCGCTATGCGATCCTCCAGCCCCTCCCGGCGGTGGCCCCCACCCCACTCACACCCTCGACGCTCTCCCACGCGGCTCCCTATCAGACGGCCGCCGACATCTTTCGCGGCTACAACGGCGCAGTGTGGATCAGCCGGATAGTCCTGTCCTTAGCGGCGCTGGCGCTGTCGTTCCGGCTGACGGCTTCGGTTACCCGCCGCCCGTGGCGCTGGCGCGCAGCGTTCGTCATCGGGCTGGGAATGCTCGTGACGATGAGCCTCACAGCTCACGCGGCCGTGGTCCCGCAGTCGCGGTACGCGGTGGTGATCGACTGGACCCACCTCACCGCCATGTCTCTCTGGTTGGGGGGGTTGTTGCCGCTTCTCCTCGCCCTCCGCGAGCTCCGGCGGCAGGAAGCGGTGGGCCCGCAGAGCGCCGGTGAGGACCACGGACTGCGGATCGCCGTGGTGCGCCGTTTCTCCACCATGGCATTGGTAGCCGTCATCTGGCTGGCCGCCACCGGGCTGTTTGCCGCGTTCCTCCACGTGCGCGACCCCGCGCTCCTCGGCCCCACCACGTACGGGCGGACCCTCATAGCCAAACTGGTGCTCTTCGCGGCGCTCTTCGGCCTGGGAGCCGTCCATAGGCGCGTATCCATCCCCCGGCTCAACAGCGGCGTCAAGGCGCAGCGCTCGGCCATAGAGCGCATCCTCCCTTTCGAGATGGGGGTCGGATCCTTACTACTCGCAGCGGTGGCGCTCATGGTGAGCCTGGGCACCAGCGCCGCGGTGTGGCCCGCACACCAGGCCCTGGGCTTGACCACCACCTCGGCCAGCGGCCAGGTGACCGTCACGCTACGCGCCGTCACCGGCAAGGCCGGAGAGAACGCCGTCGCCCTGGACGTTGCCGATCGCCGTTCGGGCGCAGCGACCACCGCGGGGCAGGTGACTCTCAAGATCGCCGGACAGAGCCTTGCCCTTAGCCCGGCCGGCCCGCTCGTCACAGGGACAGTTCAAAGGTTTGTCTCCACGGACATGGTGCAACTGCCGGAGGGCAAGAACACGGCGACCTACACCATCTCAAGGCCTTCGTATCCCGATGTCGCAGGCTCGATCCCCCTTGATGTGCCCCCCGCGCTGAGTCCCGCTCCCCCCGAGAAATAGGGCGCCTATCTCCCCTGGCGGATGGCCTCGGCCAGCTCGGTGGGAAGCCCCGCGTCGACCACGGCGCGCGCGGCCGCCTTCCACGTCGTAGGCCACGCGTAGAGCCTCCACTTCCAGCGCCGGCGTGCCCTCCGAGGCTCGAAGCATCGTGTACATAGCTCGCGGATCCCCATCCTTGGGCCGCCCCACCGACCCGACCGCGACGAACAGCACTCCTCCGTACTCGCGATGCCATTGCTCGTGTGTGTGTCCAAAGACGAGCGCGTCGTCGGTCTCGGTCTCGGCCAGGCGGAGAAAGGTCCGCTCGTCGCGGTCGCTCATAAGGTACTCGTTGATCTTGCGCGGGCTACCGTGGACCAGATGCACGATCGCGGCGCCCACCTGGATGTGGCCTTCGTGCGGCAGGTCGCGGAGGAAGGCCTTCCTATCAGGGGTCACGGCCGCCGCGGTGATAGGCGTACGATGCGTCTCCGATCCTCCGGGCCTCGGCGGTCGCGTAGTAGCAGCCGCAGTCCCCGGTGTCCCGCCCCACCCCGTCGTCGTAGTTGCCCAGCAGGCTCGGGATGCCCGCCGCCCGGATGAGGTCGATCACCCCGTTGGGATCGGGGCCGTATCCGACCAGGTCCCCCAGGCAAAAGGTGGCCTCGATGCCGCGGCCCGCGATGTCCTCGAGCACCGCCTCCAGAGCGAGGCGGTTGCCGTGGATGTCGGAGATGACCGCGGCCGTGTTCACGGGCCGGCTCCGGTTACGGCTTGACGGCCTGGATGGACGCCGACAGCACGTAGTCCTCCAGCTTCTTGCCCGGTTCCCAGTCGCGGATGAACTCGCGGCTCTCTTCTTTCGGACGGATGTCGATGTCGACGAAGCCCGCGTCCTTCAGCATGGCCTCGACCTCGTCCACGCTCGCCGCCCCGGAGATGCAGGCCGAGAGCATCTGCATGTCCTCGATCCACTCCTGTGGCAGCTCGGCCGTGGCCACCACGTCGCTCACGGCCAGGCGGCCGCCCGGCTTGAGCACCCGGAACGCCTCCCGGAACACGGCAGGCTTGTCCGGCGACAGGTTGATCACGCAGTTGGAGATGATCACGTCCACCGAGTCGTCGGCCACCGGCAGGTGCTCGATCTCGCCCAGGCGGAACTCGACGTTCGTGTAGCCCGCGCTCTTGCGCGATCTCCCGAGCCCGGGCGACCATCTCCGGCGTCATGTCCACACCGATGACCCGGCCCGTCGCGCCCACCGCCCGCGCCGCCAGGAAGCAGTCGAAGCCGGCGCCGGAGCCCAGATCGAGGACCGTCTCGCCCGGCTTGAGCGCGGCGATGGCCTGCGGGTTGCCGCAGCCCAGGCCCAGGTTGGCGCCCTCCGGAGCGGCCGCCAGTTCCTCCGCGCTGTAGCCGATGAGGCTGGACTCCGCGGCCGGGTCGGCCACCGCGCCCGGCGCGCCCGTGCCGCAGCAGGAAGACCAGGTACCGCAACATCCCGAGGTGCCGGGCTCCGCCGTGACGATGCCCGCGTAGCGCTCCCGCACCCCTTTGAGCACCTTCTCTTTGTCCTGGTTCTGAGCCATTTGGATCACTCCTCTCGTTCTCGGCCGGTGACCGGCACGCTTATCATCGTCGGACAGCCCAGGTCGTCTATGGCCGCCCCGTCCGTCATTCCACAAGCCGCCATTGCCCCGGGCGCGGAGTCGGTACCTCCCGCCACCTGCGGCCAGTATCTCCTCTGGAAGAACAGGGCCACGTTCACCAGCCCGATCAGCACCGGCACCTCCACCAGCGGTCCGATGACCGTCGCGAACGCCTGGTCGGAGTTCAGGCCGAAGACCGCCACCGCCACCGCGATCGCCAGCTCGAAGTTGTTGGACGCCGCCGTGAACGACAGCGTCGCGCTCTTGGAGTAATCGGCGCCCACGCGCTTGCCCATCCAGAAGCTCACGAAGAACATCACGACGAAGTAGATGAGCAGCGGGATGGCCACCCGCACCACGTCCAGCGGCAGCTGCACGATGATCTCGCCCTTGAGCGAGAACATCACGAGGATGGTGAACAGCAGCGCGATGAGCGTCACCGGGCTGATGCGGGGGATGAACTCGCTGTGGTACCACTCCTTGGTCTTGAATCGCAGCAGCACGAACCGGGTGATGACGCCCGGCCGCGAACGGGATGCCCAGGTAGATGCCCACGCTCTTCGCGATCTGAGCCATGCTCACGTCCACCGCGCGCCTTCTCCAGTCCCAGCCAGCCCGGGCAGCACGGTCAGGAACACATACGCGTAGACCGAGTAGAACAGCACCTGGAACACCGAGTTGAGGGCCACCAGGCCGGCCGCGTACTCGCTGTCGCCCTTGGCCAGCTCGTTCCAGACGATGACCATGGCGATGCAGCGGGCCAGGCCCATGAGGATCACGCCCTGCATGTAGCCCGGCATGTCGAACAGCAGGAGGATGGCCAGGAAGAACATGAGGATGGGGCCTATCACCCAGTTCTGCACGAGCGAGAGTCCCAGGACCCGCCAGTTGCGGAACACCTCCCCCAGTTCCTCGTAGCGGACCTTGGCCAGGGGCGGATACATCATCACGATGAGCCCGACGGCGATGGGGATGGAGGTGGTGCCGATGGAGGCGCTCTGGATGGCTTTGCCGATCTGCGGCCAGACGTAGCCGGCGGCCACGCCGATGGCCATGGCCAGGAAGATCCACAGCGTCAGATAGCGATCGAGAAAGGACAGGCGTTTCATGGCGCTATCATAATGCTGGCAGCACGCAGATATGCAAGTATCCGCTTACACGATTATAATGGGAGACACGATGACTTCTTCGGCACGCACATTGGCGTCCATCTACAAGGCCCTGGCCGACGAGACCCGGGTCCAGATGCTGGCTCTCCTGCTCGAGCAGCCGGAGTTGTGCGTGTGCCATCTGGAGCAGGACGCTCGACATCACCCAGTCCAAGGCGTCGCGCCACCTGCGCTACCTGCTCAACGCGGGCCTGCTCCGGACCGCCGCGAGGGCGTCTGGATGTACTACCGGCTGGCCGAGGACATGTCGCCCGAGTCTACGGGCGCTCGTCGAGTCGGTGGGCAGCATGCTCGACCCCGAGGTGCTCACCGACCTGCGGGCGCGGCTCGAGACCTCCATCTGCGCCCCGCCCGGCGCCTGACCGGCGCTCGGCCGGGAGCCGAGCGCCCGCGGCGCCTGACCCTCCGCCCCGGCCCAGGCCTAGTCACGGGCACCGTATCCCTGGAACTTCTGGAACGCGGCCCGGTAGTTGTCGCGGTCGGTCTTGCCCTCTTGAAGAAAGTCGTGCCGGCACGGCGGAGCCCGCGGTCTCGCATGGCGTCGCACGCCGAGAATGGTGGCCTGTATGCGCTTGCGCCATGCACGTTGCGGCCTCGTCGAGCCACTTGTGCGATTCCTGGAAGACGGGGGGCACCGGAAGGGCCGAAAGCTCGGTCACCGAAGCGTCGAGCTTGTCCAAAATCGCCTGGAGTTCGTTATCCACGGTCTGCGGAACGTGAGGGGCTGAGGCGTTTATCTTCTGCGCCAGCACTGGGATACGCGCGTCGGCATCGGTGAGTAGCGCCACCAGCGCATCGGTAGCCGTAAGGTACTGCACCACCGGGTCGAGAGTGGTGGTGGTGGTGATGGCGATCGACGTGGTGGTGGACACGGCGACAGTCGTGGACGTCGTGCTCGCAGGCGGAACGGTGGTTGTCGTTTCGGCAGCAACGGTAGTGTCGCTGGCCTGGACGGTCGTGGTCACCGAGCCCGAGGAGTCGTCGTCACGCACAAGGAGGAACGCCGCCACTCCAGCCGCAGCCAGAACGATCACCACCGCGACGGCGATGCCGGCTATGAGACCGCCGCGACCCTTCCGCGGCGGCTGCGCCCGCCCGTACGCGAGGTAGGGGGGCGGCGTCGCGAGCGCGTAGCCAACCAGCGGGGGTGTGGGCGGCGGCGGAGCAAGCGGGACTGAAGGCGGGCGGGGCGGCGCCGCAGGCGCGGCCGGGCCGACCATAGCCGCCAACGCGGCCGCGTCGGCGGCCGGCAGGGGCACTACCTTGCGGGCTTCGGCGACTGGGGGCAGAACGCCGGAGTCGCCGGCCGCCGCGCCCTTGATGAGGGTCGGTTCCTCACCGGCCGGCTGCCCGACGAGCGTCACGTCTTCCACGAGGGGCGGCTGCACGATGGTGGCGGCCTCGCTGCCCGCGGACGATTGCACCATGGTGGCTGCTTCGTCCGCCGCCGGAGCGGCGACCATGGTGGCTGCTTCGCTGCCCTCAGGAGGCACCACGACCGTCGCAGCGCTCATGGCGTCCGTATCTCCAGGGGGAACGGCACCGGCTTCGGTCGCGGGCGGGGCCCCGACCGGCGTACCGCAGTACCTACAGAAGGCCTTGCCTTGGGAGATCTTCTCACCGCAGTTGGAGCAGAACATGCTCTCCCCCCGATCATCGAGCGCCGGCGTGAGCGGCAACTTGCCGCACAGCAAGGGTAGTGAGCAGCCGCCGAAAAGTCCACCGGGCGCCGGCACAGGTCGGCGGCCACCTGCCTGTGCCGCCGTCGGTCCCCGCCCGTGCAGGCGCCCGCGTCGAGGCCGGCGATGCTAACATGTGCGGCATGACAGACGAAGAACGGGAACTCAAGGACAAGCCGGCGCCCTCCGAGGAGGCAGCCGACAACCCTCTCCACAAGAAACTCGGGATCAGGGCCGGGCTCACCGGCGCCGTCGTGGCGCCGCCCGAAGAGAGCGGGTTGCTCTCCCCCCTACCCGAAGGCTTCACAGTGCTGGCGTCGGTCGACGAACTGACCGCGTCCGAGGGCCTCTTCGACTACGTGCACGTTCTTCGCCCGCAACCGCGCCGACCTCGTCAAGGACTTTCACCAGCTGCGCGACAAGGCTCGCTCCGGGCGGCAGCCTCTGGATCTCCTGGATAAAGCAGTCGTCGGTGCGCGGCGGCGGCGGACTTCCGGGCGATCTGAACGAGAACACCATCCGCCGCCTGGCACTGGCCGGCGGTCTGGTGGACGTGAAGGTGGCCGTCGCTCGATGCGGAGTGGTCCGCGCTCAAGCTGGTCTGGCGCCGCCACTAAGGGCTGCTAGCGCCCTCGATCGCCTTCGGCACCGAGGCCCGGCGTGTTCCCCACCTGCTGGGCCCAGGTTGTCCTGGAGCGAGGCTCAACAGCCCCCGCTCGGTGCCGGCCCGGATGGCCACGTAGCACTGGTCGCAGCTCTCCCGGGTGGACTTGAAGCCCTTCGACCGCCTCTTTGCGCGACGTCGTACTGCATGTCCGGGATACATCGAGCAGGCGTTGAACAGCCCGTCGGGCCGCACCACCATGAACCGCCGCCCCGCCTGGCACCCGCCTCATGCCGCCTTCGGCGAAGAAGCGGTAGGTCTGCTCGAGGATCCAGTCGGAGTTCATGACCGTCGCCGAAGTCGCGCCGGTGCTCCTTGAGGTAGTCGAAGTGCTTGCGCAGCACCGCCAGGTCCTCGGGCTTGCTGATGCACAAGGCTCATGTCGCCCGTGCGAAGCGCGCTGTAGGCGCTGAACGAGATCTGCGTGCCCCACTCCGCCGCCTTGGCCACCAGTCCCGGGATCGTCGTCGAAGTTCGCGTGCGTGAGCGCCGAGTTCAGCACGATGTTGTCCCGCCCGTACTTCTTGACGAGGTAGGGGATCATCTCGCTCATCTTGGCGTATAGCCCGGGGATGTCCCGGAAATCGTCGTGCCGCTCGTCGGGGAAGTCGAGCGAGATGGAGAAGAGGGAGACTCCCGCCTCGTTGAGAGCGAGATACTTCTCCTCGGTCATGAGCCACCAGTTGCTCACCAGCACCACCAGGGGAAGTCCGTTCGGGCGTTTGACGGCCTTGACGATGTCCACCAGGTCGTCGCGCAGCAGGGGCTCGCCACCCGACAACTGGCAGACGCCGGGCTTGAGCTCTTCGGAGTAGCGCCGGTAGTCGTCCGGCGTCATCAGCTCGGCCTCCGCTTTGATGCCGCCCTTGTCGCAGTGCATGGCAGTCGGCGCAGCACGAGTGGGTGACTTCGAACGAGAGGCACACGGGCCAGCCCTTGGTCCGGTTCTACAGAGACCTGACACCGATCCGAATCGATTCGGTTGTCTTCATGCGCGGGGCGTTTCCATTTCGACGAGGCCGGCAGGCCTTTGACGTTGCGCCCGACACTCTACCTCACCGCCACGGCGGAAGCACATTATCCTGCCGCTTCTCCACCGATGGTACGATTCTCATGACCGACGCAAGAACCGGGCGGTGCGGCCACGTGCTAGCATCACATAGTCGACTTCTTCCACGCGCTGGGCATCGCCGACCCAGGTGGGTCGGGCTGGATCGTGGTGATCCTCACCTTCGTCATCGCGGGGCTGGCGGCGTGGCGCTTCATGCCCCGTTTGCGGGTATTCGCTCTTGAGGTCGGCTGGGCCGACGAGCCCAACGCCCGGCGCCTCAACAAGGAGCCCCTCCCCAACGCCGGCGGGCTGGCCATCTTCGCCGCCGTAGCCGTCGCCCTCGTGGTCACGGCGCTCCTGCATCCCATCTCCATCCAGGACGTCCAGATAAACGTGCTGGCCATCCTCCTAGGCGGCTCGTTCATGATCATCGCCGGCTTCATCGACGACCAGTTCGGCCTGCCCCCCGTCTTCCGCCTGCTGGTGCAACTCGTCGCCGCGTTGCTGCTGGTGAGCACCGGCATCCGGATCGGAGTGGGGTTCGGCGGAAGCTTCGCGGAACGCTCTGTCGGTCCTCTTCACGGTCATCTGGATCATGGCCATCACCAACGCAATGAACCTCATCGACGGAGTCGACGGCCTGGCCGGGGGCGTGAGCTTCATCACGGCCATGAGCCTGCTGGCCGTCTCGGCGCAGGACCAGAGCAAGGCGGCCGCGACCATCGTCCTCGCCGCGGTAGGAGGAGCGGCCCTTGGGTTCCTGCGGCACAACCTGCCGCCGTCACGCATCATCATGGGCGACAGCGGCGCCTACTTCTTCGGCTTCGTGCTTGCCGCCTCGAGCATCCTGGGCGGGCTGAAGATCACCACGGCCTTCTCGCTTTTCCCCACGGTCCTCTTCCTGTTCCTGCCCCTGCTCGACACCGTCGTGGTCATCCTCCGCCGTCTGCTCAAGCGAAAGAACCCAATCTCCAGCCCGGGCAAGGACCACCTCCATCACGGCCTGCTGGCGCGGGGGTTCTCACCCGGCCGCACCATCGTCGTGTTGCTCGGAATCACCCTGGCGGCGAACATCCTGGCCATGGCGGTGCAGGGAATGTCCGCGATGGTCATCGTGGTCACCACGCTGGGCATCCTGGTGCTGCTGGCGGTCGTGACCTGGAGAAGGCGTCGCGCCTTCCTGCGGGCCAGGGCCAGGGCCAGGCGCGAGGCCGAGGCGGAGTCAGCGGCCTCCAAGGAGTCGGCCGCCGGGCCCGGGCAGACTCCTGCGGGGACTTCCCAGGCCGAATTGGGCGCCGACGACGCCGGCGGCGCCGAGCCGTCCGCCTAGCGCGCCTCGCGCCCGAAAAAGGGCGCTCGAACTCGCCGAAACCGAAGCCGCTGCGGAGCCGTCCTAGCGGCAACCGAAAAGGCACACGGCATGAGGGTCTTTGGATTGGAGGGGCGCGATGAACAGCCGCAGGAAACGTCAAGGGATCGCTGCAGTGATCCTCGTTCTGGTCATGGCGGGGACGGCGCTGGTGAGCGCGGGGTGCGGCAGCCAGGCGAACGCCGCTAACGGCCCCGTGAAACTGACGGAGGCCGACAACGGCAAGGCCATCACTGTCAAGGTGGGCGACGAGATCCAGGTGATCCTCGCCGGCAATCCGACCACCGGTTATTCCTGGACCGCGTCCCTCACCGACGCGGACAAAGCGATCCTGCAGCAGCAGGGTGACCCGCTCTACGCTCAGCAGTCAACCGACCCGAGCATCGTGGGATCCGGGGGCACCTTCACCTTCACCTTCAAAGCCACGGCCGCCGGCCAGGTGAATCTCAAGTTGGGCTACGCGCGTCCATGGGAGAGCACGCAGCCCATCCAGACTCTATCGGTGACGGTCACCGTCAAGTAGTAGCGGCGCAGGGGTGCGCTCACGCGAAGCCCCCCGGAGCGATACGCTCCGGGGGGGCTTCGCGGTTCACTCGGCCGGTAACTCGATCGCGGATCTGTCCGTCCCGCTCATTTGCTGGTGAGGGTCAGACTCCCCAGATCCATGCTTACGGTGATGGTGAGCAACTTGCCCTGTTTGTCCGTACCCACTGCCGGAGTGCTGTACGTCTTGTCGGCCGTCGTCCAGGTGCCTTCCTGAGTAACGTCGGTCAGCTTGCCCTTGATGACCACTTTGGCGGCCGTGCCCGCAGGCACGATGATGTGCATAGCAGCCGACCCCCGCCTTGATGGTCACCGAGCCGTCGCTACGCAGCGCCCCGGAAAAATCGAGGGTGAACGACCCGGCGCCGCCGGTGAACTCCATCTTCTTGAAGTTGGCGTCGCCGAGACCGGTGAGAGTCACCGACGAGGCGCCCGTCTGGTAGGTGAGCGACTCCATCTGGCTCGGGTTGGGAGCCGAGAAGTTCACCGTGGTCTTGGACGCTCCATCCTTGATGCTGAGCTTCTGCAGGGATAGGCCGCCCAACTCGTAGGTGCCTCGATAGGCTCCGGCCGTCACCGCCAGCCGCATGGGCGAGTTGCCCAGCTTGAGCGCCCAGTCGTTGACCACGTCGGTGCCGAGGCCGGACAGGCCCTTGGTGGTGCCCTGCTTGATGGTCACCGCTGAGTCGGTCCGCGTGACCTGCGGCTTCCAGGCCTCCACGTTGTACCGGATGACGCCGGACACCAGACCAGCGGCGCCCGGCTGGATGTCGAGATTGCCGGCGCCCATGCTCACGGTCACGTCGGTCACGGCAGCGCTGCCCAGCGGTTCGTCCACCGTGAGTTCCTGCGTCGGCCCGGTGCCTATGCCGCACCCCGTGACGAGCACAGCCGCTCCAAAGGCCGCCACCAGCCCCACGACCCCGATAGTCCTCTTCCAGTCCATGTCGGCCCGTCCTCCTCGTCCGCCTTCGTCCCTCCGACCCGGCTCCCGGGCCGGGCCTCTCAATCCAGTATCACAAATCCAGCGAGCAAAGGGTCGGCCATCGCAGTCAGGACGACCGCGACCAGGCAGACCACCACGGCGATCACCACCGCGGCCGCGCGCATCAGCGGCCGGGCCGGGCGGCGACCCGCGAAGAAGCGCGCCCCGACGGCTGCGCCACCCGTGACCGGCGCCATCCGGCCACGAGCCCGCCGCGGCCAGGCGCCGCCCGCCGGACGACCGCGAGGAAGACGGCCAGCCAGGCGCCGCCCAGGCACCAGCCGCCAAGGACATCGGACAGCCAGTGGACGCCCAGATACACGCGCGACACTCCGATCAGGCCCGCCGATGACCGCCGCCGCGAGCAGCGCTGCCCAGGCGGGCGCTGAGCCCTTCGCGGCAGCCGGCGGCCCGCTTCGGGCGCCGCCATGCGAAGGCCACGTAGACGAGCAGCGCCCAGGAACACCAGCGTGGTGAGAGCGTGGCCCGAAGGCATGCTGTGCGAGGTCGGCAGGGCGATGAGCGCGTCGGCGACCGGGGGCCGCAGCCCGCCCGACGATGGCCTTGGCCCCTCGGAGATGCCCCACCCGACCAGCAGTCCCACCGGCGATCAGAGCGGCCCGCCCCCGTCTCCCCCACACGCGCGAGCAGCAGGACGGCGGAGAAGCTCAGGGCCGCGAGCACCGGCGTCGTTGCCGACGAGGGTCAGCCGCCCAGAAGAAGTGGCTGCGCCCGGACGTCCGCCAGGCGATGAACGCGTCGGAGACCCGGCGATCCCAGGCCGCAGAGCGCGAGTCGGGGCCGGAGGCGGCCGCCAGCCAGACGAAGACCGCGAACAGGACCGCCGCCGCGACGAGCGGCGGCGACGGTTCCGGGCGGCGCCGGAGCTGCCGGCGCCGGCGCCGGACCGGACGCCCGCTGGGCCCGGCTGCCTCCGCGCGCGCCTCACGCGATCGGCACCACCGCGTGGCGCAGCACGGTCTTGAGGTTCTCCGGCTTGGCCGTCCGCGGGTCGCCCAGGTAGATCTCGTGGTGGCGGCCGGCGAAGGCGTAGCCGTTCCGGCCCGCGAACTCGCCCATGCGCATGAGCGTGGCCGGTTCGTCGGCGTAGGGTCCGATGTGCATCACCTGCACGCACAGCCCTTCGTCGAAGCGCTCCAGGCGCAGCCTGTCGAGCACGCGCGGCGTCCTTGCCGTCTTTGGCGTACTTCGTGCGCAACTGTTCTACCGCCTCCGCGAACATCTCCGCGGTGATGTGGTCGGGCTGCATGATCATGAGCGTCCACAGCCACTGGTCGGAGGCGGCGTAGTCCGCGCCGCCTTCGGGGGTGGTCCACAGCCCCTCCAGCGCCATGACGCCGTAGTCGATGGGGTTCTCCGCCCTCTTCTTGGACATGAACTTGAGGGTGTACGACGCTCCGTACAACGCCCCGATGGCCTCGGCGAAACGCGGGAGAGTCGCCGGGCATGAGGCCGGGCTCTATCTGCCCGTCGATCATGACGAACTGCATCTCGGGCACCTGGACCAGGACGCACTCCTTGGCGGACGGCTGATAGAGGTGCTTGAGCTGCTTCTTGAGATCGAGTTTCACCGGAGCGTCGCCGGCCATGAGCTTCCTCCCCGCGACGCGATTCCCACATACCATCGATACTTGCGGCACACCGTCAGCGTCTCCGAGTGCGATACGCAGGACTTCGCGGTGCGATGGCCAATAAGTAAGACGGTCCGAGTGCTTCCCGCGCGCCGTTCCCAGCGCCGCGGACACGACGCAACACAAGGAGGAGCCATGAAAGAAGTCCCCGGGCTCTACGCAGAATTCCGCACGCGATTCCCCGAGATCATCGAGAAGAACGAAGAACTGGGCCGCATGGTGCACGAGCAGGGCCCGCTCGACGAGAAGACCCGCGCGCTGGTGAAGATCGGCATCGCCGCGGCGAGCCTGCATCTGACCTCGGTCACCACCCAGGTGGCCCGCGCCCGCGAGGCCGGCGCCACCGAGGACGAGATCATGCACGCCCTGCTGCTCGTTATCCCCACCTGCGGCTTCCCCACCTTCATGCAGGCGTATCGCGAGTACAGGGGCGAATAGACCATGCTGCCCGACCGACCTGACGGCGAGGACGCGCCGGGCGTAGCTGACCCCCTGGAGGGCCGACAGCCCCTCGAGGCGGAGCCTCCGCAGCTCGAGCCGGCCCAAGCGGATGCCGCGCGATGCCGGAGCCGTCGGCCGACATAGAAGTGGGCGACGAGCCCGACGACGACTTCGAACTGGAAGAGGACCTCGAGCCCTGGCCCGAGCGCAAGCCCCTTCCGCCCGTGCCCGAGGAGTCCGCCCGAACCTGCGGACCACGGTCCGGTGCCCGGGCGCAGGCGCTCTGCCGACCTGAAGGCCGCGACGGTGTCCGCCGAACTGGCGGGCGGCCTGGCCGCCGGCGCGGACCGGCTCCGGCCTCGGCGCCCCGGGGGCCGGCGGCGCCGCCCTCCCCGCCCTCAAGCTCCGGTCGACCTCGAGCCCCGCATCCACGAGATCGGCATGAGCCTCTACGAGCGCCATGAGTCGAGCGCGGCCCGGCCAAGACCGTCTCCTCGTACGTCACCGGGCGGGCCATGCAGCGCCGCATCCTCGCCCAGACCATGGCCGACCCGGCCTTCAAGACCCAACTGTTCCGCTTCGTGGACGTCTACCCCAGCATCCGCGACTCCGGCGACCTGCTGCGCCACCTGCGCGACTACCTGGGCGACGTGGACGCGCCCCGGCCGCTCGACCGGCTGGTGGCCACCGACAAGCGGCGCCTGCCCGGTTGGGCCGTGACCCGGCTGACCGAGCGGGGCATGCAGCGCATGGCCGAGACCCTCATCGCCGGCCGCGACGCCACCGACGCCCTCCCCACGCTCAAGCGGCTGCGCCGCCGGCACACCGGCTTCACCCTGGACATCCTGGGCGAGGCCTGCCTCAGCGAGGCCGAGTCGGAGGAGTACGCCCGCCGCTACCACGACCTGCTCGACTACCTGCCGGCCAAGGTCGCCCGCTGGGGCGACGACCGCATCTCGACGAGTCGCCCTACGGCCCCGACCCAAGAGTAAACATCTCCCTCAAGGTGAGTTCTCTCTACTCCCAGATCGACCCGCTCGATTTCGAGGGGTCGCGGCAGGCCCTGGTCTCGGCCTTGAAGCCTCTGTTCCTCAAAGCCCGGGAAAACGGCGTCTTTCTTAACGTGGATATCGAGCGCTTCGTCCACCGCGATCTCACCTACGCCGCGTTCGCCGACCTGTGCCGGGATCCGGAACTCCGTGACTAGCCGCATCTGGGGATAGTGGTCCAGGCCTACATGAGGGACAGCGCGGAGATCGTTCAAGGTCTGATCCATCTGGCCAAGGACCGCGGGACCCCGTTCACGGTACGTCTGGTCAAGGGCGCTTACTGGGACTACGAGACCATCCTCGCCGCCCAGGAGCATTGGCCATCGCCGGTGTTCCTCCGCAAGGCGGAGACCGACGCCCAGTTCGAGCGGCTGGCGAAGAAGCTCATCGACAACTGGCAATGGACCCGGCCGGCCCTGGGCACGCACAATATCCGGAGCATCGCCGCCGGCATCGCGGCGGCCGAAGCGGCCGGACTGCCTCCCTCGGCGGTGGAGATACAGGTGCTGCACGGCATGGCGGATTCCATCCGCCGCGCGGCGGTCAAGCAGGGCTACCGGGTGCGCGAGTACGTGCCGGTGGGAGAACTCATCCCCGGCATGGCCTACCTGGTGAGGCGCCTGCTTGAGAACACGGCGAACGAATCCTTCTTGCGCCTGACCTTCGCGCAGCGCGAGGACCCAGAGTCGCTCCTGGTTGCGCCGGCGGCCAAGCTGGCGCGTGCACAGGCGGCGAGCGGCGCGGCCGCGGCGCCGCGAGCGGCGCAGGACGCCGAAGCCCCGCTCCACGCCCCGTTCCAGAACGAGCCTCACACCGACTTCTCCCGGGAAGCCGACCGCGAAGCCATGCGAAAGGCGCTGGTGACCATCGCCGCGAGCGCCGGGCGGGAGTACCCGCTGCTCATCGACGGTTCGCCGGTGCAGACCGGCGAATGGATCACGTCCACCAACCCGGCGCGGCCGTCTGAGGTGGTCGGCAAGGTCGCGGCGGCGAGTACGCACGAGGCCGACCTGGCGCTCGACAGCGCGGTCGGCGCCTTCCACTTCTGGCGCGATACCCCGGCCGACGAGCGGGCCGACGTGCTCTTCAAGGCCGCGGACGCCATGCGGGCGCAGCGGTACGAGCTTGCCGCCCTCGAGGTGCTGGAGGCCGGCAAACCCTGGCGCGAAGCCGACGCCGACGTCTGCGAGGCCATCGACTTCCTCGAGTACTACGGGCGGGAGATGCTGCGCCTTTCCGAGACACGGCAACTCAGCGACGTACCCGGCGAGAGCGACCTCCACTTCTACGAACCGCGCGGCGTGGCCGCGGTCATCGCCCCGTGGAACTTCCCGCTGGCCATTCCCACCGGCATGGTGTCGGCGGCGCTGGTGGCCGGCAACTGCGTGGTCTTCAAACCCGCCTCCCCCACCCCCATACTCGGCTACGCGCTGGTGCGCATCCTGCTCGAGGCCGGCGTTCCGGGAGGCGCGCTCGCCTTCTTGCCCGGGCCGGGCGGAGAGATCGGCGATTACCTGGCAGCCGACCCTCGGGTGGACCTCATCGCGTTCACCGGCAGCCTCGACGTGGGCGTCGGCATCATGGAGGGCGCAGCGGGCGCCAAGGCCGGGCAGCGCAACATCAAACGCGTGATCGCCGAGATGGGTGGAAAGAACGCCATCATCGTCGACACCGACGCCGACCTCGACGCGGCCGTCGAAGGCGTGCTCACCTCGGCCTTCGGCTACGCCGGGCAGAAGTGCTCGGCCTGCAGCCGGGTGGTGGTGCTCGACACCATCTACGACCAGTTTCTGCGCCGCCTCACCCAGGCCGCCTCCAGCCTCAAGTCCGGCGACCCGGCCGACCCCGGCACCCGCGTGGGCCCCGTGATAAGCGCCGACGCTCGCGACCGCATCCTGGGCTACATCGAGACAGGCAAGGACGAAGCGACGCTGGTGGTACCGTCTTCGGGCAGCGAGGACCAGCCCCCCGCCGCGCCGCACGCGGCCGGAGCCGCTGCGGCGCCTGCCGAAGACGTCGAAATCGTCGCCGACCCCACTGAGACCCCCGCGCCGGCTGAAGAAGCGCCGGAGGAATCGGCTACGACTGAGACCGAGGCCTCCCTCGATGCCGCCGGCGAAGCGGCCGCGCCGGAGGCGCCCGCACCGGACGGTCCCTTGGCCGCCACCGGTTTCGACGCCGGCGACCAGAGCCCCGCGACCCTCACCGGTGAGCAAGACCCGCCCGAAGATACCGCGGCGCTCACCGGCGACAGCCCAGGGGAATCGGCACCCCGTCGCGACGAGCCGGGCTACTTCGTCCAGCCACACGTCTTCGCGGACGTACCGCCTACGGCCACCATCGCCCAGGAGGAGATCTTCGGCCCCGTGCTCTCGGTCATCCGCGCCACCAACTTCGACGATGCCCTGCAACTGGCGCTCGGCGTCCGCTACGGGCTCACCGGCGGCCTCTACTCCCGCAACCCGACCCACATCATGCGCGCGGCCCGCGAGTTCCGCGTCGGCAACCTCTACATCAACCGCCCCATTACCGGGGCCATGGTGGGACGGCAGCCCTTCGGCGGTTCGCGGATGAGCGGAGTGGGCTCCAAGGCCGGCGGTCCCGACTACCTGTTGCAGTTCATGGAGCCGCGGGTGGTCACGGAGAACACGATCAGGAGGGGCTTCGCGCCGGAGGTGCCGCCGACCGAGTAGGCCCAGCGATTCACCACGCTGCTATGTCGTCTTACAGCCCGGTCGACGTTCAGGGGCCGGCCGGGCTGCTCTCTTGTTGATCAAGCCACAATACCGGAACGAGGTGCTCGACCTTCCGGAAATCCGGGTCACCGGTGACGACGGTTCCTCGTTCGTTACGGGCGAGCGCAACGACAAAAGCATCGCCGAAAGATATCGAATGCCCCGCCTTCACGCCGGCAGCGCTGAGGATCGTTCTAAGGTCGGGATCCACGATTTCGATCTGCAGGTCCTCCAGAGCGCCGAGCACAGCCTGTACCGCCTCGACGCCGTTCCGCCTTTCGATCGTGTAGCACACCTCGCCCACACTCATTCCCGAGATGAGAACCCGGCGGCCCGCGGATCTGGCCGCTTCGAGAAGGGCTCTCACGCGCGACCCTCGCGGCTCGCCGAGCAGGTGCGCCACAAGGGCCCACGCGTCGATGACGAGAGCGGAGCTACTCCGATTCATCTCGGGCGAAGCTCTGGTACGTGCGCTCCTCCGCCTCCAGCTCCCGACGGCGTTGTTCCAGTAGGTCGTCGAGCAGGAGCTCGGCCCCCTTGAGCATCCCGTAGCTGTCGTTGATCGGGTCCTTGAGCGCCGGCACAAGCGAGATCACGCCGCCGTAGTCGATGACGTGCACCTCGTCCCCGGGCCTGAGCCCGTACTTCTTGCGGATGTCGGCGGGTATCACGATCCATCCTTTGCTCGACAACTTCTGCGCCACTCCAGCCTCCCCGCGGGTCGCGGACGTTATACATGTCATGTGAAAAGTATAACGCCACCAGGTGCTTTCCGGCGGCCGGACTTTGCGCTTCAGCAGTTTCCCTAGGGGGCCGACTAAGGATGAATCGCGGAGAAGCGCGGCGCCCTGCTACCTTCGTTGGAGACTGCCGGCTAGCTGTAATGAGGCGACCCTGTCACGTCGCCTCATATCCTCCGGGACGTTTAGAAGAAGAAGTCCGGCTGCTTTCGCTTCTCGAACACGGCGCCGACCGCGTCGAGGATCAGGCGCACGCCGTGTAGCGCCGCGAGCTCGCCTGGATCGTAGCGGGGCGACACCTCCACCAGGTCCATGCCGATGACGTTAGCGCGCTCGGCCACCCCGCGGAGCAGGGCCCTGGCCTCGTAGTAGGTGAAACCACCGGGCTCTGGAACACCCGTCCCCGGGGCGATGGCCGGGTCGAGACAGTCGATGTCGAAGGTGATCCACGTGTCCACGTCCGGCTCCACGTCTTCGAGCAGACGGCCTATGCCGAAATCCCGCATCTGCCGCTGCACCGGTTCGCACCAGTGGGTGATGACTCCCCGCTCGCGTGCGAGCTCGACGTTGTCGGCGGCGGTATGCAGACTGCGTATGCCCAACTGCACTATGCGGCCGGCCACCTCGTCTTCGTGCGCTCGGATGATGGAGCTGGCATGCGTGAAGAACTCGCCCCCGATGTCGTTCCAGTAGTCCATGTGAGCGTCGAAGTGGACGAGTTGCACCGGCGGGGTGCGTTCGCCGCGGACGCGTTGCACGCCGAGCAGCAGGGGATACGTGATGGAGTGGTCTCCACCGAGCACCACGGGAAACAAGCCGGACCGTAGCACCTCGGCCAAACGGGTGCCGATAAGCGGAAAGCTCACCTCGGGTTGCGCCGTGGGCGGAACGTAGACGTCGCCGGTGTCGACGAAGCGTACGCCGGCCAGAAGGCTCAGGTCCGCTTCCCCGTCCCAGAAGGCCTCGGCATCGTCGCGGTACGCCCACTGCCCGGAGATGGAGCGCAGCGCCTGCGGCCCTTCCCGCGCGCCGGCGCGCCCGGTGGTCCCCTCGTCGTACGGCACGCCTAGAACGGCAACATCGCCGTCGGCGAGCGTAGGCTGGGGCACGTATGGCGACCTGAGAAAGGTGGCCAGACCCGCCATTCTTGTGATGCTTCCTCCTCTTGGGCGCCCGCCGTCCGAAAGCGGCGGACTTCGCTCATCATCCTACCGAGCGCGGCCTGCGCGCACAATGCGCATCGGGCCACGTCAGTCTCTTGACATCGCCGCTGCCGGTTTACGATATGTTTCGATATATCTAATACTACAACCTGATATATCGAAAGGAGCTACGAATGAACCCCTATCGACACGAGCCCTTCGGGTGGCGCGGCCCCCGCGGCAGCTACTACGGACGCGGCAACGTCAAGTTCGCCATCCTTGACTTGCTCAAAGAACAGCCCCGCCACGGATACGACATCATCCGCGAGATGGAAGAGCGCTCCGGCGGTGTGTACAGCCCCAGCCCGGGCGTGATCTACCCCACCCTGCAGGCCCTCGAAGACCAGGATTTCGTCAAGTCGGCGGAAGAAGGCGGTAAGAAGGTGTACTCCATCACCGAGGCGGGCGTGGCCTACCTCCAGGGACACCAGGAGCAACACGGCCACGGCCGCCACGGTGAGGGTCGCCGCCCGCCCTTCCCGTTCGGCCCCGGCCGCACCGGCGCCGGCCCGTGCGGCGGCCCGGGCGGCGCCGGCGAAGCAGACGCGGGCGACCAGGCAGCCTCCGGGGCCGAAGGCCAAGCCGGAGAGCCGCACAGGGGCGAAGCCCCCCGAGGCCCGGAAGGCGGCCGCCGCGGCCGCGGACACGGTCCCGCATGGGGTCCGAGGTTCGTCTCGAGCGGTGGCCCGGAGACTCATGCGCGAGATGCGCTGGATGTTCGGCGACTTCGCCGGTTCGATGCAGCGCACCCTCGGCGATCCCGACAAATTGAGGGAGATCCGCGAGGTGCTACGCGAAGCCAAGGCCAAGATCGACGAGATAGTGATGCAATAGTTAGCCGCGGCCGGCACGGCGCCGCGGCCGTCGGGATGTTACGGCGAGCGGGGCGGCGCTAACTGCCGTCCAGCCGCCACAACCCCGCTGCCCGGACCTCTGCAAGTGCCGCCTGATATTCTGCCGCGCTAGGAGCGCGGCAGATGGCGGCGCAGTCGGCGGCGGCGGCGCCCCAGGCTTCGCCCGCCGCACCCGGCTGGACGGCGCGGCGGTCCCGCCGCAACCCAACTCGCCTCGTGTCGCTTTGAAGGCCGGCCGGTACTGATCCATGACGTTGATGTAGGTGTCGCGCGACACCTCGTCCGCAAGGAAGCGGGCCGTGGCCGCGGAGCCGGCCAGCCCGCCGGGCAAGACCAGGTGGCGCACAAGAAGCCCCCGCGAGGCCACACCGCGCTCGTCGAGCTCCAAGTCGCCCACCTGCCGGTGCATCTCCAGCAAGGCGGCGCGGTTGCGCGCCACATAGTCGCCCACCCCGGACAGCCGCTCCCCCACCGCCTCGTCGCTGTACTTCATGTCGGGCATGTAGATGTCCACCACCCCATCGAGCAGCCGCAACGTGTGGACCGCGTCGTAGCCGCCGGAGTTGTAGACGAAGGGCAGCCGCAGCCCACGCTCCGCCGCCACCGCGACGCGCCGCCAGGATCTGCGGCACCACGTGGCTGGGCGACACCAGGTTGATGTTCTCGCAGCCCGCCGCCTGCAGGCTCAGCATCATCTCCGCGATCCGCCCCGCCGGGATCTCCCACGCAGCGCGCAGTTCGCCCGACGCCGCCGCCGGCTGGCTGATGTCGAAGTTCTGGCAGAACACGCAGTTCAGGTTGCAGCCGGCGAAGAAGATGGTCCCCGACCCGCCGCGCCCCACCAGCGGGGCCTCCTCGCCAAGATGCGGACCGTAGCTCGCCACCTGGGCCGGAGCGCCAACATGGCAGACGCCCAGTTCGCCGGCGATGCGATCCACCCGGCAGTTCCGCGGACAAGTGACGCAGCGGCGCAACAGCGCCTGCGCCCGGCGGGCCCGCTCGGCCAACTCGCCGGATTCATGCAGGGCCAGATACGCGGGCCGCCTAGCGCCGGTCGCTCCCATTTCCGCGGCCGTCGTGGATCCCTACTCCACCAGCACGAACGCGTAGCGGTCCATCATCTGCGACCGGTCGGTGAGCACCTCTATGGGGTAGCCGAGTTCCCGCGCCGTCGCGAACACGTCCACGGCCAGAGCCTCGGGGGTCGGGCGGCTGTCCTCCGGGTAGCGACACTCCGCCCGCGTGCCGGCGCAATCGGGACACGCCGAACAGGTGCCGGGAAAGAGCACCATGGCTTTGTAGTACCCGGCGAGGAAGACGGCCCGCTCCAACCGGAGAAGCTTCGGGTTGGTCTCCTGCTTCCAGGCGGTGAGGCCGGCCTCGTCACACCCGGGCACCTGCATGTGGATGACTGCGATGCGCTCGTAGTCGGCAAAGAACTGGACGCATTCCTCCACCGGCGGCACGTTGGGGGGACAGTTGGCTTTGCGAGCGTACCCGTCGCAGGCGTAGGTGCACTTGGCCCGCACCCAGTGGGCCTACGGCGATCTTGGAGCCGTCGGTCCAGCGAAAATCGGGGAAGCCTGCCGAGATGATCAGTTGGTTCAGCCTGTCCACGCCACCCTCCAGTCAGCGGAGTTCGATGCCTCAGGATAGCGCGCGGGGGCAGCCTGCGGTGCGGGCGACTTACGGCAGCCGCGCTACTGCTCGCCCGCCGCCGCAACGCGATCGGCGTTGCGCTTGGGGCGCCTGGTCTTTCGTTCGCCCACAGGAAGCGTGTCCATCGCCCCAATCCCTTCCGCCAACAGACTGACGATCAACGTGTTGAGCGAAACGTCCTCCATCCGCGCCCGGCCCGCCAGTCTCTGGTGTAAGGTCCGCGGCATCCGCACCCGCGTCTGACCGCTGAAGCTCGAAAGAACCTGTGGCTCCGGAGGCTCGTCTCCGGTTTCAGCCATATCCTCCAGGAAGGCCTCTGCAACCATGAGGGCTTCTCGAACTGCCTGATCGGGCTTCTTGCTCAAAGCGCTCAGGTAGGGGAACTCCGGGATGAGCGCGACATACTCCCCGTCTTCTTCGCTCCAGAAGAGCTGCATCGAGTACTTGAACATGTCACCACCCCCGAAGGTCTTCGTGATCGATTATCGCCGCGACTTCCCTGACCTGGCACTCCTTCGCCTTTCCTCCTAGAGGTTGCAGGTTCAGAATGAGCTCCGGGTGATCGCGGTGACGGAATATGCGATGAGAGCCTCTTGGCCGGGTTTCTACAAATCCCACTGCTTCCACGAGTCGCACGAGGTCCTCAAACCGCGTGTTCGCCGGCGCAGAGGCTGCCTCTTAGGTAGAGCTTCTCGAGTTGGATCACCCGCGACCAGCCTCACCTTTATGGTACCAGATTCGGTATCATAATCAACGCACTCCCCTCTCTGTCTCTCGCGTGTGGCAAGCGAAGGTAGAGCAAGAGGATCAGCTCTACCCTCCACCCTTTGGTTGGTCCTGGCGCGTTCTGGCGGCTCCGCTCTCTTGCTATCCGAACATTTGTTTGTTTATAATCTGCTCCTACGAACATATGTTCAGCTAACCACGGTCACCGCCACTGATCGACCTTACGGCCATTACCACTTCTATTGCTTTTTATTAAACATGAAACGTTTATTGCAATGACAGCGAGCGACCCCCAGAAGCCGGACGGAAGCCGTTTCCCGGTCCAGAAGATCCCGCCCAGCCACGACTACATCCGCCACACGCGGCATGGGCGAGGACGGGCGACCGGCCGGCCGCCAGCCAGGCGCGCCGGCGCCCGTCTACGGCGAGATCCACAAGTTCGGCTACACCCGCCCGCTCAAGAAACACGAGCAGCCCGACCTCGACGCGGAAGCGGAACCCGCGGGCGATCCCTCTCCCCCGTTCGTCCACCTGCACGTGCACTCGAACTTCTCGTTCCTCGACGGCGGCAGCCGCATCGAGGAGTTGGTGGCCCGGGCCGCCGAACTCGGGCAGCCGGCTCTGGCGCTCACCGACCACGACGGCCTGTACGGCGCGGTCCGCTTTGCCAAGGCCTGCGCCAAGCGGGGCATCAAGCCGATCTTCGGCGCCGAGGTACGGGTAGAGTCGCTGCTGTCCGGCGGCGAGCGGCCCGGATCCGCGGCACCCACTGGCGCCGGCGCGCACGGCAACCCGGGCCAGAGCGACCCGCGCTCCGGCGCCGGCGACGATCCCCATCACCTCGTCCTCCTCGCCGAGACCCGCGAGGGCTACGCCAACCTCTGCCGCCTCCTCTCCGCCGCCCACCTCGCCGACCCCGAGCGCGAGCGCCCGCCCCTCGTCACCCTCGAGTCGCTGCGGAGCCACGCCGAGGGGCTCATCTGCCTCACCGGCTGCCGCCACGGGGAGATCGGCTACCTGATCGACGCCGGCCGCGACGACCGACGCCCGCGCGGCGCTCCTCCACCTGCGCGACATCTTCGGCCCCGCGCACCTCTACGTGGAGCTGCAGTACTTCGGCTACGAGCCCCACCAGGAGGCGCACGCCGGCCAGCACGGCGCCGCCGTCTTCAAGAAGGCGCCCGCCATCGGCAACCGGCTGCGGCACGAGCAGGTGGCCGCCCCGGCCGGCGCCGACACGTCCATCGCCGTCGACTCGCCTTCATCGCGTCACCATTGCATTGCAACTTCTATTGCATTCAAGGCCGATGGTATCGGCCCCCACGGCCGCATCGCCGCAGCGACAGCCAGGGCCGCCGCCAAAGCCGCCGCCGCTCCGATCTCCCCCAGGGCCACCCGCAGCGGCTCAATCCCTCCGACTACGACGTCGGCTTCCATCGAGACGACCGGCCCTGGCGCCTGTCCTGTCTCACCTACTGCCTGCAGCTCGCGGCGCTGGCGCGCGCCTGTGGACTGCCCACCGTCCTCACCACAAATGCCCACTACGCTCGGGGATCTGACAGAGCCATTCACCTGATCTGCCGGGCCGCCGGCCACGACAAGCCCCTGTCGGGATATCCGGATCCGGCACCCGGCGTCCGTTGCCTCAAGGCTAAGGCGGAAATAGAGGCTTTGGCGGCCCCCCTACTGGAGCTGATTGCCGCCGCCGACCAGCCCGAAGATACTGCGCCCCGTTCGGTGGTAATGCATGATGATTGCAATGCAACATCAATTGCACTTTATGGAGCGCCACCGTGCGACGGCAGCAGCCCATGGGACGGTGCTTCTATGCATGAGCGTTGCAGTGCAATAGATACTGCAAACACTGGGGTGCGACAAGCAGCGCCACGCCAGGCCGACCACCGTGCTGATTCACCCTCCCCCGCGTCTAATAGATTTGCGGAATTCCGCAAACCGCATAGGACGGCCCCGGCACCCACGCACGTATCCCCCTTGGCGCCTACGCCCACGCGTACCCACTGCCCCGCGTCCGCGCGTCGCCCCGGCCCTCTCGCCGCCTGGTCATCGCCGCTCGACGCGACGGCGCAGATCGCCGCCCGCTGCAACGTCGACCTCGAGCTCGGCACCTACCACTTCCCCAAGGTGGAGGTGCCCCGCGGCGAGACCGCCTACTCGCTCCTGGCCAAGCGCTGCTTCCGGGGCATCGCCCGCATGTACAAGCCGGTGCCGCCCCGGGCCGTGGAGCTTCTGGAGAAGGAGCTCCGCATGATCCAGCAGATGGGATTCGCCCATTATTTCTTGGTGGTGCACGACATCGTCAGGTGGGCGCGCGCCAAGGGCGTCGCGTGCTCGGGGCGGGGGTCGGCTGGGAACTCGATCGTCTGTCACGCGCTGGATATCACCGCCAGCGAGCCTATCCGCCACAACCTGCTGTTCGAGCGGTTCCTCAATCCCAACCGCCGCGAGATGCCCGACATCGACGTGGACTTCTGTTCCTCGCGCCGGGACGAGGTGATCGAACACATCTACAAGACTTTCGGAAACGAAAACGTGGCTGTGGTGGCCAATATCAACACCATGAGCCCCCGCTCGGCGGTCCGGATCGTGGCCGAGGCCCTGGGATACGCCCCCACCGAGATCAACGCCCTGGCCAAGCACGTGCCCCGGCACGGGGACGCGGCGCGCATACGGGAGTATCTGGCCGGCGCCTGGCCGGAGCTGCGCGACTCACCGCTGCAGGACTCAGCCCCTGCGGTGCCGCCGGCCGACGGCGCCCCCGCGCGCCCCGAGGGTCGGTACGCGCGTCTGTTGGACCTGGTCGAGCGCCTCGACTCCTTCCCCATGCACCTGGGCACCCACCTGGGGGGCTTCGTCATCACCGACCGGCCCATCACCTACTACGCCCCGCTCCAGTGGGCGGCCAAGGGCGTGGTGGTCATCCAGTTCAACAAGGACGACGTCGCCGCCCTGGGCCTGGTCAAGATGGACATCCTCGGCCTCCGCACCCACTCGGCCGTCTCGGAGACCGTCCACCTCATCCGGCAGCGCACCGGGCGCCGCATCCGCCCCTACGACCTGCCCCCCGACGACCCCGCCGCCTACGAGATCGTCTCCAACGGCGGCTCCATCGGGCTGTTCCAGCTGGAGTCGGCCGGCCAGCGCAACCTCGCCTCCCGCCTGCAGGAGCGGGACTTCGACGACGTCATCGCCGCCATCGCCCTCTACCGGCCCGGTCCGCTGGAGGCCGAGATGATCGGCCCCTTCATCGACCGCCGCTGGGGCATCGAGCCCGTCGTCCTCCCCCACCCCGCCATGGCCGAGGCGGTGGCCGACACCTACGGGGTGATCCTCTATCAGGAGCAGGTGCTGCGCATAGCCCAGTCGGTGGCCGGGTTCGACCTGGCCGACGCCGACTCCCTCCGCCGAGCCATGACCCGCGACCGCAGCCGGGAGGAGATGGCCAAGATCGGCGAGACCTTCATCGGCGGGGCCGTCGCCCGGGGCGTGCCGGAGGACGCGGCGCGGGAGGTCTTCCGCCAGTTGGAGGGCTTCGCCGCCTACGGGTTCAACAAGAGCCACTCGGTGTGTTTCGCCGTCATCGCCTACGCCACCGCCTACCTCAAGGCCTACTACCCGGCCGAGTTCCTCTGCTCCATCCTCAACAACTACCCGATGGGGTTCTATACGCCGCGGACGGTGCTGAACGACGCCCGCCGCTTCGGGCTGGAGGTGCGGCCGCTGGACATCAATCTGTCGGGGCGGGGGTTCACCGTGGAGGATGCGGTGGCGCCGGATCCTTGGGCGGGGGCCGGGACCGGCGTGAGCCCGACCTTCTGGGCGCGGCGCAGCCGGCGGTGACTCAGACCTGTTCGGCGCGGCACGCACCCATGGGGCGCAAGCCCCCTACAACCCCTTCGCCCAAGCCTGGACCGCCGAGCACGGCTGGGGGCTCACCGACGCCGATCTGGCCGAGTTGGCCGCCGAGCAGGATGGGGACCAGGCCTATGCCGAGGCCCTGCAGGCGGCGCTGGAGCACCGGGTTTCTGACGGCGACCGTCGAGGTGGGGCGAAATCCGGTCCGTCTGGACCTGACACCACCGCCACCCCGCCAGCCAGCCTAAGCCCCACCGCTCAGACCACCCCGCTGGGGCGCGAAGCGCCCGCCCGCCCCGGCGACCTCCTCCTCCCCCGCGCCCCACGCGCCCGCGGAGGCGTGGAGCCCGGCGCCTGCCTCGCCCCCAGCACCGGCATCGCCCCGGACGCCGGCCGGGCCCTGCGCGTCGGCCTCTCCTACCTCAAGCAGATGGGCGAGCGCACCCTCGACCGCATCGAGGAGGAACGCCGCCACGGCCCCTTCACGAGCTTCGAGGACTTCTACCTGCGCACCCGCATCGACAGCGCGGTGGCCGAGAACCTCATCCGGGTGGGCGCCTTCGACTCTCTCGAGCCCGACCGCACCGAACTGCTCTGGCGCCTGCCCCTGCTGCACGATCGCCTGGAGGCCCTGGCCGGGTCTTCCGGACAGAGGCGCGGCCAACTGCGGGCCTTCTTCAGCCCGCCCAGCCGCGCCGGACTCGAACGCTCCTGGAGCCTCGAGGACAAGGTCCGCTCCGAACTCGAACTCCTGGGCCTCACCGTGAGCTGCCATCCCCTCCAGCTCTACGAGGAGGAACTCCGCCGGATGGGCGTGCGCATGAGCTACGAGCTCCCCGCCCTGGGAGACGAGGTCCCGGTGACGGTGGCCGGCGTCTACGAGCGGGCTCAGAACCCCTGGATGCGTTCGGGGAAAAGGACGATGTTCCTGACCCTAGAGGACGCCTACGGGCTGTTTGAGTGCGTGTGCTTCGAGAAGCAAGCTGGCCAGGATCGCCCCGGTGGTGGCCCGGGCCAGCTACTTCCTGGTGCGGGGACGGCTGCAGAACAACCACAAGCGGGGGCTGGCTATCGTGGCCGAGGAGGTGTTGGATCTGGAGGAGGTGTTGGCGAGGAGGCGGGCCCGGCAATCAAAGCCGCCGCCAGCCCCTCCCAGCCCGGCCCTGCCGCCCATGCCCGACCCTGTCGACATGATCGGGCGGCGGGAGACTGAGACCTATGGGGACGGGACCGCGTCGGCCAAGAAGCGGGCGCCGGGAGCGGGGACTGGGGCTATTCCTAAGAAGGTGGGGTAAAGGGCAGGGCGGACAGGGAGAAATCGTCTGGATGTCACGGCACGTCTGGGCGCGGTCGGGAGAACCCTGGTGCCGGACCAGACTCCACCAAGGTCCCACGGTACGGGGTCGCGCCGCCCGTCAGAGTCGAGGCGCTCTTGACGCGCACCGCGGCAACGAATAGCATGTGAGGTAAGGACTGCTCAGATGGTAAGGACATCTCTCATTCCAAGGACAAGAATAACAAGTAAGGGCCAGGTCACCGTGCCCATCGAGGTGCGCCGGAAGCTCGACCTCCAGCCGGGAGATGAGCTCGTCTTCGAAGTCCGCGACGGGGAGCTGTACGCAAGGGGGCTCAAGCGGCGCCGACTCAGCGAGCTGAGAGGAGCGCTCCCGGCCACAAGACCGTTTCCCGGCCGCGACACGATCCGGGAGGAAACAGGCCGGCGGCTCGGCGAGGAGCTCTGCACCGATTCCGGAGCCGGCGACAGTTGAAACCGGTCTGGGTGGACGCAAACGTTCTGCTGCGCCTGTTGACGAATGATTCCGCCGGCCATGGCCGAAAGGGCCGCGGCCGTTGCGGAACGAGCAGAGCGTGGCGAACTGCTCCTGCGTGTCGCTCCTCTGGTAGTCGCCGAGGTTGTCTGGGTGCTCCAGTCCTTCTACGGCCACGACAAACGCCGGATCGCCGAAGCTCTCACCGCGCTGCTCACGGCAAGAGGGGTGGACGCGGTCGATGGTGATACTGTCGTTTCGGCCCTCGAGACGATGGCCGGCAGCAACGTCGACTTCGTCGATGCCTATCTGGCCCAGGTGTCATGCGCCACACGCGAGGCGGTGTGTTCGTTCGACGAGGATTTCCGGCGCCTGGGAGTGGAGTTGGTTAGCGCCCGACCAAGGATGAATCATGCCTTCTATTCGCGGCCCAAGCTGAGAACCATCGTCAAAGCCGCCGATTTCGCCCGCGGCTACCTCCAGGTCGACCGAGCCGCAGTAGACGCGGTCCTGGCCGACGTGCCCGGCATCTCGCAACTCCTGCGCGACGATGCCCTGCTGCTCGTCTGGCTCGTCCGCATGGCGGACGCCGTTCGGGAATTGCCTCCGGCCGTCAGAGCCATGCGGCCGACGGCGCCCTGGCTCGAGCTGAAGATGTTCGAGAACGTGGACCCGTTTCGCTCTGGGTTCTTTGCGGCCTATCCGGAGGGTGTCGTCTCCAAGATCGTTCGCGAGAATGTCCTTCCGCTCGGCAAGGCGGCCGCCCAGATCCTGGCCGACATCGAGAAGCATGGCCTGCCGGCGCCCTCCGTCGCTCCTCCCGCGGTTTATCAGTTCAAGGTCTCCCTGGTGGGTATCCGGCCACCCATCTGGCGGCGGCTGCTGATCTCCAACCAGGTCACCCTCCACAAGTTGCACATGGCCATCCAGATCATGGGCGGGTGGTGGAACTATCACCTCCACCTGTTCGAGATCGCCGGCACCGAGTACGGCTATCCGGATCCCGATGGCGAGCTCGATCACCTGAGCAGCGCCCGCTACAAGCTCAACGCGCTGCCGCTCATGGGGGAGAGAGCTTCAAGTATGTCTACGATTTTGGGGACCATTGGGAGCACAAGGTGCTGCTGGAGGACGTCTTGCCGCCCGACCAAGCGCCGGGCCATCCCGTGTGCCTGGGCGGCGAGCGCGGCTTTCCCCACGAGGATTGCGGTGGTGTGTACGGGTACCGCGAGATGCTGAAGGTCCTTCGCCGGCCAAGCCACCCCGAACACGAGGAGATGCAAACCTGGGCCGGGCCGAACTACGATCCCGAGGGGTTCGATCTGGAATTCATCAATCGACAGCTGCGCACAGGGCGGCTATTGGTGCGGATGTAGCCCGCAACTCCGCAATCTACGGCAACACCAGCGCACAGCCCCTCGACTCAAGGAGTCGAACGAGGTCGGTGCGCTTCACCTGATGTTGAGCTCACCAACCTTGTGGACGAAGGGAATCTCTCCAGAGGAGACGTCCTTGTAGATATCGAGAAGATTCTCTTTGAGTTCGTCCAGCGTCCTGCCCTGAGTCCGGTAGTCCGGATACTCTTCCAGCCAGCCGATGAACATCCCCTCGTCTTCGAAGTAGATGAACTTCTTCGTCTCCATGAAGGAATTGTACCGCCTAGTCATGCTGCATCACCCCCTCGCGAGTCGGACGTTTCCACCATGAACGACAACTGAGGGCGCCGGAATCAGCCTAAGGGCCAAACATGGCGAGCGGTCGGACGCACGGCAAGTCCGCGTTGCTCCCGTCCGGCCGCGGTGCTAGCCTGCCCTTATGAACCAGAACGTCCTCTACTACGGCGACAACCTCGACATCCTGCGGCGCTACGTCAAGGACGAGTCCGTCGACCTGATCTACCTCGACCCGCCGTTCAACTCCAACGCCACTACAACGTCCTCTTCGCCGAGCAGAACGGCACCCGCGCGGCCGCCCAGATCAAGGCCTTCGAGGACACCTGGACCTGGGACCAGGAGGCCGCCCGGGAGTACGAGGAGACCGTGGAAGCCGGCGGCCGAGTGGCCGACGCCCTGCGCGGCGTTCCGGACCTTCCTCGGCCCCAGCAACATGCTCGCCTACCTGTCCATGATGGCCCTCGCCTGGTCGAGCTGCGCCGCGTGCTCAAGCCCACCGGCAGCATCTACCTGCACTGCGACCCGACGGCGAGCCACTATCTGAAGATGCTGATGGATGCGATCTTTGGGCCGCAGAACTTTCGCAACGAGATCATCTGGAAGCGCACCAGTCAGCGCACGGAAACGCAGGTCGCAACTACGGCTCGGTTCGCGACTCGATCCTCTTCTATTCAAAGGGTCTCGGACTAGACCTGTGCGCCAGCAATACACTGCCGCTTCCGCACGACTACGTCGAGAAGACATTTACCGAGTACGCACGATCCTGACGGGCGGCGATATCGGCAGTCGATCACGCTCCGGAACCCAGGGCGCACGTCCGAATCTGCGGTATCACTACGAGGCTACGAACGGCGTCACGTACAAGCCGCATCCCGAACGGCTGGGCGTGCGACCTGAAGCGAATGATGCAGGAACTTGACCGCGAGGGACGCCTGCTACTTCCCGCAGAACCGTCCGATGGCCGCATTCGCCTGAAGCGGTACCTCGACGAGATGCACCGGCGATGCCGTCTCCAACAACATCTGGGAGGACATCCCGCCGATCGACGCCCACGCCGCAGGAGCGCCTCGGCTACCCCACCCAGAAGCCCCTCGCCCTTCTCGAGCGCATCATCTCCGCCTCCAGCAACCCGGGCGACCTGGTGCTCGACCCGTTCTGCGGCTGCGGCACCGCCGTCATCGCCGCGGAGAAGCTCAAGCGCAATTGGATCGGCATCGACATCACCCACCTGGCCATGACACTCATCAAGAACCGGCTTTCGGATTCCTTTGGCGAAGAATCAATGCCTCGGGTTATCGGTGAGCCGGTGTCGGTTCCGGATGCCGAAGCGCTTGCCGCTCAGGATCCCTGGCAGTTCCAGTGGTGGGCCCTGGGACTGGTGGGCGCCCGGCCCGTGGAGCACAAGAAGGGCGCCGACCGCGGCATCGACGGACGCCTCTTCTTCCACGACGAGGCCAAGGGCAAGACCAAGCAGGTGATCATCTCGGTCAAGGCGGGAGAGACCTGCAACGTGGCTCACGTGCGCGACCTCGAGGGTGTGCTCGACCCGCGAGCAGGCCGAGATAGGGGTGCTCATCTCCATGAAGGAGCCTACCCAGCCCATGCGCACGGAGGCCGCCTCCGCCGGCTTCTACAGCTCACCTGGCTGGCACACCAAGCATCCGCGCGTGCAGATTCTCACCGTGGCCGACCTTCTCGGCGGGGCAGGTATCGACTACCCGTCTCGCCACGCCAACGTCACCTTCCGCAAGGCCCCGCGGCTGCAGCGTGGCGCCGACCACGAGCAGATGGCGCTGGGAGGAGCCGGCGGCACGAGCGGCGGTGAAGAGGTTCTTTCGGACGAGGACTGAGACGGCTCGGAGACTTCACGATCGGCTGCGGGGTGGCGTCGCCTCTGATCCACGCAAGCCCCTAGCCTGCAACCGGAAGCCTCCGAACCCTGATCCGTGAATGTTCAAAGACGACCGCACTGCCCACGGCCAAATCCTCGGCAATCGAATCGAGGTTGTCAAGAAGTAGAGTGAGCTGAGCATCGGGCCGCTTGCTGACACCACGCCTGAACAGGATGACCGATGGTTTGGATTGGCCCCGCAAGGCTAGCAGGGTGCCGAAATCGGAGTCTGCGGAGATCAGAACCCTGCCCTCCCGCTCGGCAAGGGCAAAGACGTCGTCGTCGCTCGCCGACTGCATATCGAAATCCCGGACGTGAACCGCATCATGCCCGGCCTGCGTGAGGCCCGTCGCGAGTTTCGGCGAGATCGCGTTGTCGACGAGGAACTTCAGGAAGCCACCCGAAGCGGAAGCTCTCTTTCGCGCACGCTCTCGGCCGCGTAGTGAAGGGCCTCCTCGACATCCTCGGGCTCAAGATCCGGGTAGTTGCCGATGATCTCGGCGACCGTCATGCCTTCGGCCACCATATCCACGACCGCAGCTACTGGAATCCTCAATCCACGCATGCAGGGCAGCCCGCCCATTTGATCGGGGTCCGTCGTAATCCGGTCGAATCTCATCATATGGTCACCTCCGATGGAACGAAGTCCGAGATTCGGTCACTTGATCGCACATGTCGCGTTCAGTATAGCCCGAGGGCTTGATGCCACAACTGATTCACGGTTCAGTGCTCTTCATGGTGATGCGAACGGGGCGCGAATGCTATCGAACCACGCTCGGCTGCCGTTCGCTTGGCCCCGTGATGATCTTCTCCAGCTCCGACAACGGGAACTCATTCGGGCTCTCGGTATCTATGGCAGTCACGCGCCTGGCGGTGCCGCTCGTATCCACGGCCCATACGGTCCAGTTGGCCTGCACCCAGTATTCGTGTTCTTTGAGGTCCGGCGTGCCGAAGTACGCCGTCTTCACCAGCGGGAGCAGGAACTTGTCGCCCGGCTTCGCGTCGAGCGGGTACTTCTCCCGCACCTCATAGGTGACCCCGTCCAGTTCGATGGTCCCGTTCCCCAGCACGTACACCGTGATCTGCTTCGGGATGCTGTCCGGCCCGTAGGCCTTCTCCACCTGAAGGACGTACCCCTTGTAGACGATGGGCTGGGACGAGGGGTTGCGGCGCAGGGGAAGCACCTCGGTCACCGCGGCCAGGGCGATCGCATCGGCTGTGGAGAACGAGTACATGGCGGACATGAGCTCCAGGTCCCGCGGCTCCTGTATCAGGATGACGGGGTGGGCGGTGCCGGCCGCGCTCGCGTCCACGATTGTGGTGACCGGGGCGCTGGTGGTGGTCGCCTGCCCCTCCGGCCCCGCGATCATCTCTTCAACTCCGCCAGCGAGAACTCATTCCGATTCTCGGGCATCAGGTCGGCACCGGTCACGCGCTCGCAGTCGCCGAAGGCATCCACCGCGAACACGGCACAGTTGGCCTGCACCCAGTATTCGTCTGCTTTGAGGTCCGGGGTGCCGAACGGCGTGAACTTGACCAACGGGAGCAGGAGCCTGTCGCCCGGCTGTACGTCCAGTGGGTACTTCTCGCGCACCTGGTAGGTCGTGCCGTCCAGCGCGACGGTCCCGTTCCCCAGGGCGTAGATCGTGATCGTTTTCGGGATACTGTCCGGCCCGTAGGCCTTTTCCACCTCTAGGACGTACCCCTTGTAGACGACCGGCCGGCGTTCGTTCTGTCCGAGGGTGTCCGGCGCCCCGGCCAGGGGGTTACCACGCAGCGGAAGCACCTCAGTCACCGTCGCCAGGGCGATCGCGTCGGCGATGATGAAGGAGTTCACCGGGCTTAAGTACTCGGGATTCGGCTGGTCCTGTAGCTGGATGATGGGGAGAGAGGAGCCTTGCTCGTCACTCTCCAGGATCGTGGTGATCGGGAGGCTGCTCGTGGTGCTGACCGGTGCAAGGAGGCCGGTGCGTCCTGGCTGGATGGCCACTATGGTGATCGTTTGCTTGTCCGGGTCCACCGCGATGGTTATGGTGAACTCGGCCGGTTCGCTCCCACCCCCCAGGAACAGGACGTCGTTGTCGACCTTGGTGGCGTCACCCATGGCGGCCGCGCTCACCACCCGGAACCTGGTGGGCTGTTTGAGCGACGAGAGCATCTGAGCTAGACCTTCCTGGGCCGAGGGGGCCGCGAGGGCCTGCATGGAAGCGAGATCCGTCTTCCCACCCAGGTACGAGATCACCGCATCCCCGAAGTCCTCGAGCGCGGTTTGGCCTGTGGTCATGGCGATGCCGAGGGCCGGCGAGGTGGTCATGGGCTGGTCCGCTGTGGCGACGCCGAGGGCCGGCGAGGTGCTCATGGGCCGGTCCGCGTTCGAATAGGCGCACGAGGAGAGCAGGAGCGCGGCTGCAAGTAGAACCGCGCAGGCGACAACGGTCGCCAGGGTCCGGGAATACCTAGTAGATATACACATACGTCCCGACCGGGATCAGCGGATAGAGCTCGCGCTGGTCCCAGATCTGCGTGCGGATACAGCCGTGGCTGGCCCGGCGCGGGGAACGTTGGGATACCCGTGGATGGCCAGATACGCCGTGGGCACGGAGGTACATCGGGTGCCAGCGCGGGTTGGTCTCCAGGGTCTTGCGCATGATCTTGTACGTTCCGGAGGGCGTCTCGAACCCGACGCTCGGGCTGCCGGTGGACACGGGGATGGTCCACAGCACGGCCCCGTCCTTGCAGTAGAGGAGCACCTGCTTGGTCTTGTCGACCTCGATCCAGGGGTCGCTGCCGCCGCTTCTTGCTGGGCGTGGGCCGGGTGGCGGTCTGCAGCCGGGCGAAGACCTCGTCGCTGAGCTTGCCGTTCCGCGACAGCCCCTCCCACTTCTGGAAGGCGATGACGGCACCGCGCGTCTGGCGGTCGACCACGCCGTCGACAGTCCCCGGCCGGTAGGAGAGGTCCGCGAGCTTCTGCTCGGCCCACATGATCCGCAGGGCGTGCACGTCGGTGGTGGCCGGCAGGACGCCGAGCACGTCGAACGCGTCCACGTCGATGGCCGCGCCCGCGGCGTTGTTCTTGTCCCACGAGATCTGGACGGTGTGCGTCCCCGCGGCCAACGTGCCGGTGGACCAGACCTTCTGCTGATAGAGGGTGGTCGGCTCCGGACAGATGGACGAGCTGCGCCGGGCCGCTATCGACCGACACGTCGGCGTCGCCCAATCCCGGGCCGGTGGTGGCCAGCCAATCGAGCTGCTTGCCGGTGAAGGTCACGGTGACCATGGCCTGGCCGGTGCCGGCCCGCTTGTCGCTGCCACCGGAGGCCAGGAAGACGGGGTTCGCGGTCCACGTGCCCCAGTACGAGCACGCGCGGGTCGCTGTCTTGGAGGCGGTGCCACACGTAGGCCTGGGTCATCGTGCCCGCGACCAGGAACCCGTCCGCGCCCACGGAGGTGCCGGATGGCGGCGCTCGGCGCTCCCGGCGGCCGTCCATTCGATCTTGACGGTGTGCGCTCCCGAAGTCAGCTGCCCGGTGTCCCAGAGTTTCTGCTGATAGAGGGTCGAGGCGCCTGTAGAGGTCGACGTGAAGGTCTGGGCCTCATCCAGTGTCACCTTCGCGACTGCCGCCCGTCGGATCCTTCTGGCCCACCCAGGCCAGATAGGTGCCGGTGAAGCTGGCCGTCACCGCGCCGCCCGTGGAAGTGGTGTAGATGTCTCCGCCCCCCGAGGATGCAGAACCCGTCCGTGGCGTCCAGGAGCCTTCGTAGGCAAGAAGGGAGTTGTTCTGCTCCACCCACTGGCACTTGACCAGGGTTCCGACCACGTCGACGGCGTCGATGGTTAGGTACGCGCCGGAAGCGCTGTCTGCGTTCCGGACGATCCTCACCGTGTGCACGCCGCTGGTGAGAGTCCCGGTGGACCAGACGACGCTGCTGATAGGCGGCGGCAGGATTGCCGAGGTTGACGGTCTTCACGAAGACGCCGTCGAGGTACACGTCGGCCGCGCCGGCCGTGGTGTTGCAGCGTGGCGATCCAGTCGAGCCGCGTTCCGTTGAACGCTATGTTGACGGAGGCGCCGGCGTGTTGGCGCGGGCGTAGCTACGGTCGGAGGCGGCGGTCTTCTTGACGGTGGTCCACGTGCCCGAGTAGGAGATCGCCGGGTCGGTCTGGTCGTACCTGGTCAGCGCAGGAGCCGCGGGGAACGCTGAGGATGTGGAGGTGCCGGCGGCTGTTGAGGCCGCGGAGCTGCCGGCGGCTTCGTCGCGGTCGTGGAGGTACCGGCGGGATCGGCGGCCAGCGCCACGCCGGCGACGATGGGGGTGCTGAAGGCGAAGACAATGGCGGTGACGAACAAAAGCCCGCGGGTTGCGCGTACGCCCACTTCGGAACCCCTCCGTTCTCGAGAGCCTTTGCAGGTCACCCATGGGGCGCGTGGGAACACGGGGCGCCCATGGCCGACCCTTTCAGGTGCCCACGCTACCATGCGGCACAGGACCACGCGCTCCGCTTTTCGCCCTTTATGACTACTTTACGGATCGGGCGTCCGCATGCTTCTGACCCGTTTGGGGTAAGGAGCGACGCAAATCATCTATGACCTGGAGGGGGAAATGAGAATCGGCAGACCGCTTTTCTATCTGATCCCTGTCGCGCTTCTGCTCCTGTTCGCCGGGCTGATGCTCGCCGGCTGCGGCGGCACGACCACTACGACACAGACGAGTACCCAGACCACGGCGGCCGGGGGACCAGGCGGCGCGGCTCCGGTCCGGTTCGTGATAAGCCTTTCCGGGGATGAGGTAGTGCCGCCGGCCGCGACCTCGGCCAGCGGGACCTTCACCCTCTTCGTGGAAGGCGGCCCCAGCCCCACCGGACAGCCCCGCATATCGTACGAGCTCGACGTCAAGGATATCGTCGACGTCTCAGCGTCCCATATCCACTTGGGCGCCAAGGGCGCCGAGGGCTCGGTCGTCGTCCCGCTCTTCACCGGCCCGGCCAAGACCGGCAGCTTCAGCGGGGTGTTGGCCCAGGGTTCGATCACCGACGCTAACCTGACGGGCCCGATGTCCGGCAAGACCGTCTCCGATCTGCTCGCTGCCATGCAGGCCGGCAACACCTACGTGAACGTGCACACCAAGGCCTTCCCGAACGGCGAGATCAGGGGACAGATCATCATGACCACGGGCGGCGCGACCACGGAGACGAGCGCGGCAGGCGGCGGGTCCACGACCACGTCGGCGGCGGGCGGCTATTGAGTCGGGTGCGGCCATGCGCTATCTCGTAACAGGAGCGACGGGTTTCATCGGCGCCGAGGTGGTACGCCAACTGGCCGCGGCGGGCCATGAGGTGGTGGCGCTCGTGCGCGATCCGACGCGGGTGAAGGCCGCGGCGAGCAGAGACGAGCCCGCTGCTGCGGCCCAGGGTACTCCTCGCCCCAGGGTGACGTCACCGAAAGGGAGACTCTGCGGGCACCCATGACCGGTGTCGACGGGGTCTTCCACGTCGCGGGATGGTGCAGAGATCGGGGCGCGAGACAAGACGCCGGCGTTCAGCACGAATGTCGAGGGCACGCGGAACGTCCTTGAAACGGCCGGGGAGCTTGCCGTAGGCAAGATCGTGTACACGAGTACCTTGGCGGTATTCTCCGACACCGGCGGGCGGGTGGTCGACGAGGACTACTACTTCACGGGCAAGCACATCAGCGTGTACGACGCGACCAAGTGGAAAGCCCACTACGAAGTCGCGCTGCCGCTCATGCGGACAGGCCTTCCGGCCGTCATCGTCCAACCGGGCGCGGTATACGGCCCGGGTGACAGGGGTCCCTTGGCCGACACGTTCGTCGCCTACCTGCGACGGAGATTACCTCTGGTTCCCCAGAAGAACGCCTATTGCTGGGGCCATGTGGCCGATACTGCCCGGGCCCATCTTCTGGCCATGGAGAGGGGGCGGACGGGAGAGTCATACATCATCGCCGGTCCGTGCCACGAGTTGAGCCGGGTGCTGGCACTCCTCGAGCAGCTGACCGGCATCCCTTTGCCTCGCCTGCACTCCTCACCACGCGTCCTCAGAACGCTCTCCCGACTCTTGGGGCCGATCGATCGCCTCCACCGGCTGGAGGGCAACTTCTTCTCCCGAGACTTTGCGGGTGGGCGCCGGCGCTACCTACCTGGGCACCAACGCGGAGGCGGTAAGGGAGCTAGGAATCTCGATGAGACCCATCGAAGAAGGGCTGCGAGAGTCGCTCCCGTGGTATCGCGAGCTTGCGGCGACCGGGGCTGAGCGCCCGAGGTTGAGGCGCCCGGGGCTGAGGGCGCGGGAAGATTGGAGCGATTCCCCAACTAGTGCGCACCGGACTGAGGCGCGGCCAACTGCGGGCCTTCTTCAGCCCGCCCAGCCGCGCCGGACTCGAACGTTCCTGGAGCCTCGAGGACAAGGTCCGCTCCGGTCTTGGGACGACTTGTCGGTGCGCACCAGGTGGTGCCGCGCCCCCTTTCATGACATGGTAGCAGGCCATGAGCACCGACCCCGCCCCCACCACCAACCCCGCCGCCACAACTGGTCCAGACACCAACCCCACTCTGCGCCACCGCCTCCCCCTCTACCCCAGCCAGTTCCTCGTAGCGATGGCCATCGTCTCCATCGGCCCGCTGCTCCACCCCATGATGCGCGACCTGGGCGTGCCGCTCAGCCGGGGCGGGCTGGTCAGCGCCGGGCTGTTCATCGGGAACGCCTCGGCCATCGTGATTCTCAACACCGCTCTGGCTCGATTCCCGGCCAAGAACGATCCTTCTCAGCGGCACCCTCATCCAGGCGGCAGCGCTGGCCGTGGCCGGGGCCGCTTCCCGGGGTCTGTGGTCGCTGTTCGCCGCCTACCTGTTCGTCGGGTTCGGCGGGGCGCTCATGAACACCACCTGCTGGATATGGATCTCCGCGCACATGGTCCACAACCGGGCGGCGGCGGCCCTGCGGATGATCCTGTTCTTCGCGCTCGCGATGATGGTGGTCCCGCTGATCCTCGGGGTCGCGCTGGACGCGGGCGCTTCCTGGCGCTGGATACTCGTGGCCGAGGGCGGGCTGGAGCTCGTGTGGGCGCTGACCGTCGTCGTTCCTGCCGCTGCTGGACGTGTGCGGACGCCAGAACGTCCGGCTCGCGCAGTTCCGGCAGGTGATCGCGTTCAATCCCAGGCTGCTGCTGGGCATGGTGATCGCCGGCTTCACCTACGTGGGGGCGGAGATGACGATGAACATCTGGCTGCCCAAGTTCCAGATCGACGTGTTCGGGAGCAGCGACACCCTGGCCAGCCTCGCGGTGACCCTGTTCTGGGTGGGGCTGATAGCGGGACGGCTGCTGGTGATGACGCTCACCCGGCGCTTCTCGCCGGCGCGGCTGCTGCTGGTCTCTCCGGCACCCTGGCGGTGTTCGCCGTGGCGGTCGGCGTTGGCGCCGTCACAGGGCGTGTCGCTGGTGCTGGCGGTGGGCGCCGGCCTGGGAGCGTCGGCCTCCTACGGCCTCATCGGCAGCTACGCGGGCCGCTTCCCGGGATGGCAGTCGGCGGTGGCTACGTCGTTGTTCATCCTGTCCGGCACGGTGGGCAGCATCACCTTCCCCTACATCATGGGTCCGCTGGCCAGCGCGGCGGGGTTCCGGGTGGCCCTGGCGTTGGTGGCGGTGCCGGCGCTCGCTTATGGGGCGGCTTCGCTGTTGATACACGCGAACTCGCGGTAGGGGGGCTCAGTAGCCCAACAACTCGCCCACGATGTCGAACCCGTCGATGTTGATGAAGGCCTTCGTCGCCCTCGGCGATTTCCTGCCCGTACACTCGATGCGCACGGTGTGCTCCCCAGGGCTGAGCAGTCCCGTGTTCCACACGTGCTGCTTCCACAAGAAGTCGGCGCTGTAGAGATCCACGTCCACCGGCTCTCCCTCGTCGAGAGTCACGCGCGCGATGCCGTAGACCGGGGCCTTCTTGGCGATCCAGGCAAGATAGCGGCCGTTGAACCGGATGGTGGCCGTCGCGCCGACGAACTCCGTGGAGCAGTACTTGACCCCGATGCGAACTGGGCCGGCGAGTAGACGTTCCACGCGAACTCGTCCTCGAAGGCGTAGTGCGGTCCCCTGGTCTCCTCGTAGCGGGCGGGCGCCTGCACCAGCGGCCGATGATGTCGACGGCGTCGATATTGATGGCGCTACCCGTCGCGCCGGCCGATTTGTCGCCGGTCCACTCGATGGTCACCGACGTGGGACCGGGTGAATCGAACGGGGCCTCGAGAACCACCTACTTCCAGGCTTCCGTTGGACTGTACAGATCGACCACGACGGGATCGGGCTCGGTGCCGCCCAGCCGGCCGTACATGGTCACCTTGGCCTTGCCGTACTGCGGACCGGTCTTGGCGATCCAGGCGAAATGGGGACCGTTGAACGCGAAGGTCACGCTCGCCCCCGCCGAGTCGACAAAGCTGAAGTCCCCCGCGGAGGCTGAGGGGTCGGCCGCTGTCTTCCAGGTGCCCGTGTAGAAGAAACGCTTGTCACTCTGCTCGACGCGCACCGGGGGCTCGGCGAAGAGCAGGTCCCCCGCGATCTCGAACGCGTCGATGTTGATGAAGGCGCCCCGGCGGTCCGCTCCCGGGTCGCCGGTCCATGCGACCGTGAGTGTGTGCGTGCCCGCCGGAAGCGTCCCGCTCTCCCATACCCTCTGCTGATACTGCGCCACGGGGTAGTCCAGATCGACAAGCACCGGGGCGCGGTCGTCCAGGGTGACGCTGGCCTTGCCGTAGACGTACGCCTTCTTGGCGATGTAGGCCACCGAGGTGCCGTTGAAACGGACTGTGACCGAGGACTCCTGGCTGGCGAAGACAAAGTCGCCGTCCGCGTCCTCGGGCGAGACGCTCTCGGTCCAGACGCCGGCGTAGGCCAGGTAGGCGTTGTCTTCCTGATAGCGGACGGGTGCGCCCTCCGCGCCTACGGCCTGGCCGGTGCCTGGGGCCGGATTGTCCGCGGACTGCGTGGAGGACGGCGTGGAGGACGGCGAAGTGCCCCGAGTGGTTACGGTCGACCCCAGCGGGCCGCCCGACGTCGCCGCCGTTGTGGTCGTTTGGTCAGGGGAGGAGCAGCCGGGCCATGATGCCCCGGCGAGCAAGAGGACCAGAGCAAGCATCGCCAGGACGAGGATCTTTGCGCCGCGCGAAGCCTCTGTGCCCATGACTCCGGCCCCCAGGACGTCGGTAGGAAGTCACCAACGTGAATCATACCGCCGCATGAGTGCCACGGCGCGGAGAGCCCGTCCGGGCCCCGGCGGGGCGTCGCGGCTCATCTACCCCTGTGGCCTCCATGGGCATGCTACTGCCGCCTCCTGGGTAAGGGAGAGAGACGCACGTTCTTTATGTCCGGAGGGGAAATGAGAACCAGGAGGCTGCTTTCGTACCTGATTTCTGTCGTGCTTCTGCTCCTGCTTGCCGGGCTGATGCTCGCCGGCTGCGGCGGCACGACCGCCACCACACAGACGAGCACCCAGACCACGGCGGCCGGGGGGCCAGGCGGCGCGGCTGCGGTCCGGTTCGTGATAGACCTTTCCGGGGATGAGTCGGTGCCGCCGGTCACCAGCTCGGCAAGCGGGACTTTCACCCTCTTCGTGGAGGGCGGTCCGAGCCCGACCGGGCAGCCCCGTATATCTTGGGAGCTTGACGTCACGAATATCGTCGACGTCTCCGCGGCCCATATCCACTTGGGCGCCAAGGGCACCGCGGGCCCGGTCATCGTCCCGCTCTTCACCGGCCCGGTCAAAACTGGAAGTTTCAGCGGCGCGGTGGCCCAAGGTTCGATCACCGGCACCGATTTGACGGGCCCGATGTCGGGCAAGACCGTCTCCGATCTACTCGCCGCCATGCAGGCGGGAAACACCTATGTGAACGTGCACACCAAGGCGTTCCCGAACGGCGAGATTAGGGGGCAGATCATCATGACCACCGGCGGCGTGACCACGGAGACCACCGGCGGCGTGACCACAGAGACGACCGCGGCGGCCGGAGGATCCACGACCACGTCGTCCGACTACGGCTATTGAGCAAGGTGCGACCATGCGCTACCTCGTAACGGGAGCAACGGGTTTCATCGGCGCCGAGGTGGTGCGTCAGCTGGCCGAGGCGGGCAATGAGGTGGTGGCGCTCGTGCGCGATCCGTCAGGGGCGAAGGCCACCGCGAGCGGAGACGGCCCGCTATTGCCTCCCGGGGTGCTCCTCGCCAAGGGCGACATCACCGAGAAGGAGACTCTGCGAGCGCCCATGACAGGCGTCGACGGGGTCTTCCATATCGCTGGTTGGTGCAAGATCGGGGCACGAGACAAGACGCCCGCGTTCAGCACCAATGTGGAGGGCACGCGGAACGCGCTTGAAGTGGCCGGGGAGCTTGGCGTAGGCAAGATCGTGTACACGAGCACCTTGGCGGTCTTCTCCGATACCCATGGCCGGGTCGTCGATGAGGGCTACTACTTCGCGGGCAAGCACATCAGCGTATACGACGAAAGTAAGTGGAAAGCCCACTACGAAGTCGCGCTGCCGCTCATGAGGGAAGGTCTTCCGGCCGTTATCGTCCAACCGGGCGCGGTGTACGGCCCCGGCGACAAAGGCCCGTTGGCCGACGCGTTCGTCTCCTATCTGCGGGGAAAGCTACCCCTGGTCCCGGAGAAAAGCGCCTATTGCTGGGGTCATGTCGCCGATATCGCCCGGGCTCATCTTCTCGCCATGGAGAAGGGGCGGATCGGAGAGTCGTACATCATTGCCGGTCCGTGCCGCGAGCTGAGCCAGGTGCTGGCGTTGCTTGAGAAGTTGACCGGCGTCCCCCTGCCTCGTTTGCATACCTCACCGCCGCTCCTCAAGGCAGCCTCCTGGCTGATGGAGCCGGTCGATCGCCTCCACCCGCTGGAGGGCAACTTCTCGCCCGAGACCCTCCGGGTAGGCGCCGGCGCTACCTACCTGGGTATCAACGCAAAGGCGGTAATGGAGCTGGGGATCTCGATGAGGCGGATCGAAGAAGGGCTGCGACAGTCGCTGGGGTGGTATCGCTCGTTGGCGGGAGGAGGGGCTCGGGTAACAGCTCGCGGGACGGATTCGGGGCGTGGGAAGTAGGGCGCCAGCCGAGGCGGGCGCCAAGCCGGCGCCCGCCGTATCCTCACCAGCCGGGCCAGTTCTCGTCGCCGAATTACGCGGGCTGCGCCATCAGGGGCTGCATCAGAGCGAAGGTCGCCCCCTGCGGGTCGGCTAGGACCGAGAACCACAGCATCCCCGGCACCTCGGTCGGCTCCATGAGAGCCTTCCCTCCGAGTTCTGCCGCTTTCGCAGTCGAGGCCTTCACGTCGGTCACCGTGAAGTACACGAGCCAGTAGGAGGGGACTTCGGCCGGCACCATCTCGGGCATGGGCATGATGCCCGCCTCGCCCGTGCCGTCCACATTCACCTGCCAATACTGGAACGTCGGCGTGGGGGTCGACTCGATCTTCCAGCCCAGCAGCTTGGTGTAGAAGTCGATGGCCTTCTGGGGATCACGGGTATCCAGCTCGTTCCAGCCGAGAGTCCCCGCCGGTCCGTATTCGATCGTCTCGTCCGGGCGCAGTGGCTTCCAGAAGGAGATGACGGCCCCGGTCGGATCTTTGATTGCGGCTATCCTGCCCGTGTCCGGCACATCGGAGGGCGGCATGACCACCTCGGCGCCGAGTTCGGCAGCCTTGGCCACAATCGCGTCGACATCATCGGCGTGGATATACGTGTTCCACCCGCTCTGCCGCCCCATCTTCACCTGCTCGGGCGGTAGGGCGGCGATACCTGCCACATTGTGGCCATCGGACATGACCATGCGATAGGTCATTCCCTGGCCTAACGGCATGTCCGTGTGAGTCCACCCCAGTAGACCCTCGTAGAATCTGGTCTGGCCCTCCACGTCGCTCGCCGAGAGGTCCACCCAGTTGAATTCGCCTGTCTTGGTCCGTTCCACAGCAAGGCCTCCAAAACCGTCGTCCGATTCAAACGCGAGCACGTTCTACCCCTAGGGCCAGGGATCCTAACGGGGCCGCGCTCGCGCACCGCACCCTCGTCTCCCGTTGTAGAATCGCTTGGGAGCCGGCCGGCTTCCGAGCAAGCGACATGACTGGGAACCTGGAGCGTGGGCGACAATAACGGCGTGAGCAGCGCGGGCGGCGGGAGGGGCAAGGCGGGCCCCAGTCAGGCAGAGCCTGTGGACCAGGAGCTTCGTCGTCGTCTCGCTGGTGAACTTCCTGAACTCCGTTGTCTTCCTCCTGCTCATGATCGTCATGTCGAAGGTCGCCACCGACCGCTTCGGCGCCTCTCCCGCCGTGGCCGGTCTGTCGGCGAGCATCTTCGTCATCGGCGCGTTCGTCACCCGTCCGTTCCTTGGAAAACGGATCCACCACATCGGCCAGACCAAGATCCTCTACATCGGATCGTTTCTCAGCGTGGCCCTGACCCTGGTCTACTTCGCGGCGAACAGCAACGGCACTGCTTCTCCTCGTCCGTTTTCTCCACGGCGCCGCTCACGGCACGACCGCTCTGGCCATAGGAACGATCGTCGCCGGCGTGGTGCCCCGCGAGCGGTATGGTGAGGGCATCGGCTACTTCACGCTGGGCCAGACACTGTCCACCGCCATCGGCCCGTTCGTCGGTCTGCTGTTGCTCCGCCACGGCGGCTTCGACTCCATCATCATCACCTGCGCCGTCCTCGCGGCGCTCTCTCTGGTGCTCCTCCCTCTCCTGCGCGTGAAAGACCTGAAGTTGACCGCCGAGCAAGTGACCGAGACCAAGGGATTCAAGCTCAGCAACTACATCGAGCCCAGGGCGGTGCCCATCGGCCTGGCGCTCATGCTGAGCTTACCTCTGTTACTCGAGCGTCTCCTCGTTCCTGGCGCTGTACTCCGAGAAGATACGGTTGACGACCGCGGCCGGGGTGTTCTTCATCGTCTACGCGGTGGTGGTCTTCTTCACCAGACCGCATCGTTGGACGGCGGTTCGACGCCAAGGGCGAGAACTCGGTCATGTACGCGGCCATCGTCGTCTTCGCGCTCGGTCTGGCCATCTTGGCCTTGGCGAACCACGGGTCGGTGCTCCTGCTGTCGGCGGCCGTCATGGGCCTGGGCTTCGGGACCATACAGGCCTGCGGCCGCGCACTCATGGTCAAAGTCACTCCTCTGCACCGGATGGGGCAGGCCACCTCCACCTTCTACATCTTCGGAGATACGGGATTGGGCCTCGGTCCGCTGTTGTGCGGCCTCCTCATCCCCCTGACCGGCTACCGGGGCATGTACGGGGTCATGGCCGCCATCGCGGTGGCGTCGCGTGGTGCTATACCACGCGCTGCATGGGAGGCACGCGGCCAAGTACGCGGCCGAGCGTGTAGCTTAGCGATCATTCCGGGGCGAATCTCCTCGGCTGCCTCGAGGCGATCCGCCCCGGGGACTCACGGCCTGGCCGCTATCGCCCCCCAGATCTCCACCGCATCCAGCGTGACGTACTTGGTGCTCGAGTTCGCGTCGATTCGCACGATCTCGACCGAGTGCTCGCCCTCGGCGATGATGCCGGTGGACCAGACCTTCACGTCATACGCGGCCACGCTGGAGTTGAGGTCGATGGTCGCCACCTTCTCTCCGTCCAGGTAGACGTCGGCTATCCCGGTGGTGGAACCTTTCATGGCGATCCAGTCCAGGCGGGTGCCGGTGAAGTAGATGGCGGCAGAGGCTCCGCTCGCGTTGGCGCGGCCGTAGCTTCCCCCGGAGGCGAAGCTCTTGTAGAAGGTCGCCCAGGATCCCTCGTAGACGATGTGCGGATCGGTCTGCTCGTAGCGGGCGAGGATCGTGTAGTCATCGGCGGTCCCGGACGGATCGGACGAACCCCAGGCGGTCGTCACCACCACGTCCACCGTGCCCGGGGTGATGGCCGGGGGGACGGCGACGATCCGGGTGGACGATTCCACGTGGTAGCCGGCGGCCGGGGTGCCGCCGAAGGTCACGGCGGTAACGTCGGTGAAACCCGTCCCGATGATGGTGACGGAAGCGCCTCCCGACGGGGGGTCGATGCCGGTAACGGTCGGGGGTGCGTGGCCGAGGGATCCCACCACGTCCACCGCGTCCAGAGTCACGTACCTGGTAGCGGCGCTGCTCGAGCTGCGGACGATCTGCACCGTGTGATCCCCGTGGGCCAGAGTGCCGGTGGACCAGACCTTCACCCGGTAGGACGCAGTCGAAGCCGCCAGGTCGATGGTGGTCTTCTTGACCCCGTCCAGATACACATCGGCTTTGCCACCGGTGGTGCCTTTCATGGCGATCCAGTCCAGGCGGGTGCCGGTGAAGTAAATGGTGGCCGAGGCCCCGCCGGTCTTGGAGCGGCCGTAGCTTCCGCCGTATGCGGCGCCCTTGATGTATGTCTCCCAGGTTCCCTCGTAGACGATGTGCGGATCGGTCTGCTCGTAGCGGGTGGCGAGAGAGGCGTCGCTGTAGGTGTAGTCGTCTTTGCTCGTGTTGTTGTTCGTCCAGCCGTGAGCGGTGACCGAGACGTCCACCGTTCCCTGCGCGTGCGGGGGCGTGGGCGCGGTGATCTGGGTAGGTGAGTGGACCGTGAAGGTGGCAGCCGGAACGCCGCCGAGGGTCACGGTCGAGACGTCGGTGAAACCGGTCCCGCTGATGGTGACGGAGGTGCCTCCCGACGTGGAGCCGGAGGATGGCGTAAGGGAGGTGACCGTAGGAGGAAGGAGGGCGGAGATGGACCCGACGACGTCCACCGCGTCCAGAGTCACGTACCTGGTGGCGGCGCTGCTCGAGCTGCGGACGATCTGCACCGTGTGATTCCCGTAGGCCAGGGTGCCGGTGGACCAGACCTTCACCCGGTAGGAAGCAGTCGAGGCCGCCAGGTCGATGGTGGCCTTCTTGACCCCATCCAGATACGCGTCGGCTCTACCACCGGTGGTGCCTTTCATGGCGATCCAATCCAGGCGGGTGCCGGTGAAGTAGATGGTGGCCGAGGCCCCGCCGGTCTTGGAGCGGCCGTAGCTACCTCCGAAGGCGGCGGTCTTGACGTAGGTCTCCCAGGTGCCGGTACGGAAGATGCGGGGGTCGGACTGCTCCCGGCGGCGGCACTGACCGAAATCGGCGGCCGTCACCGTGAGCCTGTCGACATACACGCCGCCGATCATGTGTTGGGTCGTGTCCTGATGCATCTGGGCCTCCGGATGCCAGCCCCGGGCATCGGACCACGCGTTCGTCTGGCAGAAGTAGGTCGCCAGCCCGTGCTCATAGACCCAGTCGACGGCCGTGTAGTTGCCATACACGCCGACCTGAGATATGGGCACTACCGAATTGATGCCCTGGAAGTAGGCATCGATGCGGCTGCCCTCCCCGAGATTCATGTCCACCGTGTAGTAGACGGGAGTGGTGGACGGAAGATCAAGGCTGGCAAGAGCGCTCAGCGTTTCTTGAGCGTCCGCCACCCCGGCCTCGAAACCATCGAGACATCGCAGGGCGTTGCTGTTCTCGAACCAGAAGAAGTAATCGACGCCCGCCGCCGTGGCGGCGTCGAGTTCGGGCGTGGTGACTCGACGCCACATGGCCCCCTCCACCGGCAGATACCGCCCGATGAAGTCGCGGCCCGCGGCCTTGAGCTCGGCGAAGTAGACCGGCCAGTCGACGTTGTTGATCGTGGAGTAGTCCACGCCGTAACGGGTGACTGCCCCAGCCGGTTCGGCGGCGACGGCGAGTGACCCGGATGGAACAAAGCCGGCGATGAACACAATGAGGCCGAAAGCCAGAAGAAGGATCTGCCGGCGGCGAGCGGACCGGCCATGAACGCAAGTCTGCGTCTTCATGTCATTCCTTCCTTCCACGGTGCAGTCCGTGCTGGTCTTTCGCTTAGTCCTGCAGCAGCCCAAACATCTTCCAGATGCCGCGGTGGAAGCGATGGACCGACTGCACCGGCTGCGCGTACATCAGCACGCACGCCCCATGGATGACCGGGACGCCCTTCTCTTCGCACAGGGCGAGGGCTTCTTTGGAGTCGCATCCGGCCTGGAGCCACAAGCGCGGGATGCCGGCGTTGATGGCTTCCCGGACGGCGGCCGCGCACTCGCTTTTGGGGACGGAGATTATGGCTCCCTCGACTGCGTCCTTCACGCTGGCGATGCTGGGGTCGGACTCCCCGGTGTTGAGATAGACGATGGGGATCTGGTAGCCCTTCGTGACCAGTTCCTTCTTCATGTCGCCCATCACCTGGGTCTGCGCGGAGAGACGGACCAGCGCGAGCTTCTTGTGGCTCAGGAAGTCGGCGGTTGTCATGGTGGCGGCCATTGAAGGACACTCCTTTGTGATCGGCGTTCTTTGAGAGCATCTTGCCTCAGTATAAGGGAGTGCCGATGGCGGTCAAAACGCCATTTGAGGTGTTTTCAGACCGGCCAGCCGGCCAGCTCCGCTGTTTCAACGAACGCGGCCCAGCCGCAACGCGCGGCTGCGCGGCGCGGCGCCGGCCTGGCTGCCTACGAGTTCACCCCATACTCCAACACCGCTTCGGTCAGGGCGTAGACGTTCTCCGGCTTCGCCTCATCCGGGATCCCGATGGAGCAGTCGATGATCAGCCCGCCGTTATCGCCGAAGATGTCTATCAACTCGCGAACGTCGTCCTTGACCTGCCGGGGTGTGCCGGCGCACAGGAGTGAAGAGGGCACGTTGCCCCAGAAGCACATGGTGTCGCCGATGAGCGCCTTCGCCTTCCGGCGGTCGACGCGGTCGAAGCGGCCGAGGATCTTGCCGGGCGGCAGCTCCGCCAGGTACTTCAGCCGCGGCGTGTAGTCGCCTTCGAAGAACGGCATGGGAGTCAAGCCCGCGTCGACGAGACTCAGAAGCAGCGCCTTCAGACCGGGCCAGTAGAACTTGGCGAACTGCTCCTCGGACATGAACCCCGCCGAACCGCGGTGCAGGGGCAGGAACACCCCGTCGGTGCAGGTCATGCGGGCCCAGCCTATCGTCGGTTCGATGCTCAGCGGGGTGAACATCTCGATGGCCTCCAGCAGCTTGTCGGGCACCTGGTACATGTCGAGCATGCTTCCGCGGAGACCGCGCAGAAGGTTGGCGACGCAGTCGAAGGCCGACGAGCTCATCGCCTCGAACAAGAACGGGTAACCGAGCTCCAGCATCTCGTTTACGTAGCCGGTGACAGCCGCCTGCTCGGCGGCCGATTCCTTGGCGAGGGCCAGCATCTTCTCGAGCGTGTCGACGAGCTTGGGGTCCGAGAGCCAGCCGCTGAGCAGCGCCGGCAAAGCCCGCGATTCGGCGCTCCGCAGCAGGGGGGGTAGATTGCAGGCGATGGCGCTGAGCGGCGCCAGGTTGGTGGCCACCCGCGGCCACATCTTCTTGACCGCGAAGCCATCGGGATCGGCGAGCATCTCTTCGTACTCGTCCTGGCGCATGTACTCGCCCTCGACGTACTGGAAGGGCGCGTTGTCGGCAAGGGCGCCCCCGGGCCACTGGAGCTGAGTGCCGCCGATAAGCTCGAGCAGCCGGGCGTTCGGCAGATGCCAGGCGGGAAACGCAGCGTCCCAGTCGTGCTCGACGATGGTGTCGCGAAGCAATTTGACGTGCAGGGGGCGGTTGTAGTGCACCTCCCGGTTGGAGATCCCCCGGCTGAGGTTGGGGTAGTACATCCACATCGGCGCTATCGGAACGCGGTCGGGCTTGCGTAGAGCGATGGCATCTTGGATGCGCGTGTGCCGGGCGATGAGCGCGGGCGACGCTTGCATCCCCGGGGGAAGCCTCAGGCCGCTGATCTCGGAGACAGCCCCCGGTTGTCGGTGATCGGTCGCTTCGCGCTCGGATTCCATCACTTACCTGTCTTTGGGCTCGTGACCCAAACGAGATGTTTAGTAGCTTCCGGCATACGCGGTAGTGACGCCGCCGATGTCCGCCCGGACAGACACCGGCGGCGTCAAACGTCTAGAACCCTTGCTGGGCTCTAGGCCAACACCCGCACGAAGTTGAACTGGCCTCCTTTGGCTTCCCATTCGGCAAATCCACCGTGGATACCCTTGTGGTCTGCAGGCGAGTACTGGAACTGGCCCGACACACCCTGGAACTTCAGATTCTCGATGGTAGAACGGATCTTCTCTTTGTCGTCGATGCCGACCTTCAAGCCCTCAGCCAGGATATCGAAGGAATCAAGGCCGTTAGCAGCGAAGATGGTGGCGATAGAGTCGTACTTGGCTTTGAAGCGGGCGGCCACATCGGCCATGTGGGCCTTTCCGGGGAAGTCATCCGGCAGTTGTTCCGGGTTGGTCAAGCCTATTCCCAGCAGCAGTGTGCCTTCCACCGCCTCCGGGCTAAGGGCGAAAAGGGCGGGATGCGCCGAAAGAGGACCGACCTGGATGGGAACCGTGACCCCCATGCCTCTGAGACCCTTCACGATCTGCGGGGTCTGGCTGACGGCCGTCATACTGAATACCACGTCCGGCTGTACCGACTTGGACTGGGCAAAGATCTTGTTAACGATCGGGGTAAGGTCGGTCATGCTGAGCGGAATAGCGTCGGCCATCACTGCTATCGTGGCTCCTGCTGCGTCGCCCTTGAGCAGCTCGAGCGTCTCTTGGTTGATCGGGAGCTGGTCGCCGATCGCCAGGATGTTCTTCCATCCCGCAGCCTTGATCTGCGCCACGAGTGCAGCGTGACTGTCAGTGGCACTCGCGCTTGTGTAGAAAAACCACTTGAACTTGTCCAGCGTCTTCATGGCGGCCAGGGTGGGGCCGAACGTCAGCACTGGAACCCCGTATTTCTCGGCAAGCGGCTTGAGGGCTTCGCCACCCGGCTGAGTCAGCGGCCCAATCACCGCGGTCACTTTGTCCTGGGTGATCATCTTGGTGAAGTTGGCGATATCTGTGCTCGTGTCGCTCTTGTCGTCCATGACGACCAACTGGACGGGCCGGCCGTTGGCGCCGCCCGCCTGGTTGAACGCGTCCACTTCCAACTCTATGCCCTGCTGGACGGCGGGCCAGGCTGGGGCAGCCATGCCGGTCTGTGCGGCAAGAACTCCGATCTTGATCGGCTCGCCCGTGGCCGGGCCGGCCACGGCAGTGGTAGCGGTGGTCGCGGCGGTGGTTGTGGCTGTCGTGGTCGCCGTGCTTGCCGCGGTCGTCGTCGAGCCGGCCGTGGTCTCGGTCGAGGAAGCGGCCGTGGTGGTCGTCGTCCCGGTGCCGCAGGCGGCGAGCAGTCCGCCGAGGCCGCCGGCGGCGGCGACGGTCGCGCCGGCGAAGCCCGCCATCCGCAGGAAGTCGCGGCGGCTTACCCTGCTTTCAAGCAGACCTTCTTTTGCCTCATCCCTCTTGTCCGTGTCCCTGCCCATACTTCCGACCTCCCTTTCCCGTTGCTTGCTGCTCTTCCCTAAGCGGGCCCTAGGCCCGCCTGTCGCCGAGATAGGCTTGCTGGAGACGGCCATCGGTCTTGAGTTCGCTCGCTTTGCCCTCAAGGACGATGGATCCCGTTCGCATGACGGCCACGTGGTCCGCGAGGGAGAGGGCCATCTCCGCGTTCTGCTCGACCATGAGCATGGTGATCCCCTGTTCGTTCAGCTTGCGCAGGGCCTCGAAGATCCGCTCGACCGCCTGGGGGGCCAGACCCATCGAGGGCTCGTCGAGCAGGAGTAGAGTGGGCCGGCCCATCAGGGCCCGTCCGATCGCGAGCATCTGTTGCTCCCCGCCGGAAAGCGTCTTTGCCATCTGCTCGCGGCGCTCAAAAAGGAGGGGGAAGAGTTCGTAGACGTACGCGACATCGTCGGCATAGCCGTTCCGCCAATCCCGGCGTCCGGAGGCACCCATGAGCAGGTTGTCCTCGACGGTGAGCGTCGGGAAGAGCTGGCGGCCTTCGGGCACATGCCCGAGGCCCCTTCTCACGTTGCGCTCGGCCGACCAACCGGTGATCTTCTCGCCCCTGTAGAAGACCTCCCCGCTCGTCGGACGATGATGTCCGAAGACCGTGCGGATGAGGGTACTCTTGCCGGCGCCGTTAGCGCCGAGAAGGGCGAAGACGTTGCCCTTCGGGACGCTCAAGGAGACGCCGTGGACGGCCTGAATAGAGCCGTAACAGGCGACGATGTCTTTCACCTGAAGGACCTCTTCGCTTGGCGGGCAGATGCCCTCACTTGACTCTGCCTCGCACTTGGCCTCTACCGTCTCGCGTTTGGTGCCGAGGTAGGCCTTGATCACCGATTCCTCATTCTTCACCTCATCAGGGGTGCCGGAGGCGATGAGATAGCCGTGGTCAAGGACGTTCACACGATCGGAGATGCCCATGATGAGCCCGATGTCGTGCTCGACTATCAGAACGGTGATGCCGGCTTCGCGGATGCGGGCGATCTTCTCCACGATGTCCGCCCGTTCGGCCGCGTTCATCCCGGCGGCGGGTTCGTCCAGCATCAGCACGCGGGGCTCGCTCGCGAGAGCGCGGGCGATCTCCACCAGGCGCTGCTGGCCGTAGGGAAGGCTGGCCGCATGTTTGTCGCCCTCTTCGGCAAGGCCGACGAGGGCAAGCGCGTCCATGGCCCGAGCTTGAGAACGACGCTCCTCTTTGCGCTGGGAGGGCAGACCGAAGCCTCCCGACCAGAATCCGGAGCGCTCGTGGCGGTGGCAGCCGACGAGCACATTCTCGAGCACACTCATGTTGACGAAGATGCGAAGGTTCTGGAAGGTCCGGGCAAGCCCGAGACGAGCAGTGTCGGCAGGCGATAGCTTGGTGAGATCGGTGTCCCCAAGGAAGATACGACCCGACGAGAGCTTCTGCTGGCGGCTTACGGCGTTGAAGAGGGTGGTCTTCCCGGCGCCGTTGGGACCGATGAGGGCGGTGATCGAACCACTCTCGACCTCGAACGAGACGTCGTTCACAGCGATGAGGCCGCCGAAGGCGACGGTGGCGTTCTCGATCCGAAGAATCGGGCCTTCAGACTTGTCGCGCGAGCGCCTCTCGGCGATCTCGGCCTGAAGAACGCTTGAAGACGCAGCTACCTCCCCCTCGCCTAGGACGACGGAGCAGGGTTCCACGCCGGCGCCTGCCTGAGCGAGCGAGTCGCGTTTGAACAGGCGTTTCACCCAGGCGCGGTTCTGAGGGCGGAGCCCAAGGAGGCCCATGGGAAGGAAGAGCAGAAGAAGGATCATGATCACCGCGTAGGCGACGCCCGAGTACCTTTGCACCCCGGTAAAGCCGTTGATGACCCAGGTGAGGATGATGGCTCCGATGATGCCGCCCCAGATGGTCTCCCCCCCGCCGATCAGCATCATGACGATGGGCAGGATGGCGGCGTTGAAGGTGAACGAATCGGGGCTGACCGATCCGGTGACGAAGGCGAACAGCCCGCCGGCTACGCCGCAGATGACTGCGCTGATGACGAAGGCCAGGAGCTTCCAGTTCGCATTTCTGATTCCCAGGGTGGAGGACGCTATCTCGCTCGTCGCGATGGCACGCAGCGACCGGCCGAACCGGTATTTGAGGGCGCGCTGAACGAACAGCAGGGCGACGATGGTGATGATCCAGACCAGGTAGTACTGGCGGAGGAAGCTTCCCATCTGGAGACCGAACACAGACAGGCTGGGCACCCCCTGGAAGCCGTTGAGACCTCCGGTCGTCCCTCGTAGTTGGTTGACAAGCACGATGAAGATCTGGCCGAGTCCGATCGTTGCGAGGGCGAGGTAGAAGTAGCGCAGCCTGAGCACCGGACGCCCGACGACGAGGGCGACGATCCCGGGGACGATCGCGCCTATCGCAAGACAGGCGAAGGTGGGGATCGGGGTCCTGACGGCGAGGAGCCCGGCGACGTAGGCGCCCATCCCGTAGAACGCCGAGTGGCCGAAGGAGAGCTGTCCGGCCTGTCCCAGGATGAGGCCGACGCCGATGGTGAGGATCGCGAAGAACCCCGCCGTCGTCATGACGCTCATCGCATACATGCTCTTGTAGAGGAGGGGCCATACAAGCAGAGCCACTATAAGGAGGATTTTGCCGGCAATCGCGTAGCGGAAGCGGAAGGCTGCTCGGGCGCCTGCGGCCATCACATCTCCCCTTCCGACATGGTCGTACCGAGCAGTCCCCGAGGCCGGAAGTAGAGAATGAGGATGAGGAGTCCGAAAGCGATGGCATCGGAGTAGCCCGCGGGCAGCCAGCCGGTGGCCACCGACTGCAGCACGCCCACCGTAAGTCCCCCGATCACCGCTCCGCCGCTCGAGCCCCAGCCGCCCAGGATCGCGCCCACGAAACCGGAGAGGCCAAAGACCCCGCCGGAAAGGTAGCTGATGGTGATGAGCGGCGAGATGGCGATCCCACCCAGGGCACCGATGACTGCCGAGATGGCGAAGGCAAGGATTATCACGAGGTTGGTGGAGATGCCCGACCCGCGTGCGGCGTCGGGATTGGTCGCCGTCGCCGTCATCTGTTTGCCGATACGGGTGCGGGTGCTGAGCATGTGCAGCATGACGAAGATGACGAGCATGATCCCGATGATCCAGAGGCTCTGAGGCGCGACGGCGACTCCGCCCACCTTGAGCATCTTGTCCCCGGTGAAGCTCGGAACGGCCAGTCCGTAGCCGCCCCACTTGATGAGGGCAGCGCTCTCGAAGAGCAAGCTGAAACCCACGGTGGCCAGGATCATGTTCACGAGCGACTGCTTCATGATCGGCTTGAGAACGAGCATGTACATCGCGATTGAGATGACCACTACCCCAACAAGCCCGAGGATGATGGAGACCCAGTAGGGCAGGCCGAGCTCTTTGAGGAACGAGTAGGCGAAGAACGAACCCATCATGACGAACCCGCCCTGGGCCATGTTGACCACGTGCGAGGTCCGGTAGATGGTCACGAACCCGAGTCCCACGAGGGAGTAGATGGATCCCATCGTGATCCCGGTCACGATCAGCTGTATCCAGGTGGCCACCTAGGCTGCCCTGCCCGAACGCCCGCGTGTGCACCTCATGCAGATCATCCCCATGCGAGTATGGGATCGACTTTGCGGGCCGGGGACACGCTGATGGCCTTCTGCGGACAATCCCGCTCGCAGTACAGGCACAGCTGGCAATCGTCCACGTAACTGATGGAAGCCTTGCTGCCGCACGTCATGCATCTTTGCGCTTCCAGGCCGGCCATATCGTCGTCGAACCCCAGTCTCACCTCGCGGAAACCCGCCGTCCTCTCGGAGACGGGCAGAACGCGCGCTTCCTGTCTCGCCATGGTGGGGATCTTTGCGCCGGGGCAGTCCTTGACTCTATCCGGCACGAGGCTTCTGCCCTCGGCCAGGTCCTGGCCTCGTAGATAGCGCTCGATGGAGACCGCCGCTCTCTCGCCGGCAGCGATGGCCGAGATCACCGTGGACGGCCCCGACACGATGTCGCCACCGGCGAACAAGCCGGAGACAGTCGTTTCCATGGTCAGCGGATGGACCCTTATCGTCCGATCATCCTCGAGCGCCACTCCCGCGGGAATGGAAGTGGTGTCGGGGCCCTGCCCGACGGCGAATATGACCAAATCCGCCGCAAGCACCTTGGTGGTGTCCGGATCGTAGATGGGATCGAATCTGCCGGTGGCATCACAGACGGATGTGCAGCGGACAAGTTCCACTCCCGCCACCCGGCCGTCGCTCCCAAGCACCTTGCCCGGGCCCCACGAGGTGTGGAAGGCGACACCCTCCTCCTCGGCCTGCAGGATCTCGTCATCGTAGGCGGGCATCTGCTCGCGCGTCTCAAGACAGGCAAGCTGCACCTCGGACGCCCCCAGCCGGAGGGCAGTCAGAGCCACGTCTAGCGCTACGTTGCCGCCGCCGATCACCACCACTCTACCTTCGAGAGTCCTAAGCCCGTTCAACCTGACGTCGCGGAGAACATCCAAGCCCCAGAGAACGCCGGTCAACTCCAAACCCGGCACGTCGATCTTGCTGCTCAACTGGTTGCCTGAGGCCCAGAACACTGCCTTGTACGCCTTTGTCAGCTCGGCGACATCAACGTCTTTGCCGACGGTCACACCGGTCTTGAACTCGATCCCGAGCCCTTTCAGATACGCAATCTGGGCATCAAGGACGGCCATGGGCAACCGGTACTCGGGGATGGCCTGCCTCAGCATGCCGCCGGGTCGGGACATGGCCTCAAAGATAGTCACCGCGAACCCCTGCCTCGCCAGGAAATAGGCGCAGGAAAGGCCCGCCGGACCGGACCCCACGACCGCCACTTTGGCCGCGTAGATCACGGGCGCGGGCGCCGGCTTCTCTTCCAGCGAGTAGTCGCCGACGAAACGCTCCAGAGAGTTGATGTTGACCGCGGTGTCGACCTCCTGCCGCGCACAGTCCGACTCGCACGGATGCGGACATAGCCGCCCGGTTATGGCAGGGAAAGGAAGCGAGTCGCCAAGGAGAGCCGCCGCTTCCTCATACATACCGTCCTTCACCAGGTGGATATAGCTGCGCACGTCCACGTGGGCCGGGCAGGCCAGCCGGCAGGGAGGATGCTCATTGGTCTCCCCCGGTCGGGTATCCAACCGGATGACATCCATGGGGCACGTATCGATGCAGAGCCTGCACCCGTTGCAGAGATCGAGGTCGACCCGCTCGATAGACACTCAGACCTCCTTCGGGGAAGAGGGCGACATGCAGGAAGCGTCCATGGCCAGCGGCAGGAGGTAGTTCTCTTCCTCCGGCTTGGAGAGGTCCGGCCACCATTTCTCCGGCACCGGCTCTTTCGTCAGGCGCATCTCCCCCGATTCCTGGCCTATCTTCACCCAGGCCAGCCAGTCGGGATCGACCCGCTTGGGGAAGTCTTCTCGGAGATGCGTTCCCCGGCTTTCGGTGCGGAAGAGGGAGGCGCGCAGCCTCATCTCGGCTATCAAAGCCATGTTCCTGGTCTCGTGGGCAAGGCGCCACTCATGGCCGTCCTTGGCAGTGAGCATCGGCACCAGGTGGTCGTTGACGTATTCCACCAAGGTGAGGGCCGCCTGGAGGCGGTCCGCGCGCTTGACCTGCAGGACGAAGTACGGCACCGTGAAGCCCTGGAGCACTTGCGTGACCCACGCGGGACTGAATCCCCCGGCACGCAGGGTGGGCGCGAGGACGGCGTCTTTCGCCCGCTTCAGCTCGGCCTCCTCCGCCTCAGGCTGCCCGCATCTGGCGACGTACTCCTTGGCCGCGAGAGCCGCTCGCGTGCCCGTGACCGCCGCGTGGTTGAGCGCGAAGCCCATCCCGGCATATGCGGCGCCCGAGACCATGCTCGCGCAGCTGTTGCCGGCCGAGTAGAGTCCGGGAAGAGTGCTCTGACAGGTCTTGTCCACCGGCCAGACTCCGCTGGCCAGGAACACCGTATACGCCATGATCCGGGAGGCCGGCCAGGGGATCCTCTCGCCCTTGTAGACGTCGAGGCCTATCTTGTCCTGCTGGTCGCTTCCCATGCGCTTGAAGAACACTCTGAGCCAGTCGTGTTGCTCCGGAGTCCAGGTCTTGAAGGCAAGTGACATGTCCAGATAGAGAGGTGCCCTGCCGCAGTGCGCCTCCCAAATGGTGTTGGTCATGGGAGAGCCTTCGGCGTTGACGTTGGGGCAGAACCAGCTGCCTGTGTATCCGCCCCCGAGGGCATGAGGGAATGCCGCCGCGCTTTGATTGGTTTCTGCTGAGGCGCCTCCCTCTGCCAGGCCCTTCTTCAGCTCCTCCATGTCCAGCGGTTTGTGGCCACACCCGAAACCGATCTCCTCGCCCGCCACCTCCGCGCCCGCCCGGTAGGCCATCGCGGAGCCGTCACCGGTCCAGTACATGGTGGGATAGCTGCCCGACTTCAGGGCGCTAGTCCCGGTGGCTATCACCGTGGTTTTCGCGTGCACCACGTACAGATGTGAGCTGGTGGAGTGCAGGCCCACTGCTCCGACCACCCGGCCGTCCTGCTTGAGCAGCTCGCAGAACATCACCCTGTCGAGCACCCTAACGCCGATATCGAGCGCCTTTCTTCGAAGGGCGGGTGCATACTCGCGGTTGACCATCGCGATGTCTTCGTAGAGAAACTTACCGTTGGGCAGGCGCGGCGGCCCAAAGAAATAGGGTTTGTCATCCTCGTTGTAGAAAGGCACGCCCCACGCGACCAAGTCGTTGTAGCGAGCCTCTGACTCTTTGAGACAGATCTCGTCCCAGTCTCTGTTGTTGAGGTATTCACACATGCGGCTGACTATCGAAACGCATGTATCAAGATCGTGGCCCCGCTCCGGCCGGAAGAAGAGATAGTCGCCGTCTGAGAAGTGCGTGCCGCCGGCCTTGCCCACATAGGCTTTGTCGCTGAGAATGACGTTGAGGCCTTGCTCCCTTGCCTTGATAGCGGCGAACAGGCCTGCCATGCCGGCGCCGATGACCAGAACATCGGTCTTGAGATGTCTTTCAGTCACAGTAGCCGCCTCCACCGCCGGCGCGCCTACTCGGCCGGCGACGTGTCAGGTATAGTGTCCTCTGTTTGGGATAACTGAGACCCCACTCAGTTAACTGGAATTCTGGCATCGGCTTGCGTGCTTTGTCAAATCGAAGTTCCGCGGGCGTCCATAGGAGAAGAATGGCGAGCGGCATCGACAACCGAGAGGGCCCACCAAAGGATAAGGTCACGCGTCGCCTGCCCGCAGAAGCCAGAAAGCGGCAGATCGCGAACGTTGCGATCGACCAGATCATGGAGAACGGCGTGGTGGCAGCGAGCGCCGTGCAGATCGCCGCGGCGGCGGGCGTGAGCGAGGCCGCCCTCTACCATCACTTTGGCAGTAGGAAGAAGATCCTCGAGGCGGCGCTCGATCTTATCTACGAGGAACTCAGCCTCGAAGTCTCCGCTCGGACCGGGGGCGACGCCCTCGAGCAGCTCCGCCGGGTCGATCAGGCCCACGAGCGCGCCATCGCGACCGAGAAGAGGATCTTCGCCGCATTGTTCCAGTTCTACGTGGCGCCGCCGAAAGGCGGGATGACTGCGGAGGTGCGGAAGCACGCGCTGTCACAGACGGCCAGGATCGTTGCTGTGATCGATAGAGGCAAGGCGGAGGGCGTCATCCGCGCGGACGTCGACTCCGAGTCGACCGCCTGGAAGCTGATTGCGATCTACTGGTTCAGGGACGTATCACGCCTGCTCGGCCTCGACACCGCCATGGTCACCGGAACCGCACGAGAGCTTCGGCAGGCCTTACTCGACGGCATAGCCGCCGATAGGAACGACGACCCGCCGAAGACGACGTAGCCCGCAGGCGAAGTCGCGGGACATGCAGCGCGGGTCGGCTTCAACAACCCGACGGCGGCGTCGCTGTAGCCCAGGTCAGCGTGGTAGCGTGTAGCCGATGAGCCATTCAGTCATCAGCGGAATGATCGAAGCCAACGGCGCCTCCCTCTACTACGAGAAACGGGGACGCGGTCCCGCGCTGCTCTTCATTTCTGGCGCCGCGGGCGACGCCGCCGACCACGCGTCGACGGCGGAGCTGCTCGCCGGCGAGTTCACCACCGTCACCTACGACCGGCGCGGCTTCTCGCGCAGTCCCTGGCCGGAGGGCGCCACGTGGACCTGGGTCGATCAGCAGGCCGACGACGCTGCCGCCCTCCTTACGGGGTTGGGACTCGCGCCCGCGGCCGTGTACGGCGGAAGCATCGGCGCCCTGACGGGACTGAGCCTTCTGCTACATCACCCCGAGGTGGTCACGCGAGTCATCCTCCACGAGCCTCCGCTGTTGGCCGGGCTGGCCGATCCGCGCGAGGGCATGATCCGCCTCCGCCAGGTGGTGGCCGAAGGCAAGGCCGCGGGCGGGCTGCGGGGGGGCCGGGAGGCTTTCCTGCGAACCAGCATGAGTCCGGCAAACTGGGAAGCGGTCCCGGCCGACTACCGGGAGCGGCTGCTGTCGAGCGCCGCCACCTTCCTCATCCACGAGTTCGATCGCTACGAGTGGTACCACCCGGCCGACGAGGAGCTGGCGGCTGTGCAACGCCCGGTGATGGTCCTGGCCGGCACGGCGAGTGCCCCGTTCTTTGGTCCAGTCGCCGAATGGCTTGCCGGCAAGCTCGGCACGCACGTGGTGCCCATCAGCGGGGGGCATACCCCTCAGCGGGACCGGCCGGAGGAGGTCGCCGAGGCGATCCGAGGGTTCCTCGCGGCGGCTCGCTGAAATGCCGGCGCGCCGCAGTTGTAGGATGGGAGGTCAGCAAGTGGACTGCTCACCATGGCGCCCGAGCGCGCCCGACAAGAGGAGCCCCCAGTGAACCTGGGTGAACTAGCCCTGACCTGCTTCGCATACGGCGCCATGACGTACGACGACTCGCTGAGCCAGTTCTCGCGCCGCGTGGAGGGCAACACCGACCTCTCCAAGGAAGAGCACCGCTTGGCCCTGCTCCACTGGCTGAATCAGTGGCAGTGCCGCCAATTCTCCCTGGCGTACCACGACCTGGCGTCGGCGGGACTGCTCGAGTGGCACAAGGAGTTCGGCAAGTTCCTGCCGCCCAAGACGAAGCATCTCTGGGAGATCCCGGAGGCCACGCTGGAGGGCTACGCCAACGTCTTCGACTCGCTCGTCCGCAAGGTCGCCTGCTATCGCGAACTCAACCCGGGCAAGAAGTCGGCGGTCAGCTTCGGCCCCACAGCGGCCGCCAAGATCCTCTTCGTCCTGCGGCCCAAGGTGTTCGTCGCCTGGGACGAGCCTATCCGCGCCGGACTCCGGTACGACGGGTCGGGGAGTTCGTACGTGACGTTCCTCACCCGTCTGCGCGAGGAGCTTCTCGACCTGCGCGAGCAGTGCCGCGCGTTCGAGTTCGACCTGGAGGACCTCCCTCGGGAGATCGGCCGGCCTCTGTCCACCCCAGCCCAACTGCTGGACGAGTACTACTGGGCTACCGTGACCCGTGAGGTGACCGCGCCCACCCGGCAACAGCTCACGCGTTGGCTGACCTGGTACACGCCCCCGGACCTCGACGCCACCGTGGCCATCGAGCAGCCGAACCGCCGGTTCGTGGCGCCGCCCGCAGCGGATGGGGCGGCCCCGCCCGACTGGCCTGCAGCGCCCTAGGCGCCGCGGCCGTGGGATGGCGGCTGCGCGAAAGTGCGGCCTACCCTGTGATTGAGTATGGGGTATCATATGTGATTGGCGAGGTGATCAGCCCGGCCCGCGCTGAGGCAGCCGCGCCGGCCGGATCCGTCGGAAGCACTGGGGAGAAGTACCGCAATGGCCATCAGAGTCGATAGTCAGCAGAGCGCCGGCCTGCGCAAGGCCACCGACGTGCGGGCGCATCGCACGTCCATCAAAGGATCCATCGCCGCGGTCACAGAGGAGCTCTGCGACATCCTCGGCGCCCAACTCGTCGCCTACATCGGGTCGGTCAAGGAGACCCGCGCGGTTCGGGAATGGATCGCCGGAACCCGGGCGCCCCGGGGCGACGCTTCATTACGTCTGCGTTTCGCGTATCGCGTGGCCAGGTGTGTCGCTGATGCCGACGGCATCGAGACGGCGCAGGCCTGGTTCCAGGGCCTGAACCCGCTGCTCGGCAACGTCTCCCCCGCGCAGCTCATCCGCACGGGGGACCTGAACACCGACGGCCCGAGGATCATCGAGGCCGAAGAACACTTCCTGGCCGTCTGAGCCCGCCGGGCTTGGCTGCGGAAACTGCCCGCTTGGACTCGTCGCACCACACGCTGCCGGCGCCCGACTCTCTGCCTGCGCCTGCCACCCAGCCGGCGCCCGATACCCTCTTTCGCGTGGGACGCAAGCCCGATCCGTGGGCCTGGACCGACTTGAAGTATGCCGGGCAAGGACGCTGGGACGACCCGGAGCGCCGGTACGCCGTCCTTTACGCCAGCCACGACGCGTTCGGCGCGTATCTGGAGTCGCTGTCGCAGTTCCAACCCGATCTGGAACTGGTGGCGGAACTCGGCAGGGTACGGAGGAATGCGGCCGGTCTGAGGCGCACCACGATCGCCGGGCGGATGCCGGAGAACTGGCGCAGCAGCCGGCTACTCGGCGAGGGCGCTCCCGATGGAGTGAGCGGCGCCTTCGTTGCCGTGGGGCGGGCGGCGACGCTCGCAGTCCTGCGCCAAGAGCTTGCCTCCGTTGCTCGGGAGTTGGACATCGAGAACGTCGACGCGGGCGTGCTCCGCCTGGACTACTCGGCCAGATTCCGGGCGTTCACGCAGGCGGTGTCGCGCTACATCTACGAGCGGCCCGAGGCCCACGCGGGCATCTTCTACCTGGGGCAGCAAGGCGACGAGGTGGAGAACTACGCCATCTTCCGGCGCGGCGCCGATCATCCCGTCACGAGTCGGCGGCGATCGGAGATCGGCGCGGACGACCAGGACTTTCTGCAGGCCTGCACGTTGCTGGGGATAGAGCCGGCGTAGAAGAGCTTCGGCAACGGCGCCGCCTCGGGACGTCGGCCCGTCCCACCCCGCTCCCGCCCCCTACCCCTCCAACTCGTCAAACCAGCGCAGGTTTTCCTTGATGAGGTCGGGGATGGGCAGATCGTACGGGCAGCGGGTCGCGCACTCCCCGCACTCGGCGCAGTTCCTGGCTCGCTCGATACCGGCCAAGAACGGGCCCTTCTTGAAGAGGTCCATCCCCATCCGCTTGACCATGGAGCGCACCCCCAACACCGACTGGATGGGTATGTTTTCCGTGCAGGGCTGGCAGTAGTCGCAGCGGCGGCAGAACACCTTGTCATACATTCGTTGGAGATCGGCAATCCGGGCGTTCTCCTCCTCCGTAAGCGCCACGCCCTGGTAGGAGACCTCTTCGAGGACGTTCCAGTTCGCGTCGACCAGGTCCGGGCTCTCCACTCCCGCCAGCACGAGCACCCCGGGTTCCGCCAGCGTGTACTTCAGCGCCAGCCTGGAGTCCTCGATAACTCCGCCGGAGAATGGCTTCATGGCCAGCACGCCCACATTCTTCTCGAGCGCTTTAGGAATGATCGTTTCCCTGGCCTGGGGTTCGAGAAAGCTGAAGCAGACCATGATCACGTCGAACAGATCGTCGTCCAGGCTGCGGCTGAGCACCTCCAGATTGTGGCTGGTGATACCGATGTGGCCTATCAGCCCCTCGTCCCGGGCCTTGAGCAGGGCCTCGAGCGCTCCGCCGGAGCCGGTGACCCTCTGGTAGTCGGCGTAGCTGGCGACGAAGTGGCACTTGTAGATGTCGATATAGTCCCGGCCCAGGTTCTGCAGGCTGGTCTCCAGGTCGGCGCGCACGGCGTCGGCCGTCCTGGCATGAGACTTGGAGGCCAGGACCACCCGGCGGCCGACACTTGCGGCGCCGTCCATTTCCCGTAGCGCCAGACCGATGCGCCGCTCGCTGGTGCTGTAGGCGCGGGAGGTGTCGATGAAGTCGATGCCCCGCTCGACGGCGCGGCGGACGGTGGCCACCGCTTCGGCTTCGCTCACCCGCTGGATGGGGATGCCGCCAAAGCCGAGGCGCTGGACTTCGAGACCTGTTCTGCCGAGCACCATGCGTTCCATGTGAGTCATTGTACCCGGCCTCGTCAACGCGGCGCGGCGCGCCCCCTACTTGTCGGGCAGAGTCGCCACAAAGTCGCGCGCCTGCTCCAGCCAGTCCTCCAGACTGTCGGGGTCGAGCCCGTCGGGGCCCACCATCACCCAGCCCGACGCGGGGTTCTTGCTGATATCGAAGGGGCGCACGTCAGGCAGTTGAAGCGCGGCCGTCCCCTCCTCGGGGCTGAGGCGGAGGAACACGCTATCGCCGCTCACTCCGGCCGTCATCTTGCCATTCAGCAAGTAGCAGGTGCCGCCGAACATCTTCTTGCGGCTGGCGCCCCATGCGCCGAGCACTTCCTCCACGCGGGCGTCGAGTTCCTGGTCGAATGCCATGGCTTGCCTCCGAGTCGTCGGCCGTTGCCCACCAGTTTACGCGCTCCGTCGGACGGGCCGGCGCGAGTCGCTACGGCGCCGCCGGCTGGGTGCGACGGGGCCCGCGCCCGCCCAAAGTCGCAGAGACGTGCGCCCCTCGGCGGAACATACTGGCGGCGAATAGCACCGTGCGCCCGGCCTCCGCCCTTCGACGCCCGCGCACCTGCAGACCGGGAGGAATATGACTATAATTATGGTCATGGACAAGACATTGCCCCTCGCAAACGTAAAGGCCCACCTTTCGGAGATCGTCGATCAGGTGGAGTCCGGCCACGATCGAGTGATACTCACGCGCAATGGCCGGCCGGCGGCCGTCATCCTGAGCCCGGACGATCTGGAGGCGCTCGAAGAGACGCTCGACCTGCTCTCGCGGCAGGGCGCCCTCGAGGAGATACGGAAGGCGCGGGAGGAGTTGGACGCCGGAGAGTTCCTCACGGCCGCCGACTTACGGGCGCGCTTCGCGCGGCGCTAGGACCCGGTCGGGCCTCCATGGCCACTTTTCAGCTCCGGGTGGCTCCAAGCGCCGCCCGCGCCCTTGAGCGCCTCCCTGAATCTGTGGCCGCCGCGGTGGTGGAATTCCTCACCGGCCCCCTGCTAGAAGAGCCAAAGCGCGTGGGAAAGCCGTTGGTGCGCCAGCTCGCCGGCTACTGGTCGGCCCGGAGAGGGGCCTACCGGGTCGTCTATGCGATTGACGAGGTGGCTTCGCTGGTCCTGGTAGTCCGGATCGAGCACCACGCCGACGTCTATCGGCCGCTGTAGCCGGCGCCGCTAGGCGGGCGCCGCTCTCGACCACGGCGGGCTACCTGGGTGTCGTTCTCCTCAACCTGTCCTCCTGACCAGGTCGGAACTCCTCCACTGGCTCGCACGCAATCCGTCCACCCGGCCGTTGGACCTGCCGAAGCGGGCCACTAGTCTGAAAGAGAGGGATGTAGGGTGCTGAACAGCAGGAGACGGCCATGGACACGACGACGATCGACGGCACGCGATCCGGGATGGCGCGGAGATCCAGTCGGGAGCGCTTTCCACTTGCACGAGTCTTGGCGAGCAACCCGCAGATGCTCGTGGTGAAACCTCAGGCCAGTCTCTTCATGGCCAAGTACATGCAGAAGTTCCCGGTGCGGAGATTCGGCGACAACCTCATTCTTCACTCGCACCTTCCACCGCTTACCAGCCGGGCCTACTCTCGGTTCGTGGCGCACCATCTGGTGGGCCGCAAGCCCGGTCCTTCTCATGCGCAGGTGGGCCTCACCAATGCCTGCCCTCAGAACTGCGACTACTGCTACAACAAGCAGCGGGCGGGCACCCGGATGGACACGGCCACGATCATGCAGGCCATCGACGATCTGCGGGCGGCGGGAGTCTGCTGGCTTGGCCTCACAGGCGGCGAGCCCCTCCTCAACCGGGACATCGTCGACATCGCCGGCCACGCCTCCCCCGATATGGCGGTCAAACTCTTCACCACCGGCGTCGGGCTCACCACCCACCTGGCCCGCGACCTTGCTGCGGCAGGAGTGTTCTCCGTGGCCGTCAGTCTCGACCACTGGGAGCCCGAGCGGCACAACGAGTCGCGTCACTATCCTCGGGCGTTCCAGGCGGCCATCGAGGCGATCTCCATCCTCAAGGAAGTGCCCGGGATGCACGTGAGCGTCTCGTCGGTGCTCAGTCGCAGCATGATCCGCACCGGCCAGCTGGAACATCTCCTCTCGTTCCTCGATTCCCTAGGCGATCGACGAGGCCTGGCTGAGCGAACTCAAGCCCTCGGTGGAGGCGTTTTGGTCCGAAGACCTCGTCATCTCCGAGCAAGAACGCGTGCGCATGGCGCGCCTGCAGGACGCGTACAACCGCAGGGCGCGCGCGACCGGCGGGATGATCGTCAACTATCTGGGCCACTTCGAAGGTGCCGAGAACTTCGGCTGCAACGCCGGCTGCAAGATGGTGTACGTCGACGCGTTTGGGGAGGTCAGTCCCTGCGTCTTCATACCGTTCTCGTTCGGCAACGTGCGGGAGCGTCCCCTCGGCGATATCCTTGCCGACATGGGCCGGTGTTTTCCCGGCGAGAGCCGGTGCTTCATCAATCAAGAACTACCGGCTTCTCAGCGCAAGGCGGATCGGCGGCCCTGCCCCTCGACCGCGAGCGCACCGTAGCCGCCTTGGAGCACGTGGACTTTGGACCCGCCTCGGCATTCAACCGCCGCCTGCATGCGAGACGGCCACAGGCGGCTTGAAAGGAGATCGGCGCCATGAAGGAGGCCGGAGCCATGAACCGCGACCGCTTGACACGTATGTGCGGATACAGTCTCGCCGGCACCTTCGCCGTCGTCGGGATCATCTTTCTGGCCATCCCGGACAAAGTGCTTGCGGCCTTCAACTGGTTGGCTGCCGGAATCGACTGGCCCCTCTCGCCCGCTGATGGGCACACGCTCTATCTGGCGCTCGCCGTCGGCTACATGTACGCGGTCACGCTGCTCGCGTGGAAGTTGGCGCGACATCCCGGTGAGCGGGTCTACCCCTCGCTGCTCGTGCACGCCAAGGCAGCGAGCGCCGTCGTCTGCCTGGGCCTGTTCGCCATCCAGGGGCACTACCTCTTGTACCTCGCCAACTTCGTCGTCGACGGCGCCATTGCCGCCTTCGTCTGGTGGCTTTGCCTCCGGCGGCGCGCAGCGGCCGGCGGAAGAGCCGGAGCCGTCGCGCCCCGCAACGACGCGGCGTGTGAGCCTGCGGCTGACTTTGCTGTCCTCCCTCCCGGCCGGCGCCCTCAGGCGGGCCGTGCTCGACCGGCTCGCCCGGGCGACGGCCGACGCGTTCGAGACCGCACCGCCGGCCTGGGGCGCACTCCCCTTTGATGATCGCCTCTCCGCCTACGCCGATTTCACCGCCGCCGAAGCCGGCCGCCTGCTGGGCGGAGACGGCGGAGACGCGCGGCGGCAGACTCCGCGCGAGTCGCCCGGGCGAAGGAAAGGCTCCACGACCGCGCGGCGGCCCTGGGCTCAGACGTTCGCCGCCGTCTCGGCGTCCGGCGGCCCGAGGAGGCCTTGCAGGCGCTGCAGTTGCTGTACGGCATGATCGGGATAGATGTCAAAGGCCGCGCCGACGGTGGACGGCCGGGCGGGGCGGGCGGCATCGAAGTCACCCGGTGCTTTTTCGCCGGCTGGTACGCGGCCCCGGTCTGCCGCATGATGAGCGCTTTCGACGCCGGAGTCGTCGACGGCCTCTTTGGAGGGGCGTCGCTGGAGTTCTCCCAGCGCATGACCGAGGGGGATTCCTGTTGCCGCGCCGTCATCGAGGATCGAGGAGCAACGGCATGAAGCGGGCGATCGTGGTCGGCACCGGCGCGGGTGGGGCGACTGTCGCCCGGTCGCTTGCCGGCGCTTTCGACGTCACCGTCGTCGAGGCGGGCTCGGAATTTCGCCGTTTCGAGGGCGGCATCGGGCCTATCGAGCGCCTGCGCTCGTCCCGGCTGCTGCTTCGACCCCAGGATGATCCGCCTGCTCTTTCCCCCCATGCGCGTCACCATGGCCTCCGACGGCATGGCGCTCGTGCGCGGGGTCGCCACCGGTGGCACCACCACTCTGGCGACAGGCAACGCGCTTCGTTGCGACGAGGATCTGCTCGAGCGAGGCATCGACCTCGGGCGGGAATTCCAGTCGCTGCACGAAGAGCTCCCCATCTCCACGGCCCACCAAGCCCGCTGGCGGCCGGTCACCAAAGGGCTCTTCGCGGCGTGCGAGCGCCTGGGACTCGACCCTGCGGTGACCCCCAAGCTCGTCGATTACGGGCGCTGCACGCGCTGCGGGAGGTGCGTCCTCGGCTGCCCCATCGGGGCCAAGTGGGATAGCCGCCGATTCCTCGAGGAAGCGCGTAGGCCGGGGGGCCGAGTTGCTGACGGGCGCCACCGTCGAGCGCGTGGTCACCGACGGGGAGGGCCGATCGTCCGGGCGGGTCACCGGGGTGGTACGTCCGCTCGGGTGGACGGCGGCGCTCCCTCAAAGCCGACCTGGTGGTGCTGGCCGCGGGTGGCCTCGGCACCGGCGCGATCCTCTCAAGGTCGGAGATACCCACCGAGGACCGCCTGTTCGTCGACCCTGTGCTGTGCGTGGCCGCCCGGGCGGCCGGCAGCTTCGCCGACGAGGAAGTCCCCATGCCGTTCTTCGTCGAAGGCGACGGCTACATCATCTCGCCCTACTTCGACTACCTGAGCTTCTTCTTCAACCGGGCCTGGAGACACCCGCGGCACGACATCGTGAGGTCTCATGATCAAGCTGGCCGACAGTGAGGCGGGAACGGTCGGCCGCGCGAAAGGTGACCAAGAGGCCTGTCGCCTCGCGATAAAGAGAGGCTCGCCGCGGCCACCGAAACGTGTACGCGAGGTACTCGCCGGCGTCGGGATCGCCCGCGACCAGGTCTTTCTCGGGACACTCAACGCCGGCCACCCGGGAGGCACGCTTCCCCTCACGGGTCGCGAGCGGCAACCACTCCATCCCGATCACCTGCCGGAGAACCTCTACGTGGCCGACGCGTCGCTGCTGCCGTCAGTCTCTGGGAAAGCCACCCATGCTCACGATAATGGCACTCGCCCAACGGGTGGGGAGACTCTGCACCGAGCGGTTCGCCTAGCCGCGGCCCACCTGTCCCAGTTGCTCACTCCCCGACTTGGGCGGGCCGTATGCAGTCTTCGCTGAACCGCCACACCGAAGGGCTGAAGGCGGCCCCGACCGCCACGAGGACGATGAGGCTCCCGGCGACGATCATGACCAAGGACACGCTGAACTGCATCAACACCCCGGCGATCAAGTTCGATAGGGGAGCTTGCCCGATGCGAGATGACCAACAAGATGCTCATCATCCGGCCGAGTTGCTCTCTGGAGGTGCGGATCTGCAGCCAGGTGATGAACTCCACGATGAGATACCCCTCCGCCAGCCCGATGAGGAAGGTCGCCACCGACGGCCGATCCCGCGGATGGAAGGGCGCCGAGCAGAGCCAGGCCGATACCCAGCAACACGGTGGAACCGAGCATGGCCGCCGCGAACGCGCGACCCGGCGGCCGCCGAAGGACCCCGCCCGCGACCACGCCGACAAGAGCGCCCGCCCCCAGGCCCGAGAGGACCGCGCCGTAGGCGAAAGCGCCACCGCTGAACCGGGTATGCGCCAGGACGGGGATGCCCACCGAGAGCGGGCCGAGCAGAGCGAGATTCACCGCGCCGATGAGCACGAAGTAGAGGCGGAGAGTCTTGTCGCGCCAGACGTCGGCGAGTCCTGCGCCCAGCGACCGGAGCACGCTGCTCCTGCCGGCATGCCAAGCTCGGTCGCGGCGCACCAAGGGAGACGCGATCAGCGCCAGAGTGATGGCCGAGACGAGAAAGCCCACCGCGTCGAGCGCGAAGACGAGAGCTATGCCCGACGCTTGGGGGACGCGGGCCGCCGCGGTCCCCGTCTGACCGAGGAGCGTGATGAGGATGCCGGCCGTGACCGGTCCGATGAAGAGCGCCAACTGAGTGGTGCCCTGGATGATGGCGTTGCCGGTCTGCAGGCGGCCTTCGGGAACCAACCGCGGGACGATCACCGATTGGGCCGGTAGGAAGAGGGCATACCCCAGACCGAGCAGGAAGCCGAAGACGTAGAGCATCCACAGCTCGACCGCACCGGTGAGGGTGAGGACCGCCAGAACGCGCGACCAGTACCATCCGGCCGATGTTGGAGTACAGCATCACGGCGCGCGGCGAGAATCGGTCGATGAGTACCCCGCCGAGCAGCAGGAAGATGGCGCGGGGAGCGGCGGATACGGCCAGCACCGACCCTATGGCCAGGGGATCCCCGGTGAGTTGCAGAACCAGCCACGGCAGCGCGACCAAGAAGAACTGGTCGCCCAGAAGAGACACGAACTGGCCGGCCCAGAGCAGACGGAAGTCGCGGCTCCGGAAGACCTCCCCAAGTCGCGACGGGGCGATCGGTGTTTGATCGAGGGACATGGAGCGATTGATACCCATTCCGGTGAGTATCAGTCGCGGGATGCATGACGCATCCTTTCCGAAGGGATCCAGCGTCACTCAGTCCACCCCAGCGGGTCGACCGCCAAGACTCCCGGGATGGACGCGAATCCGGCATCGACGGTGAGAATCTCGCGCAGGCCTTGACGGCGAGCGACTGCGGCGTGAACCAGGGCCCGCGCCGAGACGCCACGCCCTCCAGAGATCCGCTCACCGAGTTGCCTGGCCTCCTCAACATCATCGGCGGTCACCGGCAGAATCCTCTGCACCGAGGCGGCGATGGCCTCAAAGGTGGGCTTGATCTCATCGCTTCGGCCGATGCTGCGGTAGCGGTGAAAGACCTCCTGCAGAGTCTCGGCGCTCGTCACCAGCACCGTCCTATGGCCGCCCCCGCCCGCAGATATGCGCGCACAAGACTCCTTGAAGCGGCTCTCGGCGCCCATCGCATACATGAAGATTGTGGTGTCGACGTGCATTAGGAAGTGGGCCGCACCCCGTTCTCGCCCAGCAGCCACACCGCCGGGCTGAGGGCGGCTATGACCGCCACCACGATGATCAGACAGCCGGCGGCGATCATCACCACCGGCGCGTTCAGGCCCACCAGCGCCCCCGCGATCACGTTCGACACGGGTGCCATGCCGACCGAAGCGAACAGTAGGATGCTCAGGATCCGTCCGAGTTCATCCCGGGACGTGCGCAGCTGCAGCCAGGTGATGAACTCCACTATCAGGTACCCTTCCGCCACACCGATGAGAAAGGCCGCCGCCACAGCGGGTCCCGTGGATGCGAAAGCTCCGAGGAGGGCCAGGCCGACGCCGAGAAGCGTGGTGGAAAGCAGCATGGCCACCGCGAACCAGCGGCCCGGCGGGCGCGGGAAGATGCCGGCGGCCGCAGCCCCCGCAAGCGCCCCCGCCCCCAGGCCCGAGAGGATCCCGCCGTAGGCCAGAGCGCCCCCGCTGAACCGGGTGTGCGCCAGGATGGGGATACCTACGGAGAGCGGTCCGAGCAGAGCGAGGTTCACGGCGCCGATGAGTATGAAATAGAGGCGGAGCGTCCGGTCATGCCAGACCCGGCTGAGACCCTCGGCCAGCGAGCGGAACACGCCGCCCATGCCGGCCGGACCGCGTTCGCCGGCCAACTTCGAGGGGAGCCTGATGATGGAGAGCGTGACGGCCGAGACGAGGAAGCTCACGGCGTCGAGGGCGAACACGATCCCTATCCCCCACTCCCCAAGTGCGCTCGCCGCTCCGGTCCCCTTGTGGCCGAGGACCGCGATCATGACGCCGGCCACCACAGGTCCCAGGAAGAGAGTCAGTTGGGTCGTGGCCTGGATGATGGCGTTGCCGACCTGCAACCGGTTCTCGGGCACCAGCCGGGGGATGATGGTCGATTGGGCCGGTAGGAAGAAGGCGTACCCGAGCCCCAGCAGGAGGCTGAAGCCGTAAAGCATCCACAACTGGATCCAGCCGGTAACGGTGAGGAGCGCCAGGACTGCGACCAGCACCATGCGGCAGACGTTGGAGTACAGCATCACGGTGCGCGGGGAGAATCTGTCGGTGAGGACTCCGCCGACCAGGATGAAGATGGTGCGGGGCGCGGCGCCCACGGCCACGATGCCCCCGATGGTCAGCGCGTCGCCGGTGAGTTGCAGGATGAGCCAGGGCATGGCCACCAGGAAGAACTGGTCGCCCAGGAGCGAGATGAACTCGCCGCCCCAGAGGAGCCGGAAGTCGCGCCCGCGGAGGATGGCGGCGATGGTCGCCGCGGGCTTGGGGGCGGGGGGACTGGCGCCGGCCAAGGCGCCGGGACCCGGGCCATCGCCGGCTGAGGGGGAGCCGGTTTCGTGCGCGGCGGTCCCGGGCGGCTGCGCGCCGGCGCTAATAGCGCCGGACCTCATCATCCGCTATGGCGCTAGTTGCTAAGAACCGTGCTGCGGAAGCGCGCAATGGGCGGCCAGTTTCGTCAATGGGACTCATTAGCCGTCAAGAGTACCGCCTTGCGGGGCTTGGGGCCACCGGCCTTGTGAGCCGTCCGCGCGACGCGTCCGCCGCTCGAGGCAGAAACAAGGTGGGGCCTTTCCTCAGTTCCGCGAGTCGCCGCCGGGCAATCATCGCAGGTCGTGACCGGCAGAGCATCAGACCAAGGATGGCGCTTGGCGTCGCCTAAACCGAATCGCCAAGGGGGGTCGTGACTCACGCGCCCGCCGATAACCGACGGAGATGTGGGCATCCAGCGCATGGAAGGTCACGGGCCTGCTCCGCACCGCCAATGTGCATTTTTTGCACATTGCTTTCCTTGTCCAACTCCCCCGGCGGGGGGGCCGTGGCTCCTACTCCTGCGGCTTGAGAAACCGCCGGACGAACCCCAACGCCGTGTCGGCCACTTCCCGCCACCCGCTGTCGATGGTCAGGGCGTGGCCCCGATCCGGCATGCTGACGAACTCCGTGACGCCTTTGTTATCCATCTGTTTCTTGTACTCGGCCTCGACGATCGCCGGCGGGACGGTGTGATCCTTTTCCCCCGAGATCAGCAGCAGCGGACCGCGGGAGGGGTTGTCGTGTCCACCTTGGCCTCGGTCCAGGGATTCAAGTTCTCGGCCGCCGCCTGGAAGAGCGGCCTACCCGACGCGGGAACGGTGAACTGCTCGTACAACACCTGAGACTCGCCCTCGCTCACGGCGTTGCCGAAGGCGTAGCGGAACTGTTCGTAGGTGAGCGGCACCGCCCGGTTGCGGTTGGCCGGATTGCCCAGCACCGGCGCGACCGACTTGAGCGCCGAGATGGGCAGGGGCAATACGCCGCGGAACGGCGCGGGATCGATGGCCACCGACACGGAGGCAAGTCCCCGCCCGGCGAGGATCTGGGTGATGAGCCCTCCGAACGAGTGCCCGATGATCGCCGGCTTCTGGTCCAGCATGGCGATGATGTCGGCGAAGTGGTCGGCCACCTGCTCGATGGTCTTGCCGGCGAACAGTTCCGGATGCTCGTTGGCGTCGAACACCGTCTCCGGCTCGTCCGGCCAGCCGGGAGCGAGCACCGCGTAGCCGGCCTCTTCGAAGAGCGCCGCCCACCGGTCCCAGCTACTGGGCAGCAGCCACAGGCCGTGGATGAACACCACCGGCGGACGTCCGGAGGCGTTAGCGGCGAGTACTTGCTTGGCTTCGTACTCCATTATGGTGGTCATTGCTTGGCCTCCTTGTTGGTCATAGCACGGGCGAGCTCGGCGCCGTGCGGGATGAGCGGCATACGTGCGTCGATCTTCTTCAGGTCTTCAGGGGAGGCTGTGCCCGGGGAGGGGGAAATGTAGTCGTGGGGCGGCCGGTGGCCTTCCGGATCAGAGGTTCGTTGCGCCCGCCCGAACCAGTGCTTCGTAGTCCGCATCGAACGCGGAGCCGCCGTCTGGCACATAGAGCACTGATCCATCCCGCCCTCGCGTCAGCAGCACTCGGTAGCTGTTCAGCCTCAACTTGTGCGGGTCTTTCGCATGCGACCGCCTCTGCGGAGGACTCTGCCACGCTCCGCCGTTCCAGTGAAGGTCGACGCCCCACCCCACGACGGGAAGGTCCAGTTCAAGGCCTTGGCACTGGAACTCGGTCGCCGCCGAGTTGAGTTGGCAGCATGACCCGGTCGATTCCGGTGGATCGTAGTACCAGGGGCCGACCTTCATCCGTTGCGTGCTGTAGAAGTCAGTCGGGATCCCGAAGTCATTTAGCCGCCCTTTGGACGATCCAAGGAATCCATACCGCTTGTCTTCCTCGGTGCGGTAGCGCTCGCGCACGTATCGTGTTGCGCGGGGAAGCTCTCGCGTCACGTACAGCCTATAGCCCTGTCTCGCCATTCGCTGACAGAGTGGCGCGGCCTCGTCCAATCTCCCATCCAGCACGTGCTGGACCCAACTCTGGACGTCCTCCGCAATGTGAGAACGAAGAGAAACGTCGAGGTTCAGGGACTCGTTCACGTCCAGCCGGTTGGCCGCCGAGAAGATGTTCGCTATCTTGCTCGGGCAGTGCACTGTCCAGCGATCGGGATTGCTGCGCACGGCCTCGTTCCACTGCCCGAGTCCCGCTTCCTCGCCCAGATAGATCTCCTGCCCTTCGCCGATCAGCCCGACCATCAATCCCCAGGAGCGTTTGCGGGAGCCTATGAGCAAGAAGTCCTCGGGCTCTGAGTGATCGTGCCCCCTCTTCTCTAGCACCCGCTCTGCATCCCAGGCCCGCTGGGCCTCGTCGTACACCCACACGTGCTCTTCCGGGACGCGGCCGGTCCTCTCCGCCGTATTGTTTAAGAAATCCGTGCACGTCCTGAACGAACACCTTGCTCTTGAGAGCGTATTGCAGAACATCCACCAGGGGGCCGTTGCCAGAGAGAAAGACGGCGGAGCGCTTGCTTCCGGTGTCACCGAAGTAGTTCTCGTAGACGAACTGGAGACCAACCAGAGTCTTTCCGGAGCCTGGTACGCCGGTTATGAGGGCTAGGTGCAACTCCTGGGCGTCGCGGGCCTCGTTGGCTGCGGTCGACAAGCTTGGCGATCGTGTCAGGTATGCCGGCGCTTTGGGCTTTCCTTATTTGCGGAAGCGGCTCGTGCTCGAAGATCCGGCGAGCGGCGGTGACCAGCGAGGGAAGCGGCGAGTAGTCGGCGTCGATCCACGCTTCGCCGTCAACCGGTTCATCAGGCGCCCGCCGCTCCAGTTCTGCAATCACACCTCGGACGCCGGCGGCGTTCGTCAGGGTGACTTCCCCAACCTTCCGACGCTCGTCGGCAGCCCCGCGTCAACACGAGAACCGAATCAACCAGTTTGTCGTGCGTGGCTGCGTGGTAGTGGCGAAGATCGCGCGCGTACGCATCCACCTGGTCAACGTAGGCGAGCAGAAGCCTCTCGGTCTCCTTGAATTCGAGCACGAGCACCTGCGAGCCGGTCAGAATGACGACGTCCGGACGGCGACCGCGCTCCCGAGGTAGCTCGTATTCGAAGACAACTACCCACCGAGCGGCCCGAGGGGCGGACGCGACAATGCTTGAAAGCGCGGATTGAAGAATCTCGAACTCGCCTCGCCAGGCTTCCATCTGTCCGCCGTCCGGTTGCATTCCCATGATCTCAGGTGCCGGGCGCGAAGAGCCGCAAGGAGGTCGCTCTGGCTGAGCGCGAGGAACTCGGGAATCGTGCCAAACCAGCCGCACGACTGGTCGACCACCTCACTCGGCATCACCTCCGCGTGCCTCTTGACGACCGGCACCTCGGGGTCGGATGGGCGATCCAGGAGAGGTTGTTTGCACTCATGCACGAATCCCAGCAATCGATACAGAGGCCTTCCCTGGATCGTGATGAGCGCCCCCGCGGAAGCCTCCAGCCCGCCTGCCTTCAGCAACTCCTTGGCGATGGGCGATTCCAGCGTGATCTTCCTTGCTGCTGGATCTGGGGCGTCGCGCACGATCTCGAAAGTGGCTTGCTGGCCCGACTCAACGTGCTCAAGCCTCGCCTTCTGGCCTATGAGCGCTTCCCCGGCAGCAGGTTGAAGATCACGAAAGTCATCTTCGTAGTTGTCGCTCGTCTTGATGAGACCGATGCGCCGCCCAGCGACTGGCCCACCCTGTGGCTCCCGTTCACCCCGAAAGGGGCGTTCTCGCGCCGACTGCCTTTCAAAGGGACGCGATAGGGGCTCCCCGGGGGCCGAAGCCCTCGCGACAAGAGGAAAGACCCACACCTGTCTCTTGTTTCCGTCCCGATCCTGTTGGCGCTCTGGGTAGGGGGCGGTTGCCAGGCTGACCCGACCAAGATAGAGGTAGCGGTTGGGTTCAGGGTTCTCAAAAAGAAAGACTGCCACACCGTTTGTATCAGACTCAGCAAGGGTTCTGTTCTGGGAGGCCTCCAGCTTCTGGTCGCCCCTCAGCCCCATGCCGGTGTAGTGGAACGTCTCTCCCTCCCACCGGTCAAAGTAAGTTCCACCAGAGCCTTTGGAAATCAGCACGAGCGTGTTCGTGCGGTGGGACCGCCGCATACCGCCATAGGTACTGCACTGAAAACGCCGGCTAAGCCCCTCATTAGTGAGCGCCTCGCCCAACCGAAGACCGGGATTGAACTCCGCGTTGGAAGCCTTCATGCTGCAGCCACTCCCTCCGTTGCAGCCCTGCCAGCTATGGCGGCCACCGGCCATCCTACAACCTTAGCTGTAGCGGCGAAAGATCAGCACCTGCAAACGCGTCTATCCGCTTCGGTTCTGTAGCCTAGTGCGTCATCAAGGGAAGACCTTCAGATCCCGACCCTCGACTCAGCCCGTTGCCCGCGTCGCTTCGAGAACCACCGCCACCCGCGCCCCGAGATCTGCACCGGCGCAGTGACCGCAGTCCAATCGGCGTCCCCGTCGACGGGTTTTCAAACCCGCAAGTCATCTGCATGTGTCGAGGGGCGGGGGGGCGAATCTCCTCGTCGGTCACCGGCAGATCGAGGCTGCACAGGAACTTGATGTCTCGGCATGTTTCGGCGCCTTTGGTGGGTCCCGGCTGCGGCAGAACGACGGTGCCGGAGTCGCCTGCCGCTGGACTGGCAACCGGCCCTGGCGACAGCTCGGTCCGAACAGCGCCGGGAGTTTCTCGCCCTTTACCCACCCTTGGTATTCCGCAAATGCCTCCCACAGTGCGCCACCACGAACGTGTCCCCGGCCGGCGCGAAGTGAATCCGCAGGCAGTACTGCGGGTCGAATGAGTCTCCCACGCAGAGGTGCTGCTCGGCGAACAGGGGGGCGCCCTCGTGGGTCACGGTGCGCTCTTCCTTGAACATGGTGCCGGTTATCTGGCTCTCCTTGGCCGCGTACTCCAGCCAGGGGGCCTCGTCCTTGTTCCTTGAACCAATGGCTCGGGCTGGTGACCCGTTCGCCCGTCATCATGGCTGCCCGGCGCTCCGCGGCGCAGCGGCCGAGGAGCTGGAGGGCCTGCCGGGCCCGGTCCACGTCCTTGTAGGGGGACTTCTGCGCGCTCTCGTAGGCGCGGGCATGGACGACGAGGGTGCCGGCGAATTCCTTCTCCGTTCGGCGGAGCGCCGCGGGCAGATCGGCCGGAGGAGGCCGCTATGATGCGCCAATCTCGCCGTCACGAGGAAGCCATGGACCGCCGCCGCCTGCCCATCTGTACTCGAATAGCTCGCCAGCCACCACTGCAGCTACTGCAGGGCCAAGGAAACGCGCGATAGTCTCGACCGCTTCACGAAGTGATGGAGTTGCGCCACTGCCGAGGCGGGAAACGAAAGCTCGCCAGCGCTGGCCGGCCTCGATGTCGTCCCAGAACGCCTGAGTAAGCGAGACGGGGAGTTCGTGCGGTAGAGCCGTCAGGCGCCGGCTGAAGGTGCTCTCTATGGCCCCGAGCAGTTCGGGACCCTCGAACTCCAGAGTGGTCGCCAGAAACCAGATGTCGGGTAGTCCTTCATGCGACTGTTGGCAATGCCCCACTCGACCATCGTGTGGAACTTCTCGGCAACCGAGGTCGCGGGCGCATACGCCAGGATCCGCGGATGAGGCATATCCAGGAGAGCCGGATAGTCCACCCATGCCGCTTCCGGCACGACCGCGTCGCCGATACCGACGTCGAGCTGAAGCCGGACGCGGGCGCCGGCAAGCTCCGCTCGAAGCACAACCCGCACTCCCGGGTATCGCCCGTCGACCGTGATGACGTCCGACTCAAACTCGGGGGAGAAAACGAGTCCGTCGTCGGGAACATCTGTCTCCAGGACCTGCTGGATCGCGCCCGTCACGGCCTCGGCTGAGCCATCGATGAGCCCGCAGAAGTCGATATCCCGAGTCGGACGCGTCGCGGCCCCTCCCCATAGTCGGAGCAGCACCGCACCTTTGACGACAAAGCGGCCCGCCCACGGGGAGTTGGCCAGCCTGAAGAGAAAGCGCTCGGCGGCAAAGACCTGGATCAAACGGTCGAGAGGTACACCTTGCGAACGGGCCAGTTGCTCCAGTTGCCGACGGATGTCCCTGGCTCTTGCCGACGCACCATCGCTCAATGAAGCGCCTCTAGGTAGGGGCGGATGATCCTTGTTACCCGATCCACCTGAGCGTATTCCATGATCTCAGCGGGCGTCGTCTTTCGGGACCTCAGCGCCTCCTGCAAAGCTTCGAGGACGACATCCAGTCCGATCTTGTTGCGGAATTTGAAACAATCGGCCACGGTCTTGGCCACACTAAAGATCTTCACCTGTCGCTCGTCGATTACGTACATCTCGACGCCGCGAGCGAGGGCGTCGCCCGACATCCGGTACACCTGCAATGGCGGATTGTCGACCTGTGGCTCCCACGCTTTGGGCGGCAACGCTATGCTGACCCTGTGGGGGATCTGCGTGCCAACGTGATGAAAAGATAGGGCGCTGATGAGGCAAATGACTGCCTCGGGAACGCGGGCCGAGACCGTGACAAGGTCTTGGTCGCTCAACGCAGGCAGATCGGCCAGGCGGTAGAGTCCGCGGCCGAGTGTTTCCAGAAGCCCGTTGTCGCGCATCCAGTAGAGGGTCGAGTACTGAATCCCGGCGGTGACGGCGGCGCTCGTCCGCAGGATGCCTCCGCCGGCACGGAAAATCTCAGTTGCGGAACGGATGGCGATTTCGGATGGCACTCTCATGAGGCCCAGTGTAATGAATTCCTTGTACTTTGTGAACATTTTCCGAGGATTTCATTACACGGACCGTGGCGGCCAAGAGTTGCTAGGCAGGCGAGGTGGGCACCGGCGGTGCTGCTCCTGCCGAGCATCATCATCTTCATGGCCGCCGGTCATCACTCGAGGAGGCCCACCAGAGATGTCCGATGGTTGTTGATAATGATGACACCAAAACCATGGGGCGGTTTAACCTCGCATCAATCGACGTCGTTGCTACCATATTGGTATTGTTATGGTATACACTGCTGGCATGCCCTCCATTCTCATCAAAGATATCCCCGCCGACCTTCACGAGCGGCTGCGGCAGGCTGCCCTGCGCGACCACCGGTCGCTGAACAAGCAGGTCATCGCACTGCTCGAGGAGGCGCTGACGCCCCGGTCCGTCCAGTTGCCCCCGCCTATCCGGGCTACCTTCGCCTTGACCGCGGACTGGCTCGAGAGGGCCATGTCCGAGGGTCAGGAGTAGGCGCTCAACCGGATGTTGGTCGTCGATGCCAACGTCGTCGCCTACCTCCTCATCGAGGGTGACAAGACCTCGCAGGCGCGTGATCTCTGGGCGATCGATCGCGACTGGCGTGCGCCCAGACTCCTGTTCTACGAACTCGGGAATGTGTTCACCCAGCTCGTCAAACAACGGGCGATTTCGCCGGAGGCTGGAATCACCGGGTTGGAGAGCGCGGTCGGCCTCGTTCGTCTGCACGAGCAGGATCCACCCGCCGCCCGACTCCTCGAGATCGCCGCGAAGCTGGCGGTCACCGCCTACGACGCGAGCTACCTGGCGACGGCCGAGGCCCTGGGCGCGCCGCTCGTCACCGAGGATGGCCGTCTTCTTCGCGTCGCCCCCCAGCTCGCTCGTTCCCTCAGATCTTTCACCGCCGGCGCGTAGGCTGGGCCGGCTGCCGCAGCCTGTGCTACATCGAAGGACCAAGCCCGTTCGCCCACACCTCGAGCGCCGCCCCGACGCGGGTGAGTGAGAGGTAGGCCCTGAGCCACCCGGTGGGAAGCATGCCGCCGAAGAACCTCTCGCCGACGGTATCGGATACTGCCCGGACGACGGCAGCCGGTCCCGGGGTTTGAGCCAGTGGGCCGGCGTATTTCTCGAGCAGCCAGTACGACTCCATGTCCACGCCCATCGATCCATCGGCCGCGGCTAGCGCCCGCCGGGCGCCAAACGCGACCCGGTCCGACGACACTATCGACCCCACGTGCACGGTCAGACCGGCGGACCGGAGAGCCTCGGCCACCGCCGGTGCGGATGGGAGGATCACCACCCCGCCAGGGCCTCGGACCTCACTGCCCACGATCACATCCCCGGTGCGGATCTCGGGCCGCAGTCCGCCGCAGAAACCGGCGACCGCGACTGGACCGGCGCCGGCGAGGGCGACGACCTGCCGGCCCGCGCGGATGGCAGCCTCCGGCCCCATCCCGGTCTTGACCACCGCCGCCGAGCGGACACCCCGACGCAGGGCCCGGGCCTCCATACCGAGTGGGGCGAGTATGAGCAGCGTGGTCATTGTATGTGCTCCCCTGGCAGCCCTATGCGGCGCGCAGCGGCTTGATCCGCCCAAGCTCCGCGCCGATAGTCCGCTCGGCATCCCAGAGGTCGACTGCGCGCTGCGCGTTACAGCCAGAAGTCGGGGCTGTTGCCAAAAAGCCGAGCCAGCCGAAGAGCCATCTCAGGGCTGAGCGCCCGACGCTCTCGGAGCAGCTCGTTGACCGTCTGGCGCGACACCCCGAGGGCTCCGGCGAGACCTGCGACGGACAGGCCGTAGTCGGGCATGAAGTCCTCCCGGATCATCTCTCCGGGATGCGTGGGCCGATCTTTCGCTTCGTCGCCGTCGATATGCTCATTTTGCGGAACCCCTCAGTGGTAGTCCGTCATCTCCACGTCATACGCATCGCCATCGACAAAGCGAAAGCGGACGCGCCACTGATCGTTGACCGAGATCGAATACTGCCCTTTCCGATCACTCTCGAGAGCGTGGAAGCGATTGCCGGGCGGCACCCGGAGGTTGTCGAGACGGGTGGCCAGGTCGACATACTCCAACTTGCGCACCGCGCGGCGAGTGATGTCGGGGGGCAGGCGTCGGGATCTGCCGGTCTCGAAGAGCGACTGAGTGTGTCCATCCGCGAACGTCTTGATCGTTTCGTATTGTAACGTGTCACGTGACGCTTGTCAATCGTCGGATCATCGATCATGGTTCGCTGATAGTGCCACGCACCGCGGGATACGGCATCGGACCACGGATGGAGACTCTTCTTGAGGCCTCAGTCATATGCCGAAACCCGAAGCTGCCGTACAAACATCGGTTATAATGTACGGCATGAAGGAGCAGAAGTTGACCATCCGCATCTCGCAGGAAGTCCTGGACGGCGCGAAGCGTTACGCACGCGAGCATGGGACCACGCTTACCCGCCTCGTCACTGCCTATCTCGAAGGACTGAACAAGCCGGACGATTGGATGGAATCTGCGCCCATCACCCAGGGGCTTGTCGGCTCTCTACCGGCCGGCGCAGGCCGCACGGAGTACCGCGAGCACCTCGAGCAGAAGTATCTCGGCCCCGGTGAATGATCCCCCGCTCGTTCTCGTCGATGTCGACGTCGTCCTCGACGTTCTCGCGCGCCGCGAGCCGTTCGTCGTCGATTCGGCGGCGCTCCTGGCCGCGTGCGAGATGGGCCGCTGCCGGGGGATGGTGGCGGCACACACGGTAACCACAGTGTCGTACTTGCTGGAGAAGCACCGTGACGCGGCGTACGCTCGCCGACAGCTCGCTGAGTTGCTGCGGATCGTGCGCGTGGCCTCCGTCGACGTGGCGGTGATCGACCGCGCGCTCACATCCGCGTTTGGCGACTTCGAGGACGCCGTGCAGATGGCGGCGGCGGTCGCGGCCGGGGCTGACTATGTCGCCACCCGCAACGTAAAGGACTTCTCCGCGGGTCCCATACCCGCCGTCACGCCGGCAGAGTTGCTGCCGCTCCTCCGGAGCGGCGTTTAGGCGGCCGCCCATCCCGGTACCTCAAATCCGTAGGCGTCACCGCGGCGCGTGCTAAGCTCCACTGTCCTCTCCGGAGGTGATGTGCCTCTCAACCTGACACTGTCAAGAAGCGCACCTTGGCGCTTTAGCAAGGGGGCGGGGCCATAGTCTTTCGACAGCCGGGATCCTCCGGAAAGAAGCCAGACCCTCTGGGCAACGACCCCGACGTGGGACTGTTGCGCTCGGAACTCCTCAGCAGCGATCAGCTGAAGCACCACGCCGTCGCGCTGGCGGGCGCGCATCGCGTCGACCGGCGGCCCGGAAAAGACAGGCTGCTGCCCCGGCTGGACGAGAACGAGCGGGTCCTTCTCGAGGCCTACCAGGTGGTTACCGCGGCCGCCGCCGCGGGCCAGCGGATCATGCCCGCGGAAGCGTGGCTGCTGGACAACTACTATCTCATCGAGCAGCAGATCGCCCTGGCCCGCCGGCACTTGCCCCGGGGTTACAGCCGGGAGCTGCCGCGGCTGGTGAGCGGCCCTTCGGCAGGTCTCCCCCGCATCTACGAACTCGCCCTCGACTTGATCGCCCATCAGGACGGCCGGGTAGACCGGGACAACGCCGCAGCGTTCCTCGCCGCCTATCAGACCGTCGATCCGCTCAACCTCGGGGAACTGTGGGCCTTCCCCATCATGCTGCGCCTGGGATTGCTCGAGAATGTCCGCCGCGTGGCTTCGCGCATCGCGCGCCGCCGCGAGGAGCGCGACATGGCGATCGCCTGGGCGGATCGCATCTTGACCGCGGCCGGGGAAGAGCCCAGACGCCTGGTTCACGTGCTCGCCGACTTCGCGAACGCCACGGTGCCCCTGACGGCTCCGTTCGTCGAGGACTTCTACGCCCGGCTTCAGGCTCAGGGCCCGGCGCTCGCGTTGGTGCAGGCCTGGCTGGAGCATCAGCTCTCCGACCAGGGTCTGAGCGCCGTCCAATTGCTGGAAGCCGCCAGTCGCAGCGCGGCGGCCGACCAGATCTCCATAGCCAACAGCGTCGGCAGCCTGCGCTTCATCTCGGCTCTCGACTGGGGAAGGTTCGTGGAGGACCTGAGCCTGGTGGAATCCATGCTGCGCCTCGATCCGGCCCGGATCTACGCCGACCAGGATTTCCTCACCCGCGACCGCTATCGCCACGCCGTCGAGGCCATCACGCGCGGCAGTTCCAAGAGCGAGCTGGAAGTGGCGCACGCCGCGGTCCATCTCGCCCGGGCGGCGGAGAGTGAGGCGGGTATCGACGACCGGACGGCTCACGTCGGCTACTACCTGGTCAACAAGGGCAGGCCGGCCCTCGAACAGGCCATGGACAGCAAGGTGCCGTTCATGGTCCGCCTCACTCGCGTGGCGCGTCCTCTCCGCCTCTTCTTGTACCTCGCCCCGATGTTGATCCTGACCGCGATCGCCGTGGCCATCCCGTTCGTCTACGTCGTGGAGCCCGAGCAGGGTTGGGGATGGTACGTCTTCTTCGCCATCGTCGGCCTCGTCGCGGCCTCCGCCCTGGTCGTCCCCATCATGAACCTGCTGGTGACGCATCACGGTGCCTCCCAGAGTGCTGCCGCGCCTTGATTTCTCGGACGGGATCCCGGCCGCCCACCGGACGATGGTGGTGGTCCCGACGTTGATAGGCCGCCCCGAGGACGTGCCGGATCTTCTGGAGGCCCTGGAGGTCCGCTATCTCGGCAACCGCGATCCCAATCTGTTCTTTGCCCTGCTCACCGATTTTCGCGATGCTCCCGAGCGCACCCAGCCGGGCGACGACGAGTTGGTCGGTCTGGCGCGGGCCGGGATCGAGGCGCTCAACGAGCGCTACTCCGAGGACCGTTCGGGCGTCTTCTACCTGTTCCACCGGCCAAGGGTCTGGAATCCCCGCGACCGCGTGTGGATGGGCTGGGAGCGCAAACGAGGCAAGCTCGAGCAGTTCAACGCGCTGCTGCTGCAGTCCCGGCCTGGCGGAGCGGCCCCAGGCGCGCGGCGCGGCGCCGGCGATGCGGCGGCGGCCGGGGGCGGCGGCGCTGCCGCACGGGGCGCGCCCGCCGATGCGGCCGACGCCTTCTCCGACATCGTCGGCGACCGCTCCATCCTGGGGTCGATCAGGTACGTCATCACCCTCGACACCGACACGCAGCTCCCCCGGACTCCGCCCACACGCTGATCAGGCAACATGGCCCATCCGCTCAATCGCCCGGTGTACGACGCGAAGAAGGGCCGGGTCACAGACGGCTACGGGATCCTGCAGCCGCGGGCGTCCATCAGTCTCGCCAGCAGCACCAGTTCGCGGTTCACGCGCCTGTTCGCGGGTGAATCGGGCATCGACCCCTACACGCGGGAGATCTCCGACGTCTACCAGGACCTCTTCGGCGAGGGTTCGTTCGTCGGCAAGGGCATCTACGACGTGGCCGCCTTCGCTCAGGCCGTCGGCGGGCGCTTCCCGGAGAACCTCATCCTCAGTCACGATCTTCTCGAGAGCGGCTACGCCCGCTCGGCCCTGGTGGCCGACGTGGACCTCATCGAGGAGCACCCCACCACCTACCCGATGGAGGCCAGCCGGAGGCACCGCTGGACGAGAGGCGACTGGCAACTGGCCGGCTGGCTGCTCCCGCGCGTACCCGGCCCGGCGGGAAGCGGCAGCGCAACCCGCTGTCGCTCCTCTCTATCTGGAAGCTGTGGGACAACCTGCGCCGCAGCCTCGTGCCCGGCGGCCCTCGTCGCCCTGTGCGTGGGCGGCTGGGCTGTTCGCCGTGGGGCCCGCCTGGCTGTGGCCGCTTCTGACCGTCGGAGCGCTGTTCTTGCCGCCCCTGGTGACGCGCGTCGTCGAGTTGGTGCGAGAAACCCGCCGAGCGCGAGTGGTTGCTGCATGTGGTCCTTACCGGCAAGTCCTTGGTCCAGCCGCTCCTGCGCGCGCTGCTCGGGTTGATGCTGTTGCCTTACGATGCGCTGGTCTATCTCAACGCCATCCTGCGCTCGGCCTTCAGCATGCTCGTCACCCGGCGCGGGTTACTGGTCTGGTACCTCCCCTCGTACGGCCGGCGGAACGCTCGGCGCAGCCTGGGTGAGTTCTTCGGTGAGATGTGGATCGCCCCCGTCCTGGCCGTGGTGCTGGGAGTTTTGCTGATCGCGGTGCCCGCCACCCGATTGGCCGACTGGCCGTTCGTCGTCCCCCTTCTCGTGCTCTGGCTGGCCTCCCCTCTGGCCGCTTGGTGGATGAGCAGGCCGGTCAAGCCGGCCGCAGCGGAGTTGAGCCTCCAACAACAGGTGTTCCTGCGCGCGCTTGCCCGGCGGACCTGGCGGTTCTTCACCGATTTCGTCGGCCCCGCCGACAACTGGCTGCCGCCGGACAACTATCAGGAATATCCGTCGTCCATGATCGCCACGCGCACCTCCCCCACGAACATGGGGATGGCGCTGCTCGCGAACCTGGCGGCCCACGACTTCGGGTACCTCTCCACCGGTGAACTGCTGCGCCGGACCGAGCGGACTCTGCGGACGATGGAGAAGCTCGAACGCTTCCGCGGTCATTTCTACAACTGGTACGACACCCGCACGCTGCTGCCGCTCAACCCCCAATACGTCTCTTCGGTCGACAGCGGCAACCTCGCCGCCAGCCTGCTGACTCTCCGCGCGGGGCTCGGCGAGCTGAAGAGCAGGCCGGTGCTGGACCCCCGCGCCTTTGACGGGATCGAGGACACCCTGGTCACGCTGGCTTCACGGACGCCTCGTTCGTTGACCCCCGGAGTTCACAGCCAGATCGAGTTCTTGCAGGGCGTTCTGGAATCGGCGAACGGAGGTCCCGACACCCCTGCCGAGGCGCTGAGAGCTGCTGGAGCAACTCTGCCTGGGCACGAGGGAACTGGCGCGCGGGCTGCCGCCCAACGCCACGGACGAGCTCAAGTACTGGGCGCAGACGCTCGACCGGCAGTGCCGCAGGTTCCACGAAGATCTCAGACGACTGGTGCCGCAACCCGGCAGCTTCAGCACCATGCCCACTCTGCAGGACTTGACGGAGGTAGAGCCACGGGCTGAGAGCCGCTTGGGGATCATCGACCGGCTGATCGCCTGCTGCGACGACCTGGCCGCCATGGACTTCGAGCTCCTCTACGACAGGTCTCGCCACCTGCTCAGCATCGGCTACGACCTGGGCGAGCGGCGCCGCGACCCGTCCTGGTACGACCTGCTGGCCTCCGAAGCCCGTCTGACGAGCTATCTGCTCGTCGCCCAGGGCCAGGTGCCGCAGAAGCACTGGTTCGCGCTCGGCCGCCTGCTGACCAGCCACGGCGGCGACCTGAGCCTGATGTCGTGGAGCGGCTCCATGTTCGAGTACCTCATGCCGCGGCTGTTCCTGCCGGGCTACGAGAACACGCTGCTGGAGCAGGCCTGCCAGGCCGCGGTGTCGCGCCAGATCGAGTACGGCCGCCAGCGGCACGTGCCCTGGGGCATCTCCGAATCGTGCTACAACGCGGTGGACATGAACCAGGTGTATCAGTACCGGGGGTTCGGCGTGCCCGGGCTGGGGTTCAAGACCGGACTGGCCGACGACCTGGTGATCGCCCCCTACGCGACCGCGCTCGCGCTGACGGTCGTGCCCCGCGAGGCCTGCCGCAATCTGCAGACGCTCGGCAGCAGCGGCTTCCTGGGAGACTACGGGCTCTACGAGGCCATCGACTACACGCCGTCGCGCGTTCTCCCCGGCACGAACCATGCCGTCGTGCGCTCGCTTCATGGCCCACCACCAGGGGATGAGCCTGCTGGCCATGGCGCACACGTTGCTCGACAGGCCCATGCAGCGCCGATTCGTCTCCGACCCTCTGGTGCGCACGGCCGAGTTGCTGCTTCAGGAGCGCATCCCCAAGCAGACGCTCACCGTGCATCCGCGAGCGCGGCGAGTCGGCGCGAACTGGGACGCGCGCCGGCCGCCGAGGCGGGTGCGGTCCACCGGGTGCTGCCCGATCCCAACACGCCCTCACCCGAGGTGCACCTGCTGTCCAACGGCAGCTACCACGTCATGGCCACGAACGCCGGCGGGGGTTACAGCCGCTGGCGCGACCTGGCGGTCACCCGCTGGCGGGAGGACGCCACCTGCGACGACTACGGCACCTTCATCTACCTGCGCGACCGCCGTACCGGGCGCTACTGGTCGGCCACCTATCAACCCACCCGGCAAGAAGCCCGACCGCCACGAGGCGGTCTTCGTCCAGGCGCGGGCGGAATACCGCAGGCTCGATCACGACATCGAGGCGCACACCGAGGTCAGCGTCTCGCCCGAGGACGACGTCGAGATCCGCCGCGTCACGCTCACCAACCTCTCCGACGACACCCGGGAGATCGAGGTGACGAGCTACGCGGAGGTGGTCATGGCGCCGCAGAACGCGGACCTCGCCCACCGCACGTTCAGCAACCTCTTCGTGCAGACCGAGATCGTGCGCGGACCACAGGGCCATCCTCTGCCGGCGGCGTCCCCGCACGCCCGACGAGGACACGCCGTGGATGTTCCACATGCTGGCGGAGCCGGGCTCGCCCGACGAGGAAGTCTCGTACGAGACCGACCGCGCCCGGTTCATCGGCCGGGGGAGGACGGCGGCGAATCCGGCGGCCTTCGACCAAGCGGCCGGCGCCCGACCTCTCGAATACTCAGGGCTCCGTGCTCGATCCCATCGTGGCCATCCGCGGCACGCTGAGGTTGTCTCCGGACGAGTCCCGGGCCGTGCAGGTGATCTCCGGCGTGGCCGAGACCCGGGAAGCGGCAATCGCTCTGCTCGGGAAGTATCGCGACAGGCACTTCGTGGAGCGGGCCTTCGAGATGGCCTGGTTCGAGAGCCAGGAGGTGCTTCGCCTACTCAACATGACCGAGACCGACGCCCAGATCTACGGCCGCCTGGCAGGTTCGGTCATCTACGCCGGCGCCGCCCGGCGAGCCTCTCCCAGCGTCATCGCTCGCAACACACTCGGCCAGGCCGGGCTCTGGCGCTTCGGCATCTCCGGAGACCTGCCCATCGTGCTGGTGCGCATCGGCGACGTCAACCGCATCGACGTGGTGAGGTACGCGCTGCAGGCGCACGGCTACTGGCGCAACAAGGGCCTGGCGGCCGACCTGGTGATCCTCAACGAGGACTTCTCCGGCTATCGGGCGGTTCTGCAAGATCAGATCATGGGCCTGATAAACGCCGGGCCCGAAGCGCTGGTGGTGGACCGATCGGGCGGCGTGTTCGTCAGGCGGGCGGAGGAGCTTTCCGAGGAGGACCGGGTCCTGTTCCAGACCGTCGCCCGCGTGGTCCTCACCGGCTCCATCGAGACCATGGCCGAGCAGGTGCAGCGGCGGGCGGCCGCGGAGCGCCTTCCCTCTCCGCTCGAGCCATCGCGCACCCCCGCTGCCGAGAAGGTCGCGGCCCTTGCCGGAACGCGAAAGCACTTTCCACAACGGCCTGGGCGGCTTCACCGCGGACGGGCGGGAGTACGTCATCACCCTCGAACCCGGTCAGAGCACGCCGGCGCCCTGGGCGAACGTCATCGCCAGCCCGCACATCGGGACCGTGGTCAGCGAGAAGGGCGGCGCATACACCTGGGTGGAGAACGCCCACGAATTCCGCCTGACCACCTTCCACAACGACCCGGTGGGCGACAGCAGCGGAGAGGCCTTCTACCTGCGCGACGACGAGACGGGCGCCTTCTGGTCGCCCACGCCGCTGCCGTCCCCCGGACGGTCCGGCTACGTGTGCCGGCACGGCTTCGGCTATAGCGTGTTCGAGCACTCGGAATCCGGCATCGTCTCGGAGATGTCCACCTACGTCGCCATGGACGCGCCCGTGAAGTTCGTCACGGTGAAGCTCCGCAACCAGTCGGGCCGGTCCCGACGGCTGTCGCTCATGGGCTACTGGGAGCTGGTGCTCGGCGAATGGAGACACGCCAATCTCATGCACATCGTGACCGAGAAGGACCCCGACAGCGGCGCACTCTTCGCCCGGAACCCGTACTCCCGCACCAAGCCCGGCCGGATCGTTCTTCGCACAGGTGAGCGAACCGAGACGCACCGTCAGCGGGAACCGCGCCGAGTTCATCGGACGCAACGGCTCGCTCGCCGACCCGGCCGCGCTACACCGGGCGCGCCTGTCGGGCCGGACCGGTGCGGCACTCGATCCCTGCGCCGCTCTCCACACGGAGATAGCGCTGGCCGACGGACAGGAGCGCGAGATCGTGTTCGTCGTCGGAGCGGCGGACGACGCCGACGAGGCCCGGCGCCTGGTCCTGCGTTTCGCGGGTCCGGCCGCTGCCCGGCGGGCGCTGGAAGAGGTATGGGCGCACTGGAACCGCGTGCTCGGAGCCGTCTACATCGAGACTCCCGACCGGGCGCTCGACGTGCTCGCGAACGGCTGGCTCATCTACCAGACTCTCTCCTGCCGGTATTGGGGCCGCAGCGGCTACTACCAGTCGGGCGGCGCCTACGGCTTCCGCGATCAATTGCAGGACGCGATGGCCCTTGTCTATTCGGTCCCTTGGCTCACGCGCGAGCATCTGCTGCGCTGCGCGGAGCGCCAGTTCCGCGAGGGCGACGTCCAGCACTGGTGGCATCCTCCGGTGGGACAAGGAGTGCGGTCGCACTCGTCCGACGACTATCTCTGGCTGCCGTACGCGACCTGCCGGTACGTGCAGGCGACGGGCGATACGGGCGTGCTCGACGAGCAGGTGACCTTTGTCGAAGGCCGGGCCCTGAGCCCGGAGGAAGAGGCGTACTACGATCAGCCTCTGCGCTCGACGGACACCGCGTCTCTCTACGAACACTGCGTCCGCGCGATCAGGCACGGGCTGCGTTTCGGCCGGCACGGGCTGCCCCTCATGGGCACCGGCGACTGGAACGATGGGATGAACCTCGTCGGCCACCAGGGCAAGGGCGAGAGCGTGTGGCTGGCCTGGTTCCTGTGCGAGAACCTGCGCCTGTTCGAGGACCTGGCCGCTCGCCGCGGAGACGAGAGCTTCGCGCGCACGTGCGCCGGCCAGGCGGAGGAGCTGCGGGCCAACATCGAGGCGCACGCGTGGGACGGCGGCTGGTACCGCCGGGCGTACTTCGACGACGGCACGCCCCTGGGATCGTCCACCAACGAGGAGTGCCGCATCGACTCCATCAGCCAGAGTTGGGCGGTGCTATCGGGGGCCGGAGACCCGGTCCGTGCCGCCCAGGCCATGGAGGCGGTCGACGAGCACCTCGTCGACCGCGACGCCGCGCTCATCAAGCTGCTCGACCCACCCTTCGATACGTCGGACCTGGAGCCCGGGTACATCAAGGGGTACGTGCCCGGCGTCCGCGAGAACGGCGGGCAATACACCCACGCCGCGATATGGGCGGCGATGGCGTTCGCTGAGCAAGACGAGGTGGAACACGCCTGGGAGCTCTTCTCCATGCTCAACCCCATCAACCACGCCGGCGGGCCGGAGAGCGTCGAGCTCTACAAGGTGGAGCCGTACGTCATGACCGCCGACATCTATGGCGCGCCGCCACACGTGGGGCGCGGAGGATGGACGTGGTACACCGGCGCCGCCGGCTGGATGTACAGGCTGGCGGTGGAGACGCTGGTCGGTCTTCATCTGGAAGTGGACAGACTTCGCTTGGCGCCGCGGGTCCCGGCCGAATGGGCATCCTACAAGATCCACTACCGGTACCGGGAGACCTTCTACCACATCACCGTGACGCGGGTCGGCGGGGCGGCCGCGGGCGCCGACCCGATCGAGCCCGCCACCCGGCCCGAGCCGGTGACCCGCATCGTCATGGATGGCGTGGAGCTCGAGCAGTCCGGAGATTCCAGGGGGATCATCCCCCTGGTCGATGACCGCCAGGATCATCACGTCGAGGTGGAGTTCGGCGGAGATACTGCGGGAGGTCCCGCGGACTGACGCCTCTCCAACGGCGGGCGCAGCAGATCTTCAGCCCCGGGGTGAAGACCGCGGTATCTGCCTACAGCACCTCCAACACCTCGAGATCGTCGATGGTCATGGTCATGCCGTACCGGTAGCCCCGGCGCACGACCACCGGCCGGAAGACGTCGAGCTCGTTATCGGGAGCGGGGAAGAAGTCCAGAGCCGCCTCTCCCTCCCCCACCTCGGTGCCTAGCGGCACGCCGGACGGTGACCGGCGCGGCGCCATCGGTAGTAGTATCGAGATTGCGAAGCAGGAGTCTCGACAAGGAGGGTCGCCATGGCCAAAGAGATCATCCTCTACAACCTCGCGCCGGGCGTGACCGACGAGCAGTTCAAGGAATACGTGGACACGGAGAAAGGCCCCTACATCGACAGCCTTCCTTCGGTCGAGAAATACGAACTGGTCAAGATCACCGACAGCCGCTCGGGCGTGATCCCCTTCAGGTACGTGGGGATCGTGCACCTCAAGAGCCTCGAGGACTTCAAGAACAGGGACACCCAGACCGACGAATACCGCGCGTTTAGCGCGAAGATGGCAAGCCTGACGTCGGACATCCACGTGACCTTCGGGGACCAGATCCACTAGGGCGGCGGAGCTGGCCTGGGCGCGCCTACCCCGTGCCTACTGCGCCCTCGCCTCGACCCACTGCGCCAGCAGCGCCAGGAACTCGCTCCCGTACTTCTCGAGCTTCCTCTCGCCCACTCCGCCGATCTCGAGCAGTGCGTCGTCGCTGGTAGGCCGCACTTCGGCCATCTCGCGCAGCGTGGAATCGTGGAAGATTACGTAGGCAGGGAGACCCTCCCGTTCCGCTATCCGGCGCCTCAGCGCCCGTAGCTCTTCGAACAGGTCATCGTCGTCCGCCCCGCGGGCGCTGTCGCCTCCGGCCGCGCCGCCGCGGGCCCGCCCGGCGGCGTCCTTCGCCCGTCTTCCCCTCCCGCGCGGCTCCTCGGAGCGCGCCACTTTCACCCGCGGCCGGGCCAGCATCAGAGTCTCCTCGCCCCGCAGAACCGGCATGGCAGTCGGCGTCAACTTGAGCACCGGATACTGCCCCATCTCCTGATAGAGATAGCCCAGATGGACCAGTTGCTGCAGCAGGCTGCGCCACGCGTCGACGCTCACATCGGCTCCGACGCCGTAGGTGGATAAGTGGTCGTGCCGAAGGTCGAGGATGCGCTGTTTCTCAGAGCCCCGCAGCACGTCGACCACGTGCCCCGCCCCGAACCGCCCGCCCAAGCGGTAGACGCAGGACAGGGCCTTCTGCGCATGCTCGGTCGCGTCGTACAACTCCGGGGGGTCCAGACACACGTCACAGTTGCCGCAGTCGGACTCCATCCGCTCGCCCAGATAGCCGAGCAGCACCCGGCGCCGGCAGCTCAGAGCCTGAGTGAACCCGACCATCGCGGCGAACTTGTGCTGCTCGACCGCGACCCGGTCCTCGTTCTCCCCCATCTCGATAAGCGCCCGCACACGCGGCACGTCTTCCCAGCCGAACAGCAGCAGAGCCTCCGCGGGAAGCCCATCCCGCCCCGAGCGTCCTATCTCCTGGTAGTAGCCCTCGAGATGCTGGGGCAGGTCCCAGTGGACCACGAACCGGACGTTGGTCTTGTCGATCCCCATCCCGAAGGCGACCGTCGCCGCCACGATCCGGATCTGGTCAAAAATGAACGCTTCCTGGACCAGCTCCCGCTCCTCCGCCGGCAACCCGGCGTGGTAGGCGGCCGCCGCGATGCCGCGGCCCCGAAGGTGGGCGGCCACGTCCTCGGTCCGCTTGCGCGTGGAGCAGTAGACGATCCCGGCCTCGTCCTCGTGGGACGCGAGGAAACGCTGGAGCTGAGCCTGAGGGTTATGTTTCTCGACCACCTGGAGCCGGATGTTCGGCCGGTCGAAGCTGGATGCGAAGCAGGCAGCGTCGTCCAGCTCCAGCTTCTCCCGGATGTCCTCCCGGGTGTGCGGGTCGGCGGTGGCGGTGAGGGCGACGAGCGGCACACCCGGGAACCGGTCCCGCACCTGCTTCAATGCCACGTACTCCGGCCGGAAGTCGTGGCCCCACTGGGAGATGCAGTGCGCCTCGTCGACGGCGAGCAGGGCTATGCCGGGTAGCGCCGCCAAACGATCGAGGAAGCTGTCGGTGACTGCTCGCTCCGGTGACACATACAGCAGGTCGAGCCGCCCGTTCATGAGCTCGGCCAGCACGAGCCGGGCGGCGGCGGGGTCGAGCGACGAGTTGTAGGCGGCAGCCCTCACGCCGTTGGCACGCAGCGCGTCGACCTGGTCTTTCATCAACGAGATAAGGGGCGACACCACGATCCCGGTACCGGGCCGCATAATCGCCGGAATCTGGTAGCAGAGCGACTTGCCGCCCCCGCTGGGCATAAGGACGAAGGCGTCCTCCCCGCGCAGAAGCGTCTCGATGATCTGCTCTTGATTCGGGCGGAATCCCTGGTAGCCGAAGACGCTACGCAGGATATGGCTGGCAGTCTCTGTCATTCCTAGCCACGATACCTACCTCGTCCGCCTTGCGCAAACCGGGAAGTCCCGCGGCGCCGAAGGAAACAGCGGCACAAGCGTCGGCCCTACTCGGCCGTCCCCGTGCTCGGCTGGCGCGGAATCAAGGTCACCACAGGTAACCCCATCGCGTCGGCCACTTTCATCAACGTGTCGAGCGAAGGCGAGTGCTTTCCCTTCTCAAGACGAGACAGATTCGGCACCTTGATCCCCGTCCGACAGCCCAAGTCGGCAAGAGTCCACCTCCGCGCCCGGCGCTCCTGCCGAACCCGCTCGCCGATCGCCTGGTCGATTTGACGCCGCTCCTGTTCTTCCGGCAAGCCCGGCTCGGGCTTGCGATAGGGGTACGTGGGGTCGGCATGGTAAAGGACGACGTCCCAGGGGACTTCGAGCCGGTTGCCGGAGAACTGCTCGACGACAGCTGTATCTCCATCATAGACGAGGAAAACCTTTGTGACGGGAGTGCCGTCGATGCCCTCCAATTCCTGGAGAGGAACGCCGAAAATCCTTCCGTCTTCGAAACGGAAGACAACAGCTTCCATCTTGCCGACGTACTCCACGTCGACCAGCCGTCTGGCCGCGGCTGTAGCGGCCCACTCCGGCGTATCGATCTCCGGAGGAATGGCCCTCCTCGCGTTCACGGGTGTCACGTGTCCTCCTCTTTGAAGAAGCCGACTTCCGCCAGAGTACCCATCACGAAAGATGTGCACGTGCTGAACGTACTGTGACCCATATCCGCCGAGCGGTATGTAGGACTCCGGATGGAGTCTGGCGGGAGGCCGGCGGCGGCAGGGAGCAATGGGCTTAGGATGGAGGACCCGGGGTCAGGATCGGCTCTTCAAGCGACAGCTCGGGGCTTCTCTTGTCGCGCAATACGGGGTGATACAGCCGTAGAGGGCGTTTTGGACTCGGCCCGCCCTACTCCCCGGATCCGAAGGCGGGCACCCAGTCGAGGTACGAGCGGTAGTCCTCGAGTTCTCTCTTGCGGCGTGGGGAACTGGTCACGAGCGAATCGAGCAGCGCCTGAGAGGCGGCTGCCACCTCTTCGACGGCGCGGCCGACGGCTTCCTCGTTGGCCGGAGAGGGCTTGTGGAACCCCCCGATCTTCCTGACGTATTCGAGCGCGGCGGCGCGGATCTCCTCATCGGCTACGGGCGGCTCCACGTTGTACAAGGTCCGGATGCTTTCGTACATTGCGCTCTACCTCTCCCGGGGTCGTTCATCGCCGCTAGCGCCATTGTGGCAAAAGTCGTCCAGATATTCAACTTATGATTTTATTGCAAGTCGTATACTACCGAGCGGTAGGTAGGAAAGACCTGCATTCCAGCTTGCCGTAACGGGCGGCGATCAGCCGCCCACGATCTTGGCGATCGTGTTCCAGTTCCGGGTGGTCACATCCGTACCGAACTCATTCTCGAGCCAGGCCATCAGCTTCGTGGTCCCCCATGCGGGCGAGAGGGTGATCGCGGTCAGGACTTCGCCCGCGGTGACGTCGACCAACCGGACGTTGCCGCCCGCCGCCGCGGGGCTCCTGCCGGAGCTTTTTTCGTGGCGAATCCCGGTCGCGTTTTTGGCCGGGTGCGAGAGAAAGGTGACGTAGAGTCTGGTCTCCGGGTCGATGGCTACCCCTTGGAACGGATCTGACGCCACCAGGCGCTCGAGGTCTGCCAGCGGCCGCACGGCGACGCCGATCGGGTAGCCGAACACCTTCTCCAGTTCGATTTCGATGCGCGCCGCCAAAGCGCCGGCGTCTCCTTCCCCACCCGCCTCGAATACCACGTTCCCGCTGGCCTGCACGGTCCGCACATCCTCGAAGCCCATGCCTTCGAACGCCGCCCTCAGGTCGACCATCTTGAGGGACTTGTGGCCCCCGACATTGATACCTCGCAGAAACGCCACGTGTCTCATCCGCTGCTCCCGGCGGTTGGCGCTGTGGCGGTCACCTCGCCGGCAGCGTGTAGCTGTCGATCGACTCGCCGGACGCGCTCCAGAACTCGAAGACCAGCGCGTCCTTGCTGACGGTCACCTTTTGCGCTCCCCAGTCGGCGTTGTAGCGGACCCGGCTGCCCGCCACCGGGAACCCGAATAGGTAGCGAGTCGCGCCGCCGAGCCCGTTGACGAAGTACACGATCCCGTCCCGTTCGATGCGTTCGTACGCGTGAGCGTGCCCCGAGAGCACCGCGTCCGCCCCCCACGCCGCGAATGACCACTGCATGTAGGGCATGGAGCCGTGGAAGAGGTCGGACGAGTAGGGCGGGTGGTGGTCGTAGACGATATTCCACGTGGAGGTGGAGGCGGCAAGTCCGGCCTTCAGCCAGCGGGCCTGCTGGGAAGTGCTGCTCGTGCCGTCCGGCTCCTCTTTGTTCGAATTGAGCACGAAGAAGTGGATCGGGCCCTGCACGAAGTCGTAGTACCGCTCGTTGCCGGAGCTGTTGGAGAAGCCGGCGCCGGGCAGGTCGAAATACCCGAGGTAGGTCTTGGGCCCGGGAGTAGCCGAGCTGTAGTCGTGGTTGCCGAGGGAGGGGAAGAAGGCGTTGACGGGGGCCAGCCCGAGCGGGCAACGTTTGCCGGTGGTGCTGATGTCCTTCAGCCACGCCCCGTAGTAGGCGCCGGTCGACTCGTCGTATTTCCCGGTGCCCTTGCCTCCGGCGGGGGTGTAGTAGTCGTCGCCGGTGGTGATGATGTAGGCCGGATGCCAGGAGGCGACGAGCTCCGCCACGGCGGCCTCGTTCTCGTCATCCATCCCGTAGTCGCCGATCACAGCGAAGACCGTCGTGCCGGTGCTCGCGGTCGTCGAAACGCTCGGCGCCGCTGTGCTTGTGGTGGAGAGACCCGTAGTGGAGACGCCCGAAGGCGGCAGCAACGTCGTGGTGCTTTCGGACTGCGCTACTGGACGTCGGCCCCGACTTCTCCGTCGTTGCGACCTCCGAGGGTGACGAACACCCGACGGCCAGTAGCGCGGCGAAGAGAAGAAACGCGGCCGCCGCCCACGGCGCCGCTTGGCGCCGTATTCTCAGCCTTCTCGGTCTCGTCCTGCCTCCTCGAAGAACGAGCCCGCGGTGAGACGTGCGGGCTCGGTGGACACTCTGATCGGGATTCTATCCCAGAACCGCTCCCCTATCTTGCCAGCCTCACCAGCATCGCCTTCGCGTAAGCCGCGTGGCCCCGCCCGATCCACCGGAACGCGTGCAGCCAGCCGAGCAGCACGAGGAACCCCGCGATGACTACGAACGGCATGCCCCATCCCGGCAGAAGCCACTCGTGCACCCCGTTGATGCCGTAGTCGATCCACGTATGGCCGGCGATCAGTTGCACGAACGGCAGTGCGATCAGGCCGATCCCGAGCGCCAGGCCGGTCACCGCGAACGTGAAGTAGACGATGCCGATCGGCAGCATGAGCACCAGGTAGACCATGGAGGCCCAGGTGCGGCCATCCTTCAGCCAGAACCAGAGCCTCTGAAAGAAGGGCCGGGGAAGATCGGCGCGCGGTCTGCGCGGCATGCGGATGCCGAGCAGGAACTCGACCAGGCGGCCCTCGAACAGCGCCATGCCTCGGACAAACCCCAGAGTAAGCAGCAGCAGCGGCAGCCCGACGATCAGCACGCTGGTTCCCAAGCTCGTGGAGAGCATGGTGACGACCACGGTGAAGTAGAAGATGCCGGTGGCCAGCGAGATGATCATGTAGAGAAGGGACGTCCAGACCCGGGGGTCGTAGACGACACCGAAGATCTGGTGCCAGACGCTGGGATAGGTCGGCGGGGGCGGGGGCGGGACCGGACCGGTGGCGCCCACCCCGGGCGCAGCCACGACCGGGGGCGGGGTGGCGTCCGCCGAGACGCCGGGAGCCGCAGGCGCCACGTTGCCGGCCACGTTCGGCCGCGTCCCCGGTTCTTCCGAAGTCCCCAGATAGGCCGCCGCCACTTCCGCGGGCGTGCCGTAGTCGTCGACGATCTCCGCAAAGACGCGCCCGGCCGCAAGTTCCGCCTGGAGATGCTCCTCGGCGTCGAAGAGGGCGTCCTGCACCAGCGCCGGGTCTGCACCCGCCAGGGCGGTCTGAAGCTCCTTCAGATAGGTTTCGATATCACTAGGCACGATGTCCCTCCAGAACTGCATCGACGAATTCACGAGTGCGGATCCACGCTCCCCGCCAAAGCTTGAGAGCCTGCCTGCCCTCTTCGGTAACGGAGTAGTACCGGCGCGGGGGGCCGCTCACCGACGGCTCCACCTCGCTCGTCAGCAACCCGCCCGCCTCGAGAGACCGGAGCACCGGATACAGGGTCCCCTGTTTGACCGGCAACCCCCCTCCGAAGGAATCGAGTTCCTTGGCGATCTGGTAGCCGTAGAGCGGTTTGTCCGCGCGCTCGAGGAGCGCCAGGAGCGCGAGCGAGACGATCCCCGAGCTCAACTCCTTCTGCAGCTTTCGCACGCCGGCGTCCAAACCGGCGGCCTCGTGAGTCATCCCCGTCCGTGATAGCTGGCTGGTACATCATGCAGTTCCGCCTCCCTGCCGGGTGGCCCAGTTCGTGACCTCTGCTTACTACTTACCACATACTACTACTAACTTCGTAATAGTCAAGTGGGACCTGCAGACTTTCGCGCCTCGCGCCCTTCAGATGCGATGTCTACGCGGATGGTGTAGCATCATGTGTAGGTGTACTTATCTCCTTGTGGCGCTCTATCGAGCACAGATCCTGTTGGAGCAGAACCAGCGAGACCGGCTGGAGGAGCTTGCGCGGGAGTCGGGGCGCAGCATCTCTCAAATGGTGCGCGAAGCGATGACCGAGTACCTATCTCGAACGGATCAGGATGAAGCCGTCCGCCGCTCTCTCAAGGCCCTCGACGAGCTGGCCGAGTTGCGGCACGACATCCAGGCTCGGTATGGTCTGGTAGGCGCTTCCGTTCTGGACGATGTCCGGGACGAACGGGACCGGGAACTAGGAGCATGATCGTCGTCGACGCCAGCCTGGTGCTCGGGTTGGCGCTACCTCTGCCCTATTCCGATCGAGCCACTGCCAAGGTCCGCTTGCTCAAGGAAGCGCACGACGAACTCTACGCTCCCGCGCTTCTCGAGTATGAGGTCTGCTCCGCCCTCCGGCGCGCGATCTCGCGAGGGATGGTGGACGCGGACGCGGCACAGTCGGCCCTTGCGCTCATCGATGAGCTCCGCATCCATCCCATCACCGCGGCCTCGTCTCTCCACTCCCGGGCGCTGACTTGGGCGGCTCGACTCGGTCAGTCGAAAGCCTGCGACGCGCAGTACCTCGCGCTGGCCGAAGAGATGCAGTGCCCTCTCCTTACCGCCGACGAACGTCTGGTCCGCTCCGCTCGCGCCCTTGGAGCCGACTGGGTCGAGGGCCTGGACTAACCGCCCGGCCGTCCGGCCCGCCGGCCAGCGCCCCCTCGTCCGGCCGGCGCAGCCGCGCAGGCCGGGCCCAGGTTCGCGACAGCGAGCCTACAGGAACGCGCTCGACGACATGTACCACTGGCCGTCCCGCTTGACCAGGTCGACTGTCACGGGCGAACTCGACTCCTTGATGTCCTCCGAGGTTGTCTGCCCGTTGGCGTCGGTCACCGTCACGGAGCCTGCCGTCAGCGTGACGGTCGCCGTGGTGGGGCTCGTCATCTCCGTGGTCATCTCGATGCCGGAGAACTTCATCTTACCCATGGCCGCGATCGATTCCTTGATAGCCGCCTTGGCCGCATCAAGGGCCTCACCCGCGGGCAGCGCGCCCAGGATCGTGGGATCCATGACCGCCAGAAGCGCGTCGACGTCCTGGTTCTCCAGCGCCGCGAATACTTGAAGGACCACCTGCTCGGCACCGGCGGAGTCCTGGGCGGCGGTAGTCGTCGTGGAGGTCGGCGGGGCGGTCGGCGGAACGGTCTGCGCCGTGGTCGACGTCGGGGTGGCGGTCGTCTCGGTCGCCGCCACCGGAACCGTCACCAGCGTGGTCGCGGCCGCTTGGAGGGTGGTCGGGACATCCTCGGCCTCCTGCCCGTTTCCTCCGTTGAACACGACGAACACCAGCACGCACACGATCGCAATGACGGCAACTGCCGCGCCGCCCCCTATCCACACCCACTTCATCGAGCGGGGTGGCGCGGCGGGCGGAGGCGGTGGCGGGGGTGGCGGATAGGCGGCGGGCGCATACGGCGGCGGTGCAATTGGCGCGGCAGACTCAACAAGCGGCGCCGGTGGAGGATAGGCCGCGGTGACTTCCAGAGGCGCCACGGCGGCGGTCTCGGCGTTGACGGCGGCGACGGTCTCGTCGCCGGCGGCAGCGGCTGCCACGACCTCACCCGCAGGTGCAACGGCCGCCGCACCGGCACCGGCCGCGGCCACTGCTGCTACCGCAACCGGGCCCGGCTCGGGGACCACCTGCCCGCATTCCGCACAGAACTTCTCGTCCCCGCGCAACTCGGTCCCGCATGAGGAGCAGTAGCGCATTCCGCTCTCCTTCCGGTTCTCGCGGCGCGCGGCGTAGCCCGCGGCGCCCTTGTCAGTAGCTGACGGCCCGGGGAGGGTCTTCGCCGCTTCGATCCAGGCCGCCACCTGGCCCTCCGTGGGCAGCTGGCGGACGAGCTTCTTCTGTTCGTTGACTTCGGCCATCTTCGCGGTCAGATTGTCGGCCCGCCGCTGAGCCAGCTCCTTGACAGTGTCCACCCCGGCGGCCTCGAGCAGGTCCGAGTACTGGGTGCCGATGCCCTTCACCCTGAAGAGGTCGGCCCGGTTGACCCAGCCGAGGATAAGGGCGCCGCTGATGCCGGTCGCTGCCTCCAGGTCCTGGCGGTCTTTCGGCGTCGCGGCCGCCTTCAGCAGGTCGTCGGTGGTCTTCAGTCCCTGGCCGCCGAGCTTCTCCGCGTGTGCAGGACCGATGCCTTCGATATCTATGAGACTAGCCATCTTGCCTCCCCGCGATAAGGTTTTCCCTTCATCATCCTAGCGCCGCACCCGGCAGATAGCCAGGCGGAGAGCGCCACCCGCACAGCAGGCCTCTGCGGAGAACGGCCCTCGTTCGCAGTCTGCTACTCCGCCCCCGAGACCAGGAGCATCGGAGTCTTCTTGATCAGATGGATGACGTGCTCGGTGACGCTGCCGAACACGAACTTGCTGAGCCCGGTCTTGCCCCGGGTGGCCATGCAGATGAGCTGCGGCGGATTCGCCTTGAGGAACTCGATGATGCTCTCCGCCGGTTCTCCCATGAGCACCTCGGCGCGGGCCACAAAGCCCTCGGCTCTGATCGACTCGGCGACTCCCTCCAGGTAGTCCTTCAACTTGGCGTACGCCTCTTCCCTCTCCCTCAGCTGGACCCGGCTCACGGGGATGATCTCCACATTCAGGACCCCCAGCAGGACGATCTCGGATTCCGCCCCCCGCTGCCGGGCAACGTTCAGGGCGTGCGGGATGGCCGCTTCGGACATCTTCGAGCCGCTCAGGGGGACCACGAGCGTGCGCTTGGGAAGCGTGTCGGAGACGATCTCATCGCGAAGCTCGGCGGGTACGAGCCAGACGGGGACGTTCGAGGCGTGCAGCACCTTGCTGGCGACACCGCCGACGTCGTCCCACTCCTTGATGCCGGAATGCCCATGAGTGGACATCAGGATCAGGTCCACCTCGTTGGTGTCGACGTACTTGAGGATCTCTTCGGCCGGATACCCGACAGCGACGGTCCCCCTCGCCCGGATGCAGCTGCCCACAGACTCGTCGCTGATGCTATACCGGATCTGCTCCGCGCCGGCGCAAAGCACCTCCGCCATGTGCTCCATGTAGGCCCGGCGCATAGGCAGCTGGTCCGCTTCCCCGGGCGTGCAGACGTGGAGCAGTTCGAGATCCAGGTTCAACCGGGCGGACAATTCCTGCGCGTACTTGAAAACCACTTCCGCCAGTTCCGACCCATCGAGCAGAACCAGCATGCTCTTGTACATGCGAAGCCCTCCCTTGCCCAAGCGCGGACGTTCCACGACACGGTCGGCTACATCGTACCTCCCTCTTGGGTTTCACGCCCCTCGCTTGCCGGGCATCTATCCGGCTGAGATAGGCCGACCAGCCGGGAGCGAGAGGAGCACGGATGGCACGCAAGTGGTGGACGCTCGCGGTGGTGTGCATCGGCGTCTTCATGCTGCTCCTCGACCTCACGATCGTGAACGTGGCCCTGCCCGACATCGCCGGTTCGTTCAACTCCTCGCTCTCGGCACTGCAGTGGGTCATCGACGCATACGCGCTGGCGCTGGCGTCGCTGCTCTTGACCGCCGGCACCCTGGCCGACAGGAACGGGCGGAGATTGCTGTTCCTTATCGGCGTGGCGATCGTTCACGGCCGGCTCGGCACTGTGCGGGACCGCGACGGGCATGGCGTTCCTGGCCCTCGCCCGGGCGTTCCAGGGCATCGGTGGCGCCATCATGTTCGCCACTTCGCTCGCCCTACTCTCCGAGTCGTTCAAGGGGCGCGAGAGAGGCACCGCCTTCGGCGTCTTCGGAGCCATGACCGGGCTGGCGGTAGCCACCGGGCCCGTGATCGGAGGAGCGCTGGTCACGGGGCTCGGCTGGCGCTGGATATTCCTCGTCAACATCCCGGTGGGGGTCTTCGTGTTCGTGCTCGCCCGGCTTAAGGTCGACGAATCTCGCGACCCGGAGCCCAAGCGGTTGGACCTCATCGGCTTCGTCACCTTCAGCACCGGGCTCTTCGCCCTCATCTTCGCCCTCATCCGCAGCAATCACGACGGGTGGAGCTCGCCTATTGTGATCGGCTCGCTGATCGCCGCCGCCGTGCTTCTCGGGGCCTTCACCGCCGCGGAACTCTTGCGCCGCGACCCCATGTTCGATTTCAAGCTGCTGCGCGTGCCGACCTTCGACGGCGGCCTGATCGCCGCCTTCGCCATCTCGGCGTCGATCTTCTCGGTGCTCACGTACCTCATCCTGTGGGTGCAAGGGCTGCTGGGGTTCTCGGCTCTGCAGGCCGGCGTCCGCTTTCTGCCTCTGTCGCTGTCCATATTCTTCACCGCTGCGATCGCGGGACGGCTCACGTCCTGGGTGCCCACCAGGCTTCTCATCGCGCCCGGATTCGTGCTCATAGGGGTCGGGCTGCTGCTGATGCGGGGCCTGACCGTCACGTCCGATTGGACGCACCTGGTGCCGGGCATGATCGTCTCCGGCGTGGGGGCCGGACTGGTGAACGTGCCTCTGGTCGCGACGGCGGTCGGCGTGGTGGCGCCACGGCGTGCCGGAATGGCTTCCGGGATCAACTCCACCTTCAGGCAGGTAGGAATAGCGACCGGCATCGCGGTCCTCGGGACCATCTTCGCCAGCCATATCCGCTCGAACATGGTCGCGGACCTGGCCGGGACCCCGGCAGGCAACTCCGCCGGCCAGATAGCCGACGCCGTCGCGAGCGGCCAGATCCGCGCCGTGCTTGCCCACGTGCCGTCCGCGGCCCAGCCGGCGATCGAGGCTGCCGCCCGCGCAGGCTTCGTGGACGCGCTCAACTTGATACTGCTCATCGCCGGGGTACTGACCTTCCTCGCGGCGATCCTCTCCTTCTTCTTGATCCGGGAGAGGGACTTCGTGGAGGGCCAGGGCAGCGCGGCACAAGCGCCCGACGTAGCGCATACTTAGCGCGACACGTCCTGTATCCGAACTGAGGCAAGCATGCCTGGTCCGTCGGACCCAGTCACCACGGGCGCCGATGGCGCCGCCCCGGCCTCCGGCCGCGGCGCCATGACTCAGGCGGCCGCCGCGCAGCGCGGCCGCGGGTCACTTGCCGCTGCCCGACCCCGCCACGGTCGTGGTGATGGGCGGGGGACCGGCCGGGTCCTTCTTCGCCATCCGCCTGCTGCGGCGGGCCCGACAGTCCGGCAGATCTGTCCGCGTGATCATTCTCGAGAAGAAGAGCGAGGTCTGTTTCTACCGCCCTGTTGCCTTCTGTGCCTGGGAGGGCTGCAACTATTGCGCCGGCGGTATCTCTCCCAGGCTGGCCGACATCCTCCGCGAGGAAGGGATCACGCTGCCGGAGGAGATCGTCGAGAGCCAGGCGGACGAGGTGGTGGTGCACGGCGACTGGAAGAGCGTGCGATTGCCGGTGCCCGAAGGGCGGGCGATGCTCTCCGTGTTCCGCGGCTCACGCCCGCGCCAGCGGGCCGGACGCTACAGCAACTTCGATAGCTTCTTGCTGCACACGGCCATGGACGAAGGGGCCGAAGTGATCGCGGCCGAAGCGACCAGCGCCCGCTACTCGGAGGTGGGGAGACCGGTGGTCGGCTACCGCACGGCGGTGGAGGGCGTTGACCTGCCCGAAGAGACGATAGAGGCGGACTTCGCGGTGTTCGCGGGGGGAGTCAACCGCAGTCCCGGTATGGACATGGCCTCCGACCCGCTGTTTGCCGACCTTCGACGGATGATCCCCGAGCTCCGGCCACCGAAGGTGCGTCAGGCGCTCATCTCCGAGATGCAGGCGGACGGCGGCGACCCGGATGTGCTGCTCGCGGTCGACGGTGAGGTGCACTTTGCACAGTACGGCTCCAAGGACCTCCACATCGAGATGTCGTCGCTCATCCCCAAGCAGAACTGGGTGACGGTGGTGCTCCTGGGGAAGAGTATCGACCAGGCGCGACCCTCGGAGTTCCCGGGGATCATGCAACGGTTCGTAGAACTGCCCCATATCCGCAGGCTGCTTCCGCCCGGAGTGCGGCTCCGTCCCGGCTGCGCCTGCCATCCCGAGCATGACGGTCGGCGCAGCCAGGGAGCCCTTCGGGACTCGCGTCGCGCTCACCGGCGACCTGGCGGTCTCTCGTCTCTACAAGGACGGCCTCTACTCGGCCTGGACCACCTCCGCCGCCCTGGCCGATTGCATCCTGGACAGGGGCATCGACCGCGACAGTCTTCGCCGCTGGTATGCCCCGGTCGTGAAGTCGTTCGATAGGGACAATCGGTACGGCCAAGTGATCTTCCTGCTCAGCCGCTGGGTCTTCTCCCACGCGGCCCTCAGCAGGGTTCTCTATCAGGCCGTCCTTACCGAGCGGAAGACCACCCCCCGCGCCCAGTGGCGGCTCGCCACGGTGCTTTGGCAGATCGCAAGCGGCGACGATAGCTACCGCCGTATCCTAGGCGCGATGCTGCGTCCCGCCTCCGGCTGGCTGATACTGACAGGCGGCCTACTCGCGACGATACGGAACCAGACGACCGAGCGGTTGTTCGGGCTGGACTGGCGGGGCATCGGCCGGCACCAGACCGGCGTGTCGGTCGAAGATCGCGCGCGGAAACGTCACGAGCTCTTCTCGGTCCTCGGACTCGAACCTGCTGCCCAAGCTCCCGAGGTGGAACGCATGTACTCCATCCGCATCAGGGCAGGCGAGGATGCGATCTTCCGGCAGTTGGGCAGGTTCGGCGATCCGGAACGCGAGTACTTCAGGCCCCGCTTCATCAGCGTGCGACGGACCAGGGGAGCGCCCAACCAGGTAGGCACTGCCATCTCCTACGACGTGGGGCCGTTCTGCGGCAAGGACGCGTGCGAGCCGTCTGAGGGTCTGTTCTCGTTCACCGTGGTCCTGCAGCAGAACGTGCCGGGACGCTATCTGTTCTACCGCATCCTCGACGGATTCGGCCGGGGAGGCATCTTCGCGTTCGACGTAGAGCGGGTGAAGCCGGGCGTCAACCTGCTCACCATCTACGTCGGGTTCGATTTCTACCGCGGTAAAGGTTTGTTCGGCCGGGCAGGGTGGTGGCTATTTCGGACATTGTTCCCCAGTTTCGCCCACGACGTCCTCTGGAATCACTCCCTGTGCAAGATCAGATACCTGGCCGAGTTGGACGACCATCCGGGTGGCACGGAGGCAGGCGGGGCACGAGCGCCCGGAATGGCGCATACTTAGCCCTGCGGCGGAGTAGCCCGGCACGCCGGGTCGACGACCCGAAGCCTACCGGTAGTGCTCGCCCCCGCTCCGGCTCGCGCGCCGGGTGGTATCTTTGCCCCCTGTAACAGGAAGGGGGAGCACTTGGAAGTGTCGACTGCCAAAGAAGCCGGGGTGGTGTCGCTGAGACGCGATCACGCTCGCTGTCAACGGTGAGGTCCACCAGTTGGCGGTCGAGCCGCAGTGGACGCTGCAGTACGTCCTGATGGAGAAACTCGGTCTCACCGGGACCAAGGAGTTCTGCGCCGAGGGCGCCTGCGGCGCCTGCAGCGTGATCATGGACGGACGGCCCGTCCTCTCGTGCATGATGCTCGCCATCGAGTGCGACGGTGCGACTCCATCGAGACTATCGAGGGCATCGCCCGAGCCAATCACCCTCTCATCGACGCCTACGTCAAGCACAGCTGCATGCAGTGCGGTTTCTGCACGCCGGGCTTCGTCGTGACGGCCAAGGCCCTCCTCGACCGCAATCCCGACCCCACCATCGACGAGATCAAGGAAGCCATGGTGGGCAACCTCTGCCGCTGCGGGACCTATCCGGCCCACCTCAGGGCGATCACCGAGGCCGCCCGGGTACTCCGCGGACTGGTTGAGACAGACGATGGTGCGACGGCGACCACTCCGTCCCCACCAACGCCGCGATCGGTGCGCGGGCGGCCGGCATGGCCAGTGGCGGGGTCGGCCCCGCGGCCCAGTCGGCCACGGAAGGGGGTGCCGGCCGTGAGTGATCAGCCGCAGAAGGTCGACCAGAAGCAGCGGATGCTCGAGTCCTTCGACAACAAGGTCGCCGACCCGTACCCGCTCGAAAAGTACGAGGTCATCGGCAAGCGAGGCGTGCTCCGCACCGACGGCATCGAGAAGGCCACCGGCGCCGCCCGCTACACCATCGACGTGCAGCTCCCGGGCATGCTCCACGCCCGGTTCCTCACCTCGCCCTATCCGCACGCCGAGATCCACGAGCATGGATACCTCCGAGGCCGAGAAGATGCCCGGCGTGCGCTGCGTCCTCCGCTACGACGATCCCGAGCTCGACGAGGGCGTCGCCACGGGCGGGCACGAGCTGAACAGCGAGCTGCCCCTCCCCCGCGGGGCCCACTTCCAGGGGGAGGAGTGCGGCGCCTTCGTGGTGGCCGACAGCGAGGAGATCGCCGAGAACGCCCTCAAGACCATCGAGGTGGAGTGGGAACAGCGCCCCTTCGTCCTGGACGTGGAGAAGGCCATCGAGCCCGGCGCTCCCCGCACGTCAGCCGCGCCAGTTCCCCGACTCCAACATGTCCATGGTCTACAACGAGGGGCACGGCGACGTGGAGAAGGGCTTCGCCGAGGCCGACAAGGTCATCGAGTTCAAGTGGACCTTCGGCTACAACACCTGGGTGGGGCCGGAGCGGCCGTGCGGGGTGTGGCGCTGGAACGGCGACTTCGCCGAGGTCTGGGTCAAGCAGCAGCGGCCTCACATCGCCAAGCGGGCCATCTCCACCTGGTTCGGCGGCATCCCCATGAGCAAGATCGACGTCCACTGCCCCTACCAAGGTGCGAGCTTCGGCGGCTGGAGCCAGATGTCGTGGAACCTGGGCGGCACCTATCTGGCCGCGGTCGCCTCCAAAGCGCACCGGCCGGCCGGTCAAGTGGGCCTTCAACCGCCGCGAGGACTTCTACGGCGGCAACATGGACGCGGGCGTCTTCTACGTCAAGGTGGGGTTCAAGCTCGACGGCACCATCACGCGGTGTCGGAACGCGCCGTCACCCTCAACCAGGACATGCCCGTGTTCGGCATCGTGGCGCACCTCATCGAGAACACCAAGATCCCGCATATCGCCGGCCGGACCGAAGCGGCCCGGGTCAACAAAGGGCCCACGGTGCCCACCCGCTGCGAGATGAACATCAACTGCTACACCTTGGATCTGGTGTTCAACCACGTGGCCGACGCCCTGGGCATGGACCCGGTCGAGGTCGCGCTCCTCAACGACGGCGCCGAGGGCCACGACATCGAGTGGCTGAACGCCCGCAAGGCCGAGATCGGCTTTCCGGTGAGGGACAGCCTGCGGGAGTGCGTGGAGAAGGGCAAGGCCGCCATCGGCTGGGACGAGAAATGGCACGCGCCCGGGGCGAAGACGCTGCCCAACGGCAAGATGCACGGGCTGGGGTTCACCTGGACCCACGAGTGGGACGACTCGGCCGGCTCGAGCGAGATCGGGATGTACTTCGAGCGCAACGACGGTTCGGTGACCATCCTCGGCTGCCGGGCCGACGTGGGGGTGAACGCCGAGACCGCCTACTGCCAGATCGCGGCCGACGAACTGGGCGTGCCCTTCGAGTGGGTCCGCTTCAAGCACCAGGACGACGCCGGCTTCTACACCATGACCCCCGACACCTCCACCAACCTGTCCATCAACGGCTGGGCGGTGAGGAACGCGGCCCGCATCCTCAAGCAGCGGCTGCTCGAAGAGGCCGTCGCCCCCCGCGCCAAGACCCAGTTGGCGGAATACCCGCCGGCCTTCCCCGGCCTGCACGGCCGAAGACCTCGACGTCAAGGACGGGGTGATCTTCGAGAAGGCCAACCCCGAGAACAGAATGACCATCGCGCGACTTCATCGGCCCGAGCGGCGCCCAGGGCCCCATGACCGGCACCGCGGGCGAGCCGTTCTTCACGTCGACTGAGGAGGGGCTCGCCTATCCGCTGCGGGGCACGCCGCCCATCTTCGAGGCGGGCTGGCACCTCCAGCGCGGCTGCTACCTGGGCGTCAGGCTCCGCTTCTGCCGCCAGGCCTACTTCATGGAAGTCGAGGTCGACACCGAGACCGGCCAGGTCGACATCATCAAGGTGGTGACGGTCAACGACGTGGGCAAGGTCATCAACTGGGACGGCTGCGAAGGCCAAGCCTACGGCGGCGCCATCATGGCCATCGGCAGGGGCATGACCGAAGAGGTGGTCCAGGACCCGCGCACCGGCATCATGCTGAACGGGAACCTGCTCAACTACAAGATCCCCACGATGATGGACTACGGGGACATCGAGACCATCATGGTCGAGACCGGCATGGGCTACGGCCCCTACGGCTCCGTGGGCATCGGTGAGGACATCGCCACCGTCCTGCCCGGCCCTCATCGGCCCGGCTGTCCAGAACGCCATCGGCGTTTGGATCGACACATTTCCCATCACACCCGACCGGGTGCTCGCCGCCCTGGGCAAGGCTTAGGAAGGGGAGGAGAGATGAAGAAGTTCAAGCACATCACCGCCCGGTCGATCGAAGAAGCCACCTCGGTCCTCCAGGAGTACGGCTGCAAGGCCCGCATCATCGCCGGCGGCACCGATCTGCTCGGGCGAGATGAAGGACTGCATCCTTCCGGATTCCGACTACCCGGAAGTCCTGGTCGACATCAAACGGATCGCCGGGCTCGATTACGTCCGGAGGCCGGCGGAAACGGCGCCGGCTCGGGCCTGCGCGTCGGGGCGCTCGACCAGGCTGGAAGACCTGGCCGCCGACGAGCTGGTGCGGGCCAAGTACCCCGCGCTCGCCGAAGCCGCCCACCGCACCGCCTCTCCCCACATCCGGGAGATGGGCACGGTGGCGGGCAACATCTGCCAGAACAACCGCTGCTGGTACTACTGGGTGCAGGACAACCTGTTCGAATGCCTGCGCAAGGGCGGCAAGGCCTGCTACGCCCTCACCGGCGACTCCCGCTATCACTCGATCTTCGGCGCCGCCCGCGTGGCGCAGACCGCCTGCTCCCAGGCCTGCCCCAACAGCATCGACATCCCCACCTACCTCGGCAAGATCCGCGAAGGCGACACTGTCGGCGCCGCCGAGATCCTGCTGCGGCAGAACCCGGTGCCCGCCGTCACCGGCCGGGTCTGCCCCCACTCCTGCGAGACCGAACTGCGCCCGGGGAGAGTTCGACGAAGCGGTGTCCATCCGCGAGGTGGAGCGCTTCCTGGGCGACCAGGTCCTCGACGCGCCGGGCGACTACTACAGGCGCCGGCGCAGAGCACCGGCAAGCGGGTGGCGGTCATCGGCTCCGGTCCCGCCGGGCTTTCCGCGGCTCACTACCTGCGCTCGGCCGGCCATGACGTCACGGTCTTCGAGAAGATGCCCGAAGCCGGCGGCCTGCTCAACTACGGCATCCCGCCGTACCGCCTGCCCCGCGACATCCTCCGCAAGCAGATCGGCGCCTTCGAGGGCGAGGGAGTGCAGTTCGCACTGGGAACCGAGGTCGACAAGGCGAAGTTCGCCGGAACTACAGAAGCGACTTCGACGCCATCTTCGTCGCCACCGGCGCCTGGCAGGCGACGGGAGCCGGCATCCAGGGCGAGCAGTGCCTGACTTCCGGCACCGAGTTCCTGCGCAGCCAGAACCTCGACCCCGAGGAGATGGCGGGCAAGAACGTGGTGATCATCGGCGGCGGCAACACGGCCATCGACGTGGCTCGCTCGCTGCTGCGCCTCGGCGCCAAGCCGACCATCATGTACCGCCGCACCCGGGCCGAGATGCCCGCCATCGAAGACGAGGTCGAGAAGGCCGAGGAGGATGGCGTCGTATTCGAGTTCCTCACGCAGCCGGTCGCGGCCCAGGAAGCGGGCGACGAGGTCGAGCTGACGTGCTGCCGGATGGAACTGGGCGACCTCGACGCGAGCGGCCGGCCCCGCCCGGTCAAGGTGGAGGGCTCCGAGTTTGCCTTCCCGTGCGACGCGGTCATGACGGCCATCGTGGAGAAGCCGGACTACTCCTTCCTGCCCGCGGAGTTCGTCGACGAGAAGGGCCGGCTCAATATCGACGACCAGACCCACGCCCTCACCGACAGCGTATTCGCCGGCGGCGACTTCGTCACCGGGCCGGCGACGGTCGCCGAGGCGGTGAACGCCGGCCACGAAGCGGCCCGCTCGATCAACACGTACCTCATGGGCGACGGCGCGGCCCTGCCGGGCGAAGCCCCGGACGGCCGCCCGGAAGCCGAGGCGCCCGTCTGCACCATCGGCCAGGACTTCAGCAGTTCCTGCATGCAGCCGTCCGGCCGGGTCGACGTCCCCGAGTTGTCGCTCACCGAGAGGCTCCGCAGCCTCACCGTCGAGGAGACGGGCACGCTCGATCCCGCTTCCGTCGAGGCCGAGGCCAACCGCTGCTTCAACTGCGGTTGCGTCGCGGTCAACTCGTCCGACCTGGCGCCCGCACTCGATCGCGCTCGGGGCTCAGATCAAGACGTCCCGCCGCGATCATCGACGCCGAAGACTTCTTCTCGGTGGGCGTCAACACGAGCACCGTGCTGGATGACGGCGAGATGGTGCTGGAGGTGCAGGTGCCGGAGCCGGATAGCGGCGCGACCTCGACCTTCATCAAGTTCGCCATCCGCAAGTCCATCGACTTCCCGGTGGTGAACTGCGCGGCGGCGCTCAGCGTCGAGGGCGGCGTCGTCAAGTCCGCGCGCATATGCCTCAACTCGGTCTACGGGCTGCCGATGAGGGTCACCGCGGCCGAGCAGTACCTGGTGGGCAAGGCGATCGACCAGACCGTCGCCGAAGAGGCAGCCGATGCCGGGATGGAAGGGTCGTTCGCGCTCCTCACCAACCGGTACAAGATCCAGATAGCGCGGACGCTGGTGAAGCGAGCCATACTGGCCTGCGTCTAGGCACAAGAACCGTCGTCCACGGCGGACCGGCAACGAGAGGTGGCGCCACCCGATGAGCGTCAGGGTGAAGATCTTCCATGCCGAGCTCCAGCGGATTGTCAACAGCCCCGGCGAAGTCCGGGTCGAGGGGACGACCGTCGGCGAGTGCCTTCGCGACTTCGTGCGCCGGTACCCGGAGGCGGAGCGGCTGATGTTCGACGCCAACGGCGAGTTGCAGAAGCGCTTCTATGTCTTCGTGAACCAGGAGGGCATGTTCAAGGCCGGCTTCGACCGGCCGGTGACCGACAAGGACGAGTTGCTCCTGGTGGTGCTGGCCACGGCCGGGTAGGCGCGGCGCCGCGGTCGGCGAGCGGCGCGCGGCGGCGCTCACTTCACTCACTTCACGACGTATTGCCCGCCCTTCACGATCGTGAAGTGGAAGATGGGCCTGTCCACCCGGTTGAGCACCAGCGGGCAATGCACCATGCCGGCCGGCACAAAGATCATCGTGGTCCGGTCGATCACGTGCTTCTCGTCCTCCAGCCAGATCTCCACCTCGCCGTTCAGGTCGTTGGGATTCTCCGGGTCGCTGCCGAAGAAGCCGATGATCTCGTCGGTGTCATGAGTGTGCGGACGGTCCTCCAGCGTCGGGCCGGCGTTGAGATACCAGGCCGTGTTCATGTGGAAGGCGCCCTCGACGACCGCGTCGTCCAACCATAGGATCCGCCTGGCGTACTTGCGATAGTCGGCGTCGATCTTCTGCTTGGACTCGGGCATCTGCAGATCGCTCATGACGTACTTGCCGTATTTGGTGCCGTCTCCTTCGGGCATGATCCCCCCTGTCTCGCTCTACCGTTGCTGGGCAGGCAATACCTTGCCTGGGTTGCACAGTCCTTCCGGGTCGAACGCGTCCTTCACCAGCCGCTGCACCCGGAGGTCGTTCTCGCCGAAGACGTAGTGCATCGCCTCCAGTTTCTCCACGCCGATGCCGTGCTCGCCGCTCACCGTCCCTCCCAACGCGGCGCAGATCCTCAGCACTCCCATGCTGGCTTCCTCGACCTTCTCCTTTTCCCCGGGCTTGCTCCCGTCGTAGAGGAAGCACGGGTGCAGGTTGCCGTCGCCGGCGTGTAGCACGCAGAAGACCTCGAGGCCATAGCTCGCCGCCAGCTCTTGCACGCGCCGCAGCGTCTCGGGCAGCATGGTCCGGGGCACCGCGCCGTCGAGCGACATGTAGTTGGGCGCCAGCCGGGTGATCGCCCCGAACGTCCCCTGCCGCCCCCGCCAGAGCGCCGCCCGCTCGTCTTCGTCCCGCGCCACCCGCACTTCCAGGGCGTTGTTGGCGAGGCAGATGGCGGAGACCTGCTCGGCGAATTCCTCCATGCCGTCCTTCATGCCGTCGAGCTCGATGAGGAGCACCGCGCCGGCGTCCCGGGGATAGCCGCAGGAGAGGGCGTCTTCCACGGCGATGATCGTCCGCCTGTCCATGAGCTCCAGCGTTGCCGGGGTCAGCCCCGCGGCGACGATGGCCGACACCACATTGCCCGCGTCTTCCAGGGAGGCGAAGACTCCAAGCATGGTCGTGACGGTCTCCGGCTTTCGCACGATCCGAAGGATGGCGGCAGTGACGATCCCCAGGGTGCCCTCGCACCCGATGAAGGCGCCCCGCAGATCGAGGCCCGAGGGAACCGGCCTGCTTGCCCCCCAGCCACACCACCTCCCCGTCGGGAAGGACCACCTCGAGACCCAGCACATGGTTGGACGTGACGCCGTACTTGAAGCAGTGCGGCCCCCCCGCGTTCTCGGCGATGTTGCCGCCCACGGAGGACGCCCTCATGCTTGCCGGGTCGGGAGCGTAGTAGAAGCCGAAGGGAGCGAGCGCGGTCGAGATGTCCAGGGTGAAGATGCCTGGTTGGACGGTCACGCACAGATTGGGGATGTCGATCTCGAGCACCTCGCTCATCCGCCCCATCTCGAGCACGACCGCCCCGTTCAGCGCCAGCGACCCCCCGCTCACGTTCGTGCCGTAGCCCCGGGGGACGAACGGGATCTTCTCCCGGTTCAAGATCTTGACGATGCTCGATACCTCTGCCGTCGAACGGACGAAGACCACGGCCCCGGGCAGCGAGCGCTCGCCGTAGGCGTCGTATTCGTAGGTCTGGAGGTCGACGTGGTCGTGCAGCACGTTCGAGCGGCCGACGACCCGGCGGAGCTCACGAAGGACTGCGGCAGGCACGGATGCGGACACCTACAGGGCTACCAGGTGTAGGAGACCATGGAGTCCGCCTTCACCCAGGCCTCCGCGGCTCCGTCGTAGATCTTGACGTTCCGATAGCCGAGGATCTGGGCGAGTACGAACCACCAGGCGCTCGCGTATCCGCCGACGCCGCAGTACGCGATGATGTGCCGGTCTCTATCTGGCCCGAGGACACCCTCGGCCATACCGCGAAGCATGCTCGACCGGCCTGTAGGTGCCGTCCTCGTTCCACATCCAGGGCGCCGGCAGCGACCGGGCGGTGGGGATATGCCCGCCTACCCCCGCGAAAGGGCAGGAAGTGACGCCGAAGTACTGGTCGGCGTCCCGGCCATCGACGAGCACGGCGTCGCCGACGTGCGCCTTGACATACTCGGTCGACACGAACATCTCCTTGTCCGGCGAGCCGGCATAGCGCCTGGACACGACGACGGGGACCTCGATCGTGGCCGGCCTTCCTTCCGCCGCCCACCGGGGATAGCCGCCATCCAGGATCCCGACGTCCGCGACCCCCGCGTAGAAGAGCGTCGCGGCCACGCGGGGAGCGTCCGACAGCGCGTACGGCGGAGCCGGCCCGGGCTCCACGGTGCCGACCAGGACCACCGTCGAATCGAGACCGATACCCCAGTCGCCGAGGAGCCTGAATAGGTCCTCGTCCGGTGGCAACTCCATGAGCAGCTCGTCATCCGACACGGCCCAATCGGACATAGGGCTGAAGGGGATGGAGATGCTGCCCGGGATATGGCCCGCCTCGTAGAGCCGTGGCTCCCTGATGTCGACGATCACCAGGCCTCCGGCGTCGGGGCCTGTGGCGCCGGGCGCGGAGCCTTCGGTCGGGGCCGTGTCGCCCAGATGAGCCTCCAGCCAGGCAGTGGAGACGAGAGGCTCGATAGTTCTTGCCATGTGGCGCAACCCCCCGGGTCGGAGCTTGAATGAAGGTCCAGGTTGGCGACCATGATACCGCGCTGCGGCTGGTGACGCCCGGAAAGACGGCCCCGTTTCTGGTACCCTCATCCGCTGAAACAGGGCCGAAAGTGGCGTCCCCTCGCAGGGCTGCGGCGGCCGACTCGGCGTGGAACAGATGGGAGCTGTGTATGCAGGTCTTGAGAAACGTGTTCCGGCGGAAGCTGAGGGTCTTCCTCACTATCGCCGGGATTGCCATCGGGGTACTTGCGCTGGTGGTGATGGGCAGCATGGCCGAGAAGATCAACCTGCTGGTGTCCGGTGGCACCCGATACTACTCCGACAAGGTCATCGTGAACGCCGAGGGTTCGGGCCAGATGTTCTCCACGGGCCCTCTCGACCTCGGCAAGCTCGAGCAGATCAAGGCAGTGCCCGGAGTGGCGGAGGTCTCTGGCCAAGTCAGCGCTCTGCTCGAGACAGGGTCGTCGATGTCGATGGGCATGCCGGCGATGATCATCGGCAGCGACATGCGGGGCGACAACCTGGAGAGCTTCAAGCTCGACTACTGCGCAGGGCCGGACGATCGGACCAAACGACGTCGGGTCGGTGGTGGTGGGCTCCGACCTGGTGAACAAGCTGTCCGCGAAGGTAGGCGAGCTACATCACCGTACGGGGTGAGAAGTTCAAGGTCGCCGGCATCATGGACAAGACCTTGACCGCCCCGGACTCGTCGGTCTACATGACTCTCAGCGACGCCCAGCGCATGGTCGTACAGGACCTGCCGGAGATGGTGCGCAGCCAGATAAGCGCGTCCGACATCGTTACCTCGTTCGTTGTCTACCCGACGAAAGGCACCGATCCGGAGGCTCTGGCGGCGTCGATCAATGACGCGGTCTCCGGCGTGAGCGCCACCGGCCCGAGCGCTTTTCAGGATCAGATCGCCAGCATGACCGGGATCCTCAACCCCATCCTCTACGGTATAGCCATCATCTCCCTGATCGTCGGCGGCCTCTCGGTCATCAACACCATGACCATGTCGGTCAGCGAGCGCACCCGCGAGATCGGGGTGCGCAAGGCTATCGGCGCGTCCGACGGGCAGATCGTCCGCCAGTTCTTGACCGAAGCCGGCGTTATCGGGTTGATAGGTGGAGTCAGCGGCTTGGTGCTGGGCTGGATCGCCGTCAGCATCGTCAACGCGGCGCTCGCGAGCCGCAGTATCAACCTGTTCCTGGTCACCCCCAGGCTTGCCATCGGTTCCGTGGCCTTCGCCGTCGTCCTCGGGCTTGTCAGCGGACTCTACCCGTCGCTGCACGCCTCCCGGATGAAGCCGGTGGCCGCGCTCCGGTACGAATGAAAGAGATGGAGAACGATCTCATGCCTATCGTCATAAAAGGACAAGACATCCACAAGCGCTACGTGATGGGCAAGGACAACTACGTCGACGCCCTGCAGGGCGCCTCGATCGAGGTGGAGCAGGGAGACATGGTGGCCGTGATGGGCCCATCCGGGATCGGGCAAATCGACCCTCCTCCACATCCTCGGCTGCCTGGATTCGCTCGACTCCGGCGAAGTGTGGCTCGACGGACGCCGGGTGGACGACCTGGGCGGGGGCGATCTGACAAAGCTGCGCCGGGAGGAGGTCGGCTTCATCTTCCAGACCTTCAACCTGGTCTCGAGCATGAACGCTCTCGAGAACGTCGCTCTGGCCGCTCAGTATGCCGGCAAGGGGAGGCGCGAGGCCCGCGAAGCGGCCGAAGCGGCGATGGCGCGCGTTGGCCTGGCCGACAGGCAGAAGCACCGCCCGTCGGAACTCTCCGGTGGTCAGCAGCAGCGGGTGGCCATCGCACGGGCGCTGGTGAACACCCCGCGCGTGATCTTCGGAGACGAGCCCACCGGCAACCTCGACTCGGCCAGTTCCGAGGAGATCGTCGCGATGATGCACTCCATCAATAGAGAGACAGGCACCACGTTCGTGCTGGTCACTCACGATCCGGGAGTAGCCGAGGCCTGCGGACACGTGATCCACATGCTCGACGGCAAGGTGCGAGAGTAGCCTCGGCGGCGGCCCGTTGCGGCGGCACCGAGCGGCGCGGGTTCCCCGGCGCCGGCGGCGGCCGCGCTCAGTCGCCCGAGTAGATATCCAGCCGGGTTACGTCCGGCAATTCGGGTAGATTCGTGTGGATCAGCGTGGTGGTGGCCCCGATGGTACTGTGCACCACGTCGCCGCCCACGCGGGCGAACAACTCGGCAACGCAATTCCCCGCGAAGAAGTTGAACAGGAACGTCATCTGCGCGGTGAGGACCCCCTCGTTCCAGTAAAGCAGGTAGACTCCGTCGTCGATCTTGAAGGCGTGGTACTCCTCGGTATCGGCCTGCCCCGCCTGCGGTCCCCGCACCCCCAGCCAGGTCTCGTACACTCCGGTGAGATAGATGTGCTCGTATGCGACGTTGTGCGCGTACGTGTTCAGGAAGCGGGTGCCGCCCAGCGAGTAGCGCGGGTGGTAGGCCGCCTCGCCAGGGCTTGCTATCTCCTCCACCCGCGAGTACCCGACCCGCGAGATGATGCCATCCTCCGTCATCTCTCCCATCACGACCGTGGCCACGCCCTTGACTAGGTCGAGAACCATGGCGACGGAATCCAGATCATCGACCAGATACGAGACGAAGAAGATCTCGGGGGCCATCTCGAACGCTTCGTAGGAAGTGATGATCGGCCTCCTCTCAGCCTCCGGTCCCATCACCTCGATGGTCACCTCATCGCGGGCAAAAGTATGGCGGTAGCGCACGTCCGCGTCGCGAAGGGCGAGCGTCAGGACCTTGCCTGCCAGGTCGAGGGAGTGCGGGGGCCGGTTCTCGGCGTAATCGAACTCCGGCTTCTCAGAGATGTTCTGTCTCAGAAATGCCGACCCCTGAGCTTCGAAGTTCTCGCGGTCGTGTGTCCCTTGCTCGGTCATGCCAGTAGTCCCCCAATGTGCTCGTCGTTACAGACATAGCCGCTGCTTGAGCAGGATACCACCCCGGTGGCGTCGCTCCGCCGTTGGCGTTTCGTTACCGGCAGGTGTTGCCCGCCAGGGCCTCCGCATGGTATCGATGGAGAAACGACCAGACCACCAAGGAGAGTGATGGCGATGGACTACACCGAGTTGCTCGCGCTGCTGAAAACACGGCGGAGTGTGCGGGCCTTCACCGCCGACCCGGTGCCGGACGAGTCGGTCGACAAGATCATCGAAGCGGCCCGCTGGGCCCCGTCGGGAGCAAACTCGCAACCCTGGGAGTTCGTCGTCATCAGGGGCCAGGAGACCAAGGACCGGCTGGCGGCGATCGTCCGCGACCAGATGGAACTGGGGCACAAGGCCGAGCTCACCCGGCTGCCCGAGCTGCGTTGGCCGTCGGCGGCTCGTCCGGTCTCCGACCCGGCCTGGAAGTCGGCGCCGGTGCTCATCCTTGTGTGCGGCGACCCCCGGGTCAGCAAGTCCTTCCCGCTCCTCACCTATCTCGAGCGAGGGCAGTCGCACTTCGTGTCCGGCTTGGCGGGCGCCTTTCTCCAGATGACCCTGGCGGCGACCTCACTCGGGCTTGGCTGTCATTGGGTAAGCGCCGTGGGCACCGGCTACTGCTCCGCCCTTATCAAGGAGTTGCTCGGTATCCCCGAGGATTTCGTCATCTACGACATGATGGCGGTCGGGCACCCGGCGATGCAGCCCGCCCCGCGCCTAGTGAGAGAACGGGAGGCTATGACCCATCACGAACGGTACGATCCGGCGAAATACCGCACCGACGAACAGATACGGGACTATCTCATCAGCCTGCGGCCAAAGCCCTAGGGACGGCAGACGGATGGAGGCGCAAGGACAAGAAAACAAAAAGCGAGCCCCGAGTGGACCCGCTTCGCACCCTAATAACGGTTCTGACTTCGGCCCCGCCTCACTGTACTCCGTGGCCATTTACCTCCACGTTTCCTCCGCGGGTCCCCTTGTAAGCTCCTCAGGTGCTGCGCTGAACTCTCGGGACTCTGCTGAACACTCTACAAGGTTCCTCGAGCAGAGTCAATCGTTTGCAGGCCCCCTCGGCGCTGAAAAAGACCGCACCATGCGGGAGCCCGCAGCGTTCCCCTGGTGCGCCTCCAGCGTACGGCTCTCCGGTGGTAACATCGGCCTATGAGCATTCCCGATCTCACCATCTCCGCGCAAGAATACGCGGCCAGGCGGGCCGCGGTGCTTGAGGCGCTGGACGGGGCGGCCGGCGTCGTGCTGGCCGGCCCGGCGGTGTCGTCCCCGTCACTCCAGGGCCGGTGGACCGCCGATCCGATGTTCCGGTATCTTGACCGGGCTGGACTACGAGGGTAGCGCCGCCGTCCTCTTCGACCCCTCCGCCGAAGACCCCTCGCGCCGCATTTCCCTGTTCCTGAGTCCCCGCGACGTCGAAACGGAACGCTGGGACGGCACCCGCGAGTCCCTCGACTCGGCGTTCAAGAGCAGAACGGGCTTCACCAACGCCAAGCGGACCCCCTACCTGCCAGTCCTGCTCTCGCAGGCGGCCAGGCGGACCAAGCGGCTCGCCTGTCTCCACCCGTTCGCCTCGTATGCGGCCGACGTCTCCCCCGATCTCGAGATCTTCCACAAGATCGCCCAGCGCATCCCCGGAGTGGCCATCGAGGACCAGACGCAACTGCTGCCCTCCATGCGGGCCGTCAAGTCCCCCGCCGAGCTGGCCCTCATGGAACGCGCGGTGGTGGCCACGGCGGCGGGCTTCGCGGCGTGCCTTGGCGCCATCAAGCCGGGCATGCGCGAAAAGGACGTCGCGGACCTGCTGCTCACGACCTACCATGCCCACGACTGCGAGCCGGCCTATGAACTCATCGTCGGGGCGGGTCTCAACGGCACGATCCTTCACTACATCGACAACAGCGCCATCATCGCCCAGGCGGATCTGATCGTGATGGACTGCGCCGCGTCCTATCGCGGCTACGCCTCGGATGTAACGCGGACACTGCCCGCCTCCGGGGTCTTCTCGGCCGAACAGCGGGAGATCTACGAGGTGGTGCTGGAAGCCGAACTGGCGGGCATCGCCGCTGCCAGGCCGGGCGCCACATACACCGACGTCGATGCCGCCGCCCGCGCGGTCATCGAGAAAGCCGGCTACGGCGACGCCTTCATCCACGGGACCAGCCACCCGGTGGGCATCGAAGTGCACGACATCACCCCCGATGGACCGTTGAAGCCCGGCATGGTCATCACCGTCGAGCCCGGCGTCTACCTCCCCGAGCGGGGCTTCGGAGTCCGCATCGAGGACGACATCCTCATCACCGAGACCGGCAACCGCGACCTCACGTCCGCGGTGCCCAAGATGGTGGAGGCGATAGAAGAGGCGATGCGGCGCTAGTCTCCCGGTTCCTCCCGAGGTTTCGCAGTCTCTGTAGTTGCGTACCCTATAATAAGAAGAGCGGCTCGCGGGAACCGCGGACCGGCTATTTGCGACCAAGGTCTACTGGAGATACCGTCGCGGCCTGCCGATACAGGCCTTGAACGCCACGAACAAGGAGCCGTCATGCGAAAGAAACTGCTCACTTCCACTCTGATAGGTGCTCTGATCATCCTCGCCGTGATCGTGGCGGTCGCGACCGCCGGTTGCGGCACCGCCACCCAGGCCTCTGCTCAACCTCAGGCCGGCCCCACCGACGCGCAGGGGATCCTGACGAAGGCCCTCACGTCCTCGGGCAGCATCACCAGCGGAACCGGCGACTTCAACGTCAGCGTGTCGATCAACGGCGACGCCGCCAAGATGCCCGCCGGCGCCCAAGCGTTCCTGGGCCAGCCGATCACGCTGTCGGGAACGTTCGCGGTCAGCGAGAGCCCGGAAGCGGCCGAAGCGACTGATCAACGCCTCCATCGCCGGTCAGAACATCCCCGTAGGGCTGAAGGCGGTCGACGACAAGGTCTGGATCCAGTTCATGGGGCAGTGGTACGAAGTCCCGGCCGACGCGTTGGGCGCCGGCACCACAGGCACCACCGCCAAGAAACCCGACATGGCGGCCATGCTCCAGGCGCTGACGGCAGCGGGTGTCGATCCCACCACCTGGATGACCAATCTGACAGTGGTCGGTGAAGAAAGCATCGATGGCACTCCGACCTACCATCTGTCCGGCACGATCGACATGAACAAGATCATGACCGACGCGATGAAGCTGATGCAGGACAAGACCATCCAGGGCATGCTGCCCTCCATGGGGTCCGGCATATCGGGCACCACGGGTGACTCCATCACGATGCCCAGCCAGCAAGACCTGCAGGGTCTTCAGAGCCAGCTAGGTGCAATGTTCAAGAACATGACCATCGACATGTGGATCACCAAGGACACGTACCAGCTCCGGCAGGCGGAGTTGAAGGCAAGCATCGTCCCGCCCGCGGGCGAGGACGCGCAGGGGATCAACAGCATAGACATCAAGGCGACGGCCTCCATGGCCCCGGCGACCGCGCCGCTGACGGTGACCCCGCCGGCGGATGCGAAGCCGTTCAGCGAGCTCGAGCAGTCCCTCGGAGCGCTGCAGGGCCTCTTCTCCGGAGCCCTGGGCGGAGGGACGCTGGGTCAATAGCAGAAGCGGCGAAGGGTCGCCCGGCGTAGCGAGTCCCGGGCGCCTCCAGAAAGATACAGGCCCGGTCTGCCGGCTTTCGGCAGACCGGGCTTTGTTTTGCGTCCGGGGCCTGCGGCCGGCCGGGCAAAGACGCCAGGGGCCTGCCCGCGGCCGCCCGGACGGGCCTCGCCCTAGCCCTCGTCCTCGAAGGAGAACCGGTAGGCCAACCCGAGTTCGTCGCGCATGGCAATGAGATCCTTCTGCACGCCCCGGTCGACCGGCACGCCCTTGTCCTTGCGCTCCTGCCAGGCGAGCCACTCCTTCTCCCCGCACGTGTAGATCCGTTCTTTGCCCGGGGTTTTCGCCGAGGCCCGCAGCGCACGCAGGATATCGCCGGTCGTCTTCTTGAACGCCGCCAGGTCGGTGAAGCACTCGATGTCTACCGCCAGGAAGAAGTGACCGATCGGGATAGGAATGTCCTTCCCCGCTGCATCCTTGCCGCCCAACTGCTTGAGGAAGGCGCCCTGTGACAGGGCCGCGGAGAGGATCTCGACCACCGTCGCAAAGCCGTATCCCTTGTAGCCGCCGGTCTCCTCGGTCAATCCGCCGATGGGGGCAAGGGCGCTCGTGCCCTTCACCAGGTCCTTCAAGATCTGCACCGAGTCGGTGGCCGACCGGCCCTCATGGTCGATGACCAGGCCCTCCGGGCAGTCCTTCCCTTCCCGCGCCCACTGCTCGATCTTGCCTCGCTGGATGACCGAGGTGGCGTAGTCGTTGGTGAACGGGAAGTCCTCGTCGGTCGGCATTGCCCAGACCAGCGGGTTGGTCCCCAGCATGTTCTCCACGCCGTGCGTCGGAGCGATGGACGGGCGGGCGTTCGTCCCGCTCAGGCCGATCATCCCGGCCTCCACCGCCATGAGGGAGTAGTAGGCAGCGAAGCCGTAGTGCGTGGAATTGCGGGCCACCACCATTCCCAGCCCGTGCTCGCGCGCCTTTTCGATGGCCATGTCCATGCAGCGCTTGCCGATGACCATGCCCATCCCGTCGTGGCCGTCGACGACCGCGGTCGCCTTGCGGTCTCGCACCACTTCGAACCGCGTGACCGGACTCTGGATCCCGCCCTTCACGATTCGGTCGTAGTAGATGAGCTTGAGCCGGCCCACGCCGTGCGAGTCGATACCGCGCTTGTCGGCGCCGATCAGCACCTCCGCGCAGACGCGGGCATCGGCGTCGGGCACGCCGATCCCCTTGAAGACGTCCACCATGAAGGCTTCAAGCAGGTCGAAGGGCAACCAGGCATGGTCTTCGGTCATGATGCTCCCTCCTTCGGAGGCGCCTCTTCGCTCTGCGAGGCCCCCTCCCCCAGTTCGATCCCGGCCGGTAGAGCCAAATCGTCGGCGAACCATTCGGTCCGGCTGAACTCGGTGTCGACGATCCCCTCGATCGGCATCTTCAGATACTTACCGTGCGCCTCCACCGCGATGCTCCCATCGGCAAGGACGATCTCCCCCGTCCCCTCGAACAGTCGGCTGCTATCCCGCGTGATGCGGCCGATAGCTCTCACCTCGTGGTCGAGAGGCACCGGTTTCCGGAACTTGGCCGTGAACTCCACCGTGACGCCCCAGGTCTGAGTATCGGCGACGTTAATGGCCCGGCCTATGGTCTCATCCAGGATGGCGGAGGCCAGCCCTCCGTGCAACCGGCCGGGATAGCCCTGGTGCTCCTCGCGGGGCTGGAAGACCCCGACGAGCTCACCGCTGTCGAGCTCGAAGAAACGAGCCCTAAAGCCCGCCGTGTTCTGCACGCCGCAGACCAAGCACATGCGGCTGACGTTCTGGGCCGCCCGGACTGTCCGGCTCACGCGCGACGCCCCAATGCCCGCAGGACCTCAGCGCTGCTGCGCACCCGGCCCATGCGGGGAAACGCCGTCCTCATGACGAAGTCGTGTTCCTCGGCGCTCCGCGCCGAGGTCGCGTCCTCTATGAACACCTGGTTGTAGCCGCGGTCGTAGGCGTCTCGCGCCGTGGTCTCGACGCCGATGTTCGTGGTTATGCCGCAGAGAAGGATGGTGTCGACCCCGCGCCTGCGCAACTGCAGATCGAGCTCGGTGCCGTAGAAAGCGCCCCACTGACGCTTTGTGATTACGATGTCCCCGGGCTGCCGGTCGAGCTCGGGCATCAACTCTGCCCAATCGGGCGGCCGCTGACCGGAAACGGGCGGAGCATCGGTCAGGGAACGGAGGGCGTCCTTGCCGTCCGGCGACGGCGTCACCCTCACCCATACCACCGTCCCGCCGGCCTGGCGAAGGGCGCGCGCGATGGAAGCCGCACGCGCCACCACGTCTGGACCGGAGTGAGGCGCCGGACTCGCTCCCACGATTCCTCTCTGCAGGTCGATCACGACCAGAGCGGTCCGCTGCGCGTCAAGGACCAACCCAGATTCTGCACTCATGTCCGTCTCCCCCCGGGCACGCAACCTCTAGTCAAAGTTGAGCCCGCCGTCGACCAGCAGCGTCTGGCCGGTCATGAAGTCGCTGTCGGCCGAGGCAAGGAAGAACGCCGGCCCGGCCAGATCGCCGGCGATCTCGCTACGCTCGGTCAGGCACTGGCCCCGGCGGATCGCGTCGGCCCTCTGGAGAATGTCGCCGCCTTGGTCCAGGTTCGTCTGGGTGAGGGTGAAACCGGGAGCCAGCGCGTTGACCCGGATGCCGAGCCCGCCGAGTTCGCGCGCCATCGCCCGGGTGAAGCCGATGACCCCACCCTTGCTCGAGATATAGGGCAGAAGGGTCGGAGGAGCCTCCCAGAACGTGGATGAGGTCACGTTCACGACCTTGCCGTAGCCCTGGGGCTTCATGTACGGGAACACGGCCCGGAGCATGAACCACATGCCGCGGAGGTTCACGTCGAGGATATGGTCCCATTCCTCAACGGCCCAGTCCACGAAGGTAGCCGACGTGTGAGCCGAGCCCGGGGCGGTGAAAGCGGCGGCGTTGTTGACGAGTATGTCGATGTGGCCGCCGTGCGCCGCGGCCAGCGAAGCCGCCGCGGCCTCACACTGGTCGAGCCGGGTAAGGTCGCAAGTGAGGAGCAGGGCCTCTCCGCCCGCGGCCGCTATGCCGTCAACGACCAAGCGGGCGCGCTCCTCAGATACATCGAGGGCGCCAACCGCCGCCCCTTCAGCCGCGAGCCGCAGGGCGATGGAACGGCCGATGCTGTTGGCGCCGCCCGCCCCTGTCACCAGGGCGACCTTGCCCCGTAGACGTTGCGCTTTGCCCGCGTCCTGCATGCTGCCGTCCCGCCGTCTACTCGAACATCTGGGCGGCGTTCGCCAGTTCTTTGATCACCTCAAGCTGCTGAGGACAGGCCTCCTCGCAGTGGCCGCACTCGGTGCACTCGGAGACCCGGGCCGTGTGCTTGATATCGACCTCCATGTTGTACCCCTTCTTCGCCCCCTCTGGATCGTCGAACAGCGAGGCGTCGTTCACACAGGAGAGAACGAGGGGAATGTCGATGCCCTGCGGACAGGGCATGCAGTAGCGGCACTTAGTGCAGTCGACGACGGTCCGGGCCCGGTAGGCGTCGCGCACCCTATCGATGAGAGCCCGGTCGGCATTGGTCAATGATCCGGCTTGCGCCTGGGAGGCCAGCTCTACATTGGCCACGACCTGCTCCATGGTACTCATGCCGCTGAGGAGCAGGCTCACCCGCTCGTCGTCCCAGACGAACCGTAGCGCCCATTCCACGGGCGAGCGCTTTACCGGGTAGCCGTCCCACAGTTCCTGGATGGGCGCGGGCACGGGAGGTGCCAGTCTTCCGCCCTTTGACCGGTTCCATCACGATGACGCCGAGGCCCCGCTCTGCCGCGTAGGCCAGTCCCGCCGCCCCCGCTTGGAAGTCGACGTCCAAGAAGTTGTACTGGATCTGGCAGAAATCCCAGTCGTATCCGTCGACCACCGGGGCGAACGCTGGAGGATCGTCGTGGTAGGAGAAGCCTGCAAAGCGGATCCGCCCGTCGGCTTTGGCAGCCTCCAGGAAGTCGACCACACCGAGGCCGGTCAACTTCTCCCATGGCTCGGCGCCCATGCCGTGCAGCAGGTAGCAGTCGATCCGATCGGTCCGGAGACGCTCCAGCTGGCCGGCCAGAATACGCTCCATGTCTTCCCGCGACTTGACAAGCCAGTGCGGCATCTTTGTGGCGAGGAGTACCTTGTCCCGGTAGCCGGCGGCCAGAACGTCACCCACGAAACCTTCGCTGTTGCCCGGGGTATCGTCGAAGCTGGCGCCGTGGTAGGGGAAGGCGGTGTCGATGTAGTTCACTCCGTGATCGAGAGCGTAGTACAGCATCTCGGTGGCCAGAGGAACGTCGATGCATTCACGGCGGCCGTCGATGACCGGCAGCCTCATAGCACCGAAACCCAGGATGGAGACTTGTTGCCCCGTCCGGCCGAGGGGGCGATATAGCATCGTCATGCGCCCAGGATATCAGACGGCCGCAAGCGCCGGGTGCCGAGCCCGGCAGAGAAGACCGGCACAGTTCGCGCGCAAGTGCCGACGCAGATCCTGGGAGCCACGCCCTAGTCTGCGAGGGTGTCGGGCTGCCCCGCGAAGGAATCAAGCTTCTGGACCAAGGCCTCGAAGAGGTCCTCCCGCTCCTGTAGATACACGCGCAGAGCCCGCGAGTCGGTGTTGGCGATCTCGAACAGCATCGCCTTGCGGTAGCGCTCTATGACGAAGCGGACAAGCTCGATCTCTTTGGTGCTCAGAGGAACATCGACCATGACTGCTCCCTTCTCTCGGATCGCCGCTTCTCATGTGATGCCCCGACGGACAGAAAAGAAACCAGGTGAGGAAGGACAAGGCCGGAAAGCGGGGCGCCGCCGCCGAACCCGGCGGCGGCGCCCCGTAGTCACCGCACACGTTGCTGCCCAGAAGGGCGCCTACATGGCAATCTGCTTGGTCACCTGCCACTCGGCCTTCATGCTCGCGCCCTGGCCTTCCGACGTGAGCACTCCGTTGATCACGAGGGTCTGGTCCAATCTGCTCACGGTCCCGGTCATGCCCCCCGTCGCCCCTTCGGAGGCCGGCATTATGAACGTCAGCGTATCCCCGGATATGGTGAAGCTGAGCGTCTGTGGTTCACTCGTCGTGCCGCTGCCCCCGAGAGACGAAGCGTCGATGTTCATGACGGCGGTCCCGCCCGCGCCCCCTGCCTCGACCGTGATCGTCATCTCCATGGGAAGTGGCTGGCCCTTGAGGGCTTCGAGCAGAGCCGGGTCACAGCCCTGACCTTGTGCGGCCTGGGCAACTTCATCGGGGATGATGATCTCGGTGATGGTCATGGTCCCGCTCCATACGCCGTTCAGCTCGCTGCTGTCGATGGGCCCACCGCCACCGGTGGTGGTCGAGGTGGTATCGGTCGAAGGCGGAACGGTAGTGTCGGTGGAAGGCGGCGAGGTGGTCGTGGTCGTGTCTCCCCGGAACCTTGCTCCGGCGGCGGCCCATCGGACCCGCCCTCAGTGCCTGCCGGGCGTCCGAACGGCTCCCCGGTGTGGATGTCGATAACCGTGAAGGTGTCGATGATGATCGTCGTCTGCTGGATGACGATGATGGTCGTCGGGTCGAAGCCCGGCCACGCGGGTCCCGTGTAGACCGGGGGCTTGTAGGTGGGGATGGGCGGGGTCAGCGGGTTGCCGCACTCACACCGTTTGCGCGGGACCCCGTACCGGTCGACGAGGATCAACTGCCCCGCCTGCAGCACCGACTGCCGTGGAGTGGGATGGCCGTTCTTGTAGCCGTAGTTGGTGACCCTGATGTCCCGGGTCAGAAGCATGGGAGTGAGCTCGGCGAAGTAAGCGCGGAGCTGGCTCGGCTGTACCTTGTTGCCTCCGCTCCAGCGAAGAGTGGGGTCGCTGTTGAGCGCTTCGCAGAAGGCCGCCGCTTTGTTCGGGTTGGCCTCCAGGAACGCCAGTTCTCCTTCCTTGTCCGAGACCATCTCGTCCTTGGACCCGCCGTAGAGCGCCGGGGTATCTCCCGGGTAGGCGACAAGGACCGTCGGCGGAATAGAGGTGCTGGCGGTGGTGGTGCTTGCCGCCTGGGTGGTGGGAGTGGCCGTGACCGTGGTGGTCGTGGTCACCGGCGGAAGCGTCACCTGAGGGTTGGGAATCTTCAGCGTGGTGGTGGGGCCGACGACGACGAACTGCTCGCCGGCAAAAGAATCGGGGCCCGCCACCCCGGAGGGCTCGAGGAGGATCTCCCCCTCCTGCTGCACGAACGCATCTGCGTCGTTGTTGTACCAGAAGCCGAAGTAGGCGGCGAGACCCGCTCCGACGAGAACGAGCACTACGACCGGGATCAGCCAGTAGAGCAGGCTGGATCTCTTCGGCTGCGCTACCCCGTAGGCGGGTGCCGCCGCGTAGCTGGGGGCCGCTGCGTATCCCACCGGCACGGCGGCCGGCGGTGGAGCGGACGCGGGGAAGAGGCCCGGGATCTGCGAAGCGGGACGCCAATCGGGCAACTGCTCGTTCCAGACAAGATCCTCGGGAACGAGCAGACCGCCGCGCGCGTAGGAGACCAGATTCTCCCAGGTGACGGGGCCGAATTGCTGGCCGGGAGGACCCCCTCGCTTGGAGTAGTACCAGCCGGAGTCCATCGCATCTGCACTCATGCTACCCCCTCCAGGTACGGCTTGCAGGTCACGCACCGGCGTGCCGACCGTTCGCCTCCGAGCATTTCACCGCGCGTCGCATTATGCAAGTGCCGGGGCGCCTGCGGCGTGACGCGCGGAGGGGTCCCTTGCCCGGCACACCTCAGTGTGGCGTCACCCCGCCATCGACCAGGAGCGTCTGACAGGTCATGAAATCGCTATCGGGCGAGGCCAGGAAGAACGCCGGGCCGGCGAGATCCTCGGGCACCTCGTTCCGCTCGCCGAGCGCCTGCACCTCCCGGTTCTTGGCGTACCACTGCTGGGAGTCCTTGGTGAGTTCCAACTGAGCGTCGGAGACCGTGAACCCGGGGGCGATGGCGTTGACCCGTATGCCGTATTGGCCGAGTTCCTTGCCCAGGGAGTGGGTGAAGCCGAGGATCCCGCCTTTGCTCGTGGTGTAGTGGATGAAGCCGGGCACGCCCTGGAAGAACGTAGACGAGCTGAGGTTGATCATCTTTCCGTAGTGCTGCGCCTTCATGTAGGGGAAGACGGCACGCGCCATGAACCAGGTGCCACGCAGGTTGACGTCCTGCATCTTGTCCCACTCCTCGGGCTCCCACTCGTCGAACGGCCGCCACGCCCCCATCCCGCCAAAGTAGGCTGCGTTGTTGACGAGGATGTCGATGCGACCGTTCCAGGCGTCCGCAACCTGTTTCGCGGCGGCTTCGCACTGCGCCAGGTCGGTGATATCGCAGGTAACGGCGATGGCCGTGCCGCCCGCGGCCGCTATCTCGCCAGCCACCCTCGTAGCCCCCTCGGCGTTGATGTCGAGCACGGCGACCCAGGCCCCCTCCCGCGCGTAGCGCAGGCTGATCGCCCGCCCGATGCTGTTGTTGCCGCCGCCACCGGTGACTATCGCTACCTTGCCGTCCAGACGACCGGGCGCCCCGACCGTGTCAGCCATGCTGTCCGCCTTTCTCAGGTTCTTGCACTCGAGTGAGCACCACGAGCATACTGACCCGACAGAATGCTGGGGCGAACAGGAGCAGATACATGAGATATACCGAGGCAGCGCTGGGCCGGGTGTTCGTACTCCGCCTTGAGGACGGGGACGCCCTCAACAATACCCTGGAGGCCTTCGCGCGTGATCGCGAAATCAGCCGGGCGGTCGCCTTCTACGTGGGAGGCGGCGCCGGCGGGACCAGCCTCGTCGTCGGTCCCGACGCAGGCTCGCGACGACGCGGTCGTGCCCCTTTTCCACACGCTCGCGGGCGCCCACGAGACGTTCGCCGTCGGCACCCTCTTCCCCAACGAGGCGGGCGAGCCCGTACTCCACATGCACGCGGCTTGCGGCCGGGAGGGCGATGCCGCAGTCGGCTGCACGCGGGCAGGACTCGAGACCTGGTTGATCGGGGAGGTCGTGCTGATCGAGATCACGGGCACTGAAGCCTCGCGGCGGCGCGACCCGGTGACCGGCTTCGAACTGTTGGAGCTTCCTTAGCGGTCCCGGACGACCTCCGGGATCAGAACAGGCCTCAGCCGGGAGCCGGCAGAGCGAACGACAGCACCACGACAGCGATGCCGAGGGCGACCGACAGCAGTTGGAGCCAGTGCCGGTAGCCGACGGTGGTGAGCAGCACCCCCGCCCAGCCGAGAAGGACGACGCCCGCTTCCACGGAGACCAACCGGCCGACGTGCGCCTGCACCAGAAGAAGCGCGGCGGCGGCGAGAAGACTTCCCCCTACGAGCACCAGGAGCACGAGACCCGGCCAGAAGAAGGTCCTGAAGGGAGTGCCGCGCAGCCACTCCCGAGAAAGACCGCGGGCTCCGGCAAGCAGGTACGCCCCGCCTGCAACGGCAGCGATGCCGATAGCGAGGTCGAGCACGATGACAATGGTCCTGAGCATGCGTGCACTATACCCGAAGCGTCGGCGGCCGCCGCCCGAGCGCTGCGCCCGTGAAGCGTGGGCCACCCCGGCCGCGAAGGAACATGGCCGGGTGTGGTTAACGTCCTAAACTGTACCTATAGGGAGGGAGGTCCCCCATGCCGCGCAGTTCGACCGTGTTCGGTTCCTTCGCAGCGCTCCTAGTCCTCATCTTGGCCCTCGCCGCTGCGGGGTGTGGCACCGTCGACAGGCCACCGGGCGGAGATGGCTCGAGCACCACTTCCCCGCCCAGTTCTACGTCCACGACGTTCCCCCCCGGGACCATCTCTCACCCCACGGGCGCCGACGAGGTCGTGCTTCGGGTCTCGACGGGAGGCGGCTTCGTTCCCATTGAGTACAACTACACGATGGTCCCCGAGTTCACGCTGTACGGCGACGGGCGGATCATCGTGAAAGGACCGACCACGGAACAATTCCCGGGGCGCGCGCTGCCGAATCTCCAGACGACCGTGGTGTCCGAGGAGGCGATCCAGGCGATCCTGGCTGCGGCCAAGGAAGCCGGGCTGTTCCAGAACGGCATCGACTACGGTAGCCCGGGAGTGGCCGACGTCGGGACGACGACCTTCACGGTCAACGCCGACGGCACCACCTACACATCTCAGATCTATGCGCTCGGCTTTGAGGACGGGGGCAACCTGACCATGCAGCAGCAACAGGCCCGGGCCGCTATCAGCGACCTGCAGGGCAAGGTCAGCGACCCCTCCACCCTGATCGCGGCGCAACTCGTCTGGGAACCCTACGACTTCACCGCCCTCGAGGTGTACAGCAGGCCGGTCGACCCGATCGCTGAGCACCGACCAGACCGACATCCAGCCGAACCATCTGCCCTGGCCTCTCGCCGACCTGGCGACCAGCGGCGAAGAGGTGGCCAATTCCCAGGGACTTCGCAAGGTGGTGGTCTCCGGCGAGGACCTCGCGACGCTGAAGCCCTTGCTCGACAAAGCTACCCAGATAACCCTGTGGAAGAGCGGGGACACCGACTACAACCTGTGGTTCCGGCCGCTCCTGCCCGACGAGGTGGCCGGCCTCTGAGCGGGACCGAGTAGGGTCGGCGCCCGGCCTTGGCCGGGCGCCCGCCGCATGGTAGTCTGCGGAGCATGCCAGCGGCCATCGCCACACAGGGACTCACCAAGATCTACGGCAGACGGTTGGGCATCGAGGGGCTCGACCTCGAGGTCCGGAGCGGCGAGATCTTCGGGTTCATCGGCCCGAATGGGGCCGGCAAGACCACCACGATACGGCTGCTGCTCGACCTGCTCCACCCGACCAGGGGACGCGCGGAGGTCCTGGGCCTCGACTCCCACCGGCAGAGCGTGGAGGTGCGCAGGTCCGTGGGGTATCTGCCGGGCGAGTTCGGACTCGACGTGCGAATGACCGGCCGCCAGCTGGTGAGGAACTTCGCCCGTCTGCGCGGCATGCAGGATCTGGGCAGCGCGGATCGGCTTGCGGAACGGCTGGGCGTGGACCTCGACCTACCGACGGGACGTTTGAGTCGCGGCAACCGCCAGAAGGTGGGCCTCGTGCAGGCGCTCTTCCACGAGCCCGCCCTCGCCATCCTGGACGAGCCGACCACCGGTCTCGACCCGCTTGTCCAGGACACGTTCCTCCAGATCCTTCGCGAGGCCCGAGCCGAAGGCAGGACGATCTTCCTCTCGTCGCACATCCTGAGCGAGGTGGAGAGGGTGTGCGACCGGGTCGCGATAGTGCGGGGCGGCCGCCTCGCCGCCCTCGAGACCACCGAGTCGCTCCTGGAAAGGCGGCGCAAGCGGGTGACGCTCGTCTTTGCCGCTCCCGTCGATGCCTCGGCGTTCGCCGCTCTCCCGGGCGTCACGGACGTCCACACTCAGGGGACGACCGTGTCGATGAGCGTAGGGGACGGCATCGACGCCATCGTCAAGCTCGCCGCCCGCTACACCCTGCTCGACCTGAACGTGGAACATCCCAGCCTCGATGAGGTGTTCCTGGGCTACTACGAGCAGCAGCCGCCCGCCGCGGGCGCTGGTCTCGCGGGGACGCGGCCATGACCGGGACCGGGCATTGGTGGCTGCTGACGAAGCAGCAACTGCGCGGCCGGGTGCGCTCCATCGTTATCTGGGGCGTCGCGCTGGGAGGCCTCGGGGCGCTCTACGTGGCCCTGTTCCCCAGCATGAGCGAGTTCCTGCGGCAGTACCTGGAGCAGGCGTCCCAGCAGATGCAGCAGTTCATGGGCCAGCTGCAGGATTCGATGACGATCGAGGGCTGGATGGAGATGGAGTTCTACACGTCGATCGTCCCCATCGCGCTTCCTTTCATGGTTATCCCTATAGGCGCACGCGCGGTGTCGGGAAGCGAGGAGAGAAAGACGTTGGATCTGCTGCTCAGCAATCCGCTGCCTCGCTGGCACGTTGTCGCCTCCGCGCTCGGCACCATGGCCGGCGCTCTGGCCTGCGTCCTCGGGATCACCTGGATCCTGACCTCCATCGCCGTCCCCGCGGCCGGCGTGGGCCTCGGGCCCGGCCGGTTGGCGGCCGCCCTCTTCGTACTTTGGGTCTTCTGCCTGCTCTTTGGCGCGCTCGCGCTGCTCGTTTCCACCTGGGTCAGACGGTCGTTCCTCGCCATCGTGATCCCCGCCGTCGTGCTCGTGGCGATGTACGTCGTCGGAAACCTCGCTCAGGTGTCGAAGAGCGCGGAGCCGATCCGGGTGTTCTCCCTGTTCTATCACCTGGGCCATCCCCTCAAAGGCGACTTCCCCTGGACGGCCGTGCTCCTCATGCTCGCGGCGATCTGCGTGATCGGCGCTGCCGCGGTGGCAGCGTTCGACCGGCGGGATATCTACACCTAAGCGGGCCACCCTCGTACCCCAGCCCGCCGTCACCGGAGGCGGCAGGGCTTGTAAACTGACAAAACATTGTATACATTCCTATCATGACTTTCGCAATAACCTATTGAAGGATTCGTACGAGCCATGATGACCATATCCACCAGGGGCCGGTATGCCACCAGGATGGTCGTGTTGCTCGCGGCTGAGGAGCCGGGAGTGTCCATGACCAAGAACGAGATCGCGGACGCCGAAGGGATCTCGGCCGGATACGTACAGCAGCTCATGATGGCCCTGCGCCTCGGGAACATCGTGGACAGCCACCGCGGCCGAGAAGGTGGTTTCAGCCTTTCCAGGCCGGCGGAGGAGATCACGGTCGCCGACGTGCTCAAGGCTGTGGAGGGTGAAGTCATGCCGGCCCCGTGCCACGGAGTCGGGCATTGCGCCCGAGCCGATGAGTGCCCCACCCGTCCCATCTGGGAGGAGGCCGCGGAGTTGCTGAACGGCCTTTTCGACAAGACCACGATCGCCTCGCTCGTAGAGCGGCAAGTGGCGGGCTGCTCTACCGACTAGCGCTGCGCCGCTCCTACCAGCCCCAACTCCCGGGTCCGGCCTTGAACGGGCCGACAACGTCCGGGGTTATCCACCCGCCGTAGAAGCCTCACACCGCCTCGCCTTTCCATTCACAGACGGTCCTGCGAGGCGACGCCTTGAAATACTCGAGATGGACATCGTCGGGCGGCAAATAGTACGTGGGAGCGTGGCTGGTCTCGAGGACCCGCTTCGCCCTCCGGCTGTCCGCGATGACGGTGCCGGCGAAGATCACCTGGATGTGGCGGGCCGTCTCCTCCAGCCGCGGGGGCCGGGGATAGTCCCAGACCGACTCCTGGCCCGGGCCTGGCGGGATCCTCTCAGGCGTCGCCGGCATATGCCTCAGCCGACGCGCGGGCGCTCCGCCGCGTGGCTCATGAAGATGGCGGCTGCTACGGTGCCGAGCAAGGGGAAGAGGGCCAGCCAGAGATAGCCCGCGAGGTAGCCCTGGTCCTGAGGTCCGGTGCCGTAGGTGTCCAGAAGCATCCCAAAGACCCAGGGGGCGAAGAGCGTACCCAGCAGATTGGTGAGATTGAGGAAGCCGCTTGCCGCCCCCACTTGCCCCCGGCGGCGCACGATATCGGGCACGGACCCCATGATGGCCGGAAAGACTGCCATGGTGAGGAAGCCAGCGACGACCACGCAGGCGATGACGGGGGCAAACCCCGGGACCAGCGGGAGCCATAGCGGTAGCCACCAGCATCACCGCCATCCCGGAGAGCAGCACGAACGCCTTCCCCCATCGCGCCATAGCCGCAGCCCCCGCGATGTTACCCAGCATCTGGGCCACCCCCACGCCGGCCGTCAGGTAGGCCGCGACGGCCAAGCTGGCGCCCCGCTGGTCGTTCAGGAACGCCGGTGTCCAGGCGAGGATGCCGACCACGATCGCCATCACACCGATGTTGATGACTGCGAGGAGCCATAGTCTTCGGTTTTTCGCGACCGACCCCACCTCCCGCAGCAGGGCCGCGGCCGTCGCCTCGCCGGCCCCCTTCTCGACTCGGGCCCGGATGTGCCTCTGGGCGGTGGCCACGGCCGCAAGCGCGAGACCGATTCCCGCCGAGACGAGGAACACCGCCCGATAGCCACCGGCGGCTTGGACGCTGGGCATGATCAGAAGTGCCGCTACCACTCCAAGCCCGTGCCCGGTGCCGAAGATGCCGAGAGCGCGGGCCTGCCGCTGGGGAGCGATGGTGTGCGCCATCAGATGATTGCTGACCGGTATGACCGTGGACCCGCCGATACCCTGCAGAACCCGGCCTACAAGGAACCACTCGTAGCTGGCGCTGAAGGCGAACACCGCGGATCCGACCGCAAGGACGAGGGCGCCGGCGATCAGCGTCCGGCCTCCCCATCGCACCGCAGCAAGCCCCATGGGGATGGCTCCGAGCGCGAAGGCCAGCATGAAAATGGCGGTGAGAAAACCGATCTGTGACGAGGAGAACGAGAACATGCTCTGGAGGTCGTCCCGGACGATGGGCATGAGCGACATCGCGACGCTGTTCATCACCATGAAGAGCATCAGGCACAGCGCGAGCAGGTCCGCTCCCCGGCCTTCCTCCAGGTAACCGGCGGCTGCCGACTGCCCCCCGACTCGCGGGTCGTTCACGCACTCCCTCCCGTTTCCGCCGGGCGTTCTCGCCCGGAGAGCCAACTATGATTCAATCGCGGCGGGACTACAAGCAGCACCTGATACCATTCCCTCATGGCCAAAGCGTGTCCCACCCCAATGCCGTTCCGCGCGGTCGTCGGCACCGTGATCGTCGTCTCGCTGCTGTTCTTCTTCACGTTCGTGTCGCGTTTCATCTTCTCGCCGCTCATGCCCGCTATCGGCGAGGACATCCCGATCACCTCCGGGCAGGTGGGCGGTCTGTTTCTTATCGGCGCCGTCGGTATGCTCGTCGGGTCGAGCCTGGCGGGACTGATCTCGGCCAGATTGAACCACCGGGGCGCCATGCTTCTTTCGGTATTCGCGATGGTGGCAGTCCTTGTGGGCGCCTATTTCGTCGGCTCGGTTTGGGGCCTGCGAGTCGTGTTCATCGCTCTCGGGATACTGGCGGGATTCCAGATGCCGTCGTCCGTGGCGACCATCACCGCTGCCGTGAAGCCGGACGATTGGGGCAGGGCCCTCTCCGTCCAACAGATGGCACCACCGCTGAGCCTGGTGGTCGGGCCGTTGCTCGCCGCGGGACTGCTTACCATCATGACCTGGAACACCATCCTGCTATGGGTGGCAGGGAGCGGAGTCGTGCTCGGCCTTCTGTTCCTGTTGGCTTTCGGGGGCATTGGCGCGTTTCCCGGTGACCGGCCGAGCCCGGCGATGGTCAAGCCGGTGGTCTCGACCCGCTCCTTCTGGGTGATGATCTTCCTTTTTGCCCTTGGGATGGGCGCACAGGTAGGCGTCTACACGATGTTGCCCCTCTATCTCACCCAAGAGCGAGACATGACCACCGCTCAAGCCAACACCATCCTCGGCCTCGCCAACATCGCTCCACTGGGCATGGTCTTCGTCTCCGGCTGGATCACAACGAGGATCGGGCTAAGACCGACGATGACCCTCTTTCTCAGCCTGACCGGCCTGATGATGATCCTCGTCGGCGTCCTCTCGGGCCCCGCGATGATCGTCAGCATCTTCCTGATGGCCGCCCTGGCTGTGGGCTTCTTCGCCCCCGGGTTCGCCTCTCTCTCCCGGATCGTCCAACCCAACTTCCGCAGCCTGGCGGCCGGCTTTGCCCCTCCCATCGCTTTCCTGTTGGGCGGAGGCTTGCTGCCCCTCGCGCTCGGCTACTTCGGCCAGGCCGCCAGCTTCAGCCTGGGGATCGCCATAGTGGGGGTCACCATACTCATTGGATCGAGCGCCACGCTTCTGCTCCGGTTGCTCACCGACCTCGGCGAAGGCTGCTGAGCCTGCCGGCTACGGCCCCGGTGCTGCCGATCACGAGACCCTGCCAATCGCCAAGCACGCAAAGGAGTCAGTATGCCCTCTCTCCCCGCCGACCAGGCTAAGGCTCAAGCGCTCGCCCGCTTCGAAGACTCGGGCCCGGGCCACATCAACTGCGGGCAAGCTGTGCTTTGCTTCGCCCTCCTGCGCCTGGGCGAAGATCCGGGACTGCTCACGAACGCCCGCTATCTGGGGGGAGGCATCGCGGGTATGGGTGAGGTCTGCGGAGTCTTGAACGGGGCCGCTCTAGCGCTCGGCGCACGCGACCTGGTTCTGATCCGCCGGGGTGTGAAGGAACCGCCGTCGGCCGCCGACCCGCTCAAAGACATCCTGCGGGACTTCGCCAAGGAGTTCGGCTCCTGTCGCTGTCGCGATCTCACCGGTTACGATCTGAGCTATCCCCAAGGCATGGAGGCGTTCAAGAAGAGCGAGATCCGCTCCCGGTGCGCCGACTACGTGCGCTGGGCGTGCGACCGGCTGGATCCGCTGCTCGAGCGGGCCGTCGCGACGGCATAGCTGGACGAGGATGGGCGGCTACTCAATCTTCGCGGGCACGCTCGCCGACATGACGTGGCCTGAAGTCGAGGCGGCTGGGTCTCAGAACACTCCCCTCCTTGTCCCCGTGGCGGTGATAGAGCAACACAGCCGGCACCTGCCCCTCGCCACCGATACCTATGGGGCCTACCTGCTCTGCTCGCTGATACAGGAGCATCTGGCCGACCGAGGCGTCCGGGTGCTGATAGCTCCTCCCTATTACTACGGCGTCAACGCGACGACCTCCATGTTCCCGGGCTCCCTGACGGTGAGCCCCGACACGATGAAGACCGTGCTGACCGAGATACTGGAGAACTACGCCCGCTGGGGCCTGCGGCGCCAGTTCATCGTCAATCACCACGGCGATCCGCAGCACAACCGGGCAATCGTCGAGACCATACAGACGCTACGGGGGCAGGGCGTAGAGACGACCTACTTCCTCGGCGGCATGATCCAGGGCTTCGTGGACGCCGCCTATCAGGGCACGTTTCACCAGCCGCTCCCACTTGCCGGCGAGGCCGTCCTCCGGGCGCCAGAATCGGAGGGGACGAGGGCCGCCGTGGCGCGCCTCACCCGAAGCGCCGGCCTGGACGTCCACGCCGGCGAGCGAGAGACAAGCCTCATCATGCGCTGGTTCCCGGAGACGATGCCTGAGAACGTGGACGTCGCCGAGTTGAAGCCCGTGCCCAAAACGGCGCGGGAGTTCCAAGAAGCCGAGGCGGCAGGGCGGTGGCGCGAGCTGTCGCCGTGGGGACATATCGGGGACCCGGCGGTCGCCACGCCGGAAAACGGGGAATTGTACGCGCTCGAGGCGGCGGACATGGCGGCCGTTCTGGCGGACTTTCTGCGCGACCGAGACTGACCTCTACAAACGCCGGAGGCCGCCTCGTTGCCGAGACGGCCTCCTAGAAGCTCTGTGCAGCGCTGCGACCCCGAAGGCGCCGTCGGAAGGCGTCAGTCGGGTGTCCAACGACTAAAGGCGAGAGCCACCTCCGGTCCAATGGTCGCCGCGCATACTAGGCATGCTGTCTATGGGACCACCTCCTTTCCACGCTTGACGACATCTTACCAGCAGCACAGAGATTTACCAGAGTCCAGATGGAGAGTTCTTTGGCCTGGCCGCCTATGTCTCCTCAGCCTCCTCAGTCGTCTTCGGCTCGAGCGGCGCCCCGGGGCCAGTCGTCCTTGAGCAACCGCGAGAGCGCGCGGTCGGCCAGCACCCGTCCGCCGGTCTGGCAGCCGGGACAGTAGTCACACTCGTTGTCTCTGTACACGATGCGCTGTACCGGGTCTCCGCAGACCGGGCAGCGAGACCCGAACTTGCCGTGGACCGCCATGCCCGGTCTGAAGGCGGTCACCTTCTCGGGAAACTTCTCTCGCGCTTCGGCCGCGAGGCGCTCGGTCCATTCGGCGAGAACAGCGACCGCCGCCTGGTGGAGTCTCGCGATCTCTTCGTCGCTCAAGCTTCCGGTCGGCTTGAAGGGAGACAGCCGCGCGCTATGCAGGATCTCGTCGGAATAGGCGTTGCCGATGCCGCTCAGCGCTCGTGGATCGGTGAGGACCCGTTTGAGCGTGCGATTCTCCCGCCTCAACGCCTCGGCGAACTCTCCCTGCGTGGAGGCCGAGACCTCGATGCCTCCCGGATCGAGCGCGGCGAGAGCCTCTCGCCCGTGCACGAGGTGGAGGGAGGCCCGCCGCTTCTTGCCTGCCTCGGTGACGAACAGCGTACCGGAGGAGAACTCGAAGGCCGCAAGGACGTTCCCGCGGGGGGCGGCCGCCGAAGGCGCGCCGGAGGAGCGAGCGGAGGCGGGCGCGCCTTCGCTGGGCGGCGATGGCTTCGCCCTCCACTGCAGACGCCCCGCGATCATGAGGTGGAGCACCAGGAAGTAGGTGATCTCGGAGCGATTGGACGAGATCTCGAGCACTAGCCGCTTGCCCAGCCTTGACACTGCCTTCACAGTGCCCCCCACCACGGCATCCAGCGGCGGTTCCACCGTGCGGAGAAGAAACGGGTTCTGGAGCCGCGTGCCAAGCAGGGCCTGACCGACCACGCGAAGCCTCAAGGCTTCCAGATAGGCTTCGATGTCGGGCAGTTCAGGCATCGGTTTCCGGGCGAGTATAGCCAGAATAAACGGGCTATACTCCCCGGATGATTCGGAAGCTCGCCCTCGGCCTCGTCCTGTCGCTCTGTGTCGTGGTGGCTTCGACGGGCTGTGCCGGCCAGGCGAACAGTGCCACCGGCTCCACGAGATCGACCGCCTCGGGCTCGGGTTCGAGCTCCAGTTCCAGTACCACCGCGACCGAGCCGACCACGACCACCACTACCGAGGCCCGCGCCAAGACCCTGCTGAAGCAGATGACCCTCCGCCAGAAGGCGGCGCAGGTGCTCTTGCTGGACTTCACCGGTACCGAAACCGGCTCCGCGCAGCTCCGCCAGCTCTTAGCCGACAGCCCTCCGGGCGGTCTGATGATCATGGGGCGGAACGTAGAGAGCGGCCGGCAGCTCAAGTCGATGATAGCCTTCTTCCAGGATGCGGCGGCAGCCGGAGGATCTCCGGTCCAACTGCTCATAGCTGTGGACCAGGAGGGTGGCACCGTTCAGCGCATCCGCGAGGACGTTGCCGAGATCCCGGCCGCCCGGACGCTGGGGAACACGTCCACGCCGGCCAAGGCGGGAGAGATCGCTACGCGGACGGCGACGGAGCTCTTGGCGCTCGGTGTCAACATGAATCTCGCCCCTGTCGCGGACGTGGCCAAGGGCAAAGGGGAGTTCCTATACAGCCGTACCTACAGCGGTGACCCCGACCGGGTGGCGGAGTACGTCGCTGCCGTCACTAGCGCCTTCAATCGCAAGGGGCTTATCACGGTGCTCAAGCACTTCCCCGGGCATGGCAGCGCTTCGGGTAACACCCATACCGCCGCCGTCATCTCCACGGCGACCCGTCAGGAGTTCGAGACGGTCCACTTCATGCCTTTCGAAGCAGGGATCGAAGCCGGAGCCGAAGGCGTCATGGTAGCCCACATCGTGGCCAAAGCCTACGATGCGAAGCATCCCGCGACCTCCTCGAACAAGGTGGTGGAGGGCCTGCTGCGGGAGCAGTTGGGGTTCACGGGGGTCGTGGTGACGGACGCGCTGGAAATGGCCGCAGCGCGGACGGTCGGCGAGACCGTCGGGGCCTCCGGGCCAAAGGATGTCGCGGAGACAGCCGTGTCGGCTCTGAACGCGGGCTGTGACCTCTTGATATCCACCGGTACACTCAGCAGCCAGTTGGTGATCCTGGACACCATCGTCAGCGCGGTGAAAGACGGCACGCTACCACTCACCCGCCTCAACGATGCCGTGATGCGCGTACTCGAGCTCAAGGTGAGTCATGGGCTGGCGACGGAGTAGCCACGCGTCGCTAGACGGCCGGGCGCCGGCCTGGGCGGTTTGCGTCGTTCTGCTCGCGGCCGCCGTGTCCGTAGCCGGCTGCGCCGGCGAGCTGCCCGTTCCCGGCCAGACCTCGTCCACCGCGGCGGGCGCGAGCACGGCGACCACCGAAACGCAGGCCGTGCAGTTGGGCAGGCAGGTAGCTGCCACCTGGTCGGAGGCCATACAGAAGCTGGTCCCTCTCCTCGAGGGGACGCCACCGATCGCGTCTCTTCAGGCTCCCGTGGCCCAGCTCAAGGAAGCCTATGTCCAGAAGATGGTCGCACTCGGGCGGCAGATCGCGGCCCTCGACCAGTCCCAGAGGCAAGCGGCCTACGACCGCGCCACGGACGTGCTGGACAGCTCCGCCGACAGCGACTGGTTCAAGAGCTACGTGCGCCTGTACGACCAGTACGCGGCCGGGAGCGATCAGACCTCCCAGAACTTCGCAGTGCTGCTCTCCACCTTCAACACGCTAACGCAATACGCGTTCTTCGACGTGCTGAAGGCGCAAGATCCCGAAGAGGCGCAGCGCCTGGGGATCCAGTAGCGGTCAGGCGTGGGCAGCGATGAAGTGGAGCGTCCCCGTGAAGACCTCGTCTTTGTCGCAGTCCATCGTGGCGAGGTGGTAGCAGTCGTGGAGTTCCACGAACGTCTTCTCGGCCGATCCGATCGCATCGTAGATCTCGCGCTGGTTGGCCGGGGGAACCACGTGATCGACGACCGAGGAGAAGAGGAGCGCGGGACATCTGACCCTGCTCAGGCCGGATCGGACCTCCCTCGATAGCAGGGCCAGTTCCCGGGTGGAGCGCATGGGAATCCGGTCGTAGGCCCTCTCGTCGACGCCCTCGGCTTTGGCGTCGTTCCCGATGGCCTTGACCCACCGGGGGATACGGAAGCGCCCGAACGACAGCATGACCCGTTCGAGCGGATGTCTGATGAAGGTGTTGATGGAGATGATCCCGGCAACGTCGGGATGACGCTCGGCTACCCACAGAGCCAGCGTCCCCCCCATCGACAGGCCACACACGAAGACCCTGTCTGTTCGCGCCCGCAGCCATTCGTAGGCGTGTTCGGCATCAACCGTCCACTCGGTCCAGCGCGACGCCTCCATATCCTCGGGCGTGCGCCCATGGCCCGAGAGCAGGGGAAGGGCGACCGAGTAGCCGGCATCAGCGCAGCGGCCGGCCAGCTCGTGCAGCGAACGCGGAGACCCGCCGAATCCGTGGATCAGCAGCACCCCGATCCTGCCGTTCGGCCCGGGCCCCACCACGTACACCGGCTCGTTCCAGTCCGGCTCTCTCCGGTCCATCGCCGTCGCCTCCGCCTTGCCGCGCCACCGGGTGTTTCGCTCGAGCGCTCCGGCGGCTCCGTCCGTTTTCTGTCCTATTGTACGTGCATGAGTCGGCACAAGGGCATCATGGCTATCGACCAGGGAACGACGAGCTCCCGCGCGATGATCTTCGCCCACGACGGCGCTGTGCTCGGGTCGGCGCAGGAGGCCCTCGCCCAGTACTACCCCGAACCAGGGTGGGTCGAGCACGACCCGGAGGAGGTCTGGGCGACGCAACTCCGCTGCTGCCGACTGGCGCTTCGGCAGTCAGGGCTCGAAGCAGCCGACCTCGCGGCGGTCGGTATCGCGAACCAGCGGGAAACCGTTCTGTTGTGGGACTCGGAGACCGGTAGGCCGCTGGGGAACGCTGTCGTCTGGCAGTGCCGGCGGACGGCGGAGCGGTGCGCCGAGCTCGAGCGAGCCGGCTGGGGGGCCAGGACCACGGCGCTCACCGGGCTGCTGCCTCGATCCCTATTTCAGCGCCACGAAGCTCGAGTGGTTGCTGGCAAACCGGCCGGGCGTCAAGGAGTTGCTGAGCAGAGGGCGTCTACGGGCCGGAACTATCGATAGCTTCCTGGTGTGGCGCCTCACCGGGGGACGGCATCACGTGACCGACTTCAGCAACGCGTCGCGCACCCTGCTGCTCGACCTCCGCCGGTTGGAGTGGGCGGACGAACTGCTCGAGTTGTTCGACGTGCCTCGCGCCGTCCTCCCCGAGTTGGTCGCTTCGTCGGGCGTAGTCGACGCGGCCGACCCCGCCTGGCTGGGAGCAGCCGTCCCCATCGCGGGTCTCGTCGGAGATCAGCAGGCGGCGCTCTTCGGCCACGGAGGCCTGGAAGCCGGCGATTCAAAGAACACCTACGGCACCGGCTGCTTCCTGCTCGCCAACAGCGGGAGCGTGCCCGCGGCGCCGGAGCACGGCCTGCTGTCGACCGTAGCCTGGGTGCTCGATCCGCCGGGTCACGACCAAAGTGGGGCGCGCGGGCGGCAGGTCAGATACGCGCTGGAGGGCTCGGTGTTCATGGCCGGCGGGGCGGTCCAGTGGCTACGGGACGGGCTCGGAATTATCGCCGAAGCGTCGGAGATCGGCCCGCTCGCCGCCCAGGTGGCCGACAGCGGGGATGTGTACTTCGTCCCGGCGCTGACCGGTCTTGGCGCTCCCTACTGGGATCCGGGAGCCCGCGGCCTCCTTATCGGGCTCACGCGGGGTACCACCCGCCGGCACATTGCCCGGGCCACGGAGGAGGCGATCTGTTTTCAGACCGCAGCGGTAATCCAAGCGATGGGGAGGACGGCGGGAGTCGCACCCACGGCCCTGCGGGTCGGCGGTGGCGCCGCGGCCGACGATTTCCTGCTCCAGCTACAGGCCGACCTCACCGGGATCTCGGTCATTCGCCCGCGTATCCGGGAGACCACCGCTCTGGGAGCCGCCGCCCTCGCCGGGCTGGCTGTGGGGTATTGGTCGGAAGCGGAAGTGGCCGGACTCGCCGGTGTGGACGCCGTCTTCGAACCCAGCATGCCGGCAGAGGAGCGCCTGCGCCGCCGCAGCCGATGGGAGCAAGCCGTGGAAAGAGCGGCGGGCTGGGCGATCTGAGCCCGGCGGCTCGGCCGCGACAGCCAGGCCTAGAGGACGGCCTCCACCATGGCCTTGACGTTCTCGTACTTGGCGTCGATGGGCACGTCGCAACCTGAGGAGAGGATGAAGCCCGACGGTCCGATCTCGTTGATCAGACGTTTGCAGTAGGCGGTCACTTCCTCGAGGAGTGCCGAGAGTGAACATGCCCGGATGCACGTCGCCCATGATGCACATGTGGTCGCCCAGGATCTCCTTGGCCTTGAAGATATCGGTCTTGCCGTCGAGCGAGAGCACGCACTTGCCCTTGGGGAACTCCTTCAGCCGCTCCAGGTCACGAGTCCAGTTGGCGTCGAAGTGGAGCACCGGGATGGCGCCTTCCTCGACAGCAGCTTCCACCATGGCCTTGAAATAGGGAAAAACGAAGCGGTTCCACAGGCGCGGGGAGACGAACTCGCTGGCGGAGCGCCAGCCGCCTATCCACAAGCCCATGAGGCCCAGTCCCCGGATCACCTGCCGCATGTTCTCGATAAGCACCGGCAGGGCCTCGTCCATGGCCGCCTGCACCTGGTCGCCGTGGCGGAACAGGTCGAGGAGGAACTCCTTCATGGAGCGTCCTCCGCAAAAATACTCATAGGGGATCGTGGCGACGGCTGGGGTGAAGGGCACCACTCCCTTCTCCCGACAGAGCGCGAGCGCGTCGGGGATGGTCGCCGCGAACGCGGCCATGGCCTCTGGCGTGCCCGGGAGCCGCTCGTTGTAGTACTGCTCGAGCCAGGGAGCGAAGCCTTCCCTCGACGATGGCATCGTAGTCCTCGAGCTTCATGATCTCGGCCTCGTCCACCTGCCAGAGCTCGTCGTCGGGCAGGTCGCGGCCCGGGGACCTTCACCTTGGAGAGCCACTGGATGCTGAGTGTGCAGACATGGTACGCCGGGCTCTGGATGCCGTCGATGTCGCCGAGGCCGGTGTAGGCGTCGACGACGGCCTTTCTCGAGACCGCCGGGTTGGTGGCGATCTCGGAGATCTTCACCCCCATCGCCCGGCCGGGCCACGCCGGCCCGTTGGGGATGACGGGGATTCGGTCGGGCGTCTTGAGCGCCACCGCGTCGCGGATGCGCTTCTCGTGGACGGCGTAGAGCTCCTCGGTCGTGGCCATCTAGTTCACCCCCAGCACTTTCTTGGCGCAGATGACGCCGTCTTGAGCGGTCTTGCAGTACACGTCGGCTCCCACGTAGTCGCAGGTGGCCTGGTCCACGGGGCCGCCGCCGATGAGGACGGTCACCTGATCTCGTAGCCCCGCGTCTTTGATGGTGTTGATGGCCTCTTTCATGTCGTCGAAGACGGTGGTGAGAAGACAGGACATACCGACCAGGGTGGCGCCCGTCTCCTTGATGGCGTCCACGAAGGCCTGGTGCTCCACGTTCACGCCCAGGTCGATGACCTTGATGCCGTTGGAGCTCATGACCGTGGCCACGATGTCTTTGCCGAAGTCGTGGATGTCGTTCTTGACCGTGCCCAGGACCAGGGTGCCGTAGCTACTCTGAACTGAGCTCTTCAACTCTTCCTGGAGAGGCGCGCCGGCCTTCTTGAAGATGTCGGCGGCGTAGATGAGCTCGGAGAGGTAGTACTCGCAGGACTCGAATCTCTCGCCTACGATGTTCATCCCCGCCTGGAGTTCCTCCAGGATGGAAAGGGCAGACTCGCCCTTGGCCAGCTTGTCCTTGACGAGAAGGATGGCCTTGTCTTCTTCTAGGTCGCCCACTGCCTGGGCGAGGGGGGAAATAGGCACAGGTCTTCCCTGCCTTTCTGCGCGTGTCGACACCCTATGGATGGGATTCTAGACCACGCCGGGGGCCGGCGCATAATCGCCGCCCAGCCCCTATAATCGAGCAGGCCGACCCACCGCGCTGCGAGCGGCCTTTCGGCCGCGGCACTCACGTGCGCGGCGACGCGCAGGTGACCCTGAATGGACAAGGGGGCAGATGTGCTGTGTGACCAGATGACGTCCCAGGAGCGTTGGGATGCCCTGATAAGCCGCGAGAGCCTTGACCGGGTGCCCTGCCTGCAGTTCATCCTGGGGCATACGGCCGTGGTGAACGGCAGGTCCATAGCCAAGATCTACGACGACGCGGCCGAAAGCCTGGCCTGCCAGCGCAACGCGATGGCGCTCTACGGCCATGACGGGTTGATCATGCACGGCTGGGCGAACGCCGGCGGCGCCGAGTTCGGGGGCGACATAGAGTTCCCCTACCGCAAGTACACCGGCGCCCCGATGATGAAGCGGAGCCCGGTGCAGAACGAGGACGACGCCTGGAATCTCCAGGTGCCGGATGACATCACGACGGTCGGCACCATGCCGGTGGCGCTCGAGTTTTCCCGCCTGCAGTACGAGGCCGGCATGCCGGTCACCGTACAGGTGGGCTCCCCCCTCACCTGGGCCGGGTCGGTCTGCGGCGAAGAGCGGCTGATGCTCTGGGTCATCAAGAAGCCCGAGTTGGTGCATCACGTCCTGCGCGTGATCACCGACTTCATCAAGAAGAAAGCCGACTATTGGATCGACGCATTCGGGGCGGAGCGGCTCATGGCGTTCGACCTGTGCATCGAGACCAACAAGCTCTATTCGCCCAAGCATTTCGAGACCTTCGCTTTCCCCTATCTGCGAGAGATCCACGATCATCTCACCCGGCAGGGGACCAGCATCTTCTTGAGCCACATCTGCGGGGAGCAGAACAAGAACTTGCCGCTCTGGTCGCAGCTCAGCTTCGGCAGACGGGGTATGGTCAGCGTGGGCAAGGAGGTCGCCCTGTCGACGGCGAGCAAGGCCTTCCCCGATTGCGTGATCATGGGAAACGTGGATCCCATCGTCGTGCAGGAAGGCACGCCGGAGCAGGTGCGCGCCCTCTGCAAGGAGTGCATCGACGAGGGCAAGGACCACCCGGGGGGCTACGCCCTCATGACCGGGTGCGAGGTCCCGCCGCAGGCGCCCCCGGTGAACGTGGGCCAGATGGTCACGGCCTGCCGTGATTTCGGACGCTACTAGCTACCAAAGGGAGATGAGATGGCAGACGAAGCCGCGATCTTTAGCCAATTGAAGCAGGCCGTCATGGACGGCGACGAGGATACGGCGGTCGCGGCGGCCAATGCAGTGGTGGCAGCGGGCATCGACCCGCAGAAGGCCATCATGGAGGGCCTGGCGGCCGGCATGGCCGAGATGGGGCGCCTCTACGAAGAGGGCGAGTGCTACGTCCCGGAGCTGATGGTCTCGTCCGAAGCGCTCTATGCCGGTCTTGACATCCTGCGCCCCCTGGTGGTCGCGTCGGGCAACGCGGACAAGAAGGGCGTGGCGGTCATCGGCGCCGTGCAGGGCGACATCCACGACATCGGCAAGAACCTGGTGAAGATGATGCTCGAGGTGAACGGCATCGAGGTCCACGACCTGGGCCGCGACGTGGAGATGGAGAAGTTCATCGAGGAGGCGCAGCGGGTCGATGCCGACCTACTGTGCCTGTCCGCGCTCATGACCACGACCATCATCGCCATCAAGGACTACATGCCGGAGTTCAAGGCCAAGCTGCCCAGGACGAAGATCATGATCGGCGGCGCCCCCCTCAACCAGCACCTCGCCGACGAGTGGGGAGCGGACGGCTACGGCGACAACGCGATGGAAGCAGCTCGGGTAGCGACCCGGCTCCTCGGCGCGGCGTGGTGAGCGGACCGGAGCAAGCGGCCGGGTCGGCCGGGGCGCCCTCGGCCGGAGCGCGCGAGCAACCGGCCTCTGCGACGTCGGGGCCCTCGGCCCTGGTGGTCGTCGACGCCGGCGTCTGCGGACATACCGCCACGGTGAGGGCGGCCAAGACGACCGGCTACAACGTCCGGCTGGAGATCGAAAGCGACTGTCCCCACGTCCAGAAGATCGCGGCCGAACCGATCGAGGTCGATGCGCTGCGCCAGATAGGCCTCAGAGGAGGGCTGCCTCCGCTCCTCGAGTCGGCCTACGCGTGCTGCGCGCACGCCGCCTGCCCGGTACCGAGCGCGTTGATCAAGGCGGTCGAAGTGGCTGCGGGCCTTGCCCTGCCGGGCGACGTGACCATGACTATCACCAAAGAACGAGCTCAAGAGGAAGGTTGACCTACCATGTGGTGCGAGACGATGACCAGCGGGGAGCGGATGGGCGCCGTCATGAGAGGCGAGCATCCCGACCGGGTCCCCGTGATCCCCTTCGCGGCCGGCCATACGACCGTCGTCTGCGGGCAGCCGCTGGCTCGGATGTTCGACGACGCGGAGGAGAGCTTCCGCTGCCAACTCCTCTCCCAGGAGATGTACGGATATGACGGCGGTCCTCTCTACGCCTATGCTTCGGCCGGAGGCTGGGAGTTCGGCGGCGACATCGAGTTCCCCCTCAAGAAGTACTCCGGCGCTCCGGTGGTCACCCGCACGCCTATCCAGACCGAGGACGACGCCTACTCCCTTCAGGTCCCCGAGGATGTGAGCAAGGCCGGCGCCCTGCCCATCGCTCTGGGTATCGCCCGCAAACAGGCTGAGTACGGCATGCCGGTGACCCTGCAGATCGGGGCTCCGTTGACATGGACAGGCTCGGTCATCGGCGAAGAGCGCATGATGAACTGGCTGATCAAGAAACCCGAAGCGGTCCACGCCGTGTTGGACAAGGTGACCCAGTTCCTGATCAAGGTGGCCGAATACTACGCCAAGGAGTTCGGAGCGGAGAAGCTCATGGCCTTCCACGGCGCGGCCACCGAGACCAACAAGCTGATCTCTCCCAAGCAGTTCGAGACCTTCTCGCTCCCGTACCTGCAGCGGATCAACAGCCGGGCCATCGAGTTGGGTATCGGCAGCTTCTTCATCCACATCTGCGGCGAGCAGAACAAGAATCTCAAGTTCTGGCAGCAGGTGCCCATGACCAAGCAGACGGTGATCAGCGTAGGCCGCGAGATCGACCTGACGACCGCCATGGAGATGTTCCCCGAGCAGATCGTGGCCGGGAACGTCGACCCCACCATCATCCAGGAGGGGCGCGCGGAGGACGTGCTCGCGCAGGCGCGGGAGTGTATCGAGAAGGGCAAGTACCACAAGGGCGGCTTCATCTTGATGGCCGGGTGCGACGTGCCTCCCCACGCGCCGCCGGTCAACGTGTTCCAGTTGGTCAAGGCCGCCAGGGAGTATGGAAGGTATTAGCATGACCGAGGACTCTGTCGCCGGCGACGGCACCATCACCTTCAGCGTGACCTTCCAGCCCTCGGGCCGGCGCGGCTCCGCCGCGGCCGGCCAGGACCTCTTGTCGGTGGCACGTGGGCTGGGCGTGGAGATCGAGAGCATCTGTGGCGGCAAAGGGACCTGCAAGAAGTGCCGGGTCCACCTCGAATCCGCGCCCGAAACGCTCTCCGCACCGACGTCCGTCGAGGAGCAGGCACTGGGAGCGGCGGCGCTGGCGGCCGGCATGCGGCTGGCCTGCCAGGCCCGGGTCGCCGGGGACGTGCGGGTGTTCATACCCGAGCAAAGCCGCAGGTCGCGCCAGGTGGTCCGCAAGGAGGCGGGAGAACGAACCGTCCCCCTCGACCCGGCGATACGGGCCTACCGCGTGGCTCTCCAGGCCCCGACTCTGCAGGAAGCCAGGGCCGATGCCGAACGCTTGCTGGCGGGCCTCGAGCAGCAGCACGGGCTGAAAGACCTCGACTTCGACTTCGGCATCCTTCAGACCCTTCCCGGCGCGTGCCGGAAGGCAGGGTGGGATGTCGTGGCCGTGGTGTGGCAGGGACGGACGATCGTGGAGGTCCGCGCCGCGGCCGAGAAGCGCTCCCTGCTCGGCCTGGCGGTCGACGTGGGAACCACGACGATCGCGGCGTATCTCACCGATCTGGAGAGCGGCGAGGTGCTCGCCACCGAGTCCGCCATGAACCCGCAGGTCGCCTTCGGCGACGATCTGATCGCCCGCCTGCACTACGTGGCTCACCATCCCGAAGGGCTGGCCGAGTTGCAGCGGACGGTGATCGCCGAGATCAACGGCCTGGCCGGAAGAGCTGCGAAACGGGCCGGGGCGGCGCCGAGCGACATCTTCGACGTGGTGATGGTGGGCAATACCGCCATGCACCACCTGTTCCTTGCCCTCGACACCCGCGCGCTGGGCGTGGCCCCGTTCGCGCCCGCCGTCCAGGGCCCTGTCGACACCCTCGCCTCCGCCGTAGGGTTGGAGTTCAACCCCGGCTGCCGGTTGCACGTTTTGCCTGTCGAGGCCGGTTTCGTCGGCGCGGACAACGTGGCGGTGATCATCGCCGAGGAGCCCTACAAGCAGGACAAAGTGCTGCTGATCCTCGATATCGGCACCAACGGCGAGCTGGTGCTGGGCAACCGGGAGCGCATGTTGTCGACTTCGTGCGCCACCGGCCCTGCCTTCGAAGGCTCCCACATCGAGTTCGGCATGCGGGCCGCGCCGGGGGCTATCGAGCGCATCCGTATCGACCCGGAGACGCTCGACGTGCGCTTCAAGGTCATCGGCCTCGAGGGCTGGCAGACGAGCTACCGTCCCGAGGAGGTGGGAGCCCGCGGGATCTGCGGATCCGGCATCATCGAAGCAGCCGCGGAGATGCTCAAGGCCCGGGTGATGCTGCCCAACGGCAACCTCGATCCCCAGCTTTCGCACGAGCGCGTCGTCTACGAGGACGGCAAGCCCCGCAAGTTCATCATCGCCCGGGCGGAGGAGACCGCCATAGGCCGGCCGATAACCGTCTCGCTGAAGGACATCCGCTCCCTGCAACTGGCAAAAGCCGCCCTCCGGGCCGGCGAGGAGATCCTCCTGCACAAGTACGGGGTGGACAAGCCCGAAGGCGTGATCATGGCCGGTGCGTTCGGCACCTATATCGACAAGCATCATGCCCTTGCCATCGGCATGCTGCCGGACTGCGACCCGGAGATCGTGACGTCGGTGGGCAATGCTGCCGGCGACGGAGCGAGATTCGCCCTGCTCAGTCTGGAGAAGCGCCGGGAAGCGGCGTGGGCGGCGCGGAAGGTCGAGTTCGTCGAACTGGCTACCGACCCCGACTTCCAGAAGGAGTACGTGCAGGCCATGTACTTTCGGCCCGACCCCGTCATTCCCGAGGACTAACATGCAACTCACCCTTGACTACGGCACCACCGGCCTGACCGTCGACCTGCCGGACGACTGCGCGGTCATCCGGCCTGAGGACGGCCGGCCGCTCGCGGACCCCGCCGGCGCGCTCGTGGAGGCGTTGCGGCGCCCGGTTGCGGGACCTGCGCTCGCGGAACTGGCGCGGCCCGGGCAGCGGGTGGTCATCGCCGTGCCCGACGGCACCCGGCCACACCCGCAGCGGGCGGTCCTCGAGGCCATGCTCGTGGAACTCGCCCGGGCCGGCGCGGACGGCGACGTGACGGTGCTGGTCGCGGGCGGGACCCACTACGCCGACCCGCCGGAAGTCATCGAGGCCATGCTGGGCCCCGAGGTGCTGAGACGGTGCAAGGTGGCGATCCACGATTGCCGGGACGCGGCCCAACTCGTCTCGCTCGGCGCCGCGGCGCCCCCCGCCGCCGACGTCCAGGTGGCGCTCGATCGCCGCTGGGTGGAAGCCGACCTCCGTATCTCCACCGGGTTGGTGGAGCCCCACCTGTTCGCCGGCTTCAGCGGAGGCCCCAAGCTCGTCGCCATCGGAACGGCCGGCCTCGAGACCGTCATGAGCCTTCACAACGGCCGGCGCGTGGGAGAATCGCTGGCGACCTGGGGCGTGATCGAGGGCAACCCCGTCCACGACGCCATCCGGGCGGTCGCCGCCCTGGCCCCCCCGCATTTCTCCCTGGAGGTCGTGCTCGACTCAGCCAAGCGCCTCACGCACGTCTTTGCCGGCCAGACCGCCGCCGCCCACCAGGCGGCGGCCACAGTCGCCCGGCAGACGACCATGTGCCGGGTGGACCGCACCTTCCCCCTGGTGATCGCCTCGAGCGGAGGCTATCCGCTCGACCAGAACTTCTATCAGGCCATCAAGGGCGTGTCGGCTGCGGCGGAGATCGTCAGCGACGGGGGAACGATCATACTCGCGGCCGAATGCCGGTACGGGCTGCCCAACTCAGCCGTGTACGAAGAGGTGCTGCAGCCGGACGAGGATATCCGCCTCGTGAACGCCAGGATCCTACAGTCGCATGAGGTCGTCCCCGACCAGTGGCAGCTTCAGGTGCAGGCACGCATCCAGGCACGCGCCCGGGTGTTGGTGAATACGTCGGGGCTCGGTCCCGGCGACCTGGCTCTGGCCCGCCTGGAGCCGATCGGCGACATCACCGCGTTCGTCAAAGCCGCGCGCGAGAAAGACCCCGGTCTCGCCATCGCAGTGCTGCCGCACGGCCCCTACTGCGTACCCTTCCTGAGGCGGCAGGTCCCTACTCCTCCGTCTCCTCCCAGGTGATGAGAGGCAGTTCGTGGGGTACGAGAACGTCTTCATGGCGGGGTAAGACGCGAACCGCGTAGCCGCGCAGCCCGGAGGTCTTGGCGGGTACCGCGCCCCGATAGAGGTAGTGCCCGTCCTCGTGTCCGGCCAGGTCCAGGGCGACCCCCCGGCCCGTGCCCAACGTGCCATCCGGGTGAAGGCTGCTGTGAAAGGCCTCCACGGTGACCTCGCCGGGATCGAGGCCCGCCAGATCCACCCGCGCCGCGACGCGGATCTCCTCGCCCACCGCGACCTCCCGGCCGCTGTGCCCGCTCTGCGGACCACCGTCATCTTCAACAGCGACTATCTTCACCCCCGGCCACGCCTCGCGCACCCTCGCTTTCCACGCGGCCAGCTCCTTGGCCTCTGCGAAGCCGTCCGCGCTCAGCCGCCCGTAGTGGTCCGCCGCCGGGAGGTAGAAGCGCTCGACGTACTGCTTGACCATCCGGTCGCCGGAGAACGTGGGGGCGAGCACCTTGATCGACTGCTTCATCATGGCGATCCAGCCACGAGGCAGGCCGTCGGCATCGCGGGAGTAGAACAAGGGCACGATCTCGTTCTCGAGGAGTGAATAGAGAGACTCGGCGTCGACCTGGTCCTGATACGCGGGATGTCCCAGTTCTTGCCCGGTGCCTATGGCCCAGCCGACCCCGGGGCGGTAGGCCTCGGCCCACCAACCGTCGAGCACGGAGACGTTGAGCCCGCCGTTGGGAACGACCTTCATGCCGCTGGTGCCTGACGCTTCGTAGGGACGGCGCGGGGTGTTGAGCCACACGTCGATCCCCTGGACCAGCATCGCGGCCTTGCTCAGATCGTAGTCTTCGAGGAACACGACGCTGTTGGTGAGCCCCTCGTGCTTGACCACGTCGAGCATCTCCCGGATGAACTCCTTGCCGGCGCCGTCACGCGGGTGGGCCTTGCCCGACAAAAGAAGCTGGACCGGCCGGGCCTCGTTCTGCAGGATGGCCCGGAGGCGGCAGATGTCGCGGAACAGCAGGGTCGCCCGCTTGTAGGTGGCGAAGCGGCGGGCGAAACCGATCGTGAGCGCGTCCGGCCTCAGCGGCAGGCTTGCCTCCGAGGCCACCATGCCGACGGCGAGGCGCCTCTCCGGAGATAGGGCCTCCGCTTCCTCCCGGGCGTAGGCGACCAGACGCTCGCGCTGACGAGTGTGCGCGCGCCAGAGCTCCAGGTCCGGGATCTGGTCCACTCTCTGCCAGACCTCTCGATTGGAGGTGTCTTCGCGCCACAGGGGACCCAGATAGTGATCGAAGAGATGCTCCATGTCGGCCGCCACCCAGGTCTTGGTGTGCACCCCGTTGGTGACCGATTGCACCGGCATCTCACTGAGCGGGAAGTCGAGCCAGCCCGGCTGCATCATCCGAGCGGTGACCCGGCGGTGCAGCCGGCTCACCGCGTTCCGCCGCGGAGACTGACGAAGCGCGAAGATGGCGACGTTGAAATCTTCATGCTGGTCGTCGCGATGCACCCTCCCCATGGGCATGAACTGCTCCACCGTGAGCCCGAGCTCCCCGAGGGTCGGGCCAAGGGCGTGCCCGATGAGGGACTCCGGGAACAGGTCGAAACCGGCCGAGACCGGGGTGTGGGTGGTGAAGAGAGTGCCCGCGTTCGTCGCCTGCCGGGCTTCGAGGAACGTGAGTCCCTCGGTCTCCATGAGATGACGCATCCTTTCGAGACTGGTGAAGACGGCATGCCCCTCGTTCAGATGGCAGACCTGGGGCTCCGCCCCAAGAGCCCGGAGCGCCCGGGCGCCTCCGATGCCGAGCACCAACTCCTGGGCCAGCCGTTCTTCGGGCCCTCCGCCGTAGAGCTCGTTCGTGATCCGCTGAGCGGCCGAGTCGTTCTCGGGCAGAGCGGTGTCGAGAAGGTAGAGGGAGATCCGTCCCACCTGGGCCCTCCACAGCTGAGCCCACACCGTCCGTCCCTGCGATGTCGAGCGAGACCTTGAGCGGTGTCCCCGACCCGTCGCCGGCCACCTCACCCTGACGGGACGTCGCGCGCCACGTCTCCCCGGCCATGACCGGCTTGATGGGAAGCGTGCCGAGGTCCTGCGCCCGGTATTTCTCGCGCTGCCAGCCGTTGTCGTCCAGGCTCTGCACGAAGTAGCCGCGGTTGTAGAGAAGGCCGACAGCCACCAGAGGGATATCGAGCCCGCTGGCGGACTTGAGATGATCCCCGGCAAGGACGCCAAGCCCTCCCGAGTAGATGGGAAGACAGGCGGCCAGGCCGTACTCCATGCAGAAGTACGCCACGCAGGTGTCGGCATGCTCGGGATGGTTGGATCCGGAACCAGCCCGGCCCCCTCATGTAGCGGCGCAGATCTTCGAGCGCGCCGTCGAGGTGGGCCAGGAAAGCGGTATCGGTGGCGGCGTGCTCGAGCTTCTCGCGAGAGACGCGGCGCAGGAGCAGCACCGGGTTCCCCCCACATCTCTCGAGCATCTCCGGGTCGAGGTGCTCGAAATAGCGTATACGTCCTGGTATCCCACGTCCAACGGAGGTTGTATGCGAGTTCCTCCAGGCCGCTCAAGCGGGGCGGGACATGAGGATAGACGCCGAACTGATGGATCTTTGGCATGGCCGCATTATCCCACATGTCCAGACAGCGGCGCGCCAGCCGGTGTCCCGGCCGATGCGTTCATCTCGGCATTTTGCAGGCATTTCTTCCCGCCGACCTGATTGGCACGCCGCAGACCACCCGTCTCTAGCTTTATTCCCCGCTCGTGCTTACGATAGTGAGACCGACGACGCTAGGGGGGACAGCATGGAGCAGACACCTGCGGGTGGTCCCGCGATGACCGGTCCGGACGCAGCAGACCGGGCGCGGCGGGCTCGGGCGCCGCCCCTGCGAGTGCGAGTGAACGCGGCGGCGGCAGCCCGCGGGCGCGGCCGAGGCATTGGCCGAGCAGCTCCGTCCCTGGCACGAGGCGGTGGCCGATCCGGCCCGCTCGCAGGAGATCGTCCTCCGGCGGATCCTGGCCGACTTCGCCCGCAGCGGCTACGGCGCCGACCACGGGGCAGCGGAGGTCGCCCAGGCGGGGGCGGGCGGCCCCGAGGGCGGGTCGGGCGCCGGCACCGCCGAGCTCATAGCCGCCTATCGCAGCGCCTTCCCGGTGATGAGCTACGACGACTACAAGCCGCTCATCGAAGCGGTCATGGCCGGCGAGACCCGGCTCTTGCTCTGCGAGGAACCGGTGGGATGGGCGATCACGAGGGGGACCGTGGAGGGTGAATCCAAGTTCATCCCCATGACGCCCACGGACCTACGTATGCGCGTCAGCGCCGGGCGGGCGATGATGTCCTACGTCGCCGCCACCAAGCGTCTTGACCTCTTCGCGGGCGTCAACCTCAACCTCAACTTCCCGTCGACGGTCGGGACTATCCGCGGTGGCGACCGGGATCTCGAATACGGCTACAGCTCAGGCATCTACACCAAGCACGTTTCCAAGTTCACCCCCATCCGCTCGGTGCCCTGCGCAGGACGAGATCGACGCGCTCGGCGGGGGGACCACTCGGAGCGACTGGGACAACCGCTTCGAGTTGGCGATCGAGAAATGCCGGAGCGAGAACGTCACGCTGGTGGGAGGAGTGTGCCAGACCGCCCTCGAGTTCGGTCGCTATCTCCGCAAGCGTCACGGCGTCTATCCGAAGCAGTGGTGGAAGACCCAGATCATGACACTGGGCAGCACACCGGGCATCAACACCCGGCACGCGGCGGCACTGACCGCCATGTACGGACCGGTGGCGATAAGGGAGATCTATGGAGCCACCGAAGGCATGTTCGGCCAGCAGCGCGACGACCGCAAGGCGTGGGTGCCCAACTACGACCTCTTCTTCTTCGAGGTGCAGACGCGTTCGGGTATCAAGATGCTCCACGAGATGAAGCCTGGAGAGTTGGGCAGCCTCGTTGTGACGACCCCCATTCTGGCCCGATACCGGATTGGCGACACCATCCTGGCCTTGCGCGCCCCTTACTTCCGCTGCATCGGCCGAGAGAAGTGGTGGACCAGCCTGGACTACTACTGGCGGGAGTTCACCAGCCTGAACCTGGGGCGGCTGTAAAGCAGCGAGGGCTGCCGCAGGCGGCACAATATCGTCGCGATGGCCGCCGCGAGCTATTGCTCACGGCAGTCGGTGAATCGACAAGGAGGCCTGCGATGTTCCACAAGGACCGCAAGAAGGTCGAGGAGCACACCAAGCGCAACGAACAAGAGATCCTGGCGAGCGGCACCTGCGGCTGCCTGGGTTGCATGGCGACGTTCAGGCCGGAAGAGGTGACCGAGTGGACGGAAAAAGCCGACGCCGACCATCCTGAAAAGATTGTCGACCGGACGGCCATATGCCCTCACTGCGGAGACGCGTTGATCATCGGCGACCACTCGGGCTACCAGATCACCGATACGTTCCTCGAGGCACAGCGGATGCGGTAGAACCCCTGCTACCCCATCCGCGGCAACTCCTCCAGTTCGGCCGCCGACAACCGCCACGCCTGGCCGGCCTTGGCGTTCTGCGCGACCTGTTCCGGCGTCGACGCTCCCGCGATAACCGACGCCACCCCGTCCTGGCTCGCCAGCCATCCGAAGGCCAGTTCGACCAGGGAATGGCCGCGCTCTTTCGCGAATAACCTCAATCGCTCGATGTACGCAAAGTTCTCTTCCGAGGCAAGTTCCCCGAAGCGTGGCGCCTTCGCCAGCCGCGAGCCTTCGGGATAATTCCCGAGGCGGTACTTTCCTGTAAGCAAGCCCGACTCCAGAGGGAAATAGGGAACGATCCCCATCCCGTGGCGGCGGATGGCAGGAACCAGTTCCTCCTCCCCCTGCCGGAAGAGCAGGTTCCAGTGGATCTGAGAGGCGGTGAAAGCCGGCAGGTCCTTGGTGGCGGAGATCCTAGCGGCTTCATCGATCTGCTCGGCGCTGAAATTGGAGCATGCGACGTGCAGGACCTTCCCCGCAGCCGCCAACTCTCCGAGAGCACCCAGCCCTTCCTCGACGGGAGCATGCGGGTCCGGACGGTGCTGATAGTAGAGGTCGATGTAGTCGGTGCCAAGGCGCGTCAGGCTGATATCGCACCCGTCGAGGATGCGCCGTCTCAGCACTCCAGACCGAAACGGCTCCTCGGGCGGCCGGGGCGCGAATTTCGTCGCGATCGCCACCTCACTCCGCCTAGCGCCCAAGGCCTTTCCAAGAAAGACCTCCGAGTAGCCGCCGCCGTAGCTCTCCGCCGTATCAAAATGGGTGATGCCCGCGTCGAGAGCGGCGCGGACGACTTCCGCGGCCTGGCCCTCGTCGATCCGAGAGCCGAAGTTGTTGCACCCCACCCCAACTACCGATAGCACCGGGCCCGCCGCCCCCAGCCGCCTCATCTCCATGACCGATTACCGGCCTAGCGCCGGGGAACGAGCCTTCCGACGAGTATCGCCACGCCGATCGCGATGATCACTATCGGTCCGATCACTTCCCACTTGTCGTACCACAGACCGAATCCGATCCCCAGCCAGATGGCGCCCCAGACAAAGGAGCCCACGACCGGCCGCCGGAAGCGGGGTATGAGCAACTGGAAGATGGCCAGCACCAGGATGATGATGCCGCCACCCCAGAAGAAGATGGCCCAGCCGTGATCGCTGTCGTCGATCACGCCCGAGTTCTGCAGCAGTAGCGTGACCCCGAGCCAGATGACCAGCAGGGCGAACGAGACGAAACCGAGGGGATTGCGGCGGTACTTCTCGTCCAGGCCCTGCCCCTTCTCCTGCTTCTTCTCCTGCTCCTTCTCGCCCTGCTTTTCGTCCTGCTTCTCGTCGTGGCGCGGCGGACGCGGAGGCGGGTATTGCGGCGGCTGCTGGGGTGGCTGCGACGGCGGCGGGTATTGTGGCGAGTACTGAGGCGGGTACTGCGGCGGGTACTGCGGCGGGCCTTGCTCTGCGCCTTGTTGCGGGCTCTGGTCCTGCGGGCCCTGCTCGGGATCCATATCGCCCTCTCCCGTTCAAAGAACGATGTCCACGAAATCGATTGTACTCGTCTTCGCGGGCAGGAAGCTGCTGAAAAGCGAAGCTCCGGCCACCGGAACGCACTGCGTAGCGCGATAGTACGTCCTCAGTCGCGCAAATAGCGCCGCTATTCACGCTCCCTGCGTCCTTCTCTGGCGCGTACCCATCGCATTCCTGCGTCGGAGCGTCACCTCTTCAGCAGCCTGTTAGCGGATTCCCAGATACTTGTGCATCTGTAGAGACAGCCGCCACTCGGGATGCTCCATGACCAGCCTGACCGCCCGCGCCTCGGATGTGTCACCGAGCGGCCGGCGGTCTTGGGGCCCCGGCCCCCTTTCCCAAACCGGCTGGATGCAGACGATGGCTTCCGGGTGACGCGCGGCCAGCCGCTCCGCGGTGGCCGCCTCCAACCGCTCGTCCGCGACCAGCTTGAGCTCGTCGATCAGGCCGTCCCACGCCGGGGCGATGAGGTAGTCCGGCGGCTTGGGACTGACGACCGCCCAGTCGAAGAGGGTATCGCCGTCGGCCTGCGGCTCTCCACCGGTCCGCCGCGCCGCGGCCGGAGGCGGCTCCACGGTGCCGTTGGTCTCCAGATGCACTTTGATGCCGTCGGCGGCGCGCTTCAGCGACGAAGGCGACGACGCCTTCGGTCTGCAGAAGAGGCTCGCCCCCTGTGAGGCACAGACGCGGAAAGTGCGCCCGGTCGAGGATCTCCGCCGGCTCCATACCCACGCCGGACCCGGGCGCCCAGCTCCCCGGCGTGTCGCACCAGCGGACGCAGTCGAGTCCGAGGTCCGGCGCGTTGCAGCCGGCCAATCGCACGAAGGTCATGGGGACGCCGGTCCAGAAGCCCTCTCCCTGAAGAGAGTCGAAGATCTCTATCACTTGGAGACCAGCCATCAACTCCCCCAGCCGCCCTGCGCCGCGGCTACTCGTCGCCCGGCGCCGCCGCCCTACCGCCGCGGATCGCCGGGGGCGCGTTGCGCGCCGCCGCGCCGACCGCCCTCTAGGCCGTCACTTCCACGTACGAGTTCGGCCCCTCGGCCAGGCGGACCCTCACCACCGGCAGGCCGGCCTCGCGAAGACATTCGAAGGTCCAACCCGCCACCGCCTCGGCTGTGGGGACGAAGTCGAAAAGATCGTTCAAGTAGCTGGTGGTCCAGGCGCTCCACGACCAGTTCGTTCACCCGGGCCCGCAGGTCGGCGAAGTCCATCACCATGCCCGCGGCCGGGCCGGACGTCTGCGGGGTCCCCGCGACAGTCACTTCCAGACCGTATGTGTGGCCGTGCAGCCGGAAGCACTTGCCCTCGTGATCGGGCAGGCGATGGGCCGCGGCGAACGTGGCCGCTACGGTGATCGTGGTCTTCATGGCGCCAGGCGGTCCGCGTACGCGATGGGGTCGATCGCGCCGGCCGTGGCGAAGGCGCCGAGGCGGGCCTGGCAGGTATCGCAGACGCCGCACGCCGGGCTGAGACCCTGGTAGCAGGAGTGGGTCAGGTCGTAGGGCACACCGTGCTCGAGGCCCCAGCGGATGATCTCCGCCTTGGTCCAGTGCACGAACGGCGCCCGCACCCGGAGCTCGTACTGCGTCCCCAGCCGCACCGCCTGGTCGGCGGCCTCTACGAACTCGGGCCGGCAGTCCGGGTAGCCGGTGTGGTCGTCGTGATGCACTCCGAGCCAGAGCACCCCCGGTCCAGAAGCGTCCTGCAGGCTGGCCATGTCGGCGAGGAACAGGAGGTTGCGCGCCGGGACGTACGAAGGGGCCACGCCGGTGACCGTCGCCAGGTCCCGTCCTTCCGGGAGAGGGCGCGTCGCGTCGGTCAGGGCCGAGCCCCGGATGGGAGGCAGCTCGATGAGATAGTGCTCCATGCCGAAGTGAGGCCGCCACCTTCCGGGCGGCCTCCAGCTCGACGGCGTGCTTCTGCCCGTAGAGGAACGTGTAGGCCTTCACCGCCTCGCCGGGATGCTGGTCCTTGACCCAGGCAGCCAGAGTGGTGGAGTCGAGCCCCCCGCTCAGAAGCAGGCAGTGCGTGTGGGGAAGCGCTCACGGCCGTTCCCTGCAGCCGTGCTCCACGGTGATCACCGTCTTGATGTTGCCGCGCACGGTGAAGTCGGCGGTCACCCGCATCCAGCGGGGTTGGAGCAGCGAAACGAGATCGTCCAGGATCTGGTTGGCCGCGGCTTCGTGCGATATCGGGCGGTCCCGATACCCGTTGATGTACAGCTTGAGGGAGCGCAGTTCCACGATCCAGTCCCGGGGCTGATAGCGGACCTTGATCAGCGCGAAGTCGGGGAAGCCCGACCGCGGGCACAGACAGGTGAACTCCGGGATGTCGAGCGACACCAGGTAGGGTCTCTCCGGATTGGGATTGGGCCAGGGCTCCAGCTTGGCCTCCCGGATGGCCGCCGTGCCGTATAGCTCCTTGTTCTCGTCCATGCCGGGAAGTATACCGTGCTGTTATAGTGGCGGTGCTCCTAGCCGGAGCTTCAAGGACGTCCCCCACGAGCCTGGAGATTCATCTATGAGCAAATCGTCCGACTCGTCCCCGGGCCGCAGCGATCGGCGCTTTCTGCTGCTCGTGGGCGCCGCGCTGGTCGCGGTTTCCGTCGTTCTCTATCTCGTCAACTACTTCATCTTCTACGACGGCCGCAACCTCTTCTTCTACCTGCTGATCGACCTCGCCTTCCTCCCCATCGAAGTGCTCATCGTCGGGGTCATCGTGGAGCGGCTGATCGCGATCCGCGAGAAGAGCGCCATCGCCCAGAAACTGAACATGGTGATCGGGGCCTTCTTCAGCGAGCTCGGGACTCCCCTCCTCGCGCGACTGCTGCCCGCCATGGACGCAGCGCCGGAGATCAGGGAGCGGCTTCATTTGAAAGCTTCCTGGAAAAAGGAAGATTTCTCCCGGGCTTCTCAGTTCGCGCGCACCCTGCAAGGTGAGGTCGACCTGAGCCAGATCGATCTCTACGACCTCAAGTCGTACATGCTCGAGAAGCGGGACTTCATCCTCCGCCTGCTCGAGAACCCGAATCTCATCGAGCACGACCGCTTCACCGACCTGCTGTGGGCCGTCATGCACGTGGTGGACGAGCTCGAGGCCCGGCCCTCGCTGACCGGCCTGCCACCCGCCGACGAAGCGCACCTCCGGATCGACGTCCGCCGGGCATACAACGCCCTCATGGCGGAATGGATCCTCTACGTGGAGCACCTCAAGGCCAACTACCCGTATCTGTTCTCGCTGGTGGTGCGGATGCACCCGTTCCAGGAGGAGCCCACCGCCACGGTCACGTCGTAGCCCCGAGCCGCCGACGCCTGGCGCGCCGCGCGCGGCGGAGCCGCCGCCCGGCGCGACCGGGCCGCGACACCCGTCGGCGGCCGTCCCTACTTCCCGGCGGTCAGCAGCTTCACCGTCGACTTCACCCGCTCTTCATAGCTCTCGGTGATCTGGACGCGGACCTCGTCGAGCAGTTGCTGGTGCGCCTCCAGCACGTAGCGCACCACCTGCGGGCGCGCCATGTTCATGAAGCGGAGCAGATCGGCCTGCATACTCTCGCGCATGCGGCCGGTGGGGTTGATGAAACGGTCGAAGGCTCCTCCAAGGGCCGCGCCCGCCACCGCGGCCACCGCCGGTACGGCGAACCCGCCCGACGCGGCGCTGCCCAGCAACAGGCCCGTCAGGCCGAAGGTCGCCGTGGTGCGCCGTCCCCTCCGGAGAGCCGTCTCGGTGGGGAACTGGGCGTTCTCGGGGATCTCGAAGGGGACCACGCTGAGGGGCTCCGCTTTCTGGCGCACCTTCCGCCGCCTGCGCGCCGAGCGCCGGTAGAAGAGGAACGAGATCCCGAAGGCGACCACCAGCAGGGCGATGGATATCCAGCGACGAGGCTCTCCCCAGCCGATCACCACCGTAAGAGCGCCGGCGATCGCGCCGATGATCAGGAACACCTCCCAGAAGCGGCGGCGCCGGGCGAACGAGAACAGGTCTTTGCGGTACATGTCGTCGAAGACCGCCTGGGTGCTCTCCGTGTACCAGCTTTCGTACCGCTGCAGGATCTGGTCGCTTCTGTTGTTGCATTTATTGAATAATGCATTAAGTATTGCATCCCAGGAGGTGCGGAACACGCTGCTGAACTGGCGCAGTTCGGCCCGGCTGGCCGTCTGGATGTACTTGCGTCATGTGCGCCTCGAAAGCCGCGAGTTGCGCCAGAGTCTCGGCTTCGGCCCAGCGCTGGTGCTCCCGGAACTCCGCGACGATCTGGTCGATGACCACGCGCAGGTCCTCGGGGATGGGCACTTCCTCTTCTGGAGCCTCCTCCGGGGCTCCCTCCCGGGCGGCCTCGGGCGCCGTCTGCGCGAGGAAAGCAAGAAGGATCTCGTAGGCGGCGCGCACTTTGATGAACTCCGCCGCGCTGCCGCCTCGATCGGGATGGGCCTCGGTCACCCGGCGACGGTACGCCGCCTTGACCTCGGCGGGGGTCGCGTCGGCCGAGAGACCCAGGATGTGGTATGCCTCAGAAAGCGTCATTGGGTCTGCATTCTACCCGCGGAACGCGATCGTCGTGTTCCGAACACATCATGTTCCGAACACTTTGTGATCGCGGTGTTGCGGCCGTGGCGCGGCGGCTGGTATTGTGGCCGGTGGCGCCTGCGGAAAAGCGCAAGTAGAGGAGCCTCATTGAGCCTGGCCGATTCGGTTCTGCCAAGCGGCACAAGAGCGTCTCGCCTCGCGCTCGCCACTCTCAGCGTCATCCTCTTCCTGACGTTCCTCGACACGACCATCATGAGCGTCGCGCTGTACGACCTGCAGCAGACGCTCCACACCACCGTGACCGACATACAGTGGATCGTCAACGCCTACGCCCTGCTCTTCGCCAGTCTCATGCTCGCCTTCGGCAGCCTGGGCGACCGCCTCGGGCCGCCGCAAGGTGATGCTCGCCGGGGTGGCGGTCTTCGTCGCCGGCTCCGTGCTCGGCGCTCTGGCGCCGAACACGGAGGTCCTGATCGCGGCTCGCGGGATCATGGGTATCGGAGCGGCGGCCTGCGAGCCCGGCACCCTGTCTATCCTCAGGCACGTCTACCCGGAACGGCGCGACCGCGCCCGGGCTCTCGGCATCTGGGCGGCCGTGGCCGGTCTCGCCCTGGCTATGGGACCGGTCATCGGGGGCATCCTGGTCGGGCTTGGCGGGTGGCCGGCCATCTTCTGGTTCAACGTGGCCGCCGGCGCTCTCGCGTTCGTGGCCGCGCTGCGCACCGTCCCCGAGAGCTCCGATCCCGAGGCGGGCCGGTTCGACTGGGCCGGCTTCATCCTCGGACCCGGTCGCTCTGGGCACCATCGTCTTCGCCATCATCCTCGGCGAGTCCGCGGGGTACACCGCTCCTCACGTCCTCGCGCTCTTCGCCGTCGGCTTCGCTACCGGCGCTCTCTTCGTGTTCGCCGAGTTGCGCGCCAAGGCGCCGATGCTGAGGGTGCAGTACCTGCGAAAGCCGGCGTTCTCTGGATCGCTCGCCGTCGCCTTCGCCACCTACTTCGGCGTGTTCTCCATCTTCTTCCTTACGGCCCTCTATCTGCAGGTGGTGCTCGGCTACACGGCCTACAGCACCGCCGCGCTCTTCGTCCCGATGGCGCTCGGCATGATCGTCGCGTCGGCTATCGCGGGCAGGTGGGTGGCCGAGTCGGGGCCCCGGGTGCCGGTGGCGGTGGGATGCTTCTGCGCTGGGGCCGGTGTTCTGTTCACCGACCTCTCCCTCAGCGGCGAACGTCACCTACCTGCCCATGATGTTCTCGCTGCTGCTGGCAGGCGTCGGCTTCGGCATCGCGGTGGTGCCGATCACCTCGGTGGCCCTCTCCGCCCTGCCGGCGCGGCACTCCGGTATGGCCGCGTCCGCCACGACGACCGCGCGTGAGGTGGGGACGGTCATCGGAGTGGCCGCCCTCGGCTCCTTGTTCAACACCAAGCTGATCGACTTCCTCACCACCCGCCTCATCCAACTCGATGTGCCGCCCGAATGGCGCAAGTTCGTCATGGACGCGGTACTCACCGGCCAGTTCTCGGGGTCGAAAGAGGCGGAGGCCCTGTACGGAGCCGATCGTCACCAAGGTGGTGACCGCGGCCTACGCGGCCGTCCACAGCGGCGTGAGTTTCGCGCTGATAGTCGCCGGCGGGGTCATCCTCGCTTCCGGGATAGTCGCCTACTTCACCTTCACCCCGGCCAGGCTCGAGCCGGATGAATCCGCGGCAGGCGCGGGCGCAAACGGGGCAGGCAAGGACTGAAGGACTCGTCCGCGGTGCGGAGCGGCGCTCCTATCAGCGGCCGCCGCCGGCCGGCCGCCGAGCTACCCACGGCCCGCCTGGGGAGCGAGTTTCAGCAGCTTGGCCACGTTGCCGCCGAGGATCTTCCTCTTGTCCTCTTCACTGATATCCATCGCCTCGATCGCGCCGATGGTCTCCGCGTAGCTCCTCATGCCGAAGGCCGGGTCGCCGAGCGGCATGTCGGCGCCGAAGATGAGCTTGTCCGGTCCCCAGAAGCTGTAGGCCAGCATCAGAGCGGGAGTGTTCCCGTGGATGGCCGTGTCGTTGTAGAACATCTTGTAGTACTCGATAGGGAGCCTTCGTCAGCCGGCTCGAGATCTCGCTGTAATCGTGGTACGAGCTCTGCAACTGGCCGTAGTGCTGCACTATCCGCTGCTCGTAGAACGAGACCATCCCTCCGCCGTGATGAGTGACTATCTTGAGGTTCGGGAACCGCTCGAAGAGTCCGCTGAAGACGATGCGGGTCATCGCCGCCGTGGTCTCGTATGGCCAGCCGAACGTGCTCGCGATGGCGTACTTGGACTCATCTTCGACCGGATACTCCGGGAAGTCGTTGCCGCGCCAGGGATGGATGTAGATGGGAAGGTCGTAGGCAGCCATCTTCTCGAAGAACGGCAGGAACTCGGGCGCGTCGAGCGGCTTGCCGTTGATGTTGCTGTGGACGTAGATGCCCTTGAACCCCAACTCCTCGACGGCGCGGTCGGCTTCGTCCAACGCCGCCTCGACATCGTTCATGGGAAGCAGAGCGATGGCGGCGACGAACCTGTCCGGATACTTCGCTACCAACTCGGCCATCTCGTCGTTGGCCAGCCGCGCCAGCTCGACCGCCCGCTTGGGATCGGCGAAGTGCTCCAGCGGAGGGACCGGGCCGACGGTCAACACCTGGGCGATGGGAGCGAACGCGTCCATCACCCGGAATCTCGCCTCCATGTCGAACAGGGGCGGGGTTATCCCCAGGATCTGCCCGTAGAAGCCGGGGAACTCGTTCCGTAGCGCCTCGGTGTACCTCGGCGGCGAGATGTGAGCGTAGCCGTCGATCTTGAGCGTAGATGTGGCATCCATGTCGATCCCCCCGGACCGTCGCTGTGCGTGCCGCCTCACTCTAGCAGCCGCCCGCGACGGACGGACAATCAAACTGGCGACAACCTGTTCGTCCCCTTGTTATGATGCCCTGCGGTCGAGCAACGACGGAAGAGGAGTTGAAGACGGCCATGGTCAAGAGAAACGCCTTCTACGCGCAATCGGGTGGGGTCACCGCCGTCATCAATGCTTCGGCCTGCGGCGTCATCGAGACGGCTCGCAAGCATGGCGACGCGATCGGCACCGTCTTCGCCGGCCGCAACGGCATCATCGGTGCGCTTACAGAGAACCTGATCGATACCGGCCAGGAGTCCGATGCCGCCATCGCGGCGCTCCGTCACACTCCGTCGGGCGCGTTCGGGTCGGCCCGGTACAAGTTGAAGAGCATCGACCAGGATCCGCGTGAGTACGAGCGGCTGATCGAGGTCTTCAAAGCCCATGACATCGGATACTTCTTCTACAACGGGGGCGGCGACTCGGCAGATACCTGCCTCAAGGTCTCGCACCTTTCCGAGAAGAGCGGTGTGCCGATCCAGGCCATCCACGTCCCCAAGACTGTGGACAACGACCTCCCGATCACCGACAACTGCCCCGGCTTCGGTTCCGTGGCCAAATACATCGCGGTGTCCACCCGAGAGGCCAGCTTCGACGTCCGCTCCATGTCGAAGACATCCACAAAGGTCTTCGTGCTCGAGGTCATGGGGCGGCACGCGGGCTGGATCGCCGCGGCGGGCGGGCTGGCGTCGGATGCCACCACCGAGATCCCGATCGTCATCCTCTTCCCCGAAGTCGTCTTCGATAGGGAGCGGTTCCTCGCTAAGGTGGCATCCCTGGTAGACACGTTCGGCTACTGCACGGTCGTGGTCTCGGAAGGTGTGAAGAGCGCGGATGGCAAGTTCCTGGCTGATCAGGGACTGAAGGACGCGTTCGGCCATGCTCAGCTGGGGGGCGTGGCGCCGGTCGTGGCCGATATCGTCCGCGAGGGCCTGGGACTCAAGTACCACTGGAGCGTCGCGGACTATCTGCAGCGCGCGGCCCGGCACATCGCCTCAAAGACGGATGTGGAGCAGGCATACGCCATGGGCAAGGCCGCGGTGGAGTTCGCCCTGGCCGGGAAGAACTCCGTGATGCCCACCATCGTCCGCACCTCTACCCATCCCTACAGCTGGGAAGTGGGAGCGGCCCCGCTGTCGGAGGTGGCGAACGTGGAGAAGATGATGCCCGCCGATTACATCTCGGAGGACGGGTTCGGGATCACCCAGGCCTGCCGGGACTATCTGACTCCCTTGATCCAGGGTGAAGACTACCCCCCCTACAAGGATGGCCTGCCGGACTATGTGACGCTCAAGAACGTGGCGGTAGAGAAGAGACTGCCGGAGTTCAGGCTGTAGGCGTCTAGTTAGTCTCTGCCCGACAGACGCACCTGGATGGCACCGGCGCCGTCTTGCACAACGACGAATTGCGCCATGCTTTCATTGAAGATTGTTTCTGGACCGTCCACGAACTCTCTCGTCACGAAGTGGTCTTGGATCAGAAAGTTATGGCTCGCGAAGAAGCCCACGAGATGCCCGTGCTGTCGCCCGGCAGCAGTTTCACGAGCGCCGAGGAATGTACCGTGAGGGCTGCAGTCAATGTCTAGCGCGTCATGCGCCGCTTCTTCATGGGCGCGCCTCCTCCTCACTCAGCAAAGCCGAACCTACTTCACCGCGTAGAGGTAGCCGTCCTGGCTGCCGAAGTAGACCACTCCGTCGGAGACGGCGGGGGACCAGGGATAATATGGAGCGCCCTTGTTGCCCGTCTCGAACTTCCACTGCTGGTCGCCCGTCGTGACGTCCAGGGCGTAGAGGTAGTTGTCCCAGCTGCCGAAGTAGACCACTCCGTCCGCTATGGTCGGGGAGGAGACGACCTGGTCGCCCGTCTGGAACTTCCACTTCTCCGCGCCGCTCTGGATGTCCAGGGCGTAGAAGTAGGTGTTGTTACAACCGAAATAGACCATCCCGTCGGAGAAGGCCGGACGGGAATCTAGCTTCATCCCGTAGACTGCGCCGGTCGGGAACTTCCACTTCTCCGCGCCGCTCTGGAGGTCGAGCGCGTAGAAAACGGCGTCCCAGCCGCCGGAAGCGACCACCCCGCCGAAGTAGACCACCCCACTGGAGATAGCCGGGGCCCCAACCTCCGCATCGTCGGTCCTGAACTTCCACTTCTCCTTGCCGTTCAGGGCGTCCAGGGCGTAGAGGTAGGTGTCCATGCTGCCAATGCAGACCACCCCGTCGGAGATGGCCGGGGACGCGACAATCAGATCGCCCGTCTTGAACTTCCACTTCTCCTTGCCGCTCTGGATGTCCAGGGCGTAGAAGTAGGCGTCGTCACTGCCGAAATAGACCATCCCGTCGGAGACGGCCGGGGAGCCGACCGCACCCCCTGCCTGGAACTTCCACTTCTCCTTGCCGCTCTGGATGTCCAGCGCATACAGGTAGGCGTCACGGCTGCCGAAATAGGCCACCCCGTCGGAGACGGTTGGGGATCCCGCCGGCCCCCCCGTCTTGAACTTCCACTTCTCCGTGCCGCCCTGGATGTCCACTGCGTAGAAGTACGTGTCCTCACCGCCGAAATAGACCATCCCGTCGGAGACGGCCGGGGAGGAGCTGACAATACCGCCCGTCTGGAACTTCCATACGAGTTCGCCCAGTCGGCCGGCGGCGGTAGTGGTCACGGCCTGGGTAGTGGTCACCGGCGCCATGGTGGCGGTCACCGACTGGGTGGTGGTCACCGACTGGGTGGTAGTGGTCGTTGCGTCACCACCGCAGGCGGGCAGCAATTGCGCCACAGCAAGCAGGACCAGGATGAACACGACAAGGAGGAGCGGTTTCTTAGCTTTCATAGGGCACAAACCTCCTTCTCAAGCAGGATTGGTGTCTGCACTGAGCGATGCGCGGCCGCCTCACCAACAAAGCCGAACCTACTTCACCGCGTAGAGATAGCCGTCCTCACTACCGAAATACACCACCCCCTCTGAGACGGCCGGGGAGGTGTGGATTGGACCGCCCGTCTGGAACTTCCATTTCTGCATGCCGCTCCCGTTGTCGAGGGCGTAGAGATAGCCGTCAAAGCTGCCGAAATAGACCACTCCGTCCGAGACGGCCGGGGAGGGCGCGGTCCAGTACATGTCGCCGGCCATCTTGAACCTCCACTTCTGCTGGGCGCTCTGGATGTCCACCGCGTAGACAACGCCGTCGGGACTGCTGAAATAGGCCACACCGTCCGAGATGGCCGGGGCCGACTCGATCTTCACCCCGAAACTTGCGTCCGTATTGAACTTCCACCTCTCCGAGCCGCTCTGGAGGTCCGCCGCGTACAGGTAAGCGGGCCACTGACTGCTGGGAGGCGCCAACGCGCCGAAGTAGACCACGCCGCCGGAGATGGCCGGGGAGCCGACCCCCGCGTCGCCTGTCTGGAACTTCCACTTCTCCGTGCCGCTCTGGAGGTCCAGGGCGTAGAGGTAGGTGTCCATACTGCCAAAGCAGACTACCCCGCCGGAGACGGCCGGGGAGCCGACAATACCGCCTGTCTGGAACTTCCACTTCTCCGTGCCGGTCGGGATGTCCACCGCGTAGAGGTAGCGGTCAAAACTGCCGAAGAAAACCACCCCGCCGAAGACCGCCGGGGAGGAGCCAATACGGCCGCCGGTCTGGAACTTCCACTTCTCTTTGCCGCTCTGGATGTCCACGGCATAGAGGTAGCCGTCCTCGCTACCGAAGTAGACCAACCCGCCAGAAACAGCCGGGGAGGAGCTGACCTGTCCGTCGGTCTGGAACTTCCACTTCTCCGTGCCGCTCTGGATATCCACGGCATATAGGTAGCCGTCCTCGCTACCGACAGTAGACCACTCCGTCGGAGATGGCCGGGGAGGAGTTGACCTGTCCGCCGGTCTGGAACTTCCATACGAGCTCGCCCAATCGGCCGGCGGTGGTCGTGGTGGTGGCCTGGGCCGTGGTCGTCACGGCTTTGGTCGTCGCGGTTGCCGACGGGACCGTCGTCTCGTCTGTGATGTACACGATGGGGGTGCCTTTGCCCAGATGCTCGACAGCCTCGAAGCTTCCGATGGCTACAGCGGCCAGAAGGACGACGGCGATGGACGCGAAGGCGGCGACACGGAAACCTCTCGTCCGCCTGGGCGCGGATACCTCCTTGCGGGCACAGGACCGCTCCTCGGGCGCCGACGCGCGGAGCCGCCGCAGTCTGGGTGACCACCGCCTCTTCTGCACCCGCCGCTCGATGCGTTCCCAGACGCCGCTGTCGTCGACGGGCGGCGTCATCTGTTCCACCAGGTTCTTCAGGGGGTCGGAATGCGTCATGAGGATTCCTTTAGAAGCGGGCGCATCGTGGCGCGTGCACGATGCAGATGCGCGCCTGCCGCTCCCACCGAGATACCCATGGTCCGGGCGACCTCTTCGAGCGGTAGATCCAGAATGTAGAAGAGCGAACAGGCAAGGCGCTGGCGACCGGGCAGACCTTGGAAGGCCCGCAGGAGATGGGCCGGCACTCCGGGAGGGTCATCGTACAGGGTAGGCGCCATGCGCAGGAGGGCAGCCGCGCGCCGGCGGAGGGATCGCTGCTCGCTGCGGGTCCGGTTCACCGCGACCCGCATGAGCCAGGCCTCCGGCTGTTCGTAGCCGCCGATCTTGCTCCACCGCTTGCACAGTTCCACAAAAGCGTCCTGCACAGCGTCCGCGGCAACTTCCCGGTTACCGCAGGCCACGGTGAGCGCGGCAACAAGGGGCCGATAGTGCCTTCGGAAGAGCAACTCGGGGCCGAGGTTGTCCGCCCAAGCGCCGTTGCGCTCCAAGACGGGCAACCCGTGGTCGCTCATAGTGATAACCGTCCCCCGCTGCAACTCGGTCTCCTATGGCATCAAGTTGACTCTACTCCTCTTCACGCCACAGGAGCACGTTTTCTTTACATGGGGCTGCGCGAGAGCTTGAAGGGTCCTACCTTGCTGCTACTCCCCCTGCCAGATCGCCCTACCGGTCTTATCGATGTAGGCCGTCGAGACGCGCGGTCTTGTCGATGTAGCCGAAGAGAAAACCATCGCCGGAGACCTTCCCGACCACCGCCGGGCCATCGAAGAATGGTTGGGCGAATTCAGCACTGCGGTTCGACCTTGATGGTCCCGGTGTTGTCGATGAAGCCCCACTTGCCATCGACGCTGACGGGGTAGAGTTCAGAGGTGTCGGTAGTGACGGTGGCATCTGACGAGTCGCAACCCGCCACGACGAGCGCCAAGAGCAGGGTCAGGCCGACCAGCATGATCGGCGGCGAGGTCCTCGATGACAGCATCGGTGCCTCTCAGGGTCCAAGTCTTCCCTTGGCCCGGCCTACCACCACTGGGGTTCGACGGTTGCGCCCCCGCATGCCGGCTTGCGGCCTAGGGCTGCGACGCTACTTCACGGTGGGAGGCACAACTGACAGAGGATTGCTGAGAAGAAGGTTCACCCCTGCACGCGCTCTGTCCATGCTCCTTTGATAGGCTCCACTCTTGTACACCGACCAAGGCGCCCAGTTGCTCCCTCCGCCGGAAATCTTCCAAGCGAACCTGGCGTTCACATATGGGTCGTACCATTTGCTTGCGTCTGGATTGTTGGGGTCTATCAGGTTGGGGTGAGCATGGGAGAGGATCTGCCACAGCCCGTAGGTATGCAGGCGGCCTATGGCATTGGCATTGCTGCCAGATTCTGCCATCGCCACCGCAACGGCGATCACCAAGTTTTCACCAGAGAATCCTGCTTTGCGAGCAACCAGTGCTATTTGCTCGGGTCTCAGAATATTGGGGACTCCCTGGTGGAACTGGCCGCCGGTTAGGACAGGCTTCTGCGCGACCACCTGCGGCTTCTGCGCGGCCACCTGCGGCTTCTGCGCGGCCACCTGCGTTGCGGCCAGAGCCGCTTGCAGCTTGGCCTGACGCTCCTGCTGCAGCCGCGCCTGCTTCGCCTGCTGGGCTTGCCACTCGCTCTCCAACTGCGCGATCTGCGCTTTCCTTGCCTTTCAGCAGCTGCTTGCTCTGCGCGAGCTTCTGAGTCACAGCCTGGCCGGCGGTCTGCACTTGTTCGGCAACGGCCTGCTGTTTCTCGAGCAGAGCCGCCAGCTTCACTTCCCGATCGGCCACCTGCGCTCGATAGGTGGTCACTTGCTTAAGAAGGTCGGCGTCCTGCTTGCTTATCCGTTCAAGAAGCCCCACGCGATTCGTGAGGTCAGACCACGAGGTCGAGCTGAATAGAATCTCAAGCCTGCTATTCCGTCCTTGCTTGTAGATCTGGGCCAGTCGGTCGCTCAGCGCACTCTCCGCGCTCGCCTGGTCTTGCTGGGCTTGCGTGAGTAGAGCCGCGTTCTCGGCAGCGTCGGCCTCGGTCTGGGCAAGCTGCGTGATGGCGGAGTCGTACTTCTGCATGAGTATCGCGGCCTGGCCATCCAACTCTCTGAGCTGGGCCTCAAGAGCGGCAGCCTGGCTCTTGGCCTGGGTAATGGCCGGCGGCTCGGCCTGAGCGGGGTGGACGCCTGTCAGCACCAAGACCACGACGAAGAGTAGAGAACAGATAGCACGGGGACCGATACTCTGCGCCCTGCCGTAACTGATCGGAGCCTCCCTCATCGCACGATGACATCGCTTGCCCGACACCATGGTCCTCACGGGCGAGCTCGGAAAGGCTAGCATACCCTCGGGAGATCGTCAGCCTACCGGGGGCCGCTAGTCAAGTCGAAGGTCTGATCGTAGAAACCCGTGTCGGATCGCATTAGCACGTGGCCGGCAGGCGGGAGCTGTTGGCGACCTGGTCAAATCCACCAGCACCCGCGAGGCTGACGACCTGGCTATGAAGTGGCTCGACTGGACACGGTTTAGGGCAGGCTGGCCGAGAACTCCAACATCTCGACGTGGACGCCATCGGCCATAGGTACCATCGAGTAGGCGTTGCCATCATCCGTCAGATCGATCATCCGCAAGGGGAAGAGGACGAAGTCGGCGTAGGGCACCCTGGTGAGTCCTGCCTGCTGGTAGGCAGTATCGAGCCTGACGACGACCCGGTCGAAGGTCAAGCGGCCGTCGGCGGACTCGTACTGACAGATCACCTCGAAGTAGTTATTGCCGGAGGCATCCCACCCCAGCCGCTTGGCTTTACCCGTGATCGGGAATTCCGGTTCCCATTGCACGGCTGCGGCCTCCCGCGCCGCGGCAATGCCCGCGATCTCCGCCATCGACAGCGTATTGCCTTGGGCATCGGTGATGGGGAGCGGCGACCCGGTGCCGTCTTGAACCTCGAGTTCGCCACGTCTTCCGATCCGTAGAGCGCCTGAGCCAGGCAGCGCCAGAATCTCGACAGGTATCTCTATTTTCTGCCTCACCGCGCCATTCCCATCGACCACGATGACCTCATGTGGAGGGCTGTTGGTCTCGAGGATGGCGAAGGCGCCCTTCCACCAACGCATGTCCTCCGGGGAGAGAACGATCCCGGCGAGATCGATGGAGCGTAGGAAGGAGCCCGCGCTATCGAACAGCTCTATCCGTTGGTCTCCGGCGTCGAGAATTGCCACCGATTTGTCGGGGAGGACGCAGAAGGTGTTCGGGCCCCAAGGATCCTTGTCCATGTCCATATAGGTGATCTGGCCCCCGCCTTCTCCAATCGGAACGACGAAAGACACCCTCCGCACCGGCGCCGTCGAACTGGCGGCGGCCGGCACCGATTCCGTTGAGGTCACTCCCGTCGTGGTCGTTGAGCTGACCGATCCGCCTGAAACGGATGTCATGGGGTGAGCCGTGCCGCAACCGGCAACGACCGTCACCAGAGCTGCGACAGCCAGAGCCATAGACAGCACCCGAGTCATCGCCCGCCCTCTCTCGCGTTCATTTCCGTTGAGCCGACCTTCCCCATCGTCGCACGGATGGAAGGGAGTTCCCATACGAACAGGCGTCTGGGCCGCGGCTCGGGTAGTCGAGGCCTCCGCGGGGACGGCCGGCGCGCATAGGCCGAGCTTCAGCCTTCGCCCCGGCCGTCCCCCTGTGATCTGATTGTAGGAGAGGAGCCTTCGTGCATATGGTCAGCGGACCCGCACCTACACGTTGATCACCTTGCCGGCGCGGAGCATCGCTTCGGAGATGGCGTACATGTTCGATATCTCCCCGACGGCCACTTTCTCCTTGAGGTCGAAGTACCCGACGCATGTGCCGCACAGGAGTACCTGCACCCCTTGGTCCGCAAGCGCCCTGAGATCGTCAAGCGCTTGAGACCCCTCGACGGCGAGCGTCACCCCGCTGTTGAAGAAGATGATCGTGTCCGGTCTCGGGGTGACCTCGCCCAGGGTGTGCAGGTAGGTTCGAAGAAGCACCTGGCCGAGTTCATCGTCCCCACGCCCCATCGCGTTGCTGGAGATGGCAACGACCGTCGGCGCTGGTGCCAAGCTCCGCTCGCCCCCTGGGTCCAGTCTGGAGTCCACTGCTTGGCGGTTGACTATTCACTCGCCGTCTCCTCTCCTGGTGGGCTCATACTGAGGTCATATGTTGCGGAGATCTCCACTCCCATTTGCGCCAGTATCTCCTCGGCGCGTTCGCGATCGCCGCGGCTCACGCCGCAGGCAGACGCCGCACTGGGAACTCAGGGTCCGGGGCACGGGGACAAGCGCGCACCTGATCCCAGCTCGACGCACCGCAGCCTCGCCCTTTATCGCGTGAGATGCCGAGAGCACGAGGAGGACACTGTTGGTGGGAGCAGAGGAGCTCATTCACCCGATCATCTCGAGGAAGGCCTCCACCCGGGTGGAGAGCTGGCCGACGTCCCCCATGGAGTAGTCGGTGTCGATGCGCAGCGTCGGTATGCCGGCTGCCTTCGCGGCCCGCTCCACCAACGTCGCCTCGATCTGGTAGGGGCCACAGAATTGCAGGTCGCACTGGACGATGCCGTCGGCCTTGTACTCCTGGGCCAGGCGGATCACGTCGTCCATCCGGGCGGAGTTGGGGGTGAAGCAGGCGCAGTTGATGTCCAGGTACTTGTCGGTGAGGGCATCGATCATTCCCGGCAGGTCCTTGGGGCCCTCGTCCACCAGCTTGGAGTAGTACCGCGAGCCGGTGCACATCTCCTCCATGACCACCACCGCGCCGGCCTTCTCGATCACGTCGTGCAGCTTCCAGTTGGGAATGGACATGGGCGTGCCGGTGACCAGGATCCGCGGCGCATCGGCCGGGGCCACGCCTTCACCCGCGGCCACCCGGGCTTCGAGCTCGTCGGCGATCTTGTTGACCATGGCGGTGAAGCGGGGCACGTCGTCGTAGAAGGCCACCTGCACGGCCAGCAGGGCGTCCTTGCCGGAGATGGGCACAGGCGAGGCTTTGCGGGCGGCGTTCAGCCGCTGCAGGGCCCGGCGCTTGTCGTTGACTTCCTTGGTGGCGGCCGCCAGGTTCTCCGCGGTGAGCTTGCGTCCGCTCACCTCTTCGAGCTTGGCGACGAGCCGCTCGATCTCCGTCCGCCAGAGCGCCCGGTCCTGCGGCCGCTTCATCTGCGGCAACTCCATCACATGCAGGGGAGCGAGTTCGGCGAACAACTCGTAGGCCTTCTTCTTGCCGTCGCAGGTGGTCTCACCGACGACCAGGTCCGCCGATTCTACGTACGGACAGACCTTGCCCAGCTTGAAGCCCATGAAGGATTTGATGAGGGCGCAGGTGTTCTGGGGCAGGATGCGTTCCACCTCGCCGTAGGCCCACTCCGCTCCGGCGCACAGCCCCACGCACTGGCCGCCCAGGGCCCGGATGATCTCCTCGGGCACATAGAGGCAGAACGTCCCGATGACGGTGCCGCCCGCCGCCTTGTGGTCCACGAGTTCCTTGATCCGGAGACCGTGGATCTCGCTCATCACGAAATCGAAGTAGGCCATGCCCTCGGGGCGATCGGCCTGGGTCAGGTAGGCGTTCTGGTAGAGGACGGGGATGGCGGCAAGCAGGGCGTCGTGCGCCGGTAGGTCGAGTCCCAGTGCTTCCCACATGGGACGGTAGTCGGTCGTTGGCTGGCTCACAGTCTCCTCCTGGTCGGTCGGCCGCCGGCTGGTACGGAGCCTGCGCGAGACCATCTGGAGGAGAAGGAGTGTTCCTATCCGCTCACCAAGAAGGCCACAGCGTGCTCGCCGACGACATGTCTGCTGTCACTGATCGATGGCTTTGTGCAACCCGTGCACGTGGTGGCGGCCGGTCAGGTCTTCATCTGAGCGATCATGCTGTGTCACCTCCTTTCGATTGCGTGACAGTCTAGCGTTCGGGGACGGTCAGCGGCAACCTCGGTGTCGGTGTGGCCGGCCAGGGCATTGCCAGGATAGGTACTTCTCCGCGAATAAGCGGGCCACGTCCTGTCAAGTGGTGTACGAACCTGAGCTCCATCCTCTAGTTCGACACGTCAGCTCGCCATGAGCAGGGGCACCACCTCCTCCCGGGTCTCGACGGTGATGGTTGGAGGCTCCATGGCCTTCTCGAGCGACTCCTCGCTCATGTAACGCCGGGCCACCTGCCACTCGTCGTGCTGTTCGGCAAGCACCGAGCCCACCAGCCGGATGATGGCGGCGCGATCGGGGAAGATGCCCACCACGTCTGATCGCCGGCGGATCTCCCGGTTCAGGCGTTCCTGGGGGTTGTTCGACCAGATCTGCCGCCAGTGCTCGATCGGGAAGGAACTGAAGGCGGTGATGTCCGCTGCCGCTTCTTCCAGCATCCGGGCCACATCGGGGAAGCGATCCTCGAGCTGGGCGACGACCCTTCTTAGTTGGGCCTGCACCTCCTCAGCCGAGGGCTGGGCGAAGATGGTGCGCACCAGGGTGGCCACGAAGGGCTGGGCGGAGCGGGGCACTCGACACAAGAGGTTCTTCATGAAGTGGGTCCGGCATCTCTGCCAGGAGCGCCGGGTAGAACGGCGGCGATGGCCCCCACCAGGCCCTTATGATCGTCGGAGATGACGAGGCGCACCCCGGAGAGCCCCCGGGCCGAAAGACCCCGCAGGAACTGGGTCCAGGCGGCCCCGTCTTCAGCCGTGAAGGTATCGAGGCCCAGGATCTCCCGGTGACCATCGGCTGAGACCGCGCTGGCGACCACGGTGGCCACGCTCACCACCCGGCCATCCTCCCGGGCTTTCACCGCGAGGGCGTCCAGCCACAGGTAGGGATAGGAACCGCCGTCAAGGGGCCGGGAGCGAAAGGCGGCCACTTCGACGTCCAGGGACTTGGCCAGCACCGAGACCTGGCTTTTGGAGATACCCTCCATCCCCAGGGCCTTGACCAGCCCGTCGACCCGGCGGGTGGAGACGCCGCGCACGTAGCACTCGCAGATGACGGCGACGAGAGCCCGCTCGGCTCTTCTGCGGCGCTCGAAGAGCCACTCGGGGTAGTAGGTGCCTTGGCGGAGCTTGGGGACCCGGAGTTCGATGGTGCCGGCCCGGGTATCGAAGTCGCGCTCCCGATATCCGTTGCGGCGGTTCACCCGGTCGTCACTCCGTTCTCCATAGGAAGCGCCGCACAGGGCGTCGGCGTCCGCCGACATGAGGTTCTCCGCAAACGCACGCACCATCTCGCGCAAGAGATCAACATCGGCGGTCTCCAGTTGCTTGCGCAGCCAGGCCAGGGGGTCCATCCTTAGTTCGACCACTGTCTCCTCCTCGATTACGGGATTTAAGCCATCCTCGAGGATGGAGCAGTGGTCACCTCATCTCAAGACCTGGGTGACCGGAATCTCGTACACCACTTCTGTGGACACTAACAATAAGCGTCCCTGTTCAGTGCCGGGTCTGAGGAGAAACAGTACCCATTTACAGGCCTTTAGTGGCGGGACCCCGGAGCGAACGGATGGGGGACAGAATCCGGGGATTTGCGTTCATCGGCCGCGTGGGATGATGCGACGCAAAGTGGCCTATGAAGCTGTGAAGACAACCAGTGTCGCGAAGCGGCGTCCGTGCTGATCTGCTTGTTGGGCGTGCAGTCGCAGCCTGAGGTCTCAGTCCTTCGGCGCCTTGAACGCGATCTCCGCTTCCGCCTTGGCCCTCTCTACTTCGGCGTCCCGCTGTGCGCGTAGCCGTTCCACGCGGGTTTCTTCTTGTTCCGCCACCTTCTTCAGGTCGACTCGGAACAGTCTTCCAATCCAGCGTGGTAGAGCCATGTCACACCTCCTGACACTCCGGCCCGAACGAGCAAACACCGCTCCTACGGCATGAGACTGGCCTGTCTCCTGCTCGCCGTTTCGGTCTTGATTAGACTGTAAGCGTCGCGCTGCGCCAGGTCAACCGGCGCGGCGGTCCCCGCCACAACTCCCCCGCTGGACAGGAACAAGGATCAGCGAGTTAGGAGACGCGATGGGAGGGCCAGCATGCACGGATCACCGCTACCGCCAATGCGCTTATCCAGACAGGCTTTCGGTTTTTTGGCCCAGTGTATAACTTGGTGTTCGGGGTTCTCCCTATTCTTAGTCCATTTGCTGGGTATAGCTCAGGAGTCCCGGCCTCACATACGTCTCAATCTCGTGACGGAATTGGACCTGCTTGCCGATATCTGAGTGCCTGTAACGGCGCCAGGTGGGCCTAGACGAGCCTCTCGCGATTGAATCAAATCGCCCGGCTCTGGAGTGACCTCACTAGGGGACAGATGTTTGGCGATTTTGACTCCCAGAACCTCCATTGATATGTTCGTGGCGCTTATTTCTGGGTCGAACGTGCGAGAGCCGTCGCTCGATGAGTCTCAGGCCAGGAGAGAGAACCGTATGACAGCAAAGAAAATGATCTTTCTCGCTGGTGCGCTTGTGCTCGTGATCACGGTTTTGGTGGCGGGCTGCGGGGACTCTCATGCCGCCTCTGCCTGGGCGATGAGTGGCCACGACCCGCAGCACACAGGCCGCTCATCTTACGTGGGCAGCGCGACGAACTCCCTCAAGTGGTCCTACACCACCGGGGAGGCGGTCTTCTCCTCTCCCGCCATCGCCTCCGACGGGACCATATACGTCGGCAGCGATGACCGGAAGCTCTACGCGCTGGACCCCAACGGCACCCTCAAGTGGTCCTACACTACCGAAAAAGACGTGCACGCGGTCGTCTCCTCTCCCGCCATCGCCTCCGACGGAACCATCTACGTCGGGGGTCAAGGGCTCAAGCTCTACGCGCTGAACTCCAAAGGCACCCTCAAGTGGTCCTGCGCTATCGGAGGGTTCATCAACACCTCTCCCGCCATCGCCTCCGATGGCACCATCTACATCGGCAGCAGTCAAATGCTGAACGCGGTGGGCCGGTAGAGCGGACGATCACGCGGTGCGTTGACCTCGCGACCTTGACCGACGACGGGCTTGCGTCGCTCCCAAGCCGAGTGAGACGCCCGGTTTCATTCTTGGGCACTTTCACCCGGAATAGGTGTGGCAACTTGAAGTGGGTTTGAAGTCGTTGGACCGCCCAACTCTTCCTTGCGTCATGGAAGTGCCGCAAGGGTCTCCAGCATCCCAGAGGCCGGCCTATACTGCCTCAACTCCGCTGTCCTACCGCTGCCACTCGATGATCCTCTTCGTCAGGAGGTGGCTGCTTTGGCGGTTTCGGGTTGCAGCAAGATCGGGCGTCTATCCTCCGGCGACGCCTCTCTCCTAGCCGGACTACGGCGGCGCCCTCGAGACCGCGCCCTTCGCGTTCGAATCTGGCCCTGAAGACGACCGGCTGGCGGACCTCACATTTGTCCACGCACTGCTTGAGGACCATCGCCAGGCGGTGTTTGGAGCATTCGAGCAGTCACTCGTTGGCTTCGTTGGGATAATGCCGGGGACTCATCGCAAGACGGCCCATCGTTTGGAGTTATGGGGCCTCTTCGTCGATCCGGCCTACCGCGGTCGTGGCCTCGGCCGCGGGCTCGTCGAGGCCGCCATTGCGTTCGCACGCTCGCAGTCTCCCGACTCGCGCCTGTCCCCGGTTCAAGTCGGGGTCTTGAGAAGAAAAAGTGCCTATTTGCAGGCCTTTAGTGGCGGGACCCGGACTTGAACCGGGGACACCATGATTTTCAGTCATGTGCTCTACCAACTGAGCTATCCCGCCACGCAGCGCCGCAGGGCCGCCATCGCCTGCTCAGCGCCGGCGCCGGAAGATCCGGCGTGGCGTCGACTGAGCGACTGAGGCGGGAGCGACGGGACTCGAACCCGCGACCTCCGACGTGACAGGCCGGCGTTCTGACCAACTGAACTACACCCCCGCGACCAGGCTGGGAGATTATCGCATGTCCCGGTGGCAAGCAAGTGGGCGCAGCAGGATTTGAACCTGCGACCCCCTGCTTGTAAGGCAGGTGCTCTCCCACTGAGCTATGCGCCCAGGCCCGAGAGGCTGCTGAAGAACGAAGCCTCCCACATGGGAAGTGCCCCCAGGGGAATTCGAATCCCCGCCGTCGCCTTGAAAGGGCGATGTCCTAGGCCGCTAGACGATGGGGGCACATTGGCGCTGGCGAGCGCACATGCGCACGTGCGGCTCGCAGCGCGGGTGATGCTAACACAGAAGCATCTTCGTGACCACCAGTTCGTGTGTTAGCCTTTTCGGGCCATGAAGACTTCACCCGCGCAGCAGCGTTCTCATAGATCTGGCTGCGATCCGAAGCAACGTCGCCCACCTGTCCTCCCTCCTCCGGCCGGGCACCCGCATGCTCGTCGCGGTCAAGGCCGACGGCTACGGCCACGGCACGCTCCCGGTCGCTCGGTCGGCCGTGGCGGCAGGCGCGCACGGCGTGGCGGTCGCGACCGCCGAGGAAGCGGTCGCGCTGCGCGACGCCGGCTTCACGACATGGTCCTGGTCATGGGCCCGCTCTACAGCTTCGACCAGTACGAGGAGATGGCCCACCAGGACGTGGATTTCGCCGTGGTGAGCGACCACATGGCCGACGTCCTCCCCCACCTCAAGGGCTCCGGCCTGAGGACCCGGGTTCACCTCAAGATCGACAGCGGGATGAACCGCCAGGGCCTGTTCCCGTCGGCCGTCGACGCTTTCCTCGAGTCCATCCGGGGCATCCCCGAGATCGAGCTCGTCGGCGTCATGACCCACTTCGCCTGCGTCACCGAGGATCCGTCCACCATCGACGCTCAGCTGGAGCGCTTCCTGCCCGGCCGTGGAGCAGGTGCGTCGGGAGTGGCCCCGGGCCACCGTGCACGCCGCCAACAGCGCCGCCACCGTCTACGCTCCCCACTCCCACCTGGACATGGTGCGCTGCGGCTGCGCGGTCTACGGCCTATCCCCCTGGCAGCAGGATGCCCTGGCCGAGGGCCTGCAGCCCGCGCTGTCCTGGAAGTCCCAGGTGGTGCTGGTCAAGCGGGTAGAGAGCCGGCGAGGGCGTCGGCTACGGCCATACCTTCCGGCCGAGACTCCCACCGACGTCGCGCTGGTCCCCATCGGCTATGGCGACGGGGTCTTCCGGGCCCTGGGCAACTGCGGCGAGGTGCTCATCAACGGGCGCCGCTACCCGCTGGTGGGGCGGATCTCGATGGACTCCTTCGGCGTGGACGTCGGCACCGACGGCCGGGTGCAGGTGGGCGACACCGTGACCCTCATCGGAGCCGACGGGGACGAGCGCATCACGGTGGAAGAGATCGCGCACCGCCTGGGCACCATCAACTACGAGATCACCTGCGACATAGCCCTCGACCGCAGCGAGCGCCTGTTCCTGAACGAGGAACCGGACGACCAAGGACGGGCTGCTCGCCTAGCCGTCGCCGCCCGGTCGGCCGCGTCGCCGCGGCCGCTAGGGCAGCGGCAGGCCGCAACTCCGGCAGAACCTGTCCCCCGGGTCGAGCTTGGACCCACAGGCTCCGCATCTCGTCTCCTCGGCCGTCGGCCGTGGGCTCGTCCCCGGACGGCTCTGTCGGCGCCGGACCGGCGGCGGGGCCACGGGCGTCCGCGGTGGCTGCCGGGGGCGCGTAGGGCTGGGGATAGCCGCCGGCGTAGGGAGGAACCACGGGCGGATAGGTGGACGGATAGGTGGCGGGGTAGCCGCCCGGACGTACCCAGGGCGGCGGGCCTCTCCAGCCGGTGCTTGAGGTCCGAGGTCTTCAGCCAGTAGATGATCCAGCAGACCACCCCGGCCAGCGGCAGCACCCAGCCGATGAACGGTATCCAGCCGATGAAGAAGGCGGCGATCCACAGGATCCCGGCGGTCAGTCCCACGTTGTAGCCCAGGTCACCGTCTATCATCCATCCCCGTGATTGGAACTCCGCGCTCACGGAATCCTTCACCTTGATCACCGTATAGATGAACCAGCCGAGATGGAAGATGGGGATGAAGTTGAGCCACACCAGACCCGGAGTCATGCGCCTGTTGGCCGGGCTCACGTGCTCCAGGAGGTTCTGCAGGTTGAGCAGGAAGAAGAACCAGGGCAGCAGGAAGATGCCCAGGAGGATGATCACGCCGACACCGGCGAGCCATCCCCAGCCCCAGAAAAGTCCCGATCCTACGTCGACGTTCATGTGCCCCCCCTTCTACCTGACCGCGGCTACTGCCCGGTCGCGAGCCTCGACCAGCATCTTGAGGTCGGGCGCCGGGATGAAGTTGTTCTTCTGCAGCAGGTCGATGGCCCCGCGCGCTTCTTTGATGTCGTGCAGCGTGGCGTTGTAGACCTCGTCCCAGCTCAACTCCACCCGGGCGACGCCGTCCTTGATGGCCTGCATGGCCACGTCGGCCGCCTCGACGGCGAAGACCTCGGTCTCCTCCATGGTGGGCATGATGTAGTCGGGGTTGATGCCCTTCTTCTGTCTCGGCGTAGTTCGCGACGGCGTACGCCGCGGCGATCGCCATCTCGTCGGTGATCTTGCGCGCCCGTACCATCAGGGCGCCCTTGAGGATGCCGGGGAAGCCGATGGAGTTGTTCACCTGGTTGGGGAAGTCGCCCCGCCCGGTGGCCACCACGTAGGCCCCGGCTTCCTTGGCGGCGTAGGGATAGATCTCGGGCACCGGGTTGGCGCAGGCGAAGACGATGGACTTCGGAGCCATGCTCCGGATCCACTCCTGCTTGATGGTGTCCGGGCCCGGCTTCGAAGCCGCGATGATGACGTCGGCGCCCTTGAAGGCCTCTTCCTCGGTGTCGACGCGACCCGGGTTGGTCGCCTCGCAGATCTCCCACTTGCGGTAGAAGGCGGTGTCGGCTTTCACGTCGTCCCGGCCCTTGTGCAGGCCGCCCTTGCTGTCGAACACGATCATCTTCTCCGGGTCGCCGCCGGCCATCAGGATGAGGCGGGCCGCGGTGCTGTTGGCCGCTCCGGCGCCCAGGAGGACGATCTTGGCATCCTTGAGCTCCTTGCCCACCACCCGCAGGGCGTTGACGAGGCCGGCCAGGGTCACGCTCGCCGTCCCCTGGGCGTCGTCGTGCCACACCGGGATGTCGCACTCCTCGCGGAGGGTGTCGAGCACCTTGAAGCAGTTGGGCTGGGAGATGTCCTCGAGGTTGACGGCGCCGAAGCTGGGCTGCAGCATCTTGACGAAGTCGATGATCTTGTCGGCGTCGTGCTTGCCCTCTTTGTTGTAGCTGTCGATGCACAGGGCCACCGCCGTCGACGCCGCCGAGGTACTTCATGAGGAAGGCCTTGCCCTCCATGACGCCCAGACCGCCGGGAGGAGTGACGTCGCCGTCGCCGAGCACCCGGGTGGAGTCGGAGACCACCGCTACCAGGTTGCCCCGGTTGCTGAGGTCGAACGAGGCGTCGTTGTTGTCGCGGATGGTGGTGGAGACCATGGAAACGCCGGGCGTGTAGTACACGTTGAACCAGTTGAAGCCGTAGATGCCGGCTTTCGGCATGGTGACGACCTTGCCCCGGTAGAAACGGTGGACGGTCGCGGCGAGTTCTTTGAGGAAGACGGTCTGAGCCTTGGCCCTCTGCTCGGGGGTGAAGTCGTCGGGGAAGTACGAGCCGAGGTCGGAAAGGCTGAGATCCGGTGTTTTCATGATCCTGCTCCTGGAGCTTGTAGTCGGTCGACGTGCTGCCGAAACATCATAACACCGCTGCTCAGGCGCCCCGTGGACAGCCCTGTCGACAGGCGCCTAGTACGATTCCCCAATGGCACCCACGCGAACACCCGGCTGCACCGCAATCGTCCATGGCCCCGAGCGGGAGTGCGGTCGTCAAGCCGATCCCCGGCGTCCAGCGCGTCACCGATGGGCGGTGAGCGCCGTCTTCCTCTGGGCCTTCCCCCACTCGGATCCGACCCAACCACCTTACGTGGTCCGGTTTCTCCTCATCCCGGTGGTCCTCGTCCTTCTGGCGCTGAACCTCGACTGGTGGGGCCTGGGGTGTTCATCGTCGCCACCTGCACCGACTTTATCGACGGCGCCATGGCCAGCACGCGCGACCAGATCACGGTGCTCGGCACGTATATCGACCCGCTCGCCGACAAGCTGCTCGTGGCCGCCGTGCTCGCCTTCGTTGGCTACGAGTACGGAATCGTCCTCGCCTGGGTCATGGTGGGGTTCATCGCGGTCGAGCTGGTCCTGACCGCGGTCGACGCCCAGATCCTGCTTCGACGGCGCAGCGCCCGGCCGGCCAACACGTTCGGCAAGGCCAAGATGATCTTGCAGAGCGTCGCGCTGTATCTGTTTCTTCTGGGGGGGATCCTCGAGTTCGACAGCTGGATGCAGATCGGGTGCGATCTTGCTCTGGCCGGCGCTCGCTCTAGCCGTAATCTCGGGCAGCAGGCAGGTTCTCGGCGTCTGGACGGCGACCAAGCAGCAGCGGCCTCCGAGCGAGACGGCTCCCCCCGCCGGCAGCTAGACCTGGCGGGCGGCCCTAGCGGCCCCCCACCGTTCTCGCCCAGTCCACCAGCGCAAACAGGAACAGCCCGAGCCGCTCCCGCAGTGCGGCGTCCACCAGCTCGCCCTTCTCGTCGAAGCACTCCCCCGCTCTGGGGACGCGCAGTTCGGGCTGAAGCATGGCGTAGGAATCGGTGAAGACGAACATCTGGCGCAGGGCGAGTTGCCCTCGCATGGTGCCGCTATCCCCGCTCGAGCAGCCCATGATGCCGATGGGCTTCCTGCGCAGGCAGCAGGTCTTGGGCGGACGCGAGGCCCAGTCGAGAGCGTTCTTGAGCACGCCGGGGATGGAGTAGTTGTACTCCGGCGTGGCTATGAGAAAGGCGTCTGCATCCTCGATCTGCTTCTTGAGGCGTGCCACCGGCGCGGGGTCGCCCAGGCTCTGCACGTCGGCGTTGTAGAGGGGGATGTCGTCGATGCGCCCGATCTCCAGGCTGACCCCGGGGGTAGGATCTCGCCCGCGGCGCGAAGCAGCGCCAGGTTGTACGAGCCGGCCCGCAGACTGCCGGCGATGCCGAATATGCGGAAATCCGCCGCCTCTGGCGCCATGGCTCCCCTCCTACTTCTTCGACCGCTTCTCCAGAAACGCGGTCATCCGCTCGGTCCGCTCCTCGTCGAAGGACAAGGCCCAGAGCGATGCCTCGATCTCGCAACCGGCCTGGACGTCGATGTCCTGGCCGGCCCGCACCGCGCGCTTGGTCAGCCGCACGGCGTTGCGCCCGTTCGCCGCGATGGAGCGGGCGACGCGAAGCACCTCGTACTCCAGTTCTTCGTGCGGCACCACCCGGTTGACAAGACCTATGGCGGCCGCTTCCTGAGCGTCGATCATGCGTCCGGTGAGCATCAGCTCGAGCGCCCGCGCGGGACCGATGGCCCGGGGCAGCCGCTGAGTGCCGCCGAATCCCGGAGTGATGCCCAGCGACACCTCCGGCGCGCTGAACTTGGCCCGGTAGGAGGCTATGCGGATGTCGCAGGAGAGGACCACCTCGGTGCCACCACCCAGCGCGAACCCGTTGACGGCGGCGATGGTGGGCTGAGGCAGGTTCTCCAGCTTGTCGAAGACCCTGTGCGCTCTCGTGGAGAGCGCGTACGCCTCGGCCGGCGGCATGTTCTGCATCTCGGCGATGTCGGCGCCGGCCACGAACGATTTGTCACCCGCGCCGGTGACGATGACCACGTTCACCGTGTCGTCGACGGCGATCTCGTCGAGCACCTCCTCCAGGTCCTTGAAGACCTGGGTGCTCAGGGGGTTCATGACCTCCGGCCGGTTGATCGCGACCGTGCAGATGTCGCCGTCTCGAGAGACGTCTACGAGCATCGTCCCACCCCCTCAGCTAGTACTGGTAGAAACCGCGTCCCGTCTTCCGGCCCAGGATACCCGGCCCGCACCATCTTCTTGAGCAGCGGGCACGGCCGGTACTTGCTGTCACCGGTCTCGCGGAAGATGTTCTCGATGATGGCCAGGGTCACGTCCATGCCCACCAGGTCGGCCAGGCGCAGCGGCCCCATCGGGTGGTTAGCGCCCAGTTGCATGGCGGTGTCGATGTCCTCCGCGGTCGCCGTGCCTTCCATGAGCACGAAGGCGGCTTCGTTGATCATGGGGAAGAGTATGCGGTTCACCACGAACCCGGGCGCTTCGGACACGGTGACCGGGGTCTTGCCGATCGAAGTCGTGAACTCGACGCAGGCCTTCACCGTATCGGCGCTCGTGCCGGCCCCCGCGATGATCTCGACCAGTTGCATGGCCGGCGCCGGGTTGAAGAAGTGCAGGCCGATGAACCTGTCGGGCCGGGTGGTGGTCGCGGCCAGCTCGGAGATGCTCAGGCTCGAGGTGTTCGAAGCCAGGATGGTCTCGGGCGGGCAGGCCTTGTCGAGAGCCTGGTAGAGCGCCCGCTTCCAGTCCATGACTTCGGCGATGGCTTCTATCACCAGGTCGGCGTCGGCCACCTCGGCCGTCTCCTCGACCTTGGTGACCCCTTTGATCTTCGCGATGACCTCGGCCGGCCGCTCGGGAGCGATCTTGCCCTTCTCGACCGCCTTGGCCAGGCTCTTGGAGACGATCCCGAGGCCGCGCTGGACGAACTCGTCGCTGATGTCGCCCAGCACGACGTCGTAACCGCCGTCGGCCGCCACCTGGGCGATGCCGGCACCCATGGTGCCGGCACCGACTACTACGATCTTCTTCATGTCGCCGCGCTCGCCGTCTACTTCTTGAGGATGACGGCCGCGTTGTTGCCGGCGGCGCCGTACACTTCGGACATGCCGACCTTGGCGCCTTCGACCTGCCGCGCTCCGCAGACGCCCCTCAGCTGGAGGACCATCTCGTAGAGTTGGGCGAAACCCTGAGCCATGGTCGCTTCGCCGAAGCTGGAGAAGCCGCCGCTGGGGCAGATGGGGATCCGGCCGCCGATGGCGAAGTCGCCGCGATCGAGGCAGGCGCACGCTTCGCCCTCGCCACAGAAGTCCATGGTCTCGATGTACTGCAGCACGTGCCAGGCGCTGTTGTCCGGAAGCTCGACGAAGTCGATGTCTTTGGGGCCGATGCCGGCTTCGTCGTACGCGCGGTGCGCCGCCACCCAGCTCTCGCTGATGACCGGCACGCCCGGCTTGGGATTGATGCTCACCACGGGGATGCGGGCGGTCGGGTCGCCGTAGAGCGGGCTGCCCAGCGCCGAGGCGATGATGGTGATGGGCTTGCTGGTGTACTGCTTGGCCTTCTCCATGCTGCAGAGGATCGCCGCGCCGGCGCCGTCGCTGGTGGCGCAGATCTCGTAGAGACGGAGCGGGTCGGTGACCATCGCCGAGTTCAACACTTCCTCAAGCGTGAACTCGCGCTGATACCGGGCCTTCGGGTTGAGCTTGCCATGCTTGCTCATGGTCACTTTGACCTTGGCCAGATGCTCCTCGGTGTCGCCGAACTTGATCATCCGCTTGCGCATCTCGAGCGCCCAGTAGACCGGGTTGGGCAGGCCCATGTTCCAGCGCAGCGTGTCGTCGGAGGGCACCGGCTCCTCGTGGTACACGGGTAGAGCCGGGAAGAAGCCCTTGGCGGACTTGTCGGCGCTGACGGCCAGTACGATGTCGGCCGCACCGGAGGCAACGGCCATCGCGGCCACGCTCAGCATCGTGCCCCCGGTGGCGCACGCGTTGTTGACGTTCACCACGGGCACGCCGACGTTCCCCATCACTTCTTCGATGTAGGTGCCGGAGTAGATGCCCTTGCGCCCGCCCCACAACTGGGAGCCGGAGATCACCTGGCCTACGTCTTTCCATTGAACGCCGGCGTCGGCGAGAGCTTCGTCGATAGCTTCTTTGGCCATCTGGGTCCACGGCTTGTCGGGGAACTTGCCCCAGGGGTGCATCCCCACGCCGATGATCGCCACATCCTTCATTTTCGTCACGCCTTTTCGATTGGGAGGCTGCTGAAAAACGAAACGTCGGCCTCAGGACCCCGCCCGGCGGCGCCATGCGTTGTCCTCAGTCGCGTCCGTAGCGCTGCTACGCACGCTCCCTGCGTCCTAGCCTTGCGCGTGCCCGGCGAACTCCTGCGGCGAAGGTCATTTCTCAGCAGCCTGTTTGCGGATTTATCAGCAGCAACTCGACCTAGACCGCCTTGAACTTCCAGGCGATGATCTCTTCATCCTTCTTGTTGGTATACAGCGCACCGACGGTGACTTCGACGTCCATGCCGATGCTGGACCTCGTCGGCGGTGGTGCCTTCCATCATGCCGATGATCGTGATCCCCTCGGGGAATTCCACGGCTGCGCAGACAATGGGCTCATACGGCTCTTTGGTGACGAACGGCGGCGGCGGCGGGTAGTTCATGACCGAGTAGTTCTCCACCTTGCCGTACCGGCTCAGATGCGTCTGTTCGACCTGCTTGCCGGTGCAGTTCGGGTTGTGACACGTGAACGATTTGGGGAAGAAGTAGTCCCCGCATGATGTGCAGTGCGTGACGATGAGGCTCGGCTTGCCCTCCGACATGTCGAATAGGTTCTCACCGATCAGCACCTGCTTTGTCTCTGCCACCTAAACCTCCGTTTCGCTTGTCGCCGAGACGCAGGGGTCACCTCTAGCGGATGACTTTCTTGTCTCTGAGTTCGGCGATCTGCTCCGCGCTGTAGCCGAGGCTGCCTACGACCTCATCGGTATGCTCGCCCAGCGCGGGCACGGTCGACCGGATCGAGGAAGGATCCTGGACGAACCGGATGGGCTGGTTGATCAGCCGCAGCTTGCCGACGCCCGGCTGCTCGATGTCGTCAAAGAAGTCGTTGGCGAGGGCCTGCGGATCGTCGATGACGTCCAACGGCGAGAGGATCGGGCCATACATCAGGTCGTTCTCGCGCAGCCGGACTTCCCATTCCGCGTAGGTGCGGGTAAGGAATTCGGCTTCCAGCATGGGTTTGAGTTCCTTGCGGTGCGCCTGCCGGTCGGCGGTCGTCGCGAACCGGGCATCGTCGGCCAGGTCGGGCCGGTCGAGAGCGTTGGTGAACTTGGTCCAGAAAGCGCGGCCCGTGGGGTCGGACGCGGCGGCGTAACGGTCGCCGGCGGTCAGTTGCAGCCAGCGGTCGTCCTTGGTCTTGTACGTGTCGTAGAACGGGTTGTCCGACTTGTCGGGGTCGGTGATGCGGAGCGGGACGCCGACCAGGGCATCCATGATGTCGGCGCCGACCATCCAAACGCCCGTGTGGTACAGGTTGAACTCGACCTTCTGCCCTTTGCCGGTGCGCTCCCGGTGGTAGAGAGCGGCGGCGATGCCCCCGAAGATCTGCATGGAGGAGACCCGGTCGATGATGCCCGGCCGAGAGGTGGGAGGTATCGACCCGGGGACGGTGAGCATGTATTGGATACCGGAGCGCGCCCACCCGGCGGCGAAGTCGTAACCCGGCATGTCCTTGTCGGGGCCGGTGGTGCCGTAGGCGGTGACTATGCCGTAGATGATCTTCGGGTTGACCGCGCTTATCGACTCGTAGTCCATCTTGAGCTTGAGAAGCGCTTCTTGCCGGTAGTTGGTCAGGAACACATCGGCGTCTTTGACCATGTCATAGACGATCTTCTGACCGTTCTCATCTTTGAGGTTGACCGCGATGGCTCTCTTGCTTCTGTTGTGAAGATAGAAGCCGGGATTCATCTCGGAGCCGCGGAAGGTGCGGGACTGGTCGCCGGTGAGAGGCTCGACTTTGATCACATCCGCGCCACAGTCGCCCATCATCGAAGAAGCCGCCGGGATCGCCACCACGTGTCCTACTTCTACGACCTTCACACCATCAAGTATGCCCGGCATGCTTACCTCCGCCTCAAAAGTATTGACCCTGCTCGGTATCTTTATGCGCAACGTGCATAGGGGAGCCGGCAGGCGTTTCTCGCCGGCGCCTCATTATACAACAGCCACTGGGCAGTACCGGGGTGGTTTTGGTATTCGCGTACCAAAATCGACTCCAGGCTGCCCACGAAGACGCCCGCCCGTCGCCGCTCTGCGATATCATCGGGGGTAGCAGGCTGCCGAGGGGCTTCGCTCCTCGGCAGCCTCCAAGAGCGAAGTCCGACACCCGCACCGGGAGGCGTTCCAATGTCCGGCACCTATGAGTTCATCATCTACGAGAAGGCAGATTCCGTCGCCTGGATAACCCTCAATCGACCGGATGCCATGAACGCGCAAAGCGACGGACTGCGCATGGAGCTGGTCGACGCTCTGGAGCAGGCTTCCGGCGATGAAGAAGTATTCGTGGTGGTCATTACCGGCTCCGGCGACAAAGCCTTCAGCGCCGGCGCCGACGTGGCCCAGTACGTCACCCGGGTCCCCTCGTATGTGGTCGCCCAGAAGTACATACTCCGGCCGTTCGAGCTCATCAGGAACATGACCAAGCCGGTGATCGCCTCGGTGAACGGGCTGGCCCTCGGGGCAGGGTGCGAGTTGATGATGTCGTGCGACATCATCATCGCCGCCGATGACGCCAAGATCGGCCAGACCGAGATAAGGGTAGGCCTCATCCCCGGCGGCGGCGGCACTCAGGTCCTTCCCCGGCTCGTCGGTGAGAAGAAGGCCAAGGAGCTCATCTTCACGGGCCGCATGATCACCGCCCAGGAGGCGATGGACCTCGGGATCATCAACCAGGTGGTGCCTCACGAGCAACTGCGGGAGGCGACCGAGAGCCTCGTCAAAGAACTGCTGCGCAACAGCCCCGCCATCATCGGGCTGGCCAAGATCGCCATCAACAGGTCGCTGGAAACCCCCCTGCAAGTGGGGATGAGCTACGAGCGCGACCTCTTCGCTCTGGCCTTCAGCTACGAAGACCAGAAGGAAGGCGCGAAGGCGTTCATCGAGAAGCGGAAGCCCAGCTACAAGGGCAAGTAGGCCCCTGGGCCGTCTCTACCCGAAGATCACGACGTTGCGCAACGCCTCCCCCGCGGCCGACGACTCGATAGCCTCGTTGATCTTTTCGAACGGGTAGCGGCCGGCTATCAGCTCGTCCAGCTTGTATCTTCCCGCCTTGTAGAGAGCGATGAGAGCCGGGATGTCCACCTGCGGGCATATCGAGCCCATGAACCCGCCGGTGACCGTCTTCTCGGTGAGGGCGAACTCGGCGGCCGGTAGGCTCACAGGCGGATCCGACGCGGGCGGCAGTCCGACCATGACCGCGCTGCCTCGCCTCGCCAGCATAGAAAAGGCCTGCTGGAGCATGACGGAGCTGCCGACGGTGACGAACACGTAGTCGGCGCCTCTCCCTCCCGTGAGCTCCTTCACGGCGGCGACCGCGTCGGTCGTCTTGGCGTTCACTACGTGAGTGGCGCCAAACTCTCTGGCGCGAGCCAGTTTGGAGTCGAGGATGTCCACCGCGATGATGGGATTGGCCCCGCAGGTGACCGCTCCCTGCACCGAGTTCAGGCCCACCCCGCCCGTGCCGATGACCACGACGCTGCTGAGCGGGGGAACCTTGGCCCGGTTGACCACGGCGCCGAAGCCTGTCGTCACCCCGCACGCCAGGAGAGAAGCGAGATCCATGGGAAAGCCTTCCGGGATCTTCACAAGCTGCGACTCGTGCACCAGGACGTACTCAGCGAAGCCGCCGACCCGGGCTTTTTGGATCACTTCCTCGCCCTTCTGGTTCTTGAGGGTCCCCCGGACGTCGTACGTGACCTTGGTCTCGCAGAAGTAGGGCCGGCCCGTGATGCAGTGGAAGCACTCGCCGCAAGACTCGAGAAGGCTAACGACCACCGGGTCACCCGGGGCGACCGACGTGACGCCGGACCCCACCTCCTCCACGTACCCGGCGGTCTCGTGCCCGCCCACGAAGGGTAGTCCGCCCCCGAAATCGCCATGGATATCGTGGAGATCGCTGTGGCAGATGGCGGTGGCGACCACCTTCACCTTCACTTCGTCGGGATGTGGCGGCCGCATGACCAGGTCCTCGATGACCAGTGGCTGCCCGAACCCGTAGCAGACGGCGGCTTTCATATCTGTCTCCTCCTCTGCGTCGGTCGCTACTTGAGCGGCTCCATCCCGGCCTCGGCCCGCGCCTCGTTGATGTGCTTGAGCACCGCTTCTTCGAGGGACATGAGGGTGAAGCCGAAGTCCTCTTTCGCGCGGTCGGAGCTCACCTTCCAGGGCAGCTCGCAATCCTCCGGTTCGTCGCCGAAGGTGATGTCCGCGTCGGGGATGTACTTCTTGACCACGGCCGCGAAATCGCGGAGGGTCACGGGCGGGCCGCCCAGGTTATACGCGGAGTGCGGCGACGATTCGGCGTGCAGGGCCAAGCGGGTGAACTCGCCCACCTCGTCGGAGAGGATGGTCGAGAACTGCCAGTCACCCGTGCACTCCAGGTGGACGGGCTTGCCGACGGCCGGCAGCGACACGATGTCGGAGAACCAGCGGACGAACTTGGGGTCCTTGCCGCCGTGGCCGTAGCCGATGCAGGGCCGCAGAGCGGTCGACTTGATCCCGTACAGCTCGTCGTACTGGGCAGCGAAGACCTCGGCCAGGCATTTGGACAGCGCGTACACACTGCCGGGGAAGGGCAGCAGCCGGTCGTCCTCCACGATATCCCGGTCGCCATAGTCCTCCTGGAATCCGTAGACCGTCTCCGAGCTGGCGTAGACCACCCGTTTGATCCCGAGGAGCCGCGCCGTCTCGAAGACGTTGGCCATCCCCTGAAGTCCGATCTTCATGTTGAGCCAGGGCATGGGGTCCTTCGAGAGGATCATCGCCCAGTTGACCAGCCGGTCCACCTTGTTCGCGCTGGCGGCGGCGAGCAACTGCTGCAGGTCGGAGATGTCGCCGCGGATGTACTTGAACTTGGCCGCGTACGGTTCGATCCGCTTGAGGAACAGCTCGGACGGCGGCGCCGGGTCGAACGAGACGACAACCTCGACCTCGGGATCGGCAAGCAGAGCCAGCGCGCACTTCTTCCCAAAGAGGCCGCTGCCCCCGATGACCAGGACTCTCATCGGGCCAGTTTCTCCCTCTTCTTGATGCACTCCTTGACCGAGACGGCGATGTCGGCGGCGCTGAGGGCGAAGTGCTCCATGAGCTCGTCGCGTTCCGGCGTGATCAGGCCGGACTGCCCGAACTCGTCCTCGACGCCGACTTTCACCAGCGGGGTCGGCAGGTTCTCCGACAGCACGCAGGCCACGGTGTCACCCAGGCCGTTGATGTCGCTGCAGTTCTCGGCAGTCACGATGGCGCCGGTCCGGGCGGCAGCCGCGACGATCGCTTCCTCGTCGATGGGCTTCCAGGTGCAGACGTTCAGCACGCCCACGTCGAGGCCGTCCTTCTCCAGCAGGTCGACGGCCTTGATCGCCTCGGTCACCATGTAGCCGGTGGCCACGATGGTGGCGTCCTTGCCGTCACGCAGCGAGTAGGCCTTGCCGATGTCGAACGGGTAGTCGTCGGTGAAGATGCGGAACGGGTTGGGGCTCAACTCCGCCCTCACCATGCAGGGCCCGATGTACTGCATCATGGCCTCGGTCGCCTTCTCCGCTTCCACGATGTCGGCCGGGTTCATGATCACCAGGTTCGGCAGGTTACGAAGGCTGCCGATGCCCTCCACGGTGGCGTGAGAGACGCCGACCTCGCCCCACACTCCCTCGCGGGAGATGAACTTCACGTTGAAGCGGTCCACCAGGATGCTCTGCCGGATCTGGTTGTAGGCGCGGCTCATGCTGGCGAACAGGAAGTTGTTCAGCACGGGGATGAAACCCTCGGCCGCGAGAGCAGCCGCCACGCAGGCCCCGTTCTGCTCGGCGATGCCGCACTCGATCATGCGATCGAACATGTTGTCGGTGAACCACTCGATCTCGGGGAACTGCATGTCCTCGAGGATGGCGAGCACCTTGGGATCCTTTTCGAAGGCGGCCTTGATGGCGGTGCCGATCCCTTTGTAGGGCATGGCGGGCTCGCCGATAGCTACATGCTTATTCCACGTCGCCATATTTGGCTCTCCCTTCCCTGACGCCCTTCATCATCTCTTCGCCGCGGCCCAGGTGCATGTGCAGCTCCTCCCAGTTGGAGACGCCGCGCCCCTTGACCGTGTGGGCGATGATGACCTTGGGTTTGTTGTCGCCGTACTGCTTGGTCACCAGGTCGAGAGCGTCGAGGATCTGCCGGATATCGTGCCCGTCGATCTCGTAGACCGTCCAGCCGAAGGCCTTCCACTTGTCCACCAGCGGCTCGATGGGCATGATGTCGTTCGTGGGGCCGTCGAGCGACCACTTGTTGTAGTCCACGATGGCGATGAGGTTGTCCAGCTTGAACTTGTTGGCGAACATGGCCGCTTCCCACACCTGGCCCTCGTGCAACTCGCCGTCGCCCATGATGCAGTAGGTGCGAAAGCGCGGGTTGTAGCGGACGATGTAGCGGGGAAGGAACGTGTCCTCCCGCGAGGGCGGGTTGAACTTCATCTTGAGCTTCTCGGCAAGCGCCAGTCCGGCCGCGAAGGAGAGCCCCTGTCCCAGCGAGCCGCCGGAGAAGTCGATGCCGGGCGTGCACCAGCGGTCGGCGTGGCCCTGGAAGGGCGAGCCGTAGCAGTAGTAGGTGCCGAGTTGCTCCTCGGAGTACATGCCCAGCTCGACCAGAGCCGCGTAGATGGCCTCGCAGCAGTGGGCTTTGGACATGATCACCCGGTCGCGCTCGGGCCAGTCGGGATTCTTGGGATCGAACTTGATGTGATGGAAGTACAGGGAGGTGATGATCTCCATCACCGACATGGTGCCGCCCACGTGGCCCTGGCTGAACGTGCAGAACTGGGTGAGGCAGTGGTTGGCCATGGTCTTGGACCTGGCCTCCAACTCCTGGATGAGGGCGTCGCTATGACTCATGGGTGGCCCGCCTTTTGATCTCGACCTTCACGGAATCCACCGCGAGCGCGTTGCCGCAGCGCGGACACGCGTTGCCGTAGGCTGCCAGGACGGCCGCTTCGTCGGGGATGGCGCGCATGTAGAGGCGGCGCTTTATCTCCTCCCCGTAGTACAGCATCATGCCGCAGTTGTCGCAGTTGATCTTTTCACTCATCGGGACCTCTCACTTCTCGCGACCTCTCTTTGAGCGACCTGTTGAGTCGGCGTTTCGGGCTATAGAGCTAAGGCTTGATTAGGATCTTGACGGCGGTGCTGTTCTTCCGGCCCGCCAGCGCCTGGGCGATGTTCTCGAGCGGCACGATCTCGCTCAGGAGCGGATCGAGATCCAGCTTCGAGAGAAGCTTGACGGCTCTTGGGAACGCGTACGGGAGCGAGCGTTGTGGACCGGACGGTCAGCTCGTTCGCGAACATGTAATACGGGTTGAAGGGGAACTCGGCCTCCTCCGGATAGACGCCCGCCCATACGATGGTGCCGCACTTGTCGGCCAGGTAGACACACTGCTTGGCCACGGCCAGCCTCCCGCTGCACTCGAACACCGTGTCGAAGCCCCGGCCGTCGGTGTATCCCCGCGCGGCGGTCTCCAGGTCTTCGTTCAGGGGGTCGACCACCCAGTCGGCGCCCAGCTTCTTGGCGAGCGCCCGCTTCTCGGGCATGGGGTCGGACACGAGCACCCGGGCGGCTCCGGCCCGCATGGAGATCTGCTGCACCAGGGAGCCGATGGTCCCCCCGCCGCAGATGGCCACCGTCCGGCCCGGGATGATGTTTCCCTGGTCGACGGCGTGAGTGCAGATGGTCGTCGGCTCGAGGAACGCCCCGTGCTCCAGACTGACGTCATCGGGCAGCGGGTAGATGGCCGCTTCGCCGTAGACCGCGTACTCGGCGAAACCCGCCTCGTAGCTCGTGACGTGCTCGCACATGTGCTCGCGGGCCGACTTGCAGTAGTCGCACTTGCCGCAATAGGTGCGGAAGTTCATGGCCACCCGCTGGCCGACCTGCGAGATCTTCGCGGACGAGGTCCGGCCCCAGCTCCACGATGGTGCCCGACGCCTCGTGCCCGGTCGGGAACGGGGGTTTGGGCCACCACGGAGCCTTCAAGAAGCCGAACGTGCCGTCGTAGATGTCGGGGTCGGTGCCGCAGATGCCGCAGTAGGCGATCTTCACCTTGACCTCACCCGGACCGGGAGTCGGCTCGGGGACGTCTTCGACCCGCATGTCGAAGGGGCCGTATGTGAGCGCGGCTTTCATCGACCTATGGCTCCCGCAGTTCGATGGCGAGATTGCCTACGGCTGAGTTCTCGAAGTAGCAGAAGCCGGGCTGACCGGGGACGATGGAGCTGGTCCAGATCTTGGCGCCCGCCGCCTTGGCCTTCTCCATGTCTCCCTGAAGATCGGTGGTCAGCCAGCCGATGTGGTGCAGCCCTTCGCCTTGAGCATCCAGGGTCTCCTTGAGAGCCTGATTGCCGGCCACCGGCTCCAGCAGCTCCAGTTCGACGTCGCCCATCATGCCGTTGCTGATGAGGGTGGTCCACTCAGCCGGCTCGCCGTGTAGCTCGCCTTTGAAGTCGATGGCGAACGTCCGATGCTCGTCGTCGAACTTGAACGGCCCGAACCCCAGCGCCTCCATCTGGGCTATCGCCTTCTCGAGGTCCTTCACCACGACGCCCACGTGGTGCAGCCGCCTGGTCGGGAACGATGGTTTTTCTTCGGCCATTGTGACCCCCCTTTGGTCAGTCGATGCCGTTTTCGCTCATTCGATAGGGCGCACATGATGGAGACACTCCCGCCGAAGGATCTGTCGCGGTGGGCAAGCGCCGCGCTGGAGAGCACGCGCGGACTCCTGGAACCTGCCGGCGACAGTGCTGACCGAGCCGCTATGGCCCGAGCTAGCCCTTCCTCCCCAGACCGGGCACCTTCTGGGCGAGCCCCATGATACCGGTCGGTATGAAGAGCATCACCAGTATGATCACGACCCCCGAGATCACCGCGTCCCAGCCTGCGAGGTACGAGCCTCCGTACCAGCTTATGAGGTAGATCACGATCGCCCCCAGCCACGGACCAAGGAGCGTTCCCGTTCCCCCGAGCACGGTCATCAGGATCGGGAGGAAGAGCCAGTTGAAGGTGAGGACGTTGATCGGGGTCACCTGAAGGAGATAGTAGCCGTAGATGCTGCCGGCCACCCCGGCCATGGCCGCACCCCCGGCAAAGGCGATGATCTTGTACTTGAGTACGTTGATGCCGTGCGACACCGCCGAGACCTCGTCTTCCCGGATGGCCTTCAGGGCAAGCCCGACCCTGGAAGAAGTCAGGAAGTAGACCGCCAAAGTCGCAAGAACAGCCACCAGGAAAGCTACCCAATAGTGAAGGCGCAGGTTGAAAACGACGTCTGCGGGCATCTTCTGGACCAGCAGCCTGCCCTCTGCGCCACCCGTGAACTTCCCCCCATTGATGAACAGAGTGGTGACGATTATCCCAAACCCTAGCGTGCCGAAGGAGAAGTAGTCGCCCCGCAGGCGGGACAGAAGCGGCAGTCCGATTAGGACGGCGAGGATGGCCGGCAAGATGCCGGCCAGGATCATCAGCACCGGGTCGAAGTAGTACCCGGTATGCGTGACGTTGTTGTACCACAACAACGCCATGGTATAGGCCCCAACGCCGAAGAAAGTATTCTGGCAGAGACTGATCTGGCCCGTGTAGCCGCCTATCAGATTCCAGCCCTGTGCCATGATCGCGTATATGAAGACGTTGAAGAAGAAGATGCCGAACTGTCCACGGTTGACGTCGTAGTAGAAGGGCAGGGTGGCGAAGAACACGACCGCCACAACCGCGAGGCCCGCCGAGACCAGCTTCCGCTTGTTCAACTTTCTCCGGTCCGGCTAGTGATCTCATATCCGCGCCATCGATTCTCCGTATCGCTCCGCAGTTCAGACTTTCTTGACCAGCGCCCGTCGGCCGAACAAGCCCTGGGGCAGGAAGATCAGCACCAGCATGAAGAGCCCATATGAGGCTACGTCGATCCAGGCGATGCCCCAATAGTAGGCGGCGAGGTTCTCGATGATGCCCAGGAGAAGGCCCCCTGCCAGAGCGCCGAACACGTTGCCGATGCCTCCGAGAGCGAGCGCGACCAGGGCTTTGATAGCCCACGTGAACCCAAACTGGTAGTCAAAGCTGAAGACGGTGGCCATCCCGACACCGGCCACTCCCGCGAGTCCGATCCCGACGGCGAAGCTGATCGCGCACACCCAGACGGCGTTGATCCCCTGGATCTTCGTCGCCTCGATGTCCTCAGAGGCTGCCCTCACCGCGGTTCCTATGCGTGTTCTCTTGAGGAACAAGAACACGACGAGAGCCGACACCAAGGCGAGTCCCACGAGGGCGAGGCGCAGCCACGGCACCCGGATGCCCCCAACAGACGATCATGGCATCTGAATACGAGATCGTTACGCGAGCGCGGAGTGGCAGACCAAACCTTCAGCATCGTGTTGTCGACCAGATACATCAGTCCCACCGCGAGCAGCAACGTGACGTTCCTGTCCTCGAGGGCGACTGCCTTCCGGAACAGGGAGTAGAACAGGCCTAAGCCTACCAAGAAGGCGAGAGGCACCACTATGAGCAGGCAAAGATAAGGATCGATATGGAGCTTTGACGAAGAGCCAGTAGGTTACGAAGGCAAAGAAGACGATCATCGTGCCCTGGGCAAGGAAGATGATCCTCATCGTGCCAAAGATGAGGCTTAGGCCGGCGGCCGCGATGCCGTACATGGACCCCAGGAGAATGCCGTTGATTATGACCTGGATCAAGACCGTCATTACAGCTTGCTCCCCCGCTCGCCCACATAGGCCTTCCGTACGTCGACGTTTGCAAGCAACTCTTCCCCGGTCCCACTCAGTATGATGTGCCCTGTCTTCATCACATAGGCGTTGCTACAGATCTTCAAAGCCATGTGGATATTCTGCTCCACCATCAAGACGGTGGTCCCTTGCTGGTTGAGCGCGACGATCAACTCGAAGATCGTCCTTGTCAGGATGGGGCTGAGCCCCAGAGAGGCTTCGTCGATCATGACGAGCTTTGGGTGCGCCATGACGGCCCGCCCAATGGCCAGCATCTGCTGCTCGCCGCCGCTCAGAAGGCCGGCCTTGCCGTTCGCTCGCTCCTTCAGTACCGGGAACAGCCCGAATACTCGTTCCAGAGACTCGTCATAGCTGGCGCGTGCCCTGGGGATATACGCCCCCAGTCTCAGATTCTCAAGGATGGTCAGGCCCTGGAAGAGCCGCCGCCCCTCGGGCACAAGCACGATGCCTCTGTCGACGCGGTGCTTGGTGTTGAGATTCCCTAGGTCCTCCCCCATGAAGAGTATCTGTCCCCCAGAGGGGTGGAGAAGACCCGCGACCGCCTTCAGCAGGGTGGACTTGCCGGCGCCGTTGGATCCGACAAGAGCCACGATAGACCCTTCCTCGACCTCGAGGGAAACGCCCATAAGGGCCCGGACATCCCCGTAGGAGACGCTTAGTTCCTTGACCTCAAGCAGCGGGTTCGCCAAGGTAAGCCTCTATCACTTTTGCGTCGCACGCCACGTCGTCCGGGCACCCATCCGCGATCTTGACCCCGTAGTCGAGCACGGCCACGCGCTCGCAGAAGTCAAGGACCGCGTCCACCCTGTGCTCGATCCACAGGATGGCGAATTTCCGTTCGGCTTTCGTCGCCCTGATAACGCCCAGCAGGTGCTCTATCTCGACGTCCGTAAGGCCGGCCATGGGCTCGTCGAGCAGGATCAGAGACGGCATCGAGGCCAAGCCCATGGCGATCTCCAGCAGGCGCCGGTCGGACAGAGTCAAGTGTGCTGCCATGACATCCCGCTTGGCGGACAACTCCACAAGCTCCAGGGCTTCCAGGGTGCGCTGCTTGGCACTCTGGGCCTGGTGCTTGCCTCCGTAGACGGCTGCCGTCATGACGTTCTCGTGGACCGACATCTTGAGAAAGGCCCGGACGAGCTGATAGGTCCTCGATATCCCCAGGTGGCAGATCTTGTACGGAGCAAGGCCGGCGATCTCCTTATCCTTGAACCGGATACTGCCGCGATCTATCGGATATATCGAAGTGATGAGGTTGAAAACCGTGGACTTGCCGGCGCCGTTGGGGCCGATGAGGCCCACGATCTCCTCCTCGCGCACTTCGAAATCCAGATCGGTGAGGACGTGGAGGCCGCCGAAGTGCTTGTCCACTTTGGTGAGGGTGAGGAGAGGGTCTCCAGCCGCCATAGTCTACTGCCCCTAGCGAGGCCGGCCGAGGCCGCTCGTCGACCAGGTTCAATATCACGGCGAAGGAGCCACGACGATGCGGCATCAAGTCCAAGCAAATCCCCCCAAAACGACCCGCTTGCCGACAAGGCGCCCGATTCCCGCTCAAGCGCTGCCACCATAGCAGATGCCTCCGCCTTTGGGAAGTCGCGTCAAGACGACTTCTTCGCGGCGCTCTCGCGAGTGCCCTGGACGGCCTTTTCCCCTGCATTGGCCACCAATCGGAGTCGACTTGCGTTTGGAACCACGCTATCCGTGGAATTAACAGCGTGCTAGACTATTGGTTCACTTGCACAAGTGAACACGGGGGATACTGAGGGGGGAAGTCTATGGCATGAACACGCCCGGCTTGTTCCATTTCCAACCATCACATTGCAGCAGCGAACTCGGGGGGTAACATGAGAGACAAGAAACTGCTTGTGCTGATCCTGGTCCTGGCCGTCGGCCTCATGTCCGTTCTCTTCCTGTCGGCCTGCGGCTCGACCGAAGAGACCACGACCACGACGGCGACCACGCGGGCCGGCCACCACGGCTGGTCCGGCCACCACGGCGGGCCGGCCACCACGCGCCGCCGCGCAGGCGATGACATCGTTGTCGGCGCGATCAACTCGTTGACCGGCAGCAACGTCTTGACCGGCCAAGACGAGAAGTGGGCGCAGGAGAAGGCCGTCGCCGACATCAACGCCAAAGGCGGCGTCAAGCTCAGCGACGGCAAGATGCACAAGATCGTGCTGAAGTATGCCGACGACAAGAGCGATCCGACCGCGGGCGCCGCGGCCATGGAGCAGCTGATCAAGGTCGACGGCCTCAAACTCATCCTTAGCTCGAACATCACTCCTGTCAACCAGGCGGCCGCGACGGTGGCCGAGAAGTACGGGGTCTACTTCGACATCGTCTCGAGTTGGATCGACGTCGCTTCCCCCGACGGGAGTTTCGCGGGGTTCATCGGCGGCATGAACCTGAAGTGGTCCTCCGACTTCTTCGAGTCGGCCGGCGAATCCGGCAATGCGGCCGTAGGCGCGATCAAGGCGATGGCTCCGGCTGACGTACCCAAGAACTTCGCCGTCATGACCGACAACTCGCCCGACGGCACGGGTTTCGGCAACGCCACCGAGGCGGGACTCAAGGCGGCAGGCTACAACGTCGTGACCTACGAGCAGTACAGCGCGACGGGCACCCCGGACTTCTCCTCGATCATCCTGAAGTACAAGGAGATGAACGTCGACGGAATGGTCACGCTGATCGACCCCGCCGCCGGCATCACGTTCATCAAGCAGATGAAGCAGCAGAACTGGTCTCCGAAGTACATCTTCGGGTACAAGGGATTCTGGCCCTCGGATTTCGCCAACACCCTCGGGCCTGACTCGAACTACGTCGGTCACGATGGTTTCTGGTCGGAAACCTTCCCGTACCCCTACTGCAAGGAACTGGGCGCGGCCTACACGGCCGATTTCAACGGCGACACCTCCAATAGCGTCGGCCTCTACTACGCCCAGGTGCAGATTCTCGCCATGGCCCTCGAGAGGGCCGGAACGGCCGAACCGGGCCCGGTGAGAGACCAGGTCTTCAACGGCACATTCCCAGGGCACCACCATGGGCGACGTCGTCTATGGGACCTTCTATCCTGACGCCCCAGGCATCGCCCACATGCCGTTCGTCGCCGACCAATGGCAGCCCGACAAGAAGCGCGTGGTCATCTTCCCGGCGGAATACTCCCAGAGCCCGATGCTGACGTTCGTCCCCTGGGACCAGAGGTAAATAGCAACCAGACTGCCCGCGACCTCGAAGCCGTGAGACGGCCGACAGGGTCCGCGCAGTGACCGACTGACGACAGACCCCCGCCCTCCTCGGAATCCGAGGGGGGCGGGGGTCTCTTTTTCATTGGCGTGAGTCACGACCCGAACGAAGCCGGTGCCCCGAGGAGGATTCGATGGATCAGAGCGAGTACGGCAGATACTTCATCACCGACACTCCGCGCCACCCGGACCACCCCCAGAGCCGCGAGAGGGACAGCGACGTTCCCTGGTGCGACACCCTCTATATCTCGAACGAGCTGGACGGAGCCCTGCCCGGCGCCTTCTACCTGGAGACCTGCATGGTGCTCCGCACCGGGACGGTCGAGGACCTCAAGGAATCGCACACCCACGCCTTCGACGAGTACCTGGTATTCCTGGGAACCGACCCCGACGACCACTTCGACCTGCACGGCGAGGTGGAGCTATGGGTGGGCGACGAGAAGCGCATGCTCACGAAGTCGTGCGCGGTGTTCGTCCCGGCGGGCGTGCCGCACTGCCCGCTCGTCGTGCACGGGTGGACCGGCCGTTCATCTTCTTCACGACCGGGAACGGCTTCGACTACGTGCGCGAAGAGCGGCAAGGAGGACTGAGCGGCCCGCCAGGCCGGTCGGCCCAGGGTGCGTGCGGCCGGCTCGCCGCCCAGCGCGACGAACGTCCGGCCGGCGCCGCCGGCTATTCCGCGGCGGGCTCCTCGGCCGACCGCGCGCACAGCGCCTGCAGCACCCTGAAGCGCTGGTCCACCTGCCCCTGCAGGATGGCCAGCTCGTCCGGCCTTCAGGTGGCGGAACTTGCCCAGCGTGGAGGTCAGCTCGCCCACCGGCTTGGGGTCCTTGACCTTCTGCGTGATCCGGTAGACGCCGTCTTCCATCTCCCACAGCGGGAAGTAGTTGGTCCTCACCGCGTCGCGGCACACCTGGATCGACGCGTCCATCGGGATCCTCCACCCCACGACGCACGGGCAGAACACGTGGATGTAGGCAAAGCCCTCCTTGGCCGCCTCCTTGGCCTTCACCAGCTTCTTGGCGTAGTCCTCGAGGTGGCTGAGGGTGGCGGTCGCCACGTACGGGATGTCGTGCATGGCCATGACCAGCGGCATGTTCTTGGAACCGGTGGTCTTGCCCCGGCTGGCTCTGCCCCGCGGGCGTGGTGCTGGTGGAGGCGCCGAACGGCGTCGCGCTGCTCTGCTGGATGCCGGTGTTCATGTAGCCTTCGTTGTCGTACGTGATGTAGATCATCTTCTCGTTGCGCTCGGCGGCGCCGCTCAGCGTCTGGAAGCCCACGTCCTGGGAGCAGCCGTCGCCCGTGTGGCAGACGACGGTGGCGTCGATGCCGGCCTTCTGGTAGTAGCGGGTGAGGCCGGTGGCGCTGGAGGCCACGCCGGTCATGGTGCAGGCGTAGTAGGCGTGCTTGTGCCAGGCCATGGTGTTCTGCCCGTGCAGCACCGGGGCCGAGCAGGACGGCGTGCCCACGAAGATGATGTCCTTGCCCAGCACCCGGGAGATGAACCTGAGGTTGAGCTCGAGGGCACAGCCGGCGCAGAACGCCACGCCCGGCGAGAAACTGTCCTCGTCGACGTAGTAGTCGCAGACCTTGGGTTGTCTCTTGCGTTGTTCCGCCATCTCACACCCTCGCTTGCGGTCGCCGGCGCCGCCGCGCCGTCTCAGCCTGCTCATGGCAGCCACGTCACTTCCTGATAGGGGCGCCCCTCGGACGCCGCCTGGATATCGTCGATCATCCCCGCTATGTGGTCCCGGGTGATGTCCATGTTGGCCAGGCCGTCGATGAAGCTGAGCATGGGCACGATGCCGATCTCGGGCGTGAGCGGCCCGGGTCTCCATGTAGAACGGGCCGCAGTCCCAGCCGAAGCAGATGCTGCGGTCGAGCACCCCGATGGCCTTCTTGCCCTTGAGAGCCTGCGCTCAGCCGCTCCGTGGGGAACGGCCGGTAGAGGCGCAGCTTCACCAGGCCGACCTTGATGCCCTCGTCGCGCTTGGCGTCGATCACCTCGCGGGCCGTCCCCACCGCGCTGCCGCTCGTCACCAGCACGATGTCGGCGTCTTCGGTGCGGTACTCCTCGATCTGGCCGCCGTAGCTGCGGCCGAAGGCCGCCTCGAACTCGCCCTCGATCTCCTCGAGCTTGGTCTTGACCCGCTCCATGGCCGCCATGTGCTTCTTGCGCAGCTCCACGTAGCCCATGCCGATGCCGTGGCTGCCGCAGCCCAGGTTCGAGCCGGGCAGCAACTGCGGCCGCGGCGGCTGGCTCTTGAGCACCTCCAGATAGTCGTCCACCTCGGCGATGGCCGGGATCTCCACCGATTCGGCCAGGAACGACAGGTAGTAGCCGTCGTAGTTGACGATCACCGGCAGCTGGATGTCGTAGTCCTCGGCCAGGCGGAAGGCCATGATGGTGGTGTCCATGATCTCCTGGCAGTTCTCCACGATGAGCTGCACCCAGCCGGTGTCGCGCACCGAGATCATGTCCTGCTGGCCGGAGCACACCGCGTGGATGCCCGGCGGCTCCCGGTTGACGTTGATCATGACCACCGGGGCCCGGTAGCCGGCGGTGTTGAACATGGCGTCGTACATGTAGACCAGGCCGTAGGACGAGGTGGCCGTGAAGGCCCGGCCGCCCGCCATGGTGGCCGCGCAGACCACGTTCTGCGCCGAGTTCTCACCCTCGACGTTGACGTACTCGCAGTCGAGCACCCCGTCGGCGTGGAACTTGGCCAGCTGCTCGATGACCTCGCTCTGCGGGGTGATGGGATAGGCGGCCACCACGTCGGGACGGCAGAGCATGGCCGCCCAGGCGGCGGCGCCGTTGCCGGTGATGACCTTGGTCTGGCTCTGCGCTGCCTCAGATGCGACAGTCATCGGCGTAAGTCTCCTTCGGGGGTCATGACGATCGCGTCCTTGGGGCATTCCTTGGCGCACACGCCGCAGCCCTTGCAGTAGTCCATGTCGGCGGCGTAGTGGATGCCGTCCTCGTCGTCCACGACGCACTGGATGGGGCAGTAGATGTAGCAGAAGCCGCAGGCGTTGCACTTCTCCTTGACGAAGACCGGCCGCTCGGTGCGCCAGTCCCCGGTGTGGAGGCAGAGCAGGTCGCCGCTCGAGATGGACCAGCAGGCCTCGGTCTGGAAGATCTCTTCGGCCTGCGGCGCCCGGCTGTCGGGGGCGGCTGCGCCGCTGGCGCCGGCGCCTTGCCGCGCTCTACCATGTGATCACCTGCACTTCCTCGTAGCCGCGCTCGGCGTTGCGGATGTTCTTCTTGAGCATGTCGCCGTCCAGGTGGTCGGCCAGTCCCTGCAGCACCGACTCCAGCCTGACCCACCCGGTCGCCTTGGCCAGCGCCCCGATGAGACAGGTGTTGGGGATATCCCGGCCGATCTCGCAGAGCGCCACCTGGGTGGCGTTGATGATCGCCGCCCGCTTGACGCTCGGGTGCGGCGGCTCGGGGAACTCCTTGGGGCTGTTGAGCACCAGGATCCCGTCGGGCTTGAGCCCGTCGAACAGGGTCTTGAGGCCCAGCAGGGTGGGGTCGATCACCACCAGGCAGTCGGGGGTGTAGATCTGGGTCTTCTCCCGGATGGGCTCGTCGTCGAAGCGGGTGAAGGCCACCACGGGCATCCCCCGCCGCTCGAACCCGTACATGGGGAAGCTCGCCACGCACTTGCCCTCGGCCGCGCAGGCCGAGGCCAGCATCCTCGCCGCCAGTACGGCCCCCTGGCCTCCCCGGCCGTGGAATCGGATCTCTGTTCGCCGACATCTCGCTCCTATTCTCCCGCCGCCTGCCGGGCCGCGGCTTCGGCCTCCAGCTTCCTGGCGATGTCTTCCTTCAGCGCCGTCTTGTTCAGCTTCTGCGCCGCCGTGTACGGCATCGCCTCCACGAACTCGATGCGCTCCGGCAGTTGCTGCACCGAGGCCTTCTCCCCGCGCAGGAAGGTGATGACCATCTCGAACGTCAACGTGCAGCCGGCTGCCGGCTGGATGTAGGCGCAGACGCGCTCTCCCATCAGCGGGTCGGGCATGGGGACGACTGCCACGATGGCCACGTCCGGGTGCCGGTTGATGAGGCTCTCGATCATGGTGGCGCTGATGCTCTCGCCGCCCCGGTTGATCATCTCTTTGAGGCGGCCGGTCAGCCTGATGTAGCCCTGCTCGTCGATGATGGCCAGGTCGCCGGTCTTGAAGAAGCCGTCCTCGTCGAAGACCATGGCGTTCTCGTCGGGGTTCTTGTAGTAGCCGGCGAAGACGGACGGGACCTTTGAGCAGCAGTTCGCCCTGCGCTGCCGGGCGGCAAGCGTGTTGCCGTCGAGGTCGACCACCTTGTAGACGTCGCCGGGGCAGGTGGGCCGCCCCACGGTGCCGCAGACCGTCTCGATGTCGTCCTCGGCGGTGGTGATGGTGGTCATGCCCTCGGTGGCCCCGTAGCCGTTGTGGAAGCGCATGTTGAGCCTACCGAAGACCTCGCGCACCAGCTCGGGGAAGGCGGCGCCGCCGGCGCTGTGCATCTTCTTGAGGCTGCTCAGGTCGAACTTGTCCAGGTCCTCGTACTGCAGCAGCCGCTGGGCCAGGGTCGGCACCCAGATGACCGAGGTCACCCGCTCGCGCTCGATGACCTCGCAGATGGTCTGGGCGTCGGTGGAGTCGAGCATGAACAGCGTGCCCATGGTGATCACGCTGCCTATGAAGCCCTTGCCGAAAGACAGGTCGTGGGCGATGGAGCCCACGATCAGGTTGACGTCTTCGCAATGCTGTTCCCAGGCCTTGGAGCAGTACTCCACGTTGCAGCCGATGCTGTTGTGGGTGCGAGGGACGAGCTTCGGCTCGCCGGTGGTCCCCCCGGTCGGGCCCATGTGCGCCACCTGCCGGGCATCCGGCGCCCGCTCGGCCAGCCGGGCCAGGTTCTCCGGCGTCCGCTCGTTCTCGGCTATCAGCCGCTCCATGCTCACGAAGCCCGGCTTGTCGACCTCGCCCCGCACGGTGATGACGTGCTGGATGGCCGGGACAGGCCGCCCGCACGTCGTCCACGATGGGCAGGAAGTCGGTCTTGCCGTACTGCGGCGGCACCACCCAGGCCACCGCCTCGGATATCTCCGCCAGCCGCTGGACCTCGTGCTGCCGGTAGCGGTCGATGAGCATCACCGTGATCGCGCCGATCTTCTGGCAGGCGAAGTAGACCGTCGACGAACTCGGTCCAGTTGGGCAGCTGGATCATCACCCGGTCGAGCGGCTTGATGCCCAGGTCCATGAGGCCGATGGCCAGACGGTCGGCCTGCTCGCGGGCCTGCGCGTAGGTCAGCCGCGTTCCAGCCGGTCGACGAACGCTTCCTTGTTCGGGTGGATGTCGGCCGCCCGGTCGAGCAGGTCGCCGAAGTTCAGACCGCTCCACCAGCGGCGCCGCAGGTAGTCCTCGGCGTCGTCTTCGCGGTAGGGCGGCGCCCCCGCAAGCATCTCGAACATGCCGTGTCCCCCTTTCGTGTGTCGACTGGCCGGTCAGACGGCGCAGCCGGCGAGGATGCCCTCGCGGACCGCGTCGGCCATCAGGCCCGGCTCCCGGGCGCTGCCGGCCACCTGTATCTCGCGCCACCAGCGGCGACAACTGCTCCACCAGAGGCCGTGTTCGCCGCCCAGTCCTGCGTGTTGATGATGTTCTTGCCCTTGAGGATGTACGACCGCTTGTCGCGCTGCTGGATCTTGAGGCCGTCCTCGGTGATCTCCTGGTACTCCACCTCGGGCCACAGCGTCACGTACTTCTGCTTGAACCAGGGCAACAGGTTGGCCAGGTCGTCGCGGCCCATCTCGTCGCCCAGCTCGGACGCCGGGCCGTTGTGGGCGATGATCACCCTGCGGTGCCGCTTGACCAGGAACTCGCCCAGCTCGCAGCCGTGCAGGGTGCCGCCCATGATGACCACCCGCTTGCCGACCGGCATCCACAGGTGGGTGAGCTTCTGCAGTCTGCCCCGAGTTGAAGATCTTGAGGAAGAAGTTGAGCATGCCGTAGAGCTTGTCGGTGCGGATGACGCTGCTCGCGTCCGTGCCCGGGCAAGTCGAACTCGGGATGCACGGCCCCGGCGGCCACGACGATGGCGTCCGGCTTCTCGGTCCGCACGATGTCGGGGGTCACCGCCGTGCCCTTGTGCACGGTCACCTTGCTCTTGCGCAGCTCCCGCTCCTCGTAGTGGACGAAGTCCAGGAGCTCCGGGGTCTCGCAGTCCTTGACGATGGCCGCCAGCGGCACGAGGCCGCCCAGCCGGGGATCTTTCTCGTAGAGCACCACTTCGTGGCCGCGCTCGGCCGCTATCCGCGCCGCTTCCATGCCGGAAGGGCCGCCGCCGACGACGAGCACCTTCTTGCGGCGCTCGGCCGGCTTGGCCTGGTACTCGGGCATGATCTCCCGCCCCAGCGTGCCGTTGACCCGGCACTCGAGCTTCTTGTTGCGGTTGCGCATCTCGAAGCAGTGCAGGCAGCCCAGGCAGGGCCGGACGTCTTCCAGCCGGCCTTCGCGGATCTTGTTGGGATACTCGGGGTCGGCCAGCAGGAACCGGGTCATGCCCACGAAGTCGAGGCTGCCCTTGCGCAGGTACTTCTCCCCCATCTCGGCGTCGATGCGGCAGGCGGTCCACACCGGGACCTTGACGCCCTTGCGCTTGACCGCCTCCACCAGCGGCACGGTCGCTCCGTCGCCCCGGCGGCTCCAGTCGAGGTCCTTGGGCAGGTCGTACGGGCGGCTCGGGGTACATGAGACGGTCGGGCTGCAGGAGGCCGCCCCGATGCCCGTAGCGTTCGCCCCGGACGTTCAGGCCGTCGGCCACCTCGCAGATGAGCTTGGACATCTCCACGCCCTCTTCGAGCGTGGTCGCCAGCGGGTGGTTGTACTCGGCGGCGTTGATGATGGCGTGGACGGCGAAGCCGGGGCCGCAGCGGCGCTTGGCTTCGACGATGATGTCGCGGATGAAGCGGGTGCGGTTCTCGTAGCTCTGCGGCCCGTACTCGTCCTCGCGCTTGTTCCAGATGCGCGACAGGAAGGTGTTGCCCTGGTGCGCCGTGGCGTGGTTGATCTCGCAGGCGTCGAAGCCCGCCTTCCAGGCCCGCTCGGCCGCCGAGGCCCAGAGGTCGATCTGGTCTTCGAGTTCCTGCTTGGTCATGGCCCGGCAGGGCAGGAAGTCGGGGCCGGGCAGCTCCTCCTCGGTCATGGCCGAGGCGCACTTGACGTCCCTGATGCTCATGTCCTTGGGCAGCAGGCCGGTCGGGTTCCAGGGACCGGCGTGCTGGAACTGGATGGACACCGGGCAGCCGGCCTTGTGCACCGCGTCGGTCAGCCGCGCGAACCCGGGGATGAAGCGGTCGTCGTCGAAGTGCAGCTGCACGCCCTGGTAGCTGCCGTCGGGCTGGTAGTGGACGTGCTGGATGCCCAGCGGGATACTCGACCCCGCACGACTCCACCACCAGGAAGCCCACCCCGCCCTGGGCCAGGCGCTCGTAGTAGGCGATCATGCGGTCGCCGCACGTCTGGTCTGGGTCCACGTACGAGGTGCCGTTGGCCGTCTTGATGATGCGGTTGCGGGTCTTCACCGGCCCGATCATGCCGGGCTCCATGAGCTTCTCGAATCGCTGTGTCATGCCACTCGTCTCCTCACCCCAGGTTCTCCCCTCAGGCCAAGAACGTCGTCGACGATCCGAGCCGCGGCGGCCATGGCCGCCGCCGTGCGCTCCAGACCCTCTTGCTCGTCCGGCGCCAGCTCCCATTCCTGTATCTCCTGCACGCCCCCCTTGCCCAGCTTCACCGGCACGCGACATGCTCAGGCCGCTTCTGGCCGTACTCGCCGTCGAGCACGACCGAGCAGGGGAAGATCTCGCCGGTGTCCTGCTAGTACCGCCCTGGTGAGGGCCGCCAGTCCGAGCGCGCTCGTCCAGCCCGCCGTCCGCCCCGACTGCAGCTCCTCGTAGCGCCGAAGGATGGTCGGGATCTCGTCCCGGACGGCCTGCTTCTCGTCTTCGCTGAAGGAGACGGCGCGCCGTCGATGCGCGCGGAACTGAACAGCGGCACCTGCGTGCTGCCGTGCTCCCCGATGACCGTCGCCTGGACCTGGCTGGTCTTGACCCCCTTCGTTCTGGCGATGATCTCGCGGAAGCGGGTCGAGTCGTTCCTGGAGTAGCCGATGACCTGGCGGCGGTCGAAGCCGCCGACCCGCCAGGTGCAGTAGTTGAGCGGATCGATCGGGTTGGTGGCGGTGATGACGAAGGCGTCGGGGCAGTACCGCTTCACGGCCAGGGCCACGTCGCGCACCAGGGGGATGTTCTTGGGAAGCATCTCCATGCGGTCGGCGATAAGGCCCTGCGGCACTCCCGCGGCGTTGATGACCACGTCGGAGCCTGCGAGGTCCTCGTAGGCGCCGGCCGTGACCGTCACCCCCAGGTCGCGACATGGCCGTGCTCATGTCCAGGGCGTGTTGCTGCACCACGTTGGGGCGCATGTCGATGAGGACGAGCTCGTCTACCAGACCCGATACCCCGATGTAGAACGCGGCGGGCGCGCCGACCGAGCCGGCAGCGCCGATGACGGTGACCTTCATGTTGCCCCCTTGTTTGTCTCCGGTATTAACAGGCAAGGGGCCCTGCATGTCAAGAGCAAGGGTACTCCGGGCGGGCCTGCCCTGGGAGCCCCGACCTCGGTCAGGGCGAAGACGTTCTCGCGGCGAGCCTGGTCGAGATACTGAAGGGAAATAGGCCAGCTGACTGCCCCCCATCGATGGGGCAGGGTTCGTATCCAGTGGTCCCCCCGTTTCGCTTGCTCGCCGACCTGCCGTTCCGCACTGACTGATCCGTTCGGGTAATCGAGCGAACTCCCGTTTGTGTGGAGCCCTAACCCTGGCTCACTCCTGGAGGGGCATCGGGCGCCAAACGCCCACTGGTACGCCTTCTTCTCTCTAAGCTAGACCCCGGGATTCTAGAGTTTCTCGAAGTGATTGGGATAGAAGGTCTGGCTGACCTTCTGGATCAAGGCCCCTGCCGGTTCGACCCGCATGGTGCCATCCGGATTGGTGTTGCAGAATACGCCGGTCTCACGGTTGTCACCAAAGGAACCATCGAAGCAGACGAACCAGATCGGCGAGCATGGAATGATCATCTCCGTCCAGCCGAAAACATACTGACCGTCGGCGAACTTCCAATACTCCGCCGGTTCTATGGCGGCATCTCCTTTTTGTGCTCCTGAGAGTCCCTTCCAGCAGAAGTACTTGGAAGTTATGTAGTAATGCTCGTAATCGTGGTCCTCTGAATACGTGTAGATGGCTTTCATACCAGTGAGTTCTTTGGTTCGGTGCGGTGCCATGCCGGAAGCCTCACCTCCGGCAAGCCTCCCCCCGACGAATCTCTGGCCGATGCGCGGCTCCCCGGCCTTTGCTTCCGGCTTTTCCCAGTTGTGCACATGGACCACCCGTCGCGTTTCCGTGTTGAAGATGAACGCGTCGCATTCCGTATTGGTGGCGCTGACGAGGAAGGACACAAAGTACACGTCGGGAGCGACATTGATGGCCTCGTACTCGTCTCGGCCCTCTCTGTCGCCCGAGCTCCAAGCGACGCTTGTCTTGTCGAATCGCAGGGCCATCGCCGAGCCGTCGAAATCGAGCGCGAGCTCACTCCCAGCGAGCGCTTCCGTGGGCGGGAGACGATAGGTGTTCATGTCCACTACGAAAAGGTCAAAGTTCTTCCAGCCCTCTGGCGGTGCATTGGTGTAGTCCTTTGGCATCATCAGTCTCCCAGGAGTTCGTTTGCGCGGTCGAGATGTGCCCAGACCCGGCCAGACAGGCTGGGTCCACGGTCATCCTATCACTGCTCTGCCTGCTAAAGCCTAGAGATCGTTGGCGTTTCAAGATGAGGAGGGTTGCCCATCAAGAAGTTCCTTCTCAGCCCTTCCAGCGTATGCCTTCCACGATCTCCTTGGCTAAGCTGATGAACTTCTCGATGTCGTCCTCGGTCATCGGCTCCGACAAGGCGACTTGACCGCGGAACAGCGGGAACACCCCACGGTTCGCCATCTCCAACGCGAATATCTGCATAGCTTCCTCGTTGGAATAGGTGACCGCATCACGGGCGCTGCGATAGACCCGGCCTGGGCGGTCCGCCAGCTCGTATCCAAGAAACGAACCGCGCCCGCTCACGAGGAGAGGGTATTCGTTTTCAGCCGCCCAGCGGTTGAGCTCGTCTTTGATGTGCGCGCCGTATTCCGCCAGCCGTGCATAAACGTCTGGGGTCATCACCTCCAGGCACGCAATACCCGCCCGAGTCGCAAGCGGGTGGCCGTGGTGCGTCCCCGAGTGTTTTACCTTGGCCGACTCTACAAAGGACATGATGTCCTTCCGGCCGCCGACCGCGCCCAGAGGAAGACCCCCGCCGATGATCTTTCCCATTACAGTGAGGTCCGGAGCGATGCCATAGTCGCCCTGCATGCCCGAGTACGAGCAGCGAAGAGTAATCGTCTCATCGACAATCAGGAGAATGCCGAGGGCCCGTGTCAGGTCGCGGAGACCCTGAACGAAATCCTGGTCGAGCTCAATCAGGCCTCCGGCGGCGCTCTGCAATTCGAGTATCACGCAAGCAATCTCACCCGCTTGCCGGGTGAGGATATCCTCACAAGCCTCGAGATTATTCTGGGGCAAGACAGTGGTGTTGGCGAGCGTGTGCGGCGGCAAGCCGGGAGAGCTCGCGATAGAAAGCGGATTGGAGGCGTCTCCGGCCAGCGATAAAGGCTCAGGCTGAATGGAGACAAGGAAATCATCGCCGATCCCGTGGAAGCCGCCCTCCATCTTGGCGAGCCTGGGCTTCCCCGTATAGGCGCGCGCCACCCGGACCGCAACCATACAAGCCTCACTCGCCGAACAGGTGAAGATCACCTGCTCCACCGATTCGACTCGCTCGGTGATCATCTGGGCAAGCTTGTGCTCCTGGACCATGGGGCAGCCGTAGGAGAAGCCCTTCGGCACCGCCTCGAGCAGCGCTTCGCGGATAGCTGGATGGTCGTGTCCGAGAACATTCGTGCCAAAGTTGTTGTGAAGATCGAGCAACCGGTGTCCGTCGATCGTGAAGAGATACTGACCTTCGCCGTGGTCCGCGTAGATGGGGTGAGGTCCATAGCTAACGCTGCTCCGGCTGAATCCCCCCGGGATGTAGGCGCGGGCGGTTTCGGTGACGGAGCCCGACACTGCGAACTTCTCCTGAAAGTCGCGCTTGACAGATTCAAGCGTGAGGCTCTTCACGGGCTCCATGGTCCATCTTCCCCTTCGTATCAGTTCATTCAGATCCGGGATAGAACGGCAGCAGTTGTCTGTGGAACGCCGGGTTTCGATTAGTGCCCAATTCTCAGACAGAAAGGAACGCTAGGCTATGACCCTGTTCAATATACGGCTGCCTGGGTGGTCCGTAAACTCTCGATCCCGCGACCGGGTGCACACCGAGGGCGCCGGACCCGCTCAGCGGCTTCTCGCTGTTGGACCACATCGCCACAGTTCTCTTTCTCACAAGGGAGCCCCCACTGAAGCTGGGGGAGCCCTCGCCAGAGGGCTCCTTTTTCGTCTAGTTTGACGATCGTCCCAACAGGCGCGTCTACAACCACGTAACCGTCCTTGCGGCCGGTTCGACCTACGCGACCGGGTACGCTCCCGTAGACAAGTTGACCTTCGACCCCGACCTGCTCATCCTGGGCTGCGACAACATGGACCAGGGCGAGCGGGTGCTGAGGGCGACCCAGTGGGACACGGGCGACATGATCGTGAGCAACATGACGTACGTCATGGGCTGCAACTGGATGTTCACCTACCCGTTCGTCAGCGGGAACATCAACACCGTCTGGACCGGGGTCTGTTACGGGATGAAGATGTACAAGCTCTATCCCGCGGGGCTGCCGATCGTCACCATCCCCTGGCACCACATCGACAGGGTCTTGCGGAACATGAACGAGATGCCCTGGGCCCTGCCCGGCCATACCGACCAGAAGGAAGAGGCGTACCAGCTCGCTTTCAAGCGACTAGGCGTCGAGGGAATCATCTAGCCGTAGGGCTAACCGCAAAATCTGGGCCATGATGCGCGCCGACGGGGGGCTTGGTTCGCGCGTGCAAACCGTCAGAACGGGGGAGCCCCGCTCTCGCGGGGCTCCCCCGAACAGTCCCTGGATGTCGGCCGGTCTTACAGTTTGGCCAGCTTCATGGTCCCCAGGTTGAGACTCTCACCCAGCTTCACAGTGGTCGTGACCGGCGCATAGCCCGACGCCTCCACCCTCACCGAGTATTCCTCGCCCGGCTCGAGCTTGTCCACGTAGAAGTCGCCGTAGTTGTTGGCCGTGGCCTCGCCGAGGACGGCGCCGGCGGCCCGGCCGCCGGCCGTCACGGTCGCCTTGGCGCCCTCCGCGCACTCGTCCGTGTCGCCGAACACCACGTTGCCGGCGATGAACGCCTTGTCGAACAGATACAGGTTCTTGTAGTAGACCCGCGGCTTGGCACCGAGCTCGGGGCGGAGCACCTCGAGACCCTCGGCCGCCGCCGCGGCCGCCATCTCGACATCGTCGGCGAGGACCAGCTTGATGGCTTCGGCGGGGCACACCTGCGAGCAGCGGGTCTCCACCCAGCCTTCGTCGATGAGGTGGGCGCAGCCGGTGCACTTCTGCGCCACCTGGGCCTCTTCGTTCCAGTAGATGACGTCGTAGGGGCAGGTGGCGACGATCTCCGGATGGCCCTTCGCCTTCTCCGGGTCGATGATCACCAGCCCGTCGTCACGTTTGTAGACGGTCCCTGCCGGCGAGTCCTTTATGCAGGGCGCGTCGTCGCAGTGAAGGCAGGGCGTGGGCCGGTAGGCGACCTGTACCAGCGGGTACTGGCCCCGTTCGGTCCGCATGATGTTCATCCACCGGTGCCCGGCCCAGGGCTGGGCCACCGAGTAGGGCGGGAAATCGTTGCCCGTGAACTCGTCCTTGTCGGCGAGGAAGCAGTCGTTGCAGTCCATGCACCGGGCGACGTCGATCACCATGTTCCACTTCTTGGCGTCGGCCATCACGCCACCCCCTTCTTCAGCGAGCCGTGCTTCCCCGACAGAACCGTCCCATTTCTCCACCTGTATGAGACAGGAGTTGTTGGCCATGGCGGTCGAGGTCGGGGTGATGTAGCGCTTGGGCGTGAGGATGTTCACGCACCCGGAGATATCCGGAGAGTGGCCCGGCTCGCCGAGGGCCTGGTAGTCGCCGCACGATTCGTAGGAGTGCACCGTGCCCGGCGGCACCCGCTCGGTGACCTGCGCGACCAGGATGACCGAGCCGCGGTCGTTGAACGCCCGGATGAGATCACCGTCGGCGATGCCGCGCGCCGCCGCATCCTTGCCGTTGACCCGCATGATCCAGTAGTAGTTGCCGTCTTCCTTGAGGACCCGGTTGTCCTTGACCTCGTTCATCCAGCTGTCTTTGGCGTCGCCCATGGTGTGGAAGCTGAACTTCGGATGGGGCGAGACCATCTGCAGCGGATACTTGCCGTAGAGATCGGCGGTCTTGTGCCCCTCCCAGCTCTCTATGTACTGCGGGCCCAGCGCCGGCCGCTCCGGGTCGACCGTGCCGGTCGCTTCGAGGCGCTTGAGGCTGGAGGGCACGAACTCGATCTTGCCGCTCTGCGTCTGCAGGCCTTCGCCCTTGACCTGGTCCCAGGGCGCCGGGCCCCAGTCGGGCGTGTCCTTAGGCCGGCCCTCGGCGAACCAGCGCATGCCCGGCTTGGGCTCGCTTCTCCTCGGGAGCGGGGACCACGTAGTAGCCCTTCTTGGCGAAGTCGTCCCAGCTCATCACGGTGGGCATGTCGGTGGCGTGGTAGTAGTCCTTGACCCAGTCGAGCTCGGACTTGCCGCCCATGCTGAAGGCCCCGTAGACGCCCATGCGCTTGCAGAGCTCGGCGAAGATCTCGTAGTCGGAGCGGGACTCGCCCAGCGGCTCGATGCACTTCTGCTGGAAGACGATCACCCGGTGGTTCATGAACTGATACGAATCGCCGATGTAGCCCGAGCAGTTGGCGGCTTCGCTGATGTCCCAGCGCTCGAAGTTGGTGCAGGCCGGCAGGATGATGTCGGCGAACTTGGTCTCGCCTTCGAACCAGATGGCCTGGTTGACGACGAAGGGGATCTTGCCCTCGCGGTAGGCGGTGACGTAGCGGTTGGTCTCGGTCATGGTGCCGAAGAAAGAACCGCCGTACCGGTAGTACATCTCCACCTGCGGATAGCCTTGAGCCGGGTACTCGTATCTCTGGAACTGGCTCTCGATATGGGAGCCGCAGAATCCCTTGCCCCGCCACTTGACGGTCTCGTGCCGCATGGCCTCGGGGATGTTGAGGCGCGGGACGGTCTGGCCCTCTGTGGTGTGCTGCGGGTTGGTGATCCCGCCGCCGTTGGGGAACATGCGGCTGAGGAAGCGGAAGCCGGCGGCCGAGTTCGCCGTGTCGCCGGAGATGCCGCCTTCGGCGTAGCCGGGGAACATGAAGCTGCAGTCCACCGGCGCGCCGCTGGTGGTGCCCCAGATGTTGCTGCCCGGCTTGCCCAGGCCCTGCATGGCGGCCAAGGCCACCATCGTGCGGGCCCACTCGTTGCCCCACGACGCCCGGCTGGCGCCGCCCATGCCGCCCGGTCCGCCCGCGGCCAGCATGGTCTTCTTGGACGCCCACTCCCGGGCCAGCGCCCGGATCTCGCGCGCCGGGATGTTGCTTTCGGCCTCAGCCCACTCCGGGGTCTTGGGCACGCCGTCGGTCTTGCCGAGGACGTAGTCCTTCCATTCGTCGAAGCCGGTGGTGCGGCCCGCGACATACTCTTTGTCGTACGTCCCCTCGGTCAGCCAGGTGTACGCGATGGCGAGGCCCATCGCCACGTCGGTGCCCAGCCGCGGGGAGAACCACTTGTCGCCCAGGAGAGCCTGGGTGTGATTGAGATAGGGGTCGATGACGATCATCTTGACGCCGAGCTCCTTGAGCCACCGCCGGCGGACGTTGCCCTCGTGACCCGCGTACACGCCGTTGCAGCTCGACTCGGGGTCGGCCGACCAGTAGATGATGAGCTCGGTGTGCTTGAGCGCATCCTCCAGCAGCCCGTACTGCTCGGGGATGCCCAGCCGGTGGCTGAAGCCCCACATGTGCATCGAGCCCCAGTGCCACCCCTCCCAGCTGTCGGGGTTGTGCTCGGCATACGTGTAGCCGACGAGGTTCAGGAAGCGGAGCAACGAGCTGTGGCGATAGCCGACGTTGCCCCACAGATGATGCGACCCGGGTGTGGACATCATGCCCGCCGGTCCCACCTCCCGGTGGACCCGGATCATCTCCTCGGCCACGGTGTCGAGCGCTTCCTCCCAGCTGATGGGCTCGTAGCCTGAGACCCCGCGGTTGTGGATGTTCCGCGCGCCCTTGGGGTCGAAGTCCACCCGCTTGAGCGGGGTGAGGATCCGTTTGGGCGAGTAGATGGTCGAGCGATGAGCCACGGTCCAGGGCGACGACGTGGTCTTGCGGGGCGGCGTGAAGTCGCGGCCCCGGGCTTCGATGGTCCACGACGGAGCGTCGGTGTCGTCGAACGTCAGCGGCGTGATCCGCAGGATCTTGCCGTCCTTCACATCGACGAAGACCGGCCCTCCGGTGGTGCCGTTGGTGTACCTCTTTACTTCTCCCATGAGGACGCCTTCCCCCTTCTTAGTCCTCCTCGATGATGGCGACGAGACGGACCATCGAGCCGTCCCCGCCCACCCAGCGGATGGGGAAGCCGGCGATGATGCACCGCTGGCCGAGCACCTCGTCGATGTCGCCGCCGACGTTCTCGAAGCCCATCACGTGGTTGCCCAGCAGGATGTTGTGGCAGGGCTCCCAGAGCGGGAAGTCCTCCTTGACCGAGCGGCCGGTGTATTCCTCGTACTCGGCGCAGATATCGGGAAGGAGCGGGCCCGGCCCGTGGTAGCCGATGGCCGTGGCAAGGGGATGATCCAGCGCCTGCTGGTCTACGCCGACGGCCTTGACACCCTTCTCCACCAGCCACTCGGCGGCGCTGGGCACCAGGCCCGGCGAGCGGGCGAAGTAGTCTTTGCTGTCGCCGAACTGGGCGTGCATGTGGCAGTGGATGATGACGATGTCGCCCTTCTCGATCTTGGGCGTGGCCTTTTCGAGGTCGTCGGCGGTGATGAACTCGAACTTGCCCTTGGGGCCCGACGTCGACGATGACACCGGTGCCGAAGTAGTAGTCGAGCGGGATCTGCTCCGTGGACCACTCGTTGGGGATCACGTGGATGGGCGAGTCGGCGTGGGTGCTGACGTGCATGGGGTGCCACAGCCACTGGGTGAACACGCCCGACTTGGCGTGGTAATGGAAGCGCTCGATCTTGATGTCGGGGAAGTACGGCCAGAGTGGGGTCCCGTGACCGAACGGCTGGCTCAGGTCGACGATCTTCTTGACTTTCATGCTGCCTCCCGTGGTGCGACTCTGCGTGCGCGCCGTGCGTGCGCGGTGCGTTGGTTACCGACAACTAACAAACTGCAGCCACTATGCCGCGCTGCGGGCCGCGTGTCAATCCCGTGCGGCGGAGCGCCAGCCGGGCCAACGACCGGGCCGGCGTCCCTCTCCCGCGTGGTCGCACGGCGAGGCGCCTAATGGTGCGCCCCTTGACAACTCGTGGCCTGCGTAACATAGTGTGGCTAGCTAAGTTGGTAGTCGTTAACCAACCAAAGTGGACCGCCGCGGCGCGCGGCCTTCCCCAAGAAGGAGCCGATCTTGTTTCGTGAGACCGTGATCCTGAGTGCCTGCCGTACTCCTGTCGGGCGCTTCCTTGGCGCCCTGGCCAATGTTCCGGCAGTCAAGCTGGGTGGCATTGCTATAGCGGGGGTGCCGACAGCCACTGCGAGAACACGCCCGACTTGGCGGGTAATAGGAAGCGCTCGATCTTGATGTCGACGAAGCACGTCCAGAGCGGGTCCCGTGACCGAACGGCTGGCTCAGATGCACGCTGTTCTTGACCTTCAAGCTGAGTCCCGCGCTCGTGCCGGCGGCGACGGTGAGCGCACGCGGTGCGTAGGCTACCGGCAACTAACTAGACGAAGATGCAGCCACTATGCGCCGCCGCAGCCGGGCCGCCAATGCCGGGCGCGGGGACGGGAGTCGACTACTGCACGCCCTCGAAACGAGCGACTCACCTTGAAGACCCGCGCGAGTCGAGGGACTTCCAGCCCTAACTCGGCCTCAGGCCGATGCTCTTGCCGCAAGGCATCCAGGGGCACGAGGAGTTCCGCGGCCACCCGGTTACACCAGGCTTCGATACGGTGTGCCGGCCGCGCAAGGGGACCATCGTCAGACAGCGCGGACTCGCCCAGCCAAATGTGCGCCAATTCATGCGCCAGGGTGAACATCTGCGCAGCTTTGGTATCAGCCCCGTTTACAAACACTAGCGGCGCCAATCGGTCGGACAGAGCAAAGCCGCGAAACTCTTGGGGATCCAGCTTGCGGTGCGTGTTGTTGCTGACGATCCCGCTGACCATCACGAGTACGCCCGCTCCATCCGCATTCCCGATGAAGGTTCGCAGAGCATCGGTCCAGGTGGCAGCGCGCCGGCGGGCTTCGAGATCAAAGTCCAACACGCGGCGCATGGCGGCCGCCACACTGGCGACATCGCTAAAGAGATCAGCAGAACCAACGAACGGCAAAGGCGTTTCACCGAGGATGCGCAAATGGTCGCGGTACCAGTCCTGGCGCTGCTGGCAGAGGTAGAGAGTATCCAGTAAGTCGGGGCTGGGCCGCCCGATGCGACCCCCCGCAACAGTTCGGAGGTCGGGGATCGGCACCTTTTCGACGGGCGGATCGGACAGGAATAGGTAGCCAACGGGCGTGTGGGTCGTCCGTGCGAAATGCTCCACCTGCTTGAGAGTGGGCTGAGTTTCCTCCTCGTACCACGAGAGCACCTTCGGAAATCGATCCGCGATCTCGCCCAGATCGAATGCTGCCCGCTCCAGGCTCAACGAAGCATTTCTGGCTGTACTTGGACGCGAAGCGGCGGCACTGCTCCCTGCTTCTTCTCAAACGCGGAAGTCACTCACATGACTTTACTCTATTCGCCGGAGCCGAAGACAGGCCTCCGCGGCCCGCGGTTTGGTGGCACGTGAGGTCGGCGATACACTCGAACGATAGCCGCGGTGGCCGCTTCGCCACTCTCACTCCTCCTCGAACAACTCACGCGGCAAGCCGGACTGGCGGATGATGGACGCGAGCGTGCCGCGCTTGAGTTGGGAGTGTAGGGGGACGGGTACTGTCGCGGTTCGCGATTCCCCGCGCAGTTGCATGACGGCGTGGCTGCCCTTCCGCCGGACCTCCACAAATCCTTGGGCGGCCAATATGCGACAGACATCGCCGCCGGACAGGACCTTAAGCCGCCCCAATGCGAGCCTCGAAGTGCGTGACGAATACCCGTGTCTTCAGACGGGACGCAACTTCCGCAGGCTCGGCACATTCGAGGAAGAGCTCGACCGCCTCTCGGAGGTTATCGGTCGCCTCCTCCACGGTGGAACCCTGGCTGGCGATATCCAGCTCCGGACACAAGGAGACAAAGCCGTCGCCCTTCGTCTTCAACAATCGCCGTGAGATACATGTTCACCCTCGGATGCAGGAAAGAAGGCTTCGCGTTCAACACCGGCATTCCAGTCCCTTCTGAGTAAGTATAGTCGAGGAGGCAACCGTCGTTCCCTCGCCTCTGACGATAGCCTGGTCAACAAGTCTTAGGGATCCATCTTTGGGCGCAGGCTGGTTCACGCCTCTAATGACGCGAGCCGCCTCATGGTGCGCCCCTTGACAACTCGTGCCCTGCGTAACATAGTGTGGCTGGTTAAGTTGGTAGTCGTTAACCAACCAAGGGAGTCCTTCTTGTCCCGTGAGACCGTTATCTTGAGCGCCTGCCGTACTCCTGTCGGGCGCTTCCTTGGCGCCCTGTCCGATGTTCCGGCAGTCAAGCTGGGCGGCATTGCTATAGCGGAGGCGGTCAAGAGGGCCGGGCTGGAGCCGGCCGAGGTGGATGAAGTGATCGTCGGCAACGTGCTGCAGGCCGGCCAGGGCCAGAACCCCGGCCGCCTCGCGCTGCATGCCGCCGGTCTGCCCGACGAGGTGCCGGCCGTGACCGTCAACAAGCTGTGCGGATCGAGCATGAAGGCGCTGCACTTCGCCACCCAGGCAGTCACCTGCGGCGACGCCGAAGTGGTAGTGGCTGCCGGCATGGAGAACATGTCGCTCGCTCCCTACCTGCTCGCCAAGGCCCGGACCGGCTACCGCATGGGCGACGGCCTGCTGGAGGACCACCTGCTGCGCGACGGCCTCATGTGCGCGGTGAACGACTACCACATGGGCATGACCGCCGAGAACGTCGCGGAGCGCTACGGGGTGACGCGGGAAGACCAGGACGCGTTCGCTCTCGAGAGCCAGCGCCGCGCCGGCGGTGGCGATTGCGGCCGGGACGTTCAAGGACGAGATCGTGGCCGTTCGCCCTCCCCCAGAAGAAGGGCGAGGTGAAGCTCTTCGACACCGACGAGCACCCGCGCCCCGAGACCACTCTCGCCGACCTCGCCAAGCTCAAGCCGGCCTTCAAGAAGGACGGCACCGTGACGGCGGGCAACTCCTCGGGCGTCAACGACGCCGGGGCGGCCCTGGTCGTCGCCTCCCGGGATTTCGCCGACAAGCGCGGCCTGAAGCCCCTGGCCCGGGTGGTCGGCTACGCCTCCGCCGCGCTCGACCCCGCCTACATGGGCATGGGACCCTACTACGCCACGCTCAAGGTCATGGAGAAGACCGGGCTGACGCTCGACCAGATGGACCTGATCGAGCTGAACGAGGCGTTCGCCGCCCAGTCGCTCGCCTGCGCCCGGCTGCTCGGGGTCGACATGGCAAAGACCAACGTTTCGGGCGGGGCCATCGCGCTGGGCCATCCCATCGGCTGCTCCGGCGCCCGCATCCTCACCACCCTCCTCTACGGCCTTCTCCGCACCGGCGGCCGCTACGGCCTGGCCACCATGTGCATCGGCGGTGGGCAGGGCGTGGCTACCATCATCGAGGTCGTGTGAAGCCGGCGGCGAGCAGCCCCGGCAAGGTGAGTCCCGACGGCCAGGGCCGCCGCCCCGGGTCCGAGCGGCGGACTCAGATCGTCCAGGAGACCCTGCGGCTGGTCGCCGAGCACGGCCTGGCCGGCGCGAGCATGTCGCGGATCGCCGAGGCGGTGGGCATCTCCAACGCGGCGCTGTACCGCCACTTCGACAGCCGGGAAGACATCCTGATCGCCGCGCACGACGTGCTGATCGAGAGGGTGTTCGTGTGGCTCAAGTCGTCGCCGGCGCCGGACGTGATGGACCGGCTGCGGGAGATGGGCGACTCGCACGCCGCCATCTTCTCCAAGGACATCGAGGGGTTCAACGCGCCCATGTTCCAGTTCATCTCCTGGATCCCCAAGGACCGGGTGCACGACCATGTGGTGCAGCGCCGGGTGGAGATGCTCCGGTGGTACGCCGATCTGGTGGAGGAGGGTAAGGCGCAGGGCAGCATCCGCACCGACATCGAGACCGACCTGATAGTGTCGGAGTTGTTCGCCTGGATCTGGTGGGAGGACCTGAGCTACCTGGAAGGTCTCGATACCGATATGACGTTGAAGAGGATCGGCCAACATGTTCACGCGGCTGTTGGCCCGGATCGGCCCCGAGCGCACGGGCGCCGACTAGGGAGGCTGTCACATGTCCAAGAGTACGCCAAACAGCGATGCTTCGCACTCGGAGTGCGCTGGGTGCGAGCGAGAGAAGGACGAGGGAGCACGAGTAGCAGCGCTATCGAGCGCGACCGAGGACGTGCTATCGGGCCGCCCAGTGGGCTCCGGGGGCCGGGGTTCATTCTCCAGCAGCCTAGTATGACGGAGGTAACGGACATGCCCAAGTCGATCGTAGCCATCTCCAAAGGGGACGACCCCGAGAAGATGGTGGCCGAGGTCTTCGCCCTCCTCGGGGGCGTGGAGAACCTCGTCAAACCGCGCAGCACCGTGGTGCTCAAGCCGAACGCCGGCCACCCGGCAGCGGCCGAGACCTCCGTCAACACCAGCCCCGAGTTCGTGGCGGCGGTGATCAGAGAGGTCATGAAAGCCAAGCCCAAGGAAGTCATCGTGGCCGAGGCCGCCGCCATCGGCTGCGACTCCATGCACGTGCTCGATGTGAGCGGCATCGGCGCGGCGGCCGAGGCTGCCGGCGCCCGCCTCATCGACATCAAACGGGAAAAGGACCTTATCAACATCCCCATCCGGGATGCGCGCTCCGATATCAAGAAGGTCAAGCTCCCCCGCTTTCTCCTGGAAGCCGAGCACCTGTTCAACCTCCCCATCTTCAAGAGCCACGCGAGCATGGTGTTCACCTGCGCCCTCAAGAACATGAAGGGCGTGGTCCAGGACCTCACCCACCAGCAGATGCACATGACCGATCTCGCCGCGGCCATGATGGACGTGTGGTCGGTCATCCGGGCCGACCTCAACATCGCCGACCTCATCCGCCCGGCCGAGGGCTTCGGGCCGCACACCACCATCCCGGTGGACTTCGGCTGCGTGGTGGCGAGCAAAGACCCGGTGGCCCTCGACGCCACCGCCTGCCGGATGGTGGGCCTCAGCCTCGACAACGTCCAGTACTTCTCGGCAGCCAAGGAGCGCAACCTCGGCCACTTCGAAGAGGCCGACATCGAGGTGGTCGGCCGGACCATCGAGGAAGTGCACAAGGACCTCTGGTTCCCCTACATCGCCGGCTTCGACACCTGGCCCGAGTACACGTTCCACACGAGCGGCGCCTGCTCGAGTTGCGAGTCCCTCGTCGCCTTCACCATGGAGAAGCTCAAGGCTCTCGGCCAGTACGACAAGAACGCCGGCTGCCACGTGGTGGTGGGCCCCAAGCGGGACGACGAGATGCCCCAGGGTGTGGATCCGAACAACGTGATCCTCATCGGCGACTGCGTCAAGCGGTTCCGGGGCAAAGGCGTGGGTCACTGGTCGGCGGGCTGCCCGCCCCTGGAGCCGCATCCTCTCTGGGTCTTCATCGACCGCGAGGACCACTACGAGATGGAGCCCTACTTCCGGGCCCGCATGGCCGAGGACGAGGGGCCCTGGGTGGAGTTCATCAAGACGATGAAGCGGGAAAAGAGCGCCGACGCGGAGTAGAGCGGGGCCGCAGGCGACGCCAAGGAGTAGCCGCGGGCCGGGCGCCGCCGCACACCCAGGTGAGCACGGTCCGGGGGCCGCACTCACCAAGGGCGCGGTCCCTCCTAGTCGCCCACCTCTCGCTCGGCCAGAAAGCCCGCGTACTCGGCCAGACGGGAAAGAGCCCTGGCCGCTCGTTTTGGGTCTGGATAGGCGGCTACCCCCTGCTCGCTGAGGAAGTTGTAGATCCCGGGCTCCGACTCGGGCAATGCGAAGACGGAGACCGCCAGCGGCTTATCGATGGCCCTGGCCGCGAGAGCGACGTTCTCGAGACAAGCCTGAACAGGCGTCGATATCACCAGGATCATGTCGATGCCCTCATCCTCGGCCACGATCTCGATCGCCTGGGCGTAGAGCTCCGGGTTGAGCAGCGAGGCCACCCCGGTATCCGTCGGGTTCCCCACCGACGTGCCGACAGGTGGCAGTACGGCTCTCAGCCGCGAAGTAGTGCTTTCGGAGAGGCGAGGTACTTCCAGTCCCAAGGTCCAGCAATTGTCCGCGGTTCCGACACCCGTTCCGCCTTGGCCGCCGATGATCGCGACTCTGCGACCCTTCGGCAAGGGCAGATAGTGAAAAGCAACGGCGCAGTCGACCACCTCTTCGACGCTGCTGACGTTGACGATGCCCGTCTGCTTGAACATCGCGTTCCACACGCTGGCCGACCCGGCGAGCGCCCCGGTGTGCGACGCAGCCGCTCTGGCCCCCTGCTCGCTGAGACCGCCTTTCCAGAGGATGATGGGCTTCTTGGCGGCGACTTCCCGCGCTACCTCGAAGAATCGCCTCCCATCCTTGACACCTTCCATATAGGCCACGATGGTCTTCGTCTGCTCATCCTGGCCCAAGTACTCCAGGTAGTCCTCGGCGGCTAGATCGCACTCGTTGCCGCAGCTCACGATGCTGCTGAAGCGCAGGCCTTTGGTGGAGAGGAACCAGACCAGGTAGTCCACGAACGAGCCGCTCTGGGAGAAGCCACCGATGGAGCCCGCCTCCATGGGGACGCCCTTCATCAGCACCTGCGGATAGGTGACGACCCCGGCGCGGGGATTGAAGAAGCCCAGGCAGTTCGGTCCGATGATGCGCGTCCCGCCTTCTCGTCCGATGCGTCCTATCTCCCGCTCGAGGTCCTTGCCTTCGGCTCCCAGCTCGCCAAAGCCGGAGGCGAAGACGACCGCGCCCTTGACCTTGTTCTCCACGCACTCCTTGACCAGGCCGAGGACCGACTCGGGCGGGGTGAGCAGGATGGCCACGTCGAGCTGGTCGGGGACGGCGCTGATGCTCGGGATAGGCCTTGATCCCCAGGATCTCCTCGCGCTTGGGGTTGACCGGGTAGATCTTGCGGCAGCCCGCGTCTCTTAGACCCTCCAGGAAGAGGCGCCCGAAGCTCCCCTCCTTGTCGCTGGCGCCCGACCAGCGCCACCGACTCCGCGTTGAATATCTGCGACAGCTGCTCGACGGTATGCGATGACATCACAGCTCTCCCAGGATCACGCGGGCGTCGACGGCGATGGCCCCGTCGGGGTAGGCGAAGATGGGGTTGAGGTCCATCTCCGCCACGGCCGGTGTGTTCATGACGAAGTCCGAGACGCGCAGAAGGATGTCCTCGAGCGCGGACTGTGTCGACGGGATCGGAGCCGCGAAAGCCGTCGAGGAGCTTCGCGGCGCGTATCTCCCTGATCGCGCTTCGGGCGTCGCCCTTGGTAAGGGGCACGATCTTGAAACTGACGTCCTTGAGAAGCTCCACCCACACCCCGCCCAGTCCGAACATCAGGACGGGGCCGAACTGAGGGTCGGTCGCCATTCCGATGATCACCTCCAGCCCCGGCGGGGCCATGTTCTGCACCGTCACGCCTTCGATGACGGCATCCGGGAACTTCTCGGTGCAGGACGACATGATGGCACCCCAGGCTGCGGCCACGTCCTCGGCGCTCTTCAGGCCGACCTTGACCCCGCCGGCGTCGCTCTTGTGGGTGATATCCGGCGAGGAGATCTTGAGCACGCAGGGATAGCCGATCTCCTCAGCGAGAGCGAGAGCCTCTTGCTCGGAGGTCGCCAGCTTCATCTCGGTCGTGCGTATTCCCAGGCTTCGGAGCAACTGCTTTGATTCCATCTCCGTGAGCACGACGCGCGCCTCTTTGCGGGCCTGCTCTATGATCTCGCCGGCGCTTGCCATGTCCTATCGCACCAACTCGGGCGTCAGCTTGAGCCGCTCCACTACCTCGTCGACGGTGGCCGGCTGCAGGTTCATCGATCTCGCCACACCCACGAGCTGCTCGACCAACTGGGCGTTGGAGGAGGCGAGCTCTTTCGGTCTTACATAGATCGTGTCCTCCAGACCGGTGCGCGCGTTGCCGCCCATGGCCAGACCGATGGTGGTCAGCGGCAGGTTGGCCTTCGAGATGGCGATCACCTGCCAGCTGGTGTTCTCGGGCAATTCCTTGACCAGGTAGGAGAGCAGCATGGGGTCGGCCGGCATGCCGCCGTTGACGCCCATGACGAACGACACCTGCAGCGGCTCGGTGAGCAGTCCCTTGTTCAGGAGGCCCAGCATCAGGCCCAGGTGCCCGGTGTCGTAGATCTCGACCTCGGCTTTGACGCCCAGCTCGAGCATGCGCTCAGCCAGCTGCAGCATCTGCTTGGGCGGGTTGCGGAACTCGTTCGGGCCGATGGTCATGGTCGCCGGGTTCAGGGTGGCCATGGCCGGCTTGGCTTCGACGATCTTCATGCGGTCTTCGTAGGCGAAAGCCGCCGCCGGTGGAAAGCTGCACGATGCCCGGGCACTTCTCGCGGCACAACTCGACGGTGCGGCGAGCGACGTCCAGGTCGGTGGTGAAGTCGTCGTTTTCGCGCAGATGGATGTGGATGACGGCCGCGCCGGCGTCGTAGGCTCCCTTGGCAGCTTCCGCGATCTCGGCCGGGTTGCCCGGCATGGCCGGGGTGTCCTTCTTGGTGGCCGCCGGGCCGGTGAGCGAGGCGGTGATGATCGGATTCACAGCGGAAGTGCCTCCTAGTAGGGTGTGGGCTCGGCCGCGGCGCGGCTCAACGGTTGACGATGACGATCATCGTCGCCGGTCTGCTGGTGTTGTTGAGGATCGACCGGCCTTCATTGGGGCCGATGTACAGCGAGTCCCTCGGGCCGAGCACGAAGGTCTCGTCCTTGCTCGTCACCGTGAGCTCTCCCTCAAGGACGAAGTACACCTTCTCTTCGGCCGAATCCTCGCCGGACCATTCCACCCCTCCGCCCGGCAGGTAGTGCGACATGCCCATCCAGAAGGTCTTCAGGCCGGTCTCGGCCTCGCCCTGGAACCTGCCGGAGACCACGTTGAAGTGTTTCGGCGGGACGCCGTATTTCGTCATGTCTGCGTACGCGACCTTCTTCATGGTCGTAGCCTCCTAGCCGGTGATTGCGCGCCCATCAGACCGCGGACAGTCCGCCGTCGACGTAGATGATCTGCCCGGTCATGAAGTCAGATTCGTCCGAGGCCAGCAGGATGATGGGGCCGATGAGGTCCTCCGGCGCGCCCAGGCGCGCCAGGGGGATCTCCGCCGTCATCTTGGAATAGATCTCGGGCTTGGAGAGGAACTCTCGGGTCATATCGGTGATCACCAGCGCCGGCGCGAGAGCGTTGACATGGATGTTGTACTTGGCCCATTCCGCCGCCAGGGTCCGGGTGAGGGAGTCCACACCTCCCTTGCTCGAGGAATAGGCGGTACCTCCTATCGAAGGGGCGACCCTGCCTCTGACCGAAGACATGTTGATGATCTTGCCGCGCTTCTGCTCGATCATGACTTTGCCCACCGCTTGGCAGGCCAGGAAGGTCCCGAGGACGTTGAACCGGATGACCCTCTCAAACTCCTCGGGGGCCATTTCTTCTGCTGAAAACCGGGCGTTCGTGCCAGCGACGTTCACGAGGATGTCTATCTTCCCGAACTTCTCCATGACCTGGCCGACCATGGCCTCGAGCGAGGAGGCACTGGTGACGTCGGCAGAGACGGCCAAGGACTTCCTTCCCAGCGCCTCGATGTCCTGCACGACCGGCTGAAGATGCGACACATCGCGGCTTGTGACGACGACATCTGCGCCGGCCTTAGCCAGCCCGACGGCGAGGGGGCGCCCCAACCCGCCGCCTCCTCCTGTCACGATCGCGACCCTACCTGTTAGATCGAACACCGGACCTCCTTTCCTTTCGAGGGCAGCCAGGGCCCTGTGCTAACTCTTCTGCGCTTCCAGGAACAGCTTCAGCTGCGGCAGCAGCTTGCGGTTCTTCTCCTCGAGGACCTGCTCACGCGTCTTGCCGCTGTAGTCGTACCAGCCCTTGCCCGCCTTGATCCCGAGCTCGCCTTTGTTGACCTTCTCCACCAGCATGGGTGACGGCTCGGTGGCGTTGCTCAGACCTTTGAAGACCCGCCCCGACACGATCATGGAGACGTCGAGCCCGATCATGTCTTCCACTTCCATGGGGCCCAGACAGGCGAACCGGAAGCCCGTGCTCGACTTGACGGCCACGTCCAGGTCCTCGGGGGTGACGATGCCTTCGTCGAGCAGGTAGTCGATCTCCCGCTCGAGCGCCCCCATGAGGCGGTTGACGATGAACCCCGGCCTCTCCTTGCGCACCAGCACGGTCTTTTTGCCGGAGGCGTCCAGGAGCCGCTTGGTCTCGTCGTAGGTGGCGTCGGCGCAGTCGGTACCCCGGTGGATCTCTACCAAGGGGATGATGTGCGCCGGGTTGAAGTAGTGGATGCCGATGAGCTTGTCGGGGCGAGGCAGGCCCTCGGAAAGCGTGTCCATGGTGAAGCTGCCGGTGTTGCTGCCGATGATCAGGTCGGGGTTGGCGGTCTGAAGAGCGGCCAAGAGCTCCTTCTTGGGATCGAGCAGTTCCTGGATGGTCTCCACGACGTAGGTGCACCCCTCCACGGCGACGTTCATATCGGTGGTGACGACGCCCTGGACCCGCCCCATGATCTGGTCCACGCTCTCGCTGATAAGCCCGAACTCGATGAACTGCCGGATGTTCTGCTTCAGCTGGCCGAGGGCCCGGGCCAGCGGCTCGTCGCGGCGCGCCACCAGGCGCACGGCGAACCCGTTCTGAGCAAAGGTCTGGGCGATGCCCTCGCCCATGGTACCGGTGCCCAGGACAAGGATCCTATGGATGTCTGCCGTGTCGTGACTCCAGGTGATTGCTGCAGTCATGCTTTCGCCTCCCAGCGTGCCGAACTGCGATCACATCTTCGCCATCTTGTCGTCGGTGTACTCGATGTAGCCGAAGTCGTGGTGTGACTTGACCAGGTTGAAGGAGTACATCTCCGCATACACCTGTTGCCGCAGGTTCTGCTCCACCAGCTCCCGCCAGGGCCGCACGGCCATATGGTGGGTCATGCGCCGGGTGGAGCGGTTGCTCTTCATGATCATGCGAGCCAACTCCCAGGCCCGCTCGACGATCTTGTCGCGCTCGACGATCTCGTTGACGGCGCCCAGCTCGAGGCAGGTCTGGGCGTCGATGCCATTCGTGGTATAGCCAAGGTAGTTGCCGCGCTTAAGCCCGCACAGGACCTGCAGGGCCATCATCTGGCCGTCGCCCGGGACCATCCCGCTGTGCATGCCGAAGTGGTCGTCCTGCAGGATGAAGTCGGGAGTACAGAGGGTGATGTCGCTCATGAGGGCCATCTCCCAGTGGATGCCCCGGCCGTTGATGGCGGCGATGGTGGGTATCTCGATGTCGTTCACGAAGTTCTCGACCACCTTGAGTGTGTCGTAGATCTGGACGTTGAAGCGCTGGTCGTCGTCCGGCGAGTCCTCCACTTCCGCAAAAGAGGAGCCGTCGGTCTCGGCGATCCATTTCTCCCCGGTGGAGGTGAAGATGAGGACTTCGTTCTTGGTGTCGTGCCCTACCACGGTCCACAGCTCCGAGATGGCGTGGTGCATCTGGTAGCTCCAATGCACGTGCCCGCCGAACGTGTGCATCCGGACCTCGAGGATGCCGTCATCCGACCTCTTGAACGTGAAGAAGTTCTTGAAGCGCTCGGAATACTCCTCCAGCGTTGGCATGTGGATGTAGCCCTGTTCCGCCATCGTCGCCGACTCCTCTCGATCGAGCTTTGTCGCAATTCCTGCTATCGCGTCGCGAGCCACGTAGCCGCGGCCATCGCTGGATAGGCCGAGATTCTTCAGGCCTGCGCCATTTGACCCGTCAGCCCAATTCATTGCCGGCGATTATGATGCTCACAGTCGCGGCGCCCGGCTCCCCGCCCTGGTTGTGGGTCAGCCCAAGACGCGGGTTCTTGACCTGGCGCTTGTCCGCCCTGCCCTGCAATTGCTTGTAGACTTCGTAGAGCATCCTCAGCCCGGTCGCCCCGATGGGGTGCCCGAAACACTTGAGGCCGCCGTCGGTATTGACGGGCAGATCCCCCTCCAGCGCGAACGTACCGGCTTCGATATCCTCGCCGGCTTTGCCCCGTCCACTGAACTGCAGGTCTTCCATGATGGTGAGCTCGGTGATGGAGAAGCAATCGTGCACTTCGGCGATGCTGATCTCCTTGCGGGGGTCCTTGATCCCAGCTTCCCTGTACGCAGCCAGCCCGCCGCGATAGGTCTCCTCGACGTGGGCGAGGTCGTACGTCTGGCTCAGCCAGCCCTCGCGCGGTCCCTGGCATATCTGGGTAGCTTTGATGTAGATTGGGTCCGACCTGAAGCTCTTTGCCTTATCGGCCCGAGTGATCACGGCCGCCGCCGCCCCGTCGGAGACGCCGCAGCAGTCGTAGAGACCCAGCGGATAGGCGACCATGGGCGCGTTGACGGCCTGCTCTAACGTGATCTCCCGTTGGAAATGGGCCTTGGGATTAAGCGAGCCGTTGTGATGGTTCTTGACGGCGATCTGGGCCAGAAGCCTCTTGCCCTCCTCAAAACTCAGACCATACTTGGCGAAATAGCCGGTTGCCATCATGGCGAAACTGGCCGCGGGCGTCTGGGTGGTGAGCCGGTAGCTCCAGGTGGCGACCGGCCGGGTCTGTGGCAGGCCTGTGAAGCCCGTGTCCTTCAGCTTCTCGGCTCCGACGGCCAGCACGACGTCGTACAGACCAGCAGCTACGGCATAGCAGGCCGCCCGAATGGCTTCCGACCCGGTGGCGCAAGCGTTTTCCACGTGGGTCACCGGGATGTAAGCAAGCTTGAGCGGGGTGGCTAGTATCTGGCCCGTTTCCCCGGCGAAGACGCTCCCCCACCAGGCGGCCTGCACATCTTCGGGCCCGATTCCGGCGTCCTCGAAGGCCTCGTAGGCAGCATCGATGATCATGTCTTCCAGGCTCTGTCCCCAGTTCTCACCGAACTTGACACAGCCCATTCCCACGATGGCGACTCTATCCTTGATGGTCTCCACGGCTTATTCCCCTGCCTCGCAGCGCCCGCATCTCGCCGGGCGGCACTTCCACCAGTAGTTGTAGATGCCGCCGCTGTAATAGAGCCGACGGAAGGTCATTTCGAGGGGGACTCCCACCTTGACCTCAGCTGGGTCTCGGTCTGTCATGTCGCACATGATACGACCGCCGCCCTCGAAATCCACGAACGTGACGGTCACGGGCGGGTCGGCAGTCTGCATGACGTAATCATGGGAGAAAGAGAAGACGTGCGCCGGTGTATCACAGAAGCTGTAAGGTTCGACTTCGTCTTTCGCGTGACAATTCACGCAGACGCGTTGTGGCGGGTATTGCGGCGTGCCACATCGTTTGCATCTCGTGCCGGTGAGACGCAGTTCCCAGGGTACTTCCCGCCACTGGGCCGCGGGAGAGGGCTGACGGAGCTCGAGGGGCGGACGGGCCGCGGGCTGCACCAAGACCAGTTCCCGCCAGCGCAGATACTGCTCGTAGTTTCGCATCAAGCTCTTGCAGGCCAGATGTTTCTGTACACCCCGGCCGTCTTTAGCTGAAGCTACCTGCCCCGTGGTCTTGAGGATCACGATGTCGCAACCGTTGCCGTAGCTCGCGAGCAGGATCCTTTCCCCGCCTCCGGCTCTTTCAAGCGCAGCGATGAGGCTCATCAGGCTCATCGCACATCCTGTGTCGCCGATCCCCGAGTGGAGCACGTCGCGGACCTGGCTCTCTTCATCGAAGCCGAGCTTCTGTGTTACGGCTCGTAGCTGGCGAAGGCTCGGCGAATTGAGGGCTACGTGTGCGACATCGCCCACGGTCAGCCCATGTCTCTGCAACGCGCCAGACACACTACGGGCCACCACATCACTGAAGCCTTCTTCCATGGAGAAGCGATCTTCGGCCGAGCGGACAAACATATCTTTGTCCGACCTCCACGTGTCCTGGATCTCGTAGTAGCTCGTGTCGAAGTGTTCAACATCCGCGATCGTCTCGCTCCGAGTGATCAGCAAAGCCGCAGCACCGTCGCCGAAGTTCATCTCGCCGGGCCCTGAGGGATATCCGAGACGCATGTCGGCGGCGCACACGAGGATGCACCGCATGGAGCCAGCCGTCACCGCGTCCAGAGCCGCCTTGAGAGCATTTGTCCCGCTCCGGAGCGAGCCGGAGAAGTCCATGGTGACCGCCTCCGGCGCCAGGTTCAACACGGCGGCGATGGCGGCCGCGCTTTGCTTTTCTCGGTAGGGAGCCGTTGTCGACGCGAAATAGAGCCCTCCTACGAGGGCCCGGTCCAGGCCGGCCAGGCAGTCCCGGGCGGCGGCCACCGCCATGGTGAGACTGTCCTCGTCGTAGCTCGCGACGGCCCGTTCGCCCGACGCCGGCGCACCGCCCCACGCCCGCGCTATCTCCGTGCGGGCGAGGCGGTGAAACGGTATGTAGGCGCCGTAGGAGGCTATGCCGGGCATCATGCTCTCCCTTGGCTCACTTCATCAGCACGATCTCGCCCAGGTAGACGTCTTTGAGAGTCTTGGCCTGGCAGCTGGCGACTTTGTAGCCGGGGGCGGCGATGCTGACCTCATAGTTGGTGGCGGCCTCGAGGCCTTCAAACTGGAAGTCGCCGAAGCCGTTGGTCTTCATGGTGAGGGTCTTGCCGTCGCCCTTGAGAACCACGTCGATCCCGGTCGCGACCTCGTCCAAGTCCCCCCATATCACGGTGCCGCCCACGAACTTCTTGGGTAGGCCGATATAGGTGACCTTATCCTGCAGTTTGTACTCAGGGTGCAGGGCCACGGCGACGCCAGAGGCGACCAGCTGGGCTACGTCGCTGCTGGGGTTGTCCAGGTCGCCGAACACCAGGGCGCCGGACGGGCAGGACTCCACGCACCGAGGAACGGGCTCGCCGGCGTCGAGGAGGTGTGCGCAGAAGGTGCACTTCTGGGGCAGTTGAGCCGCTTCGTTCCACTCGATCTGGCGGTATGGGCACGCGTTGACGATGCCTTTCTGGCCTTTGGCTTTCACCGGGTCGATCATGACGATCCCGTCCGGGCGCTGGTAGACGGCCCCGTTGGAAGCCGCGTCCATGCACATCGGCGAATCGCACTGCATGCACCGGGAGGTGATGTGGTCGACCTTGACCATGGGGTACTGGCCCCGTTCGACCTCGATGACCTTGCTCCAGTTACCGCCCGTCATGGGCTGGGCGGCGGAATATCCGGGGTAGTCATTCCCCGCGTACTCGTCCCGGCAGGTGAGGAAGCAGTTGTAGCACCCCACACACCTCGAAACCTTGACTACCATCCCATATCTGGCCACTTCTTTACGCCTCCCACTTGCAGACTTCGACGAGACAGGAGTTTTGGGCCTCCCCGGGCGCGTTCTTGCTGACCATGCGGGCGGATGACAAGAGGTTCATGCAGCCACCCTTGTCGACGCTACCGGCGAGCCCCGGCTCGAGCGGGTCGTACTTGGCCCCGGCCTGATAAGAATGAACCAGACCTGGCCGACAGCGCTCGGTGACTAGGGCGATACCCAGCACCCCGGCCCGGTCGTTGTACACCTTGACGATGTCGCCATTGTTGATGCCCCGGGCGGCGGCATCGCTGGGGTGCAGACGCACCGGCCACCAAGAATAGCCGTTCTTCTTGATGCGGTGTTGCGGTATGTCGTCCAGCCACAAGGTCTTGTTGTCGTGCTGCGTGTGGTAGGAGAACTTCACGTGCGGGGTGATGAGCTGAAGCGGGTACTTCGCCACCAGCTCCTCGGTGTCGTAGCCCTCCCAGCTGGGGATGTAGCGAGGCATGGGAGGCCGTTCCTCGTCATCGGGATCAAAGGCTTTGAGGCTTTCCGAGACGAACTCGATCTTGCCGCTGTATGTCCCGAGAAGATGCGCCCTCTCGGTGCCTTTGAGCGGATTCAGCCTGTCGGGCGTGTCGATGGGCCGGCCTTCGTAATACCACTTGTTGGAGACGGTCGGCTTGTAGTCCTCAGGCAACGGAACGACGAAGTAGCCCTTCCTCTTGAACTCGTCGTAGGTGACGTACTCAGGCAGACTGGAGATCTCAAAGACCTTCTTGATCCAGTCTTCCTCGGAGTTGCCCTCGGTATACTCCTCAAGGATCCCCAGCCGTTCGGCAAGGGCGGAGTAGATCTCGTAGTCGGGCTTCGACTCCCACAGAGGCTCGATGCATTTGTGCTGGTAGACGATGACGCGGTGGTTGGTGCCGAAATTCCCGTTCCCGTAACCGCCGGGCTGAGCCCACTCGGAGATGTCGGCATGCTCGAAGTTGGTGGATGCCGGCAGGATGACGTCACCGAAGGGGGTCTCGCTCTGCCAGTGGCAGTCCTGCATGACCACGAACTCAAGCTTCGGGCTTTGGTACATCTTCACCCAGCGGTTGGTGTCGCTCATGGTGCTGATGAACGAGCCGCCGTGACGGTGGATCATATGGATCTCTCCGCCGTTCGGGCCCGGCTCGGGATACTTCATGGGCTTGAGCTGCTGCTCGATGGATTGCGCGCAGAACCCTTCGCCCCTCCATTCGATGTGGCCGTCGAGGATGGCTTCCGGCAGGAGCAGACGGTAGACCTTCTGGGTCACGCTGTTGCGATCCGGGAAGGTGGAGTGCTCCGCCACGCTTCCGAAGGCATCCCAGCCGACGTCCGAGTAGCCGGGCATCCGGAAACTCATGTCGAGTGGCGCCCCCATGGCCGCGCCGCCCCAGACGTTGACCCCGGGCTTACCAATCCCCTGCATGGCAATGAGGAACACCATGAGGCGGGCCCACTCGGTGGCATAAGCTCCGCGGCAGGCCCCGGCAGTACCGTACATGGAGCCACAGGCCAGCATGGTCTTCTTGGACGCCCACTCCCGGGCTAGGGCCCGGATGTCGTGAGCCGGGACATCACAGATCGGGGAGGCCCATTCCGGGGTGCGGGGAGTGCCACCTTCCTCTTCCCCGAGGATATGGGCCTTCCACTCGTCGAAGCCCACGGTGCGGTTCTCCACGAACCAATGGTCGTATGTGTCCTCGGTGATCCAAACGTACGCGATGGCTTCAGCCATAGCGGCATCTGTGCCGGGACGAGGAGCGAACCATTTTTCGCCCATATGGGCAGCGGTCGAGTTGCAGTACGGGTCGATGAACACCCGGCCGATACCGAGCTCCCGCAGCCACTCTCGCCATATGACCTGGTCCTGGCCACCGTAGCCGCCAGCCGCGGTATTGGGGTCCACCGACCAGAAGATCACCTGCTCGGTGTTCTGCAGAGCCTCCTGGAGCATGTCGAAGTTGTCGCAGTGCCCCAGTCGCCAGTACCAGCCCCAGGCGTGTACCGCGCCCCAGTGCCAGCCCTCCCAGCTGTCCGGGTTGTCCAGAAGCTGGGTGTGGCCGACGATGTTGTAGAAGCGGGGCATGGGGCCCATCTTGTAGTAGAGCAGGCCCCAATTGTGGTGGGACGACGGAAAGCCGGTGATGGCAGCCGGTCCGTAAGTCTCCCGGATGCGGGTGATCTCACCGGCCACGAGATCGAGGGCTTCATCCCACGAGATGCGCTCGTACGTATCCTTCCCCCTGAGCTCGGGGTGCCGTTCGCCGTTGGGATCGAAGTGCGTGCGCTTCAACGGGTACTTGATGCGGTTCTCGGAGTAGACCCTCATCCTCTCGCCTACAACATAGGGGTTGAGGGTGGTCTTCCGCGGATCGGAATACTCTCTCCCCTTGGCCTTGATGGTCCACCCGCCCCCGTCCGAATCATCGAGGACGAGGGGGCGCATGCGAGTGATCACCCCGTCCTTGACGGTGACCTTTACCATCCCCCCAATCGTACATTGAATGAACTCTTGCTCTGCCATACGTAGCTCACACTCCCCGTTCTCTCTATACGGCCACTACTTGATGCAGCTCGATCTCCCCGACGTTGACGTCTTTGCTCGCATCGATTGGTTCGATGATCTTTGCGGAATAACCGTCCTTCTCGATAAGCAACGAGTACTTGCCGGGCTGCTGCCGCTCGAACCAGAAATCACCGAAGAAGTCGGTCTGCAAGGAGGACGACTGCCTGCTCTCGATGTTGACGAGCGTCACGGTCGCACCTTCAAGAACTTCGTCCGCTTCCGGATCGAACACCTCCCCGGCTATGAAGCACTTGTTGAGGAGGCCGGCGTAGAACACACGAGGCCTGGTGCCCAATTCCGGGTGCAGCGTTTCGGCGTTGCCGATCAGCTCCTTGAGGTCTGTCTCCTCACCGATTCTCAAGGCGCCGGTGGGACAAGCATCCACGCAGCGGGGCTCCTTCCAGCCGCTGTCGAGCAGGTGCGCGCACATCGTGCACTTCTGAGAGATCTTGAGATCGGAGTTGAAGTAGATGGCGCGGTACGGGCAGGCCGCCAGGCAATCGCGATTGCCGGTGCACTTCGCGGGATCGATGATGACGATCCCGTCATCTCTCTTATAGATGGCCTTCGAGCTACAGGCGGGGATGCACGGCGCCTCGTCGCAGTGCTGGCACGTGTCGAGCATGTACCTCACTCTGACTTTCGGGACAGTGCCCTGCACCACGTCGGTCACTTTCATCCAAAACTGCCCGGTATCCGGCTGCGGCTTCGCGATGGGCGTCCAGTCGTTATCGACGTGCTCGTCCTTGCACGCCACCTGGCAGTTGTAACAGCCATTGCACTTATTGATGTCGATCACTAAGACTTTCACAGTTCCTTACCTTTGCTCAAAGACTGCACCGGATAGGCCGGGCCGTAGGTCTCGCGGATGCGCGTGATCTCCCCCGCAACCGTGTCGAGCGCCTCGTCCCAGGAGATGCGCACGTACTCGTCCTTGCCCCTCAGTTCGGGGTGCCGCTCCCCGTGAGGGTCGAAGTGCTTCCTCTTGAGGGGATAGTGAATCCTGTTCTCGTAGACGCGCTGCCGCTCCGGCACCTCGTAGCTCTGCAGGGTGGTCTTGCGCGGCGGACTGTAGCTCTTGCCCCTGGCCTCGATGACCCACGACGGCGCGTCTTCCTTATCGTCGAAGACGATGGGGCGCATCCGGGTGATCACGCCGTCCTTGATGTACACCCTCACCGGACCGCCGACCGTGCACTGGATGAAGATCTGCTCCAGCATCTCTCTACTGCCAGTCGTCCAAACTCCCGCCGACCATCACACCAGCATTCTTTCCCACGCGAGACCCGTACTCTTGCTGTAGGGCTGCGCAAATGCTTCAGGATGCTGTCTCCTCAACTCGTCGAGGCTCACCGCTCTCGACAGCGAGCAAGAACCCACCGGAGACCATGCCCGTAGCGTTCTTAGACGTAGTATTCCGGGGGCTTATGGTATTGATGGCGCCGCCCCGGTCCAGTTCACCCGGTACGATCGGGTCGTACCTGGCGCCGTGGTCGATAGAGATGACGCCGGGCATGATGCGTTCGGTGACATAGGCCCCCACGAGGACCCCGCCCCTCTCGTTGAACACCTTCATCACATCTCCGTGGCCTATGCCGTGCCTGCGCGCATCGTCGGGGTTGATCCAAGCCGTCTGGTAGGCGTATCCATCCGGTCCCACGATCTTGCAGGTCTCGATCTCCCGCAGCCACTGCATGTCATCGTGCTGGGAGTGCACGCGCCACCGCGGATGGTTGGACACACAAAGGTACGGATAGAGCTTCGCCCGATCGCCTGCGAGCCTCTCGTCGTGGGTCGGACCTCGTTCGACCCAATGCGGGACCGGGGGTCGTTCCTGGTCGTCGGGGAAGTGATCGGCCAGACGTTGCGAGAAGAACTCTAGCTTGCCGGTCGGGGTGGAAAGCGGGTGGTTCTCAGGGTCTTCGACAAACCCCCGCAGGGCAATGTCGTCCTTCTGCCAGTCGGGGTCGTTGGGGATGACGAAGTGCCCTTTCTCTTTGAACTCCTCCCAGCTTATGAACCCATCCACGCCGGAGGTGTCAAATCCGACCCTTATCCACTCCTCTACAGACTTACCGCCCGTATACTCATCCAGTACTCCCAGCTTCTCCGCGATCGCGCATACCACCTCATAGTCGCTCTTGGATTCGCCCCGGGGCTCGATGCACTTCTCGTCCAGGAACAGAGTGCCGAACTCCGCAGTGAGATTATCCACGCCGATGTCATCGAGCTCGAACTTGGTCGCTACCGGCAGGATGATGTCGGCGAACTGGCAGTCGTTCTCTATCCAGGGATGCTGAGCGAGAATGAACTCGATCTTGGGGTTCTGGAAGGCTTTGGCAATATAGTTCGAATCGTTCCAGCAGGTCATCAACGACGGTGTATCGGTCCACATCATGTGGATCTCGGGAGCATCCGTCGACCGGGTACTTGTACTCCACGAACTGCTCTTCGGTGAGGTCTCGGCACCACGCAGTCCCGTACCAGGATATGGGCGCGTCGTTGATCGCCTCGTGTATCTTGTTCTTAGGGATCATCTGAACCGCATTGTCTCTCTGCGCCCTGGAAGTTGAAGCCCCTGTTGGCCGCCTCAACGCTGGGGAACAGAAGATGACGGGGAACCGGTATCGATTTCCCGAAAACAAACTCAGGAGGATCCTCTCCTCCCATGAGACCCCATTCGATGGTGCTCAGCATGTGGCGGCCCGGCTTGCCCAGACCCTGCATGCCGAGGAGGCAGACCTCCAGCCTGACGTTTTCCGTGGCGTAAGGCGACCTCGACCATGTTGCCGCCGTTGCCATGCACCGTTGAGGTAGGGGCCATGGCCCAGGCCCGCGCCAGAGCCTTGATGATCCGGGACGGGACTCCGGTCTTTTCAGCCGCCCACTGGGGGGTCTTCGGGACCCCGTCTTCCTCGCCCAGGACATAGGCTGCGAACTTGTCGAACCCCACGACGTGGGTCTCGACATAGTCTTTGTCGTAGGTGTCCTCTTTCAGCCACTGATAGGCGATAGCGAGGTACAAGGCTGCGTCCGTGTTCGGCAGGATGGGGATCCACTTGTCGGCGTGCACCGCCGCGCCGTAGTTCAGGTCGGGACAAACGTAGACCTGTTTGATACCGAGCTCGCTGAACCAGTAGCAGAGCTGGCTTACGGTCTGGCCTCCCCAGCCCCACGGGGTGGTCTCCGGATCGCACCCGGTGAAAAGGAGCGTGTTCGCGTGCTCGGCGATATCCGGGATGATGTTTCGCTGGTAGGCCGACTTGCCTATCGGTTCGCATCCCCAGACATGCTTGGCGCCCCAGTACCAACCCTCCCAGCTATCCGGATTCCTCACCTGCAGCGTGTATCCACCCAATAGCGAAAGCAGCGGACGGTTGCAGCCGTGCGCGGCGTGCACCACCTTCGTTTCGGAGTGCCCGTCAGCCTGTGCCAGGATGGCACCCAGGCCGTACTCTTTTTCGATACGCCGTATTTCCGTAGCAATGATGTCGGTCGCTTCGTCCCATGAGATGCGGACGTATTTGCTCTTGCCACGATTCTGGGGGTTGCGCTCGCCTTTGGGATCCCAGTCGACACGTTTGAGCGGGTACATCGTCCGGTTGGGCGAGTTGACGCGGTTCTTGTACGCGAGCGTGAAGGGCGGAATAAGCGTCTTCATACTGGCCTCGAAGACCTGTCCGCGGGCCTCCATCCTCCAGGGTTTCACGTCATATTTCCAGTCGAAGTGGAACGGCCGTATTCTGACTATCTTCCCGTCCTTGACATCCACCTGGACGCAATTCGAGTCGATACCAACACCGAGGAAAGACAAGCCCTTGACTACGGTCTTCTCAGTTCCCCCCATTGATCAACCCGCCTTTCTCAATGTGACGGTCTAGAGCGATCACTCTCCCCGTTCCCAGCATCCACGCGTTCTCCCATGTCGTCCGCGCCGGATCCCGACTGCTCCTCTCTACACGCAATCTGACAGATCGGTAGAACCTTCATGCCCCTTCTACTTCCACAACTGCCTCCTTCGTTCGCGACAGCCCGGGACGTCTACATGGCGGGAGCGGTGAGCTTCGCCGTCCCGCCAATACGCTACGTTTTACTGTATGAGACAGTATGCTTCACTGAGTGACAAGAAGATAGAACAGAGGTGATGAGAAAGTCAACACGGAGAATAGGAGTGGCTGCCGCCCAGAGCTTTGGGACTGGTCTTGCCCCCAATCAGTTCGGAAACGGCACAACGCGCCGTTCAGAAGAGGCGGTGATCTGCATGCGACCGTCCGTGAGCCGTTTGACAAGAACCGGACTAGATACCGTTCGCCTGATCCAGCCGTCCCCCCATGTCACTCGCGGCAGAACGCAGCTGATCGATGAAGGAAGGTAGCGCGCCTTCTGAGAAGCGCTCAACAGGAACGACAAGCGCAAGCGCAGCCACCGCATTCCCGCGCCAGAAGATGGGAACGGCTACCGCACAAGTCCCCAAGTTGTGTTCTTCGTGGTCGTAGGCCACACCCTCCTTGAACACCCGCTCCAATCTCGCGCGGGCAGCCTCTGGGTCAATAAGGGTGTTTTGCGTGAACCGCTCGGGCCGTATTGAAGCCAGCATTCTTCGTCTTGTGCCCTCACTGGCGAAAGCCAGCAGGATCTGCGAGTGGACGTTCCACGTGGCATGCAGGGGATGGAGATTGCTGGCCGGGACCTTCGGCACAAACCCTCTGGACGGGGGCAGTATGTACGCGATCTGGACCACATCCCCGCGCCTCACCCCGAGCACCACACCCTCCTGGGTCGATTCTGCCAGGGCGCGAAGATCGGTGTTCAGAATCTGGGCAAATACCGTCCCACTCCCCAGGGTGTAGAGTGCCATCGCCCAGGTCGGTCCGACGCCGTATAGTTCAGATTCAGCATCGTAGGTGAGATACCCCTCGGCCTCAAGAGCCTTGGCGAACCGATAGGCCGTCGACCGATGCAGGCCAGTTCTTCTGCTGAGCTCGGCTAGACTCAGGGTAGCAGTGTTTGCCGTGAACTGACCGAGAATATCCAGTCCCCGTGAGAGGGCTTGAATCGGGCCTTGCCCGCTCATCGTGTTGACTCCTGTCGACTGCGTCTATCCACGTCAGCTACGAACCGCGTCATTGACACAACAGAAGGTCGCGCCAAAGACGACTACTAGTATGCCTCGTCGGCTGCCCCGATAACCCGGCATTTCGGCGAGGGCATCGCGTTTCCACTGTGCCATGTGCTCCTGCAGAGAGGAGGGACCGCGAGGAAACCCTTTTGAGGTTGGATCTCCCCGCGGCCCCTGTCCGCGTTCTGCCATCTAGGCGGGCTTCAGGAAAGTTCGGCTAGGAGTATTGCATCTCCTGCACCGGGCTCACTGCCGCGCCCGGGGGCAAGAACTTGGCCGCGACCATGACCTGCTCGAAGGGCCACTTCGCGCCCTTGCGCCACTGTGCCGCGGAGGTAGGCATCCTCAGGCAGTTAGGTACCGGATGCGTCACCGGGTCGCTCGCGGTCGGATCGACCGGCAGGGTAAAGTCGACCGGCCCATACATCGTGTCCACTTTCGCGGTAGAGATAGCCTTGATAACCGCTTCCTTGTCGGTTGGGTCAGCAGCCTGCTTCAGTGCGGAGACGTAGAGCTCCATGAGCGAGTAGGCCTCCGTCCCCGAAACCCATTGGTTGCCGGTGTCGGCCTCGTAGGCGTCGGCGATCTCCCGGCAGGTCTGTCCGGTGAACGAGCTCTTGTACGGATAGCTGGCGTGCCAGGCCAACTCGGTGGTCAGTCCGTATGCGCTGGGACCGATGGCTTCACACGTCTTGGCAAAGGTCAACGCCAGGGCCATGGTGCAGGCTTTTGGCTTGAGATTCTGTTGTAGACACTGTTTCCAGAAGTTCGTGAAATCGCCGGCGGTCATCAAGCCCGTGATGATTTCGGCGCCGAACTTCTTATACTCGCTGATTTGCTGCGTGTAGTCTTCACTGCCCACTTGGTAGAAGCCCGTCTCATCCACTTGATAGCCGGCCTTCGTGAACCAGAACGGACCCCCCGTAGCCGGGTCGCCCCAGGCCTGCCCGTCGGTGCCGTTACTGTAGTTAGCTCCGACTTTCTTGTTCGTCTGGAGTTGGTCCCACATCTCGGTGTAGCACTGAGCCATGGCCTCCGTCCCTACGCAGAGCGCGTACCCCCACTTGAAGGGTTGGGGATTCTTCGGGTCCTTCTGGCGGCTGAAGAAGAACGGCTGCCAGGGGCCCGAGACCATGAGACCCGGGCATCCCAGGGCCTCGCACTGGTCGGCGGCCGGGATCATGGTGTCCGGGGCGCCGGCGGCAAAGATCATGTCCACGTTCTGGTTGGTGATCAAGTCGCCGGTAACCTGAGCGCAGCGGTTGCTGTCCGATTGCGTGTCCTGAGTGGTCATCTTGACCAGATGCTTCTTCCCGTCACCGCAGACCACGCCATCCGCGAGGACCTTGGTCCACTGTCCGTACACCCAGTCGAACGGGATGGTGAACGTCGACAAGGCGCCAGTCTTGGGAATAACGATGCCTACGCTGAGGTCCCTGCCGGATTCCGCAGCTGCCGACACGGTCGTGGTCGCGCTCGCCGTGGTGGTTGTAGCCGCGGCGACGGACGTGGTGGTGGCTGCAACCGTGGTAGTCGGACCGGCAGCGGTCGTGGTAGTCGCCGTTCCGCCGCAGGCGGCGATCAGTCCGCCGAGACCGCCGGCGGCCCCGATGCTCGCGCCGGCTATTCCGGCGATCTTGAGGAATTCCCTGCGGTTTACGGCCTTCTCTTCTGACATCTCTGTCCCCCTCCATCGATGTGGCCTTGCGGTGCCAAACATCTCTTTCGACAGCGGGACCAGCTGGGAAAGTGGCTCAACAGGTTCCGCTGCCGACAAGAGCTGTGTTTCACCGAGTGAAACACAGCGTTTCCCCGTGTGAACTATCGTAGCGCCGGGGCAAATGCTCGTCAATCCCTGCGGGCAAGGAGTGCCGCCGATGACGTAGTCGACGGGCTCGGCCAGGTCCTGGCGTGCGATCCTCTCCCCCTGTGGTTAGGCTGAGAGAAGGGCCGGCTGGGCACTCAGACGGGAAGACTGCGATGAGTCAGGGGCGACGATGAGCGTCGCACGGAGGGACCTGCTCCCCGACTGCTCCGAGTTCCTCAGTCGGCACTGGAACTCGTGTCGGCCAGAATTATTTCGACCCGCAGGCCTGAGACTCAGTCGTACCGTCTGCTGATAGCATCCGGGTATTCCCGTGTCAATTCATCAGGCCAACATCCTTTCATAAGTCAAACCAGACGCCTTGTCGTAGGGACGGGAGAACGCGTCGGGGTGCTCTCTCCGTAACTCATCCAAGTCTGCCCGCTCCACGTCTACCAAGAATCCACCGGAGACCATGCCGGTTGCGTTCTTGGAGGTGGTGTTTCTGGGGGTGATGGTGTTAATCGCTCCCCCCCGGTCCAGTTCTCCGGGGATGATGGGGTCGTATCTGGCCCCGTGGTCCACGTAGATGACGCCGGGCATGATGCGCTCGGTGACATACGCGCCAACAAGCACTGCACCGCGTTCGTTGAAGACCTTCATCACGTCCCCGTGGGTGATGTAGTGCTTCTTGGCATCTTTCGGGTTGATCCAGGCGGTCTGGTAGGCATACCCATCCGGTCCCACGATCTTGCAGGTTTCAATCTCGCGCAGCCACTGCATGTCGTCGTGCTGGGAGTGCACCCGCCAGCGAGGATGATTGGAGACAACCAGATAGGGATAGATCTTGGCTCTATCTCCGGAGAGTCGTTCGTCGTGACTTTCCCCCCGTTCGATCCACTTGGGAACGGGGGGACGTTCCTCATCACCCGGGAAGTGATCGGCCAGGCGCTGGCTGAAGAACTCCAGCTTCCCGGTGGGAGTGGAAAGCGGGTTGCTCTCGGGGTCTTCGGCAAAACCTCGAAGCGCGATCTCGTGCTTGTCCCAATCAGGATCGTTGGGGATCACGAAGTGACCTTCTTCTTTGAACTCCTCCCAGGTTATGAGGTGATCGATACCACAGGTGTCGAAGCCGACCTTGATCCAGTCTTCAACGGACTTGCCGCGAGTCAGTTCCTCGAGGACGCCCAGCTTTTCTGCAATCGCGCAGACGCACTCGTAGTCGCTTCTTGATTCGCCTTTGGGCTCGATGCACTTGGCGTCGTAGAACACCGATCCATACTCGGCGGAGTAGTGGTCCACCCCGATGTCGTCATTCTCGAACTTGGTGGTCACCGGCAGGATGATGTCGGCAAACTGGCAGTCGTTCTCTATCCAGGGATGCTGGGCCAGGATGCACTCGATCTTGGGATTCTGATAGGCCGTTGCCGTGTAGTTGGAGTCGTTCCAACAGGTCATGAGTGCTGGCGTATCGGTCCAAAGCATGTGGACCTCAGAGCAGCCGTCCTTGGGATACTGGTACTGGATGAACTGATCCTCGACCAGCTCTTGGCAGAAGGTGGTCCCGTACCACCTTATGGGATTCTCAGGAGACGCTTCGTTGATCGCAACGTGGATCTTGTTCTTCGGGATGATCTGGAGCGCGTCCTCTTCGCTCATGGGACCGGCCCCGCGGTTGGCGGCATTGATGTTCGGATACATGGAGTGACGGGGCACGCACACCGATTTGCCGAAGTTGAACCGAGGCGAGGAGGTCCACCTGGGTCCGGCCGGATCGGGATCGCCCATCAGTCCCCACTCGATAGTGGTCCACATGAAGCGTCCCGGCTTGCCCATGCCTTGCATGCCGAGAAGACAGACCTCTAGCCTCATGTTCTCTGTAGCGTAGGGTCCTCGAGCCATGTTGCCGCCGTTGGCGTGGACGGTGGAGGTGGGGACACTGGCCCAGGCCCGAGCAAGCGCCTTGATGACGCGCGAGGGCACAGTGGTTTTCTCTTCCGCCCACTTGGGGGTCTTGGGGACGCCGTCTTCTTCACCCAGGACATAGGAAGCAAACTTGTCAAATCCGACTACATGGGTGGCAACGTACTCTTTGTCATAGGTGCCGGCCTTCAGCCACTCGTAGGCGATGGCCAGGTAGAGAGCGGCGTCGGTGTTGGGAAGGATGGGGATCCATTTGTCGGCGTGAACCGCCGTCCCGTAGTTCACGTCTGGGCAAATGTAGATCTGCTTGATGCCCAGTTCCGTGAACCAGTAGCAGAGCCGTGAGACAGTCTGGCCGCCCCAACCCCACGGAGTCGTCTCCGGATCACATCCCGCATAGATGAGCATCTGGGTGTGCTCGGCAATGTCGGGGATGATGTTGGACTGATAGGCGGCTTTCCCCACAGGTTCACAGCCCCAGACGTGCTTGGCTCCCCAGTACCAGCCTTCCCAGCTGTCGGGGTTGCGGGTCTGTAGGCTGAAACCGCCCAGAAGTTCCATCAGTTTGCGACTGCAGCCGTGCGCGGCGTGAACGGTCTTGCTTTCGCCGTGGCCATCGGCCTGGAGGAGGACACCGGTTGGTCCATAGGTGTCGATGACTCGCCGGATCTCAGCGGCAATGAGATCGGTAGCCTCGTCCCACGAGATGCGCACATACTTGCTTTTGCCCCGGTTCTGGGTGTTGCGTTCGCCCTTCGGATCCCAATCAACCCGCTTAAGTGGATACATTGTCCGGTTGGGTGAGTTGACTCGGTTCTTATAGGCTAGGGTGAATGGCGGGATAAGCACCTTCGTGCTCGCTTCGAAGACCGTGCCCCGCGCCCTTATCTTCCACGGCTTGACGTCGTACTTCCAGTCGAAGTGGAAGGGTCTAATCCTGACGATCTTGCCGCCCTTGACATCCACCTGAACGGTGTTGCCGTCCTCGGTGACACCGGAGAATGACAGCCCCTTCACAACGGTCTTCTGAGTTTCTCCCACTTGCTGACCCACTTTCCCTTACTTTGGCACCTATTGGAAAAGTCGCTCGGCCGCCTCCACACTTCGCAGTCCCTTGGCGGCAGACTCGATTTGGGTGAGAAGATCGGCGGCCGGGGTGTTCCAGAACGTCGGAGAGGTTGCCATTCAGCTCCTGGGGACTGTACGCGAGGTCTCCGCCTGGTTTCTGCTTGCAGTATCGCCGCTTAAGGACAGGAGGAAGACTATCAGGCCCGGGCTCTTCTCGCGACGTTTCCAGCCGGGGGATCAGGAGGGCCGTTCATCCGGTGTGTTTGCATCCGTTTCGGTCTGTCCGCTGGTGACGCGTCAAGTCCCAGTACCCGTGTTACACCCTGGCTCCGTTACCTTTGTTACAGTCACCCCGGCCCCGACGGTTCTTGTCGATCTCTCAGGAAGCCTTCTCTTTTCGCGGACGGCCCCCAGGATTGGCGAAGGCCCCGTGCTCTTTCTGGCGGTCGTGCCGAGCCGCATGCGTGCGGATGAGCTTGCCTTGGAAGACGATCTGGACTGTGTCGCCGGCTAGCGAGACCTCCACGCTTCTGCCCCGATAGCCGTTCCCCACCTGATGGGCCCGAGCGCGATGGGGCGCCCCAACCCGCCGGCGCCTCCCGTCACGATCGCAACCTTGCCTGCTAGATCGAACACTTGGACCTCCTCTTGCTCTTTCGCCTTAGTCGCGGCTCATGAACAGCTTGAGTTGCGGCAGCAGCTTGCGGTTCTTCTCTTCCAGGACTTCCTCGCGCGTCTTGCCGCTGTAGTCGTACCAGCCCTTGCCCGACTTGATCCCCAGTTCGCCTTTGTCGACCTTCTCCACCAGGATCGGCGACGGCTCGGTCGCCGTGCTCAGACCCTTGAAGACCCGGCCCGACACCGTCATGGAGATGTCAAGACCGATCATGTCCTCCACTTCCATGGGGCCCAGGCAGGCGAACCGGAAACCGGTACTGCTCTTTACCGCGATATCCAGGTCCTCGGGGGTCACGACCCCGTTGTCGAGCAGATAGTCGATCTCCCGTTCGAGGGCGCCCATGAGGCGGTTGACGATGAAGCCCGGCACCTCTTTGCGCACGAGCACGGTCTTCTTGCCCGAGGCCTCCATGAGGCGCTTGGTCTGCTCAAAGGCGGCGTCCGACGTCTCGCTGCCCCGATGGATCTCGACCAGGGGGATGATGTGCCCGGGATTGAAGTAGTGGATGCCGATGATGTTTCCGGGACTGGGCATCCCCTCGGACAGGGAATCCACCGTCATGCTCCCGGTGTTGCTCCCGATCACCACGTTCGGGTCGGCCGCCTGGAGGGCGCGCGAGGAGGTTCCTCTTGTCGTCGAGCACCTCGCGGATGGTCTCCACCACGTAGCTGCATCCCTCGACGGCCTGGACCATGTCGGTGGTCACCATGCCCTCGATGCGGGCCACCACCTGGTCGACGGTCTCGTGGATGAGGTCGAACTCGATGAACTGCTTCACGTTCTGCCGGATCTGGCTGAGGGCCCGAGCCAGCGGTTCCTCACGGCGGGCGACGAGTCGCACGTCGAACCCGTTTTGAGCAAAGGTCTGCGCGATGCCTTCGCCCATGGTGCCCGTGCCCACGACCAGTATCTTCTCTGCGTTTCTTGTGCTCATGCCTAGCCTCCGTCCGCGCGTCATTTCTGGTGCTGGGGTCGATCGCCCAGGAAGTCGGCAGCGATCTTGTCGAAGTTGTGCCGAGTGGCCTGCAACGCGACGGCATACATCTCGGCCAGAACGTGGACGCGTTCATCGTCCTGCAGGGCGCGTTTCCATGGGCGCATCACGAGCTCATGGGTCAGACGGCGGACGGCCCGGCCTGACTTCATGATGTGGTTGGCGATCTCGTAGGCACGCGGGATGAGCTGGTCGTGCTCGACTATCTCGTTGATGAGACCCCACTCCAAAGCGGTCTTCGCGTCGATCTTCGGTTCCATGTAGGCCATATAGGCCGCCCGCTTCTGCCCGACGCAGACGCGGTACGAGAAGTTCATGCCGTCGCCGGGGACGATGTTGTGGGAGAAGTGGGCGTCCGAGAAGTAGAAGTCGGGGACGCAGAGGGCGATGTCCGCCATCAGAGCGAATTCGTAGTGCTGTCCGATCCCGTTGATGGCCGCGATGACGGGGACTTCGATGTCGTTGATGAAGTTCTCGACGAAGTTCATCGTGTCGGGAACGTTGCAGTTGTACTTGAGAGCGAGGTCGGTGGAATCCTCGACTTCGTCGAAGGAGGCGGGGTCGCTCCTCTGGGTGATCCAGTAGGGGTCCGCGCAGGTCAGGATGACGATCTCGTTCTGCTTGTCGTGTCCGATGGCGGTCCAGAGCTCGCCGTAGCTCATCTGGGTCTGGTAGCTCCAGACACAGGCTTCGCCCTTCCAATGAAGACGGCAGAGAAGAACGCCGTCCTCGGTGCGCTCCAGGTGAGCGAAATCCTTGAACCGTTCGCTGTATTCCTCCAGCGTTTCCACGTGCACGTACGGCTGCATTGCCATGGGTAGTCTCCTCCTCCTCCGGGGTCTCTACATCTTCGCCATCTTGTCGTCGGAGTACTCGATGTAGTCGAAGTCGTGGTGCGACTTGACCAGGTTGAAGGAGTACATCTCGGCGTAGACGTGCTGGCGGAGGTTCTGCTCCACCAGTTCCCGCCAGGGACGCACGCACGACGTGGTGGGTCAGGCGCCGCGTGGAGCGGTTGGTCTTCATGATGATGGCGGGCGAGTTCCCAGGCGCGCTCGACGATCTTGTCGCGCTCGACGATCTCGTTGACGGCGCCCAGCTTCGAGGCAGGTCTCGGCGTCGATGCCCTTGAGCGTGTAGGCTCATGTAGTTGCCGCGCTTGATGCCCAGCACCTTCTGCAGGGCCAGGGTCATGCCGTCGCCGGGCACGTGGCCGCCGTGCATGGACGAAGTGGTCGTCCTGCAGGATGAAGTCCGGGGTGCAGAGGGTGATGTCGCTCATCATGGCCATCTCCCAGTGGATGCCCCGGCCGTTGATGGCGCAGATGGTGGGGATCTCGATGTCGTTGACGAAGTTCTCGACCACCTTCAGGGTGTCGTAGATCTGGACGTTGAAGCGCGGGTGTTGTCCGGGGAGTCTTCGACGTCCTTGAAGGAGGAGGCGTCCACCTCGTTGATCCACTGGTCGCCGGTGGCGGTGAAGATGAGGACCTCGTTCTTGGTGTCGTGGCCCGACGGCGGTCCAGAGCTCGGAGAAGGCGTGATGCATCTGGTAGCTCCAGTGCACGGGGCCGTCGAACGTGTGCATGCGCACTTCGAGGATGCCGTCGTCGGAGCGCTTGAACTTGAAGAAGTTCTTGAAGCGCTCGGAATACTCTTCGAGCGTGGGCATGTGGACGTAGTCTTGTTCCGCCATGTCGCTTACTCCTCGGTCTCGTGTTTCCCGTGGACTTTCCGGCCGGCTCCTCAGCCCCGCCAGTCGCGCCCGGTCTCGATCATGGCCTTCAGGTTCTCCGCCTTGGCGTCGTCGAGGACGGCCCCGTTGCGGAGGACGAAGCCCCCGTCGGTAGCGCACTCGTCGAGCAGATCGGTGACGTACTCCCTGACCTCTTCGACCGCCCCGAGCGCCAGCAGGGCGGTGGGCACGTTGCCCGCGATGCAGGCGTGGCCGCCCAGGGCGCGCTTGGCGGCCGCCATGTCGGTCTGGTCGAACATCCAGAGGACGCTACCGGCCGGCAGGTCGTCGTCGGCGATCACCTCCAGCCGCTTGTTGTAGCCGCCTTCGGCGAACATGGCCGGGACGATGCCCTGCTCGACCAGACCCTTCATCACGGCCTTGAGCGTCGGCCAGTAGAAGGTGCGGAAGTCCGCGTCCGACATGAAGCTGTCGGCGCCCTTGTGCAGCCAGAAGACGATGAGCGGAGCTTCGGCGCGCGCAGCCTGGCGCACCCCCAGGTCGATCATGAGAGGGACCAAGACGCTCGGCCGCCTCTAGGATCTTCTCCGGCTGCCGGAAGCGGTCGATCATGATGCCCTTGGTCCCCCGAAGGGTGTCGGCCAGAACGTCGTACGGGGCTTTGGCCGCGCCCCCGACTCGGGGGGTATGCCCAGACGGCCCGCCGCGTCGGCAGCGGCCGCCCCCATCGCCTTCAGCCAGGCCGAAGCACTCGCGGGCGGCCTCGGCCAGCCGCTGCACGCCTTCGCTCACCGCCGGATCGGCGAAGGGGAGGATGTTGTAGGGCATGCTGGCGGCTTCCGTCATGTCCGAGAACGGGGCGAGCTTGGCCAGGGGCGCGAACGCCGATCCAAAGCGGGGCAGCAAGGCCCGCCGAAAGTAGGCATCAGGGTCGGCGATGAGGGCGTCGTACTCGTCCGGCCCCATGTATTCGGCTTCGACGTACTGCCAGGGGGTCTCGTCGGCGAGACCCCGGCCGGGCCAGTCGACGAACTGCAGACCGAGCAGTTCGAAGACCTGGGCGGGAGCGACAGGTCTGGTCTGGAAGTCGGGCCGGAAGTCCTCGTGGTATTTGATGAGCGCAGCGGCCGACTTCTGGTAGTCGTACATCGCCTCCTTCTTGGTGAGCCCGCTGTACTTCCCCACGTAGAAGCCCACCGTGGCCGAGACCGGCACGCGCGCGGGCTTCTTCAAGGTGATGGCGTCGATGAGCAGCTGGACGCGCTGCTGGTAGTCCTGGCGGGCGGAGTCGCTCGACGAACTCGACCCCCGGCGCGCTCAGCCAGCGCTCGAAGCGCCGCTCCCGGCGCTCCTTCCAGTCGAGTCGGTCCCAGCCTTCGAACATCGGGTCACCAGCCATCGTCCCTCACCAACGCTCGACGTGCGCCCGGGCCGAACTGCCGCTCCTGCTAACCAAGCTCGTTGCCGGCGATCAGGACGCTCACGGTCGCCGGCCCCCGGTTCTCCGCCCTGGTTGTGGGTCAGCCCCAGCCGCGGGTTCTTGACCTGGCGCGGGCCGGCCTTGCCCTGCAGTTGCTTGTAGACCTCGTAGAGCATCCTCAGGCCGGTGGCGCCGATGGGATGCCCGAAGCACTTGAGACCGCCGTCGGTGTTGACGGGCAGCTCGCCCTCCAGGGTGAACGTGCCGGCCTCGATGTCGTCCTTGACCCTGCCGCGCGGGCTGAACTGCAGGTCTTCCATGATGGTGAGCTCGGTGATGGAGAAGCAGTCGTGCACCTCGGCGATGCTGATCTCCTTGCGCGGGTCCGTGATGCCGGCTTCCTTGTAGGCGGCGATGCCGCCGCGGTAGGTCTCCTCCACGTGAGCGAGGTCGTAGACCTGGCTGAGCCAGCCCTCCCGGCCGCCCTGGCATATCTGGGCCGCCTTGATGTAGATGGGGTCCGAGCGGAAGTTCTTGGCCAGATCGGCCCGGGTGATGATGGCGGCCGCCGCGCCGTCGCTCACGCCGCAGCAGTCGTAGAGACCGAGCGGATACGCGACCATGGGCGCCTTCAGGGCCTGCTCCATCGTGATCTCCCGTTGAAAGTGAGCTTTAGGGTTGAGCGAGCCGTTGTGGTGGTTCTTGACGTCGATCTGCGCCAGCAGTCTCTTGCCCTCTTCGAAGCTGAGGCCGTACTTGGCGAAATAGCCGGTGGCCATCATGGCGAAACCGGCCGCCGGGGTCTGCGTGGTCAGGCGGTAGCTCCAGGTGGCCACGGGACGGGTCTGGGGAAGACCGGAGTAACCCGTGTCCTTCAGCTTCTCCGCCCCCACGGCCAGCACGACGTCGTAGACACCGGCCGCCACGGCGTAGGCGGCCGCGCGGATGGCTTCCGACCCGGTGGCGCACTGGTTCTCCACGTGGGTGACCGGGATGTAGGCCAGCTTGAGCGGCGTCGACATGATGGAGCCGGATTCCCCGGCGAAGACGCTCCCCCACCAGGCCGCCTGGATGTCTTCGGGACCGATGCCCGCATCCTCGAAGGCCTCGTAGGCCGCGTCGATGATCATGTCCTCCAGGCTCTTGTCCCAGTTCTCGCCGAACTTGACGCAGCCCATGCCCACGATGGCGACTTTGTCCTTGATGCTTTCCACGGCTACTCTCCCGCCTTATCTGGCTGCTGAAGAGCGCCTGGCCAGACCGCACCGGCCGGCACTTCCACCAGTAGTTGTAGATGCCGTTGATGTAGTAGAGCCGGCGGAACGTCATCTCCAGGGGCAGGCCCACTTCGATGGCCGCCGGGTCCCGGTCGGTCATATCGCACATGAGGCGGCCGCCACCCTCGAAGTCCACAAACGCCACCGTCACGGGCGGGTCGAGTGTCTGCATGACCCAGTCGTGGGAGAAGGAGAAGACCTTGGCCGGCACGTCCTGGAAGTTGTACGGCTCCATCTCGTCCTTGGTGTGGCAGGTCACGCAGACACGTTGCCGCGGGTATTGCGGCGTGCCGCAATGCGTGCATCTCGTGCCTATGAGCTGCATCTCCCAGGGCACTTCCCTCCACTGGGCGGCCGGCGACGGGGTGCGGCTCTCGAGCGGCGGACGGGCCGGGGGCTGCACCTCCACCAGTTCCCGCCAGCGCAGGTAGTGGTTGTAGTTGGCAAGGACTCGTTTGGAATCGAGGTGCCCTTTGATGCCCCGGCAGTTCTGCGGGCCGATGCGGTCCGTCGCCTGAAGCAGGACGACATCGCAGCCGTTGCCGTAGCTCGCCAGGAGGATCTTCTCGCCGCTCTTGGCCCGCTCGAGCACGGCGACGAGGCTCATGAGACCCATGGCGCAACCGGTGTCGCCGACCCCGCGGTGCATCACGTCGGCGACCTGGACCTTGTCGTCCAGGCGCATCTTCTTGGCGAAGGCGGCGAGTTGCCGGGCGTTGGGCGAGTTGAGGGCGAAGTGCGGCACGTCGGCCGCGGTGAGGCCCTGTTTGGCCAGCGCCGCCGATACACTCGCCGCGATGACGTCGGCAAAGCCCTCGTCCATCGAGAACCGGTCTTCAGCGGAGCGCACGAACGTGTCGCGGTCCGAACGCCACACGTCCTGGATCTCGTAGTACTTGGTATCGAAGCTGGTGACTTCGGCGATGACGCCGCTCGCGGAGACGAGGAGCGCCGCGGCGCCGTCCCCGAAGTTCATCTCGCCGGGTCCCGAGGGATGCCCCAGACGGGTATCCGCCGCTAAGACCAGGATGTTCCGGGCAGAGCCGGCCACCACCGCGTCCAGGGCCGCCTTGAGGGCGTTGGTGCCGCTCCGGAGGGACCCGGAGAAGTCCATGGTGACCACGTCCGCAGGCAGACCGAGGACCGCGGCGATGGCGGCGGCGGTCTGCTTTTCTTTGTAGGGGGCGGTGGTGGACGCGAAATAGAGCCCGCCCACCGAGGCGCGGTCCATACCCGTCAGGCAGTCCCGAGCCGCGGCCACCGCCATGGTGAGGCTGTCCTCGTCGTAGCTGGCGACGGCCCGCTCACCCGGCGCCGGGGAGGATCCCCAGGCCCGCGCGATCTCGGCGCGCGCCAGTCTGTGGAAGGGTATGTATGCTCCGTAGGAGGCTATTCCGGCCATCTCACACTCACTTGCTTTTCGCGGGGCTAGCACCCTCAGGACGATCTCGCCGAGATAGATGTCTTTGGAGGTCTTGGTCTCGCAGCTGGCGGCTTTGTAGCCGGGAGCGGCGATGCTGACCGTGTACTTGGTGGCGTCCGCCAGGCCGTCGAACTGAAGTCGCCGAAGCCGTTGGTCTTCACGGTCTTGGTGGCGCCTTCGCCGGCGATGGTGACGGTGATGTCCTTGGCCACTTCATCGATATCGCCGTAGATGACAGTGCCGGCGACGAACTTCTTGGGCAGATCACGGTAGGTGACCTTCTCGCCCATGCCCCACTCGGGATGCATGACTTCCGTGGCTCCCTTGGCCACCGCAGTGGCCACCGCACTGGCCGGATCGTCCAGATCACCGAAGATGAGCGCACCGCTGGGGCATGACTCCACGCAACGGGGTTCCGGATCGCCTTTGTCCAGCAGATGGGCGCACATGGTGCACTTCTGGGCCAGTTGGAGCTCCTCGTTCCACTCGATCTGGCGATACGGGCAGAGTTTGACGAGTTCCTTGTTGCCCTTGGCCTTCTCGGGGTCGATCAGGACGATGCCGTCCGCGCGCCGATAGATGGCCCCGGTCTGGTCGAGCTTGACGCACGCCGCAGAGTCGCAGTGGCTGCACGTGACGGGAATATGGTCCACCTTGACGTGCGGGTACTGACCCCGCTCGATCTCGCTGACCTTCATCCAGTTCATGCCGCTCATGGGCTGCGCAGCTGAGTAGCCGGGGTAGTCGTTGCCGGCGTATTCGTCGCGGCAGGTGAGGAAGCAGTTGTAGCAGCCCACGCACCTGTTGATGTCGATGGCCATTCCGTATCTGGTCACTGTGCTAACCCTCCCACTTGCAGACTTCAACGAGATAGGACATGTTGGCTTCGCCGTAGGCGTTCTTGCTGGTCATCTTGGACGGGGACAGCAAGTTGACGCAGCCGCCGCGGTCGATGCTGCCCGCGACGCCCGGTTCGAGCGGATCGTACTTGGCCCCGGCCTGGTACGAATGGATGAGACCCGGACGGCAGCGCTCGGTTACCAGAGCGACGCCCAGCACTCTTGCGCGGTCGTTGTAGACCATGACGATGTCACCGTCTTTGATACCGCGAGCCTCTGCATCGGCCGGGTTGAGGCGCATGGGCCAGTACGGGTAGCCGTCCTTGATGATGCGGTGCTGCCGGATATCGTTCAGCCACGGGATCTTGTTGTCCTGGTGGGTGTGGTAGGAGAACTTGGCGTGCGGGGTCATGATGATGAGCGGGTACTTTGCGGCCAGCTCCGACTCGTGCCCCTCGTACAGGGGGATGTAGCGCGGCATGATCGGCCGCTCGTCATCGTCGGGGAAGTACTGCTCGAGCAGGGTGCGTTTGAACTCGATCTTGCCCGAAGGGGTGGCCATCTGTGCGGCCTTGTCGGTGCCCGCCATCGGGTTGAAGCGGTCGGGGGTGTCCACCGGACGACCCTCGTAGTACCACTGGTTGGAGATGGTGGGCTTGTAGTCGGCCTTCAGGGAAGGCACCACGAAGTAGCCCTTCTTCTTGAAGTCCTCGTAGCTGATGTGCTTGGGCAGATCGGTGATAGTCGAAGACCTTCTTGATCCAGTCTTCTTCGGAGTTGCCTTCCGTGTACTCCTCCAGGAAGCCCAGGCGCTCCGCCAGTTCGCAGTAGATCTGGTAGTCGGGCTTGGATTCCCACAGGGGCTCGATGCACTTCTGCTGGTACATGAGGATGCGGTGGTTGCAGTTGACGTTGCCGTTGCCGTAGCCACCGGGCTGGGCCCACTCGGAGATGTCCTGGTGCTCGAAGTTGGTGGAGGCAGGCAGGATGACGTCGCCGAAGGTGGTCTCACTCTGCCAGTGACAGTCCTGCATGACCACGAACTCGAGCTTGGGCGACTGGTACATGCGCACCCATTTGTTGGTGTCGTTCATGGTGCTGATGAACGACCCGCCGTGGCGGTGGATCATGCGGATCTCGGCCCCGTTCGGTCCCGGCTCGGGATACTCCATCTTCTTGAACTGCTGGGTGGGATACTGCACGCAGAAACCCTCGCCCAGCCACTCGATGTGGCCGTCCAGGATGGCTTCGGGCAGCGTCAGGCGATAGACGCGCTGGGTGACTGAGTTGCGGTCGGGGAAGGTGGGCTGCTTGGCCACCAGGCCGAAGACGTCCCAGCCACAGTCGGAGTATCCGGCGCTCTTGAAGCTCATGTCCAGCGGGGCGCCGTGCGCGGTGCCGCCCCAGATGTTGACCCCTTCTTTGCCTATGCCCATCATGGCGGCCAGGTGGACCATGAGGCTGCACCACTCGGTGGCATAGGAGTTGCGGCAGGCCCCGGCCGTGCCGTACATGGATCCCGTGGCCAGCATGGTCTTCTTGGACATCCACTGCTGGGCCACGGCTTTGATGGTATGCGCGGGGATGTCGCAGATGGGAGCGGCCCACTCCGGGGACTTGGGGATACCGTCGGTCTCGCCCAGGATGTAGGCCTTCCACTCGTCGAAGTAGACGGTGCGGTTCTCGATGAACCAGTGGTCGTAGGTGTCGTCCACGATCCACTGATAGGCGATGGCCTGCGCCAGAGCGGCATCGGTGCCGGGCCGGGGGGCCAGCCACTTGTCGGCCATGTGCGCGGCGGTCGCGTTGCAGTAGGGGTCGATGAAGATGGCCGTCGCTTGCCCAGTTCCCGGAGCCACTCGCGCCAGATGACCGTCTCCTGGCCACCGTAGCCGCCGGCGCTTGTGTTGGGATCGACCGACCAGTACACCACCTGCTCGGTGTTCTTCATGGCTTCGGCCAGCATGTCGAAGCAGTCGCACTGGCCGAACCGCCAGTACCAACCCCAGGTGTGCATGCTGCCCCAGTGCCAGCCTTCCCAGCTATCGGGGTTATCCAGAAGCTGGGTGTAGCCCAGGATGTTGTAGAAGCGGGGCATGGGGCCCATCTTGTAGTAGAGAAGCCCGTAGTTGTGGTGCGAAGACACGAAGGCGGTGATGGCGGCCGGGCCGTAGGTCTCGCGCACGCGCTTGATCTCGCTGGTGACGATGTCCAGAGCCTCGTCCCAGGTTATGCGCACGTACTCGTCTTTGCCCCGAAGCTCGGGGTGCCGCTCGCCGTTGGGGTCGAAGTTCTTGCGCTTCATGGGGTACTTGATGCGGTTCTCGGCGTAGACGCGCGTGCGCTCGGCTATGTTGAAGGGGTTGATGGTGGTCTTGCGCGGATCGGAGAACTTCTTGCCCTTGGCCTCGATGGTCCAGCGGCCGCCGTCCTCTTCGGTCAGACGCAAGGGGCGCATGCGGGTGATGACCCCGTCTTCGACGGTGACCTTCACCATGCCCCCGATGCAACAGTTGATGAATTCTTGTTCTGACATATCTCTACTCACCCTTCCCACTTGGCGATGTCGACCAGGCACGAGTTCTGAGCTTCACCCGGAACGTTCTTGGAGACCATCTTCATGGGCGTGAGCAGGTTCACGCAGCCACCCCGGTCGGGGCTGCCGGGCTTGCCGGGTTCCAGCGGATCGTACTTGGCGCCCGCCTCGTACGCGTGCACGGTGCCCGGGCGCATCCGCTCGGTCACGATGGCGGCGCAGATGACCGTGCCCCGGTCGTTGAAGACCTTCACCAGGTCGCCGTTCTTGATGCCGCGCGCCTTCGCGTCCGCCGTGTTGATGCGCACCGGCCAGTACGCATACCCGTCGATCTTGACCCGGTGCTGCGGGATGTCGTCCAGCCAGTAGCTCTTGTTGTCGTTGTGCGTGTGATACGAGAACCGCGGATGCGGCGAGATCATCTGCAGCGGGTACTTCTCCGTCAGACTCTGTGGTGTCGTAGCCCTCCCAGCTGGGGATGTAGCGGGCCATCGGGGGCCGCTCTTTGTCGTTCGGGTCGAAAGCCATGAGGGTCTGGGAGACGAACTCCACCTTGCCGCTGGGAGTGGCCAGGTTGGGTCCGTTGTGCGGCGGGTTCGGCGGGATTCCTCTGCTCCGAGGGCACGTCGGCATCCCGGCCTTCATAGAACCAGCGGAACGAGACGACGGGTTCTTCGTCGTCGGGTCTGCACGGCACCACGAAGTAGCCCTTCTTCTTGAACTCTTCGTAGGTGACGTACTTGGGCAGGTCGGACTTGTCGAAGACTATGCGGTTCCAGTCCTCGATGTCGTGGCCTTCGGTGTACTCCTGCTTGAAGCCCAGCCTCTCGGCCAGCAGCGTGTAGATCTCGTAGTCGGGCTTGGACTCCCACAGCGGCTCGATGCACTTGTGCTGGTAGATACACACCCGGTGGTTGCTGTTGAAGTCGTTGAACCCGTAGCCGCCGGCCGCGCCCCACTCCGAGAGGTCGGAGTGCTCGAAGTTGGTGCTGGCGGGCAGGATGACGTCGCCGAACTTGGTCTCGCTCTGCCAGTGGCAGTCCTGCATGACCACGAACTCGAGGTTGGGGTGCTGGTACATCTGCACCCACTTGTTGGTCTCGCTCATGGTGCTGATGAACGAACCGCCGTGGCGGTGGATCATCTTGATGGGCGCGCCGTTCGGGCCCTTCCTCCGGGCAGGTGAAGCGATGGAACTGCTGCTCGATGTTCTGGCCGCAGAAGCCCTCGCCGATCCAGCTCACCGGCGGGTTCATGACGATGTCCGGCAGCAGGAGGCGGTACGTCTTCTGGGTCACCGGGTTGCCCACCGGGAAGTACGACTTCTCCGCCACCGTGCCGAAGGCGTCCCAGCCGTTGTCGGAGTAGCCGAACATGTGGAAGCCCATGTCGAGGGGCGAGCCCTTGCCGGTGCCTCCCCAGAAGTTGACCCCCGGCTTGCCGAAGCCCTGCATGGCCATGAGGTAGATGCACAGCCGGCACCACTCGGTGGCGTAGGCCTGACGGCAGGCGCCGGTGGCTCCAAAGATGCTGGCCACGGCCAGCATGGTCTTCTTGGCCGCCCACTCGCGCGCCAAAGCCGTGATGGTGTGAGCCGGGATGTCACAGATGGCGGCCGCCCACTGCGGGGTCTTGGGCGTCTTGTCCTCGCCCTGGCCCAGGATGTGCTTCTTCCATTCGTCAAAACCGTAGGTGCGGTTCTCGATGAAGAAGTGATCGTAGGTGTCCTCGGTGAGCCACACGTACGCCGATGGCCTCGGCCAGCGCCGCGTCGGTGCCCGGCCGCGGGGCTATCCACTTGTCGCCCATGGTGCTCGCGGTGCAGTTGTTGTACGGGTCGATGACCACGAACTGGATGCCCATCTCCTTCATCCAGTGGCGCCAGATGAGGTTCTCCTGGCCGCTGTACATGTAGGAGGTGCTGTTGGGGTCCACCGACCAGAAGATGATCTGCTCGGTGTTCTTGAGCGCGTCCTGCAGGAGTTCGGACTGCTCGCAGTGGCCCAGGCGCCACCAGTAGCCCCAGGTGTGCGTCGCGCCCCAGTGCCATCCCTCCCAGCTGTCCGGGTTGTCGAGGCACATGCTGTAGCCCAGGATGTTGAAGAAGCGCCCCAGCGGCCCGAGCTTGTAGTGGAGGAAGCCCCAGTTGTGGTGGGACGAGGTCATGGCGGTGATGGCCGCCGGGCCGTACGTCTCCCGGATACGGGTGATCTCGCCGGAGACGAGGTCAAGCGCCTCATCCCAGGAGATGCGCACGTACTCGTCCTTGCCCCTCAGTTCCGGATGCCTGTCGCCGTTGGGATCGAAGTTCTTGCGCTTGCAGCGGGTAGTGGATCCGGTTGTTGTAGACGCGCTGCCTCTCCGGCACTTCCCAGCTCTGCAGCGTGGTCTTGCGCGGCGGGGTGTACTTCTTGCCCCGCGCGTCGATGGTCCACGACGCGGCGTCCGACTCGTCGAAGACGATGGGGCGCATCCGGGTGATGACGCCGTCCTCGACGTACACCCGCACCGGCCCGCCGACCGTGCACTGTATAAAGACCTGTCTCAGACACCTATTTCCTCCCCATCAACCGAGTAACTTGCCGTGAACAGCTCTGAGCCACTGTTCGCCTTCAGCGGCGCAAGGTTGCTCTGCCTCTGGCCCCCGTGGGGGCCAGAGGCAACGTGGTCAGGCCGGTTAGAGTTCGACAAATTGGATGAAGACCGGGTTCTGAACAGGAACTTCCGTCAGTAGCCTTCAGGCTTCCATCATTTGCGTCTACCGCATACGACCGGATCACATCCGCCGGGCGATCCGGGACAAGCAGGAATGCGCCGTCGGGCGAGAGCGTCATGCAGCGTGTCGCGTCTTTGGGATCCTCAGACTTGCTTAGCTCGACCCGTCCGGCCTTCTTGAGATGACCATCCTCAGAGATGCTGAACCAGACGACGTCATCTTGTCCCCGGTTGTTCATGTACACGAAGCGGCCGTTCGGATGCACCTGCAAGGTGGCCGTCTCGTTACGTCCCGTGAACCCGGAGAGCGTCGATTGCTTGTCGATGAACTTCAGCACCCCGCTGGAGCTATCGAAGTCGAAGGACCAGAGTTCAGAAGAGAACTCGCACGTCATGAACATGCGGCCCTTCTTGTCAAAGGCGGCATGCCTGGGACCGGTTCCCGCCGGGCACTGGTAGACAGAGGCGAGCGTCAGTCTTCTTCCTCCGATCCGGTAGACGTAGATCCGCTCCCCTGCCTTTTCGCACACCACCAGGAACTTGCCTGAAGGGTCGATCACGACGATGTGCGCGTGAGGACTGGCCTGCGCGTGGCCTCCGCCCTGCGGGGAATCGTTCGGATCGGTGCCATATCCGGTCAGTACATGCACGTCTTGAACTTCACCGATGGAACCGTCCGCTTCAAGCCCGTACTGGACGACCGTCGAATCGTCATATTCGAACTTCTCCACCCACTTGCCGTCAGCGGTCTCGACCGCCTTTACCACGTGATCGAAGAAGCCATGGTTCGCGGTGAAGAGGAGTTTCTTCTCTTCGATCGACGGTGATAGAGGCCGGCATCGCTCCTACGGCAGGCTGCTTGTTCAGAAAGGTCAGCTTTCCGGACTGCGGATCTACCTTGAACGACAATACGCCCGAGGCCGGTTTCTTGGGTCCTCGTCCATCGGTCTTCCGTTCGTCGACCGAATAGAGGACTCCCGCTTTTGGCGCATAGGTGAGATACCCCGCCCTCTTCGGCATATCCTCCACACCGCCGGCAAGGGGGGTGATGCTGCTTCCATCCGCGCTGATTTCGAAGACCGAGATGCCTCCGCCCTCGAATCTGTCAACGTGATTGCGTCCAACGTACGCAATCAGCCGCTTCTTTCCGTGCTCATGCCTTTTCTCCTGTTTGTCGCTTAGGTTCTCTTACAGTTTGTCGGGCACGCCGGGAAGATCGGGGTACTTGGCAGCGACCTCGAGCACTCTCGGGTCCTGCAGGCACTCGAGGTAGCCATTGTCGTAGACAAGCTTGCCGTTGACCGTGAGGGTGGCGTTGCGGATGTCCGCGGTGATGTGCGGATAGTAGTTGTAGTTCTCATTGGCCGGCGCCGAGCCGATGTGCCAGTGCAGGTTCGAGGTGTGCGAGTGGTCGATTATGCGCTTGTAGATCGCGTTCGGGCACTGGGCGTCGGTGACCTTCGCGTTCGGGTGGATGCCGAAGTGGAAGGTGTCGAACTTCCACATGCCGTCGCCGACCTTGCCTTCCATCATCTTCAGGAAGCGGTTTATCGCGTCGGCTTCCTTGCCGCCCGAGATCTTGACCATGCGGCTGTCCTTGACATCGACGCGGACCGGTTCCTTCCAGGACGGGGTCGATGCCCATGTAGCGCGACCACCAGGGGAGCATGCAGTCGAAGAAGAAGACGCCGTTGACGTCCTTGGAGTTGATCGGCGGGTGGACCCACTCGGGATAGGGGATGTAGTGGCTCGCATCCCTGCGCCAGGAGTTGTAGGGCATGCCGGGGATGCCGGGGCGCTGCACCGGATCGAGACGTGTAGCCTTCGAGCTCGCGTGCCGTTGGGATCGGTCATCACCCATTTGGCCTCGTGGGTCATGAAAGGATCGGAGCTCACGTGGCGGACCATGATCACGAGCTCGTGCGGCGTCTGGGCCCACTCGGTCATCAGGAGCGAGGCGGTGGTGGGGAACATGCGCACGTACCAGGTCTTCGACCTCTTCGATGTACTTCCGGAACTCGGCGACCTCTTCGATGGCCAGGTCGAGGGAGGTATTGATGAACAGGTCGGCGTTGGCAATGGCGCCCTTGACGACGGGCGGCAGGCGCCACTCGTGGACCTTCATGACCTCGTCGATCCAGAGGATCGAGCAGTTGGCGCCGCGCGACTGGACCACAGCCTGCATCCAGCTGACGGCCTGCTCGTCGACCAGGTTGTCGCTGCCATAGAGGCCGTCGGTGTGGGCCAGGATGACGACCTCCATACCCGGCTTGACCTGGGCGTCGTAGTCCACCATTTGGATGAGCGAGTTCAGCGCCGCCTTGGGAATCCCTAATTGATGACTCATGATTTCTATCCTTTCTGAAGGTACCGTAGAGTTTCTACCTGTCTGGCCCGGTCGCGGACCGGCCGCCGACCTATTGCTGCCCCTGCTCGGCCGTTGGGGTCGAGCGGGAAGTTGAGGTGCCACTCCGGAATCCCAAGATCTTGGAGCACTTTGCCTCTGAGCTTGAAGAGGGTCGAGGCCAGAGCCTTGCGCTCCTTCTTGGTCAACACCGAGAATATCCGCTTGTCGGTTTCGTTATGCAGGGACTGTTTGAACACATCCAGCCCCTGTTCGGTCAGGGTCACCTCGATCTTCGAGCGGCCACTACCCTTCTGCCTGGTTATCAGGCCGTCTGCCTCCATCCTCTTCAACATCTCGGTGACGGAATGGAGTTCGCGGAAGAGAGCCCGGGCTATCTCGACAGGCGTGGCATGCCCGCCCTCGTTCTGGATGATGAAGAGGACCGCCCGTCGTTCGTTGCTGATGCCGAAGCGGGCGTAGTCCCTCTCGCGCGCTCTCAGTATGGCGTCCCTGTTCTGGGCAATAAGTGCCCACAACATGAAGTACTCATCGGGACCAGGTGCCTCATCGCCGGCCATAGGCTTATCCCCCGATCTTGAAGAGTCTCGAAGCATTTCCGCCCAGTATGAGGGCCTTGTCGTCGTCGGAGATGTCCAGGCCGCGCACGAAGTCGATGCCCGTCGCGAACCACTCGCGCCTGACCGGATAGGAGCTTCCGTACAGGATGTGGTCCGCCCCGCAGACCTCGACGGCGCATTCGAGTTGGGCCTTGCCCCACTGCATGGCGCCGGAGGTGTCGTAGTAGATGTTCTTTTCGAGACGGGTCCCTCGCCGTGTCGGCGCTGTCGAAGCGCTCCAACTCTTCCTTGGACTTCCTGGAGCGGGGCGCAAGCATGTTGGCGTAGGCGAAGAAGCCGCCACCGAGCATGGTGTGGATGAGTTTGAGGTTGGGGCACTCCTCGAAGAGATCGCTGAATATCTCCCGGCCCACCCCGGTCGCCTGATCGACGCACCGGCCGTATTGACGGCGCTGGTTGGTGTATTTGAGCAGCGAAGCGTAGTCCACCGGCAGCGGCGTGTGGTGCACCACGACGGGCACGTCCAGCTTGTTGAGTTCTCTGAAATAGGGCCTGAACTCCGGCTCGTCCAGATAGAGCCTGCCGTAGTGCACGGCCAACTGGACCCCCGAGAACCCCAACTGGCCGAGGCAGCGCTCGGCTTCCTTCAGACATTCTGGCGTGCCCCAGGGCGGTACCACGGCAAGCGTGAGAAGCGGCCGGGATACCTGTTGATGTGTTCATACAGCTTGTCGTTGACCTGCCTGCACATGTCGAGCGTGAGCCATTCCTGCCAGCAGGGGATCCGCAGGATACCGGTAGCGACACCGGCGTCGTCCATGTCCTTGATCTGGGTCTCGATGTCGTACTGGTTCTCGGCGTAGTTGAGGTTCTCGTATCCCTGCGGCTTCTCCAGCACGATCTGCTGCATCTCGGTCCCCGGCATGGGCTTGAGGCAGCCGTACCAGTCATCGGAATTGGGGACGCAACTGACAAAGGAATCCAGCAGCGCCTTGTCCTTGAAGAGATCTTCCGGGAGCCAATGCATGTTGGCGTCGATGATCATTTCTCTGCCTCCAGCGGATACGTATCCGAGTTCGTATACGAAGTTAATTCACGGTACCGTACTGCAAAACGAAAGTCAACGCCGTTCGGCACCAGCCACCGTGGGAGAAGGGCGATGGTCGCCAGCCCGGCGCGGGGGGGTGCGCATGACTCGGGCTGGCGCCATCGCTATAGGGGGATCCCGCGGTATCTTCCTCACATCACCCGTACATCAGGTTCGGCAGCCACGTAGACAACATGGGCAGGAATATGAGGCCCACCAAGAAGATGAAGCATCGTCCACACGAACGGCCAGCATCCTCGGAAGATAGTGTACATAGGCACTTCTTTATGCATGCCGGCAAGTGAGAACACCACCACCCCTACCGGCGGAGTGATACAACCTATCATTATGCAAAGGATGGCTATCACGCCGAGTTGCAGCGGGTCGAAGCCCATATCTGTCAATATGGGGAAGAAGATTGGCAGAGTGATTATCATTACCGACCATATATCCATCAACATGCCCAGTATGAAGTACAGTACCACCACGAGCACCAGCACCAGCATACTTGCTGAGTTCTGCCTCCACGAGCGCATTGGAGATGGCCGGAGCGATCTCGCTTGTTGTCAAGAAATGACTGAAGTACTGCGCGCCAAAGATGAGCAGCAGTATCATGGCTGATATTCCTGTTGCTTCGAGCAGCGCGTGACCGATGACCTTAAGGCTCATCTGTCTGTAGATTATGCCCACGACAATTACGGCGAGTGTACCCGCGGCACCCGCTTCCGTAGGCGTGAAGAGTCCCGTAAGAAGGCCGCCCATTACCACAGCGAACACTATGAGAATGCCGATGATGCCCGTGAGTGAGCTCAGCCTGACCTTCCAACTGGCTTTCGGCTGCGTCGAAGACAGACTGGGATTGATCTTGCACTGGATGGCGATCTGAACCATGAACATCAAGGTCAAGATGATCCCCGGTATTATTCCGGCGATAAAGAGGGCGGCTATCGACGTCTGCGTTATGAAGCCGAACACCACGAATGCCGTGCTCGGAGGGATCAAGATACCCAGATTGCCGCCCGCGGCTATGGACCCAAACGAGAGGCGATCGTCGTAGCCATACTTCCTCATCTCCGGCAGCGCCGCTTTGTCCATGGTCGCGGCGGTGGCTATGTTGTCACCGCAGACTGCTCCAAAAGCGGCGCAGGTGCCGACCGTGGCCATGGCCAGGCCGCCTCTGAAATGCCCGACCCATTTGTTGAAAGTCCCGAAAGCGTTCCCGGTGATCCCCGCCCGTCCGGCGATGATGCCCATCAAGACAAAGAGAGGGATCACGACCAGATACTGGGAATTGCCCACCCGCCACACCGTTGTTGCCAGCGTGTTCAGGGCGGCCGGCATACCCCTCGAGAGCCAGATGCCGACGAACCCCGCTATCATCAGGGACAGTCCCACGTGCATCCTCAGGAACATGAGCCCGAAGAAGAGGACCGCCCCTATCACACCAATCGCCCACAGCGGAAGCTCGGTCATTTCTTCACCAGCCCATCTAGAGATCTCAGAAAGCGCATTACGAAGATGGGGATCATAGTGAAGATCCCAAAGGCCGCCACGTACGTGAACGGATAGATAGGTACGGGCACATTACGCGTCGTCTGGTGCGCATCCTGGTAGGTGTGCCCCAGCACCACCAATTGCCAACAGAGGATGCAGAAGATGGCGATACCCAAGAAGTAGATGATGGGTTGGACGACTGCCTGCATCTTTTGGGGCAAGTGCTTGGACACGATGTCCACGGTCATCTTTTCGTGCCGCCCCATATGTTCGAATCCTAAGACCAGGAACGTTATGAGCACCAGCCCCAGCTGGGTCAACTCAGTCGACCCCTTGAGGGGTGCATTGAAGAAGCGGCGGCCGACGATCGACCAGATCATCGCCAAGACCAATGCGCCCAGGACCGCAGATCCTATATATGCAAGCCAGGTGTAGACAGGCTTGATAATGGCCTCGATGGAGTTGGCGGCTTTGGCAAGACCCGAGGCGGGCATTACTGCTCCAGCCTCAGGTCGCCCAGGTTCGCTCATTGCTGTCCTCCTAGTGATGCGATCGGCCCTGGTCGGGGCGACCAGGGCCGATCATCATCGCGTTAGCTTACGGGACGAGGTACTCGTACTTGGCGCCACCATGCGCAGCATCGGTGGCGACGATCTTCGCTATGCCGGCGACCTTGGAGTAGTCGAGTACGCCCGCGGCTGCCTCGGGAATCTCAAGGGGGCCAAGGCTCTTGCCGCTTGCGTCGAAGGCCTCGATCTTGGCGCCAAACGGACCTTCTGTGGAGACATCGAACTTCTGACCGGCCTCGGGCGATATTGTGACCTTGACCTTGCCGCCGCCCAGATCTTCAAAGAAGATGCCGGTGGTACCCGCGGCGAGCGGTCGTCGTGGTCACCTCGGTCGGGGGCATAGCCGCATACTTAGCGGTGAGTTCCTACGCCGTGTCAAGGACCGCCTGGGCTTCGCCACCCGTATTCTTCACCCACGTTGTCCCAGACCGGCATGGAAGCATCTACCCACAGCTTCATCTCTTCCGCGGTGGGCACGTAGATCGGAGGATTGCCCGCGCCTTTGTCGGAGCCCTCTACAGCCGCCTTATCTTCTGCCGCAAGAGCTTCGTTGGCAGCACTGTAAATGGCTGAAGCCTCGGGCCCGCTGACACTCATCATCTGCTCTTGCAGGACGGTGGGCATGGAATCCCATACCTTCTTGTTCATCACGAGCATGAAGGCCCGATAGAACATGTCGAGTTCGGTGCGGTACTTGGTGACGTCTTTGATGCCGGTGATCAGGCTGAAGGAGTAGCTCAGGAAGCAGGAATCGGCCATCCCCCTCTCCATAGACGTCGACAGCTCGCCGGTGCTGATCTCTACCGGGGTAGCGCCCAGGGCTTCGATGAGCCAGGCCTCGATCTGTCCACCGGACCTTACCCTCTGACCCTTCATATCAGCGGGTACTTTGGCTTCCTTGTTGCCAAAGTACTGAGCCGGCGCGATGGTCGGAGTGCCCAGGAGCACCACGTCTTTCAACTCGGTCGGTACGGAGTATTGCTGGAGGACGTCCCAGTACACCCGTGCGGCCACCTCAGCGCTGGGGAACAACTCGGGCAGGCCGTAGAACTCCGCATTCGGGAAACGTCCCGGGGTCGCATCCGCGGTGCAGCGATGCGATGTCGGCAAGGCCGGAGACGACGGCGTCGTACTGGTCCGCCTCTTTCACGAGGGTCTCTTCGGCATACATCTTGATGGTGACCCGATTGTTGGTCGCTTTCGCGACGGCATCTGCCCAAGGCTGATAGTAGGCTCCCACGATGCTGGCCCTGGCTGGGAACGTGGAAGGCCATCTTCAGCTCGTAGGTCTGCCCGGTGTCGGGCACCCCGGCCACCGTCGTGGTCGTCGGAGCGCGGTCGCCGTGGTCGCCGGCCCAGCGGTTGTCGCCGGTCCAGCGGTTGTCGCCGTGGTCGCCGGTGCGGCAGTGGTAGTCGTGGTCCCGCCGCACGCTGCCATCAGCGATACGAGACCTAGCACCAGCACCAGAACCAGGAGCCCGACGGCCCATTTCGCTTTCTTCATCTCAATCCCCCTGTCCAAGATTCAACGATTCGTCCTTCTACGACTGTCTCTTGGGACCCCACGCAGCGATGTTCTTGAATATCCACCCCCTCAAATCTGGACTCATCACCCACCGGAGTCCGATCGAACTGAACGAGTACTCGCTACGTATCCGAGTTCGTATACGAACGCACCTCGGTGGTCACCTCTGTTTACAGCCAGCCCGATGCGTTTTCAATCACTTTGGTTGGCCAACTTTGGTCGACGCTGATGTATCTTGAGCGGCTATGGCCAGCGCGCTGCTTGTGAGATCTAGGTCGGTGACGACCAGGGCGGCAAAGAACCCGCACTTCTGGGTGGTGGTCGTCCTCTCGGCCGGGCTTCTGTTCATCTATCAGGCATGGCCCTGGCCCGAGTGGCGGTTCGCCTCGGGAGTGTGGCGTTTCTTCCCCTGGCTTTCCGCGCTTGAAGCTATCGTCATTGAGGTGGAGGTCAAATACCACGTCTTCGGCGTGCTGTTCTTGATCCCGATCCTCTACGGTTCGCTGACCCTGTCTTGGCCCGGGGGCATCTTCGCTTGGTGCCTGGCGCTCATCTGGGTGCTGCCGGCCGTCCTTTCATGGCGGAACGCCCCGCTGATGATCAACCTCGCACTACTCCTCTTGCCCGTCTTGCTCGTTGCCATCGTCACGGGGGAACGACGGTGGCGTGAGAACGAGAAGAGGTACTTCATCGAGCGCGAACAGGCGCGGCAGGCTTACATCGCCAAACTGGTCGAGACCCAGGAGGCCGAGCGCAGGCGTATCGCCCAGGAACTGCATGACGAAACACTGCAGAACCTGATGGTGATCGCCAACAAGTCCGAATCTCTCGCGCTATCGGGCACCGATGAGATCCAGGTCAAGGGCAATCTGTGGATCAAGCAGGAAGTGCTCCAGACCATGGACGACCTGAGGCGGCTGAGCATGAACCTGAGGCCGAGCATATTGGACAACTTTGGACTCGTGTCCGGAGTCAGATGGCTCGTCAACAACAGCAACAGCCAGAACGGCTGCCATCTGGACGTCGCCGTCAGCGGCGAAGAGCGAAAGATGTCGAGCCTTTCCGAAGTCACCGTGTTCCGCGTCGTCCAGGAAGCGATCAACAACATGCAGCGGCACGCTCACGCGAAGAGTGGCAGCGTCACCTTGTATTTCGAGAAGGATCGCCTGTTGCTGGAGGTCAGCGACGACGGGATCGGATTCCAGCCGCCAGACAGGCTCTCGACCTACGTGAGCAGAAGTAAGCTGGGCCTCATCGGGATGGAGCAGAGGATACTGTCGATCGGCGGCGAGATGCACGTCGAATCCAGCCCCGGGCTGGGCACGAGGATTTGGGCCTCTATCCCCTACGCCGCCTCAGCCCAGGTCGTCGAGGGTGAGAATGCCTGACTTGAGACTGACGAAGATGGCCTCGGTGCGGGAGCGGACGTTCAGTTTCTGAAATACATCCACGAAGTAGCTCTTGACCGTCGCCTCGCTTATCCCTAGCTTGGCGCCAATCTCTTTGTTCGACAGGCCTCTGGCCGCCAATGAAAGGACCTCCATCCCCTTCGCCGAGAGCCTCTCCTGAGACACCGGCTTGGCCGGGCTGGAGACATGAACGTGATGTAGTGCGTACTTGACAACCTCCTCGGATACCTCTGGGGATAGCACCATGTCGCCGTCCATGACGGCGCGTATAGTGTGGATCACCTCAGGACCGAAGATCGACTTGACGAGGTACCCGCTGGCCCCCGCCTGCAGGATGCTAAAGATCGTCTCGACGTCGGTATGGACGGTGAGGATCAAGACCGCGGTAAGGGGGTTGGAGGCCTTGATCTGCTTGGTGGCCTCGACTCCGTTCAGGACGGGCATGCTGATGTCCATGATGACGATGTCCGGACGGTGCTCCTCCGTCATGTCTATCGCCTGCCGGCCATCGCCCGCCTCGCCGACGACGTGCAGGTCCGGCTCCTTTTCGAGGATGTCGCGCAAGGCCCGACGGACGAGGGGATGATCGTCTACCAGGAGGATCCGCGTCTCTTGCAGTTCAGCCGATTCCAATTCGGGGCGTCTCCCTGCCGTAGTTCTCGGCCGCTCGGGCCAATGGACTATCGCCTTCGTAATGTCTCATCATAGTGGGGAGCGCGTACTGATGACAAACGGGACGCCGGAATGTGTCGCCGTGCGTGATAAGATACTATTCGATATATCGAATACTAGTACTGGAGAACGCCTATGCACCGACACGCTCACCAGCACGGTCACCATCATGGCCATGGCCACCATCACCATGGCCCTTCAGACCATGGCTCTTCACACCACGGCTACACGGCGGATGCGGCGCAACCGCACACCGTGACATCCGGACCAGACTACTCCAGGCAAGCGTCGTCGTTTCCCGTAGGCGAGGGCTGCCCCAAGCGAGGAGGGTCAGGCGTATGCCTGGGGGACTGCGGAGCGTGTCCAAACCGGAGACGATAGGCGAGGGGGACGCCCGCCCAAGCCCAGAAGATGGGCGCTCGCCGACAGGTGCGCGAACCGCTCTGTGGCGTGCGTGTGCGCTCCCCCAGTGGTCTCTACACTGTCTGGTATCCATACGCCAGCCATCCGCCATCTACAGGCAGCGTGACTCCAGTGATGAAGCCGGCGTCATCGGACGCCAAGAAGACGATGGCCTTTGCTATCTCCTCGGGTTCTGCCGCTCGCCCCATGGGGCATCTCCTTTGAATCTCTTCCGGAGATATCCAACCTGCTTTGAAAGCGCTCACGGGGACCTTGCCTACCCCGGCGTTGTTCACCAGTATGTCTATGCCTTCGAACGCATCGATCGCTCTGTCGACCATGGCAGACACTTCATCGGGTTTCGAGATATCAGCCGCAATAGCGATAGCCCTTCGCCCGATCTTCTTGATAGCCGCAGCGGTCTCCTCGGCTTCTGATAGATCGAGATCGGTGACGACCACATCGGCACCTTCCTGTGCGAAGAGGATGGCCGTGGCCTGACCGATGCCCCTGCCTGCCCCGGTGACCAGCGCGGTCTTCCCCTGCAATCTCATCGCTAGCGCCCCTAAGAGAGGAATCTGAGCTTTCCGGAGGAGACTGTATCAAGACTCCGGACACGCCTGGCCGGCTTTCGTTTGGCCACCGCCTATCATTAGTTGGGCAACCAAAGCTCGTGCCGCGCTACGACAAAGTTGATACGCTACGCGCGCCGACCTGAGGGCACTTCAGACTAGAGGGCAAGGGGCACTCTTGGACGAAAGCATGGAACTTGGCCAGCAGCTGGGATTCTGGACCATCGTCCCCTTCGCTCTCATGCTGCTCGCCGTCGCCATCCTACCGCTGGCCGCCGAGTCGTGGTTCGGGCGCAACCGAAACAAGGCGATCGTGGCCGCGGTGCTCGGGGTGCCCACGGTGATCTACCTGGTGACGGCATTCGGCCGGCTGGGCCTTGACCGCGCCGGCTCCACCAGCCAAGAATACATCTCCTTCATAGTGCTGCTCTTCGCCCTCTTCACCATCTCGGGGGGCATCTACCTCACGGGCAACCTGGTCGCGACCCCCCGGCACAATCTCGGTTTTCTCGCCGCCGGCGCGGTGCTGGCCAGCCTCATCGGGACCATGGGAGCTTCCATGGTGCTCATCCGGCCGCTCCTTCGGGCGAACTCCGAGCGGACGCGTATCCGGCACACCATCGTGTTCTTCATCTTCGCGGTGAGCAACGTTGGGGGGCTGCTGACCCCGCTCGGCGACCCTCCCCTCTTCCTGGGATTTCTGCGCGGAGTGCCGTTCGGCTGGACCCTGAACCTCTGGCCGCAGTGGCTCCTCTCTGCCGGCCTGGTGCTCGTGGTCTATCTCGCGCTCGAGTACTACTACTACCGGAAGGAGCCGGCGGCCGCGCTGAAGATGGATGTCGCGGACTACGTGCCGATGCGACTGAAAGGTGGCATCAATGTAGTTCTGCTAGCGCTGGTCATCGTCACCGTGGTCTTCTCCGGACGGCTCACCCGGCTGGGAGACGCCATCTCGCTTCCCCTTCGTTCGCGAGTTGATCCTCGTCGCATTGGCGTTCGTCTCGGTGCGGTTCGGACCCCGGGGCCCAAGAGCCTCCAACCATTTCAGCTGGCACCCCATAGTCGAAGTGGCGGTCCTTTTCGCCGGCATCTTCGCCACCATGATCCCGGCTCTCGCCCTACTCGAGGCCAAGGGTGCCTCGCTCGGTATGGCCGTCCCCTGGCACTACTTCTGGGCCACGGGCGGACTCTCGTCGTTCCTCGACAACGCGCCCACCTACCTGGTGTTCACCTCGGTGGCCCAGGGACAGGCGGGGGCTGCTACCGTCGGCGCACTCACCTCGACCCAGATGATTCCCGGTCTGGGCGTCGCCCCGGCTCAACTCCTCGCCGCGATCTCTTGCGGAGCGGTGATGATGGGGGCGATGACCTACGTGGGGAATGCTCCCAACTTCGCGGTCAAAGCGATCGCCGAGCACTCCGGCCTGCGGATGCCGTCGTTCTTCGGCTACATGGGCTACTCGCTGGCGGTGCTCGTCCCTATCTTCCTTGTGGTGACAGCCGTCTTCTTCCTCTGACGACCTCCGCGGCCACCGTCAGCAGCAGAGCGCCCACGATCAGCGAGCATTCCCAGGCCTTCGATACCGCCAGGACGCTCACCCAGTTGGATCCAGGACGCGATGATGCCTATGACCGGGGTCAGGAGCATGCCGAGGCCCGCCGTGCCGGCCGGCAGCGCGCTCAGGATGTAGAGCCAGAGGATCCAGGCGAGACAGTTGCCGAAGAGCACGGTGAAAGCCAGACCGGCGATGAAGGTGCCCGACCACACCGGCGGAGACCAGGTCGCGGCGGCCACGATGACCAGCGGGATGGAGCCGAGGAGCAGTTGCCAGGCGGTCAGCGAAAGTAGATCGACCTCGTGCCGCTTCCGCAACAACTTGGCGACGATGGCACTGGCCGCCCAGCACAGGGCGCCGCCGATGGCGAGGAAGGGGCTCGATCCACCCGTCATCTCCCAGGGAGCCAGGACGAGGATCAGCCCGGCGAGCGCCAGACCGACCGCGACCCATTGGAACCCTTTCAGCCTCTCCCCCAGAGAGACCCAGGCCATCAACAGCAGCCAGAACGGCATGGTGTAGGTGAGTATCGCCGTCTTTCCGGCTCCTTCGCCCTGGAGAGCCCAGGTCATCAGGCCAAGGAAGCCGGCGGTCTGAAGCACCCCCAACAGCGCCGTCATGCCGACGGCTTTGGGCCGCATGGGCCGCCGGAACACCGGCAAGAAGAGGACCAGGATGATGCCGGCCGTGAAGGTCCGCATGGCTGCGTACGGGAAAGGGCTCCGCGTAGGTGAGCATGATCTTCATCACCGGCCAGGTGTAGCCCCAGATGAGGGCGAGGAGGACGAGGGCGCCGGCCGCGAGGGCGTAGGGGTGCCGGCGCTGGGCGGCGGCTTGCGGGGCGCGGCGGCGGGCCGCGGGCGGCGTGCCGGCGGACGCTCCTTTCAATACCGGATCCAGCACTCGATCAATTCCTGGGGAAACAATGACAGTAGCTCGTACCCGGTCTCGGTGACCAGCACCATGTCTTCGATCCGCACCCCGTGCTTGCCGCCCTTCTTGCCCGCGTAGGTCTCGAAGGCCATCACCATTCCCGCCCGCAGCGTGTGCGGCGGGATGCCCAGCGCTCGGTGGGTGTAGAAGATCATGGGCCGGTCGTGTAGCGTAAGCCCCAGGCCGTGGCCGCAGGCGTAGGGGTTGACCTCGCCCCAGGTCTCGTAGCCCCAGTAGGAAGGCGAATCCGGCCACTTGGCCAGAACATCGTGGTCGGTCGCGCCGTCTTTGACCACGCTCATCCCCGCCAGCAGCATCTCCTTGGCCTCGGCGAAGAGCTCGTTCTGCTCTCCGGTGGCCTTGCCGCAGCAGAAGGTGCGGTAGATGCAGGTCTTGTAGCCCTGGTAGGAGGCGCCGTCGACGTCGACGTAGACCAGGTCGCCCGGCCGGATCATGCGATCGGTGAACGTCCACCCGTAGGGGTTGGTGTTCTCCCCGCTCATGCAGACCAGGTCCTCGGTGTGGTCCGCCCCCTCCGCGTAGAGCTCCTTGATACCGATGCCTACCAGGTCGCACTCCCGGATGCCCGGCCGGATGGCGTCGGCGATCGCCGCGTGCGCCCGCTCCGCGTTGGCGCAGGAGATCTTGATGAGCTCGATCTCGTCCACGGTCTTGATCATGCGGGCGTAGTCCATGACCGGGCGTCCGTGGACGGTCGTGATGCCCTTCCTCGCGAAGGCCTGGAAGAAGAGCCCCTGCAGGGTGGAGCCGTCGACCGCCAGCGGCTCCTTCTCCACGCCGTAGTCCGCCATGAGTCTCGCGACCCCGTCCACCCACGCCTCGAGGAGGGCGTCGTGCGAGTCGCGGGCGGAAAGCCGGGGCATGCCGTAGGAAGGCTGCACGCCGGCGAGCCAGGGCATGCGCCGGGCGGTCTCGGTGGGGGTCCCGCCCCCGATCAGGTGCGGCTCCCCGTTGCGGGCGATGAAGACCGCCTGCATCTCGGAGGCGCGCATGGGCGTGGTCACATAGTAGGAGGCGATGTAGCGGATGTTGTCGGGATCCCAGGTGATGATGGCGCCGATGCCGTCGGCTTCCATCTGCGCCTTGACCCTGGCCACCCGCTCCCGGCGGAGCCGGGGGTAATCGACCCGCTGCTCGTAATCGACCGCGTATTTGCCGAATGCCATCACTGCTCCGCCGGGTCCGCTAGCCCGAGACCGGCGGAGGGCCGCTCGGAGCTGGCGATCCAGGACAGAGCGGCGCCGGCCAGCGCGAAGGCGGCGCCGACCAGCATGGCCGTCTCGATAGCCGTCAGCGAAGGCGGGCACGCTCGAAGCGCCCGCCGACTCGCCGAGCAAGATCACCCGGCCCCCTTCGGCCCCCAACTTCCACGCAGCGATGGCCCCCAGCACCGCTATCGAGAGCCCCTGGCCGGTGAATCTCATCGTGGCGAGGAAGCCGGACGCGAGGCTCAGTTGCGAACGGTCGACCGAGCCCATGACCGCGGAAATGTTCGGAGCGCTGAACACCGCCATGCCCACGCCGACAGTGGCCAGCGCGACGAGGACCCGCCCCGTCGAGCTCGACGCATAGGCGAGTTGCACCATCCCAGCCGCCACGAGCACCATGCCCACGGCCGCGAGGACGCGGGAGCCGACCCTGTCGGAGAGGCGGCCGGTGAACGGCGAGAGGACGGCCATCAGTACCGGCTGCATAAGCAGCAGCAGGCCCGTCTGCTGAGGAGACAGGCCCTGGACGATCTCGAGGTAGACCGCGGTGAGGGTGGTCACGGCGAACACGGCCATGTAGTTGAGGAGCGCGGCCGAGTTCCCCGCCGCGAACACCCGGTTCTTCCTCAGCAGGTCGAGGTCGAGCATCGGCTCCTTGACCCTATCCTCCACGAGAACGAAGGCCACGAAGAATACGACCGTGAGCACGAGTGGGACGATCGTCCTGGCGCTCGCCCAGCCCCAAAGGGGCGAGAAGGTCAGGGGGATGAACAGGGTGGCGAGAGCCGCTCCCAGCAACCCCGCTCCCGCCCAGTCGATCGGGGTCCGCGGCGGTTGGTACGCCCGGCGATCGCGCCGCTCGGCCCGCAGCAGCGCCCAGCCGGCCAGGATCGTGGCCACCGCGATGGGTACGTTGATGAAGAAGATCCACCGCCAGCTCGCGTGACTGACGATCAGGCCTCCGATGACCGGTCCCAGGGTGAGGCCCACGTAGACCGCCATGACGTTGAGCCCCAGAGCGCGGCCCCGGTCCGAAGGCGGAAATGCCGCGGTGATGATCCCCGCCGCGGTCGAGAACATGAACGCTCCCCCGGCGCCCTGAATGCAGCGCCCGAGGATCATCAAGGCGCCGCCGGGCGCAAGTCCGGCCAGTATGGAACCGAGGGCGAAGATCGCCGTCCCCAGCAGGTAGTAGCGCACCGGCCCCCGCGAGTCGGCGAGCCTCCCCACGGGAATGAGCAGCATGCTCGCCACCAGCAGGTAGGCCGCCTGCGCCCACAGCCCCTGCGAGTAGCTCAGATGCAGGTCGGCGCCTATGGCCGGCAGGGCCACGGCGACGATGCTGGCGTCGAAGGGGGTCATGAACGACCCGATGGACATGATCGCCAGCGCGTACCAGCGGCGCCGCTGAAGCTCGGTCTCGTAGGCGGGCTTCATCCCGGGGTCCGCCCCGCTCATTCCGCGGGTCGCTCGGCGTTCAGTCCGTCGATGAGCCCGAGGATCTCCTGGTTGCTGGGGATGTCGCTCATGTCGTGACCGTAGTGCACGAAGCGCGCCATGCCGGCTTTGTCGACGAGCACCTGGGCCGGCATGCGGCCGTACTTGAACAGCTTGATTTCCTGCCCAAACAGCTTGAGCACCCGGTGCTCGGGGTCCGGCAGGCCGACGAAGGGCAGGTCGTTCTCCGTCCAATAGCGCGCGAAGGCCTTGGCGTCCTCCGGGCCCACGACCACCACCGCCGTCTGCCGTTGCTCGAACTGCTGATAGTCCTGGCGCAACTGCGCCATGTGCCGGCGGCAGAACGGTCACATGAAGCCGCGATTGAACACGAGGAGCACGTTCCGGTCGCCCCGCAGATCGGCGAGACGGAAGGCCTCACCGCGGAAGTCGGCAAGTTCAAAGTCGGGAGCCGGTGCATCGATGGGGACCCGCGGCATCTCTATTCCTCCTCCCCGCCATTATGACGGTTGGGTGCCGCATACCGCCAGCAAGAAGCCCCGCCCCTTGCTGAAGGAGAGGCGGAGCGGGAGGGTTCAAAGGGCTCCGCCCTCCAGAAGGGGAGGGCGGAGAACGTGTAGGTGTTTTTCCGGTCGCGCATCCTTTCTTCGCCGGGCAAGCGAATCCTCCACGTCTTCGCCGCTTGGCGTTATACTTTTAGCCGGATAACCGAGCACGGCCGAAGGAGAGCTGCATGACGGGAGTAGAGGAGCCGACGAACGGCCGCCATCTCGCGCTCGACATCCACCGCGAGCTCCCTTCGTTCACCCTCGACCTCCGCTTGAGAGTGGAGGAAGAGGTGCTCGTGCTGTTCGGTCCTTCGGGCGCTGGCAAATCGATGACACTCGAGTCCATCGCCGGCCTCGTCACCCCCGACCAGGGAGAGATAGTCCTCGACGATCGGGTGCTCTTCCGGAAGGGGCCCGCGGGAGCCCACGTCAACGTGCCGGCCCGCAAGCGGGGGATCGGGTACGTGTTCCAGGACTACGCCCTCTTCCCACACCTGACTGTGCTCGGCAACGTCCGCTACGCGCTCGGGCGGGACGGCAAGGGACTGGAGCGGGCCATGTCGCTCGTTTCCAGCATGGGGCTGGCCGACATGGCCGACCGCTACCCCGATCAGCTCTCCGGGGGACAGCGGCAGCGAGTAGCGGTGGCCCGGGCGTTGGCCCGCGATCCGGAGGTCCTCCTGCTCGACGAGCCGTTCTCCGCGCTCGACCCGGGCCTTCGCGAGCGCCTGAGAGCCGACCTTCGCGCCCTGCAGATCGAGAGGCGGCTGATCGTCATCTGCGTGACCCACAACATAGAGGACGCCTTTGCCCTGGGAGATCGCCTCGCGGTGCTGCAGGACGGGCAGTTGCAGCAGGTGGGCGCCGTGGAAGAGGTGTTCCATCGACCGGCGACAATGAGCGCCGCCAAGGCGCTGGGTATTCGGAATATCTTCCATGCCCGGGTCACGAGCGCGAGCGCCGACGGGATCGGCCTGGATTGGGACGGAGTACGGCTGTACGCTCCGCCGCAGCCCTGCTCGGTGGGCGATACCGTGCCGGTCTATATCGCGCCCGAGGACGTCAAGCTGCTATACAGCGACCGAGCCGTCCTTGGCGGGCTGGCCATCAACCAACTCCCCGCCCGTATCACCAGCATCGAGGACCGGCCCCGGATGCAGGTGATCCGGCTCCTGCTCGACAACGGGCACGAGCTCGAAGCGAGGGGCGCCACGTACTTCTACAAGTCGCTAGACGTCCAGGAGGGCTCGCCCGTCCGCATCACCCTCCGCTTTGAAGGGCTCCGCGTGCTGCACGAGGAACGGCCCCCGGTGAAGGCGGCGGTCCCGGAAGAAGCGGGCACTCCCCGAAGAAGGAGGAGGGCTTCCTAGGGGATGACAGCCCGGCTCCTAGAGGTTCAAACACGCGCGCAAGACGAGGAGGCACCCGCATGAAGATCACCGTTTACGGCCGGGGCAACGTCGGCGGAGGACTGGCCGACCTGTGGGAGTTGGCCGGCCATCACGTGATCAGACTCGGGCGGGAGGGCGGCGATGTCTCGGAGGCCGAGGTCGTGTTGCTCGCCATCCCCGGAGGGGCGGTCGGCGAGGGACTGGGCAAGTTGCGGGGCTTCGAAGGCAAGATGATCATCGACGCAACCAACCGTTTCGGCGTGGAGCCTCCGGCCGGGTTCGCCTCCAATGCGGAGTTCGTGAAGGCCCGGACCAACGGCCCCACGGCGAAGTCGTTCAACCTCAACTGGGCGCTGCTCTACGGCCGGCTCGGGCAGACCCGGGCGCGCCCGTGCAACCTGTGGTGCGGCGATGATGAGACGGCCGAGGTCGTCGAACAACTGGCCCGCGACGCGGGGTACGACCCGATCCGGATCGGCAAGCTCGAGATGGCCGGTCCGCAGGAGGCGATGATGCGGGTGATGTCGGCCGTCAAGGACGAGTTGGGGCTCTTCTTGTACCGGGCGGCGCCACCCGATCAGCTTTGAGCACGCTACCCAGCGATCTCGTTGACGCAGAAGTAGCCGTCTTGCAGACCGAATTGCCTTGAAGTTGGCGCAGTCTCCGCAAAGACAGCCACGCTGTTTCACGGGTAGATCGCTCTTCCCTTTCGCGCAGAAGAAGCCGCCCCCGCCGGGAAAGGAAGGGCAACCACCGCAGAGGCAATGCGACATGTTCTCGGGAGTGTCTGGTACCTTTTGCACGGAAGCCTCCTAGCGGTATCCGGTGAACGGTTCGGTAATTCACTTTCCCGGGTAGGAAGGCCGCGAAACCAGCGTGGGCGCCCGTGTTCCCGGTGCGGCAGAAGCGGCGACCGGCGATTATGAAGGAAAGCAAACTGGGCATGTGACCCGAGGAGCCGGAGAAAAGGCAGGCGACGTGGCCGGTGAAGACAAGAAACCCGCGCAGAGCGCGGCGAAGCCCCCTTCGGGGAGCGGGACGCAGGGCCCGAAGGCAGGCGGATCGAAGCCGGCCGGGTCCAAGCCGGGCGGATCCAAGCCAGGAGGCGCCGCCCAGGGCCAGTCGGGCCAGCGGGGCCCCAACCAACCTCCGCAGAACCAGCCGCCGCGGGGAGGAAGTCCGGTCCAGGGGCGGCACTTGTGGCACGGTATCGCCTACATCATCGTGGGCCTGGTCGCCCTATACCTGTTCCAACACTACCTGCTCGGACCGCTGGGCACTCCCTCCACCCAGCTGGAGTACAGCGAGTTCAAAGCCAAGGTCGAGAGCCAGGAGATACTGACCGCGGTCATCGGCGCAAGCCGCATCACCGGCACGATGAAGAGCCCGGACACCAAGAAGCCGGATCCAGTCGACTACTCCACCCTATACCAGGCTCAGGCCGACCCTAACCTGGTGGCCGACCTCCAGGCGGCGAAGGTCCAGTTCTCCTTCACGGGAGCTTCCAGCCCCGTGGGCGGCATATTGATCAGCCTTCTCCCCTTCATTCTGATCGGCGCCATCTGGTACCTCGTGATGCGGCGCATGCGCGGCGCGGGCGGAGGCGCCGGCGGGATATTCGGCGTGGGGCGGAGCAAAGCCAAGAAGGTCACCGCCGAGCAGGTAGGGGTGACGTTCGAAGACGTCGGAGGCGCGGACGAGGCCATCGCCGAACTCCAGGAGATCATCCAGTTCCTCAAGACGCCGGACCAGTTCGCGCGTCTGGGTGGCCGCATCCCCAAGGGCGTGCTCCTCATCGGGCCTCCCGGGACGGGCAAGACCTTGCTGGCCAAAGCCACGGCGGGAGAGGCGGGCGTCGCCTTCTTCGAGAGTAGCGGCGCGGAATTCGTGGAGATGTTCGTGGGGGTCGGCGCCGCCCGCGTGCGCGACCTCTTCGAGCAGGCGCGGGCGACGGCGCCCGCGATCATCTTCATCGACGAGGTCGACGCGATCGGGCAGACGCGGGGAGCGGGCTTCACGATGGGTGGGGGTAACGACGAGCGGGAGCAGACCCTGAACCAACTCCTGGCCGAGATCGACGGGTTCGCCAGCGACCTGCACCGCCCGGTGATCATCATGGCCGCCACCAACCGGCCTGAAGTGCTCGACAAGGCGCTCCTGCGGGCCGGCCGGTTCGACAGGCAGGTAGAAGTCGGCAATCCCGATCTCATCGGTCGGGTGCAGATCCTCAAGATCCACAGCAAAGAAATCCGACTCACGGACGATTTCGACCTCGAGCGCGCGGCTCGCATCACGCCCGGTTTCAGCGGCGCCGACCTGGCCAACGCGATGAACGAAGCCGCCTTGCTCGCCGCGCGCCGGAACGCTCCGGCGGTCGGCATCAAGGATTTCGAAGCGGCCATGGAGCGGGTGATCGCCGGGCTGGAGAAGAAGACCCGGGTCATGAACGACCGGGAGCGGAAGACGGTGGCGTTTCACGAGTCCGGCCACGCCCTGGTGGCCGCCCTTCTTCCCAGCGCCGACCCGGTGGCAAAGATCAGCATCATCCCCCGGGCCCGCGGCGCGCTCGGCTACACGCTCCAGATGCCCACGGAGGACCGCTATATCCTCACCCAGGACGAACTGACGGATCGCATCGCTGTCTTGCTGGGGGGACGCGCTGCCGAGATCACCGTGTTCGGCACCATGAGCACGGGCGCCAGCGACGACATCCAGAAGGCGACCGAACTGGTGCGTCGCATGGTGACCGAGTTCGGCATGAGCGAGAAGCTCGGATCGGTCCGCTACGCAGGCCAGCAGATGCAGTATCTTGGCGGGGTGGTGCAGGACAACAACCAGCTGAGCCCGCAGACCGAAGAGGTGATCGACGCCGAGGTGCGCCGAGTCGTGACCGAACAGTTGGAGCACGCCCAAACGCTGCTTGGCCAGCACCGCCTCGCGCTCGACACCCTGGCCAATCGGCTGCTGGAACAAGAGACCGTAGACGGCGCGGCCGCCAAAGAGGCGCTCGATGCAGAGACGGAGGGCGCATGACGCGCACGTCGGCGAAGCAAGCCTTGATGGAGATCCTCCGGGCGGAGGGCGTGGAATACGTCTTCGGCATTCCGGGAGCCACGGAGATCCACTTCATGGACGCCATCGAGGGGGCTGGCGATATCCGCTACGTCCTCGGCCTGCAGGAGGTGGTCTGCGCGGGGATGGCCGAGGGCTACGCCAGAGCGACGGGCAGGCCCGGGTTTCTCAACCTTCACACCGCCCCCGGTCTGGCCGCTGCCACTCCCCTCCTGTACAACGCGCAACTCGGACGGGTGCCTCTTGTAGTCACCGTGGGGCAGAACGACAGCCGGCTGCTGCAGCGCGACCCGCACCTCTCGGGCGACATCGTCGGCATGGGAAAGATCTTTGCGAAGTGGAGCACCGAGGTGGTGCACCCGGAAGATGTGCCGATCGCGATCCGCCGCGCCTTCAAGATGGCCATGCAACCGCCGACCGGGCCCGTGGTCGTCTCTCTCCCCCAGGATGTGCTCCAGCAGGAATTCGACTTCATCGACGCGCCCAGCACCCCCGTCTACTCCCGGCTTCGTCCCGATCCGGCGGCCGTGCGCTGCGCGCTGGACATCCTGCCGCGACGCGGAGAACCCTCTACTCCTGGTGGAGAGTGGGGTGGCGCGGAGCGAGGCACTGGCGGAGGTCGTCGAGTTCGCGGAACTGGTCGGCGCCCGCGTCTACCAGAACTGGATGGCCGACGTCAACTTCCCGGTGGACCACCCGCTGTACCTGGGCGATCTCGATCTGATCACTCCTCAGGCCCACGCGGCACTCGAGGCGGCGGATGTGCTCATCGGCGTCGGCTGCTCCCTGTTCGCCGAAGGCTTCTTCGACCCGGACTTCCCCTCCCTTTCCCATCTGAAGATCGTCCACATCGACGACGACCCCTGGGAGTTGGGCAAGAACCTCCCCACACAGTGCGCTATCGAGGGCGACGTCAAGAGCGTCCTTGCGGAGCTGAATGCCGCGTTGCGGGTGGCGATCGCCGCGGGACGAGCCCCCGGGACCGGGGCGTCCATTACTCCGACTGCCGGCCTGGGTCGCGCCGAAGAGCGGCGGGCCGCCATAGCTCGGGAGAAAGCGGCCGGCGACGAGGCCCTTCAAGCGCGGAAGGCGGCGGAGAAGGACCTCATGCCTATCTCGATCTCGCGGCTGATGACCGAGATCGCGGCGGTCGTCACTCCGGACACGATCGTCGTGGACGAGTGCTGGTCATCGTCCGGGACTCTCAGGCAGATCCTGCGACCCTCCCTGCCCGGGAGCTACCTCCGCTCCCGCAAGGGGGGCAGCATCGGCTGGGGCATCCCCGGCGCGCTGGGCGTGCAACTGGGAGCGCCGGACAAGCAGGTGCTGGCGGTCGTCGGGGATGGTGGCGCGGCCTGGTCCATGCAGGGCCTCTGGACGGCCGCCCGCTACCGGATACCGGTGACCTTCGTGATCACCAACAACGCCACCTATGGGCAGGTCAAGCTGGTGCGAAGGGTCGTGCTGGGGAGCTACCCGCTCGACGAGAAGCACGAGGGCATGGAACTGGACGCGCCGGTCATGGACTTCAGCCTGCTGGCCCGGTCTCTGGGAGTCGAGAGCGAACGGGTCTCCGATCCCGGCCGGCTGGGCGCTGCGCTCCGAGACGCTCTCGGTTCGGGCGCGCCGCGCCTGATCGAAGTGCTCGTGCGGCCGCCGGCCTGATTATCCGGACGCCTTCTTGGCGGCCACCGCATCGCTCAGGTGCTGCCACGAATCGACGAAGGCCTGCGCGCCGTCGACCTGCAGGTCTTCGGCCAGCGTCGTAACGTCGACCCCGGCCCGCGAGAACGCCTCCACGACTTCTCCGGCGTCACCGCCGTCCCGTGGCAGGGGCGGTGGCACCTTCCCGTGGTCCTCGAACGCGAGCAGCGTCTCCTCGGGCATGGTGTTGATGGTGTTGGGCGCGACCAGCGCCTCGATGTAGAGGACGTCCGAGGCGTTCGGGTCCTTGGTGCCGGTGCTCGCGAAGAGCAGGCGCTGCGGACGGGCCCCCAGGTTCTCCAGCCGTTGCCAGCGGTCCGTCTCCTTGAGGTCCCGGTACGCCTTGTAGGCGAGCATCGACACGGCCACCCCCAGGCGGTTCCGCAGGTCTCCGGGAGACCTTGTCCGCTGTCGCCTTGTCCCACCGGCTCACGAACAGCGACGCGACCGACCGCACGTCGGGATCGAGCCCCGCGGCCACGCGGCGCTCGATCCCCCGCATGTACGCCTCGGCGGACGCCAGGTACTGACTCTCGGAGAAGAGAAGGGTCACGTTCACCGAGACTCCCCGGAACGTGGCCTCCTCGATGGCGGCCACGCCTTCCCTGGTCCCCGGGATCTTGACGAACACGTTGGGCCTGGAAGCCTTCTCGGACAGCCACTCGGCCTGGGCCACCGTCCCCTCGGTATCGTGCGCCAGCCCGGGTGCCACCTCGACCGACACCCAGCCGTCCACGCCCAGGGTGCGGCGGTGAAGGGGACCGAGGATGTCGGCGGCCGCAGTCAGGTCGTGGATGATGAGTTCGAACAGCAACTCGTCGCCCTCTTTGCCCTCAGCAACCAGACGGCGGATCTCGGCTTCGTACGCGGCGCCGCGAGTGATGGCCCTCTCGAAGATGGTCGGGTTGGAGGTGATCCCGGCCACCGAGAGCTCATCGACATACCGGACAAGCGTGCCCGTGGTGAGCAGGTCCCGGGTGATGTTGTCGAGCCAGATGCTCTGACCGGCCTCGGTGAGCCCCCTCGTCGCGCTCATGTTCGATCTCCCGCCGCTATTCCCGGATCTCGGCGCCCCAGCCCGAAGCGCCGCTCATGCTGAGCGACGCGCCGCAGGGGTCGACGATGGAAGCGCCACCGTCCACGAGGATGTTGTCGGCGGTGATGAAGCTGGCGTCGTCGCTGGCGAGGAAGGCGCAGATGCCGGAGATCTCGTCGGGGGAAGCCGCGCGCTGTAGAGGAAGCGTGCAGGTCAGTTGGCCGAACACCCCGTCCATGTCGCAGCCCATGGCCTTCGCCATGCCGCCCAGGGAGTGCTCGCTCATCTCGGTCCGCACCGGCCCGGGCAGAACGGAGTTGCACCGTATCTTGTGCTTGCCGAAGTCGAGAGCCACCTGCTGGGTCAAGATGTTCAGTCCGGCCTTCGAGGCGCAGTACGGCGCCATGGTGGGGATGCAGCGCACGCTGGCCAGAGACGAGATGTTGATGATGGAGCCGCCCCCGTTCTCGATCATGTGGGGGATGGCGAACTTCATGGTGTAGAACGGACCGGTCAGGTTCGTCTCGATCACCGCGTGCCAGACGTCGGGGTCGAGGTCCACGACGGAGCCCCCCGGGTCGATCGCGGCGTTGTTGACAAGGATGTCGATCTTGCCGCCGAACTCCACGGTGGCTTCCACCATCCGCTTGGCGTCCTCGAGCTTGGATACGTCGCCCACGCAGGTGACGGCGGTCCCGGCGGGCAGCGAGGCCACGACTTCTTCCAGCTTGTTCAGCCGCCGCCCGGTTATGCAGACCTTCGCCCCTTCGAGCCACGAACCGCTTGGCGATCTCCACCCCGATGCCGGCGCCCGCGCCGGTGATCATCGCCACTTTGCCTTCGAGCATCATGTGCAGCTTCTCCTTGTCACTACGCCTTCTTGGGGATGACCGGCAGCGAAGCCCGGGACGGGTAGCGGCCGTCACGGTAGATCTTGTGCGTGCACGTCCGGCTCTTGCAGACGTGCCACATGACGTCGTAGGTCTCGATGTCGGTGGGGATGTCGATGCAGGAGATCTCCACCTTGATCTGCTTGCCGGCGCGGAACAGGTGCGACATGGGTCGCAGCTGCACCACGTACTCGTTGACCTCGCCGGGCACGATCGGCACGTTCTTGGTGTGGTCGTGCGCGATCTCCCACGGAGTCGTCCTGGCGTCGTCGAGAGCCCGGTGGGACGCCCTCAGCCAGCCGGAGGCCAGCGGGTAGATGGCGTCGGAGTCGGCTTCCCGGACTTCCACCCGCCAGCAGGTGTCGTCCTGGTCGATGTCGGCGTAGAAGGTGATGCGCGGCGGGCCGGTGACCTGGAGATCGTAGGGCAGCGGCGGGCTGACGTAGGTGACGCGGTTCCGCTTCTCGGTGACGTACAGCGGCTGCTGCACGAAGGCGTCGGGCTCCTCGTTCCAGTAGTCGGGCTCGGCACCGAGTTGCTCCAGGCTCTGGAAGTGGAAGTCGGTCCACTGCGTGGTCTCGAGCGGCTAGGTCTCGCCCGCCTGCCAGGTCGTCATGCCGGTGGTCTGGTAGCGGATGGTCGGCTCGTCCATGATGCCGGTCTCGATGCCCTTGAGCCAGTAGTCGTACCAGCGGAGCAGTTCGTCGTGATTGGCGCGCCACGGACGGGTGCCCATGTCGGTGTAGAGGAACATCTTCTTGGGCGTGTCGACCCGGTTGAAGACGTTCATCTGCGGCTGCGAGAAGAAGCTGAAGAACGGGCCGCCCACGTAGCAGGGCACGTTGATCTTGTCGAGGCGCTCGCTGACCGACCGCTCCCGGTAGTACGGGCCGTCGTTCTTGTTGAGCATGAAGTCGAAGAGGATGGGGTTCTTCTTGGGATACTGCAGCAGATGCAGAAGGTACGGGTACCCCTTCAGGTCGGGGTCGGCCATGGCCTCGTCGACGATCTTCTTGAGCTCTTCCGCAGGGGTGTACATCTCCATCCAGGAGCGCACGTCGTTGGGCGCGTAGCCGCAGCGGGCCGGATAGGTGCCGGTGTAGAGGCCGTAGAGGAAGATGTTGAAGACGCCGCCTTCGTACTGGCCGTGGTTGTAGAGGTCGTCGCCGAAGATCTCCCAGGGGGCGATGCACTTGAGGCTCGGCGGCTGCTCGGCGGCCGTGTGAAGCTGCATCGAGGAGAAGTAGCAGATGCCGGCCAGGCCCACGTTGCCGTCGCACCAGGGCTGCTTGGCCAGCCACTCGACCATGTCGTGCCCGTCTTCGCCCTCATGATGGGAGAACAGACCCTCGTAGATGCCCTCGGAATGGCCGGTACCGCGAACGTCGGCGATCACGTACACGTAGCCGCGCGTGGTGTAGAAGTAGGCGTCGCCGCATTCGATCGATGCCTCGAAGATCGACTTGCCGAACGGCTGCGGCGGGGTTTCGAACATCTGGGTGTCTTTGCCGTACGGCGACTGGGCCAGCAAGACGGGGAACTTGCCCGGCGCGTCCGGCCGGTAGATGTCCACCGCCAGCTTCACGCCGTCGCGCGCCGGGACGAACACGTCCCTATCGACGGTCGTTCCGTACGTGGGTTGCGATGCCTCTGTCGGCTTTGCCACGATCCCTCCAGTCCGCGTATTCATCTATTGAGCAGCTACTCAATAAGCTGTACTATATCAGCCGTGTCTTTCGAGACGTCAATACAGATAGCGGAGGGAAAGGTGACACGAGAGGCACGAGCACGCAGGCTTCCGCCCGAGGAACGGCGCGAACAGATCGTGGCCGCCGTCCTCGACGTGGTCGCCGAATATGGGGTCCCCGAGGCGACCATAGCCCGCATCGCGAAAGCCGCCGACGTGTCCGAAGGGACCCTCTACGTCTACTTCGCCAGCCGCAAGGAGATGCTCCTCGCGGCCCTCGAGTCGATCCTCGGCGAGATGTACCGGCTCATCGACAGCTCGGATGGCGCCGATGCTCTCTCCCGGCTGCGCAAGATCGAGGAGGCCCACTCCCGGGAGATGAGCGCCGAGCGCGGCCTCCTCGCGTATCCGTGGTTCGAGTTCATCGCCGCCGGGCCACAGGTGGGCATCCGGGACGCCGTCGCCGATACGCACAGGAGCGCCTACCGGCACCTCAAGAAGATCATCGAGGACGGCAAAGCCAAGGGCACCATCCGCGCCGACGTGGACGCGGATCGGCTGGCCTGGGGCTTCTACACCGTCTTGTGGGCCGAGAACATCGCCTGCATGATGGGGATGAAGGAGTATCTGGACCAGGGCCATTCGGCCTACATCCTGAACCTCATCCTCAACGACGCGGCGTAGCACCTCGCTGCACCCCAGCTCGCTCCGGGTACACTACGCTCTCGACCAAGAGGTTGGGCGCTCTCGCGCCCTCTGACCCTGCCTAGTTGTGGTGGTAGCCCCCGTCCACCAGCAAGGTCTGCCCGGTCATGAAGTCGCTGTCGGTCGAGGCGAGGAAGAAGGCCGGACCGGCCAGGTCGTCGGCCTCCTCGTTGCGCTGCGGTAGGCACTGCCCCTTCCGGGTGGTCTCCCAGTGCTCGGGCACGCCGGCTGCCTGCTCGCGGTTGGCCTCGGTGAGCGTGAAGCCGGGGGCGAGGGCGTTCACCCGGATGCCTTCGGGGCCCAATTCCCGGGCAAGCGCCCTGGTGAAGCCGATGATGCCTCCCTTGCTCGAAACGTAGTGGATGAAGCCCGCCACACCCTCCCAGAACGTGGAGGAAGTGAGGTTGATGATCTTGCCGTAGCCCTGGGGCTTCATGTAGGGGTAGACCGCGCGGGCGCAGAACCACATACCCCGCAGGTTCACGTCGAGCATGTAGTCCCAGTCCTCGACCTTCCACTCGTAGAAGGGCTGCCAGGGCTGCTTGGACATGACGCCGCGGAACGCCGCCGCGTTGTTCACCAGGATGTCGATCTTGCCGCCGTAGGTGTCGGCGAGAAGCTTGGCCGCCGCTTCGCATTGCTCGAGATGGGTGATGTCGCAGGTTATGGGGATAGCCTCTCCCCCGGCCGCCTTGATCTCGTCGGCCACCCGGATCGGCGCCGGGGCCGTCGATGTCCAGCACGCCGACTTTCGCCCCTTCGGCGGCGAGGCGCAGCGAGATGGAACGGCCGATGCTGTTGGTGCCGCCCCCGCCGGTGACGAGAGCCACCCGGCCCTGCAACCTTTTCGCGACAAGCTCGTGAGCTCATCCTTGTCTCCTTCTGGTTAAGGATGCTGCGCTATATCTCGAGCGCCACTTCGAAGGCTTCGTGTATGGCGTTGAAGAGGATGCGGGGCTCGCGGCAATCGCCGACGACGTGGACTTCGGGCGCCACATCGCGGAAGCGCCTCGACGACCTCGGTCCGCGCCCGCAGGTCGGGCGCGAGCACGACCGCATCGGCCTCCAGTTCGGAATCCTGCCCCTGCTCGTCCCGTACCACGACCTTCCCCTCGCGCACCTCCTTCAAGACCACGCCCTTGCGCGGCCTGATGCCGTGCTCGTCCAGGTAGTCCTGCAGCACGACGATATCGACGAAGTTCACCGTCTGATCCCCGGCCGAGCCTGCCCGGCAGCTCGACGATCGCCACCTGCTTGCCCTGGCGGGCCAACACGAGCGCCGCCTCCAAGCCCATGCCTCCATCCCCGGCCACGACGACGGCCGCGCCCGGCAGCCGCACCCGCGGCGCCCTTCATCACGTCCGCCGCCAAGCATCACGTTGGGCCCATCCACACCCGGGACGTCGCGGCAGGACCGGCTCGGCCCCGACCGCGACGACCACTTCGTCGGGGGCTTCCGCCCTCACCCGGTCGACCGTGGCCTCGGTGCCCAGTCTGACGTCCACTTTCGAGGCGTCCATCTGCCGCAGGATGTAGTCGACGAACCGCTTCCAGTCGGCCTTGAAATCGGGGCCGGCCGCGGCCAGCAGGTTGCCGCCGAGCCGGTCTTCCTTCTCGAACAAGGTGACGCTGTGCCCCCGGGAGGAGGCGACCAGCGCCGCTTCCATGCCGGCGGGACCGCCGCCGACCACGACCACCTTCTTCGCCTTCGCGGCCACCGGCGGAACGCAGCGGTAGTAGTCCTCCCTCACCGCCACCGGGTTGACGGCGCACCTCACCGGCAGGCTGTGGGCCCCGCGGATGAGGCAGGCTATTGCAGCGGATGCAGGGGATGGCGTCCTGTTTGCGGCCCCGGAAGGTCTTCTTCGGCAGCGCCGGGTCGGCTATGAGCGCCCGGCAGAGGGCGACGAAGTCCACCTTGCCCGCCGCCACCCATTCCCCGGCCTCGTCGAGGTCCACGATGGCACCCACCACTCCCACCGGCGTCCGGACCGCCTTCTTGATCTCCGCCGCCCGCTCGAGGTTCTCCCCGTGCGGCAGATAGGTGGAGGGATGGGTGTAGGGGTAGGTGTGCGGCACCCCGATGGTGCCGGCCGAGACCTGGAGCAGATCGACCTTGTCCTGCATGATCTGCGCGTACCGGACGGCGTCGGCGATCTCGAGCCCACCCGGCACCAGGTCGCTGGCGCTGATGCGCCACTCGATGGGGAAGTCCGCGCCGCACCGCTCCCTGATGGCCTCGATGACCCGGATGCCGAAGCGGCACCGGTTCTCGAGGCTGCCGCCGTACTCGTCGGTCCGCGTGTTGACGGCCGGGGAGATGAACTGCGAGATGAGCCACCCGTGGCCCGCGTGGACCATGACCATGTCGAACCCGGCGGTCTTCGCCCGGAACGCGGCCGCCGCGAAGTGGTCGATGACCTCGTCGATCATCGCCAGGCTCATCTCCTCGATCACCTGCTCGCCCCGCCGCCTGTCTTCGGTGAAGATGCCCACCATGGCCGAGGGCCCGATGGGGTTCCTGCCGCCGTTGAGCTGGCTGACCGCCTGCCGGCCCCCGTGATTCAGCTGGATCGACGCTATGGCTCCGCCGGCCTTGATCACCTCTGCCACCGACGTGAGAGCGGGGATGTAGAAGTCGGTCCCCAGATTCAGCTGTGTGGGCTGCGTGATGGCCCGGTCCGCGTCGATAGCGGTCTCGAGGACGGTGATGATACCGGCGCCGCCCCTGGCCTGCGTCCGGTAGAACTCCACGAGCTCGCTGGACACCGACTGGTCGGCGTGAGCTATGCAGGTGAGCGTGGGCGCCGCCTCGATGCGGTTCTTCGCGGTGAGCGGGCCGATCTTCAGTGGTTGGAGCAGCGCTTCGAACGGGGGCATCTCAGGCGCCTTTCTCGAGTTGTTCGTTCACGAGGCGCTTCGCCAGTCCGATGATGGTGAGCGCCGGAGGCAGCCCCATGGGTTCGGGGATGACACTGGAGTCGCATACGTAGAGGCCGGCAATCTGCGGTCTGCAGATCGGAGTCGAGCACGTCGCCGATGCGGACGGTCCCGCCGGGGTGCGCGCCGCGGGGAGGGCTGGTGAGGATGGTGTCCGGATCGCAGCCCGCCCTGACCAGGATGCGGGTGGCGATCTCCCGGCCGCGCGCCAGACGGCCAAGCTCCTCCTGCCCGAGCGGCTTCGAGACCTTCCCGTCGGCCAAGATCGATCCGGTCAGCGGGTCGCGCGCCTTGGTCATGATGCCCAGAGTGCGGGGATAGCCGAGGAAGTGACGAGGCCTCCGGGGACCACCCACGAGGAGGCCGAAGAAGAACAGCGGCCAGGGGTCGACCACGTCGGTCATGATGATCCCCTCGTCCTGCAGGTCGGTGGTGCCGCAGCTCATGGGGATGTCGTGAGAGGATCCCGGCCCGTTCGATATCCCCGACGTCAGACAGAGCGGATCGATGAAGAACCCGTTGCGCCCCGCGTCGTCGATCCCCGAAGCTTGGAGCAGCATGGGAGTACCCAGGCCTCCTCCGGCCAGCACCACTCTCTCCGCCTCGACCACGAACGGCCCCGATTTGGCCAAACCGCGGACGCCGGTGACCTTCCCACCGTCCGATAGCACCTCTTCGACATGTGCCTCCGTCGCCAGCCGGGCACCGCCGGCCAGTGCTTCCTCCACGTATTCGCGCGCCGTCCACTTGGCCCCTTTGGCGCATCCGATCATGCACTTGGGGCAAGACAGATCGCATTCGGCCGCATCGATGAAGTGCGGGAAGGGATTCCAATCGAGCCCCTCTTCGCGAGCGGACGCCATGATGCGCTGAGAACCGGTTCCCACCAGACGATCAGGCAGGGGGGCCAGATCCAGTTCCCTGGAGACTTCCTCGACATAGGGAGCCAAGTCGATGCCGTGACGTTCCTTGAGCCACGGCGGAGGAGGAAAGGCCACACCACAGAAAATGACGGTGCTGCCTCCGACGGTGATCAGCCGGACCATCTGCGTACCTTCGATGGAGGCGAAGTTGCCCATGTGGTCCAGCATCTTGAGCATGGTCCGCCAGCTACCCACCGGCTTGTGATAGGCGCCTTCCTCGAGGATGAGCACCTCTTTGCCGCGCCGAGTGAGTTCCCGGGCGACAGTGGCACCTCCGGCGCCGCTCCCCACGACGACCGTCTGGGCCTTCAGACGCTGCAAGTCAGTCGCCATCGCTCCTCCCATCCACGTCGCTGAGCGGCCGCGGGATGCACGCGCCGGAAAAGAACGGGGCGGGGGTCCCGGTACGCCGGTCACAACCGGGCACCGCAACCCCCGCCCCCAGACTATCAGGAGGGGACCGCTTCTACCGGGCCGCTCTCCTTGTCACCTCTTTGCGTCTACGCGTACACCATCGGTGTGGCCTTCGCCTGGACGGTGGTGCCAGGAGCGGTGGCGTTGCTCACCACCACTATCTCGATGGGGAACTTGGTGCCCTTGATCCACTGGCCTGCGCCGATCCACGCATAGCAGTTGTTGGCGATGGGACGCCCGCCGGCTGGGATCCACCGGAGCGGTGAAGTCGATGGAACCTTGCTGGAAGGTGTTCTTGGTCGTCAGGACTGCGTCGATGACCGCGTTCTTGTCCTCGGCGTTTGTCGCCCGCTTGTACACATCGATGGCCCACTCGTACTTGCCGTAGCAGCCGATGGACGCGGTCCACTGCTCGCCGGTCTTTGCCTCGTAGTCTGCCGCCAGACCCTCGGAGTCGAGATCCGACAGGGTGTCCTTGATCTTCCAGCTGGGGTGCCACGCGACCTCGCCTATCAGGCCGAGACCCTGGTTGGGGTAGCTCATGACGGCCTGTGGGAAGATGAGGGCCTTGCCCGAGCTGATGAACTTGGGCTGGTAGCCCTGCTGCAGGCTCTGGGTCAAGAAGTTGGAGAACCACGGCGGGTCGTTGGTGCCGCAGATGATCTCGCAACCCTCGTTCTTGAACTGGGTGATCTGCTGGGTGAAGTCCTCAGCCGGGACTGCATAGGGTGCGGGCACCGTCAGGGTGTAGCCCTTCTCGGCGAACACCTTCGGTGCCGCGCTCGGGTCCATCCAGCCTTTGTAGTCGGCGTCGTTCTGGAAGAGCATCCCGACCTTCTTGTTGGTCTGAACGCCACTGGTCTCAAACGCGTCGGTGAAGCAGGCGATGGTCTCTTCCGAGCCGAGCATGTTGCCGTAGACCCACTTCTTCTCGACCACTTTACCGTCGGGGCCGATAAAGAGGGCCTGCCAGGGGCTGAAGCTCAGCAGCGTGGGGCACCCGAGGGTCTCGCCTTGGTCTGCTACCGGGTTGCACGTGTCCGGTGTGCCGGAGGCCAGGAGCATGTCGACCTTGTCGTTGGTGACCAAGTCGCCTGCTACCTGCGATGCCCGGTTGGAGTCGGACTGGCTGTCCTTGACGATGAGTTCGATCATGCGCTTTTTGCCGTCGCCGGTGACGATGCCGTCCTTCATGATCTCGTTGACCCGCCCGATCCACCAATCATCGGCGATGGCGAAGACCGAGAAGTTGCCGGTCTTGGGCGATACCAAACCGAGCTTGATGGCCCGGCCCTCTTCCGCGCCGGCGGACACCGTCGTGGTCGCACCCGCGGTGGTAGTCGGACCGGCTGTCGTGGTGACCCCGGCGGTCGTGGTCGGACCCGCCGTCGTGGTGGTCTCCTCGGTGCCGCCGCACGCGGCGACAAGCCCCCCGAGACCGCCGGCAACGCCGATCGTGGCTCCCGCCACTCCGGCTATCTTGAGGAATTCGCGGCGACTTACGGCTCTTTCTTCTGGCATCTCGAACCCCCTCAGTTGAGCATGACCCGTTCGGCAGACCGATGGCGTGCCCGAACTTATTGAGCAGGCGCTCGGCACCACTATGACTATACCTTTGGCCCGAAGACGGTGTCAAACGGCCGCTCCCTGGGGAGCGGCCGTTGTGCCACCAGATGGAAAGTAACTCTGTAGTACGGAACTGCTAGAGGGCCAGGTAGGCCTTCTTCACGTGGTCGCTCTCCTGCAGGAAAGAGCAGGCGCCCTGCAGGACAAGATGCCCGTTCTCGAGCACGTAGGCGCGGTCGGCGACCTGCAGAGTCTGGCGCACGTTCTGCTCGACCAGCAGGATGGTGATGCCTTCGGCGTGCAGCGTCTTGAGGATTTCGAAGACCTCCGAGACCACTTTCGGCGCCAGGCCGTTCGACGGCTCGTCGACGAGCACCATCTTGGGCCGGGACATCAGGCCGCGGCCCATGGCCAGCATCTGCTGTTCCCCACCGCTCAGCGTCCGAGACAGCTGGTTCTTGCGCTCCTCGAGCCTGGGAAACAGCGTGAAGACCCACTTCATGGTGTCCTGACCGCTCTTTCCACGACCGCTTGGGATACGCGCCCATCTCGAGGTTCTCTTTGATGGACATGTCGGTGAAGAGCTTGCGGCTCTCGGGGATGTGCGACAGCCCCAGGTCGACGATGTCATTGGCGTGGACCGTATCGATGCGCTTGTCGAGGAAGCTGATGCTGCCGGACCAAGGCCTCATCACGCCGGAGATGGTCTTGAGCAGAGTCGTCTTGCCCGAGCTGTTGGCTCCGATCAGGGCGACGAACTCCCCTTCCTCGACGTTGATTGACAGGTCCCACAGGACCTGTACCCGACCGTATCCTGTGCTTAGACCGTCAACTCGCAACATCGCATTCTTCCCCAAGATAGACTTCGATGACCTTCTCGTTCGCAGCCACTTCGGCAGGAGTGCCTTCCGCGATCTTCTTGCCGTAGTCCAGCACGACGATGCGGTCGCTGGTGTTCATGATGGCCTGCATCACGTGCTCGATCATGATGACCGTGACGCCACTATCCCGCAGTCGCCGGACGTCGCCCATTGCCTCGGTCACTTCCGTGGCAGTGAGACCTGCCATCAACTCGTCCAGCAACATCAGTTGCGGATCGCTGGCCAGAGCGCGAGCGACCTCCAGGCGCTTCTGGTTGGCCAGAACGAGATCGCCGGCCGGCAGGTCCTTGAGGGTCAGAAGATCGACGAACTCAAGAGCTTCTTCGGCCTTCTTCTGGGCCTCGCGAGAACTGATCCGCCGGCCGGTCCCGAAGAGCGCCCCGACCATGACGTTCCGCAGGACAGGGACGTGCGGGAAGATCTTGACGGTCTGAAAGGTGCGCGCGATACCCAGACGGGTGATCTTGAACGCAGGGAGCGGGGTGATGTCACGCCCGTTGAACGTGATCTTACCCGTGGTCGGCTTGAGTGCCGCCGAGATCAGGTTGAACAGAGTGGTCTTGCCGGCGCCGTTCGGCCCGATAAGCCCGAGTATCTCTCCCTTGTCCACGTAGAAGTCGACGTCCGACACTGCCACGAGGCCGCCGAAATGCTTGGTGACTCCCTCACCTTCAAGCAGGTGCACGTCGACCTCCTCTCATCTTGCGCCATATCTGCTGTCCCAGCCCCAGTATCCCATTGGGCATGAATGTGATGGCCAGGATCAGCACCAAACCGAAGATCAGCATGTACAGATCCGGGAACTTGGTCAGCAACTGATCCCCGAGTTCGGTGAACACGACCGCACCGATCACTGGGCCGATCAGATTGCCCATGCCACCGAACATGGCCATGAGCACCGGAAGGAACGACGTGGTCATGTTGAAGGCGATGCCGGGGTCGATGTACGTGCGGCGGGTGGCGATGATGGCACCCGCCATGGCCATGAACACCGAGCTGGTCGCGAAGATGATCACCTTCGTCCGCACGACGTTGATGCCGCTGTGGGCCGCCGCTTCTTCGTATTCGCCGATGCTCTGCAGCGCGAGGCCGTGACGCGAGCGCCGGATCATGTAGGCCGACACCAGCGTGATGACCACGACCGCGAACATGGCGTAGTAGGCGACCGCCTGGGTCTCCGTCTCTACGAAGCGGCCGCGCGTCCCGGTGACCAGGCGCTCGACCTCGAGAACGACATTGTTGACCAGCAGCACCACCGCGAAGGTGAACATCGTGAAGTACACGCCCCGGAGCCTGAGGGTCAGTGCGCCGATCGCCGAGCGCGACGACGAAGGACGCGATCCCGGCGATGATGATCACGACCACGAACGGTACGGGCCCGTTGGCGACGGCCGCGATATAGAAGCCGAGACCGTAGAATGCCGCGGTCGCCAAAGACATGTAGCCGCTGGGCCCTGAAAAGATGACCCAGGCGACGGTGAGGATGGCGTACCTCATGTAGTCGGAGACTCTCGTTACCCAGTAGCCCTCGGTGATCGTGGGAAGCAGCGCGAGCACCACGAAGATGACCGCCAGTATGGCCAGAGAAATGATCCTTGTTTTGGAGAATGTGGTGGTTTTCATAGCTACTTACCCATGATCCCTTTAGGCCGCACCAAGAGCAGCACGATGAAGATGGCGTAATACGCGATGAAGGTCATCGTCGGCTGGAAGTACGTGACGATTTGCGACACGACTCCCAGGATGAGACCGCCGATCATCGCGCCGGTGACGCTGCCGAGACCCCCCAGCACCACCACGATCATGGCGATCACCGTGTACTGAAGCCCCATGCTCGTCGAGATGGCATAGACGGTGCTGATCAGGCTACCGGCGACGCCGGCCATGCCCAGACCCAGTCCGAAGCAGATGGCCAACACACCGTGGACGTTGACGCCCATCAGTCCCGCTGTAGTCGGGTCCTGCCCGGAAGCTCGGATGGCCTTGCCCATGCGCGTGCGGGCCAGGAACAAGTAGAAGAGCACGGAAATGACGACGACGACCCCCAGGGCCACCAGACGGTTGAGCGGGATCTGCGCGGAGGTGACGGTCCTGTTAAGGAAGACGACGTTCTGCGTCTGAGAGCCCCAGATCATCCGGGCGATGTTCTGCACCACGTACAGCAGCCCGAACGCCGCCAGCATCGACTTGCCTTCGAACACCTCGATCGACGGTGAAGTGTCCATGAGGCGCCGGAAGAGAGTCGCGTAGAGGAACCAACCGATCGCGAACACGAAGACGCCCGACACCACCATCGAGACGAGCGGGTTGACGTTCGACACTGCCCAGCATCCAGAAGGTGATGAACGACCCGAGCATGATGAACTCGCCGTGAGCCACGTTGAGCACGCGCCCTACCCCGTATTGCAGGCTGAACCCTACGGAGACGAGGGCGAAGATGCCTCCGAGTAGCAGCCCGGTGATAATGATGTCCCTGACTACAACCATCCAAGATCCTTTTGTTTACTGCGCGTGCCCGCGCGATTGCACTACGGCCGAGGGAGCCGCCGGGGGCGCCTCTCGGCGCCCCCCGGCGCCCACTCAGCCCAACTGCAGTTCTGCGTTCTTGCTAACCCACCTCGAGCCTAGCTGGTGCTGGTCGTGGACCGCGGCGGCAGCGTCCGCCCAAGTCGGTTTCGGATACATGATCGCTTCGTGCGTGCGCTTCGCGCCCACGTCGATGACCTGCGGGATAGCCGTTCTGCCACTGACCGATCTGACCGGCGTAGCACGACCCGTCGAGAATCTGGTTGGTGAAGAACGTGTCGTCGCTCATGAGCGTCTTGAAGTGCTCGGTGCGCATTACATCGGCGACCTTCGCCTGATCCAGAGTGGCGGCCTTCGTGATGGCCTGCCCGAAGAAGTCGAGCTGAGCCTTGTAGATCAGAGCGCCCCAGAAGTCGACGTTCTCTTTGCCGCCGACGAAGTCAGACAGCTTCTTGTAGTAGGCATCGACGTCGGGGGTCATCTTCGGAGTCCACGCGCCCTCGAACATGATCCCGTCGAGCGCGCCCTTGAAGCCGTCGTAGAACGCCTGGGTGGAGGTCGCCGGGACCGCCCAGGACGGCTTTGGGGTTGTAGTTGAGCTGCGCCATCGTGCCGTAGACCAGGGCGTTCTCGGCCGGATACTGGAAGGAGCAGACCAGATCCGGGTTCTCCCCTTGGATCTTCTTGATGATGCTCGACACGTCCTTGACCCCCAGCGGGACCGCAGTGCTGCTCAAGATATCGATGCCGGCGCTGGAGAAGTACACCGCCGCCTGGGCGTTGTACTCGATGCCGTGCAGGTCGTCGAGGTAGATGACCGAGGCGGTCTTGATGCCCAGTTCCTTGCCGATATCTGCCATCGCGGGCATCTGATAATGGTTGGAGTAGTTGAGGACACTGGAAGAACCAGGGCAGGGTGCCCTTCTGCATCTCGGTCTCGAGCGTGGTGGCCCCGCCCTCCGTGCTCATCAGGATGTACTTGTGCGCGTTCGCCACGCCGGCTGCCGCGAACAGGAACGCGGTGCTGCACGGAGCGAACACGAAGTCGACCTTGTCCTCCTCCATTAGCTTGGTGAGGAGACGCATGCTGGTGTCGAGGTCGCTCTGGTCGTCGTAGACGGTCATTTCGATCGGCAGCTTCTTGCCGGCCACGTCGAGACCGCCGGCCGCGTTGATGTCCTGAACCCACAGCTTGTAGGCGGGACCGAAGTGGGCCTGTTCGAACATCGCGTTGTAGCCGGAGATCGGCCGCGCAGCGCCGATGCGGATCTTGTCGACCGCCGGGGGTTCCGGGCCGGTGGCCACGGTCGTGGTCGGGACCTGCCGTGGTGGCCGGACCAGCGGTCGTGGCCGGACCGGCCGTGGTGGCCGTGGTGGCCGCTGTGGTCTCGGTGGTACCGCCGCACGCCGCGATCAGGCCGCCGAGGCCGCCTGCTACCGCGATCGTGCCGCCGGCGATGCCGGCGTACTTGAGAAAGTCGCGCCTGCTGACGGCCTTCTTGCCGAGCAGACCTTCGTCCGTTGTTTCCTTGGGTTCATCTGTCATTACGTGGCCCTCCCTCCAACTTTGCTGACCTTTCCTGAACACCTCACACGGGAACAGCCGTCGCACCATGCGCCGGCCTTCCCGATCAGAGCCACACCCCACACCGTCATCCGACCACCTCCCGCGAGACTTCTTCACCTGTCGTCTGTCGCCCGTCTATGCTCCGCATCAATACCGGCCGTACTTCAGCGCGGTGTCGATCATCGCCCGCAGGTTCTCGTCCTTGCCGTCGTCGGTGACGGCACCCATGTTGAGGATGTAGCCGCCCCCCTCGCCCGCGACCTCGATGAGGTTGCGGACATACGCGGCAGTCTCGTCCGCGGTGCCGGCGTAGATCAGCGACAGCGGGACGTTGCCCTCGATGCAGGCCACCTGGCCGATGGTCTTCTTGGCTTTGGCCATGTCGGTCTGGTCGAAGTACCAGATCGTCTTGCCTTTGGGCAGGTCCATGATCGCCTCGAGACGGGAGCCGTAGCGGCCCTCGGCGAAGAGGATCGGTATGCACCCCTCCTCGATGAGGCCCAGGAGAACGGCGCGCAGCGTCGGCCAATAGAAGGTGTGGAACTGCTCATCGTTCATGAAGCCGTCGGCGCCTTTGTGCAGCGGGAGGAAGACCACCGGGGTGGCGATGTCCGCCGGGGCGCTTGAGAGCCCAGTCGATGGCCACCGGCACCAGGCGCTCGCAGGCTGCGATGACCTTCTCCGGGCGCCGGTACATGTCGATGATCACCTCGCGGGTGCCGCGCAGTGTGTCACCGAGGATGTCGAACGGGGCCTTGCTGGCGCCACCGAAGTAGCCGGGCCAGCCCATCCCCATGAGCTTGCCCATGGTCGGGAAGATGACCTGCTGCCAGCCCGCGACCGCGCGGGCCGCAACGGCGAGTTTTTCCAGACCCTCGGCCATCTCCGGGGTACCCCATCCGCCCACCTGGTTGCCCACGAAGGGCAACTCTATGTAATCGAAGAGCGAGGAGGTGTTGGCAAAACCGGCGAACGCCCCGACGGTGCGGGGCAGGTAGGTGCGCAGCATGAAGTCCGAGGGGTCGGAGATGAGTTGGTCGTACTCGTCGGCGAGCATCCACTCTTTCTCGTTGTACTGGTAGCTGGCCTCCTTCGCCACCCCGTGGCCCGGCCAGGAGTACAGCTTGTAGTCGATGGCCTCGAACACCGCCGACGGCGTGGTGTAGAGGATCGGGCCGACCATGCTGTCGGGCTGGAAGTCCACGTTGAAATCCACCCAGCACTTCATGGCGGCCGCGGTGTTCTTCATCGCCTCGTACGGCGTCATCCCCGCGCGGTTGACCGGCCACCATCCAGCGTTGACGTTGATGGGCACCCGGTCGGGTTCCCGCAGTTCCCAGCAGGCGATCAGCCGGTCGCAGCGGGCTTCGTACGCCGCCTTCGCCTCCGGGCTGTCGAACGGCATATCTGGGGTTCCGCCACTTGTCGATACGCCAAGCGCGCTTCTCGTCGGCAGTCATGTCTGTCCAGGCTTTGTCCGGCATCTCTACCTCTCCCGACTAGATAGTGTTTTTCGCCGCTTGGATCATTGCCTCGACGTTGCCCGGCCTAGCGTCGTCCACGACTGGCGCCGACGTCCAGGATGAAGCCACCCCCGGGCCCGACCGTCTCGATGAGGTCCAGGCAATACGCCGTGACTTCGTCGGCGGTCCCCAGTTGCAGCATCGAGATAGGGACGTTGCCCTGGATGCAGGCCACGCCGCCCAGGATCTCCTTGGCCCGGCGCATGTCGGTGTGGTCGAACTGCCACACCGTGCGGCCCTTGGGCACGTCGGCGATGGTCTCCAGACGGGTGCCGTAGGCTCCTTCGGCGAAGAGGTAGGGCACGAAGCCGTCGGCCACCAGCCCGTCGATGACCTTGCGGAGGCTCGGCCAGTAGAACTTCTGGAACTGCTCGACGCTCATGAACCCGTCGGCGCCCTTGTGCAGGGGATGAACACCAGCGGCGGGGTGAAGGGATTGGACGCGCCGGGTGACCCACTTGACCACCACGGGCGCCAGCCGGTCGCACGCCTCGAGGACTGCGTCGGGCTGGCGGAACATGTCCATCAGGATGCCCCGGGTGCCCCTAAGCGTATCGCCGATGAAGTCGAATGGCGCCAGAGACATCTGCCGAGAAGGGGGCGGGAAAACCCTCGGCCACCAACCGGCCGAGCAGCGGGTACATGGTCGCCGCCCCACGCAGCGCATTCCCGGCCGGCCGCCGCCAGCTTCTCGAGACTGGCCTGGACGTCGGGGTCCGCCCAGCGCATCATCCAGGGAGGGCCGCCCACGATCTCCACCATGTCGAGCGGTGAGGCCAATCGGTGAGAGGCCGCTCCATGCCGCCGGCGACGCGGGGCAGGTAGTAGTGCAGCAGGTAGTCGGTGGGATCGTCGATGAGCAGGTCGTACTCGTCGGCCTGCATCCACTCTTTCTCGTTGTACTGAAAACCGGCTTCGTGCGGCACGCCGTGCCCCGGCCAGCTCAGGATCTTGACGTCGAGGATCTCGTACGCGCGGGCCGGGATGGCCGCGAAGATGGGGGCGATCAGGCTGTCGGCCTGCAACTCTAGGTTGCACTCCAGCCAGGCCTGGGCGGCCTTGGGGTAGTCATGCATCGACCTCGTAGGGCGTGAGCCCCTTCCGCGTCGCCGGGTATAGCCGGCCAGGACGCAGACGGGCACGCGGTCCGGTTCTCCTTCGAGAAGAAAGGCCTTCTTCAAGCGGGTGGCCCGCGCGCGGTACTCCGCCGCGGCCGCAGGGCTGACAAACTCAAGCCCTGGCTCTACGAAGGCGGCAAAACGCCGCTCCAGCTTCTCGTCAGGCGATAGTTGCGACCACGCCTTATCCACCACTAGCGTCCCCCCCCGGGTCGTCAGAGACACCTATGATACTCCTACCGCCGCCTTGGCGAAGGCCACAGCGGCCATGGCGTCGTCGCCGTAGGCGTCGGCCCCGGTGTACTTGCGCACGGTGTCGTCCATCTGACCGCCGCCGATGATGACTTTCAGGTCTTTGCGGAGACCGGCGGCTTCCACCTGCTCGATGGTGGACTTCATGGAGTCAAAGGCCACGGAGAGGAATCCGGAGAGGGCCAGCACCTGGGGTTTGTGGTCGGTCACGGCGGCCACGAAGGCTTCTTCGGGCTGGTCGATACCGATGTCGTAGACCTCGAAGCCGTTTACTTCCAGCATGAAGCCCACGATGTCTTTGCCGATGTCGTGGATGTCGCCCCGGACGGTGCCCAGGACCACGATGCCCAGTTTCTTGGTGGTGTCGGTCTTGGCGGCCAGGAGCGTCGCATCTTACGGAGCATCTCCCCGCTCATGATGAGTTCCGGGAGGAAGTAGGAGCCTTCCTGATAGCGTTCCCCTACCACCTGCATGGCTTGGGAGGAGAGATCTAGGATCATGTTGGGGTCTTCGCCTCTTGCCAGCATGTCGTCGACGATCTGAAGGGCTTCCTTCTCCTTCATGTTCGCCATGGCTTCTACGAGTTCGTGGGCCATTGGGGCTCCTTGATCAGAAGATTTGATACCCAAACCGCGCAGACGGTCGACGGGACCTGACCATACGGGGGCGTGTACCGAGGTACAAGCAACCTGTATAGACAGCATGTTATGCTGAGCCCCGGTAAATAGCTAGCCACCTCCAGCAAATGCATGGAAGGGCGGTGGCATTACCATCTGCTATGAGTTTCTGGAGTACCTTCGCTTTGTGAGCATGGGGGATGCAGATACCGCGGGCGACAGACCTCGACCCTCTCGCGATCCGGCCGGAACGGCAGGAGGACGACGGCGCCCTGCCCGCCTACCTTCATATCGTCCAAACCCTCACCGAGCGCCTGGATTCCGGCACGTACGCCGCCGGGAGCCGCCTGCCTTCGGGCTCGGAGTTGCGTGCCG
>CAVRJE010000029.1:0-65136 GCA_963721365.1 uncultured Actinomycetota bacterium
GTATCCTGCTGTATAAATGTGGATACCTTTTCGGCAAATTATACCAGGCAACTCTTTCAGCAATTATTTTCCCGGAAATATATTCATTAACACATGGGACAAAAAAGCTGACTGAAACTTCAGATTCAGTTCTAACCGGCCGACATTTTAACAGAACAATAATACATCTGATTTGTTATTATTTAGAAGGCGATAGATTTTTAAAGTAGTATAAGGGTAAAATTAAAACGGAGGTATTATGAAAACAATTCTCTCATCACTGGTGCTGGTTCTGTCAGCCACAGGTGCATTCTGTACAAGCTGGACAATCACCAACTCGGGCAATACATTTACTCCGTCAATTATAACGATAACAGTCGGTGATGATGTGACGTTTGCCCTGGCATCCATTCACAACGCCGTTGAAGTGAATCAGGCAACCTGGGATGCAAATGAAAATATCAAGCTTGCTGGAGGGTTTGAGACCGCTTTTGGCGGAGGACAGGTACAGTCGTCACAACTTGGAGCTGGAACTCACTATTATGTCTTGTGCTCCTCATGCCTCATTGGGTATGAAAGGAACCATTGTTGTTCAGAATGCTACCGGAATTGCGGAAAGCAGATTGCCTTCCGATTTTTCAATATTCCCTAATCCATCGAGTTTTTCTGTAACACTTAAAGCTGATGAAGTCGTAATCAGTTCCGGGTATTATATAACAGACCTTACCGGCAAAAAAGTTGCTTCCGGGAAACTGGATAATCAGATAACGACTATAGATATCAGTCTCCTGACACGGGGTATCTATATGATCGGAATGGTTAACCAAAGACAACGTCCTGTGAAACTGATAAAGATTTGATCTTAAGATATTAACAGGCATAATTAATCCTCACATCGGTCCTTTGTGTACTATATGATATTAGAGGTAGACAGATAATCTTTTTTCCAATTTGACATGTACTTTATCCTTCATCGCCATTTTATATAACACATCTCTTCTCTAACATGCATTATTCATGAATTGATTTTCTTCGTTTACCCGCCCCAGGGGAGCGAACAAATTAATTTGCACCCCTTGGGGCTGGGGTAAATAAATTGATCTTCAAGCTCCCTGTAAATATCTATTTAACATCACAAATAATCGTTTGATGTTAAAGTTTATGAATTAATCAGACTAGATCACTTTAAGTACTGATTAGTTACGTCTTCTATAATTATAATTTTTGGAGAAAGAAGTAGTATTCTTTAAACCCGGCAGGTACCAGTTTACACAAAATCTTTCACAGATTCCAGGGCGAATCTGACAGCTGCATCGAAAAGGCGTAATCCATCCTCAGTCATATAGTTGGACAATGTTCCTGTTTTATTTTCTTCAAGGAAGAAGCCAATTCTCATTCCGGCTGCTTTTGTTCCATCAAACAGAACATCTCCTTTATTATAAATGTAGATGGCTGCCGCTACACTCTTACCCGAAAGTGTGGCAATAACTGTCGCGTTCTTTCCGACCTTGCCCCAGGTTACTTCTCTGGGTACCTTGTAGACGGTCACATTTCCCTTCAGACCGGCAGCAAGCGGATGATCAGGGTTCACGATAGCTATCTCCGTATCCTTTTCCCTCACCCCATAATTGAACTTCTCGGGTTCGCCAGGATCACCGGGAAGCTCCTTTGCGGTCAGCCCCATTTCATCCTGAATAAAGGCCTCGTAACTTATTACAGGAGTTGTTACTGATTTTAACTTGTCTTTCAGTACCATAGATGTTGTAGATTCGGATACTATCACTAAATCAGCTGATTCTGCCGCGGCATACAAGTCCTTAAATGATGTACTGTCAACACCAAGAATAACCTTGTTTCCCAACACTTTCTCCAGACGATTACGGATGAAGATATCTCCGGTTCCCTGACCGGGAATCGCTGTACGGTTTTCATCGCCAACAATCATCAGAATCGTCCGGCCACGCTGAAGTTCTGATATGTACTTCTCAGGATCTCCCGTAAGAGCAACAGAACCAAGAGGTATGTTTGCAACAAATATGATTAGTGCAATCAACAATACTATTTTTTTCATAAAAAGTTATCCTTTCAGATTTGATTAAAAGCCCATTTCCTTATCAACGATATTCAGCATTGGCAATTCGTTCACATACCTGTAAACATTTTCCACAAAGACTTCAGCTAACCTTATCGGATTAAACTGTGATCTGCCGGACATATGTGCAGAAATGATGACATTCGGGAGTTTCCATAATTCATGATCAGAAGGCAATGGCTCAGGATCCGTCACGTCCAATCCGGCACCAGCAATCTTTCCTGATTTCAAAGCATCGAGTAGTGCAGGTGTCTTTACAAGTTTACCACGGCAGATATTGATAAATATGCACTCTTCTTCATCATGCCGAATTGTTCCGGTCCAAACATTCCTTCACTCACTTTTGTATGTGGAGCTGATAAGACAATTACATCAGAACGTGGTATTAACCGATGAGCTGACCTTCCTGAACGAGTTTTATTTCATCACAAAGGTCACCTAATTGTTCCTTGTATTTTGGCACGATATCAACAGCTATAACCTTCATATCCATTGCACGGGCCCGTCGTGCCACCTGGCTGCCGATACCTCCGAGACCTATAATCCCCATGGTCATTCCTTTCAGTTCAAAGACACTTTCCATTGTGGCTCCCTGCCATTTGCCCTGAAGCATGTTCCTGTTCTGTACCACTAAATTTCTGGGTAGTGAAGAGTAATCCGAATGCATGTTCAGCCATACAAGGGGCAGCAGCCTTCTGAATTGGTTATAAATCACCATTCACCATTTCCGGGAACAGGTAATTTTCAACTCCTGCTGACGAACTATGAACCCACTTAATATTGGGAGCCTTTGTAAATTGCTCTTTGCTGATGGAAGCAATAACTGAACGAAATACATAACATAACCACGTCGTGCAGAAGAGCGCCCACGCTGATGCGGGCTACGTCGCTCGAAGGCAGGCCGATGCGGCGCGCGATGGCGGCGGAGAGGTCGGACACCAGATGGGAGTGCTCCCGGGTGTAGCCGTCACGGACGTCCACGGCCGCGGCCAGGCTGCGCACGATGGCTTCCCGCCCCGAGTGGGGGAGCGACACCACGTTGCCCACCGACTCCGTGGCTGGGGAGGTCGCGGGCCAGCTGCACCTGGTTTCCGCCCATTGCTTTGGCGAAGCCCAGGGCCTTCTGCGCCGCTTCTATCATCTCCGGGGGAGACATGCCGTCCTGGGGATATGAGCAGAGGCCCATGCTAACGGTCAGCCGCACCTCGGCGCTCGTCGAAAGGGGGAACACCCAGGCGGCGACATTGCGGCGAAGGCGCTCCGCCACTTCGAGGCCACCCTTCTCGAAGGTGTGGGGCAGGATCATCGCGAACTGGTCGCCGCCGAAGCGGGCTACCAGGTCGATCTCGCGCAGTTGCGACCTGAACTTCCGGGAGAGCTCGAGCAGGACGCGGTCGCCCACCCGATGCCCGTGCCGCTCGTTGATAGGGCGGAAGTTGTCGAGGTCGAGCATCAGCAGCATGAAAGTGTCGCCGAAGCGGTAGGCCCGCTCGCACTCGTGGGCCAGGCGATCTTGGAAGACCCGGTGGCTGGCCATGCGGGTGAGGGCGTCCACGGTGGGGGTATCGAGGACCTGGCCTTCGGCGGAGGCGTCCTGCCGGCCGAGCGAAAGCGCGATCGAGAACAGGGCGACGGATACGACGAGCAGGACCGCTTGCCCTACGGGGTAGGAGGCCACCTCGCTCCCGGGACGGAAGATCAGGGCGACGGACAGACCCGCAAGCAGGGGGTACAGCACGAGGGCCGGCCGCGCGGGAGGCGACGCTTTGCGCCGCGGACGCCCGGCGGCGCGCAGGGTGATGATGAATGCTGCGGCCAGGAAGGCGACGGTGCATGCCGCCAGGCCGATGCGTAGTAGAGCCAACAAGTCTATGGCCGTGCTCCTTTCTCCTCGAGCACAACCTTTCGACGGTCTCCCGTCGGTATCCTGCCGCGGGGCCGCGCCAGGCTATCTGCCGCGCGGGCCTATGAGCGGATAATCGAGCAGCCCACTTCTACGAGTAACGTTGCTCCAGCCAGGGATCTCCCAACCGGTGGTAGCCCACGCGCTCCCAGTAGCCGAGCCGTTCGTCCACGGTGAACTCGATGCCCCGGATCCATTTCGCGCTCTTCCAGAAGTAGAGCCGCGGAACCACCAGTCGGACCGGTCCTCCGTGCTCGGCAGAGATGGGGCGGCCTTCGTACTCGTAGGCGAGGAGGACGTCGTCGAGGGTGAGTTCTTCGAGGGGCAGGTTGGTCGTCCATCCTCCGGTGGCGTGGACGACTACGTGCCGGGCCTGCGGCCCCACCTGCACCTGACCGAGCAGATCGGCGGCTTTGACGCCCTTCCAGCGGGTGTCGAGCTTTGTCCATCCCGTCACGCAGTGTATGTCGCAGACCTGCTCGGTGGCGGGAAGGGCAAGGAGGCCATCGTAGTCGAGAGTGAGTCTCGGGCGATACCAACCCCGAGAGCGACAGGTTCCAGGAGGCCGGATCCACGTGCATCACGGAGCCGGCGTGCAGAACGGGAAAGTCGGTGATCAAACGCTGTCCCGGAGGGACGCGGGATTCGGGAGAGACCGGCATTTTCTGTCCCCTTTCCTCAAAGCAGAGAAGCCGCCCGAGGGCGGCTTATCCACGTTTGTCGATGCCTAGGGACTTCCGCGGATGCGCCCGCGGCGATCTCACTCGAGGGTGATAGCCCCCTCTGGGCACTCGTCTGCGGCTTCTTCGCAGCAGCCGGCATCTTCGCATGCGTTCGGGTCGATCACGTGCGAGAGACCGTCGTCCGCGACCTCGAAGACATCAGGGCAGATATCTTCACAGATACCGCACCCGGTGCAGAGGTCGGGATCGACTTTGGGCACACCCATGATTTCCTCCTTTAGGACTTTCGAGCGGTGCAATATAAGCAAAGCCGGGAGTGGAGTGCAAGGTGGTGTGCGAAGCCTTTGTTCTCTGTTCACGTCCCCGCGAAGCGGTCGCGAAGAATGGCGAGGGCGCCGGCCTCGATGTCGTCCAAGGAGCGGACGAAAGCGCGGCTCGGAGGTTGTGCGAACCCGGCTCCGGGGTCGTCGAGAAGGTGAGCGGGCGGGCGGCCGCCTCTCGCCCGCGACGCCCGCTTCCACTCGGCAGGGAGGGCCACGTCCTCGACCTGCCGGCCGAGGACCGTACCGAAGAAGGCCGCCCACGCCCGGGGAGTCACGTCGGCCGGGTCGTAGCCGCCCCCGCCAACGATGAGCCACCGGCCCTCGCATACCTCGTGGACAAGTGCGTGCAGGCGCGCCGCAAGTTCGGGATAAAGGGCCATCGTCGCGGCGAGGTCGGTGAGCGGATCGGCGTGGTGGGTGTCGCACCCTGTCTGGGCGACGATGATGTCGGGGTCGTAGGCCAGCACCGCCGGCTCGATGATCCGCTCGTACGCCATGAGGATCGACTCGTCGCCGGCATCGGGCGGGAGCGGGATGTTGAGGCAGGCGCCCAGGCCGTCACCGGCGCCCGTCTCGGTGGCGTCGCCGGTGCCGGGGAAGAGGAAGCGTCCGGATTCGTGGATCGAGATGGTGAGCACGCGCGGGTCCTCGTAGAAGGCGGCCTGGACCCCGTCGCCGTGGTGGGCGTCGAAGTCGATGTAGGCCACACGGAGCCCCGCCTGCACGGCGGCGGCGGTGGCGACCACGATGTCGTTGTAGATGCAGAAGCCTGCTGCCCGGGCGCGCATGGCGTGGTGCATGCCGCCGGCGGGGCTATAGGAATGCACGGCGCGCCCGTCGAGTATGGCCTGCATCGCCTGGAGGCCGGCGCCGGCCAGCAGTGCCGGCGCCTCGTGGATGCCGGGGAAGAGAGGGTTGTCCTCGGTTCCGAGACCGTAGATGCGCAGGTCGATGGTCGGCCGCTCGCCCCGGGCGATCGCTTGCGCGGTCTGGACCGCTTGGATGTAGGGAAGGGTGTGGGCGGTGAGCAACTCGGACAAGATGGCGGTACGCGGCGCTTCGATCGACACCTCCGAAGCGTCGAGCCACCCGAGCGCCGACAGGAGCGACATGGTCAGATCGTGGCGGCTGGGCTGAAGCGGGTGCTCGTCGCTGAAGCTGTATGAAGAGAGAGCAGGCCCGTGGACGATGGTGATGGGGTCCGCGGCGTCCGACGCATGGCTGCGTCCGTTCACAAAGCACCTCCCGTAGCCCGGCCGAGTCCGCAGGCTACAGGGTAGTACAATACCAGCCCTGGCGCGACGACGGGAGGAGTGAGGGACGTGGCCTCGAGCGGGGCGAGGGGCACGCGGGGAAAGGCTTCGCTGGCTCGCAAGGCCCGCGGTCTCGCCGCTCGGGAGGGTCTCTTTGCGCCCGGTTCGCGCACGCTGGTGATGGTGTCCGGCGGCCAGGACTCGCTCGCGCTTCTGAACATCCTTGTCGCTCTCACCGGTCGCCCAGGCGGTCCGGCGTTCATCCACGCCTTGCACGTGAACCATCACCTGCGGGGAGCGGAGAGCGACGACGACGAGGCTCTCGTCGTGCGCGCCTGCGGAGAGTTGGGGGTAAGCCTCACCATCACTCACCGGCTCGTCTCCAAGACCGGCGGCAACGTCCAGGAGAGAGCTCGTGAAGCCCGGCGCGAGACGGCGCTGCGGGTGGCCGCCGAGCAAGGGTGCGACCGCATCGCCTTGGGACATACCGCCGACGACCAGGTCGAGACTATGCTCTACCGGTTGGGCCGGTACGGGGGGATGGCCGCCTTCAGGGGGATGCTCCCGTTCGACCCGCCCTGGGTCCGCCCGCTGCTCGAATCTCGGCGAGTGGAGACCGCCGCGTACTGCCGCGCCCTGGGACTCGAGTTCGCCGAGGACCGGGGGAACGCCTATCCCGGGTACGCGCGGACGGCCCTCCGGGAGCAGGTGCTCCCCGCGTGGGAAGCTGCTCTGCCCGGGGCGGTAGAGGCCGCCGGCCGCGCCGCCGCGGTGGCCGCCGAGATGGAGCGACTGACGGAGGCCCTGGTGGCCCGGGCGGAGCGCGAGGTGGTGATGGGGGGCGGGGACACGGTCCTCAGCGCGGCCGGCCTGCTCGCACTGGAACCACCCTTGCGGCGCCTGGTGTTGCACCGCTGGCTGGAGGGGCGCGCGAGGCCCGCGGCCTCGCGCGCCTCCGTCCTTGCCCTCGAATCGCTGCTGCAGGTGTCGGGCTCCGCTGAGCGGAATCTCGGCGGAGGCTGGAGGGGCGTGAAGCGCTACGACGAGATCTCGCTGCTGCATGGCCCGGCGCTTGCCCAGCCCGTGCCCCCGCCGGTGTCGCTTGCCGTCCCCGGCCGTGTCCGCTGGGGGGCCGCATGGGTGAGCGCGGCGCCGGCCGACCGGTTCCGCGCCCCCGATATCTCGCGGGAGGCGTTTGTGGACGCCCGCAGTCTGGTGGGGGGAGTCGAGGTACGCGGCCCCCGACCAGGGGATCGGATGCGTCCCCTTGGCTCCGCGGGTACCCGCAAGCTCCAGGACATCCTGGTCGACCTCCGGGTGCCGGCGGAGGCCCGCGCGGGCACGCCGCTCGTGGTGCGCGGTGAGCGGGTGCTCTGGGTGTGTGGATTGCTGCTCGGGGAGGAGGGTAGAATAACCAGGGAGACGACCAGTATCGTCCGGCTCGCCCTCGGCCGGGGTCGAACTGGAGAAGCGCCGAATGAGACCGGTGGAGACGAAGGAGACGGGTAGGGGTGAAGGTCCTCATCCCCAGGGAAGAGCTGCAGGCTCGGGTTGACGAGCTGGCCGCCGCCATCGCGCACGACTACAAGGGCACGCGGCCGGTGCTCGTCTGCGTCCTCAAGGGAGCCATCTTCTTCATGGCCGACCTGGCCCGCCGGCTCGATTTCGACCTGGAGTTGGAGTTCATGGCCGTGTCCAGCTACGGAGCATCCACGGAGAGCTCAGGGGTGGTGAGGATCCTCAAAGACCTCGACACCGACATCGAAGGGCGCCACGTGCTCATCGTGGAGGACATCATCGACTCGGGCCTGACCCTCCAGTACCTCACCAAGAGTCTCTGGTCCCGGAATCCGGCCAGCGTGGAGATCGTGACGCTCCTCAGCAAGCCCAGCCGCCGGACGGCCGATCTGCCCTGCAAGTACACCGGGTTCGAGATCGCCAACGAATTCGTGGTCGGGTATGGGCTTGACTATTCCGAGAAGCACCGGAACCTGCCCTTCATAGGCGTGCTGGACGAGCTGGAGTAGGCCCCGTGTGGTAGTATCTCTGGCCCTTATGCAACGAATTGTGGAGCGCAGTTGAGCAGGTTCTTCAAGAGCGCGGCCTTCCCCATTCTCCTCGTCATCCTTCTGGCGTTCTTCGTCCAGAACTTGTTCTATGGTTCGCGCACGAACGAGAATCTTACGTTCAACGACTTTCAGACGGCAGTCGCGCAGGGGAATGTCGTCATAGATCCTCCTTCGGTCCTCAAGACCAAGGACCTGGTCGTCGAGGGGACGTTGAAGTCGAACAACAAGAGTTTCGAGGTCGGCTTCACCGAAGGCTACCCCATGGAGCAGTATCTTCTGGATAACAATGTCCCCTTCACCACCGACATCCAGAAGAGTTCCGTCTGGGCTTCGCTGTTGACCACCGTCTTGCCGATACTCCTCATGGTCGTCTTCTTCATCTTCCTGATGAACCAGATGCAGGGAGGGGGGAGCAAGGTGATGAGCTTCGGCAAGTCGCGGGCCAAGCGGATGGCCGTGGACCAGCCGAAGATCACCTTCAAGGACGTGGCCGGGGTCGACGAGGCGGTAGAAGAGCTCGAAGAGATCAAGGACTTCCTCGAGAACCCCAAACGGTTCCAGGCCCTGGGTGCCCGCATCCCCAAAGGCGTCCTTCTCTTTGGCCCTCCGGGCACGGGTAAGACCCTTCTCGCGCGGGCCGTGGCAGGCGAGGCCGGCGTGCCGTTCTTCAGCATCTCCGGTTCGGACTTCGTCGAGATGTTCGTGGGCGTCGGCGCGAGCCGGGTGCGCGACCTCTTCGAGCAGGCCAAGCAGAACCAGCCCTGCATCATATTCATCGACGAGATCGACGCCGTCGGGCGCCATCGTGGCGCCGGCATGGGCGGCGGTCACGACGAGCGCGAACAGACCCTCAACCAGTTGCTCGTGGAGATGGACGGTTTTGAGGCCAACGAGAGCATCATCATCATGGCTGCCACCAACCGGCCGGACATCCTCGACCCTGCCCTCCTCCGTCCCGGACGTTTCGACCGTCAGATCGTGGTCGACCGTCCCGACCGTGAGGGCCGGAAGGCCATACTCGCCGTCCACGCAAAAGGCAAGCCGTTGGCTCCCGGGGTGGTCCTCGACACCCTGGCGGCGCAGACCCCGGGCTTCACCGGAGCCGACCTGGCCAGCCTCGTCAACGAGGCCGCTCTGCTGACGGCGCGCAAGCGCAAGCGGGTCATCGAGATGGAAGAGCTCGAAGAAGCGGTCCTCAGGGTCATCGCCGGCCCGGAGAAGAAGTCGCGGCTGCTCTCCGAGGAGGAGAAGCTCATCACCGCCTATCACGAGACCGGGCACGCGCTGGTCGCCCACTACCTGCCCAATGCCGACCCGGTGCACAAGATCTCCATCATCAGCCGCGGCCAGGCTCTCGGCTACACCATCACCCTTCCGACCGAAGACAAGTTCATGGTCAAGAAGAAGGAGATCCTGGACAAGCTGTCGCACATGCTTGCCGGCCGGGTGGCGGAAGAGATCCGCTTCGACGACATCACCACCGGCGCGTCCAACGATCTGCAGCGGGCTACCGAGACGGCGCGGCGCATGATCACCCAGTACGGCATGAGCGAGAACCTGGGGCCATTGACCTTCGGCCACGACCCAGGCCAACCTTTCCTCGGGCGCGACTACGGCATGGGTCAGGAGTATTCCGACGAGACGGCCGAGAAGATCGACGCCGAGATCCGCCGCGTGGTGGACGAGGCCTACGATACGGCCAAGGCTATCCTGAGCGCTCACCGCGAGGAGTTGGACATGATCTCGCTGCTGCTCATCGACAAGGAGACCATCGACCGGGAGCAGTTCGAAGCTCTGGTGGGCGGTGACGATCCCGAAGCGGTCTTCAAGGCCTTCGATGAGGCGAAGGCGCGCAAAGCGGCCGAGAGCAAGCGCGCCCAGAAGCAGGAGCGGCAGCGCGAGCGAGAAGGATCGGCGCCAGAAGGCCTGGCCCCCGACGGCCTCGCGCCCGGCGGCGTCACCTCGTTCGCTCCCTACCACGAAGACTAGGCCCGGGTAGCCCGCCCGGTGGTCGACAAGGCCAAGATCGAGCAGGCCACCCGCCTTCTGCTGGAGGGCATCGGTGAGGACCCGGATCGCGAGGGCCTGCTCGAGACGCCCCGCCGGGTAGCCGAGCTGTACCAGGAGCTGATCCTCACCGAGCCCAAGGACCTCTCGTCGCTGGTGGTCGCCATCGGCTCCGAAACACATCAGGAGATGGTCCTGGTACGCGATATCGCCTTCCACTCGCTGTGCGAGCATCATCTGGTGCCGTTCTTCGGCGTGGCCGACGTCGCGTACATCCCGTCCAAGAACGGCAGTATCACCGGCTTCTCGAAGATAGTGAGTCTGGTGCGGGTGGCCGCCGCCCGGCTGCAGCTGCAGGAGAGGCTGACGAGCACTATCGCCGACAGCCTGACCGAGGCGCTCGACCCGGCAGGCGTCCTCGTCCTGGTGAGGGCCGAGCATCTCTGCATGTCTATGCGGGGTGAACGGGCCCCCGGCTCGCGGGTAGTCACCTCGGCGGTCAGGGGCATCTTCCGCACCAACGCGGCCACGCGTGCCGAGGTGCTGGCGCTCATCGAAGCCCCGCATAACTGAGAAGAGGCCGGTCCGTTGTCACCGGTCGAAAGCAGTCCCCAAGTCCTGGTGCTGAGAGATCTGGCCGAGGCCCGCGCGGCTCTCGCGCATATCCGGGTCTCGGGCGCCGGCATCGACATCATGGAGAAGAAGGCGTTGTTCCGGGTGGTCCGGGTCGCCGGCCTCGACATCCGCGCCGCCAACATACTCAAGCAGGAGATGCTCTCTCGAGGCGGGGAGGTGGCGACGTCCCGCGAGGTGTACGAACTGCACGGGGGGGCCGCCGACTGCCTCGTCATGGGGACTCTCACCCAGTTCGAGCGTCTCCTGCCCAAGCTCAAGCAGCAGCCGTTCGGGTTGCGCCGCCTTGCTGAGGCCATCGCGACGGCGCTCCGTAACTACGACGAGCGGGTCCCGGCCGGGCCTCCCGGCCTGGACCTGGCCGACGCGCCGCTCCTCATGGGCGTGCTCAACGTCACTCCTGACTCGTTCTCCGACGGTGGCAGCCACGCGGGCGCCGGCGAGGCGGTACGGGCGGCGCTGACGATGGCCGAGGAGGGCGCCGCCCTCATCGACATCGGGGGAGAGTCCACCCGTCCGGGCTCGGACCCGCTGCCCGAGGACGAAGAATGTGCTCGGGTGCTCCCGGTCGTCGAGGCACTGGCCTCGTCGCTTCCCGGCCGGATATCGGTCGACACCTACAAGGCCGGGGTGGCCGCCAAAGCGCTCGCCGCCGGCGCGTACATGATTAACGATATCTCGGCTCTGCGCATGGACCCGGAGATGGTCGCCGTCGTCCGCGACGCCGACTGCCCGGTGATACTCATGCACATGCTGGGCCAGCCCAAGACCATGCAGGTCGCGCCGGCGTACGGCGATGTCGTCGAGGATCTCTACGCGTTCTTCACGGAGCGGCTCGAGTGGGCGGTGGCCAACGGCCTCAAGGAGCACAATCTGCTCATCGATCCCGGCCTGGGTTTCGGGAAGACGACCGAGCACAACCTCGCGATCCTACGGGGGCTGGAGGCGTTCCGTTCCCTGGGGCGGCCGATCGTGGTCGGGGCCTCGCGCAAACGGTTTCTTGGAGAGATACTCGGCATCGACAAGGCGGGCGAGCGCGACGACGCGACCGCGGCGACGACGGCCCTGGCGGTGTGCTCCGGGGCGCACGTGGTGAGGGTGCACCGGGTGGCGGTGAACCGGGACGCGGCTCAGGTGGCCCGAGCGATACTCGGGAAAGGCTCGCCGCCCGAGCGGTGACGGCGGCACGCGACGGCCGCCGCAGGCGACCGGCAACAACGGAAACGGGGGGCTGCGATGGACATCTTCATCGAAGGGCTCGAGGTCTACGGCCACCACGGGGTCACGGACGAGGAGAAGGTGCTTGGCCAGCGCCTGCTATACGACGTCCGCCTGACCATCGATGACTGCCTGGCGGCCTTCACGGACGACGTGGCCGACACCGTCGACTACACCGAGGTGATGGACGTCATCGTCGACGTCGCCACCACGGAGAGCTACTCCCTACTCGAACGGCTGGCACAGATGACGGCCGAGGCCATCTTGCGCACGTTTCCGGTCGACGAGGTCTGGGTGCAGGTGACCAAACCGCATCCGCCTGTCGCCGTCGCGCTGGATAGCGTAGCCGCCGCGGTCGAGCTCGTCCGGGCCGATCTCGAGGGCTGAGACCTGGCCGCCTCCCGGCGCAGCGCGGCCCGGGCGTTCCTGGGGCTGGGGTCCAACCTGGGCGACCGTCACGCGATGTTGTGGCAGGCCCGACGGCTGCTCGCGGCGTTGCCCGGGACCTGCCTTGCCGGCGCGTCCAGCCTCTACGTTACAGCGCCGGTCGGCGGGCCGGAGCAGGACGACTACCTGAACCAGGTGGTCGAGGTGCGGACCGCGCTCTCACCCCGCGAGCTCCTCCTGGCCGTCAATCGGATCGAGGCCGAACTCGGCCGGGAACGTCTGGTGAGGTGGGGTCCCAGAAGCGTCGACGTCGATATCCTTTGGTACGATGGGTCTTCGATCGCCGAGGCCGACCTGGAAGTGCCGCATCCGCGCCTGGAGGAGAGGCGGTTCGTCCTCGAGCCCCTGGCCGAGCTGGCCCCGGACCTGGTCCTGCCGAGCGGCAGGACGGCAAAGGAGGCGCTCGCCGGCGTCGGCGGCCAGACGGTGAAGCGCGTACCAGACAAGCCGAGTCCGCCGCAGAGCAGGGGGCCGAAGATGGACCATTCAGCCATGCAAGCCGAGATCCGCCGGCTGGCCAAAGAAAAGGGCGCGGTCATCCTCGCGCACAACTACCAGCGGCCCGAAGTGCAGGACGTGGCCGACTTCGTCGGCGACTCCCTGGGGCTGTCGCGGCAGGCCGCCGCGACCACGGCGAACATGACGGTGTTCTGCGGGGTCCACTTCATGGCCGAGACCGCGGCCATCCTCGCACCACAGCGCCCGGTCATCCTTCCCGACGAGGAGGCCGGCTGCCCCATGGCCGACATGGTCGACGTGGAGGGCTTGGAGGAGCTCAAGGCCGAGCATCCGGGGGCGGTGGTGGTGAGCTACGTGAACACGTCGGCGGCCGTCAAGGCCATCTCCGACATCTGCTGCACCAGCGCCAATGCCGTCAACATCATCCGCTCGGTGCCGAAGGACAAGGAGATCATCTTCACCCCCGACCGCAACCTCGGTTCCTGGGCGGCCCAGAAGGCCGGGCGCTGGGTGATCGTGTGGCCCGGCTTCTGCCCCACCCACGGCCTCATCGACGTCGACGACGTGGAGGACGCGAAGGCGGCGCACCCCAACGCCAAGGTGGTCGTCCATCCCGAGTGCGAGCCCGACGTGGTCGCCCTCGCCGACGCCGTGGAGAGCACGTCGGGCATGATCCGCTTCTGCCGCGAGGACGACGCCGGGGAATACCTCATCGGCACGGAGCTGGGGATGATCCACCGGTTGGAGAAGGACGTGCCCGGCAAGAAGTTCTACCCGCTGAGCCAGCTCACCGTCTGCCCCAACATGAAGCTGATCACGCTGGACAAGGTGCTCAAGGCCCTCCAGACGGAGGGCCCCGTGGTGACCGTGGAAGAGGAGATACGGGTGAAGGCCCTCCGCGCGGTCCAGCGCATGGTCGAGGTCGGCGCGTGAGGGCTGCCCCGCTGATCTCCAGGAGTGGTGCCGACCTCCGCTATTCCAGCTACGACGTGCTGGTCATCGGCGGCGGCATCGCCGGCCTCACGGCCGCGGTCGGCGCCGCGAACCGGTGGCATGTAGGCCTCATCACCAAGGGCGACCTGGACGAGACCGCCACCTTCCTGGCGCAGGGAGGCATCGCGGCAGCGCTGGGCGACTACGACTCCCCGGAACTGCACCTCAAGGACACGCTCGAGGCAGGGGTGGGACTGTGCGACCACGACGCGGTGCGGGTGCTGGTCGAAGAGGGGCCCGCGCGGGTGCAAGAGCTGGAGAAGCTGGGGGCCAAGTTCGACCGCCGGGATGGCAAGCTCATCCTGGCCTCCGAGGGAGCCCATTCCGTCCCCCGCGTGGTGCGCGCGGGCGGAGATGCGACAGGCAGCGTGGTGGCCAGTGCGCTCGCGGAAGCCATCACCTCGGGTAGCCGGGTGGAGTTGCACGAGAACGAGTTCGTCATCGACCTGCTGGTGGACGCCGGGCGCTGCGTGGGCGCCCTGTCCCTGGACGGGGAAGGAGAGCTGACGGTCACCCTTGCCCGGGCGGTAGTGCTTGCCTGCGGCGGCGCCGGCCAGGTCTTTTCTCATACCACCAACCCGCTGGTAGCCACGGGGGACGGCCAGGCCATGGCCTACCGGGCCGGCGCCGTGATGCGGGATATGGAGTTCATGCAGTTCCACCCCACGGCGCTGTACGGTTCGGAGAACCCCACCCTGCTCCTCACGGAGGCGTTGCGCGGCGAGGGCGCCTACCTCCGCGACGACGCGGGGGAGAGGTTCATGGTCGGTTCCCACCCTCGGGCGGAGCTGGCCCCCCGCGACGTGGTGGTGAGGCACATGAAGCGCGTGTTCGACCGAGACAACACCGATCACGTCTGGCTGGACGCGCGGCATCTCGACTGCGCGTTCCTTCGGGAGCGCTTCCCCACCGTCTACAACGGCCTCCAGGCGAGGGGATACGACCTGTGCACACAGTTGATCCCCATCGCCCCGGCCTCTCACTACTTCATCGGAGGAGCGCTGACCGACACCTGGGGCCGCACCACCATCCCCGGCCTCTACGCCTGCGGCGAGACCGCAAGCACCGCGATACACGGGGCGAACCGGCTGGCTTCCAACTCGCTGCTGGAGGGGCTGGTGTTCGGCGACCGTACGGTGCGGGAGCTGGACCGGTATCTTTCGGTGTCCGACCCGGCGGTCAGGAAGGTCAGGCTGGATCTGGCCGACGAGCCCCGCGAAGGGAACGATCCGGCCGTTGTATCCGAGCAGAGGAAAGCTATGGCGCAACTCATGACCGACCTCTGCGGGATCGTCCGCACCAAGGAAGGGCTGGCGAAAGCTGAGGTCGCGCTGGAGGCCATCGAGAGTTCGCTGGTCGCCCCGGGACTGACTGTGGGCGAGCTCGAGCTGGTCAACCTTCTCACGGTGGCCCGTCACATCGTTGCGTCCGCCGCCTCGCGGGAAGAGAGCCGGGGTGTGCACCTGCGTTCCGACTTCCCCGAGCGGGATGACGCGCACTGGAGCCGCCACGTTCTGATCCGGCGCGACCCCGAGACAGGCGATCCCAAGATCTACACGGAACCAGTGGAGGACTGATGAGCGAGGACGCGGATCTGAGATTGGTCCGGCTGGCGCTGGCCGAAGACCTGGCCGGGTACGGCGATATCACCTCCGAGTTGACCGTGCCGGCGGACTTGCAGGGGCGCGCCGTGATAACCGCGCGCACCGAGATGGTGGTGTGCGGGCTGGACCTTGCCCGGACGGCCATGCGGGAGGTCGACTCCGTGGTGGCGTTCACGCCTCTCGTCGAGGACGGGGCCGAAGTCGGTGACTGGGCGGAGTTGGCCGTGATCGAAGGGCCGGCGCGCAGCATCCTGACCGCGGAACGGACCATGCTCAATCTCATCAGCCATCTCTCCGGGGTAGCCACACAATCGCGCCGTTTCGCCTGGGCGGTGGCCGGCACCGGAGCGATCGTGGTGGACACCCGCAAGACCGTCCCCGGGCTGCGGTTGTGGGAGAAGCGGGCGGTGGTGCTTGGCGGCTGCCACAACCACCGTTTCGGCCTTTTCGACATGGTGCTTGTCAAGAACAACCATCTCGCGGCCGCCGGCGGGGTGAAGGCCGCGATGGACAGGGTGAAGGCGGCGGGGGCGCACTACATCAAAGTGGAAGTAGAGGTAGAGAGCGAAGCCGACCTGCGGGAGGCGATCGCCTGCGGCGCCGACATCATCATGCTCGATAACCAGGATCTGGCCTCTCTGAAACATCTGGTGGGCGTCGCCAGGAGCATCAAGCGCGACGTGGTACTCGAGGCTTCGGGTGGCGTCTCGCTCGACACCGTCAGGGCTATCGCCGAGACCGGGGTAGATCTTATTTCCACCAGCGCCCTCACCATGGGCGCTCCACCCGTAGACGTCGGTCTGACGCTGCGGACGGGCTGACCGGCAGGATGAACGAGGGGGTGGCACGATGCTACTGGCCGTCGATGTAGGGAACACGCAGACCGCGGTAGGGCTTTTCTCCGGCAAAGAACTGGCGGCGAGTTGGCGCTTTGCCACCGACGTGCGGAATACCGGCGACGAGATCGCCGCTCTGCTCGACGCGCTACTCAGGCTCGACGGCTTCTCGCGAGAATCGGTGTCGGGTCTCGCCGTCGCCTCGGTGGTGCCGCGGCTGAGCGGAGAGTACTCCGCCATGGCCGGGGCCAAGTTCGGCCTCGAGGCGCTCGTCATTGGCCCCGGGGTCAAGACAGGTATGCCGATCCTCACTAACGATCCCCGCCAGGTGGGCCCCGACCTGATCGTCGACGCGGTCGCGGCCTTCGAGGCCTACGGCGGTCCCTGCATCGCGGTGGACTTCGGGACGGCGACGACGTTCAGCGCCGTTTCGGCCGCCGGTGAGTATCTGGGCCACGCGATCGCCCCAGGCATCGAGATCTCGCTGGACGCGCTCGCCACCCGGGCCGCCAGGCTCCTCAAGATCGAGCTGGCCGACCCGGGCTCGGTTATCGGCAAGAACACGGTCCACGCCATGCAGGCGGGGGCGCTTTACGGCTTCGCCGGCCAGGTGGATGGGGTGGTGTCGCGCATGCGGGTAGAACTCGGAGGATCCGCGGTCACGGTTGCTACCGGCGGCTTGGCTTTCCGTCATCTTCGATCATGCGTCCACGCTCGACAAGCTCGACCCGCTGCTGACGCTCAAGGGCCTGGAGATCATCTTCCGCCGGAACCATTCTTAGGATGGGCGGCATGGCGGCCGGCCGCCTATCGCGTCCGGCTCGAACAGCCGGGGGGACGCCTCGAGCACACCGGGCTCGGCGCCCGACTTCTCGGCCCCGTTCTCCATCGGCCCGGTCCTCATCCCCAACCGGGTGGTGCTGGCGCCCATGGCCGGTCTCACCACCTCGGCCTACCGGCGGCATCTCAAGACGCACGGCGCCGGGCTGGTCACCACCGAGATGGTGAGCGCCTACGGCCTGCTGCACGGCAACAGGCGCACGGAGGACTATCTACGCCTTGCCGAGGAGGAGCGCCCGGTCGCCGTCCAGCTCTTCGGCGACACGCCCGACGTCATGGCTCATGCCGCCCGGCTGGTCCTCGCGCGGGATCCGGCGCGGGGTGAGGCCGTTCCCGACGTGCTCGACATCAATATGGGCTGCCCGGTCCGCAAGGTCATCCGTACGGGCGCAGGGTCGGCGCTGCTCGCCGATCCTGCCCGCGCTGTCGCCATTGCAGCCGCGGTGGTCAAGGTCGCCGCCGAGTCGGGCATACTCGGTGACGGTGAAGCTGCGCAGCGGAATGCAGGAGGGGGAAAGGAGCGCTGTCGACCTGGCGCCGCGGCTGGAGGAGGTTGGGGTGGCGGCGTTGGGGGTGCACCCCCGGGCAGCCAGTCAACACTACCGCGGGAGCGCCGATCATACGGTCACGGAGGCCGTGGTCCGGGCGGTCGGCATACCGGTCATCGCGTCGGGTGACGTCATGAGCGTGAGCGCCGCCAAGGCGATAATGGAAGGCACTGGGGCGGCTGCCGTCATGGTGGCCCGAGGAGCGGCGGGAGACCCGTGGCTCCTCGGCTCGCTGCTCGCCGGGGAAAGCCGGCCCCGTCCGCCTCTTCCCGAGGTGGTGGGCGACCTGCGCCTCCTTCTAGCCGGGGTCATCGAAGAGATGGGGGAGAAGCGAGCGACCAAGTGGATGTGGAGGATCATCGGCTGGTACTTGCGGCCGTCGCGGGTCCCGGCTGCCGGTCATCGCCGGGCTTCGCTCGGCGCCGGATGGCTGGGCGCTCGACGCGGCGCTCGCCGCTCTGGCCCGGGATAACTCCGCCAGGCTTACACGGCTAGGTGTGTTGACAAGTATGTGTCTGCACCATATAATCCGCGCCCGCCTTGAAGGGCCGCTGAAGAACGAAGCCCCGGCCGCCAGAACGCGCTGGGGGGGCGATAGGGCGTCCTCGGTCGCGCCGATCGCGCTCCAACGGCGAGGCGTCACTCTTCAGCAGCCTGCGCAGGGGCACACACCGGCGCAGCAGATGTGGAAGGAAGGAACTAGTGTCTCGCACGGAACTGATCCTTACTGAAGAAGGACTCAAGCAACTGCAGGACGAGGTCGCCCATCTCTCGACCGTCAAGCGCGAAGAGGTGGCCGAGCGCATCCGTCAGGCGCGCGATTTCGGGGACATCAGCGAGAACTCCGAATACGATGACGCCAAGAACGAGCAGGCCCTGCTCGAGCATCGCATCAGCGTTCTCCAGGAGAAACTGCGTCGATCCCGCGTCATCAAAGACTCGGAGATCGATACCGACAAGGTGAGTGTGGGCAGCACCGTCACTCTCCGGGATAAGAAAGCCGGCGACATCCGCATCTACACCCTGGTCGGCTCGGCCGAAGCCGATCCGAAAAAAGCCAAGCTCTCCAACGAATCACCCGTGGGCCAGGCCATCATCGGCAAGAAGGTCGGCGACGTGGTGACCGTCTCGATCCCTGTCGGCGCCCTCCACCTCGAGATCCTGGCAATAGGGAAGATGTAGTCCGTGGACCTGCCGGAGTGGGAGCGGGACCGGCTGGCCAAGGCTGACCGTCTACGGCAGGCGGGCATCGAGCCGTACGCGCGGAGCTTCGAGGGCCGGACCCTGCTGGGCGAGATCACCGAACTGCATTCCGCGCTGGACCCGGGTCAGAAGGCCGAAGGCAGCCACTACCGCGTCGCCGGGCGGGTCATGGCCCGCAGAGAGCACGGCAAGGCTGTGTTCCTCACTCTGCGCGACGGCTGGGACGATCTGCAGGTGTACGGGAACGTGGACGCCCTGGGCGAGGAGTCCTTCGAGCGCCTGGGAGACCTCGATCTCGGCGACATCATCGGCGCCGAAGGGCACGTCTTCCGCACCCGGCGCGGCGAGCTCACCCTGTTCGCCGATTCCTGGACGCTACTCACCAAGTCGCTCCGCCCGCTTCCCGAGAAGTTCCACGGTTTGCAGGACCGGGAGACCAGGTATCGCCAGCGCTACGTGGACCTCATCGCCAACCCGGACGTCGCCTGGCAACTGCGGGCTCGCGGCAAGCTGGTGTCGTCCATGCGCCGGTACCTGGAGGGCCAGGGCTTCGTCGAAGTGGAGACGCCCATCTTGCAGCCGCTGGCCGGCGGCGCGCTGGCGCGCCCGTTCGTCACCCATCACAACGCGCTCGACTCCGACCTCTACCTGCGCATCGCTCCCGAGCTCTACCTCAAGCGCCTGCTTGTCGGGGGATTCGATCGCATTTTCGAGATAGGCAAGAACTTCCGGAACGAGGGTATCTCGCTGGTCCACAATCCCGAGTTCACGATGATGGAGCTGTATTGGGCGTACGTGGACTACAACGCCATCATGGAGCTGGTGGAGAATATGATCGCGGCGCTTGCGGTGGACGTCATCGGCACCACCGAGATCGTGATGGGAGAGCATTCCATCGACCTGCGCCCGCCGTGGCCGCGGAGGACCATCGATTCGCTGCTCAGGGAGTACCTGGGCCTCTCGTTGTGGGAGATCCGGGACGACCCGCAGGCCGGAAAGCAGGCGCTGGTGGATCGCCGCGTCGAGGTGGAGAAGCGCGACACCTTCGCCACCCTCGTCGACAAGGCCCTCAAGCACACGGTGTGGCCCAGGCTCATGTCGCCGACGTTCGCTATCGACTATCCCCTGGAGCTCAGCCCGCTGGCGAAGATCCACCGGGACGATCCCCGGCTGGTAGAGCGGTTCCAGCCGATCATCGGGGGCAAGGAGATGGGGAACGCCTTCTCCGAGCTCAACGACCCCATGGACCAGCGCGGGCGCTTCGAGGAGCAGGCCCGCAACAGGGCCGCCGGCGACGAAGAGGCGCACGTATTGGACGAAGATTTCCTGCGCGCTCTGGAATACGGCATGCCGCCGGCAGGAGGGCTCGGCATCGGGATCGACCGGCTGGTGATGCTGCTCCTCGGGGTCGATTCGATCCGGGACGTCATCCTCTTCCCGCAACTGCGGCCCGAACACTAGGCCTCCGGAGGCGCCCCGGCGCAGGCCGGTGGCTGCCGCCAGAAAAGGCCGGTCGCAGCGCATTCCCGGGGAACTCCCAGGGGTATCCGGAGCGTCTCAAAGGCGTGCCCGCGAGGACTCGTATGCTACAATTTCCGCAGTCAACGAACGACGTTTCCCGGCGGAGTACGCGCCCAGTTCCCCGTACTTTTCCGCCGTTACGCAGCCGGTTCGACCGGCGCATCTATAGGAGGCTCGGGTGTTTGCAGAAGAATCGCCCGATTGGCACCTCGACCTAGGCGGCTCTGCCGATTGCGAGCTGTGTGGGGAGGAGCCGGCCACCATGCATCTGCTGAGAGTGGTGGACGGGACGGTCAGTCATACGCACCTCTGCGCGCATTGTGCCGAAGGGGTGGCCGAGCAGACGGAGGGTCTGGCGCTGGTCCTTGCCGTGCCGTCCGTGTTTGCGCGGTCTTTCCAAGAAGTCTGCCGGCGACCAGGAAGAGGTGACCGAACCGTCCTCGGCGAGCCAGGAGGAGAGCTTCTGCGGGGTGTGCGGCACTACGTTGAGCGACCTCAAGGAATCGGGCATGGTCGGTTGCGCCAACTGCTACCGTGTCTTCGCGGATCATCTGGAAGCCACGGTCCGCCGCGAGGCGGAGCCGGTCGAGCATCTGGGCAAGGTGCCCATACGCGGGCCGGAGAGCGACAGTCTGCGGCACGAGATGATGAGGCTGGAGCGGATGCTGCGGGAACTCGTGGCGCACGAGCGCTTCGAGGAAGCGGCCGGCGTACGCGACAGGCTGGCCGAACTGGGACAGAGGCTTGGCGGAGTAGAGGTATGAGTAAGAGCGCTGCTCACCGCTTCGGCCATGTCCCTCAGCCGTAACGAGGCAGGCAAACGTTTCTGCCACACCGAAGACGCGGGTGCCCTGGAAGAGCTTCGGGCGGAGGTGGTCGGCACGCTCGGGAGCGACCACTGGGAACGTCCCTGGCGCGTCTACGACCTCGAGGCCATGTCGCCGGTAGAGGTCGCCCACCTGGTGGAGCGCGGGCTCATGACGCCGGCGTTCTCCGAAGAAGCAGGCGAGGCCCGCGGTTTCGCCGTCTACGGCAACAACCAGGCTTCGCTCGAGATCAACGGGGTGGACCACTTCAACCTGATCGGATTCAGGGAGGGCGACCAGTTGGAGTCGCTGTGGTCGCTCCTGAGCGTGCTCGACGACCGGCTCGAGGCCGTGGTGTCGTATGCGTTCGACCCCCGTTGGGGTTACCTCACGGCTTACCCTGGCAAAGCAGGCACCGGTCTGCGGGCCTATGCGACCCTGCACGTGCCGGCGCTCATGCTCACCGGCAAGCTGGCGGCCACCACTCTGGAGTTGATCGGCCGGGGCCTTGGCATCGCTCCCCTGTGGGGCGGCGCGGGAGGCGTGGTGCAGATCTCCAACGTCGCGCGCCAGACAGGCCCGGAGAGCGACATAGTCGCTGAAGTGGAGAACATGTCGCGGGCGATCACCGAGAAGGAACGCTCTGTCAGGAAGATGCTCATGCGGGAGCATCCGGTGCAGGCCAGGGACCAGATAGGGCGCGCGCTGGGCGCGGCCCAACATGCCTGGATGATGACGTTCCAGGAGGCAGTCAACCTCATATCGGCCGGACAGGTCGGTCTGGAGCAGGGGTTGGTCGAGGCCCCCGGCTTGGCTGCAGAGTCGGCCTTCAGTCTGATGAGCAGGCTCCAGCCCGCTCATATCGTATTGGAGCACATGGAAGTAAAGACCGATTGTTTAGATAGCCCCGAGATCGACGAGATACGGGCCCGGGTCATGCGACAAGTGTTTGCAGGCTCGAGCGTCCGGTGATAGGAGAAAGAAGTGATGTTTGAGAGGTTCACAGAGAGGGCCCGCCAGGTGATAGTCCTGGCTCAAGAAGAGGCGCGCATGCTCCGCCACAACTACATCGGCACGGAGCACCTCCTCCTCGGGCTGTTGCGCGAGGCCGACGGCGTGGCTGCGCGGGTGCTCGGTACCCTCGAGGTCAACCTGGAAGAGGTTCGCGGAGAAGTCACGCGCATCGTGGGAGAGGGCGATCACGAGTCGCAGGGCCAGATCCCCTTCACCCCGCGGGCCAAGAAGGTCCTCGAGTTGGCGCTGCGCGAAGCGCTATCGCTCGGCCACAACTACATCGGCACGGAGCACATCCTCCTCGGCCTCATGCGGGAGAGCGAGGGTGTGGCGGCTCGTATTCTCAACGATCTGGATGTCGACGCCGACCGGGCGCGCCAGGAAGTCATGAGGGTGTTGTCAGGCCCCAGCCGCCGGCCCTCACGGGGCACCGCCTCGCCCGAACCGGCCGAGAGCAAGGAGCGCAAGAGTTCCAAGGTGCTCGACCAGTTCGGCCGCAACCTGACCAAGTACGCCGAAGAAGACCGCCTCGATCCGGTTATCGGACGCGAGACCGAGATCCAGCGGGTCATGCAGATCCTGTCCCGCCGCACCAAGAACAACCCGGTACTCGTGGGCGAGCCGGGCGTCGGCAAGACCGCTGTGGTCGAGGGCCTGGCCCAGCGCATCGCCAAGAACGATGTGCCCGGCCTGCTCAAGGACAAGCAGATCTACACGCTCGACCTGGGCGCGTTGGTCGCCGGCTCTAAATACCGCGGTGAGTTCGAGGAGCGCCTCAAGAAGGTCATGAAGGAGATCAGCGAGAGAGGCGACATCATCCTCTTCATCGACGAGATCCATAACCTGGTGGGTGCCGGCGCGGCCGAGGGCGCCATCGACGCTGCCTCCATCCTCAAGCCGGCTCTGGCTCGAGGTGAGCTGCAGACCATCGGCGCTACGACCCTCGACGAGTACCGCAAGCACTTGTCCAAGGACGCCGCGCTCGAGCGTCGCTTCCAGCAGATCCTGGTGAAAGAGCCGAGCATCTTCGAGACGCGCAAGATCCTCGAGGGCCTGCGCGAGCGCTACGAGACTCATCACAGGGTGCGTATCACCGACGAGGCCCTCGAAGCCGCGGCTTATCTTGCCGACCGCTATATCAGCGACCGCTTCCTGCCCGACAAGGCCATCGACCTGGTCGACGAAGCCGCTTCGCGCAAGCGCATCCAGAACATGTGCTCCTCCCCGGACCTCCGGGAAGTGGAGGACGCCATCCTCGAGGTGCGCCGCGACAAGGAAACGGCCATCGAGACCCAGGACTTCGAGAAAGCGGCCTCGCTCCGCGATCGCGAGCGCAAGCTGCTGAACCAGCGCCACGAGCTTGAAGAGAAGTGGCGGGAGTCCGACGAGGCGTCCGAGATCTCCATCGGTGAGGAGGAGATCGCCGAGGTGACGGCCATGTGGACCGGCATACCGGTGACCAAGCTGACCGAAGCGGAAACGCACCGCCTGCTGCGGATGGAAGAAGCTCTCCACAAGCGCGTGGTGGGACAGGACGAACCGGTCAAGGCCGTGTCCCGCGCCATCCGGCGCTCGCGGGCCGGTCTGAAAGACCCGCACCGGCCGGCAGGCTCCTTCATCTTCCTGGGACCCTCCGGCGTGGGCAAGACGGAGCTGGCGCGCACCTTGGCCGAGTTCCTCTTCGGTGACGAGGCGGCGCTCATCCAGGTCGACATGTCCGAGTTCATGGAGAAGCACGCGGTCAGCCGCCTGGTGGGCTCCCCGCCCGGTTACGTGGGCTACGACGAAGGCGGACAGCTCACCGAGGCGGTCCGACGCCGTCCCTACTCGGTGGTCCTGCTCGACGAGATCGAGAAGGCCCATCCGGACGTGTTCAACATCCTTCTCCAGATCCTGGAGGACGGCCGGCTGACCGACGCCCAGGGCAGGACCGTGGACTTCCGGAACGCCATCATCATCATGACCTCCAACATCGGCGCGGCCACCATCTCCAAAGGGCAGGTGCTCGGCTTCGGCGAACCGGTGGCCGAGGGCGGCCTGGAATACGAAGAGATGAAGAGCCGGGTGACCGGAGAGCTCAAGAAGATGTTCCGGCCCGAGTTCCTCAACCGGGTGGACGAGGTCATCGTCTTCCGGAAGCTCACCAGAGAAGAGATCTCCGATATCGTGCATCTGATGATGACGCGGGTCGAGGAGCAACTGAAAGACCGGGAGATCGGTCTGGCGCTCACCCCGGCTGCCAAGGAGCTGCTGGTGGACGTCGGCTTCGACCCGACGATGGGGGCCCGCCCACTGCGGCGCGCCATCCAGCGCCACGTCGAAGACCTGCTCGCCGAAGAGGTGCTGTCCGGCAGGTTCCCGAGAGGGAGCACCGTGCTGCTCGAGCGTGAGGATGACCATCTGATCATCAGTGAGGTCATCCAGGGAGCGCCCGACATGCTTGTGGCCGAAGAGTCCAAGTAAGCGGAGCGGCCGGTGCCGAGGGGCGGCAAAAGGTCCTTCGTCTGCGGGGAGTGCGGATACGTCTCTCCCGGCTGGTTGGGACGCTGTCCGGGCTGCGCACAGTGGAACACGATATGTGAAGAGACGGCCCCCGCGCCTGCTCCGCGCGGAGCGGGGTCTCGGGGCGCGGGCCCGCCTGTGGCGGCGCCCGCGCCCCTTCGTCTAGCCGACGTCGACTTCGGCGCCACCGACCGCATCGATACCGGTCTGCAGGAGTTCAACCGGGTGCTGGGCGGTGGCCTCGTCGCCGGCTCGGTCGTCCTGGTGGGCGGCGAGCCCGGGGTCGGCAAGAGCACCCTGCTGCTCCAGGCCCTTCTCGGCATGGAAGCCGCCGGCGTCTCCACCCTGCTCGTATCGGGCGAGGAGTCGGCCGCCCAGGTCAAACTCCGCAGCGTCCGTTTGGGCGGCGGCAAGAGCGGCCTGCGCCTTATCACCGAGACGCAGAGCGAGCAGGTGGCGGCCGCGCTCGAGCAGTTGCGGCCGGCGGCCTGCGTGGTCGATTCCGTGCAGACCCTCTGGTCGGCGGCCATCGGTTCCACTCCGGGCTCGGTCGCCCAGATCCGCGAGGTCACCTCCCAGCTTCTTCAGGTGGCCAAGGCTAACGGCACCGGCCTCATCCTGGTCGGGCACGTCACAAAGGACGGCGAGCTGGCCGGCCCCCGGGTGCTCGAGCACATGGTCGACGCCGTACTCTCGTTCGAGGGCGACCGGGCCCAGCCGTTCCGCATCCTGCGTGCGGTCAAGAACCGCTTCGGCTCCACCAACGAGGTGGGGGTGTTCCAGATGGCCGAGCAAGGGCTCGTCGAAGTCTCCGACCCGTCCTCGGTCTTCTTGGAAGAAGGCGACCTACGCTCCGGTTCGGTGGTGGTGCCGGTTTTGGAGGGCACGCGCTGCCTGCTTGCCGAGGTGCAGGCCCTCGTCGCGCCCAGCAACTTGGCCATGCCCCAGCGTGTCGCCCGGGGCGTGGACCGCAACCGCTTGGCCATGATCGTGGCCGTTCTCAACCGCCGGGCACGGCTCCCGCTGTTCAAGTCAGACATTTTCGTTAACATAGCTGGTGGGCTTATTCTGGAGGACCCGGCCGCGGATCTCGCGGTGGCTCTGGCGATAGCCTCCGCTTATGGCGATGGAGGCACCGGACCGGGCGTCGCGGCCTTCGGCGAGATCAGTCTCACCGGCAAGGTCCGATACGTCCTTCAGGGTGACAAGCGCATCCAGGAGCTGGCCCGGCGCGGGTTACCGCGCATCCTGGTGCCGAGCCGCAACGCGGAGGAGTTCGCCGGCGCCGCGCCGGCGGCGGCGGGGGTGAGCGTGGAGGCTGTGGCGGACATCGCGGAGGCGGTCCGGCGAGCGGCGGCGGGCGGGCACGCGGCAACGGTCAGGCAAACGGCAGCGAGGAGCAGCAGTGGTTAACCAGCCGGTTCGCGAAGACAGGTTGGTCCAGGCTCTGCGGATGATCGCGCCGGGCACGGTCATCCGGGACGCTATCGACAACATCGTGAGGTCGCGGCACGGCGCGCTGCTGGTGTTCGCCCAGGAAGAGAAGATCCGGCCGATGATCTCGGGCGGCATCGACATAAACGTCGCTGTCACCCCCATGATCCTCTACGAACTCTGCAAGATGGATGGGGCTGTCCTGCTGGACGCCGAGGGCGCTCGCATTCTGCACGCCAACGTGCAGCTGATGCCCGACGCCCGTATCGAATCCCAGGAGACGGGCACCCGCCACCGTACGGCCGAGCGCGTGGCCAAGCAGATCGACAGTCTCGCCATATCGATCTCCGCGGCCCGGGACGTCGTCACCGTGTACATCGGTGACATCCGCCACATCATGGACCCCATCAGGACCATCCTCGACAAGGCCGACCAGGCGTTGCAGACCCTGGAGAAGTTCAGGAGCCGCTGGAATCAGGTGTCCGCCTCGCTGTCTCTCCTTGAGTTCCAGAACGCGGTCACGCTGCACGACGTGCTCCGGGTGCTCCAGCGGGCGGAGATGATGCTGGTCATAGTGCAGTTGATCGAGGGCTACATCATCCAGTTGGGCACGGAGGGCCGGTTGGTCCAGCTCCAGCTTGAAGACATGCTCGTCAACGTCCGCGAAGACAGGATGGCGATCCTGGCGGACTATCTGCCCGACGCCACTCCCGCCCGAATCGAGTCGGCGGGGGCGCCGCTCGGCCCGGTGCCGTCTGACGATCTGCTGTCGCTCAGCTACGTGGGCGCCGCCCTCGGCTTCGGACCCGACGCCGCTCTCGACGAGGCCGTCCGGCCGCGCGGCTTCCGCCTTCTCCACAAGATCCCGCGCTTGAACGAGGGGGTCATCGATGCGGTCGTGTGCCATTTCGGGGATCTGAGCCACCTGATCGAGTCCCCTGTGGACGAACTGGCCGCCGTACCCGGGGTGGGCTTCCCGCGAGCACGGGATATCAAGGACGGCCTCAGCCGCATCTACGAGACGACTCTCCTCGAGCGCCGCGGCTGATGTTCAACGTCGGCGACACGGTGGTATGCCCCCACCATGGGGCGGGCCGCATCCTGGAGATAGTCGAGCAGGACTTCCAGGGGACTACCCGCCGCTACTACAGCATCCAGATCCTGCACAACAACATGAACATCAAGTTGCTCATCGAGGGCACCGACAAAGCCGGCGTCAGGCCGGTCATCCCCGAGGTCATGGTCGAGGAGGTGGTCGGCGTCCTCCGGGACGACCCCACCAAGATGCCGGTCAACTGGAACCGGCGGGTGAAGCACAACCGCGAGAAGATCGGGTCTGGTGACCCCCTCGAGTTGGCCGACGTGGTGCGCAACCTTGCCCTGCGGGACGCCGAGAAGGGCCTATCGACCGGCGAGAAGCAGATGTTCGGCAAGGTCAAACGGATGCTGGCTTCCGAGTTGATGTACGCGAAGAGCGTGCCCCTGGACGACGCGGTGAGCTTCCTCGACGACGTCCTGGCCGAAGTCTGCGCTTCCCAACCTCCCGATCACTAGGCCGGCCTGATGGGACTCGCGATACGACTCCTGCTCGCGCTTGTCGGCGGCGTCCTCGGGTACGAATTGGGCAAAGCGTTCCTGCCGCACGAGGGATACGGGCCGCTGCCGTACAGCGTCCTCGTCACCATCTGCATCGTCGCGGGGGTCATCGTCGGGGCTATCGTCGGCGGGGTTCTCGGCCACGCGGTGACCCGTCTCGGCCGCCGGCTCGACCGGGCGACGTCTCTGGTCACCGCCAGTGGGCTCATCTTCACCACGGCCGGACTGGTCATTGGGCTGGTCATCGCTGCGCTGGGCAGCCTGGCCATCAAGGACCTGCCCGTCGTGGGGCTGTACTTCCTGCCGCTGCTCTTCGCGGTCAGCGGCTACCTGTTCGCCTACCTGGGCTACAAACGCCACACCGATATCGCCCGGGTGCTCGGCCTCAAAGGCCTGCTCCAGCAGCCCGGGGCCAAGCAGTTCATCCGGCCCAAGATCCTCGATACGTCGGTGATCATCGATGGCCGGTTGGGCGATGTGGTAGCGACGGGTTTTGTGGAGGGTGACCTCATCGTCCCGGGATTCGTGCTGGAAGAACTGCAGTCCATAGCCGACTCGGCCGACTCGGGACGGAGGGCACGCGGGCGCCGCGGCCTCGACACCGTGCACCAACTCCAGGAGGCCAACAGCCACGTCAGCATCATCGAGCGCGATTTCGCGAACCTCACCGAGGTCGACGCCAAGCTCATCCGCCTGGCCAAGGAGATCAAGGGCGTCATCATGACCACCGACTACAACCTCAACAAGGTGTCGCAGATCCAGGGCGTGGAGGTGCTCAACGTCAACGACCTGGCCAACACTCTGAAGGCCGTCGTCATGCCCGGCGAGAAGATGCGCCTCCGGGTGATCCGGGAGGGCAAGGAGGAAGACCAGGGGGTCGGCTACCTGGACGACGGAACGATGGTGGTCATCGAGGGGGGCCGGCGGCGCATCGGCGATGAGGTCGAGGTCGAGGTCACCTCCGTGCTGCAGAATCCCTCCGGCAAGATGATATTCACTCGGTTGCCGTCGTGAAGCCCAGTCTGGCTCTTGTTGTGGCGGCGGCCGGATACGGCACGCGGCTCGAAGCGGGGCTCCCCAAGCAGTACGTGCCCCTGCTCGGGATTCCGATGCTCCAGCGGACGCTCAACACCCTGGCCACCTGCCCGGCGGTGGACGCGCTCGTGGTGGTCGTCAACGAGCCCGACCTCGAATACTGCGAGTCCGAACTGGTCCAGGAACGCATCGCGAAGGTGGTCCGGGTCACGGCGGGCGGCGACGAGCGCGCGCTGTCGGTGCGCAACGGGCTGAACGCTCTCGCCGAAATGGGCACCTGGGATCTGGTGGGCGTACACGACGGTGCTCGCCCCCTGGTCACCTGTGAGGACATCAGCCGGACCGTGGAGGCGCTTGCCGCCGATCAGCGACTCGCGGGGGCGGTGCTGGGTGTCCCCACGAGCGACACCGTGAAGGTGGTGGACGAAGACGGGGTGGTGATCGCCACGCCCGAGCGCCGCAGCGTGTGGCGCGCCCAGACGCCCCAGATCTTTCGCTGGGGTGTGCTGATGGAGGCCTACGCGCAGACGTCCGAAGAGGACCTCGTGCGTTCCACCGACGACGCCTCCCTGGTAGAGGCCCGGGGCGGCCGGGTGATCATGGTCAAGGGCTCGGCCGAGAACTTCAAGGTCACCGACCGGGTGGATCTCCGCCACGCCGAACAGATCCTCGCGGAGCGCAGACGTGACTGAGAACGGCGCCGGCGCGGCCGGGCCGCCAGGCGGCACCTCCGCGCCAGGCGGCGGCTCCTCCGCCGCGCGCAGCGGCGCGGTACTCCGTGTCGGGCTCGGCTACGACGCCCATCGTTTCGCCCCCGACCGCCCTCTCGTGCTGGGCGGGGTAAGATTGCGCGAGCACGACGGTCTGCTGGGCCACAGCGACGCCGACGTGCTGGTGCACGCGGTCATGGATGCGCTGCTCGGGGCGGCCGGCCTGGAGGACATCGGCCACTACTTTCCCGACACCGATCCTGCCTTCGCCGGAGCGGACAGCATGGCTCTGCTGGCCGCGGTCGTCGTGCTGCTGCGCGATCGGGGCTGGCGGCCGGTCAACGTGGACGCCGTGGTCGTCTGCGAAGAACCGCGCATCGCGCCCCACCGGTCGCGGATGCGCGAGCGCTTGGCAGCCGCGCTCGGGGTCGAGGTGGAAGCGGTCGGCATCCGGGGGACCACCACCGAGGGTATGGGCTTCACCGGAAGGCGCGAAGGCATAGCGGCGCAGGCGGTGGCCCTGGTCGAGAGATGGGCCGGGCCGGACTGACGCCGCGGCGGCCTGAGGCGGCGACGCACTGACATGGGAGAAAGTGACTCCAGCGAGTCACCGAGACTAGAGTCACCGAGACAGAGAGAGTGCCATCACGATGACCGATGTCCGCGTACGCTTCGCCCCCAGCCCCACGGGCTCTCTGCACGTGGGGAGCGCCCGCACCGCGCTCTACAACTTCCTCTACGCCCGGCACAACAAGGGGACCATGGTGCTGCGCATCGAGGACACCGACCTCAAGCGGTCGACGACGGAGCACGACTCCAGCATCATCAGCGATCTGGCCTGGTTGGGCCTCCGGGCCGACGAGGGCCCCGATGTGGGCGGCCCTTACGGCCCCTACCGCCAGAGCGAGCGGGCCGATCTCTACGAAGCCGCGGTCCGGCGGTTGCTGGCCGACGGTCTGGCCTATCCCTGCTTCTGCCCGCAGGAGCTTCTGGACGAGAAGAAGGAGCAGCAACTCGCCGGGGGTCACATGCCCAAGTACGACCGCACCTGCTGCGCCCTGGCCAAGGACGAGGTCGACTCCCGGCTGGCCGGCGGGGAAGAGGCGGCCATCCGCTTCCGGGTGCCCGACGGCGATATCATCTTCGACGACCTCATCCACGGCCCCATCACCTTCTCCTCCGACGTGATCGGCGACTTCATCATCAAGCGCACCGACGGCGGCTACTCCTACAACTTCGCCGTGGTGGTGGACGACGCCGGCATGGAGATAACCGACGTCATCCGCGGAGAGGACCACATCACCAACACCGCCCGGCAGATGATGCTGTTCTCGGCGCTCGGCAAGACCGGCCCCGCGCTACGGCCACCATTCCCTCATCCTGGCCCCGGACGGCAGCAAGCTGTCAAAGCGGCACGGCGCCACCTCTATCGGTGAGTTCCGAGGCCTGGGCTATCTGTCTGCCGCCATCGTCAACTACCTGGCTCTGCTGAGCTGGCACCCGGCCGACGAGCGGGAGAAGTTCACGCTGGCTCGGAGTTGGTGGAGGAGTTCGAACTCGGCGGGTATCCAAGAGCCCGGCCATCTTCGACTGTACACAAGCTCAACTGGCTGAATGGCCTGTACATCCGGGAGCTTCCGCCCGCGGAGCTGTTCCGGCAGATCGCTCCGTACCTGGCCGATTCGCGCATGCCGTTTGCCCCGGTTCAGAGGGAGGTGGTGGCCGAGGCGATCCAGGCCAACCTGGTGACACTGAGTGACGCTCCCCGCTTTCGCCGAGGTGTTCATCGAAGAAGCCGATCCGGCCACCTGTCAGGGCGCGCCCGCGCTGATGGCCCCGGGGACGCCCAAGCTGTTCGAAATGGCGAAGGAGCACTTCGAGGCCATGCCTGCCGAGTATCTGCCCTCAGCCGAAGCCCGAGAGTTGCTGCGCGGCCTGGTCGAGGCCGCCAAGGAGCAGGGGATCAAGGGCAAGTCGGTCTACCAGCCGCTGCGCGTCGCCTTGAGCGCACGCGAGGAGGGCCCCGAGCTCTACTACCTGGTCGGCGGACTGGGCAAGACCCGCATCCTGGGCCGACTCGACTCGGCGGCCCGCTACGCGGCCCGCTGGGCCGACCCGACGCTCTAAGGGAGACTCTTCATGCGCCTCTACGACTCCCTGACCCAGGAGAAGAAGGAATTCGTCCCGCGCGACGGCGACCATGTGACCATGTACTTCTGCGGCCCCACGGTCTACAACTACGTGCACGTGGGCAACGCCCGGCCGTACGTGGTCTCGATGGTGGCCAAGCGCTACTTCGAATCGCTCGGCTACCGGGTGACCCTGGTGGAGAACATCACCGACATCGACGACCGGATCATCAACAAGGGTCTCACCGAGGGGCGCGACTATCGGGAGGTGGCCGAGCAGTTCGCCCGCGCCTATCGCGAAGACACCGACCGGCTCGGTCTGGGACGCCCGGATGTGGAGCCTCTGGCGACGGAGCACATCCAGGAGATCATCGATCTCATCGCCGGCCTGATCGAGCGCGGGCATGCATACCAGTCCGGCTCCGACTGCTACTTCGACGTGGATAGCTGGCCGGAGTACGGGAAGCTGTCCAAGCAGCAGGTGGCCGAGATGCGCCACGGCGCCCGCATCGACGTGGGGGAGGACAAGGCGGATCCCCTCGATTTTGCCCTGTGGAAGGGCGCCAAGCCGGGAGAGCCGGCGTGGGACAGCCCCTGGGGCCCGGGCCGGCCGGGGTGGCACATCGAGTGCTCGGCCATGAGCCTGAAGTACCTGGGCGCGGGGTTCGACATCCACGGCGGAGGCCGGGATCTGATCTTCCCGCATCACGAGAACGAGATCGCGCAGGCCGAAGGCGCCGGCGAGGCTTTCGCCCGCTTCTGGATGCACAACGGGATGCTCAACCTGAGCCAGGAGAAGATGTCGAAGAGCGTGGGGAACATCCTGACCCTACGCCATATCCTCGACCGGCACCGTTCTGAGGCCCTCGTCACCGCCTTCCTGGGCAGCCACTACCGCAGCCCCCTGGAGTTCAGCGAGGACCTCCTGGAAGAGACCGAGCAGCAGGTGGACCGGCTTCGCAACGTCTTCACCGCATTGGCCGACCGCGCGGCGGCCGGGGCGGCGGCTGCAGGAGCAGCCTCGGGCGGAGACGCCGCCGCCGAAGCCGCCACGCCGCTCACGCCGGCCGACCATACCCTGCTCCGGAAGGTCGCCGCTCGCGGGCTGGCCTTTGACGACGCCCTGGCCGACGATCTCAACACCGCGGCGGCGCTCGCGGAGGTGTTCGGACTTGCTCGCGAGGCGAATGCTGCTCTTGCGGCCGGGGACCTGAGCCCCGCCGGGGCCGCCCAGGTGCGGGCCGAGATGGCAGGGATGGTGCACATTCTCGGCCTCGACGCTGTGGCCGGCAGCGAGGACGCGATACCGGCCGACATCGTGGCAATGGCTGAGGAGCGGCGCGCCGCCAGAGCGGCGCGCGACTTCGCCCGGGCCGACGCCCTTCGGGCCGCTATCGCCGAACGCGGCTTCGAAGTCCGGGACGCCCCCGATGGCTTCAAGATCGTCCCAACCAGGTAAGCGCCCTCGCCGCCCCGGCGGAGCGCACCGAGAAAGAGCGCCGGGCGCCACAGGGGTCTGGGTCGCCCAAGGTGGGCGGCCAACCAGTCGGCGGTCACGGAGGCGGGCAGCACGGCGCCGGGCAGCACGCCGAAAGCCGAGGCGCTCCTGCTAAGCATCCGGTGACGGCCGGCCCAGGCGGCCGCGAGAGCAGTGCGTCCGTCGCCACCGCATCGGGTGTCGCTCTCATCTACGGCCGCAACCCCGTGCGCGAGGCGCTGCGCGGTCACCGGCGCGTGCATTCGGTATGGCTCACCCCGGGCACGCCCGGTGACGAACTGGAGCAGACTCTCCTGAGGTGGGTGGCGGAGGGCTCCGGCCCGGGGCCAGAGATCCACCACGCTTCCCCGGCCCAGTTGACTTCCATGGCCGAGAGCCCCGACCACCAGGGCATCGTCGCGAGCGTGGACCCTTACTCGTACGTGGAGCCCGATGCGATACTGCAGACCTTCACCCTGCTGGTGGCTCTCGACGAGGTCCAGGACCCGCACAATCTGGGCGCCATCATCCGGACTGCGGAAGGCGCCGGGGCGGGCATAGTCATCCCCAGGCACCGCGCCGCCGAGGTGACGGCCGCTGTGGTCAAGGCGTCCGCCGGGGCGACGGAGCACGCGGCGATCGCTCAGGTGCGCAACCTGGCGGACTTCCTCGCGGCTGCCAAAGCAGCCGGCTTCTGGGTATACGGGGCGGCGGCCGGCGCGGGGACCGCATACACAGCCCAGGACTACCGCTACCCCACCTGCTTCGTGGTCGGTTCCGAGGGGCAGGGCCTGGGGCGGAGGGTGGAGTCGCTGTGTGACGTCATGGTGAGTCTGCCCCTCCAGGGCAAGGTCGACTCGCTGAACGTGAGCGTGTCGACGGGGATCCTGCTGTACGAAGCCGTGCGACAGCGGGCGGCGGCAGCGGAGCCGGACCAGACGCCGCCGTCGGAAGAGATCGCCCCGTGACCGTCTACCTCATCGACGGCTACAACGTATTGCACCAGTACATCGGGCACAAACAGCTCCCCGCAGGCCAAGGCGGCGGAAGCAGCAAGGGCGCCGGAGCGCCCGGCGGCGAGCCCGACCTGGAAGACGCACGGAAGCGCCTCCTCGACCGGATCGCCAGTTACATGGGCCGCTCGTCCGATCGGGCCATCGTTGTGTTCGATTCCCACGCCCAGATGTTGCAAAAGCAGGAGAGTGCAACTGCCAATGTGGAGGTCTATTTCGGGTCGTTTTCCCACTCCGCCGACAGCATCATCGAGAGGGAGGTTTTTGCCTTAAGTGCAGGTCAAAACGTCACAGTGGTATCGTCGGACTACCAGCTCCAGAAGACCATCTTCCGACCCAACGTCATCCGGCGTTCCTCAAGGCAATTCGTGTCCGACTTGCAAGAGGAAACAAGAAGTATTGCAATTCCTCCGAATTGCACTACAATGAGTCATCGGATCGAAGACAGGGTCGACCCCGAGACGGTGGACAAGCTCAAGGCGCTTCGCGATTCGTTGGCCGGGAAGCCCCAAGAGAGAGGGTGTGGAAAGCCGGGACCGAGGCCCTGACCCGCGACTCTAGTCCGGAGGGGTGGCATGGAAGGTGCGATGTTCGCGAGGAAGGCGGCCGAGAAGGCTGTTACCGAGTGGACCGACGAGGAGCTCGTCGCCCTCGCAAAGACCGGAGATCCCGAAGCGACCAGACGCACCCTCACCCGCTACCACTATTTCGTGCGCATGAAAGCCAACTCGTACTTCCTGGCCGGGGGCGACGGCGATGACCTCATCCAGGAAGGCTACATCGGCCTTTACAAGGCGATCCGCGATTTCGAGCCCGGCCGCAGCACCAGTTTTCGCAGCTTCGCCGAACTCTGCGTGACCCGTCAGATCATCACCGCCATCAAGACGGCCTCCCGGCAGAAGCACCTGCCTCTCAACACCTACGTGAGCTTCAGCCACACGCCCGCCAGCTCGGATTACGACACGCGCACCCTGGCCGACGTCATCCCTGCCGGCCGCACCAGCGACCCGGCGCAGCAGGTGATCAGCTCCGAAGAAGTGGGCAGCCTGACCGACTGCCTCGTGAGGCTGCTCAGCCCTCTGGAGTCCAAGGTGCTCAAGTACTACCTGGAAGGCAACTCGTACGAGATCATCGCGGCGTACGTGGGGCACGACACCAAGACGGTGGACAACGCTCTGCAACGCATCAAGCGCAAGGTGACCCTGCACCTGGAGAGCCGGCGCGTCCTGCTCTAGGCCGGCGCACCCCGTGGCGAGCCGCCGAACCGGCTCGGCCGCGCCGAACTCGCCTCCCTCGCTATTCGCTGGATCTCCCTGTGGTGCGCCCCCGTTGACTGGGAACTCTTTCGACCACTCTGCACTCGGACGATTTCGAGGACTGTTCGGCAGGAGCCGGCCGCGACGACGCACGAAGGCGGCCTTGCCGCGGCCCTGGCCGAAATGATCGATGCCTTCCCCGACCTGGTCGCCCGGACCAGCCTCGCGATCGGCGTGGACTGGAGAGCCGGGAAACATCAGGTCGAACCAGCCGGACGTGTCGACAAAGTCGTTTCATGGGACCTTCCTCGATCGAACCAGGCAAGGCTCGGTGATATCGCGGTTGTCACGGTAAAGTCGCTCGGATGAGTCCGGCAAGGTCCCAGATGTGAGGGATAGCGTCAGGAATCCGTTCACTGGGCTCTGACCAGTCCCGCACGACCGAGGCGAGACTCCTGCCGCTCATCGGCAGCCTGGGCTTTCAGGAACAAATACTCGTCCTCCTCGAGGATCATCTGTGTTCGTGTCATGCGCGGCATTGTTCACCGTCTGGCAGAGAACGAGCTACAACTTTCCTACCGGCCAGGCCCCAGACCTAGTAATACATCTTACATCATATGGTATGGCGCTCGCCTGCGCTCTCCGGCGTCGCGGCCCGCAGGAAACTTCCACCGCGCGTAGACCTTTGGAAACTCTTCGCCCCGCCCCGGCGTCTCAGGGTCATTCCAAACCGAATGGAGGGGTGCCATGAGAGGTTGGAGAGTCGTTGCTCCGCTGGCCGTCGCGGGGCTCATGTCGGTGGTGTTCTTCGCCTGCACGTCCGTTCCTCGCGCATCTGAGACGGTCGACGGCTACGTCGCCCTCGTCCCCGATACGCTGCGGGCGGGGGAGACCGCCTCCTTTTCCTTCACGCTGTTCAACGGCAAGGACCTGGCCAAGAGCGCGGTCACTGTCTCGGTGATCGGGAAGGACAAGGCGGTGCTCGCCTCGGCCCAAGGGGACATCGATGGCAAGGGCACGCTCGCTCTTGCCGTTCCCCGGGTGGCGCCGGGTGAGTACCAGGTCAAGGTGACCGGCAAGGGGTTCGCCGAGACGACGGCCGTCCAGATCCAGCCGGGGACGCTGCTCTTTCTGGAGAGCGACAAGCCCATCTACAAGCCGGGGCAGACGGTGCACGTGCGTCTGGTGGCCCTCGATTCGGAACTGAGGCCGGTGTCGGGCGAAGCGATCATCGAGATCCAGGACGCCAAAGCGATCAAGGTCTTCAAGAAGACGGTGACCACCGACGAATACGGGATGGCCACCATCGAGCTGCCGCTATCGACCGAGCCCAACCTGGGGGTCTGGAAGCTGACCGCCACCGCCGGCGAGGCTTCCACCCAGCTGGACGTCCGCGTCGAGGAGTACGTCCTACCCAAGTATGAAGTGAAAGCCGACATGGCGAAGGAGTGGTTCCTCGTCAACGAGCCCATCACCGGGCGTGTGGCCGCGCAGTACAGCTTCGGCCGCCCCGTGAAGGGTGATCTCAAAGTGACCGCGTTCCGTTACGTGGGCGAGTGGGAAGAGTACGCGACCTATGAAGCCAAGATCGATGGGCAGGGCGACTTTCGCATCGAGGCGCCCGGCTACGTGGCCGGGGTCCCGGAGGCGGGAGGCCTGGGGAACGTGAAGCTCGACATAGCCGTGGCCGAAACGTCCACCGGCTACGAGCAGAAGACCAGCGAATTGCTGACCGTCGCCGCCACGCCGCTGAACATCCAGTTGATCCCGGAGAGCTCGGCGCTTCAAGCCCACGCTGCCCTTCGGGGTCATCCTGGTGACCGAGACGCCGAGCGGCGAGCCGGTAGAGGCCCGGGTCAACATCGAAGTGACGTACATGAATGAGAATTGGGAGCAGGTCGGCCAGGAAAGCAGGTCGGTCGAGACCAGCCGCGGCACTGCGCTGCTTCGCCTGGAGCCTCCCGCCAAAGCCGTGCGGATGACCGTCTACGCCTCGTCGGGTGACGCCGGGGCCCAGTCGGTCGTGACCGCCGCCTACTCGCCGTCAGGCAACTTCATCCACGTGCAGCAGCAGGGGACGCCGGCGCTGGTGGTGGGCGATACCGCGCGGTTCGGCATCGTCTCCACGGCCGAGGCCCGCAACTTCTACTACGAAGTGGTGTCGCGCGGGCGGGTGGTCTTCACCGGCAGCACCACCGGCGACATCGCCTTCAAGGTCACGCCGGCCATGGCTCCGAACGCCCGGCTGCTCGTCTATCAGATCCTGCAGAACAGCGAGGTCGCCGCGGACGCGATCCCGTTCGACGTCAAGGGCGAGTACCCGCAGACGGTGACCGCCTCGTTCAGCAAGGAAGAGGCCCGCCCGGGCGACAAGGTGCAGGTCAAGGTGCAGACCGAGGGCCGGGCCAAAGTGGGCCTGGTGGTAGTGGACCGCTCGGTGTTCATCCTGGCCGAGAACCGGCTGAACCTGGAACAGGTGTTCGCCGAACTCGAGGCGCTCTACATGCAGCCGCAGGCCGAACTGCACGAGGCCGAGTGGATGGGCGGCCCGCTGGTGATTCCCGGCGCCGAGGAGACCTTCAAGGACGCCGGACTGATCGTTCTCTCCAACAAGAGGGTGCCCAAAGGCAAGGAGATCGAGTCGCCACAGATGATGTTCGACGGCAGGGCCGAGGAGGCCGGGGCCGCCGATGCCGGCGGCCGGGCCGATGACGACCGCGGCCGCGGCCACCTCGACCACCGCCGGGGCCGCGGGGCCGCAGAAGAACTCGACCGGGGACCTTGGCCGACGTACAGCGCGTCCGGCAGTTCTTCCCCGAGACCTGGATATGGGACGAGACCCTCACCGACGAGGGCGGCAAGGCCACGCTCGACGTCGAAGCGCCGGACTCCATCACCACCTGGGACCTGCGCGCCGTGGCGGTGTCGCCCGACAAGGGTCTGGGCATCTCGGAGAGCTCGCTCATGGTGTTCCAGCCCTTCTTCCTGCAGGCCGATCTGCCCTACTCGTCCATCCGCGGCGAGGAGTTCCCGGTGAAGATCGCTCTCTACAACTACCTCGACACCGAGCAGAAGATCCAGGTGGACCTGGAGTCCGGCTCCTGGTTCGACCTGCTGGACGGCTCGTCGATAACCGTGACCGTAGCCCCGAACGACGTGGGCAGCGCCGAGTTCAAGATCAGGCCCACGAGCATCGGGACGCAGCTGCTCAAAGTGACCGCCCGCAGCAAAGAAGCCGCGGATGCCGTCAACAAGAGCATGATCGTGGAGCCCGAAGGGGTGCCCCGCGAGACCGTGGAGAACCTGGTGGTTCCCGCCGGAGCGTCCCGGGCTCTGCAACTCGCCCTGCCGCAGCCTGGGCGTGGTCCCCGATTCGGCCCGCTCGTACGTGGCGGTCACCGGCAGCCTGCTGGCCCAGACCATCGACGGGCTCGACCAGCTCCTGCAGATGCCCTTTGGATGCGGCGAGCAGAACATGATCCTGTTCGCCCCGGACACCTTCATTCTCAAATACCTCAAAGAGACCCGGCAGTTGAAACCCGAGATCCAGGCCAAGGCGGAAGGTCTCCTTATCACCGGCTACCAGCGGGAACTCACCTACCGGCACAATGACGGCAGCTTCTCGGCGTTCGGGGAGCAGGACGAGTCCGGGAGCCTGTGGCTGACGGCGTTCGTGCTCAAGACGTTCTCGCAGGCCAAGGACCTGACGTTCGTCGACCAGGCGGTGCTCACCGAGGCGGCGGCGTGGATCACGTCGCAGCAGAAGAGCGACGGCTCGTTCGAGCAGGTGGGCTTCGTCCATCACGAAGACATGATGGGCGGGGTCAAGGGCAAGGACACCCTGACCGCGTACGTGGCCATCGCGCTCCTCGAAGCGGGGGAGACCGCGGCGGCGGATAGGGCGATCGGGTACCTGGAAGGCCGGCTGTCCAGCATCGACGACTCGTACGCGCTGGCGCTCACCACCTACGCTCTGGAACTTGCGAAGAGCGCCGCGGCGCCCCAGGCGATGACCAAGCTGATGGACGCGGCCATCCAGGACGAGAACGGGCTGCATTGGAGCAGCGGGAGCGGCGAGCCGCGGCTGTACGACGATGCCCGGCCGGCCCCGGGTGTGGCAGCCCCCGCACCCATGCCGCCCATGGACATCATCCCCAGCCTTGACATCGAGGCGACCGGATACGCGACGCTGGCCCTCATCGAGAGCGGCGACCGGGTCGACGCCTCCCGGGCGGCCAAATGGTTGGTGGGACAGCGCAACAGCCAGGGCGGCTTCGGCTCCACCCAGGACACCGTGGTGGCGCTTCAGGCTCTCACCGAGTACTCGACGATGAGCGCCACCGACACCGACATGACCGTGACGTTGCGGGCCGGCAGCATGACCAAGGACGTCAAGATCTCTCCGGACAACTTCGATGTGACCCAGGTGGTGGAGGTACCGGCGGGCGTCAGCGTGGAGGTGAGCGCCAAGGGCAAAGGCGAGGCCGTGGTGCAGGGAGTGCTCCGGTACAACCTGCCCGAGGCCGAGAAGGTCGCCAGCGTCTTCGACATCAAGGTGGACTACAACACGGCCCAGGTGGCGGTGAACGACCTGATCGACATCAAGGCGAGCATCACCTTCAACCCGCCGGAGCCGATCAAGGCCGGCATGGTCGTGGTAGACATCTCGGTGCCGACCGGCTTTGCCGCGGTCGACGAGTCGCTGGCGAAACTCCTGGAGCAGCACAAGATCAAGCGCTACGATGTGGCCGGCCGCAAGGTGATCGTCTACATCGAGGACATGAGCCCGGGCGACAAGGTGAGCCTTTCGTTCCAGGCGCGGGCGCTGTATCCGGTGAAGGCCAAGAGCACGGTGTCGAGCGCCTACTCGTACTACACGCCCGACTGGAGAGGTGAAACCTTGAGCGAGGCGGTGACAGTCCAATAGGCATTGAGGGGCGGCCGCGTGCCGTCGAAGAGAGTGACCAACCGTCTGGTGTGGGCGTGGGCCGACCGGGCGTTTGGAGGGGGCGACGGCGCCGGTCGGACGAGAGTCCGGCCGGCGCCGATCGGTTGTGGGGGGACGTTACGACCTTCCGCCGGCCGCTCGCATCGGCTGAGAGGCGTCTGGGGACCACACCGGTAAGTGCGGATTCGTGAGTCGAGCTATTGCATGCTCTTCGCTATCTCGAGCCCTTGCTCCGCCGATACCGCGGGTACCACGGTGAAGCTGAAGACATCGTCCCAGGCGCTGGTCGCTGCCATGATGGGAACGATGCTGTCGGACTCGGTGATCACGATGATCTGCGGGTCGGGGATCTGTAGCCAGTATTCTGCGATGACGCGCGTGCCCTCGGGATACGACCACTGTGCGCGGCGGGCCACGCGTTCTTTGGTCGTTCCTGCTCTGACTTTGCCGAGGGTGACGAACAACATGACACACCTCCGCGAGACGTAACCTTGGCGTAGGATGGAGATGGCAGGGGCGGGTAGGGGCGACCACCTGGAGCCGATGCGAGCGGGCCTTCTAGACCTATGCTAGGCTCCTGTCGGTGGATGTCAAGGCGCCGTTTGGGAGCCGCGACGCCGTGGCCCCTTTCGAAGAATCCGATCTGGGACTACTATGAGCGGCGCGCGCCCAGTATTGGCGGCGCGGCTGCTGATGTGAGCGAGGACGTCGTCGGTGAGGGGGGTACGGTCGATATGAGTAGATCAGACTCGGGCCAGAGCGGTCGGCGGGTGGGAGTACCTCTCGCGCTGGCGGGACTCGCCGCCACCGGGGCGGCACTGGCCTACATCATGCTTGCGAAGCGTCGCCCGCTCGCAGTCGAAGGACCAACGGTGCCTTGCGATGACGACATATCCCTGTACATGGTCGGCGAAGATGCGTCGACCGAGTGGGCGGACGCAAGCATCGACGAGCCCGGCGCCGCCGCGGTCCCCGCAGACGCGGGGGCTGACGCTGCGGTTGACGCTGGGGCCGACGCCGCTGACGCTGCCGCCAATCGGCACCGAGGGAGACGAGGAGTCGGTGCGTACGCGGCCGAACAGACTGATCGATATCGAGGGGATCGGTCCGGTGTACGCCCAGACGCTCGCCGGCCTGGGTCTCCGGACAACCAGCGACCTGCTGCAGGCAGGCGCCGACCCCAAAGGCCGCGAGGATCTGGCTGCAGCTGCGGGAATAACCAAGAAGCTGATCCTCCGCTGGGTCAACCAGGCAGACCTGTTCCGGATCAAGGGCGTGGGGGAGCAGTATGCGGACCTGCTCGAGGCGGCAGGGGTAGACACCGTCCCAGAACTGGCTCAGCGTCGCGCCGACAACTTGACGAAGAAGATGAACGAAGTCAACGAGCAGAAGCGGCTGGTCCGGCGGACGCCGACCGAAGCCCAGGTCGCCGCCTGGATCGAGTCTGCGAAAGGTCTACCAAGGGTCGTGACCTACTAGGGCCGGACGCCCGGGAGCCGGACGCCCAAGAGTCGGGCATTCGCCACACCGGGCGCGGAGCCGCGATACAATCACGGGCGGTCCGCTGCGGGCACGCGGGCGGATCTCGGGCCGGCATAGCTCAATGGTAGAGCAGCTGATTTGTAATCAGCAGGTTGGGGGTTCAAGTCCCTTTGCCGGCTCCTCAGAGGCAGGGTAAAAGACCTGTAAAACCTCGTTATTCCGTATCGGCGGTGCTTTCCCGGGAGGCTGTCCTCTGCGGCTCTCTGCTTACTTTTCGGGCCCGCTGCTTACCCGACGCGCGCCCGACTAGGGAGCCTGATGCTGGGAGGCTGGGACAAATAGTTGGCGTATCCAATGGGTCCGAGCAGAATAGCCGTGCTGTCCCCGGGACAACTACACCGGCGTTACATTGGTGGATTTCTATGGACTACATAGTGATTCTTGAGCCGCCATACTAGGAGGCGCAGCCGCGGCCCATCGGAGCTCACAATGATTCTTCATATTCCACACTCATCTCGCAGGATTCCCGAGAACTTAAGGGACCAATTCGTGCTCTCAGACGACGAACTCCTCGCTGAGCTCGTTTTGATGACGGATTCGTTCACTGACGAGCTTTTTGCCTTGGCCGGGGCGACAACCGTGATGTTTCCCACCTCCAGGCTCGTTGTAGACGTGGAGCGATTTCCAGATGATGCGCAGGAACCCATGAGCAAGATGGGCATGGGGATGATCTACACCCGCACGGCTTCCGGGAGGCACCTAAAGCGGAAACTTGACCCGCTGGAGAGGGCAAGCCTCGTGTCCCTCTACGAGAGTCACCATCAAGTGCTTTCGAGGGAGGTCAAGAACGAGCTGGCAAAGCATGGGACCGCACTGGTGGTCGACTGTCACAGCTTCCCCAGCCGCCCTCTGCCTTGCGACACGGACCAGACAGTTCCGAGGCCGGACTTCTGCATCGGCACCGATTCATTTCACACACCGAAGGCGCTGGTCGAGTCAACCGCGCTCAACCTCAAGGATATGGGCTACACCGTGGGGTTGAACCGACCCTATGAGGGGACGTTGGTCCCGATGGAATTCTTGCGGAAGGATCGCCGGGTGGCATCGATAATGGTCGAGATCAATCGTGGCCTCTACATGGACGAGATGGCGGGTGTGAAGTCCAGCGCGTTTGATTCTGTGAAAGAGCAGATGCAGAGCATCTTGTCGTCAACCAGGGAGTTCCAACTACAGGGTTGACCAAATGCCTTGGCAAGCTACGCCGGGTTCCCCGCACCTGACGCTCCATCCGCCGTTGGGTGAGCGCCACCAGAATGACCGAGTAGACTCTTCGCGGGCGCCTTGACGCACTGAAACGGAGAGTCGGGGACCTTGACTATGCCCACCGAGTAGCGTACGCTTTACCGTACGTATGAGGAGGTTCATCGTGACGGCTATCAGCGCGACCGAAGCTCGCAAGCGACTCTACAAGCTTCTTGACGAGGTATCGGACTCCCACGATCCTATTGAGATCACGGGACCGCGCAGCAGCGCCGTACTGGTTTCAGAAGAGGACTGGCGCGCCGTCCAGGAGACGCTCCACCTGGTCTCGATCCCCGGGATGCGCGAGTCCATTCTCGAAGGCATGGTCACACCGGTGGGTGAACTCGAAGACGAGTTGGACTGGTGAGCTGGCAGGATCCTCTATACGAAGCAGGCCCAGAAGGACGCCAAGCGCCTCGCCTCTGCGGGGCTCAAAGAGAAGACCCAAGGGCTGCTACGAGTGTTGGAAGAGGACCCCTTCCAGTCGCCGCCTCCTTACGAGAAACTGGTTGGAGACTTGAGTGGCGCCTACTCCCGGCGCATCAACATCCAGCATCGGCTGGTCTACCAAGTGTTGGAAGACGACCGGATCGTGAAGGTGCTGAGGATGTGGACGCATTACGACTGATGACTTATCAGTGAGTCGCCACACTACCGGTCCGGAAAACGCGAGCCAGCCTCTTGACTCCACTTGCCGCTATAGTCTTACGCTCCGATCACGTTTCGACGCAGAGGGAGCATCGCTTGGAATTCCAGCTTGGCTCAAAGGACAAAGGTTCCAAAGCCGTCAAGAAGCCGAAAGGCCCCAAGAAGCCCAAAGCTCCGAAGGCGCCCAAGGTGCCCAGGGCTCCGGAGGCCTAGTTTTAGCGCCCTCGACGAGAGTTATCAGTGGGAATAGAGAGAAGCCGGCTTGATCGGCCGGATGGGCTAGGTCCGCTTCCGGACTCGCGGCGGTTCGCGGTCGCTTGGTTGCCGGGAAGCATTGGCGACCTCCCGGCCCGCCAACAGCTCAAGCAGGGCCCGAACAGGCACCAGAATCCGTGAACCCAGCCGAAGGGAGGGCAACTCGCCGTTCTTGACTGCGAGATAGGCCGCCGCTCTCCCGATGCCCAGATACTTCGCCGCCTCCTCGACTGAGATCGTCGAGCGTTCGCTTCGCTGTAGAGCCTGTCGGCTAAATGGTGCGGCCTCCACTCCCGGCTGCAACTCAACCTCGGGGAAAACGGCGGTCTGAGTTCCGCTCTTCATCAGTGCCTCAATCACATTCAGGAGGTCCATCTGCGCGCGGTAGGACGCGTCCATCGACTTTCGCAGGTTGGATAAGAGCCTATCCATGTCTTCATCGTTCATGGGCAGTCCTCCTACGGGGGACGTTCCGCGAGGGAGGCGTAGTGCGCGTGTCCCCGGTTGGGCTCGCGAGTCGCCTCTCCAAGTCGGTAAACGCCCGGATTAGTTTGGGTGCCTCGAAGGCGCGGTTGCGCCGGCCGATCGTGACTTGACGGAGTATCCCAGCCTGTTCCAGGCGGGCAACAGCTTCGTTAGCGGCCGGCCAGCTTCGCCCGGTGAGCGCAGCCGCCGCTTGAACAGTGAGGATCGGAGCGCCGGGGAGGGCGCTCAGCAGCAGATCGGTTGTGGATTTCCGTCGAAGGGGAGCAAGTTGCTTTCGCCACCCAGTCTCCAAGGCTGCTATCCGCTTCTCAAAAGCGTCAGCATCAGCAACCGCCCGACGGGCAGCTGCGGCGAACAGGGCTATCCAGCGGTTCAGCCCTTCTGAGGCAGCGGGGGAGTCGGGAGACCCGAGGTATCGTGTCGCGGTGAGTGCTCCGATGTACTCAGCGGCCCAAGTGGCCAGGACCAGCGAAACCGGCGGGAGCACTCGCGGGGCCAACCCTCGCCTCCGAAGAACCATATGTATCAAGGCCCGACCGGCTCTGCCGTTCCCGTCGATGAACGGGTGGATGGTCTCAAACTGGGCGTGCGCGATTGCCGCCTGAGCCACGGCCGGCAGGGTGTCGGCGTTGCAGAAGTCGCAGAGATCTCTCTAGATACTCTTCGACCGTTTCGAACGGGGGAGGTACAAACACGGCGGCGCACGGGTTGAAGCCCGAACCGCCGATCCAGTTCTGCTGCTGCCGCAGTTGGCCACCGTGTCCTTCGAGCCGGGAGCCAGCAAGAAGCCGGCGATGGGTCTCGAGCAAGAGTGGGACTGTTATCCGGCCGCCTTCTGCGACGCTCTCGATGGCGTGAGACATTGCATCGATGTTGCCGAGAACCTCGCTTGCGGTGACATCGGTCGGTGGCTCACCGGTCTGTCGAGCTGCTTCAGCCCTCAGGAGACGTCCTGCTCCGACCTCAAGCCCCTCGATCTTCGAAGAGGCGACCGATTCGCTGCGCAGGAGCAGACGGGCGAGAGCCTCGCTGTTGGACAATCCCCGCGCCTCCAGATTGAGGCGGGCGATTGCCATCTCTGCGTCGCTGACGTCGGCTGCGACTGAGCCCTCAAGTGTGACGGGGCGATCCATGAGTTTGTCGGGGATGTAGACTTCGTAGTCACACGACCGACGGTCGCGGCGGGGGATGCCGCTTTGTTGCTCCCCGACCCAGTGCCTCTTAATAACCTTGGCCATGGCGCCTCCTTATTAAAGGTTATTCTACAACCTTTAATAAGAACCTTCCATATTAACGGTTGCCGAACGTTGGCGCGTGAGCGTCTTGGCCACGCGGGACGGTCACGTAGGGGGCGGGTCAGGCAACTGGGGTTGGCTTGAGCAGGATCTGTGGGGTGCACAGGGCCAGCCTTGCACTACGACGGCGGCCGGCTGACTGTCTGTCTGCGGGTCTGAGAGGCGATAACTGGCGAGCAATCGCCGACAACACTAGTCAGCGAAAGCAACAATCCCCGCATCGAACGCAAGCAGAAGCCTTCTTCACCGCGCCCACACTGCCTCGCACTAAGGGACGGATACCCAGCCCCCCTCTCTTTGGGGATGCAGCCGCGCGGCGCGGCCAGAATCGCTGGCCACGCAGTCTTGGGCAAGAGCGCGATGCGACTTGCAAAAAGAGGAAAAAGGTACATAATGTCCACAATGTACTTGTTCTTCTGGAAGGGGGCGCGATGACTTCTGTCACCGCCAAACAGCTTAAGGATAGTCCGGCCGAAGTCCTGGGTCGCGTGCAATACGGGCATGAACGCGTCGCTATCACTCGTCATGGCAAGGAAGTAGCTGCGGTGGTTTCAATCGAAGACGCTCGCCTGCTTGACCGTCTTGAAGAAGTGCTAGACGTTCATGACGCCCTCATGGCGATTGAAGAGACCGAGCGGGAGGGCACCATCAGCCTGGGCGAATTGCGCAAGAAGCTCGGCGTCTGAACGCCCGCGGTGTACGAGATACGCATTGCGCCGGCGGCTGAGCGCGCAATCGGCAAGCTGTCTGCTGCGGTTCAGGCAGCCATCCTTGACAAGCTTGAAGAGCTTGCGAAAGATCCACGGCCAGCCAACTGCGAGAAGGTCAGGGAACTTGCCCAATACGGCGTGTTTCGCGTACGGGTTGGAAAGGACTACCGCATCTTGTATCAGGTCAAGGACCAGACCGCCTGGATTCTGGCCCTGAAAGTCGGGGATCGGAAGGAAATCTACGAGCGTCTAGCCGACCTGAAGCGTCTTCTGAAGTGACCTTCAAGCATGGCCTAACCCTGGGCCAGACGCGCTGATGATCAATCAGTAGGTTGGGCGTTCAGTCTTCCAGGACAAAGGTGACCTTCATGTGAACGCGGTATTCCGCGATGTTGCCCTCATCGTCCAACGTCACCTCCTGGTTCCAGATCCAGGCGGATTTGACATTCTTCAGCGTCTTGTGGGCGCGCGCGACGCCTGACCTGATGGCATCGTCAAAGCTCACCGTGGACGAGGACTTCACTTCGGTGATACGTGCAACGGACATGGGTGCTCCTTCCCGCGTGGTTATACGGAAAGTACCGTCAAGGGCCGTCTCCCGAAACCTTGAGAGGACCCCTTCGGTCGGGGGATTCCAGTGCGTGACCGGCTACCGGCTCATCCGGTAGGCACTACACGCCTACGAGATTCGCAGAGCTGCTGCGCGAGCTCCGGGTAGCCGCCTGCGGGAACGACCTAGCCGGGGGCGCATAGCCTTCTTGCCCGCCCCAGCGAGTAGGGGTGGGCTGGGGAGCCATGGCGTGTTGTCATTAAGTATATACCGATCGTACAGACGCCTCAAACTTGGCTCAAATGCCGCCGAAACCGTGGCTGCCGACATGATGTCCTCTGCAGGGATCGGTTTTGGAGCCAACAACGTTGTGGCCGTCGCAGGCGCTCTGCCAACGGTATGGTGACCGTCGATTAGACCCATCGCACGGGTGGCTGTCGGCCCCGTCGGCGACTGCCACGAAGACCGCACCCCGTGGTGCGGTCGCTCGGCTTGGCTTGAGGAAGCTGCGCGAAAGTCCGATATCAGCGGTGTCGGCGACGGTCGCGCACTCACTGGAGGTTCCCATGCGGCCGACCAAGAAGAGAATCCATGCCGGGATCGCGGCGCTCGTCTTCATACTGGCCCTGCTCCTCGGTTCCACCGCCGCGGTTGCTGCTCCTACCCTTTCAACTTCCGTCAACTCGAGTGGACTGCGTGTGAGCGGCCTGAGCGCGACGAGTGGCCCGGTCCGTGGCGGCAACAAGCTCATCGTCACCGGCAAGGGCCTGGATGGGGTGACGAGGGTGAAAGTCGGCAAAGCGGATATCCCGAAGTCCGACTGGAAGATCAACTCGAGCACCAAACTCACTATTCTCTCCGTTCCCGCGGCGCATGGAGCCGGACCGGTAGAGGTGACCGTATTCGACTCCTGGGGCGCCAGCCCGGCTACGGTGAAGGACCTCTACTGGTATAGGAGCAGCACCGCGTTGACGTCCGGCGAGAAGGTGGTCCGGGAGGCGGTAAAATATCTGGGAAGGCCTTATCTATGGGGCGGAACTGGCCCGACCACCGGCTTCGACTGCTCCGGTTTCACCCGGTACGTCTACAGCAAGTTCGGCATCTCCTTGCCCCATCGCGCTGCTTACCAAGCCAACTGCGGGAGTCCGGTCGCCAAAGAGGACCTTCGGCCGGGGGATCTCGTCTTCTTCTATAGTCCCGTCCGGCACGTGGGGATGTACGTGGGCGGCGGCATGATGATCAACTCGCCTGGGATCGGAGACCTCGTCTGCATCGAGGATGCTTACCGAAGTAGCTATGTGACCGCACGGCGCATGATTCCTCTACGCAGCCGCTACGAACAGAGCGATCCCCACCTGGTCTACAAAGGGACCTGGAGCACCCCGACTGTTGGCTCGGCCTCCGGAGGGAGCTTCCAGTATGCGAACACCGTAGGGGCGTCGGTGACGGCCAGCTTCAACGGGACGTATCTCGCTTGGATCGCCAAAAGAAGTCCCGTCTATGGTCTTGCCAGAGTGACTCTGGACAACAAGACCCCCGTTGTGGTCAACCTCCACAAGTCAAGCACGCTCTACCAGCAGAGGGTATGGAACAGCGGGACTCTGGCCCGGGGCACGCACACTGTCACGATCGAATGGATAGGAGCCAAGGGAGTTGCCGCGACGGACACCAACATCAACGTGGACGCATTCGAGGTGCTCGGTAGCCTGACGAAAGTGGCTTCTTCGCCTGTGCCGGTTTCTGCCGCTACCAGCTACGAACGGACCGATCCTCGCCTCACATACGCGGGGACTTGGAAGACAGTCAGCGACTCAGCGGCCTCCGGGGGAAGCTTCGCGTACGCAGACAGCGCCGGCGCCTCGGTGACCATCCGCTTCATCGGGACCCATCTCGCCTGGATAGCCAAGCAATCGCCTGCGTATGGCCAGGCCAAGGTCACGGTGGACGGCGGCGCCGCCCACATCGTGGACCTGTATAACTCGAAGACGGTTTGGAAGCACACGGTGTGGCAGACCGGCACCCTCAAGAACGGCGCCCATACAGTGGTCATCAGTTGGACCGGTAAGAAAAGGAAGGCGGCCACCGATACCAACATCGACGTGGATGCCATAAAGGTGACCGGCGTACTTACCGGGCGCTATCAGCAGAGCGATGCCAAGGTCTCGTATTCGGGGACGTGGAACACCACGTCGAATAGCTCGGCGTCAGGGAGGAGCTTCAAGTACGCCGACACCCCCGGAGCGTCGGTGACCATCCGCTTCACCGGGATCAACCTGGCCTGGATCGCGAAGACTGGTCCCACCTACGGCCAAGCCAAGGTCACCGTGGACGGCAAGAAGACGTACACGGTCAATCTGTACGGCGCGAAGACCGCGTGGCAGAAGCGCGTTTGGAGCACCGGGATCCTGGCGATGGGAACCCATACCGTCAAGATTCAGTGGACGGGAGCCAAGAGCAAGGCCGCCACCGGCACCAACATCGGCGTCGATGCCATCGATGTCACGGGGACCCTCAACTAGGCGCCCAACCTGGCTCCAGGTCTCACGTTTCCGAGTGTGATTGCGGTAAGCCGCCCCTGAACGGCTTTCTTCGGCGATTCGGGGGGCCATTACTTCTCGTGAGACTCAGCTTGCTCCAACTGATGGTGTATCAGTGGCGCCAAGCAGCCATTAGGCGCGAGCGGGGTGTGCAGAGATAGATGCTGGAGTAGCAGCTTGGACTATCTGCAAGCCTGCCGGTTCATTCCTGGAAGGCCGGCCTGAGGACACCCCGTGACCGGTGTGTTGGCCGTTCGCTGTAGAATCCCTAGGCAGATCAGACATACGTCGGGTCCTGCTGATGTCTGTTTCTGTGAGAACGAGGGGGACTGTCATGGCCGAGGAGCTGTCGAGGCGTCAGTTCGTCAAGATCACCGCTGGTGGGGTGGTCGGCCTTTTCGTGCTGGCCGGCTGCACGAACCCGACCACTACGACTACTGCTACGGCCGGCTCGACAACGACCGGCGGGACTACCGGAGGGACCACAGCGACCTCCGGAGGCGCGAGCACCACGACGACGATGATCGCCAGGCTCCCCGGCGGCACTCTGGACCCGGCCGCGGTGCCCAAGTTCGTGACACCGTTGCTCATACCCCCGGTCATGCCGAAGGCGGGGACGGTCAAGCAGAAGAGCGGCCCGGACGCCGACTACTACGAGATTTCGATGAAACAGTTCTCCCAGCAGGTCTTGCCGGTCGGCCTGCCGGCGACGACCTTGTGGGGATATGGCGCCGTCACCTCTGCGGGCAAATCGGGCCTGCTGCTGCACAACGCGCCCTCGCTGACCATCGAAGCGACGGCGGGAAAGCCGGTGCGGGTAAAGTGGATCAACGACCTCAAAGACGCCTCTGGTGGCTACCTTCCGCACCTGCTGGCGGTCGACCCCACGCTGCACTGGGCCAACCCGCCGGGTGGGACGGCCGGCCGCGACACGCGTCCCAGCTTCACCTCGACCCCGGACCCCTATACCGGGCCCGTCCCGATGGTGACGCACGTGCACGGCGCAGTGGGCGTGGGTGACGAGAGCGACGGCTACGCCGAGGCGTGGTATCTGCCGGATGCCAACAACATCCCGGCCGGATACGCCGGGCAGGGGACCTGGTACGAGTTCTTCAAGAACAAGGCGGCCGCCGCTTTCGGTGTCACTTGGGGCGCGGGCTACTCTGTCTTCCAGTATCCGAACCAGAACCGCGCCTCGACCATCTGGTATCACGATCACACCCTGGGCATGACTAGGGTGAACGTCTACGCCGGACCCGCCGGTTTCTGCATCCTCCGCGGCGGCCCGGCTGGTGATGACGCGGTGCTCGATTCCCGCTCCGGGTCCCGGGCGGTGCTCCCGGGCCCCGCGCCGCGCGAGGGAGACGCGTTCCCGGCGGACAAGACCTACTACGAGATCCCCATCGCCATCCAGGACCGCGCGTTCAACTCAGATGGATCGCTGTTCTATCCCAGCACGCGCGAGTTCTTCGACGGCGCCAAGGCCGACGATCCCGGCTACGAACCGAAGACCGATCTGGCGCCCATCTGGAACCCGGAGTTCTTCGGAAACATGATCATGGTCAACGGGAACACCTGGCCGTTCCTGTCGGTGGAACAGCGCCGCTACCGTTTCCGCTTCCTCAACGGCTGCCAGGCCCGCGTCCTGCTCCTGGACTTCAATGGCATCCCGGGGGTGGAGGTGTGGCAGATAGGCAGCGAGGGGGGTTTTCTCGCGGCGCCCGTGAACATCACCGATCTGGGGAACCGGCTGCTCACGGGGCTGGCCGAGCGCGCCGACGTCGTGGTCGATTTCACCAACGTGCCCGCGGGCGACTACGTTCTCGGCAATGTGGCTCCGGATGCGCCGTTCCAAGGCGGGGCCCCGGGGATGGACTTCCCGATGGCAGATCCGTCGAGCACCGGCCAGATAGTGCAGTTCAAGGTAGTCCCCGCAGTGGCCGCGGACCCGACGACGCCGCCCCGTTTCCTTGTGCTGCCGGCCGTGAGCCCTCTCCCCGCCCCGACCGTCACCCGGCGGCTGGCATTGTCGGAGATCAGATCCAGCGACTGGGATGGCCCCGCGGGCATGCTGTTGGGCAGGCTGGACTCCACGGGGACGGCAACGCTTGACCCGTGGATCGACCCCGTCACCGAGAACCCGGACCCAGGCGCGACCGAAGTCTGGGAGATGTACAACTTCACCGTCGATGCCCACCCGATGCATGTGCACGAGGTGGTGTTCGAGGTCGTCAACCGGGAAGGTCTCGTGGTCGACGACAAGTCGGGCGAGCCGGTGCAGCCGGTGCAGCTCAAGGGCGATCCGCGTCCGCCTGAACCATGGGAGACGGGTTTCAAGGACACCGTTATTGCATATCCCCGGGAGGTGACGCGCATCAAGGCTCGGTTCGCGAATCCTGGTCAATACATGTGGCACTGCCATATCGTCGAGCACGAGGACAACGAGATGATGAGGCCATACCGTATCGGACCGGCTCAAGCAGGCCAGCCCGCGGACCGCTCGACCGAGGGCATGTAGCCGGGGGGACCTGCGGGGCAACCTGAGTCTTGCCGGCACCACCCTTCGCCGGCTCTTCCCGTTCAGAGTCGACTGCATCAGGAGGCACCATGGACCCGAGTCGAATCAAGCGCTACCCCGTCACGATCGACGGCGAGACGGCGAGCATCGGGACGGCGAACGAGCTGGCAGTGGCGCTCGACGTGCTGCAGGGACAGTACGACCGCGCCGTGCTGGAGCAGCTCGGTCCGGATTTGGCCGAAATCGTGGGCGGCCCGCTCGGTTTTGAGCGCCTCCTGCAGTCGCTCGCCCCCGAGGACCAACTCTACCTGGTGGACACCCTGGGCCCGCGCCTGGCGGACATCATCCGGGAGGCGCGGCACCTGCGTGATGTTTTCGCGGCGCTTGCGGTCGTCGAGGTCGAACTGAGGATCCTGGACACGCTCGGAACCGACGGCCTTCGCGCACTCATCAACACCGCGCAGGAGTTGGCGGAAGTTCTCGGTTGGCTGTATGGCGAGTGCGACCGGCGGGCCATCGAACTGCTCGGTACGCCCTACCTCACGCGTCTCATCCGGAGCGGCTCAGATTTGTGTGCCGCCATGGACGCGTTGGACGCTGAAGGCCAACTCGACCTGCTGGACCGCCTCGGCTGGGCGCACACGAGCCGACTCCTGCACGATGGTGCCGACCTGGCGCGCTTCATGCGCGCGTTGCCGGCGCACCTTAGCGCGCGCCTACTGGCCGAAATGACGCGCGAGCAGCTGATCACGCTGATCGGCAACCGCCAGGACTGGCAGTACCTTTGGGAACGCTTGGAACCGGACGAGTGCCGCCTGCTGGCCGAAAAACTGGGGGTGAGCTATGCCGCATGAACAGATCGAGACGTGGTCGCGGGTGCCGGGCCGGCGCGGCTCGCTGGCCCCGTTGCGCGGCAGCAAGTACCGGATCATCGACGCTCACTTGCACGTCATGAATTTCGTCCAAGAGACGCCCGGCGGTGACGCGTTGCTCTACTGCATGGACCAGGCCAACATCGACAAGGCCGTAGTCTTCGGTCTGCCTGTGTCAAAGCTCTGGACCGAGTACGACCGTGAGCCGCCGGACTATTACTTGGCGAACGACTCGCCCTGCTACTACTACGGCTACACCGACGTGATCTTGGCGGAGATGTACCGCAAGCTGGCGCCCGAAGGGCAGACGCGGATCTATCCGTTGATGTGCGGCTTCAACCCTGTGGATCGCTACGCTCTGCGGCACGTCGAGCGGCTCTACGAGCAGTACCCCGAGGTCTGGAGCGGCATCGGCGAGATGCTTCTGCGCCACGACGACCTTACGGCGTTCACCTACGGCGAGAACCCACGCGCCAACCATGGCGCACTGTGGCCTGTCTACCAGTTCGCGGCCGACCACGACCTGCCGGTGCTGATGCACCAGAACGTGACGTCGGTCACCAAGAGCGACCACCCGGTCTTCCTGCACGAGCTCGAGGAGGCGCTGCGTGAGTTTCCGCGCACGCGCTTCGTCTTTGCCCATTGCGGCATGTCGCGCCGCGTCAACGTGCCGTTCTACCACCAGATGGTCGAGCGACTCCTCGAGGCGTATCCGCACCTGTGCGTGGACTATTCGTGGATCGTTTACGATGTGGCGATCTGCCCCAACGGCCGGCCTGACCCGGCTTGGGTCGAACTGACGGAAAAGTACAGCGAGCGCATCTGCCTGGGGTCGGACCTGGTGACCAAGTTCGAGCGGCTCGGCCCGGAGTTGCAGCGCTACGACGTGTTCCTCGACGAGTTGAGCGAGACGGCACGCGCTAATGTGTGCCACATGACCGCCGAGCGCATCTATGGCGACAACAAGGGCAAGGTCACGCGAGTGATGCCCCGGCCCATTCCAGCATGGGGATCGGTGACGTAGGCCGGTCCCACGCAGCCCCGTGCCGCGCGCCGCCTCTCTCCACCGGAATGAACGGCCCCTCGTTGACAGTGACTGCAAGCAACAGCCTCGCCCAGAGGTGCTCTGGTCCACTACGTTTTGGCAACCGGAACGCCGCGTTGCTGAGTAAGGAAGGCACGCGTCACATGTTCCCGATCGTCACACCTCTAGTTCTCAGCTCAAGGCTGATCCGCGTGAACTGCTATGTGATTACCACTGACGCCGGGATCGTGCTCGTCGACACCGGCATGAGGAAACAGCGGGCTGAGCTCGAGAGCAAGCTTTGCGGCGACGAGTGCGGATCGGGGTCGATCAAGCTTATTCTCATTACCCACGGCGACTTCGATCACATCGGCAGCGCTGCCTATCTGAGAAAGAAGCTCGGTGCGCCCATCGCCATGCATGCCGGCGACGTCCCGATGAGCGTGCGGGGTGACATGTTCGCCGGTCGAAAGAGGCCGAACCACGTATCGCGGAAGATTCTCTCACTGGCCGTGCGCTTTCCCTCGGAAGATCGTTTCGAGCCCGATCTACTCGTAGACGAAGACTCTGACCTCTCGGAGTATGGGCTCGTCGGCGCGAAGGTGCTTCTGCTGCGCGGACACTCGGCAGGCTCGATCGGGCTGCTGCTGACGGACGGGAGCCTACTATGCGGAGACCTCCTCGAGAACCGCAAGGCGCCCAGACTCGGTTCGATCATGGACGATGTATCGACTGCCAGGGCAAGCATCGAGCGCCTCGGTGGTCTAGAGATCGAGACGGTCTATCCAGGCCATGGCAGACCCTTCTACTGGCGGGAACTGAAGGTGTAGCGACCCCGGTGATGCGGGACCGCGAAGGGAGTGAGCAAAGCACATGCGACAGGCGGGTACCGGCCGCGATTGGCCGGCTGGCCGGGCCTCGCTATCCGTCGCGCTCGTCGAGCAGCGCCTTCAGCGCGGCCTCGTAGGCAAGTAGGGCGCGCTGCCCCCACAGGACGAAACGGACCTCGTCGAAGCTTCCGGGTGCGTCTCCAGTTCCGCCCGTACAGTCCTCAGCGCCACCGCGGCAGCCCGGTCGATCGGATACCCGTAGGCTCCGGTGGAGATCGAGGGGAAGGCCACGGTCCGCGCGTTCTCCTCTCGGGCGACTGCGAGGCTGGATCTGTAGGCGCTCGCGAGCGTCTGGTCCTCGCCGGATGTGCCCCCGCCCCACACAGGGCCGACCGTATGGATCACCAGCCGCGCAGGCAGCCGGCCCGCGGTGGTGGCTACGGCCTGGCCCGGGGGGAGTGGGCCGCGGGCGCTTGTGATCTCTCGGCACGCCGCCTTGATCTCGGGGCCTCCGGCATTGTGGATAGCCCCATCTACGCCACCGCCGCCCATGAGGCTGGAGTTGGCCGCGTTGACCACAGCGTCCACGTTCTGGGTAGTGATGTTGCCTGGGACGAGGGCGAGGCGCGTATTTCCAAACATCGTGTTCATCGAGCCGCTGGTCCTCCGTAGCGCAGTGGTTCCTCTCGCCTGTCGCCCCAGCCGTCCGGCGAAAATCCGCGAGGGTGCAACGGCGGACTAGACATGTCGCGCCAGCCGGGACGTTCTTCCAGATCCTAACACCGGGCTTATGCTCCATGGGCTAAACTACCACCTCGGTCCGCCCTCATGAGGCTGGACTCGAGAAATGCAGGTCAGATTGGTGAATAAGCGGGTGTTCTTTCTTATGGTGGCCGATGTTTGAGCCGGGATTCTCACCCCAGTGGTGCACGATCGAGTTTTCCGCACCCCTGGTCACGTCCAGGTGAGGTCCAGCTTCAGTCGCAAATCCGCGGGCCGTACGGTCCGCGGCCAGATGCTGCCGCGCTGGCGCTGCGAGGGACGGCTACGCAATGAGCCCCGCTCCGCTTTGACGTCGACCGGGAGAAATCTATGAAGCTGACCCTTGGTACCGGCAAGCTTGCCGACTTCAGCGCGCGTCGTCCGTGGTGGGTGATCGGGTTGTGGCTCGTCTTACTCGCCGTCGCAATCGCCGGCTTCCCTGGTCTGGGCCACGCTCTGACCGCCAGCGAGATGCAGTTCCTCAACTCCCCGGAATCCACAAAAGGGCAGAGACTGCTCGAGCAGAAGGTCTCGGGGACCTCAGCCGACGTGGAGACACTCCTGATCCACTCCGACACGTACACGGTAGACGACAGCGCCTTCCGCCAAGTGGTCCAAGAGTCAAGTGCGGCTGTCACCTCAAAGACCGAGGCGGTGCAGAGCGCCTTCGACTACTACCAGGTCGCCGCGCTCGATCCGACCTCGGCCAAGGCCATGGTCTCGTCCGACAGGCACAGCACCTTCATCTACGTCACTCTGGCCCAAGGAGACAAGGACCTCGGCACCTACTTGAGCACGGTGGACGGCCTCGGCCGCGATGGCTTCACCGTTACTACCGTCGGCCAGGCGAGCATCGGAGATGAACTCTCGTCCGCGGCCACGCGTGACCTACGAAGCGCGGAGACCGTGGGACTTCCTATCACGCTGGGTGTCTTGGTGCTCGTGTTCGGTGCTTTCGTGGCGGCTGGGGTCTCTCTGGTCCTTGCTCTTGTCACCATCGGCGTGACCATCGGGGCGGTCATCGGGATCGGGACCATCATGCCGCAGTCCTTCTTCATCGTGAACATCGTGATGATGATCGGGCTGGCGGTGGGGATCGACTACGCCCTGTTGATCATCCAACGGTATCGGGAAGAGCGGCGCCAGGGTCTCGGGAAGCATGACGCCATCGTGATGACCGGCCGCACGGCCAGTCGGGCGGTCTTGTTCTCCGGGGGCACGGTTATGCTTGCCCTACTGGGACTGTTCATCGTTCCCATCACAACGTTCCGCAGCTTGGGACTCGGAGCGGTGCTGGTAGTCGGGATCGCGGTCATGGCGATGCTGACACTGGTCCCGGCTCTCATCAGCCTGCTCGGCGACCGGCTGGATTGGCCGGTCCTGCGCCGGCCACGCAAGATGAAGGTCGGCGAGCGGGTCCATAGCGGCGTCACTATGTACAAAGGATTCTGGGGCCGTCTCACCCAGCAGGTCATGAAGCGTCCCCTGGTGGCGGTGATCGTCACCGTGATCATCCTCTTGGCGGCTACGGTTCCCGCCTTTTCCCTCAAGACCGGGGCCGCGGGCGGCGCCGATTCGCTGCCAGACGGGGAGCGCAGGACGGCGTATGAGCTCTTGGTCAACAACTTCCCGGCCGGGATGTTGGCTCCGGTCCAGATCGTGGTGGACGGTAAGCAGACCGCGGCGCTCGACGCGGACATTGCGACGCTGATTGCGAAGATGGATACCTCCGGCGACTTCGCGTCCGCGGCCACCGTGAGTTGGAATCAGACCAAAGATGTAGCTGTGGTCACCGCCCCCCTGACGGTCGACCCGAATTCGCAAGAGGCCTACGGGGTGATCACGGCTCTGCGCGGCACCACGGTCCCTGATTCGTTCGCGGGGTCGAACACCGCGGTCTACGTGACCGGCCAGACGGCTTCAAATGCCGACTCGACGCATCTGGTGAACCGGCTGACCCCCTTCGTGTTGGCGTTCGTGCTTGGGCTGACGTTCATACTGCTGATGGTGGTGTTTCGCTCGCTCATAGTCCCGCTCAAGGCCATCATCATGAACCTGCTCTCCGTCGGCGCCGCGTATGGTCTGCTGGTCATTGTTTTTCAGAAAGGCGTCGGGCATGAGCTGTTCGGATTCCAGCAGACGACGACCGTCCAATCGTGGGTGCCCATCTTCCTCTTCTGCATCCTATTCGGGCTTAGCATGGACTATCACGTATTCCTCCTCAGCCGGATACGGGAGCACTACGAGGAGACAGGGAAGAACAGGGAAGCGGTGGCGGTAGGGCTCAGGGCGACAAGCCGCATCATCACCGGTGCCGCCGCCATCATGGTGGTGGTGTTCGCCACCTTCGCCGCCGGTCATCTGGTGATGCTCCAGCAGTTGGGGTTTGGGCTCGCGGTGGCGGTGCTGCTGGATGCCACCCTGATTCGTTCGATCCTTGTTCCCGCCAGTATGGCGTTGCTTGGCAGGGTGAACTGGTATCTACCGGTGGTTCTGCATCGGATCCTGCCGCGGATACACGTGGAAGGCCCCCGTACAAAGCCGGCTCTTCCTCCCGCCTGACCTGAGCACCAGGCCGCGCCGGCCCCCGAGCTGATGGCTTATCAGTGGTGCCAAGCACGTTTCACGCAGCCTTTTCCACTTCCCGATGGAGATACTCCCATGTTCCTTCCGGGAACTCGACCCGGTAGATTCCCACCAGCTCCCGGAGAGCTTCCACCTGGGTCACCGTACCGCACTGGCCGACCTTCTCTGCCCCGAAGCCCTTGCACTCACTGAACAAGACCGTCACTTTGTCGCCCACCGCTAGCATCGGTCTCACCTCCCAAGGCCGGCACCGACCTCTTTCCTATTCCGAGCCTGCCATTCCAGCGTACTGAGCGACGGTTACCGGAGAAACGGGCGGATGCAGGGAATGATGGCCGGCCGGGTGGCGAGTCTTACGCTGGCCTATTGGGGAGGGTGGGGTCAGCTCGTAGCCTTACGCGCGCGGCTTGCAACCTTCCGGCCACTCTTACATACTGGGACAATAGTCGCGCTACCAGTGGTAGAAAAGGAGACGCTCCCATGAAGAACTCAAGGGGTTGGGCCGCGTTTGGGGCAATCTTGATGATGGTGGTGGGAGTGTTTCAGATACTCTCGGGGATTTTCGGCCTGGTGAACGACCAGTGGGTGATCCTAGGCTACTCAGGCTATTTCCTGGTCGACGTCACCGGTCTCGCGGTCTGGTATATCGCTATCGGCGCCGTGCTGCTGCTCGGTGGTATCGCCGTCGTCCAGGGGAGCCGCATTGGGCGGATCGTCGGCGTAGTGGCAGCTTCCCTGGCCATCGTCTCGCAGCTTCTAGTGCTCCAGGTCCATCCGGTCTGGTCCGTCCTGCTCATCGCGCTCTACGTGATGGCTTTGATCGCGTTCATGACCGTGAAGGGACCCCTACAGCCTGCGGACGAGGAATCAGTCGCGCTCGTGGACGAGGAAGCAGTGGTGCCCCCTGCGCTAGCGGTGCCCCCTGCGCCGGTGGCGGCGGCTGCATCGTTGATCGCCGAGGCCCCGGCCGTTGCGCCTGAACCGGCTACCTCCGCGGCGCCCGTCGCGGCGCCGGTCGTCGCGCCGGCAGTGACGACCGAGGAGCCGGTCGTAAGGCAGACGTACGATCTCACCGACATCGAGGGCATCGGTCCCGTCTTTGCGGAGAAGCTCGGAGATCTCGGTCTGAAGACTACCGACGACCTGCTCAAAGTGGGCGCCAGCCCGAAGGGCCGGGAAGACCTGGCGCTCGCCAGCGGGATCAGCGGCAAGTTGATCCTGCGCTGGGTGAACATGGCTGATCTCTTCCGCATCAAGGGCGTGGGCGAGCAGTACTCGGACCTGCTGGAAGCCGCAGGCGTAGACACCGTCCCCGAGTTGGCCCAGAGGCGGGCGGACAACTTGACCTTGAAGATGGCAGAAGTGAACGAAGAGAAGCAACTTGTCCGCAGACGCCCAACCGAAGATGAGGTAGCCGGCTGGATCGAATCGGCCAAAAGTCTGCCGAGGGTGGTCACCTACTGAGAGCACAACATCTGGCAAACCCTCGGACCGGTAGGTTGGGCGCGCGATACAGACACAGACCGTTCTTAGCGATCGTTCCCGCGAAGCCCTGCCGGCAGCTCGAAGTGAATGGTCACTACTTAATGAATCTGGCCTCGAATCTCGCCACCGGGGTTCTCGGTCGTGCCCACGTTCACATAGGCTTGGCCGCTCGTGATCAGGGCTACGAAATCGGCGATCGTCTTTCCGGTAAGTTGCCCGAAGAGAACCGAGGCTGTGAAGGTCCCCCCGGACACGTTTCCAGTGAAGGCGCCGCTGATGGTGGGGCCGGGGTAGAGTATGAGCACTCCCGGGCCGTTACTGCCCGCCTTGCCCACATGGACCCGAGACGCGATGACATCGGTCATGTTACTAACGCTGAGCACGAAGTTCATACGGGTGCCGGTGGCGTCAACCATGAAGGTGGCTGAACCGGTGGCCGCGGTATTGACAGCGGGAACGACGTCTGTGCCGGATAGTTCGGCGGCATAGGTCTTGCCGGGGACGGCCGTCACTCCCGTCGGGGCGGACGAGCCGGTTGTCGCCGTGATCACCGCCGTGCTGGACGTGGTGGTCGCGCTCGTCGAGGTGGCGGCCAGCGTCGTCGTGGTCGTGCTTTTCGTAGTGGTGGGGACGGCGGCGCTGGGAGGCCTGGTCGTTGTTGGGGTCCCTTCGCCGGCGCACCCAAAGATGAGCAGCACCCCAGCGAGAAGAGGCAGACACAGGCACATTCGGTTCACAACCACACCTCCGGACAGGATGCAGGCCGGAGCCTTCCCCAGGCCCGCGTGAGCACGGCACTTGTTGTTCTCCGCTATTCACCTTCCGGCCTGACTTCTCCTGCCTAAGAAACACTGAATGAGCCAGGGCGTACTTGAATAGGCGTGGCGAGGTCGTAAATGAGGGTGTCAGTCTTTTCGCGACGTCAAGCGGTTGCGGGGCAACAAGTGCGACCCGCATCCTGCACCCTTAGCTTAGGCATATTCGTCCGGCCCGCCAGGTCTCGTCCGAGCGGCGGCCTATAGTGGAGATACAAATTTCGGGAAGGGGACGTATACACGGGCCGGCCCGCCGGCACGCTAGGCGAAGCCGTGCTCCGTCCTCGCGAGAGCCCATTCGGGCAGCCTCCGAAGCTGGTAGTCATACCGCTTCAGGAGAACCCGTATCCGGACACAGGAGCGGGGGTCAGGGACGCAATGGACGAACTGACCCAAGCGCGGGCCTTGGAGGCTCATATCCGCCCGCAGGCTAGCTCGGACATTAGTCTCCAAGCATGGCCGGTGATGGCTCCAGGGCCTAGCATGGACACCACCCCCCGGATCGGCTGCTACCAGGCCTTGCCAGCCGGAGGGTTCTATTCAGCTCGTTGACCGCACTTGCCACCGGCCTATGCTGGAGCTATTCGCGAAGTAAGAGGGTTTCCGATCCCTTTGCCGGTTCTTCAATGCCCCGAGCGGGTCGTAGCGCTACCCAAAGATCGGCACATCGAACAGGCCAAGAACGGCGGCGCCAACAGCGGCCACGGCTCCAACAATCACAGTCGCGATGAGGCTCACCATGATCGCGTACTCCACCGCCGTGGCGGCTCGCTCGGATTTCACCCAAGTGTGAAGATAAGTACTCAGCAGGTTGATCATTGGTTCACTCCCCGCGATGCAAAGACTATCAGGCTGTAACGCATGTTCTACTAAGCGTAGAATAGACTGCCACTCTTCGCACGGGGCAGAAGTCGAGTCCCCAGGGGCCCAAAGGCCAGGATGTGGAGTTGTTTACCTCGTCGAGGGTCCAGTAACCCTGGCATCCTCTAACTTGATCGTGCGCCCGCCGCGCCGGTAAGATAATCACGCTAATCGCTTTACTCATCTATTGACATCACGTGCTCATCATGACTTAAATGGTGTGTGATCGCTTTCATGCAATTGTCCTCTGGGCTCGCTCAGCCTGGTGGCGGGGCGCTTCAGAATGTCATCAGTAGACAGGAGGGACTGAGATGAGACTAGGCAAGAAGTGGGCCTGGGGACTGGAAATGGTGGCCCTGCTTGTCCTCCTCGTGCTCCTGACAAGCGTCGCCGTCGCGTGCAGCCGGACTGGGGAGACAACCACGTCGTACGTCGCGGAGCCGCTTGTCCCGACGGCCCCGGCTTCAAGTACCACGACCGCCCCGGCCGAGGCCGTGCATCCGTTTCCCCGAACGGGCGCCCACGCGAATCTGGCGTGTCCCGACTGTCACGTGAGCAAGCCGGGAGCCGAGATCATCCCCGGTACTCAACTTCCCAGACCCGATCCTGCATGCATCTCCTGCCACGGCGACCAACACGGCGGGCTGACCGACTGCGCCTCCTGCCACACGCCTACGGCATGGACTGACCTGACCTTCCAGCATCCGTTCCCGCGGACCGGTGCGCATGCCGGTCTGACTTGCGCCGACTGCCACGTGAGCAAGCCGGGAGGTACAACCGTCTCCGGCACCCAGTTCCCGGCGGCCGATCCAGCTTGCATCTCCTGCCACGGCGACGAGCACGGCGGGCTGACCGACTGCGCCTCCTGCCACACGCCTACAGCATGGACTGACCTGACCTTCCAGCATCCGTTCCCGCTGACCGGCGCGCATGCCAGTCTCGCCTGCGCCGACTGCCACGGTACCCCGTTCGCCAAGGTCAGCCCTGCCTGCGTCTCCTGCCACGGAGCCAAACACGCGGGGTTGACCAAGTGTGCATCCTGCCACACCACCAAGGCCTGGAAGCCCTCGACGTTCAAGCACCCGTTCTCCCGGACCGGTGGACATGCCGGTCTCGCGTGCTCCGCCTGCCACGGCAAGACGTTTGCCAAGGCCAGTACTGCCTGCGTTTCCTGCCACGGAGCCAAACACGGGGGGTTGACCAAGTGTGCATCCTGCCACACCACCAAGGCCTGGAAGCCCTCGACGTTCCGTCACCCGGGGGCCGGGGAGCATAGCGCCGGGAGCTTCGCGTGCGTCAAATGTCACCCCAGCGGCTATGCGACGCACTCATGTACCTGTCACGGGGGCACTCCCCCTACGGACGACTAGCGCTCGATTGCGGCGCAGGCAATGGCGTGGGCAAACCTTCCTCAAGCGCCTGGGCAACTGCCAAAAAGAATGAGAGAGTCTATCTGGGAGGGCTTTTCACAAGGCATCAGCCGTCCCCGGTAACTACTGTGCCGGGCGAGACTGAGCGGCCTTACCCTCGCCAGGATAGTTGCTCTCTCACTTAATACTCTTCCCCACCCTGGGGTGGTCATAAACTCGTGAGATTGCTGCCCCCGACAAGTCCCCGACAGGCCCGGGCAGGACTTATTCCGGTATGCTGCGTTTCGAGGGTCCGAGCTGAAAGAGGGCGAAGGAGACCGTGGGAATGGGTTGGTCTGAGAAATACTGGGAGGACGTCAAATATGAACTGGAACAGTTGACAACCGAGTCGGAACTGACCGGTGAGGATGAGACACTCGGCCAGCCCGCCATCGAGAAGCCTACGGAAACGCCGGAGAAAGACTGACACGAAACAGCGCCCTGGGACGCTCCGAGGTTGGGCGGGCGTTGGCGGGCCCTTGCATAGGTTTGGAGCCAGTGGCATATTCCACTGAACACGGGGCGGTTTGTGTCGTGCCGCGCAGTGCAGGAACAGGGAGTGGGCCGAAGGGCGCGAGAAGGAGCGTGAATACGAGATCATGGACTGTTAGCGTGGAGCAAGAAGTCTGCCGCAATCATCCTGAGAACCGGCCGCGAAGCAGAGCGCTTCGGGGTATCTCTCGCCTGGGAGTCTCGTTTGTCCTGGCCATCGGGGTTTTCGTCTGCGCCGTGATCCTTCCCGCTTCGGCCGACGCAGCAGCCCCTGGCACCCGCTACCAGCAGACCGACTCCCACATGGTCAAGGTGGGCACCTGGTCTGACTTCAGCAAGGCGGAGGCCTCCGGGGCGAGCTACGGGACGCTCCAACTCGAGCAACGCCTCGGCCACCATCTACTTTACCGGCACCCGCCTGGACTGGATCGCCATGACCGGAAGCACTCCCGGCATCGTCGATGTGTACCTGGACGACGTATGGCAGGCGACCATCGACCTCTACTCCTCGCCCGCACACTATCAGGCGGTGGTCTGGTCGAGCGGCACCATCAGCGGCGGGCCTCACAAGGTGGGACTGCGGCGGAGCGACTCGAGCGCGGCCGGCGAGTACATCACCTTGGACGCGGTGGACATTTGGGGGACGATCGATCCAGCCCTGGACCCCCCGACCCGCTACCAGCAGACCGACTCCCACATGGTCAAGGTGGGCACCTGGTCTGACTTCACCAAGGCGGAGGCCTCCGGGGCGAGCTACGGACGCTCCAACTCGAGCAACGCCTCGGCCACCATCTACTTTACCGGCACCCGCCTGGACTGGATCGCCATGACCGGAAGCACTCCAGGCATCGTCGATGTGTACCTGGACGACGTATGGCAGACGACCATCGACCTCTACTCCTCGCCGGCACACGATCAGGCGGTGGTCTGGTCGAGCGGCACCATCAGCGACGGGCCTCACAAGGTGGGACTGCGGCGGAGCGACTGAGCGCGGCCGGCGAGTACATCACCTTGGACGCGGTGGACATTTGGGGGACGATCGAGAGCGGGCCGGACACCGATCCGGATCTTGTCGCGAAGGCTGTGAAGGTCAGTTGGTTGGAGGGCTACCTGACTGGACTCACCAGCCGGCGGCTCCATACTCTGCCTACATCTGCGAAGAGGCTGAGACCTACAACGTCCCGGTGCAACTGGCGCTCACCTTCTTTAGGGACGAGAACGGGTGGTGGAGGGAGAGCTACTGTACCTAGTTCCCCCGGAGTTGGGAGAACAAGAACATCGGCAACCTGACCTTCGCCGCATGGGAGGCCGAACGTTACCCAGGCACGGCGCTGGAATCCGGGCACAGCTCGAACGTGTTCGCAGCCTTCCCCACCGTGGAGGATGGTATCGACGCCTGGTTCTACCTGATGCGGGTCCGCAACGCCACCTACTCCGCTGGAGTCGATCAGATCATCGCGGGTGACATCCAAGGAGGATTTGAGACCATCCTCAATCGGTACGCACCCTCGGCGGGCGCCGCTCGGGTGAGTTCAGATGTTGCGTATTACACCGCGATCTCCGACCGGATAGCCGCGGAATACGGCTACGTCGGTGGCCCGGACCCCCCGACCCGCTACCAGCAGACCGACTCCCACATGGTCAAGGTGGGCACCTGGTCTGACTTCACCAAGGCGGAGGCCTCCG